>DATJUQ010000001.1:0-380173 GCA_035502235.1 Allosphingosinicella sp.
CATTAACGCCGTTGCCTTGCAAGCGCTTTGGCAGCTCCCTCAAGCAGCCCGAACGCACAGGCATCCGCCCACCTCACCGAGGCCGCAACTTTGAATCTGAGATCTCGGCCGTATGTATTGCAATGATCGGAGTACAAGCCCCTTAGCGCCTGTTCGAAATGGTCACGCGGCATCATCTTGTAGGGCGCATCATTGTGAATTTCGAATTCAGCTGGGGCCTTCGCCATTGAGATGACAGCCAGACCGCGGTTGAACTCTCCGTCTACTCGCTCCTTGAGGCGGGTTCGGTAGGGAATTCCATTCACGGTTGCCAAAACCGCGCTTCGCAAGCCGGTGGCTCGGCCGATCCGCTCTACGATCTGATCATAGACGAAGTCGTCGATAGACTGGGTAAGTCGACCCCAACGTCGCTGTTTCGCGGCCGTGAAGTCGGCAAGATATGCTGCATCCACCGGCGCTTGGTGCAGCATATAACTATAGGTGCCTGGAACGAGGAGCTTTTCCACATGAACCCCCAATATCAAGTGGCGCGCGTAAGATCGTCGCGAACAGGGCTTCACTTAGTTGTAATATCGGAAGAGTCAAACGCGCCGCCGGAGCGGCGCTTACGTAAATGCCCGTAGTTATGCTGAAGCTACAGGGGTAAATCGTTCAGGGAGATGTCCTCTCCAGCGTAAGGGATGGGCCGAGCCATATCGATCGACATCGCGCGCGGTAGGCTGCCAAGTGATTGAGCTCGTCTGAATCCTGCAGCCTGGAAAAGCCCATCGACGCCGGGCCCGCTGGCGTTGGGCCGGGACGGCCCCATATCGCCTTCCAGGCCGAGACCCGTGCCATGGTCGATGATTTCCACGCCAAGGCGCTGGCCTATGGCGGCACGGATGCGAGCCCGCCCGGCCTGCGCCCCGATTATGATCCCCATTATTTCGGCGCCTTCGTCCGCGATCCCGACGGCAACAAGGTCGAGGCGGTCAGCTTCGCGGCGGGCTGAACGGCCCAGGCTTGCGGACCGGCCGGTCTTTGCCGCAGGATCGCCCTCGGGGATCGGCAAACGCTCTTGAGGCAGGAATGGCTATGGCGACTTCATCCGAACCCCGACTCGATCCGAACATGCGGACCCCGCCGATCGTCTCCCGCGAGGAATGGGACGCCGCCCACGCCCGCATGCACGAACGCGAGAAGGACGTGACCAGGGCCCGCGACGCGCTCGCCGCCGAGCGCCGGCGCATGCCGTGGCTCGCCGTCGAGAAGGACTATGTCTTCGAAGGCCCGGACGGGCGGGTCGGCCTGGGCGATCTGTTCGGCCGCTGCCGCCAGCTCATCGTCTACCGCGCCTTCATGGAGCCGGGCGTGTCGCGTTGGCCGGAGCGCGGCTGCATCGGCTGCTCGCTGGTCGCCGATCACGCCATCCACCCCGTCCATCTCAACCAGCGCGACACCAATCTCGCCTTCGTCTCGCGCGGGTCGCAGGCCGATCTCGCGCGCCAGAAAGCGAAAATGGGCTGGGAGCATATCCCCTGGTACACGCTCACCGACGGGTTCGACGCCGATTTCGGGGTCGACCAATGGCACGGCACCAACTTCTTCATCCGCGACGGCGACCGGATTTTCCGCACCTATTTCACCAGCGGCCGCGGCGACGAGCAGATGGGCAATCTTTGGAACTGGCTCGATATGACCGCGCTTGGCCGCCAGGAAATATGGGAGGATTCGCCCCCCGGCTATCCGCAGACGCCGCCTTATGACTGGTGGGTCTGGCACGACAATCACGAGGCGGAGCCCGAGCGGGAATAAGCCCTGCAATGACCTACGCCAGAGACGCCACCGGGCCTTATTATCACGGCACGAAGGCCGATCTTCAGGTCGGCGATCTGCTCTCGCCCGGCTTCGCCTCCAATTATCGCGCGCAGAAGCTCTCCTGGATCTATTTCTCCGCCGCCCTGGAATCAGCGATCTGGGGCTGCGAGCTGGCCCAGGGAGAGGGTCGCGAGCGCATCTACATCGTCGCGCCGACCGGCCCGTTCGAGGACGATCCCAACCTCACCGATCAGCGCTTCCCCGGCAATCCGACCATGTCCTACCGCTCCCGCGATCCGCTGCGCATCACCGGCGAGGTCGCCCAGTGGGAAGGCCACAGCCCGGAACGGCTGCAGGAGATGAAGGACGCCCTCGCCCGCATGGCCGCCGCGGGCGGCGCGGAGATCATCGACTGAAGCAGGCGCGAGCCCGTCAGGCGGCGGCGCGCCTCGGCGCGGCGGGCGTCTCCCGGGCCTTCCCGGCCGCCTTGTCGGCATACATGGCGAGATCGGCGTCGTGCAGCAGGGTGGCGAGATCGGTGCCGCCGCGCGGGCTGGCGGCGACGCCGATGCTGATCCCGATCGAGAGGCTGGCGCCGCCGCCCGGCGCGAAGGGCCGCGCCACGGCCCGCCGCACCGCCGCCAGCTCCGCGCCGGCGCGCTCCTCCGCCCCGTCGAACAGCAGGGCGAATTCGTCGCCGCCCAGCCGGGCGATCGTCGCCGCGCCCGGGGCCGCGCCGCGCAGCCGCTCGGCGACCGCGATCAGCACCGCGTCGCCCGCTTTGTGGCCGTGCAGGTCGTTCGCCTGCTTGAACCGGTCCAGATCCGCCAGTGCCACCAGCACGGGCCGCCCGGCATCGAGCCGCGCCTGCAGGTCGTCCATGAAGGCGCGGCGGCCGGCGAGGCCGGTCAAGGCGTCGAAGCGGGCGAGCCGGTCCAGCTCCTGCTGCGCCGTCAACATGCTCACCGTCTCGCGGAACTTGCCGAGGATCATGCGCGCCTGCAGCAGGGTGATCAGAACCATCATCGCCGCCATCGCCCGCATGCCGAGATAGTCGTAGCTGGCCAGCTTGAGCACGATCGGCGCCACCGCCGCGCCCATGCCGGCGATCGCGGCGCGCGGCACGGCGATCAGGCTGCTCGCGGTGACCAGGGCGCCGATGCCGATGAACACCGGCGCGGTCATGCAATAATAACGCTCCATCTCGACGAAGGCGTTGACGCACCAGGCGCCGGCCACCGCGCCGAGGCCGATCGCGACGAACAGGGCGCCGCGCAGGCTCCGATAGGCGGTTTCGAGGTCCGCCGGCGGCGGCCGCAGCCGGATGCGGAGCAGGAGGAAGAGGCAGGTGCCGACGATGAGGATGGGCGGCGCGAGCTGCTGCCACAGAGGCAGGTCGCCGAGCACGGCCAGCGCCATCGCCACCGCGCTCGCGGCGACCGCGAGGCAAAGCAAAGGGAGGGAGGCGGCGAGCCGCTGCTGCTGGAGCCGGATCAGCGGCGCGCGGACCCGCTCCGGCACCGGCGCGGTGAAGGGCGAGGTCCACCCCGCCATCCGCGCCCGCCAGCCGGCCGTCGTCCCGGTACCGCTCGTCATCCCACCCCCGATCTGGTCGCGGCGAGGCTATCGGGGCGGGTTGAAAATATGGTTAAGCGGGCGCGCCGGACGCCGGCGCGCGGCCGGACGCGAAGGCCGCCGCGCGGCAACCGCGCACGGCCCGGCGCGTTCCTCCTTCATGCTCAGCCATGTCTCCCTCGGCACCAACGATCTCGATCGCGCCGCCCGCTTCTACGATCCCGTCCTCGCCGCGCTCGACATCAAGCGGCGCCACCGGGACGAACGAATCATCGGCTATGGCGGTTCGATCATGTTCTTCAGCGTCGAGGTGCCCCTCGACGGCGCGCCGGCCAGCGTGGGCAATGGCGCCCATGTCGCCTTCTGGGCGGAGACCCGCGCCCAAGTCGACGCCTTCCATGCGGCGGCGCTGGCGCATGGCGGCAGCGACGCGGGCCCGCCGGGCGTCCGGCCCGCTTACGACCCGCATTATTATGCCGCCTTCGTCCGCGATCCCGACGGCAACAAGCTGGAGGCGGTCAGCTTCGCCGCGGCCTGACGCTCACCAGCTTTCGCTGGCCGCGCGCAGCCCGCGATGCTCCTCGATCCGCCGCAACGTCGCCGGCGACACGCTCGGCGGCAGCGCATCCAGCGCGAAGAAGCGCGCCTCGGCCACCTCGAAGCCGTCCGCGCGCACCGACCCGGTCGGGCGGGCGCGGTAGAGATGGACGGTGTCGCGCTTGCCCTCGTGCGTGGAGGCATGGATGGAGACGAAGGCGAGCGCGGCGACGCCGCAGCCCAGCTCCTCCTTCACCTCGCGGCGCGCCGCCGCCTCGGGCGCCTCGAACGGACGCACGCCCCCGCCGGGCAGGACGAAGAGATCGGTGCGGCCATAGGTGTTGCGGACCAGCAGCAGCTCGCCCGCCTCGCTGAACAGCATCACCTTCACGCCGCGGGTGCGCGGCCGCAGGATCCGCCAGAGCCGGCGCTGCACGCGATAGAGGGGATCGAGCAGCCATTTCACGCGCGCAAGCTAGCGCGGCCTTGCGCGCGCGTTAAGCAGGATGCGCCACCGGCCACACCGATCGCCGCGCTTGCGCCGGCCCGGCGGCCCGGTGCAGGATAGGCCATGGCGAAGACGCGCTCCGAAACGCCGGTCCTGCTCTCGGGCGGCAATCCGCAAATCCCCAAGGGCGAGGGCGACGCGCCGGTGCAGGCCTATATCGCGGCCATGCCCGGCTGGAAAAGCGACGTCGGCCGCCGGCTCGACGCCTTGGTCGAGGCGACCGTGCCCGGCGTCCGCAAGGCGGTGAAGTGGAACTCGCCTTTCTACGGCGCGCCCGACCGGGAGGGCTGGTTCCTGTCCTACCATTGCTTCGCCAAATATCTGAAGCTCACCTTCTTCCAGGGCAATGGCCTGGACCCGAAGCCGCCCGAGACCTCGAAATATGAGGCGGTACGCTATTTCCACATCCGCGAGGACGAACCGCTCGACGAGGCGCGGCTCGCCGACTGGTTTCGGCAGGCGAGCCGGCTTCCCGGCGAGAAGTTGTGAACGCCCCGGCTCAGGCCTTGGTCACGGTCACCCGCAAATAGGTGGCCGGGATCTCGGTCCGGTCCGGCCCCGCCCGGTTCTGCGCCGCGAACAGGTCGGTCAGCTCGGCGTGCAGCGCGGCCTCCCGGCCAGCCTCCGCCGCGGCCGCATAAGCGTTCATCGTCGGCCCGTAATAAAGCCGGAAGATATCCAGGAATTCGGCCGGCGGCCCGTCGTGGCGGAAGAGCCAGGTGGCGGGCGCGCAGGCGATCCGGTCCGGCGCGATGCCGGCGGCGCCGAAGCGCTCGCGGACATTGGCCTCGACGCCCCAGGTCACCGGGCTGACGAAACCCTCGGGGGGTGGCGGGGTGTAGGCGGCGCTGATCTTCAGGATCTGCGCGACCAGGGTTGGATCGCCCGGGATCCAGTTGCCCATGACGATGCGGCCGCCCGGGCGGACCACGCGCACCATCTCGCCCGCCGTGTCGTGCGGACGCGGCGCGAACATCGCGCCGAACATGGTGAGAAGCAGGTCGAAGCGGTCGTCGGCGAGGCCGGCGAGATTGGAGGCGTCGCCTTCCTCGAAGCGCAGATTGGCCAGGCCCGCGGCGCGCGCCCGGACATTGCCGGCGGCGACCAGATTGGCGGCGATGTCGACGCCGAGCACGTCAGCGCCGGCGCGGGCGGCGGGAAGCGCCGTGGTGCCGTCGCCGCAGCCGAGGTCGAGCATCTTCAGGCCGGGCGCCACGCCGAGCTCGGCGACGAGGGCCTCGCCGGCCTCGCGCATGGTCGCGGCGATCCGGGTGAAATCGCCTTTCTCCCAAAGTATCTTGTTGGGGTTCATCGTGACTCTCCTTCGTTTCGGAGGCGCGCCTAATCCGGCCGGCGCGAGACGACAGGCTCCCGCGATCAAAGCATCGCGCCGCGCGACGAAGCCGGCCGATTCGACTCTCTCAATATCGGAACATAAGATGAACATTGTATCCGAGTCGGAGTCGATCATGCCCAAGCCGGAATTCTATCGCTGCTTCCTCGCCTCCAGGCCAGGCCACGCCCTGCGCGCGGCGCTCGTCGCCCAGCGGGCGGCGGCGGGCCAGACCGACCGCGTCGTCCCAGCCCACCTGCTTCATCTCACCTGGTGCGTGGTCGCCGAGACCCTGGAGCGCGATCGCTTCGTCCTGCCGCGGGTCCAGGCCGCCCTGGACGGCCTCCGCCTCGCCTCGGGGCCGCTCTGGCTCGGCCGGGTCCGCGGCGGCGCCGGCGGGGCGGCGGTCCAGTCGCGGGGCCCCAAGCCCGAAATCCTCGCCCTCTACCACAATCTCGTCGCCGCGCTGGCGGCACGCGACCTCCAGCCGCTGCACCGCAAGTCCGGCTTCAAGCCGCATCTCACGCTCGGCCACGATCCCTGCGCCTTCGATCCCTTCCCGATCCTGCACCTCTGGGTGCCGGACGAGCTGCTGCTGATCGAGAGCGAGGTCGGCAACACGGTCCACAACGTCCTCGCCCGCTGGCCCCTGCTGCCGCCCCGCCAGGGCAGCCTCGCGCTCGATCCGCCGCCGTCGCCGGCCGCCGCCGATTGGGCTTTCGGGTGACCCATGTTAAATTCGGCGTGGTCGAAGCGAATTGCCCGTGATTTCAGGGTCATCCCGGCCTTCGACAATCGAGTACGGACCTGGGCCAAGCGGCCCCGCGGCTCAGTCGGCCCGCACCGCCCGCACGATCCGGATCGGCCGCTCCAGCATCTGCCCGCGCATCGCGCCCGCGCCGGCATTCTCGACCGTCGTGCCGGCCAGGATCCGGCGGACGACGTCCATCCCCTCGACGACCCGGCCGAAGGCGGCATAGCCCTGATCGTCGTCATTGCCGCTGGACGGGCGGCGATTGCCCTGGTCCATCGAGGGCATCGCGCCCGCGACGATGAAGAAGTCGCCCATCGCGCTGCCCGGTTCCCGGCGCGCCATCGAGATGGTGCCGTCGACATGCCTGAGGCCGGTGCGGCCGGTCGGCTCATGTTCGATCGGCGGCAGACCGAGCATCGGGCTGCGGCGGATCCCGCCCTGGATGAAGCCCTGACCCGTCCGCCGCGGCGTGCGCGAGGCGCGGTAGAAAGTGACTCCGTCGAACTTGCCCTGGTCGACATAGGCCAGGAAATTGGCGGTGGTGATCGGCGCGCGCCGCCCGTTCAGCTCCAGCAGGATCGGGCCGGCGTCGGTCTCCAGCCGGACGCGCATCCGCTCCGTGAGGGGCGCCGGTGCGACTGTGTCGGCGCTGCTGGCGGCGGCGCCCGCATCGGCCGGCGCGTTGGCAATGGGGCTCTCGCCGCAGGCGGCGAGGGCGAGGCAGGCGAGCAGGGCAAGCGTCCGAATCATGCCGCGCACCTTATCCCGCCGCTCCGCGCCGGGCGAATTTTCCTGCACGGGCATTTTAGGATCCACGCCCGGCGATGACCGTCGACCCTCGCCGCGCCCGGGCGCCCCGCGCGCGGATCCGGAGGATGACAGGGCAGCGCAAACGCGCAGCCGCCGCCACTTTGTCACCTTCCGCCGCCGCGAGCGGGCCGATATCATTGCCGCTCCCTCCCGCAGCGAAGGACCGCAGCCATGTCCACTTCTCCCTGGGGCGCGCCCCGCAGCCACAGCCGCAGCGCCGGCATCGCCGACGACATCGATTACGAGATCCGGGGGCAGGAGCTGCAGTTCGTCGAGATCGAGCTCGATCCGGGCGAGAGCGCGGTCGCGGAAGCCGGCGCGATGGTCTGGAAGGATGCCAGCGTCGAGATGACCACCGTGTTCGGCGATGGCCACGGCCAGGAGGGCGGCTTCATGGGCAAATTGCTCAGCGCCGGCAAGCGCCTGGTCACCGGCGAGAGCCTGTTCACCACCGTCTTCACCCATCAGGGCAGCGGCAAGGCCCGGGTCGCGTTCGGCGCCCCGGTGCCGGGCGCGATCATCCCGGTGAAGCTGGACGATATCGGCGGCGCGCTGATCTGCCAGAAGGACAGCTTCCTCTGCGCCGCGAAGGGCGTCTCGATCGGCATCCACTTCCAGCGCCGGATCATGACCGGCCTGTTCGGCGGCGAGGGCTTCATCATGCAGAAGCTGGAGGGCGACGGCTGGGTGTTCGTGCAGATGGGCGGCATGGTGGTCGAGCGCGAGCTCGCCCCGGGCGAGGAGCTGCATGTCGACACCGGCTGCATCGCCGCCTTCATGCCGAGCGTGGAATTCGATCTGGTCGGCGCCGGCGGGGTGAAGAGCGCGCTGTTCGGCGGCGAGGGCCTGTTCTTCGCCCGGCTGCGCGGCCCCGGCAAGGTCTGGATCCAGTCTTTGCCCTTCGCCCGCCTGGCCGGCCGGATGCTCGCCGCGGCCATGCCCTTCGGCGGCGGCAATCGCGGCGAGGGCTCGGCGCTCGGCCCGCTCGGCAACTGGATCCAGGGGAATAGCTGAATATGGGCCAGGCCATCGCCCATGTCGCCCTCGTGGTGCGCGACTATGACGAGGCGATCGCCTGGTTCACCGGCACGCTCGGCTTCCAGCTGCTCGCGGACGACCATCAGGCCGAGCAGGACAAGAGGTGGGTGCTGGTGGCGCCGCCCGGCTCGCCCCCCGGCGGCACCGCCCTGCTCCTCGCCCGCGCCGCGACGCCGGGGCAGGAGAGCTTCGTCGGCGACCAGGCCGGCGGGCGCGTCTTCCTGTTCCTGCGGACCGACGATTTCGACCGGGACTTCGCGGCGATGACCGCCAGGGGCGTCGAGTTCGTCCGCCCGCCGGCGGTCCAGCCCTACGGCAAGGTCGCGGTCTTCCTCGACCTCTACGGCAATCGCTGGGACCTGATCGAGTTCGCCACTGCCTGATCGGGGCTCAGCTCCGGCCCGGCGTCCAGTCAGGCGGCGCCAGCTCGAAGCCGGAGAATTGGAAGGCCGGCGAGACGATGCAGGAGACCAGGGCCCAGCCCCGGTCGGCCCGCGCCGCCTGCCAGTGGCCGGGCGGGATGACCAGCTGCGGCACCTCGCCGGCGAGCACGTCCGGCCCGAGGCGCGTGGTCCCGACCGGCCCGGCCCCGTCCGCGGCCGTCTCGAGCAGCAGCGCGCCGCCGGCGTGGAACAGCCAGAGCTCGGTCGCGTCGACCCGGTGCCAGTGCGAGCTTTGCCCCTGCTCGAGCAGGAAATGGATCGCCGTCGCGCTGCCCCGCCCGCCGTCCGGCGCCGCGGCCCGCCAGGTCTCCCGATACCAGCCGCCCTCGGGATGCGGCGCGAGCCGGAGGGCCTGGATCAGGGCGCGTGGATCGGTCATCCCGTTCCCATAGCCCAGGGCGCGCGCCGCGTCCCGCTCAGACGCGATGGACGAGCCCGAGCAGCCGCAGGAGCGCATAGACGCCGAGTGAGGCGGCGGTGGCGATCAGCGCGGCGAGCAGCGTCCCGCCCGCGCCGTCGGCGAAGGGCAGGCCGCCCGTGTTCATGCCGAAGAAGCCGGTGACCAGCGTCGCCGGCAGCAGCAGCGCGGAGAGGATGGAGAGGACATAGAGATTCTGATTGGTGCGCTGCGCCGCCTGCAGGTCCGCCTCCTCGCGCAGCAGGCGGAGCTGGCCCTGGATGGAGAGCATGTCGCTGTCGATCGCGCTCAGCTGCTG
Source organism: Allosphingosinicella sp. (assembly GCA_035502235.1). Lineage (GTDB taxonomy): Bacteria > Pseudomonadota > Alphaproteobacteria > Sphingomonadales > Sphingomonadaceae > Allosphingosinicella. Next base: position 9,512 of record DATJUQ010000001.1, read on the forward strand.
GGCCAGCTTCTCCACCGTCGGCAACAATGGCGGCGGCAGCTCGGCATCGCGCTCGAGCCGGCGGAAGACCGCGCTCATTCCGCCGAGCAGCCGGTGGAACTGCACCACGCGGCGGCGGATGCCGATCAGCCGGCGGTGGTCGAAGCTCTCGGGACGGTCGAGCAGGGCATCCTCGAACGCCTCGATCGTGCTCGCCTGCTCGCGCGAGACGCCGGCGATATTCTCGACGATCGCCGAGACGGCGAGGTCGAGCGCGGCGGGGGCGTCGCGGATCGGCACGCCGTCCCTCTCGATATGGCCGCGCATGATGTCCGCCGAACGGAGCGGGTGATGGCGGGCGGTGATCATCAGGCGCGGCCCGAGCGCGAGCCGGAGCACGCCCGTCCGCTCCGCGTCGAGCCGGTCGAAGTCGCGCTCCACGTCGTGCAGCACGCAGCCGACATAGCCGCCCTCGACCAGCGCGCGCTGGTGGCGCTCGGACGAGAGCAGCATCTCGCGCAGCGGCCGGGGCAGCACGTCCGAGGCGTCGATCCAGGCCCGCGTCCACTGATCGGCGAGATTCAGGTGCAGCCAGCGAAACTCGCTGTCGCCCGGCGCGCAGCGCAGCGATGCTTCATCGGCGCAGGGCGCGGCCCGACCCCCGTCGAAATCGAGCGCCCAGATGATCGACGGCTTGGTCAGCACGGCCACCCCCCGCCGGCCTCTGCCGGACACCGGAGCCATAGCAGATTCGCCGCGCCGACTCACCCGCCCCGACGGCGCCGCACGCCGCGGCGGCGGACAAAAAAAAGGGCGCCCTGGGGGCGCCCTTCCAGGAACCGGCTTGGAGTCCGGCTTACATGCCGACCGTGTTGGATTCGACATTGTTGCTGCCCGCGTCGCGGACCGCGTCGGCGGCGTTCTGGCCGGCGTCGCGAACCTGGTCGGCGCGGTTGTCCAGCGTCTCCGCGGTCGTGCTGTTCAGCGTGTTGTCGGCCATCCCTTCGATGCTCTCGGCGGCATTCTCGGCGGCGGCCTCGATATTGTCGGCCTTGTTCTCGGTCGCGCTGCGGTTGCAGGCGCCGAGAGCGACGAGGCTGGCCACGGCGGCGAGCTTCAACACAGTCTTCATAAGGCATACCCCTTTGGAACATGACGGGGCGCCCTGGCTTTGGCCCGGACGCCCCGGATGCTGCGTAGACATCCGGGAGCGGAAAGCGCGCCGCGCGCAAAAGGTTCCCGCCGCGCGGCTCGGTCTACCGCATTTAGCGCGGCCTTAACCCTTGGCGCCTAGGGTGCGCGCTCGAAACGACGGGGCAAACAGGCATGAGCTTTTCCTTCTCCGATTTCTCCGCGGCGCTGAAAGCGGGCCACCGGATCACGCCCGAGGATGTGCTCGCGGTGCGCCGGGCGGTCTGGCCGGACGGCCGCGTCTCCGATGCCGAGGCCGGCCTGGTCTTCGACCTCAACCGCCTGATCGCCGAGCCCTCGCCCGAATGGCGGGGGTTCTTCATCGAGGCGATGACCGACTATGTCGTCAACCAGAAGACGCCGCGCGGCTATGTCGACGAGGCCAATGGCGACTGGCTGATCGCCGAGGTTGACCGGGACGGCGAGCCGGTCAGCCGGCTGGAGCTGGAGCTGGTCGTCAAGGTGATCGAGCGCGCATTGAACTGTCCGGCGCGGCTGCGCGGCTGGGCCCTGGCCCAGATCGAGGAAGCGGTCGGGCGCGGCACGCGGACGGTCGATGCCGATGAATGCCGCCTGCTCCGCCGCCTGGTCTTCGCCCCCGGCGGCGAGGGCGCCCTGGTGGTCGGGCAGGACGAGGCGGAAGCCTTGTGGCGGCTGAAGGACGCCTGCCTCCAGTCCGACAATTGCCCCGAATGGAAGACCCTGTTCGTCCAGGCGCTGGGCAATCACCTGATGGGCTTCTCCTCCTACGCGCCGCTGGCGCGCGAGGAGGCGGCGCGGCTCGAGGCCTTCGTCGACGACCATCGCGCGTCCGTGCTCGGCTTCTTCGGCCGGATGCGGGGCGCCAATCCCCTGGCCGAGGCCAGGCAGCTGTTCGGCGAGAAAGCAAGCGTGGACCACGCGGCCGGGCTCGCCGAGGCCGAGGCGGTGACCCCGACCGAGCAGGGCTGGCTGGACGGCAAGATCGAGGCCGACGGCGCCCGCGATCCCTATGAGGAGGCCCTGCTCGCCTTCGTCGCGGCGGAGAAGCGCGCCTAGCCTTCGCGGACCTCCCCGGGCAGCGCCCAGTCGATCGGCGGCAGGCCGCGGCTCTCCAGGAAGCGGTTGGCCTGCGAGAAATGGCGGCAGCCGAAAAAGCCGCCATGCGCCGAAAGCGGGCTCGGATGCGGCGCCTTCAGGACGAGGTGGCGCCCGCCTTTGTCCAGACTGTCGATCTGCGCGGCCTTCTTCTGCGCGTAGCTGCCCCAGAGCAGGAAGACGACCGGGCTCTCCTGCCGGTTGACCGCGGCGATGGCGGCGTCGGTGAAGCGCTCCCAGCCGCGCTCGCGGTGCGACGCCGCCTGGCCCATCCGGACGGTCAGCACGCTGTTCAGCAGCAGCACGCCCTGCTTCGCCCAATGTTCGAGAAAGCCGTGCCGCGCGCGCGGGATGCCGAGATCGGTCTCCATCTCCTTGTAGATGTTGACGAGGCTCGGCGGGATCTGCGTGCCCGGCCTGACGCTGAAGCAGAGGCCGTGCGCCTGGTCGGGCCCGTGATAGGGATCCTGGCCGAGAATGACGACGCGGACCTGCCCGAGCGGGGTCAGGTCCATCGCCCGGAACCACTCGCCGCCCTTGGGAAAGATGCGTCGCCCCGCCGCCTTTTCGGCGATGAGGAAATCCTTCAGGCCTTTCATATAGGGCTGCTCGAACTCCGGCCCGAGCGGCCCCAGCCAGCTCTCGTGCAGCTTCACCTCGCTCATCGGCCCAGCAGCGCCAGCGTGCGGTCGTCCCGCGCGCCCTGGTAAAAGGCGTCGAGCGCCTCGGCGAAGAGGGCCGGTTCGTCCGCCGCCGCCTCGAACAGGGTCAGCGAGGAGCGGAATTTGAGCGCATCGATGCCGCCGAGGATCGCTTCCGCGCGGTCGCCGCGATGCGCCAGCGCCGCCGCCACGCCTTCCCGCAGCCGCGCGCCGAGGACGGGATCGGCGAGATAGGCGCGCGCCTCGGCCGCCGAGCGGATCGCATAATGGACCGCCATCGGGCTCGAGCCGAGCCCGGCAATTTGCGGGAAGACGAACCACATCCAGTGGCTCTGCTTGCGGCCGGCCTTCAACTCCGCAAGCGCGGTCGGCCAGGCCGTGGCCTGCGCCTCATGGAAGCGGGACAGGTCCTCCACTGGCGGCCGGTCAGCCCCGGCGGCGGCGCTGCTGCGCGTGCCACTGCCGCACCGCCCGCAGCGTGTTGGTGACGTGGTTGCGCCAGTTGAGGTCGGAATAGGAATAGATGATCCGGCCGTTGGGCGCGATCACATAGGAGGTGCGGTTGGTGAAATTGCCGCGCTCGGCCGAGAAGCGCACGTCATAGTCGCGGATGATCGACCGGCTCGCCATGCCGACCGGAAAGGCGTTGCGGCAGGCCTCGACCGAGAAGCGGCGGAGCCGGTCATAATCGTCGGCGGAGAGGCCGATCACCTGCGCGCCGGCGCGGCGGAAGTCCGCCGCCGCTTCCGAAAAGGCATGGGCCTCCAGCGTGCAGCCCTCGGTGAAGGCGCGCGGGAAGAAATAGACCACGACCGGGCCGCGGCGCAGCGCCTGCCTGAGGCTGAACTGGAACGGTCGGCCGGCAAGCGCGCCGCTGGTGCTGAAGTCCGGCGCGATCCGCCCGGTCGGCAGCGCGGGATTTGCCGCGGCGGGCAGCAATGCGAGGGTCAGGGCGAGAGCGGGGGCGAGCAGGCGCATGAGCAGGCGACTCCCTTCGTCGAAGCGCCCTTCGAATAGCCGCAAAGGCGACCGGCCGCCAGCGCGACGAGGGCGCGCGTCCGCGCCGGAGCGGCCTGCCGCCGCGCCCGCCCGACCTTGGCGCGCGCCCGGCGCTTTGCTAGACGTGGCGCGGGGGTCCGGAGCGGGAGAATGTGTATGAAAACGAAGCTTTTGGCCCTTGCCGCCATGGGCGGCCTCGCGGCGCTCCTGCCCGCACGGCCGGGCACGGCGCAGCCGGCGAGCGGCGGCGCCTGCTCCTTGTCCCTTCGCGCCGAGGCGGACGGCGAGAGCTTCGACATCATGGGCGGACCGGAGGGGGCGGCCCGCGCCCAGGTGGTCCAGCGGACCGGCACCGATTTCGCCGCCGTCGCCTCGCGGCTCTGTGCGGCGCGCGTGCTGACCGCGGCGAACCTCCGGCCCTATAATCGCCTGCTCGTGCGCAGCGCCCCGGCGGCGACCGAGCCGAACGTCTATGACGACGCCGAGGAGGCCCAGGGCGCGCTGATCATCGAATTCGCCTTCGAGAATGCGGCGCCGACCCAGGCGCAGATCGAGCATGGCCTGCGTTGCTGGCGCAATCCGCAGGGCCAGGGCTGCCAGGTCGAGGATGTCGGCCCCTAGACCTCGATCGCCTCGGGCCGAATCGGTCTGAGGCGTGAGGCAAGGTCGCGACCATTTGAATGGAGCGGGCAGTCAGGCGGTCAGGCGGCCATCACCCGGCCGAGCACGCCGGCGGAGAGGAAGAGCCGTTCCCGCATGTCGGCGGGGATCATCTCCTGAAGCAGACGGTCGAAGGCGGGGCGGTCCTCGCGCGCGGCGGCGCGGACCATGTCGAGCGCCAGCGCCTCGTCATGGCTGAGCCGCGGGCAGCAGGGCGGCGCGATGCAGAAGGGATCGGGCCAGGCCGCGCCGATCTCCTCCAGCAGCAAATGGAGATGGGCGGCGGCGCGAACCGATTCGAGCCGGTCGGCGACCGCCTGCATCGGGCAGCGCCCGAGCTTGTTCATGACGACCCAGAGGCGGAGCGCGGTGGCGAGGCGGGCGTCATGCGCCTCCAGATCGCGGATGTCGGGGGTGCGGACCAGCAGTTCGGCAAGCATGAGGAGGACATTATTGCGACTAGTTCGCAATAGCAACATGCTTCGTCACACTTTGACGTCGCTTCGTCCCTCGATCTGCAGCGTGTCGCTCTCATGCTCGGTGAAAGCGCCGCCCTCGCCCCGGAAGGCCGCGCGCAGTGTGGCGGGATCGACGCCCCGCTCCCAGCGGGCGATGACGATGGTCGCGACTGCATTGCCGACGAAATTGGTCAGCGCCCGGCACTCGCTCATGAAGCGGTCGACGCCGAGGATCAGCGCCATGCCGGCGACCGGGATGCTCGGCACCACCGAGAGGGTCGCCGCGAGCGTGACGAAGCCCGAGCCGGTCACCCCCGCCGCGCCCTTGGAAGAGATGATCGCCACCGCCATCAAGGCGAGCTGGTCGCCGAGCGAGAGCGGGATGTTGCAGGCCTGGGCGATGAACAATGCCGCGAGCGACATGTAGATGCAGGTGCCGTCCAGGTTGAAGCTGTAGCCGGTCGGCACGACCAGGCCGACCACCGGTTTCGGGCAGCCCGCCCGCTCCAGTTTCTCCATCAGCGACGGCATGGCGCTCTCGGAGGAGGAGGTGCCGAGCACGAGGAAGAGCTCGTCCTTGATATATTTGACCAGCCCCCAGAGCGAGAAGCCCGCGGCCCGCGCGATCAGGCCGAGCACGACGATCACGAACAGCAGGGACGTCGCATAGAAGGTGCCGATCAGCGCGCCGAGGTTGAGCAGCGAGGCGATGCCATATTTGCCGATCGTGAAGGCCATCGCCCCGAAGGCGCCGACCGGGGCGGCGTACATCAGGATATGGACGATCCGGAAGATGACGGCGGTCAGCGTCTTTAGCCCGTCCTGCAGCTTCGCGCCTTTCTCGCCGAGCAGGGCCAAGGCGATGCCGAACAGGATCGAGACGAACAGGACCTGGAGGATCTTCCCCTCGGTGAAGGCGCTGAAGAATGTGTCGGGAATGATCTCGAGCAGGAAGCCGGTGACGCTCTGGTCGTGGGCGCGCTGCACGAAGGTCTCGACCTTGGCGGCGTCGAGGCTGCGCGGGTCGACGTTCATCCCCTGGCCGGGATGGACGAGATTGGCGACCACGAGCCCGATGGCCAGCGCCAGCGTCGAGACGGCGAGGAAATAGCCGAGCGCCTTCAGCCCCACCCGGCCGAACGCCTTCAGATCCGCCATGCCGGCGATGCCGGTGACCACGGTGAGGAAGATGACCGGGGTGATGATCATCTTCACTAGGCTCACGAAGCCCGTGCCCAGGGGCTCCAGGCCTTCGCCGAAGCGCGGCCAGGCCCAGCCGGTGAAGATGCCGAGCGCGATCGCGACCAGCACCCAGAAATAGAGCGTCCGCCAGATCGGCCGCCGCGCCTCCGCCATGAAGCCCCCTCTCTTTCCCGCCTTTGATAGAGGGGGCGAAGGCCGCTGTCAGGCCATTGATCTCGGGGGCCGCCCGGGCGTAGCTGGCGCCATGAACGAAAGCGCCGCCCAGGTCGCGACCATCGCCCACCAGATCCAGCTGGCGGTCGCCCCGGTCTTCCTGCTCGCGGGCATTGCCGGCATGATCAACGTGCTCGCGCACCGGCTGGCCCGCGTCGTCGACCGCTCGCGCCAGCTCGAGAACGAGCCGCCGGGCGAGAATGAGGTGGTGCGCGCCCTCTATTTCGAGGAGCTGAAGATCCTCGACCTCCGGATGCGGGTGGTGAACTGGTCGCTGGGCGTCTGCACCGCCGGCGCGCTGTTCGTCTGCGTGGTTGTGGCGATCCTGTTCGTCGCCGATCTCGCGAAGATCGCCTTCGCCAAGCCGATCGCGCTGCTCTTCATCCTGGCGATGCTGCTGCTGATCGTCGGCCTGATCCTGTTCCTCTACGAGGTCCGGCTCGCGACCAAGGCGCTGAAGATCAGCCGGCGGCGGCGCATGGAGAAACTGGCCGAATGAGCGGAAATGGCGGCAATGGCGGCGGCAGCGGCGAGCAATTGGCGCGGGTGGCCTTGATCGTGTCGGCCGTGGCGCTCGCGCTGTCGATCCTCGGCCTGTTCCTGCCGCTCACCCGATAGCGGCGGCAGGGGACGTCGGCCCCTATTCGGCGGGGGCGAAGGCGCCGACGGCGATGTAGAACACCACCAGGAGCGGCCCGAGGGCGAAGAGGGTCAGCGCCAGCGCGCCGATCCGCACGATTGTGGGGTCCCAGCCGGCGCTGCGGGCGAGGCCGGCGCAGACGCCGAGGATCTTCGCATTGCGTCTGTCGAGAGCGTAGCTGGACATCGTCTTCTTCCTGATTGGCGAGCGTGACATCGAGGGTCCGGGAGGGACCGGTCCGGCTTAGATGACCGGAACCGGGCCCACCGCGGCGGCGAGGAACAGGCTGGAGGCGACGACGGCGCCGAAGACCGAGAGGGCCAGCTTCTGCAGGTTGAACGTGATGGACATTGTAAACTCCTTCTTAGCCGACCAGCGGACCATCCGCCGGTCATGCCAGGAGTTTTGCAGAGGCCGTGCCAAATGCGGGAAATGGCGGAAAACCGCCGATTTTCCAATTTAGCAGCTGAGGAACCCAATTTGCCGCCGCCAAGACTTGGCGAATTGCACCAACAGTCGGTGTCCGCCTTCGTGCGCTATGCCCGATTCCGGACACTGGTGTCCGCGACGCCCGCTTTCGCCAGCTCCGGCCCGAGCCGGCCGGTCAGCCACAGCCCCCACATCCTGAAGTCGGCGGCCAGCGACCAGAGCGGATGGGTGAAGGTGGCGGGGCGGTTCCGCTCGACCGCCATATGGGCGCCCCAGGCGAAGCCGTAGCCGGCGACCGGCAGCGCCCAGAACAGCCACCAGGTCCGCGTCGCCAAGGCGGCGATCGCGATCAGCACGACCAGGCTGGTGCCGGCATAATGGAGCGCGCGCGTGCCGGGGCGGCTATGCTCGCGCAGATAATGCGGCCAGAAATCGGCGAAGCTTCTAAGCCTGGACATCGCCGGTCCCCTCGGGCGCGGGGCCCTTGATCAGGACGTCCGCCGCGGCGGCGCCGAGCAAGGGCGACATCGGCGCCAGCGTCTGCAGCCAGATCGGCAGCGGCACGAAGAAGATGAAGGCGAGCAAAGCGGCGAGCACGCCGCCGATCGTCCAACCCGGCCAGGCCGCGCCCGAGAGCAGTTTCGCGACCGCCGCGCCGGCGAAGGTGCCGAGGAACCACGCGAGCAGCACGGAGATCTGGGCGCCGACCGGCGCGGTGCGGATCCCCTCGATCAGCGCCTCGCGGTCGTTCGGATCGGCGGGAACGTGCAGCGGATAGAGCGAGGTGCCGACATAGCCGACCAGCATCATCGCCAGCGCGCCGGCGACGATTCCCGCGAGCAATCCGACGAAGCCCTTCATGCCGCCTGATTATCGCCTTTCCTTCGCCGCCGCCAGACTTGGCTGCGCGGAGGAGTTCGGGCTCAGCTCCCCACGATCGTCCCGCCATTGGGATGGAGCACCTGCCCGGACATGTAGCGGCTGTCCTCGCAGGCGAGGAACAGGAAGCTCGGCGCGACCTCGTTCGGCTGCCCGGGACGGCCCATCGGCGTCGACTCGCCGAAGCTCTCCAGTTTCTCCTCGGTGGCGCCGCCGCAGGGGTTGAGCGGCGTCCAGATCGGTCCGGGCGCGACCGCGTTCACGCGGATGCCGTCGCCGACCAGATTCTCGGAGAGCGAGCGGGTGAAGGCGGTGATCGCGCCCTTGGTGGCGCTGTAGTCGAGCAGCTCCTTCGAGCCCTGATACATGGTGACCGAGGTACAGTTCACGATCGCCGCGCCGCGCTTCAGATGCGGGCGCGCCGCCTGGGTCAGGAAGAACATCGAATAGATGTTGCTCTGGAAGGTGCGCTTCAGCTGGTGCTCGCTGATGTCGCGAATATCCTCGTCGGGATGCTGCTCGCCGGCATTGTTGATGAGGATGTCGATCCCGCCGAGCCGCTCGATCACCTGCGCCACCGCGCCGTCGCAGAACGCCTTGTCGCCGAGATCGCCGGCGATGGTGAAGGCGCGCCGGCCCTCCGCCTCGACGATCCGCTTCGTCTCGGCGGCATCGTCATGCTCGCAAAGGTAGAGGATGGCGATGTCGGCGCCTTCGCGCGCGAACAGGGCCGCGACCGCGCGGCCGATGCCGCTGTCGGCGCCGGTGACGAGGGCGACCTTGCCGTCGAGGCGGCCGGAACCGGGATAGAAAGGCGTCCAGTCGGGCTTCGGCTCGAGCCGGCTCTCATGCCCGGGCAGGTCGTCCTCGTGGATCATCTCGATGGTGTCGGTCTCGGCCATAAGTCTCTTCCTTCCGGTCGAAGCGAAAAACCGCTTGGTCGAAAGCCCGTTCCCGCCGGCTTGATCCATGCTACATATCTGCTACAAATGTGGCAGCGGCTGCGGCCGCTTTGTGTGTTGCTTTGCAAGCCGCACGGGACGGCGGCGGGGAGGATCGATTTTGACCAAGCCGTCCGGCGCGCGCCGCGCGTTCTTCATCATGCTCATCTCCACGGCGTCGGCCGCCCCGGCCTTCGCGCAGGACGCGCCACCGCCCGCGGCGCCGGCCACGGGCGACGCTCCGCCGCCGGTCGCGCCCACGACGGCGCAGGGCACGCGCTCCTACCTTCCCGCCGACTTCGCCCGCTTCGCGCCCCGCACCGCGCTGGACATGCTGAACAATGTCCCCGGCTTCGCGATCGACGAGGGCGACACCGAGCGGCGCGGGCTCGGCGAGGCGACCGGCAACGTGCTGATCAACGGCGAGCGCGTCACCGTCCGTTCCAGCGACATCGAGACCGAGCTGCAGCGGATCAGCGCCGCCAACGTCACCCGCATCGACATCGCCGACGGGGCGAGCTTCAACATTTCCGGCCTCAGCGGCCAGGTCGCCAACATCATCACGACGGGCAGCGCGGCGCGCGGTCTTTCCGGCAGCTTCGCCTGGCGGCCGCAGATCCGGACGGTGCGCACGCCGGCCCGGCTGCTGGACGGCGAGATCAGCATCAGCGGCGCGATCGGCGGCACCCAGTTCACCCTGGGGCTCGCCAATGCCAGCCGGCGCAACGGCAATGCCGGCCTCGAGACGGTCACCAATCCGGCCGGCGCGATCCTCGATTTGCGCGACGAGCTTCTCTACGTGAACGAGGAGCAGCCGCGCCTCTCCGGCACCCTGCGCCGCACCTTCGGCGACGGCTCGATCCTCAACGCCAATGCCGCCGTCGCCCTGTTCCACCTGGACCTCGGCGAGGACAGCTTCCGCTCCGGGCCGGGCCAGCCCGACCGGGAGCGCATCCTGCGCGAGCGGGAGCGCGAATATAATTACGAGTTCGGCGGCGATTATGAATTCGCGCTGGGTGGCGGCCGGCTGAAGCTGATCGGGGTCAGGCGCTTCGAGCACAGCCCCTACCGGCAGACGCTCACCACCGATTTCTCCGACGGGCGGCCGCGCGAGGGCCAGCGCTTCGTGCAGACCGCCGACGAGACCGAGACCATCCTGCGCGGCGAATATCGCTGGCGCAGCGGAGTCAACGACTGGCAGGTCAGCCTCGAAGGCGCGCTCAACCGCCTCGACATCACCAGCGACCTGCTCGGCCTCGACGCGGCGAGCGGCGCCTATCTGCCGGTGGCGAACGCGGCCAGCGCCTCGGTCGTCGAGGAGAAGAGGGCGGAGGCGATCCTCACCTACGGCCGGCCGCTCTCCGCGACCCTGACCCTGCAGGCGGCTCTGGGCGGGGAATATTCGGAGCTGAGCCAGACGGGGCCCAACGGCCTCACCCGCAGCTTCGTGCGGCCCAAGGGCTTCCTCAACCTCACCTGGCGGCCTAATCCCGGCTTCGACGTCAGCGCCCGGATCGAGCGCGTCGTCGGCCAGCTCAACTTCTTCGACTTCGTCGCCTCGTCCAACGTCAGCGCCGGCACGTCCAACGCCGGCAACGCCAATCTCGTCCCGCCGCAAAACTGGAACGCGCAGCTCCAGGCGACGCGCAACCTCGGCCGTTGGGGCACGATCACGGCGCGGCTCTACGCGCGGCTGATCTCCGACATCGTCGACGTCATCCCGATCGCCACGGGCGGGCAGTCGCCCGGCAACCTGGAGGGGACGGCGCGGCAATATGGGCTGCAATGGACGAGCACGTTCAACTTCGATCCGCTCGGCATCCCCGGCGCCAAGCTGGACGCGAACATCACCCTGCAGCGTTCCCGGCTCACCGATCCGCTCACCGGGTTGCGCCGCGCGATCAACGAGAACCTCACCCGCGAGGTGAACCTGCAATTCCGGCACGATATCCCGCAAAGCCAATGGGCCTGGGGCGCGCAATTCTACCAATATCGCCAGGCCGAGGGCTTCCGGCTGGACCAGCGCTTCCGCTTCCTCGACACGCCCGGCAGCCTGAATCTCTATGTCGAGCACAAGAACGTGCTCGGGCTGACCGTCAGGGCCACGGTCGACAATCTGCTCGGCACCAACGAGAGCTTCAGCCGCACCTTCTTCTCTGGAAATCGCCCCAGCCCGATCCTCTTCACCGAGGACCGGGACCGCTATTACGGGCAGGTGTTCACGCTCTCGATCAGCGGGACGATCTAGCGACGAAGCGCGCGGCGTAGCGCGGGGTCTGCGCGCCCGGCAGCGAGCCCGGGCCCGGCAGCAGCACGTCGCTGCCGCGCAGCAACTGCGCCTGCGCGCCGGCCGGGCGGCAGCGCGCGACTACGGTCGGGAATTCGAGATCGGTGTGGCGCGCCAGCGCCGAGGCGGTCGCCGCCTGGCAGCTCGCCGCGCTCTGATAGGTCTGCTGGTCGATTCGGACCTCGCGGCACGCGGCATCACTCTCGCCGCACCCCATGATCGCCATCACGTACATCAAGGTCTGCATTGACCCGCTCCTTCAGGAGGCCAAATCCCTCGCGGCCCCGCCTGTTCCCGTCGTTGCGCGGCCGTTACTTGGGATCGGGCCTGTCCTCGCCTATCTAGCGACGAAGATGACGGACTCAGCGACAGGGGCGACGCCGGCGGGCAACGGGACGGGGCGGGATCCCGGCTGGCAAGCGCTGCGCCGCTTCCTGCCCTATCTCTGGCCGCGCCACGATTGGGGCCTGCGCGCCCGGCTGATCATCGCCCTGCTGCTGGTGCTCGGCGCCAAGGCGATCACCCTGATCATGCCCTTCGCCTATAAGGGCGTGATCGACCGGATGGGCCCGGGGCTGGAGCCGGGCGCCACGCTGGCCATCGCCCTGGTCGTCGCTTATGCGGGCGCGCGCTTCGGCGGGGTGCTGTTCGACAATGTCAGGAACGGCGTCTTCGAAAGCGTCGGTCAGGACGCGGCCCGGCGACTGTCGGTCGACGTCTTCCGCCATCTCCACGCTTTGTCGCTGCGCTTCCACCTCGAGCGGCGCACCGGCGCGCTGACCCGGATCGTCGAGCGCGGCACCAAAAGCATCGATTCGATGCTCTATTTCCTGGTGTTCAACATCGGCCCCACGGTGATCGAGCTGATCGCGGTCTGCACGATCTTCTGGATCATGTTCGACGCCGGGCTGGTCGGCGCGACGCTCGCCATGGTCATGCTCTACGTCCTGTTCACCCGCAAGGTCACCGAATGGCGGCTGAAGGTCCGCAAGGAGTGGACCGAATATGACCAGCGGGCGACCCAGCGGGCGGTGGATTCGCTGCTCAACTACGAGACGATCAAATATTTCAATGCCGAGGAGATGGAGCGCCGCCGCTATGACGACGCGATCGAGCGGCTGACCGCGACCAACGTCCGCATCGAGACCAGCCTCGCCGCGCTCAATATCGGCCAGTCGCTGATCACCAACCTCATGCTCGCCGGCGCGATGGGCTATACGGTCTGGGGCTGGAGCCGGGGTCTGTTCACCGCCGGCGACGTGGTGCTGGTCAACACCCTGCTCGTCCAGCTCTTCCGGCCGCTCGACATGCTCGGCTTCGTCTATCGCGAGGTGCGCCAGGGCCTGGTCGACATGGCGGCGATGTTCGGCCTGCTCGACACGCCCGCGGAGGTGCGCGACGCGCCGGACGCGGTGCCGCTGCGCGTGACCGACGGCGCCCTGCGCTTCGACAATGTGCGGTTCGGCTACGAGCCGGACCGGGAGATCCTGAAGGGTGTCGATTTCACCATCGCCCCCGGCCAGACGGTGGCGGTGGTCGGCCCGTCCGGTGCCGGCAAGTCCACGCTGGCCCGTTTGATCTACCGCTTCTACGACCCGCAGCAGGGCCGGATCCTGATCGACGGCCAGGACGTCGCCCAGGTCACCCAGGCGAGCCTGCGCGCCGCGATCGGCATCGTCCCGCAGGATGCGGTGCTGTTCAACGACACGGTCGGCTACAATATCGGCTACGGCCGCGAGGGCGCGAGCCAGGCCGAGATCCAGGCGGCCGCCCGGGGCGCGGCGATCGGCGCCTTCATCGAAAGCCTGCCGGAGGGCTATGACACGCGCGTCGGCGAACGGGGCCTGAAGCTTTCCGGCGGCGAGAAGCAGCGCGTGGCCATCGCCCGCACCCTGCTCAAGGACCCGCCGGTCCTGATTCTCGACGAGGCGACCAGCGCGCTGGACAGCCGCACCGAGGCGGCGATCCAGGAGACGCTCAGCGACGTCGCCCAGCGCCGCACCTGCCTGGTCATCGCCCACCGCCTCTCGACCGTGGTCGACGCCGACCAGATCATCGTGCTCGACCAGGGCAAGGTCGCCGAGCGCGGTACCCATGCGCAATTGCTGCGCCGGAACGGCCTCTATGCCGAAATGTGGACCCGCCAGCAGAGCGAGCGGGAAACACAAGGGTCGGAAGCCGAAGCCGCCGAATAGGCGGCATCGCATACAAATTTACGTTATCGTAAGGGCTTGTCCGCCATGGCTCGAAATGCGTCGGGGGGCCCTGGCGCGCTTCCTCCCGGTTGGAGCGTTCATGATCGACGTCGCCTTGTGCATTGCCACCGAGCATGATCCCTGGCTGGTCGCGCTCGCCGTCTTCATCTGCTGCGCCGGCGCCTTTTCGATCGTGCAGATGTTCGAGCGCGCGCGCAGCGCCGGCGGACTGCCGCGCTTCGGCTGGGCCTTCCTGACCTCGGTCGCGGCCGGCGCCACCATCTGGTGCACCCATTTCGTGGCGATGCTGGCCTTCGAGGCGAGCGCGCCCGTCCATCTCGACCCCCTGCTGACCATCGCCTCGCTGATGATCGCGGTGCTCGGCTCCTTCCTCGGCTTCTCCATGGCGACCTGGCGGCAGGGCCAATTCTATGCGCCCGCCGGCGGCGCCATTTTCGGCGCGGCCATCTCCGCCATGCATTTCACCGGCATGGCCGCCTATCGCGTCGACGGCGTGGTGACCTGGAACGTCACCTATATCATTGCCTCCGTGATCTGCGCCTCCGCCTTCGCCGCCCTCGCTTTGTCCGTGCTCTGCTCGGCCATCCGCGACCGCCGGCGCATCCTGCTCGCCATCGGCCTGATCGTCGTCGCCATCGCCAGCCTCCATTTCGTGGCGATGACCGCGATGCAGATCACGCCGCTGGTCCTGAGCGACACGCCGCTCGAGCCGGCGACGATGCGCGCGCTGGCGCTCGCCACCGCCTTGGTCGGCCTGATCGTGATCGCGGCCGGCGTCTTCGCGGCCCTGATCGACCGGCACACGCGCTCGGACGCGATGCGCAAGCTGCATCATATGGCGACCAACGACACGCTGACCGGCCTGCCCAACCGCACCGGCTTCCAGAATGAATTGCACTACCGGCTCGGCATCGTGCGCGACCGCAAGACCAAGGTCGGCCTCTGCGCGATCGATCTCAACCGGTTCAAGGAGGTCAATGACGTCCACGGCCACAAGGCCGGCGACAGCGTGCTCGCCCGCCTGGCCGAACGGATGACCGACGCGCTCGGGCCCGACGACATGGTCGCCCGCCTCGGCGGCGACGAATTCGTGGCGATCACCGATTTCGAGGACGACAGCCAGCTGACCGCGCTCGTCGACCGCCTCAGCATGGCGCTGAACGCCCCGCTGGACTTCCCGCATTTCACGGCGCGGGTCGGCGCCAGCATCGGCATCGCCGTCTATCCGCGCGACGCGGCCGACGCCGAGACGCTCGTCAACAATGCCGATCTCGCCATGTACCGGGCCAAGGGCAAGAGCGCGCCCGGCCCCTGCTATTACGAATCCAATCTGGACGAGGCGATCCGCGAGCGCCGCGAGATCGCCAACGATCTGCGGCTGGCGATCGAGCGCGACCAGCTCGAGCTTCACTATCAGCTGCAGGCCTCGGTCGTGAGCCGCGAAATCACCGGCTACGAGGCTCTGCTGCGCTGGACGCATCCGGAGCGCGGGGCGATCCCGCCGGCCGTGTTCATCCCGATCGCCGAGGAGAACGGCCTGATCCTCACGCTCGGCGAATGGGTGCTGCGCCGCGCCTGCCGCGACGCGGCCGGCTGGGATCATGAGTCGAAGGTGGCGGTGAACGTCTCGGCGCTGCAGCTTGCCCATATCGATCTGCCGCAGCTCTTCCACCAGATCATGCTCGAGACCGGCCTGCCGCCGCGCCGGCTGGAGGTCGAGCTGACCGAGAGCGCGATCATGGCCGACCGCGAGCGGGCGCTGCACGTGCTTCGCCAGATCAAGGCGCTCGGCGTCGGCGTCGCGCTCGACGATTTCGGCACCGGCTATTCGTCGCTGGAGACGCTTCGCGCCTTCCCGTTCGACAAGATCAAGCTCGACCGCTTCTTCGTCTCGGAGCTCGAGGCGAGCCCGCAGGCGACGGCGATCATCCGCGCCGTGCTCGCGCTCGGCCGAAGCCTCTCCATTCCGATCCTCGCCGAGGGGATCGAGACGCGCGACCAGCTGGACGTGCTGATCCGCGAGGGCTGCGACGAGGTGCAGGGCTTCCTGCTCGGCTATCCCGGCCCCTCGCCCGTGTCGCTGACGCCGCTGGCGAAAAGCGAGCCGGCGCCGCCGAAGTCCGACGATTCGGTCAGCGACGCCGCCTGACGCTCAGGCGCAGGTCAGCCGGACCTCGCGCCGCCTCTTGTCGAACACGATCACGGAGCAGGTCCGCAGCAGATCGGCGCCGATCGACAGCCGGTCGCGATTGCGGTTGCGGCCGCGGTCGCCGGTGACGACCACCTCGTCCGGATCGCCGCCTTCCTCCCGGATCCCGTCGGCGGTGCCGAAATCGGCGGTGCGCACGCCCAGTTCGGACAGGGCGAGCGGCCCCACCGCGAAGGGCGTGCCGAGCCGCAGGGTCCGCACCGGCCGGCTGATCCCGAAGGCGATATGGGCCGGGGCGCTCTCCCCGCTGACCGTGCCGGCATGGACATTGGCGAGACGCACGGCCGCGCCGGCGGTGGCGAGGGTGCGGGGCTCGTGCGGATTGAAGCGGACGCGCAGGGTCTCGCCGCCGAGCGGGACGAGCGCATAGCTCCCGCCCCAGCCGCCGAGCAGGCCGCCCTCGTCTTCCAGCGGCAGGGCGACGGTGCGCTCGCCGGGCAAGGACGGGCGCAACACGAAGCGGACGACATTCTCCGGCAGACCGCCGGGGCCGATGACGCCTTCCGCGCCCGTCAGATAAGGCCGCTCGGCCCAGCCGATCCGGCGCTTGCGCGGCCGCCCGCCCTCCCCGACCGCGATCCGGCCGACGGCGCTGCGCCCCGGCACCTGCTGCGGCCCCACCAGATAGGCGAAGGCGAACGGCCCGGCGCGAAGCCGCGCCTGTTCCGTGGCGAAGGGCGCGGTGAAGATCGGCAGAGCCGGCGCGGCGGGATCGATCCGGAGCCGCGCGGGCGCCCCGTTGACGGTTGCCGCGACGATGCCGTCGCCGGTGACCACGCGCTCGGCGGGCTGGGCGACGGCGGCGGCGGAAACGGACAGCAGGACGAGAGACAGGCAGAAACGGCCAAGCATACACACCTCCCATATCCCCTGCATCGCCATGGCTGGCGCGCGATTGCGGCGGATGTGGGGCCGATCAAAGCTGCAGGCCGAGCGCGCGTAGATAGACATAGAGCGCGTCGATCTCGGCGTCGGTGAGATGGCGGTAACGGCCGCGGGCGACCTGGGCCATCAGCCGGAGCGGCCGGTCGCCCGCGGCGACGCCCTCGCGCAGCAGCCGGCGGAACTGGTCGCGCTCATAGCCGGCGACCAGCCTGAGGTTCGGGCGGGGCTGCTCGCCGGGGAAGACCCGGCCGCCGGCCAGATCCATGCCGTGGCATTCGGCGCAGGTGGCGCGCACGATATAGCGGGCGAGCCGGTGATCGCCGGGCGCCTGGGGCGGCCAGCGACCGCTTTCGGTGCGGACGTCCGCCGCCGCCGAGGGCCAGATGCCCTGGTCGATCTCGCTCTGCCCCCGCGCGCCGAAACGCGGCCGGGGATGGTCCACGCCCGCCTCCGGTTTCGAACGGACGAAGGCGATGACCGAATTCATGTCGTCCGGGGTCAGCGCCGTGAACAGATGGGACGGCATGCTCCACAATTCCGAGCCGTCCGGGCGGCGGCCGGTGGTGATCATGGCAATGAGCTGCGCATCGTCATGGCGGCGCGCGACCCGGCTCAGGTTGGAGGAATGCATGGTGACGATGTCCGGCGCGCTCCAGTCGTTCCCGGTCAGCGCCTCGCCATGGCAGCCGACGCAGCCGAGCACGCGCGCCACGCGCTCGCTATGGGCGAGACGGTCGGCGGAGGCCTGGCGGAACTGGACCGGCGGCGGCGCCTCGGCCGCCTTGTTCGCCGGGCCGTCGCGCCCGGCCGGGCCGCAAGCCCCGAGCAGCAGGGCAATCGCCGCAATCCGGATGCGCATGGACCGTCCCCCTTCCCGCCGCCGGGAGCGACCATAGATTTGGACCGTCCGAAGCGCTAGGCGGGGCCGATGGGCGATCCTCTCGACATCCTGCACCACGTCTTCGGCTTTTCCGGCTTTCGCGGCGTGCAGGCGCGGGTGATCGACCGGGTGATGACGGGCAGGCACAGCCTGGCGGTGATGCCGACCGGTGCCGGCAAGTCGCTCTGCTACCAGGTGCCGGCGCTGGCGCGGCCGGGCACGGCGCTCGTCGTCTCGCCGCTCATCGCCCTGATGCACGACCAGATCCGCGCCGCCGACGGCTTCGGCATCAAGGCCGCCTCCCTAACCTCCGCCGACATGAATCGCGGCGAGACGATCGACCGGCTGAAACGCGGCGAGCTGGACCTGCTCTACGTGGCGCCCGAGCGGGCGACCGGCGAAAGCTTCCGCAACCTGATCTCCCGCGTGCCGCTCGCCCTGATCGCGATCGACGAGGCGCATTGCGTTTCCGAATGGGGCCACGATTTCCGGCCGGACTACCGCCTGCTCCTGCCCCTGCTCGACGCCTTCCCGGAGGTGCCGCGGCTCGCGCTCACCGCCACCGCCGACGCCCGCACCCGGGCCGACATCATCGTCCAGCTCGGCATTCCGGACGACGGCCTGATCGTCGCCGGCTTCGACCGGCCGAACATCCGCTACAATGTCCGCCCGCGCGACGGCGTCGCCACCCAGCTCAAGGCGCTGCTCGCCGAGCAGTCGGGCCCCGGCATCGTCTACGTGCCGAGCCGCGACAAGGCGGAGAAGCTGGCCGAGCAGCTCGCCGCGGGCGGGCGGGCGGCCCTGCCTTATCATGCCGGCCTGGACCCGCAGGTCCGCGCCCGCAACCAGGGCGCCTTCGTCGCCTCGGAAGAGATGGTGATGGTCGCGACCGTCGCCTTCGGCATGGGCATCGACAAGCCGGACGTGCGCTTCGTCGCCCATGCCGGCATCCCCAAGTCGATCGAGGCTTATTATCAGGAGACGGGCCGCGCCGGCCGCGACGGCGAGCCGGCCGAGGCCTGGCTGTTCTGGGGCGCCGAGGATTTCGCCCGCGTGCGGCGGCGGATCGAGACCGAGGTGGAGGAGAGCCGGCGCGGCGGCGAGCGCGAGCGGCTGAACGCGCTCGCCAGCCTGGTCGAGGCCGCGACCTGCCGCCGCGCCATCCTGCTTCGCCATTTCGGCGAGGACCCGCCCGCCGCCTGCGGCAATTGCGACAATTGCCTGAATCCGCCCACCGCGGTCGATGCGACGGTGACCGCGCAGAAACTGCTCTCCGCCGCCTTCCGCACCGAGATGCGCTTCGGCGTCGGCCATCTCGCCGACGTGCTCGCCGGGCGCGAGACCGAGAAGGTGCTGAATTTCGGCCACCAGCGGCTCAGCGTGTTCGGGATCGCCGACGCCGAGGAGCTGGCGCTGGTCAAGCCGGTGGCCCGCGCCCTGCTCGCCCGCGATGCGTTGCGTGCCGACGATTTCGGCGGCCTCTCCTTCGGCCCCGGCGCCAGGCCGATCCTCAAGGGCGAGGAGAATGTCGCTCTGGTGCTGCCGCCCAGGCGCACCCGCCGGAAGGGCCGGGAGGCGCGGGACTATCCGCACGATCCCCTGTTCGAGGCGCTGCGCGCGCGCCGGCGGGAGCTCGCCGCCGCGCTCGGCGTGCCGCCCTATGTCATCTTCCACGATTCCACCCTGCGCGAGATGGCGGAGGTCAAGCCGACGACGCTCCACGCGCTCTCCCGCGTGTCCGGCGTTGGGGATGCCAAGCTGGAGCGCTATGGCGCGGCCTTCGTGGAAGTCATCGACGCGCACATGTCGTCGGTCTAGGGGAGCCGGATGGTCTTCAGGGAATTGGACAAGCAGGTCCTCGTCGCCGATTCGCCGATGCGGCCGCAGGACATGGCCGACGCCGCCGCGCGCGGCGTCACGCTCGCGGTCAACAACCGCCCGGACGGCGAGGCTTTCGACCAGTTCGACGGCGCGACGCTGGAAGCGGCCGCCCGGGCGGCGGGGCTCGACTATCTGCACATCCCGATCGAGACCGAATTCCAGGGGGAGAAGGTGGAGAGGCTGCTCGACGCGCTGAACGGCGCCGAGGGCCGGGCTCTCCTGTTCTGCAAGACGGGCACGCGCGCCGCCTATCTCTGGGCGCTGGCCCGGGCCCGGGAGGGCGCGGTGCCCGAGGGGCTGATCCGCAACGCCACCCAGGCCGGCTACAATATCCGCCCGCTACTGCCCTGGCTGAAGCCGCGCGAGGACGGGCCCGCCGCCTAGTTGATGTCCTGGCGGCGGAAGGCGCGGAAGGTCAGCGCGACCAGCCCGATCGTCCAGGCCGCGACGATGGCCAGCGAGGCCAAGGGCGCCATCGAGAAGGGGCCCGAGGGGAAGGGCACCGTCAGCGCCCGGCCCTCGGCGATCCACTGGCCGAGATTGGCGAGATGATAGCCGGGCAGGATCTGGTAGAGGCCGCCGATCAGCCCGGGGGCGAAGGTCTCGAACACCGGCGCATAGACCCGGAAGAGTTGCTCCAGCGTGGTGACCACCAGCCCGATGACCAGGGCGGCGACGGTCGAGCGGGTGAGGATGGCGGCGAGGCTGACATAGGCGGTGGTGAGCAGCATCGGCGCGAGCGCGGCCAAGGCGGCGGTGCCGTGCGCCTTGAGCAGGGCCCCGGCCGTGATCCCCGCCGGAATGGGCGTGCCGGTCGCGAGGTCCTTGAGCCAGTTCAGGAGATTGAACATGGCGGCGCCGAGCGTGAAGCCGCAGATGAGCAGGGCTATGGCGACGACATATTTGGCCGCGATCAAACTGTGCCGCGCGCGATGGGGCACGATGAGCTTCCAGGTGTTCCAGCCATATTCGCCGGCAAAGACGACCGCGACGAACGCGCCGCTCAGATAGCGGCCCAGCGGGTCGAGCGGGATGTTCCAGAAGTCCGCCGCATCGTCGATCCAGGATGCAAGGCTTTCGACCCTGCCCACCTCGCCCTTGGCGACCTGGATCGCGATGGCGAGGGTCAGGATCAGGGCGACGCCGATCGGCCAGCTCCAGACCAGGCCCCAGGTGGCGCGATGCCGGCGGAATTTCAGCGCCTCGGCGGAGATCGCATCAAGCATCGCCCTTTTCCTCCCGGGTCAGCGCGAGGAAGACGTCCTCGAGATTGCGCTGCACCGGCGCCAGGCCGGACAAGGCGATGCCGGCCTCGACCAGCCGGCGCGCCACCTCCGGCGCCTCGGCGCGGGCGGCGGCGACGACCAGCGCCGCCCCGTCCCGCTCCACCTGCCAGTGCGGGCGAAGCACCGTCTCCGCGGCCTCGACGGGCGCGGCCTCGACCCTGAGCCGGGTCACCTCCTGGTCGAGCAGGCCCGTGACCGTCGCCTCGCGGACCACCTCGCCCTTGTGGATGATCGCGACCCGGTCGCAGACCTGCTGCACCTCGCCGAGCAGGTGGCTGGAGAGGAAGACCGTCTTGCCGCGCTCCTCGGCGAGGCTGCGGATCAGCCGGCGCATGTCCTGGATGCCGGCGACGTCGAGGCCGTTCACCGGCTCGTCGAGGATCACGATCTCCGGATCGCCCAGCAGGGCCGCGGCGACGCCGAGCCGCTGGCGCATGCCGGTCGAATAGCCCTTCACCTTGCGCCCGGCATCCTTGGCGAGGCCGACCTGCTCGAGCAAAGGATCGATCCGTTCCGCGCCGCCGCCATGGGTCCTGGCCAGCACCTCCAGATTGCGGCGGCCGGAGAGGAAGGGGTAGAAGGCGCCGCCGTCGACCAGCGAGCCGACCCGCCGCAGCAGCGCCGGCTCCTCCGCCAGGTCCCGCCCGAACAGCGAGACCCGGCCCGCGCTCGGCGCGATCAGCCCGATCAGCATCCGGATCGTCGTGCTCTTGCCGGCGCCGTTCGGCCCGAGAAAGCCGTAGACCTCGCCCGCGCCGACGGCGAGCGAAACGCCGCGCACGGCCTGCACGCCGCGCCCCCGCCGCCCATAGGTCTTTCCGAGATTGTCCAGCGCAAGCACCGGATTCGAAGCGATATTCATGGGCTGTATTAGATATATAATACAGTGAGGCTGTCAAGCACCTTCGGCAAGCAGCGCCCGCGCCCGCTCGAGATCGTCCGCATGAACCATCAGCCGGACCGGCACGACGCCGAGATCGGCGCCGCCCCAGTTCGTCTCCATGTCGAACAGGATCGCCGGGATGTCGGCGGCATCGAGCGCGCCCTTGGCGATGCTCGCCTCGAAGCGCGTGAAGAAGCGGGCGGCCTCGACCAGCGCCATTACCAGGGCACCACCTCGCCCGCCGCCGCTTCCATCGCGGTCGGCTTGCGGCCGAGGATCGCGTTGCGGTGCGGGAAGCGGCCGAAGCGCTCGATCACCTCATAATGCTTGCGCGCATAGCGAAGCATCTCGTCATTGCCGAGCGCGGTGAACAGCAGCAGCGCCTGGCGCTGGTCGGCCAGCGCCTCGCTATGCTCGAACGGCATGTAGAGGAAGCCGCGCCGGTCCGGCGTCATGCCGTCGTCATAGCCGCGCTCGATCGCGCCCCTGGCGATGGCCAGCGCCAGCGGGTCGGTGGCGAACTGGTCGGCGTGGCCGCGAAACATGTTGCGCGGGAACTGGTCGAACAGGATGACGGCCGTGATCGCGGTCTCGGCATCGCCGAGGAAATGCGCCGCCTCGTTCTCGCGCTCCTCCTGCCAGATCGCGCGGAAGCGTTCGCCGATTTCGGCGTCGAAGGCCGGGTTGGGCTTCCACCAATCTTCCCAGCCATGGGAGAACCAGAAATCGAGAATCGCCTTCGTCTGTTCGGGCGTCACGCGCTCAATCCCATTCCGGCATCATTGTCTGTACGCGCACCGGCAGGCCGTCGATGCTCCGCGTCCGCCCCGCAATCTTGGCGAGCCGCGCCGCCGGATCCTGCTGGCCGTGATATTTGACAAGCGTGTGCCGCTCCTTCTCCAGCGTCATGCGCGGCACGCCCCAGCCGCAGCTGGTCTGCACGCTCTCCACGGCGATGTCGAAGACCTGACGGACGCCGGGAAGACGCGGGAATAGTTCGGCCAGTTCCACGAAGCCCTCGTCCTGCGGCAGCACCGGCCGCCCCCGCCCGTAAATGCGCAGGATCAGGGCCGGATTGTCGAAGGCGCAGAACATGATGGTGATCCGCCCGTCGGCGGTGAGATGCGCATGGGTCTCGTTGCCGGAGCCGCCGAGATCGAGCCAGGCGACGCGATTCGGGCCGAGCACGCGGAAGGCGTCATAGCCCTTGGGCGAGAGATTGATCCGCGCGCCCTCGGCCGCGGTGGCGACGAAGAAGACCGGCTGCTTCGCGATGAAGGCGACATGGTCCTCGGTCAGCTGCTCGGTGAACTCCATCGCCCCCTGCTCCCTTCCGGCGTCAGGCGGCCGTGCCGCCGACGGTCAGCCCCTCGACCAGCAAAGTCGGCTGGCCGACGCCGGCCGGGACCGACTGGCCGCCCTTGCCGCAGACGCCGACGCCCTCGTCCAGCGCCATGTCGTCGCCGATCGCCTTCACCCGGGTCAGCACGCTGGGCCCGTCGCCGATCAGGGTCGCGCCCTTGAGCGGGGCGCCGAGCCTGCCATTCTCGATCCGGTAGGCCTCGGTGCAGGAGAAGACGAACTTGCCGCTGGTGATGTCCACCTGGCCGCCGCCGAAGCTCTTCGCATAGATGCCGTTCTTCGCGCGCGAGAGGATCTCGGCCGGATCGTCCTTGCCGCCCAGCATGAAGGTGTTGGTCATGCGCGGCATCGGCGCATGGGCATAGGATTCGCGGCGGCCATTGCCGGTGGGTTCCACGCCCATCAGCCGGGCGTTGAGCCGGTCCTGGATATAGCCCTTCAATATGCCGTCCTCGATCAGGACGTTGCGCTGAGTCGGCGTGCCCTCGTCGTCGATGGTCAGCGAGCCGCGCCGGTCGCCGATCGCGCCGTCGTCGATCACGGTGACGCCCGGCGCCGCGACGCGCTGGCCGATCATGCCGGAGAAAGCCGAGGTGCCCTTGCGGTTGAAATCGCCCTCGAGGCCGTGGCCGACCGCCTCGTGCAGCAGCACGCCGGGCCAGCCCGGGCCGAGCACGACGGTCATCTCGCCCGCCGGGGCGTCGACCGAGTCGAGATTCACCAGCGCCTGCGCCAGCGCGACGTCGATCGCCCGGTTCCAGGTCGCCGGCGCGAACAGGTCGTCATAGAGATAGCGGCCGCCGAGGCCGTGATAGCCGCTCTCGCGCCGCCCATTCTGCTCGGCGACGATCTGGACGTTGAGGCGGACCAGCGGACGGATGTCATGGGCGACGAAGCCGTCGGGCCGGACGATGTCGATCACGCTCCACGAGCCGGCGAGCATTACCGAGACTTGGCTCACGCGCGGATCCCGCGCCCGTGCCGCCGCGTCGATCTCCTGGCAGAGCGCGACCTTGCGGGCGAAGGGGATCAGGCTCAGCGGATCGGCGTCCGTGTAGAGGTTCGCATTGGTCCGGCGCGGCGGGCCCTGGCGCGCGCCGGCCATGGGATCGAGCACCTGCATCGTCTCGGCGGCGCGGCGGATCGCCGCCTCGCTTAGCTCGTTCGCCTGGGCGAAGGCGGTGGTCTCGCCCGAGACCCCGCGCAGGCCGAAGCCCGCCTGGGTGTTGAAGTCCGCGGTCTTCAGCCGGCCGTCGTCGAAGCCGAAGCTCTCCGAGGCGGTATATTGGAGATAGAGCTCGCCATCGTCGCAGCTTTTCAGCGCGTCGGCGGTGAGGCGGAGCGCGGCATCGGGATCGAGGCCGCCGGGGCGATACAGAAAGCTGCGGGGATCGGTGCTCATGCCAGGGATATAGGGGGCTTTGCCGGCCTTGTGCACCCCGGCGCGGCCGGGCTTAGTCCCCGTCCTCCGCCTCCCTCGCCTCACGGGCGATGCCGAGCGTGACATAATGATAGGCCGGGATGCTGGTCTCCGGCGCGTCGATGAGCCGCAGCTCGATCCGGGTCTCGCCGCCGGCGGTGGGCAGGGTGGTGACGCTTTCCAGGAGCGCCGTCGTGGTGCCGCCATAGGGGCGCGGACCGGCCGGCGCGGTCAGCCGGTTCCCGAGGCAGCGCTGGAAGCGCGCCAGCAGGCTGCCGAACAGGCGTTGTTCGCCGAAAAATCCCCCGGCCGCCAATAACAGACGAGCTCGAGATCGCTCTCGTCGGCGCTGAGGCTGCAATCCTCCGGCGTCGGCAGCGCCTCGGCGCGCCCGATACGCACGCTCATCCGATAGGGGTTGCGGGCGAAGCCGACGGCGAGGTCGGCGAAGCCGCGGCCGTCCATGTTGGTCAGCGCCCGGATCGCCCGGCACTGATCCTGCGCCGCGGCCATGGCGGGCGCCGTGGCGCACCCGATCAGCAGCGCCGCAAGACCGCGCCGCCGCAAATCGCTCAATGCCGCCCGTCCGCCGGGCCGCCCTTCAGGATGAAGCGCTTGTCGCAATAGCCGCAATCGACATAGCCCTTCTCGTCGATCTGCAGCCAGACGCGCGGATGGCCGAGCGCGGCCGAGATCTCCGCCGCGCCGTCGCAGGCGACGCGATGATGGTCGGTATAGGCGATTTCGGGCTCGTAGGGATCGGTGGCGGCCATGGCTCCCGCCTTAGCGGAGGTGATTGGGCTTCGCCAGACGGGAAAGAGGGGCTATGCGCGTGCCCATGAGCGAAGCGGCGATCACGATCAGCGACCTGCAGAAGACCTACAAAGGCGGCAAGCGCGCGCTTGACGGGGTCAGCCTCGACATCCCGCGCGGCGGCATTTTCGGCCTGCTCGGTCCCAATGGCGCCGGCAAGTCGACGATGATCAACATCCTCGCCGGCCTCGTCATGAAGACGGGCGGGACGGCCAGCATCTGGGGCTTCGACATCGACGCGCATCCGCGCAACGCCAAGCGCGCGATCGGCATCGTCCCCCAGGAAATCCTGTTCGATCCCTTCTTCACGCCGAAGGAGGCGCTGGAGATCCAGGCCGGGCTCTACGGCATTCCCAAGGCGGAGCGGCGCACGATGGAGTTGCTCCGCGCCGTCCATCTGGAGGACAAGGCCGACGCTTATTCGCGCACCCTCTCCGGCGGCATGAAGCGCCGGCTGCTCGTCGCCAAGGCGATGGTCCATTCGCCGCCCATCCTGGTGCTCGACGAGCCGACCGCGGGCGTGGACGTGGAATTGCGCCAGCAGCTCTGGGATTATGTCCGTTCGCTCAACGAACAGGGCGTCACGATCGTGCTCACCACCCATTATCTGGAGGAGGCCGAGCAGCTCTGCGACCGGATCGCGATCATCAATCACGGCCGCCTCATCGCCAACGAGGCGACCAGGGACCTGCTCGCCATGGCGCAGGAGAAGGTGGTCGAGGTGGTGGTCGATCGCGATGTGACCGCCGCGCCCGAAAATCGCTGCTTCGACAAGATCGAGCTGAAGGGAGAGCGCACGCTCACCATCACCTACCGCAAGGACCGGGTGAATGCCGGCGACGTGCTGGCGGCGCTGCAGAAGGAGGGGCTCGGCGTTATCGACGTCTCCACCCGCGAGGCGGATCTGGAGGATGTCTTCCTGAATCTGACCCGGGCGGCCAACATCTGAGCCTCTCTAGCTCCTCCCCCGGCGGGGGAGGGGGACCATGCGAAGCATGGTGGAGGGGCGGCGCGCAGCGCCCCTACACGCTTGCGTTCGCTTCGCACGCCCCTCCACCGCACTGCGTGCGGCTCCCCTCCCCTTGAGCGGAGGAGTTCGTCATCGAATTGCAAAATAGGATTTCACCTGCCAGCGTCGCGATCATGACGCGCCGCCTGCCCCCGCCCGCCGCCATCCTGTCGCCTGCCGGCGCCTCGGTTGGTCGCATTTCGCGGCGGACGTACCGGGACTTTTGTCACCTTATCGGGCCGCGCGGGCGCGGCGAGGCGGGCCGGTGAGCGGCGCGACTCGCGATTATGACGTGCTGATCGTCGGCTCCGGCGCGGCGGGGCTGACCGCGGCCCTCAACCTCGCGCCGCGCTTCCGGGTGGCGGTGCTCGCCAAGGGCGAGGGCGCGACCGGCTGGGCGCAAGGCGGGATCGCGGCGGTGCTGGAGCCGGGCGACACGTTCGAGAGCCATGTCGAGGACACGATGGTCGCCGGCGCCGGGCTCAACGACCGCGCCACGGTCGAGCGCGTGGTCGAGAATGCGCCCGCGGCGATCGCCCGGCTGGCCGAACTGGGCGTGCCCTTCAACATGGATGGGGACGGCGAGGGCTGGCACCTGACCCGGGAGGGCGGGCACAGCCATCGCCGCATCGTCCATGTCGACGACGCCACCGGCTGGGCGGTGCAGCAGGCGCTGGAGAAAGCCGCGGCCGCGCACCCCAATGTCACCCTGATCCCCGACATGGTCGCGATTGATCTCGTCACCAGCCGGCACGGCGAACGCTATTCGGGCGACGGCCATGTCTGGGGCGTCTATGCGCTCAACAAGGCGCGCGGGAAGGTCGAGACCTTCACCGCCCGGGCCACCATCCTCGCCACCGGCGGGGCGGGCCGCGTCTATCTCTTCTCGACCGCCCCGCGCGGCGCCACCGGCGACGGCATCGCCATGGCCTGGCGGGCGGGCTGCCGGGTCTCCAACATGGAGATGATGCAGTTCCACCCGACCTGCCTCTACCATCTGGAGCTCAAGAACTTCCTGATCACCGAGGCGGTGCGCGGCGAGGGCGGGCGGCTGATCAACCCCGCCACCGGCAAGCGTTTCATGCCTTATTATGACGAGCGGCTGGAGCTGGCGCCGCGCGACGTGGTGGCGCGGGCGATCGACGCCGAGCTCAAGCGCTACGGCCTCGATTTCGTCCACCTGGACATCAGCCATCTCGATGCGGATTTCGTGACGGGCCATTTCCCGAACATCCACGAGAAGCTGCTCGGCCTTGGCATCGACATGACCCGGGAGCCGATCCCGGTCGTCCCCGCCCAGCATTATACGTGCGGCGGCGTGGTCGTGGACCTGGACGGGCGCACCGATCTGCCCGGCCTCTACGCGGTCGGCGAGGTCAGCGAATCGGGGCTGCACGGCGCCAACCGGCTCGCCTCCAATTCGCTGCTCGAATGCTTCGTCTTCGGCGATGCGGCGGCGAAGCATATCCTGGCGAACTGGGATGAGCTGCGCGCGCCGCCGCCGATCCGCGGTTGGGACGAGAGCCGGGTCACCGATTCCGACGAGGAGGTGGTGATCAAGCAGAACTGGACCGAGATCCGCCGCTTCATGTGGAATTATGTCGGCATCGTCCGCACCACCAAGAGGCTCGAACGCGCCCAGCACCGGATCAAACTGCTGACCGGGGAGATCGAGGATTATTACGGCCATTTCCGCGTCACCCCGGACCTGGTCGAACTCCGCAACCTCCTCCAGACCGCCGAACTGATCGTCCGCTCGGCGCTCAGGCGGCGGGAGAGCCGCGGGCTGCATTACACGCTCGACTATCCCAAGATGCTGGTGAAGGCGGCGGACACGGTCCTAGCGCCCTAGAAAGTCTCGGATCGCTTGCTCCAGCCGCGCCGGCTGGTCGTACATGATCATGTGGCCGCTATTGTCGATCCGGACGAAGCGGGCCTGGCGCGCGCCGGCATAGGCGCGGGCGAACTGGCGGTCCATCGCCGCGCCGGCGCGGGCATGCGGGGAGGCATAGGCGACGGTGAGCGGCACCCGGATCTCCGGCAGCCGCCCGGTCAGGTCGATCGCCGCCAGCTCGTTCATCGCCCGGCCGACCACGGCGGGATCGCTGGTGCGGAAGCTGGACCCCTCCGGCGCGAACATGCCGACGAAGGAGGAGAAGAGCCGGCGGCCGCTCTCCGTCTCGGTCAGCCCGGCGATGCCGCGCGCGATCGAGGAGGCGTCGGCGGTGGTCTGGCCGAACAGGCCGGCGGGGGCGGGCAGCATGTCCACCACCATCACCCGGCCGATCAGGCGCGGATGATCGGCGGCGAGCATCATCGCCAGCGTCCCGCCCATGGAATGGCCGATGATCGCCGGCCGCCGGAGCCGCTGCTCCTCGATATAGCGGACCAGCTCGCGCGCCAGCGGCGCGACCATGGGTCCGCGCGCATTGCCGCGCGCCGGCGCGCCGGCGAAGCCCGCGACATGGATCAGATGGTAGCGATAGCCCGGCACCGCGCGCACCGCCGAGGCCCAGACCTCCGGGCCCTCGGTCAGCCCCGGGATCAGGATCACGTCCGGCCCGGAGCCGCGCACCTCCACCGAGAAGCGCGCCGGCGCGAAGGGCGCCGCCTGCACCCCCGCGCCGCAGCCGGGCAGCAGGGCCGTGCCGCACAGGCCGAGGATGAAAAGGCGCCGGTTCACATCCATATCCTAGCGAGCATGTTTGAACGCTGCCTTACCTTCGTCTAGACCGCTGAGCCATGTCTTCCCCGCATCTCTACCTCGTGGACGGCTCGTCCTATATCTTCCGCGCCTTCCACCGGCTGCCGCCGCTGACCAACAAGTTCGGCCTGAACGTCGGCGCCGTCTACGGCTATACGACGATGCTCTGGAAGCTGGCCGACAGCCTGAACAAGGCGGACGGGCCGACCCATCTCGCGGTCATCCTCGACGCCTCGGAGAGCACGTTCCGCAACCGGCTCTACGACCAGTATAAGGCGAACCGGCCGCCGCCGCCGCCCGAGCTCGTCCCGCAATTCCCGCTGATCCGCGACGCCACCCGCGCCTTCTCCATTCCCTGTCTCGAGGAGGACGGGCTGGAGGCGGACGACATCATCGCCTGCTACACCAAGGCGGCGATCCGGGAAGGCTGGCAGGTCACCATCGTCTCCTCCGACAAGGATCTGATGCAGCTGATCGAGCCGGGCGTGGACATGCTCGACACGATGAACGACCGGCGCATCGGCCGCGACGAGGTGATCGAGAAGTTCGGCGTCGGCCCCGAGAAGGTGGGCGAGGTGCTCGCGCTGATGGGCGACAGCGTCGACAACGTTCCCGGCGTCCCCGGCATCGGCCCGAAGACCGCCTCCAAGCTCATCCAGGAATATGGCGACGTCGAGGCGGTGCTCGCCGCGGCGCCGGACATGAAGCCGTCGAAGATGCGCGAGAATCTGATCGAGCATGCCGAAAAGGCCCGCATCTCGCGCGAGCTGGTCGAGCTGATCTGCGACTCGCCCTTGCCGGAGCCGCTGGCCGAGCTGGCGATGAAGGGGATTCCCGAGGAGCCGCTGCGCGCGTTCCTCGATCATCACGGCTTCCGCTCGCTGCTCGCCCGGCTGGGCGTGCAGGCGCAGGCCGCGGCCTCGCCCGCGGCGAGCGAGACGACCACGCAGCGCGAGGTCCGGCCGGAGCCGAAGATCGATCGCGCGCTCTACGAGACCGTCACCACCGAGGCGGCGCTGGACGGCTGGATCGCCGCGGCCAATGCCAAAGGCCTGGTCGCCTTCGATACCGAGACGGACGGACGCGACTGCGTCTCCGCCAAGCTGGTCGGGATCAGCCTCGCCACCGACTGCAACAGCGCCTGCTACATTCCGCTCGAACATGGCGGCGACGATCTGCTCGCCGAGCGGCCCGACCAGTTGCCGGCGGCGCTCGTGATCGCGAAACTGAAGCCGCTGCTCGAGGATCCGGCGGTGCTCAAGGTCGGGCACAATCTCAAATTCGACTGGGTGGTGCTGGAGAAACGCGGCATCCGCGTCGCGCCCTATGACGACACGCTCGTGATGAGCTTCAACCTCGACGCAGGCGGGCTGAACAGCCACGGCCTCGACGATCTCGCCAATAAGCATCTCGATCACACCTGCATCGCCTTCAAGGAGCTGTGCGGGACCGGCCAGAAGCAGATCACCTTCGACAAGGTGCCGGTCGACCGGGCCACCGAATATGCGGCCGAGGATGCCGACGTGACCCTGCGGCTCTGGCTTCGGTTCCGCGCGCGGCTGCCCTTCGAGAAGGCGACCCGGGTCTACGAACTGGTTGACCGGCCGATGGTGTCGGTGATCGGCGGCATGGAGCGCGACGGCGTCAAGGTCGACCGCGAGGTGCTGAAGGGCCTGTCGGCCGAGTTCAACACGCAGATCGCCGCGCTAGAGGAGAAGATCTGCGGCGAGGCCGGCTGCAAGTTCACGATCGGCTCGCCCCAGCAGCTCGGCGACATCCTTTTCAATCAGATGGGCCTGTCCGGCGGCCGCAAGGGCAAGTCCGGCGTCTATTCGACCGACCAGAACGAGCTGGAGCGGCTGGAGCGCGAGGGCGTGCCGATCGCCCGGCTGGTGCTGGAATGGCGCCAGCTCACCAAGCTCAAATCCACCTATACCGACGCGCTGCAGGAGCAGATCAACCGCGACACCGGCCGCGTCCACACCAGCTACAGCCTGTCGGGCGCGCAGACCGGCCGCCTGGCCTCGACCGACCCCAATCTCATGAACATCCCGATCCGCACCGAGATCGGCCGACGCATCCGCGACGCCTTCGTCGCCGAGCCGGGCTTCGTGATGATGTCGGCCGACTATAGCCAGATCGAGCTCCGCCTCGCCGCCCATATCTGCGACGTGCCGCCCTTGCGCGCCGCCTTCGAGGCGGGCGAGGACATCCACAACCGCACCGCGCAGGAATTGTTCGGCGCCGTGGACCGCGACACCCGCGCGCGGGCGAAGACGATCAACTTCGCCATCCTCTACGGCATCTCGCGCTGGGGCCTCGCCCAGCGCCTCGAAATCGCTCCGGACGAGGCGCAGGCGATGATCGACCGCTATTTCGAGCGCTTCCCGGGCATCCGCGCCTATATCGGCGACACGCTCACCCATGCCCGCGAGACCGGCTTCACCACCACCCTGTTCGGCCGCAAGACGCACTTCCCGCGGATCAAGTCCAACGTCCAGCACGAGCGACAGGGCGCCGAGCGCGCCGCGATCAACGCGCCGATCCAGGGCACCGCCGCCGACATCATCAAGCGGGCCATGGCGCGGGTGGGTCCTGTCCTCTCCGCCGAGGGCCTGACCGGCACCCGCATGCTGATGCAGGTGCATGACGAACTGGTCTTCGAGGTGCCCGAGGCGGAGGTCGACCGCGCCACCGCGATCATCCGCCACGTCATGGAGCGCGCGGCCGAGCCCGCGATCACCCTGTCCGTGCCGCTGGGCGTCGAGATCGGCACCGGGCCGAACTGGGGCGCGGCGCATTGAGCGGCGGTGCGCCGCCTCTCCCGCCCGCGAGGGCGACATGACCACCGCCCCGGCCAGGCCCGACGACGACATCGCCGCCCTCGCCAAGGGGGGGCGGACCAACTTTTTCGGCTTCGTCATCCGGCTGCTGGCGCGCATCCCGTTCATCTTCATCGCCGGCCACGCCTACGGGCCGGAGCTGCTCGGCCGCTTCGCCTCGGCGGTGATCGCGGTCGAGCTCGCGGCGCAATTCGCCACGATCGGGCTCAAGCGCGGGCTCGCCCAGCAGCTGTCGACCACCGATCGGCCCCATTCCCACGTTGTCGCGGATGGCCTGCTCTGCGCCTTCATCGCCTCGGCGGCGGCCAGCGTGGTGCTGATGCTCTTCCCGCAGGCGATGTTCCCGCATGGCGACATCCGCAATGCCGAATGGCTGCTGCCGCTGGTCATCTTCGGCATTTCCGGGGCCGACGTCGCGCTGGCGGCGCTCGCCTACAAGCATGACGTGAAGTCGACCGTGCACGTCCGGGCGATCGTCGAGCCATGGGTGATCAGCATCGGCGCCGGCGTCTTCGTCTTCACCGCCTTCAAGAGCGACGGGCTGATTCTCGCCTACGTCCTGTCGGTGGTGGCCGGCCTGATCACGGCCTTGTGGCGCCTGTTCCGGTCCTACGGCATCGCGCGGGGCTGGCGGCCCT
The DNA here is from genome assembly GCA_035502235.1 of Allosphingosinicella sp. GTDB lineage: Bacteria > Pseudomonadota > Alphaproteobacteria > Sphingomonadales > Sphingomonadaceae > Allosphingosinicella. Next base: position 42,159 of record DATJUQ010000001.1, read on the forward strand.
ATCCGGGCGAGATGCTGGCTCTGGCCCGGCGCAACTTCCCGCTGGCGGCGGCGGACGCCATCGAATGGGTGTCGCGCCGCCTCGACATCTTCCTGCTCGGTCTGCTCGTCGCCCCGCAATTCGTGGGCATCTATTATGCCGCGCAGCAGGTCGCCTCAATGCCGCAGAAGCTCAAGACCAGCTTCGATCCGATCCTCGCCCCGGTGGTGACCCAGAAGCTCGCCGAGGGGGACAGGAAGGCGGTCGCCAAGCAGGTGCGCCAGGTCGGCTTCTGGATCATCGCCGCCCAGGCCGGCATCGCGCTCGCGCTCGGCATTCCGGGCGAGGCGCTGATGGGCCTGTTCGGCGAGGGCGGCAGCTTCGTCGGGGGCACCGCGGCTTTGGCCTTCCTGCTTGCCGCCGAGGTGGTGGCGGCGACGGCGGCCGTGTCGGAGGCCGCGCTCGTCTATGTCGCGCGCCATCGCAACCTCATGCTCTCCTGCGTGACGATCGCGGTCCAGGCCGCGCTCACGCTCGGCTTCATCTTAGGGATGCAGGCGCCGGGCTGGTCGCAGGCCTATCAGGCGGCCGGCGCGGCGCTGGCGCTGGCGCTGGCGCTGGGGCTCGGCTCGATCCTGAAGTCCCGCCTGCTGTCGCGGCTGCTCGGCGCGCCGGTCCAGGGCTGGCGCTGGTCGCTTGTCCTGGCGGCCGCCATCGCCTCTCTGGTCGGCTTCGCCGCCACCCTGGTGCCCGAATGGCTGGAGCTCAGCGTCGGCGCCCCGGCCATCCTGATCACCTTCGGCCTGGTGATCTGGTATCGCGGCTTCACCGACGAGGACCGCAAGCTCTTCCGTCTCGGCAAGAAGGACAAGCCGGCTCTGCCTGTCTCGGAGCCCGCCACGCCCTGACGGGCGATCAGTGGCGGAAGTGCCGCATGCCGGTGAAGACCATGGCGAGGCCCGCCTCGTCGGCCGCTTCGATCACCTCCTCATCGCGGATCGAGCCGCCCGGCTGGATCACCGCCGTGGCGCCGGCTTCCGCCGCGGCGAGCAGCCCGTCCGCAAAGGGGAAGAAGGCGTCGGACGCCACCGCCGCGCCAATCGTGCGGGGCTCAGCCCAGCCCGCTTTCTCCGCCGCGTCTTTCGCCTTCCAGGCGGCGATGCGCGCGGATTCGAGGCGGTTCATCTGCCCGGCGCCGATCCCGGCCGTGGCGCCGTCCTTCGCATAGACGATAGCGTTTGACTTCACATGCTTGGCCACGGTCCAGGCGAACAGGCAGTCGGCCAGCTCCTGCTCCGTCGGCGCGCGCCTGGTCACGATCTTGAGATCGTCGCGGCCGATCATAAGGCTGTCGCGGGACTGGATCAGGAAGCCGCCGGCGATCGACTTCATCGCCCGCCCGCGCCGCGCGGGATCGGGCAGCTCCCCGGTCAGCAGCAGGCGCAGATTCTTCTTGCGGGCGAAGACCTCCCGGGCCGCATCGTCGGCATCGGGCGCGCAGACGACTTCGGTGAAGATACCGGAAATCGCCTCCGCCGTCGGCCCGTCGAGCGGCCGGTTGACCGCGATGATGCCGCCGAAGGCCGAGACGGTGTCGCAGGCGAAGGCCGCCTCATAAGCCTGCGCCACGGTCGCCGCGGTGGCGACGCCGCAGGGATTGGCGTGCTTGACGATCACCACGGTCGGCGGGCCGTCGCGAAACTCGCTGACCAGCTCGAGCGCCGCATCGGCGTCGTTATAATTGTTGTAGCTGAGCTCCTTGCCCTGGAGCTGGCGCGCCTGGGCGATGCCGTTCACGCCGCCCGCGGCCTGGGTGTAGAGCGCCGCGATCTGATGCGGATTCTCGCCGTAGCGCAGCTCCGCCTGCTTGATCATCGGTACGGCGACACGCGCGGGGAAGCGCTCGCCCTGATCGACATGCGCGAACCAGCCGGCGATCGCAGCGTCATAGGCGGCGGTGGCCGCGAAGGCCTTGGCCGCGAGCCGCTTGCGGAAATCGAACGACGTCATGCCGCCGGTCTCGTCCAGGACCGCGATCAGCTCGGCATAGTCGGCGGGATCGGTGACGATCGCGACATAGCCATGGTTCTTGGCGGCGGAGCGGACCATCGACGGGCCGCCAATGTCGATATTCTCGATGACCTCCGACCGGTCCGCACCCTTCGCCACGGTCTGGGCGAATGGGTAGAGATTGACGACGACGAGATCGATCGCGCCGATGTCGTGTGCCGCCATCGCCGCCGCATGGTCGGCATCGTCGCGCACCGCGAGCAGTCCGCCATGCACCTTCGGGTGCAGCGTCTTCACCCGTCCGTCCATCATCTCGGGGAAACCGGTGAGCTCGGCAATGTCCATGACCTCCAGCCCCGCCTCGCGGAGCGCCTTGGCGGTGCCGCCGGTCGAGACCAGTTCCACCCCATGCCGGGCCAGGGCCTGGCCGAGTTCGGCGAGACCGGTCTTGTCCGACACGGAGAGCAATGCGCGGGCGACTTTCACGTCCGTCATGGAAGGTCCTTCGAAGCTGGAGTCGGGCACCCCTTAGCGCCGCCCTCCGGAGGCGTCACCCCGCCCGCTTCAATTCCCAGCTGATGGTCATGCCCTCGACCGGGGTCTCGCCCATGATGACGAGCTGGAGCGAGGCATGCGGCAGGGCGTCGCCATCGATCCAGAGGCTGTCCTCGACGCCGAGCTGGCCGCCGCGGCAACGGAACTGCCAGACCGCGCCCCCCTTCAGGCGGAGCAAGGCGCCCTGGCCGTCGGCGGTGCTGGTCACCTCGACGGCGGGGGCAAGATGGAAGCGGACGGCGAAGGCGATGGTCTCGTTCTTCCGCTTCTTGCCTGCGGCGATCAGCCGATCCTCGCCGCCCAGCAACTTGCCGTCGCTGGAGAGATTGAGCCGGCGCTCGTGGACCAGGCCGTAGCGGCGGACATAGCCGTCATGGCTCGCCTCGCAGCGGGCCACGCCGGCGGTCTCGTCGCGGACCAGCTCGACCTCGCCCACGCCTTTGCCGAGCGAGCCGTCCTCGTGGATCGCGGTCGAGTTGCGGTCGCCGAGCGTCAGGGTCGAATGGGCGGCGGTGGTGCGCAGGGCATGGGCCAGATCGACGGGCAGCGCGCCCGGCGCGTCGCCGGCGCCGCCGCAATTGACGATCAGCCGCGCCGGCCCGTCGCTCAGCTCGAAGGCCAGGGTGGAGGCGCAGGCCCCGGGCAGGGAGCGCGGCGGCGGCGGCGGCGCGGCATCGAAGACGAGCACGCTCTGCTTGGCCTGCAGGCGCTGATAGCCCCAGCCCCGCGCCTGGCGGAGCGGCCGCACGGCGATGCCCGCGCCCTCCACCGCGGCGGCGACGCGGCGGCGGCCGGCCATGTTGCCGCCCTGCCAGCTGGACAGGGCTTCGTCGCCCAGGGTGACGGAGAGCAAGGCCGCCACCGCGGCGGAAAGGGCGTCGGTCAGCCATTCCGGCACGTCGCGGCGCGCGGCGATGTAGACGGCGCGCAGCTGCCCAAGCGTCTCGACGACCGCGATCTGCTCGAGCGGCGAGCGGCTGACGAGACCGCCATCGTCGTGCAGCGAGACGCCGAGGGCGCGGGACAGGCCGACCTCGCCGGTCTTCAGCCGGGCCGGCCCGCCCTGGACGACCAAGGCGGCGGCGATCACCCCGCTCCAGGCGGAGATGCGCGCCAGTCCGGGCGGGGCCTTGTCGGCGCCTCGCTCAAGATGTCGCGCACCGCGCGCCAGTGCGTAGAGGACCGAGGAGCGGTAGACCGGGTCGTTGCTGGACAGGATATAGGGCGCATAGGCCGTCCAGAAGAGGATCCGCCGCCCCCAGAGATCGGCGCGCCAGGCGGGCTCCGAGACCTCGTCGGCATGGGCGGCCAGCCACTTGCGCATCAGCCCCTCGGCCCGGACCGCGCCGCGCTCGCGCGTCGCCGCCGCGGAGAGATCGCGCAGCCAGGCGAAGCTCTGCAGATGATCGCTGAAATCCGCCGGATAGCCGTGGGTCGAGAAATCGAAGCGCTCGGCCGGGATTTCGGTGGCACCGTGGCGGATCAGCCCGTCGAGCAGAGCCTCGCCCGCCGCCTTGTCGCCGGCGATCGGATCCTTGGGCACGGCGACGAGCTTCAGCGGCACCTTGCCGCGCAGCCGGAAGGCGTAGAGCGGGGTCCGCCAGCCGAACCGGTGCAGCCGGTAGCCGAGCCGCTCGAACAGGGACATGCCGCGATCGTCGCCGACCCGGATCAGCCTCTTGCCCGCCGCGATCTCGTTCTCGCCCGTTTCGCTCTCCACCCGCTCCAGGATGCTCATCCCCTGAGGCCTTTGATATTCTCCGCATAAGAAGCCGCGCCGCCACGGAAGGTTGCGGTGCCGGCAACCAGCACGTCCGCGCCGGCCGCGATGACGCGCCGCGCATTGCCCTGGTCGACACCGCCGTCCACCTCGAGGTCGATCGGCTTGCCCAATTTGTCGATCTGCTTGCGGATCGCTTCGATCTTGCGCAGCTGGCTCTCGATGAAGCTCTGCCCGCCGAAGCCCGGATTGACGCTCATCACCAGGACGAGATCCAGCTCCTCGAGCATATAATCGAGCATCTTGGCGGGAGTCGCAGGGTTGAGCGACACGCCGGCCCGCTTGCCGAGCGCCTTGATCCGCTGGACGGTGCGATGGAGATGCGGTCCCGCCTCCGGATGGACGGTGATGATGTCGGCGCCCGCCTCGGCGAAGGCCTCCAGATAGGCATCGACCGGCGAGATCATCAGGTGCACGTCGAGCGGCTTGGCCGTGTGCGGCCTGAGCGCCTCCACCACCATCGGGCCGATGGTGATGTTCGGCACGAAATGGCCGTCCATCACGTCGACATGGATCCAATCCGCCCCGGCCGCGTCAACGGCGCGCACCTCCTCGCCCAGCCGCGCGAAATCGGCGGAGAGGATGGAAGGGGAAATGCGGACCGGCTGCTGCACGGCAGCAACCCTAACATTGCCGCGACTCGGCGGGCAAGGAAGCCGCCCGACTTATCCCCGGTTATCCGAAGGCTAAGAGCCAGCCCGAGTCAGAAGCGCGATGAAAAAGCTGTCGGCGCCGCCTTCCGCCTCATATCGGCCCGGCAGGAGGCGATGCTCCTCCTCGATCCGATAATCGTCGCGCCGGTCGATGAAGGCGGCCAGCACCTCCTCGCCCTCCCGCCGCTCCAGCGAGCAGACCGAGTAAACGAGGCGGCCCCCCGGCTTGAGCCAGCCCGCGACGCGGCCCAGCATCGCGCCCTGCACCTCGGCCAGCTCCGCGATCGCCCTGGGGCGGACCCGGTGAAGCACGTCCGGGTGGCGACGGAAGATGCCAGTGGCCGAGCAGGGCGCGTCGAGCAGGATCGCGTCGACCTGGGCCGGCGGCGACCAGGTCATGACGTCAGCGGCCACCACCCTGGCCGGAAGCCCGGTGCGCTCCAGATTCTGCGAAAGTCGCGCCAGACGACTTTCCGAAACGTCGACCGCGGTCACCTCCCAGCCGGCGCTGGCCAGCTGCATCGTCTTGCCGCCCGGCGCCGCGCAGAGATCCAGCACCGTCCGGCCCTCGCCGGCGCCGAGCAGGCGGGCGGGCATGGCAGCCGAAATGTCCTGCACCCACCATTTGCCGTCCTCATAGCCGGGCAGGTCCGCGACGGCGGTGCCGCGCGGGAGGCGGAGATGGCCGGGAAGCAGGCTCAGGCCCTCCACGCCGGCGGGTGGCTCGCCGATCAGGTCGATGGGCGGCTGGGCCGCGATCGACCGGGCGGCGGCCTCGACCATTGCATCGCCCCATTGTTCGCGCCAGCGCTCGGCGACGGCCTCCGGCAGGCTCGGCACCTCCGGCAAGGCCTGTTTCGAGCGCATGACCGCGCTGAACACGCCATGGACCAGCTTGCGCGGGCCGCCGTCCACCAGCGGCAGGACGGTGGAGATGGCGGCATGGTGCGGCGTGCCGAGCGCGAGCGCCTGGACCAGAGCGATGCGTAGCGCGAACCGGGCCTTGGCGTCGTCGGGCAGTCGCTTCCGCGTCGCACCGTCGATCAGGGCGTCCAGATCGGGCAGACGGCGCAAGGCCTCGGCGGCGATGGCATGGGCGAAGGCGCGATCGTCGGGCCGCGTGAGCTCGCGCGTCGCCATATCGAGGGCGGCTTCGAGGGGCAGGCCCTTGCGCAGCACCGCATCGAGGAGTCGGAGCGCCGCCTTGCGGCTTTCGAGACCGATCATGTGACGAGCAGGTAGATGGTCAAAGCGAGGGCCGCCACCCAGAACAGGAAGCCCAGCAGCTGCGTGCCGAAATCGAGCCAGCCATCACCGCCCGCGCCGCCGTGGCGCTCCGAAGGGACGCGGACATAGCCCAGGGTCAGCAGGAACATGAGCGGCCGGCCGGTGAAGTGGAACAGCCGCCCGAGCCCGTGAAAGAGGAGACCGCCGACGAGTTCGACGACGATATCCCCGATCAGACTCACCCGCGCCGGCCGTGCGGATCCAGAGCGCTGGCGGACCGGCGGGTCTTGGGGACGGACGATGACGCGCCCGGGACGGCGGGCCGGTCCGGCGCTTCGTAGGAGGACGCCTCGAAGGAGGGCAGGGACGGGTGGCCCATCTCGCCCGCCATCCGCTCGAGCGCCGCGATCCGGTTCTCGGTCGCCGGGTGGGTCGAGAACCAGCTGTCGCCGCGGCCGAGGCCGGGGACAATGTAAAGCGCGGCCGCGGCCGGATTGGCCTTGGCGACCGGGTTCGGGATGCGCTGGGCGCCATGGGCCAGCTTGGCCAGCGCCGAGGCGAGCTTGCGCGGATTGCCGTGCATCTCGGCGCCGCCTTTGTCCGCGCCATATTCGCGCGCCCGGCTGATCGCGAGCTGGACCAGCATCGCGGCGAAGGGCGCGACGATCACCGCCAGGATCATCGCCACCATGTTGGCGCCGCCCCGATCCCTGTCGCCGCCGCCGAAGAACAGGCCAAAATTGGCGAGCATGGAGATCGCGCCGGCGATGGTCGCGGTCATCGTCATCACCAGGGTGTCGCGATTCTTCACATGGGCGAGCTCGTGCGCCATCACCGCGGCGACCTCGTCGCGGTCCAGGATGGCGAGCAGGCCGGTGGTGGCCGCGACCGCGGCATTCTGCGGATTGCGCCCGGTGGCGAAGGCGTTGGGGTGCGGCTCGTCGATCAGATAGACTTTGGGGGTCGGCAGGCCGCCACGCCGGGCGAGTTCGTCGACGATCCCGTAAAGCTGCGGCGCGGAACGCGCGTCCACCTCCACCGCTCCGTGCATGCGAAGGACGATCTTGTCCGCATTCCAGTAGGTGAACAGGTTCATGCCCGCGGCGATGGCGAGCGCGATCAGCGCGCCGGTGACGCCGCCGAACAGATAGCCCAGACCCATGAACAGAGCGGTCAAGGCCGCCAGCAACATGGTCGTGCGAAGGGTGTTCATCTTGCCTTTCGATCCTCCAGAGAGGAAATGTGGGCGGAACGAGCCCCGAATTCAACGGAACCGCCATGGCCGAGCGCCCACCCCATGTGAAAGCCCCCGCCTATCTGACGCCCAGCCCGCCCGTGCCGGACCCGGCGGCGGCGAAAGAGGCGACCGAAAGCGGCGGACCGAAAGGCAAGGAGCCCACCCGCTACGGCGACTGGGAGAATAAGGGCATCGCCTGGGATTTCTGAAGTCCCTGCCGGGCTCTATCGTGCGTGCTCCGGCGAAGGCCGGAGCGCTGGCCGGAAACGAACCGCGGGCCTCGCAACGCTCCGGCCTTCGCCGGAGCACGTGTTGAGCGCTCGGAGGGCAGGAGAACTACACCCCTTCCGCTCGCAACGGCCGCGCCAGCAGCCGGCCCACCACCTCGTCCACCGACGCTTCCTCCGCCAGCAGGGCGCAGACCGCCGCCACGATCGGCATGTCGACGCCGATCGCCTCGGCCGCGCGCTTCAGCACCGGGGCGGTGAAGGCGCCCTCGGCGACGGTGCGGCGGTCGGACAGCAGTTCGGCGGGCCGCGCCCCCTCGCCGATGCCCTTGCCCAGCGAGAAGTTGCGCGAGCTGGTCGAGGAGCAGGTGAGGACGAGATCGCCAAGCCCGGCAAGCCCGGCCAAGGTCTCCGCCCGCGCGCCCTTGGCGAGGCCGAAGCGCGTCATCTCCGCGAAGCCCCGCGAGATGAGCGCCGCGCGCGCGTTCAGGCCGAGCCGGCGTCCCTCGACGACGCCGCAGGCGATGGCGAGGACGTTCTTGACCGCGCCGCCCACTTCGGCGCCGGCCACGTCGTCGCCGAGATAGGGCCGGAACCAGGGCCGCGCGATCCGCGCGACGAGCCGCTCGCCCAGCGCCTGGTCCTCAACCGCCAGGGTGACCGCCGTCGGCAGGCCGGCCGCCACTTCATGGGCGAAGGTGGGGCCGGACAGGACCGCGACCGGCGCGTCCGGACGCAATTCGTGCACGACCTCGTGCATCAGCAAACCGGTCCCGTCCTCGATCCCCTTGGCGCACAGGATGAGCGGCGTTTCGGTCACGGTTAAGCCGCTGATAACCTTGCGTAAATATTGCGCCGGGCTAACGATTAGCAAGGCTTCGCAATCGTCGAGATCGGCCAGATCACCGGTCGCGCGGATCGAGGGGCTGAGCGCCAGCCCCTTGAGAAACAAGGGGTTTTCGTGCGCGCCGTTGACCGCCTCGACCACGTCCGGCTCGCGCGCCCAGAGCGTCACCGGCTCGCCATTGGCGGCCGCCACCTGGGCGAGAGCGGTGCCCCAGGCACCGGCGCCGACCACTCCGATTCTCATGCCTTCACCCCCGCGCCACGTGCCTTCTCGGCATCCGGATCGAGTGGCCAGCGGGCCCTGGCGGGCGCATCCAGCCCGTCGACCAGCCCGGCCTCGAAGCGCAGCGCCCCGGCCCAGCCGATCATCGCCGCATTGTCCGTGCAGAGCCACAGAGGCGGCGCGACGAAAGGCAGGCCATGGTCCGCGGCGAGGCCGGTCAGCGCGGTTCGCACCGCCTGGTTGGCCGCGACGCCGCCGGCGACGACAAGCGCCGTCGCGCCGTCCGCCGCGGCGAGGGCGCGCCGGGTCCGGTCGAGAAAACAGTCCACCACCGCCTGCTGGAAGCTCGCGGCGATGTCCGCGTCGGCATATTTGCCGCTCTCCTTGGCGCGCAGCACCGCGCTTTTCAGCCCGGCAAAGGAGAAATGCGGCTCGGCCGAGCCGACCAGAGGCCGGGGCAGCGGCACCGCGCGCCTGTCGCCCTCGGCCGCGGTCCGCTCGACGGCGGGGCCGCCGGGAAAGCCGAGGCCGAGCAACTTGGCGGTCTTGTCGAAGGCTTCGCCGGCGGCGTCGTCGATGGTGGTGGCGAGCCGCCGGTAGGCGCCGACCCCCTCGACCAGCAGCAATTGGCAATGGCCGCCCGAGACGAGCAGAAGCAGATAGGGAAATCGAAGGTCAGGGTCGCTCAGCATGGGCGACAGCGCATGGCCTTCCAGATGGTTGACCGCCACGAGCGGCCTGTTCGCCGCCAGCGCCAGCCCCTTGGCGGTGACCAGCCCCACCATGACGCCGCCGATCAGCCCCGGCCCGGCGGTCGCGGCGATCGCGTCGACCCCGGCGAGGTCGACCCCCGCTTCCGCCAGCACCTGCGCGATCAGCTCGGGCAAGATCTCGACATGGGCGCGCGCGGCGATCTCCGGCACCACCCCGCCGAACGGCCGGTGCGCGGCCTCCTGCCCCGCCAATTTGTGCGCGAGGATGCGCCGGTCCGACGTCACCAGAGCGGCGGCGGTCTCGTCGCAACTCGATTCAATGCCCAAGATCAGGCTCATCCAAGCTTCCCTGCCACTCTCTATCCCGCTAGTTCAAGCGCCGCATGACCCAGCCCATCCGGATCGGCACGCGCGGCTCGCCGCTGGCGCTCGCCCAGGCGCATATGGTGGCGGCCGCGCTGCGTGCCAGCCATGGCGTGGAAACGGAGATCGTGCCGATCACCACGACGGGCGACGTGATTCAGGACGTGGCGCTTTCCGAAGTGGGCGGCAAGGCGCTCTGGACCAAGGAGCTGGACCGCTGCCTGCTCGACGGCCGCACCGATCTTTCCGTTCATTCGATGAAGGACGTGGAGACGCTCCGGCCGGCGGCGCTGGTCATCGCCGCGATGCTGGAGCGGGCGGACACGAAGGACCGGCTGATCGGGGCGGAGAGCCTCGACGCGCTGCCGCACGGCGCCCGGGTCGGCACCTCCTCGCCGCGGCGCACCGCGCAATTGCTCGCCCGGCGCCCGGATCTCGGCTGCGCGGTCATCCGCGGCAACGTGCAGACCCGGCTCGCCAAGATCGAGGCGGGGGCGTTCGACGCCACCCTGCTCGCCGCCGCGGGGCTGGACCGGCTCGGCCTCGCGCTCGGCGCGCCGCTCGACCTGCTGCCCGCCCCCGCGCAGGGCGCGATCGGGGTGGAAGTGCTCGCGGAACGGGCGGAGCTGCGCGCGTTGCTCGCCGCCATCGACCATCTGCCCACGCATGACGCGGTGAGGGCCGAGCGCGCCTTCCTCGCCGCGCTCGGCGGCGACTGCCACAGCGCCGTCGCCGCGCTGGCCACGCCCGAGGGGCTGGTGATCGCCGAGATCTTGAGCGCCGACGGCCGCGAGGTTCTGCGCGGCGAGGGCGCGCCGGCCGCGCTCGCCGCCAGCCTGCTCGCGCGCGCCAGTCCCGACCTCAGGGCGATGTTCGCGCCATGAGGATCCTCATCCTCCGCCCGCAGCCCGGCGCCGACGAGACGGCCGCGCGGGCGCGGGCGCTGGGCCTCGCGCCTGTGGTGACGCCGCTCTTCGCGGTCCGCCCGCTCGCCTGGACGCCGCCCGATCCCGCCGGCTTCGACGCGGTGATGCTGACCAGCGCTAGCGCCGCCCGGCAGGCGTCGGAGGGGCTGACCCCGTTCAAGGCCCTGCCCTGCTATGCGGTGGGCGAGGCGACCGCCGCCGCCGCGGAGGAAGCGGGCTTCGCCGACATCCGGGTCGGCCCGGACGACGGGAAGTCGCTGCTGCTGATGATGGCGGAGGACGGGGTGCGCACCGCCTTCCACGCCTGCGGGCAGGATCATCTCGCCTTCGGCCATCCCGAGGTCGCCATCACCCGGGTCCCCGTATACGCCGCGCAGGAGGTGGACATGCTGCCGGTGCCGGCCGAGGACATGCTCGCTCTGCTCCATTCCCCGCGCGCCGCGACCCTGTTCGCGGCCCTCGCCGGCGACAAATCAAGGATCCGCCTCGCCGCGATCAGCGCCAAGACGGCGCGCGCCGCGGGCGAGGGCTGGCGCTCCGTCTCGGTCGCGCCGCGGCCCCGCGATCAGGCGCTGCTGGAGCTTGCCGCCGAGCTGTGCCAGAAAGCGGATCGATGAACGGCGATTACGACCCGATCGACACCGCGCCGCCGCTGCCGCCGCGCCGACCCTTGCTGCGCAAGGCCGCGCTCCCGGCCATCGCCTTCCTGCTCGGGCTCGGGGTGATGGGCTATCTGCTCTCGCAATGGGAGGCCGGCGCCCGCCTGCTCGGCATCACCCAGCCGGCCCCGGCGCCGCAGCCCGCGCCCCAGCCGGCCCCGCAGCCGCAGCTACCGCCCGTCGTCCAGTACGAACCGCCGCCGCCCAATCCGGCCTTGCCCGGCACCGCCGCCGAGCAGGATTTCGCGCGCCGGCTGGCCGTTCTGGAGCAAAGGTTCGGGACGATCGACAGCTCCTCGCGCGTCGCCGTCGGCAGCGCCGACCGCACCGAGGCCTTGGTCGCCGCCTTCGCCGCGCGCCGCGCCATCGACCGCGGCGTGCAGCTGGGCTTCCTGGAGCGGGTGCTTCAGCAGCGCTTCGGCGCCACCCAGCCCCGCGCGGTCGCGGCGATCATCAACGGCGCGCGCGAGCCGGTCACGCTCGCCCAGCTGGAAAGCGAGCTGGAGACGCTCGGCGAGCAATTGATGGGCGCGCCGCCCGACCAGAGCTGGTGGGGCGCCTTTCGCGACGAACTGGGGAGCCTGATTATCGTTCGCCGCGCCGACACCCCTTCGGCCGAGCCGAGCCAGCGGCTGGATCGCGCCAAACGGTGGCTGCAGGCCGGCGAGGTGGCCTCGGCCATGGCGGAGGTGCAGCGCATGCCGGGCCGCGACTATGCCGCCGACTGGATGGCCCGCGCCCGGCGCTATGCCACCGCCCATCAGGCGCTCGACCTGATCGAGACCGCCGCTCTGCTGGAGCCCCATGCGCCGACTCCCGCGGCGCAGCCGGCACCGCAGCAGCAGGCGTCCGCGCGGCCGGCGACCCAGGCGGCGCGGCAGCCCGCCCGTCCCGCGGCACGCCCGCAACCCCAGCAGCAGCGCCCGCAGCAGCAGGCGCCAGCGGCTACACCTCGATAAGCGCGTAGGGCCGTCCCTTGGCGGCCTCGACCACCATCCGCGCGCAATTGTAGACGGGGGTGCCGCGCGGCGTCTTGCCCTCGAACGTGCCGCGATGGGCATGACCGTGGACGACTGCGGAGACGTGATCGAACCGGTCGATCGCATCCGCCAGCCGCGAGCAGCCGAGGAAGGGATAGATTTCCGGCGGCTCGCCCACCACCGTGTCGGCGACCGGCGCGTAATGGAGCACGGCGACGTTGCGCTCCGTCTTCAGCGAGCGCAGCGCATTTTCCAGCTTGCGGGCTTCGTCCAGCGCCGCGTCGACGAAAGCCTTGATCGGCGTCTCGCCGAACGAACCGAGCTCGCCGCGCCCGAAGCCGCCGAGGAAGCCCTTCACGCCGGCGAAGCCCACCTCCTTGATCACCACCGCCTGCTCGGCGAGCACGGTCATGCCGGCGCCGTGCAGGATTTTGGCCACCTCCTCGGGCTGGCCGCATTCATGATCGTGATTGCCGAGCACGCCCACCACCGGGATGGTGCAGGACCTGAGGTCCTCCGCCAGGATCTCCGCCTCCCGGGTCTTGCCGAAATTGGTGAGGTCGCCGCACAAGGCGAGCACGTCCGCGACTTCGGAAATCTCCTGGAACAGCTCGCGATAGCGATGCTCGCTCGTCTCGGTGACATGGAGGTCGCCCATCGCGGCGAGCGTGATCCGCTCAGAGCTTTCGCTCATGGCGCTCCTCCATGCCCTTGCCGACCACGTCGGCGAAGCCCCATTCGGCGATGTCGGTGATATAGTCGCGCGGGCTGAACAGGCGGCCGCGGCAGATCTTCATCCGCGCCGCCGGCATCTCCGCCTGCGCCGCGAGCCTGGCCAGCAATTCGTCGAACAGCCAGCGCGGAATGCACTCCCGCTCGGTCGGGTAGATGAAGCGGAAATTGAGGACGTGGATGAGCAGCACCTCCCAATAAAGCTCCATCGCGTCCAGCAGATAGCGCCAGTCCACCTCGTCATGCTTCTTCAGGATGACATGGGCGACGTCCGCGCCGTCATAGCGGTAGCGGTCCTGCAGGAAGAGCTTGGAGAGGATGAACTCGGTGGGCGGGGTGATGCGGACGTTGGTGCCGTACACCTCCACCTCATAGGGATTGCTGAACCAGTGATCGGTCACCGGCATGCCCGCCGTCGACATGTTGTAGATCACGTCGAAGAAATGCTCGCCCTTCCATACCTTGCCGATCCAGCGCTCGTCCTCGATGTCGATCTCATAGCCCTTCGCCTTGAAGAAGCTGAGGATGCGCGGCGCGTCGGACGGCTTGCAGAACACGTCCAGATCCTTGGTAGGCCGGGTGATGCCCGTATAGCAGGACAGGGCATAGGTGCCCGAAAGCAGGAACGGGATGCCCGATTCGGCGAGCAGGCGAAGGCTCTCCACGTAGAAATCGACCGCCGCCGGGGGCGGTTCGAAGGCGGAGGCGTCGAGGGTGGGGAGTTGCGTGCTCACCGGGCCAGAACGGCCCCGTCATGCAAGCGTTCCGAGTCCGGCGGTCAGCGGCGCTCCGCCGGCGCGGCCCGGCCGATGCGGAGCAGGGTGAGCGTGAAGACGAGATCGGCATTGGGCGGGACCATGCCGGGGCTGCCCCGCCGCCCGTAAGCGAGCCGGGCCGGCACCCAGAAACGGTAGCGGCCGCCCTCGTTCATCAGCAGCAGCGCCTCGGTGAACCCGGGGATCGAGCCCGAGACGGGAATGCCGGCGGGCTGGCGGGTCCGCTCGACCAGGCGGTCGTTGCGGGCCAGCCGCACCTCATAGCTGACCTGGACCGCGTCGGCCCGGGTCGGGCGGCGGCCGGTGCCCGGCGTCAGCACCTGGAAGCGCAGGCCCGATTCGGTGGTGACGATCGGCGATTCGGCGGCGGGCGCGGGCGTCGGCGCCGCGACCTGCGCGGCGGCGGCGATCAGGAACAGCATCGGAAAGGCCTAGTTCCCCGAGACCTTGCCGTCGACGGTGAGGTTGACCTGGCGGGTCTGGGAGCGGTCGATCGAATTGCGCGTCTCGCGCCGCATCTCGGCCCATTCCGCCCGGGTCTTGCAGGTCCGGGTCCGCTGCAGGCGCGAACCGAGCTCCCCGGTCACCCGGCAGATCCGCTCGTTGGGATCCTCCGTCCCCGGCGTCTGGGCGGCGATGGCGGCGGGCAGGAACACGGCAAGAATGGCGAGCATCTTCATGGCGATAACTCCTCTGCGGGCGGAGAATGTCGAAACATCTCCGCAAGTCAAGGATCGACCTTGCCAAATCCAGGCGAGCCAAGCGGGCGCGGGCGCCGAAGGCGCGGACCGCCGCGGGAAACCCGAAGGCTCGGCCGATGATGCAATGAAGTCTGGAGCGGGCGAAGGGATTCGAACCCTCGACCCCAACCTTGGCAAGGTTGTGCTCTACCCCTGAGCTACGCCCGCTCTGAGCGAAGCCGGTCGGTCGGCACGCATCGGTGCGTGGCGAACCTCCCGGCTGAGGTAAGGCGGCGGCTGCTAGCATGGGCCTTTGACCCCCGCAACCCCCTCATTCAATGGCTTGGCAGACGGGGCCGCAATCCCACATAGGGCGTTAAGTCAGCCGGATCGGAGAGCAGAGACGTGGCCACCCTGGGATTGAGCGAAGCCGAACGCGAGGCCGTGGAGCGCTTCCGCGTGAACGTGATCGAGCCGAGCATGACCTCGCTCATCATCCTCGATTTCTGGGCGGAATGGTGCGGCCCCTGCAAGCAGCTCACGCCCCTGCTCGAAAAGGTCGCCGGCGATTATGCGGACCGCGGCGTGCAGCTCGTCAAGGTCAATGTCGACGAGGAGAAGTTCATCGCGGCACAGTTCCGCGTCCAGCAGATCCCGACCGTCTACGCGCTCTTCCAGGGTCAGCCCGTCGCCGATCTCTCCACCGCCCGCACCGAGGGCCAATTGTCCGGCGCGCTCGACCAGATCCTCGCCCAGCTTCCGGTCCAGGGCGAGGCGCAGCAGAAGGAAGCCGAGATCGAGCCGCTGATCGCGATGGGCGAGGAGGTGCTCGCCGAGGGCGATGCCGAGCGCGCCGCCAACATCTTCCAGCAGATTCACGACATGGCGCCCGAGCAGCCGGAGGTGATTTCCGGCCTCGCCCGCGCGCTGGTCGCCGCCGGCCGGATCGAGGAGGCGAAGGCCGTGCTCGACGCCGCGCCGGAGAAGGCGGCCAAGGATCCGGCGGTCGCCCGGGCCCGCTCCGCCCTCGCGCTCGCCGAAACCGCGCCGGAGGCCGGCGAGACGGCGGAACTGGAAGGGCGGATCGCGGCCGATCCCGACGATCACCAGGCGCGGCTCGATCTGGCCGGCGCGCTGATGGCCAAGGGCGACCGCGACGCCGCCGCGGCCCAGTTGCTGGAGAGCATCCAGCGCGACCGCGAATGGGAGGAAGGCGCGGCGCGCCGGCGGCTGCTGCAGATCCTGGAAGCCGTCGGCCTCGAGGATCCGTGGGCCGGCCAGCAGCGCCGCAAGCTCTCCGCGATCCTGTTCGGATGACGGGCGAGGCGCTCCTCCGCGTTCCCGTCTTCCCGCTTGCCGGGGCCCTGCTTTTCCCGCGCAGCCAGCTGCCCCTGCACATTTTCGAGCCGCGCTACCGCGCGATGACCCGCGACGCCCTCGCGGGCGACCGGCTGATCGCCATGGTCCAGCCCAAGGATCATGACGAGCCGCCCGGCCTGTTCGAGATCGGCTGCATCGGCCGGATCGGCAGCTGCGAGGAGCTGGACGACGGGCGCTTCAACCTCGTCCTGGAGGGGCTCAGCCGTTTCCGGATCGCGCGCGAGGCCGTGGTCGACACCCTCTACCGCCAGGTCGACGCCGACCGGGCCGGCTTCGAGGACGAGGAGGATGCCGTCCTCCATCTCGCCCAGCGCGCCGAGGTGGAACGGGAGGCGCGCCGTTATGCCGACGCGCTCGGCTATATGGTCGAATGGGCGCAGGTGACGCGGCTCGACGATGAGATGCTGGTCAACGGCATCGCCCAGATCGCGCCGCTCGACGTCGGCTCGAAGCAGGCCTTGCTGGAGGCGACCGACCTCGCCGACCGCGCCGACCTGCTCGTCCAGTTCATGCAGTTCCAGCGCATGGCGCCCGGCGGCGCGGACGGGCCCGAAACCCTGCAATAGCCTTAAATCGGTAGGCCCCTGAGCAGCAGCGGCAACTCCCCCGATTCGCCCCGCGCTTCGGCCATCAGCCGGTCCTTGAGCGGCCCGATCCTCTGCACCACGCCCATACCGAGCCGGCGGACTGCGGACGCGGCGCGGCCGGGCACGCCGTAGAGGCGGGTGAGGCTGTCGGTGGCGAGCGCGACCGAGAAGGTGTCGAGGCTGCGCCAGCGCTCATAGCGCGCCATGAGCTGCGCGTCGCCGAGGTCGAGGCCGAGCCGCGCGCCCTCGACCAGCACCTCGGCCAGGGCGGCGGCGTCGCGAAAGCCCAGATTGAGGCCCTGGCCCGCGATCGGGTGGATGCCGTGGGCGGCGTCGCCGATCAGGGCGAGGCGCTCGCCGGTGATGGTCGCGGCATGATGGAAGCCGAGCGGATAATTGAAGCGCGGCCCGGCCAGTTCGAGCGCGCCCAGGAAGCCGCCCATGCGCTTCTCGATCTCGTGGGCGAGCGCGCGATCCGGCAGGCCGAGCGTCGCCGCGGCGTCGCGCGCCTTGACCGACCAGACGATCGCCGAGCGCGGCCGGCCGTCGTCCCCGGCCAGCATCGGCAGGATCGCGAACGGCCCGGCCGGATAGAAGATCTCATAGGCGGTCGCTTCATGCGCCTTTTCGTGGGCGATGGTGGCGACGATCGCGACATGGTCGTAGCGCCACTGCGCCACCGCGATCCCCGCGGCGGCGCGGGTCGGCGAGTTGCGCCCCTCGGCGCCGATCAGCAGGGGCGCGGCGAGCAGCCGCCCGTCCTGCAGTGCGACGCGGACCCCGGCGCCGTCGCGCACCACCTCGGCGGCGCGGGCGGGCATGAGCAGAGCCAGCCGCCGCGCCGTCAAGGCGGTGTCGCGCAGGGCGCTGCGCAGCAGCCTGTTTTCGACCATGATGCCGAGCGGATCGTCCTCCGCCTCCGGCGCGAACAGGATGCCGCCGGGCTTCAGCCCCTCGCTGACCCTGATCGCGCGGATCGCGCAGGTGACGCCGGCCAGTTTTTCCGCCACGCCGATCGCCTCCAGCATCCGCCAGGAGGAGCTGGAAATGGCCGTCGCCCGCCCGTCATAGGATGGCGCGATCTGAGTCGCCGGATCGGCGGGATCGACGACGATG
Source organism: Allosphingosinicella sp. (assembly GCA_035502235.1). Taxonomy (GTDB): domain Bacteria; phylum Pseudomonadota; class Alphaproteobacteria; order Sphingomonadales; family Sphingomonadaceae; genus Allosphingosinicella. The sequence goes on from DATJUQ010000001.1 coordinate 59,808, forward strand.
GTGGAAATACCATGATGATCGAGCGCAATGGCGAGCGTAAGCCCGACCAGGCCGCCGCCGAGAATGATCACGTCCGCGCGCTGCATTTCGCCGCCTTAGACCGTTTTCGAGCCGGGTGGGAACCGCCCAGCGACTCGGAATGAGCAGAATCGCCATGCCCCCGGCATGGCTGCGCATTGCGGGGCAATGCGCATCTGCTCATGGTCCAAGACCGTTGCTGGCCCGCTTTTCGGCCGCAAAACCGGAATCCACTTTTGCTGAAAAGCGGGCCGGCGTTGCAACGAAACAACGCCAAGCGCTTGACCGGGGACTCCCCGAAGGCGCATGAGAGAGCGAACGGGGAACATTTGGGGCACATGGCGATGGCAAGCAGCGCGCGAAAGGCAGGGCCCGGCCGTCTGGAGCAGTTGCGCGACGGCTCGAAGCGGCTTGCGCGGCGCTCGGGCACGTTCCTCGGCGGCATCGGCATCGTGCTGTTCGTCGCCTTCACCCTGGTCGCCTTGCTCACCTACCACCAGAGCGACCCCGCGCTGAACACCAGCGCCGGCGGACCGGTGGCGAACTGGATGGGCGGGATCGGCGCCTGGCTGTCCGACATCCTGCTGACCCTGGCCGGGCCGCCCGCCGGCTTGTTCCTGCCCTTGCTGCTGATCGTCGGCCTGCGGCTGACGCGCGGCGTCGCCCCCGGGCGCTGGGTGCGCAACCTGATCATCACCTGCTCAGGGATCGCCCTGCTCGGCCTCGCCGGCGGCCTGTTCGCGGGCGGCCAGCTCTGGGGGCTTCCGGCGGGCTGGGGCGGCGGCATCGGTCTCGCTTTCGCCAAGGGGACGGAAGCGTCGCTCGGCCTGCTCGGCGATCCGACCATCGTCAATCCGTTCCGGATCGCGATCATCGCCATCGCCACCGTGGCCGGCCTCGCCCTCGTCCTGCTCGGCCTCGGCCTCACCGCGGAAGAGCGGCGCTGGATCGCCTCGCGCCGCTTGCCGGTGCGCGCGGGCGGCGGCGGCGGCGGCAGCGCGATCGAGGAGGATGAGGACGAGACCGCCATCCCCGCCGGCCGCCCGGCTCGCGCGCCCGTCGCCGAACGCTCGTCCCGCGCGCCGGTCATCGCCGAGCCCGCCAAGGCCCGCGAGAGCGGCCGCCGGCCCTTGCGCGAGCGCCAGCCTTCGCTCGCTTTGGGCGACAGCTATACCCTGCCCTCGGTGGACCTGCTCAACCCGCCCCCGCCCGCCGCCAATGTCGCGATCGACAAGCAGGGGCTGGAGCGCAACGCCCGCCTGCTCGAATCCGTGCTCGACGATTTCTCGGTGAAGGGCGAGATCGTCGAGGTCCGCCCCGGTCCGGTCGTCACCATGTACGAGCTGGAGCCGGCCTCGGGCATCAAGGCGAGCCGCGTCATCCAGCTCGCCGACGACATCGCCCGCAACATGTCCGCGCTTTCCGCGCGCGTCGCCACCATTCCCGGCCGCTCGGTGATCGGCATCGAATTGCCGAACGCCAAGCGCGAGACGGTGAGCTTCTCCGAACTGATCTCCAGCCCCGCCTTCGAGGACCAGGTCGCCTCGCTGCCGATCATCCTCGGCAAGAATATCGCGGGCGACCCCGTCGTCGCGGATCTGGCGCCGATGCCGCATCTGCTCGTCGCCGGCACTACCGGCTCGGGCAAGTCGGTCGGCCTCAACACGATGATCCTGTCCCTGCTCTACCGGCTGACGCCCGAGCAGTGCAAAATGATCCTGATCGATCCGAAGATGCTGGAGCTCAGCGTCTATGACGACATCCCGCATCTGCTCGCCCCGGTCGTCACCGAGCCCGCCAAGGCGATCCGCGCGCTGAAATGGACGGTCGAGCAGATGGAGGACCGCTACCGGATGATGGCGTCCGTCGGCGTGCGTCAGCTCTCCTCGTTCAACGCCAAGGTGCGCGAGGCCAAGATGAAGGGCCAGCCGCTCGGCCGCCGCGTGCAGACCGGCTACGACCCCGAGACCGGCCAGCCCAAATATGAGATGGAGGAGCTGGACTACGAGATCCTGCCCCAGGTCGTGGTCGTGGTCGACGAGCTCGCCGACCTGATGATGACCGCCGGCAAGGAGGTCGAGTTCCTGATCCAGCGGCTCGCCCAGAAGGCGCGCGCCGCGGGCATCCACCTGATCATGGCGACGCAGCGCCCCTCGGTCGACGTCATCACCGGCGTGATCAAGGCGAACCTGCCGACCCGCATCTCCTTTTCGGTCACTTCGAAGATCGATTCGCGCACCATTCTCGGCGAGCAGGGCGCGGAGCAGCTGCTCGGCAAGGGCGACATGCTCTACATGCCCGGCGGCAAGCAGATCGCCCGCGTGCACGGTCCGTTCGTCTCCGACGAGGAGGTGCGCGCGGTCGCCGATTACTGGCGCGGCCAGGGCCAGCCCGATTATGTCCAGGCGGTCACCGAGGAGCCCGAGGACGGCGGCTATATGTTCGAGGGTCAGCCGGTCGGCGAGGACGACGCCGAGACGCAGATGTTCCGCAAGGCCGTCCAAGTCGTCGCCGAGAGCCAGAAGGCGTCGACCTCCTACCTCCAGCGCCAGCTGCGCGTGGGCTACAACAATGCCGCCCGGCTGATCGAGCGGATGGAGAAGGAAGGCGTGGTCAGCGCTCCGGACCATGTTGGCCGCCGCGAGGTGCTGGTCGATCCCGAGGGGCGACCGCTGAGCTGACGCCGCCGGCCTTTCTACAGGAATTCAGGCCCTTCGGGTTCGAAGCCGCCGATCGGCGTCTCGATGCGGAACGGCGCGCTTTCGGCCTCATGGGCCTTGGTGGCGAGGGATTCGGCGCAGCCGCTGGCGGTCCCGGCCAGGGCGATCCGGGCCTCGCCGCCGCTGGCCGTGCGCGCCGCCGCGTCGGCCTCGGCCCAGAGCCCGGCCAAAGCGTCGTCCGCGCCGGCGCGAGCCTGCCAGGCCGCCGTCGCCGTCACGCCGGCATCGTCGAGCACCTCCTGCGCGGCGGCGAGGCCGGCCCGGGCGAGATCCTCGCTGATCTCCACCTCGATCTCGAGGCTGCCATTGTCGACGAGGTGCATAGACTTGCTCCCGCGCGCGGACCGATCCCGCCTCGCCCCCGATAGCGGGCGCGGCCCACGGGAACCAGCGGGTTCACTGGACATTCAAGCGGGGCGCGCGATAGGGCGCGCCAAATCCCATGTCCCCGAAGGAAGTTCGTGATGACGCGCTTCAGCGCCCTTCTCCTCGCCGCGCCCCTCATGCTCGCGGTCCCCGCCCCGGCCGCAGCGCAGACCGGCCTCGCCCAGGTGCAGGCACATCTGCGCGCCGTGCAGACGATGACCGCGGGCTTCACCCAGACCGATGCGCGCGGGCGCGCGCTCAACGGCACGCTGACGATCAAGCGGCCCGGCCGGATCCGCTTCGATTATGGGCGCACCGCCAACATGCTGATCGTCGGCGACGGCCGGGCGCTTACCTTCCTCGATTATTCGGTCAACCAGCAGCAGCGCTGGCCGATCAACGATTCGCCGCTCTCCGTCCTGCTCAACCCCAGCCAGGATCTCGGCCGCTTCGCCCGCGTGATCCAGGACGACCCGCGCACGCTGCTGCTGCAGGCGCGCGATCCGCGCCGGCGCGAATTCGGCACGATCACCATCCGCTTCGCCAAATCGCAGGCCGCGCCGGGCGGGCTGATTCTGCAGGGCTGGAATACCGTCGACGCGCAGAACAACCGCACCAATGTCAGCCTGACGGGTCAGCGCTTCAACATCCCCGTCGCCGACAGCGCGTTCAGCTACCGGCCGGTCCGCCCGCGCGGTCCGCGGCGCTAGCCGCCTCCCGTGCGGCAGGGGACAGCCCGCGACAAAGGGCCGCAAAATGGCCCCATTCCGTTCATCCACGCGACAGGTGGCGAGGCCTAGAAAGAAGGCTGCAAGAGCGGGCCTCCGCCACCGGGTTTTCCCCCTGTTGCCCGGCCGGATCCGCACTTGACCTCGCGTAACAACGCTTGGTGGCCCTCGCTCCACGCCCCCGGAGCGGGGGCCTTCCATTTTAGGGGATGATCGCTAAGTCCGAACGATGTCCTCGACCCTGAAGATTGCCTCCTGGAACATCAATTCCGTTCGCGCGCGGACCGAGATCGTCCAGAAGTTCCTGACCGAGGAAGCGCCCGACATCCTGTGCCTGCAGGAGACCAAGGTCCGCGACAGCGAGTTCCCGCATGAGCTGTTCCGCCGGCTCGGCTACACGCACAATCTGATCTGCGGCCAGCCCATGCACCATGGCGTCGCCATCCTTTCCAGGGTTCCGCTCAGGGAAGACCATCGCCACGACTGGCAGGACAATGGCGAGGCGCGGCATATCGGGGTCCTGCTCGAGAACGGGGTCAGGCTGGAGAATGTCTACGTCCCCGCCGGCGGCGACATTCCGGACCGGACGCTCAATCATAAATTCGGCCAGAAGCTCGACTTCGTCGAACGGATGACGCGCTGGTCCGACACGCTCGACCGGCCGACGATCATGGTCGGCGATTTCAACATCGCGCCGCTGGAATGCGACGTCTGGAGCCACAAGCAGCTCATCAACGTGGTCAGCCACACCCCGATCGAGGTCGAGGCCCTGACCCGGCTGCAGGGCAGCAACGACTGGACCGACCTCGGCCGCCATTTCTTTCCGGCCCCGCAGCGGCTGCACACCTGGTGGAGCTATCGCTCGCCCGACTGGACGAAAAACGACCGCGGGCGGCGGCTCGACCATATGTGGGCCACCGGCGAGGTGGCGAAGCAGGCGGTCGGCCACAAGGTCTACGAGCCCTGCCGGAATTGGACCCGGCCGTCCGATCACGTCCCGCTGATGACGGAATTCGACCTCTGATGGGGGCGCGGGACGTCGCCCGCGCCATCGACGCGCTGCGCCGCGGCTGGCCGGTGGCGCTGGGCGACATCGCCTTCCTCGCCATCGAGACCGCCGACGAGGCCGGCCTCGCCGCCTTCGACGCGGGCGACGCGCCCGCCGCCCTGCTCCTCTCCGGCACCCGCGCCGCGACCCTGAAGCTCACCAACCAGCGCGACGCCGAGCCGGACGAACCGGTGCTGGTGAAACGGGCGTCGTGGATCGACCTCGCCATGGCCAATGCCATCGCCGATCCGGCGCTCGACCTCGCTTATCCGCTGAAGGGCCCCTTCCGGACCGCGCCGCTCTGTTCGCCCCCGACCGCGCGCGCCGCCCTGCGCCTCGCCCGCCTGGCCGGCCTGCTCCCCGCGCTCTTCACCCGCGAAGGCGGCCCGGCCGAGGCGCGCGCCGGCCTTGACGACGTCATGACGTTCGGCTCGGGTGCCGACCTCCACATCGTCTCCCGCGCGCGCCTGCCCAATCGCTTCGCCGAGCAGGGCGAGATCGTCGCCTTCCGCGCGGACGGCGATACGGCCGAGCATGTTGCCCTGCTGATCGGGGCGCCCAACGGCCAGCCGCCGCTGGTCCGCGTGCACAGCGAATGTCTGACGGGCGACGCTCTGGGCTCGCTCAAATGCGATTGCGGGCCGCAGCTCGCCGCCGCGCTGGCGGCGATCGCCGCGTCCGGCTGGGGCATCCTCCTCTACCTTCGGCAGGAAGGGCGGAGCATCGGCCTGGTCAACAAATTGCGCGCCTATCAGCTGCAGGATCAGGGCTTCGACACGGTCGACGCGAACCTGCGCCTCGGCTTCGCCGACGACGAGCGCGATTTCTCCGCGGCCGCGCGGATGCTGGAGAAATTGGGCCAGGCCCGCATTCGCTTGCTCACCAACAATCCCAGGAAGGTCGACACGCTGGCGGGCCTCGGCATCGACGTGACCGAGCGCGTGCCGCTGAAGGCCGGCGCCGGCGCGCACAACCAGGCCTATCTCGACACCAAGCGGGACCGGAGCGGACATCAGCTTTAGCGGCCATACGCGGGCATGAGCGCAAATCGTCACCCTGAACTCGCCTCAGGCGAGGAAAGCGGCGACCTCCTCGAAGTCGCGGGCGATATGCCGGACCCCCAGCGCCCGCAGCCGCTGCGCATGATCGGGCCCGCAATGGCTGCCGGCGACCAGGCCGATGACGGTCGCGCCCGAGGCCAGCGCGCCCTGCACGCCCACCGGCGAATCCTCGATGATGGCGGTCCGCTCGATCGGTGTGCGTAGGGCGGCGGCGGCGTGAATATAGATGTCAGGCGCGGGCTTGCCGCGCGCCACGTGCTCGCGGCCCGAGAAGATCCGGTCGCCGAAGGCGCCCTCCAGGCCGATGTTGCGCAAATGGCTGAGGATCCAGTCGCTGGAGCTGGAGCTGCAGATCGCCCTGGGCAATTCGGGCGGGAGGCCGCGGACGAAGGCGATCGCGCCCTCGACCGCCGCGATGCCCTCGGCGATGGCCCGCGCATCCTCCTCGGCCCGCGCGCTGTGGAAGTCGTCGGGGATGGTCCGCCCGATCCAGCGCTCGATCGCGCCGATGAAGTCGAGCCCGGCGAGCCCCATGAAGTTGGCCATCGCCTCGTCGACGCTGGTCGGATGCCCGCTCCGGGTCAGCCAGTCGGCGAGCTGGGCATTGCCGGCATATTCGCTCTCCAGCAGCACGCCGTCGAAGTCGAAGAGCAGGGCGTCGAACCTCATCGAAGGACGAAGAACAGCACGATGCCGGCGATCGCGAGCGGGATCAGCAGTGCGATCAGGGTGATCTTGAAGACGAATGGCGCCACCGACGGCCGCGGGCCGAGCGCGGTGGGATCGCCGCCCGTCCAGTGGATGCGCAGCCAGCCGGTCTGGCCGCAGCTCGGGCAGCGCATGCGCTTCTTCGGCTCGCCCGCCGCCTTGTAGCGGACGCCGCCCAAGTCCCAGAACGGCGTGTCCGCCCGGCAATTCGGGCATTCCGCCTTCCACAAACGGGATTCGCGCTCCATCGCCGCGAACAATTCCGGCGACGTCCGGCGCTTCAGCATGGCCTGCATGCTGCTGAGATTCCCCTCACTCATAAGCTTGCCCCCTTTCCCCGAACAAAGCGGTGCCCACGCGCACATGGGTCGCGCCGAGCATCACCGCGCTCTCATAATCGGCCGACATGCCCATGGAGAGGCCGGCGACGTCATGGCGCCGCGCCAGCTTCGCGAGCAAGGCGAAATAGGGCGCCGGCTCCGTATCGGCCGGCGGCAGGCACATCAGGCCCGCGACGGGCAGGTCCGCGGCCCGCGCGCTCGCCAGCAGGGCTGGGAGGTCCGCGACCGGGCAGCCGCCCTTCTGCGCCTCGTCTCCGATATTGACTTGGAGGAAGCAGGCCGGACGCCGGCCGGTCTTCGCCATCGCCTTGGCCAGCGCCCCGACCAGGGATTCGCGGTCGACCGAATGGATCGCGTCGAACAGGCGGACGGCCTCCTCGGCCTTGTTCGACTGGAGCTGGCCGATCAGGTGCAGCGCCACGTCCGGATGCCGCTCGCGCAGGGCGGGCCACTTCGCCTCGGCCTCCTGCACCCGGTTCTCGCCGAAGACGCGCTGCCCGGCGGAGATCAGGCCGAGGATGCGGGAGGCGGGCTGGGTCTTGGAGACGGCGATCAACGTCACCGCATCCGGCTTTCGGCCCGCCAGCCGCGCCGCCTTGTCGATCTTCTCCCTGACCTCGTCGAGCGATGAAAGCGCCATGGTCTTTGCTATAGGAAGGGCGATGGACTCAGGCCAGCCTCTCCCACGCCTCTGGCTGATGACCGACGAACGGCTCGGCGACCGCCTGTCCGGCGCGGTCGCCCGGCTGCCCGCCGGCGCCGGGATCGTCTTCCGCCATTACAGCCTCGGCGAAGCCGACCGCCGCGCCCTGTTCGATACGGTCCGGGCGGCGCATCCGGGCCCGCTGCTGCTCGCCGGCCCGGCCGACCTCGCCGCGATCTGGGGCGCCGACGGCAGTCATGGCCGGCATTCGGGCGCGATCACCGCCTCGGCCCATGATCTCGCCGAGATCAGGATGGCGGAGGCGCTCGGCGTCCGCCTCCTCTTCCTGTCGCCCGTTCATCCCACTCGCTCCCATCCCGACGCTCCGGCGCTCGGCCCCGAGGGCTTCGCGGCGCTGGCCGCGGAAACCGAATTGCCGGTGGTCGCGCTGGGCGGGATGAACGCGGCGCGCGCCGAAGCCCTGCCGGATGCCTATGGCTGGGCGGGGATCGACGCCTGGATCTGAGCCTCCGCCGCCGCGATGTCCGAATCGCCGGCGCCGCCGGCTCCACGCCGCGTCCTAGAAGCGGAAGGCCGTGCCTACATAGACGGCCTGGCTGTCGCGCCGGTCGTCGCGGGTGGTCGGATCGAGCCGGTCGCGGGAGATGCGGTAGCGGGCGCCGGCGGTCAGATCGATGTTGCGGGTGATCCGGTAGGCGCCGCCCACGTCGAGCGAATAGGCCTCGTCCTCGGCGATGATCCGCTGCGCGCCGTCGGCCCGCTCGGCGCCGACCGCGACGCGGCCGGTGATCCGCCGGGTGGGCTGATAGGAAATGCCGACCCGCGCCGATTCGCGCACGCCCGAGATCAGGCCGCTGTCATTCTGGGCGACGTCGCCGGAAATGGCGAAGCGCCGCCAGCCGACCGAAACGCCGAGATTGTAGGAGCTGGGCGTGATCGCGGTGACGGCGGAGGAGCTGCTGGGACCGACGTCCGCGGAGGCGATGACCGGCGTGTTGGCGCGGGCGCGGACGGCGACGCGCAGGCCGCGATTGGGCCGCTCGTTGCTCGCGCCGCTGGGCGTGAAGCTGAAGCCGCCGGCGAGGGGATTGCCCTGGCGGCGCAGCATGGCGCCGAGCCGGGAATCGGAGACGGCGGGAGTGAAGGCGCCGAGCGGCCGGCCGGCGACCGGCCCGTTCATCCGATTCTGCTGCGAGGTGCGCTGGGTGGGAGCGGCCAGAGCCGGGACGAGCAGAAGGGCTGTCGCGAGCAGCGACACCGTCCCGGCCGTTCCGATGGCACGCATTTTCCTCAAGGACTCACTCCCCTCCGGAGCCGACTTAATAGGTGTTGCTGCGCATTCCTAGCAATGGCGACCGCCGCAAACCTGAATCATCTCCTCATGTTGCATCATTCCCACAATCCGCCTTTCCCGCACATGAAGCGTTCATCCATGCCGGGCATGAATGGGCACGCGTTCCAAGACGCTTGCCGCTGGCGCGGCGATATCTATAACGACGCTCAATCCCTTCCGTTTCAAGGACAGATTATGGCTCGCGTACTTACCCTTGGCCTGGCCGCCGCCGCCGCCTTCACCCTGGCCGGCTGCCAGTTCATTCGGGACGACATCAACCGGTCGCTGGGCCGCAGCCCCGAGGATCGCGCGCGGCAGACCGACCTCGCCGCCAGCCAGGTCACGCAGATCGGCGTCAACGCCTATCTGTGGCGGGCCTCGCTCGACACCCTGTCTTTCGCGCCGCTCGCCCAGACCGATTCGAACGGCGGCGTGATCGTCACCGAATGGTATGCCAATCCGCAGAATCCCGGCGAGCGCGCCAAGGTGAGCGTCGCCATCCTGGACCGCGACCTGCGCGCCGACGCGCTGCGCGTCACCGCCTCGCGCCAGACGCTGCAGAACGGCCAGTGGGTCGACGCTCCCGTCACCGCCGCCACCGTGCAGCGGCTCGAGGAGATCATCCTGACCCGGGCCCGCGACCTGCGTCGCGCCGCCCTGACCGGCTGAGACCCAACCTGAACTGAGAAAGCCCTGTCCGCGATGGCATCGCGCTTCAACCCGACCAAGGCCGATGCCCATTGGCAGACAGTCTGGGAGGATGGCGGAACCTTCCGCGCCTCCGACGAGAGCGGCCGCCCGAAATCCTACGTCCTGGAGATGTTCCCCTATCCGTCGGGGCGCATCCACATGGGCCATGTCCGCAATTACACGATGGGGGACGTGCTCGCCCGCTACCGGCGGATGAAGGGCTTCGAAGTGCTCCACCCGATGGGCTGGGACGCCTTCGGCATGCCGGCCGAGAATGCGGCGATGGAGCGCAAGGTCCATCCGGGCGAATGGACCCGCGCCAATATCGCGACGATGAAGGCGCAGCTGAAGCGGCTCGGCTTCGCGCTCGACTGGAGCCGTGAGCTCGCCACCTGCGAGCCCGATTATTACGGCCATGAGCAGGCTTTGTTCGTGGACCTGTTCGAGGCCGGTCTGGTCTACCGTAAGGAGAGCGAGGTCAATTGGGACCCAGTCGACATGACCGTGCTCGCCAACGAGCAGGTGATCGACGGCCGCGGCTGGCGCTCGGGCGCGCTGGTCGAGCGGCGCAAGCTCAGCCAGTGGTTCCTGAAGATCACCGACTTCGCCGAGGAATTGCTCGACGGCCTGGCGACGCTCGACCAGTGGCCCGACAAGGTCCGGCTGATGCAGGAGAACTGGATCGGCAAGAGCCGGGGCATGAAGTTCCGCTTCGCGCTCGACGCGCCGGAGCGCGGCGCGATCAGCGAGATCGAGGTCTACACGACCCGGCCCGACACGATTTTCGGCGCCAGCTTCGTCGCCGTCTCCCCCGATCATCCGCTGGCGCAGGCCTATGCGGCCAACTCCGAGGAGGTCGCCGCCTTCATCGCCCGCTGCAAGCAGGGCGGCACCACCGCCGCCGAGCTTGAGACGGCGGAGAAGCTCGGCTTGGAGATCGCGGAGGCCGTGCATCCGCTGGATCCCGACTGGACGCTCCCGGTCTTCATCGCGAATTTCGTGCTGATGGATTACGGCACCGGCGCCATTTTCGGCGTGCCGGCGCACGACCAGCGGGATTTCGAGTTCGCGACCAAATATGGGCTGGAAATCCAGCGCGTGGTCGCGGCCTCCGCCGATCAGGCGGACAAGCCGCTCGGCGGCGAGGCCGAGAGCGGCGACGGCGTGATGGTCAATTCGCGCTTTCTCGACGGCAAGGACACCGAGACGGCAAAAGCGGCGGTGATCGCCCGCGCCGAGGCCGAAGGCTGGGGCGAGGGCAGCGTCGTCTGGCGCCTGCGCGACTGGGGCGTCTCGCGCCAGCGTTACTGGGGCACGCCGATCCCGATCGTCCATTGCGCCGGCTGCGGCGCCGTCGCGGTGCCGAAGGATCAGCTCCCCGTCATCCTGCCCGAGGACATCGACTTCGAGACGCCGGGCAACCCGCTGGAGCGGCACCCGACCTGGAAGCATGTCGCCTGCCCGAGTTGCGGCGGCGCGGCCGTGCGCGAGACCGACACGCTCGATACGTTCGTGGATTCCTCCTGGTATTTCATCCGCTTCGCCAGCCAGCCGGGCGACCGGCCGTTCGATCCGAAGGTGGCGGCGAGCTGGCTGCCGGTGAACCAGTATATCGGCGGCGTCGAGCACGCGATCCTGCACCTGCTCTACGCCCGCTTCTGGACCCGCGCGCTGAAACATATCGGCATGATCGACCTGGCCGAGCCGTTCCAGGGCCTGTTCACGCAGGGCATGGTCACGCACCGCACCTACAAGGACACGGACGGCAACTGGTTGCTTCCCGAGGAGGCGGAAGCCGCGAAGGCCGCCGGCCGGCAGGTCGAGGCCGGCCGCGTCGAGAAGATGTCCAAATCCAAGCGCAACACGGTCGATCCCGAGCCGATCGTCGACCAATATGGCGCCGACGCGGTGCGCTGGTTCATGCTCTCCGACAGTCCGCCCGAGCGCGATCTGGAGTGGAGCGAGGCCGGGATCGAGGGCGCCTGGAAGTTCGTCAACCGGCTGTGGCGGATTTCGGAAGCAAGCGAAGCGGCGGAGGGCGAGGACAAGACGCTCGACCGCAAGCTGCACCAGACGATCGCCGCGATCGGGACCAATATCGAGGCGCTGGCGTTCAACAAGGCGGTGGCGAACATCTACGAGCTGGCCAATGCGATCGAGAAGGCTCCGCCCTCGGCCTCCCGCGCGACCTCGGTCGCGACGATGATGCGGCTCGTCGCGCCGATGGTCCCGCACGTCGCCGAGGAGGCCTGGGCCGCAGCGGGTCATGCCGGCCTCGTCGCCGACGCCGCCTGGCCCGAGGCCGATCCCGCCTTGCTGATCGAGGACGAGGTGACCATCGCCATCCAGGTCAACGGCAAGCTCAAGGACACGATCCGGGCGGCCAAGGGCGCGGCGAAGGAGGAGATCGAGGCGATGGCCGTCGCGAATGCGGCCGTGCAGCGGACCCTCGCCGGCGCCGCGCCGCGCAAGGTGATCGTCGTGCCCGACCGGCTGGTGAACATCGTCGCATGAGGGCGCGGCTCGCCCTGGTCGCGCTCATGGGCCTGACGCTCTCGGGCTGCGGCCTGCGCCCGCTTTATGCCGGCGGCGAGGCGGGGCCGGTTGTGCAGATTCTGCGCGGCGTCCAGGTCGCGCCGATTCCAGGGCAGAATGGCTGGCTGGTCCGCACCGCCCTGCAGGACCGGCTCGGCAACAATGATGGCGCCGACGTCCGCTACCGGCTGGAGATCGAGCTGAGCGACGACATCACCGGCTTCGGCATCCGCTCGGACAATGCCGTGACCCGCGAGCGCCGGACGATGCGCGCCCGCTACCGGCTGATCGACGCCCAGCGCAACACGGTGGTGCTGGACGCCACGGCGGGCTCCGATGCGGGCATCGACGTCGTCTCCTCCGAATATGCGACGGTCGCGGCCGAGCAGACCGCGCTCGAGCGGCTTTCGGTCGAGGTCGCCGACCAGATCGTCTCCCGTCTCGCCCTCTACGCCCAGCGCGGCGGCCGCCGCCCTGCGGCCCGCTAGAGCCGGGGACGGTGAAGGCGAACCGGGCGCAGGTCGAAAAGGCGCTGAAGGCGCCGGCCTCCACCCGCTTCTTCCTCCTCCACGGCCCCGACGATTCGGGGAGCCGCGCGCTCGCTCGCCTGCTCGGCGCGGCGATGGGCGCGGATGCCGAGCGGATCGACCTGACGGGCGGCGAGCTGAAGGGCGATCCGGCCCGGCTCGCGGACGAGGCGGCCAGCATCTCCATGTTCGGCGGCGCCCGCTGGATCCTGGTCGAACCGGCCGGAGACGAGAGCCTGGCCGCGGTCGAGGCCTTGCTCGAAGCGCCGGCGGCGGGAAATCCGGTCGTGCTGCTCGCCGGCGGCCTGAAACCGGCGTCGAAGCTGCTGAAGCTCGCTCTGGCCGCGCCCGACGCGCTCGCCTTCGCCTCCTACGTCCCGGACGCGCGCGACGCGGACAGGCTCGCGGCCGAACTGGGCCGCGTGGAGGGCCTGATCCTGCGCCCGGACATCGCCCGGCGCATCGCCGAGAGCTGCGGCGGCAACCGCGCCCTGATCGCGCAGGAATGCGCGAAGTTCGCGCTTTATGCGGGCGCCGCGCCCGAGGCCCCGAAGGCGATCGACCATGACGTGATCGACGCGCTCGGCGCCGGCAGCGACGAGGGCGATCTCTCGCGGCTGGTCGACAGCGTCGCCGGCGGCGATGCCGCGGGGCTGGAGGCCGAGCTGGCCCGGCTCCACGCGGAGGGCCAGGAGGGCATAACCCTGCTCCGCGCCATGCTCCGCCGGATGGCCCTGCTCGCCCGCCTCCGCGCCGAAGTCGAGCAGGGCAGTAATCCCGCCGCGGTCATGGCGACCTCAGGCAAGGGCTTGTTCTGGAAGGAAAAAGACGAAGTGGGCCGGCAGCTCGGCCGCTGGCGCGCCGAGCTGCTCGCCAAGGCGATGGCCCGGCTCCTCGAGGCGGAGCGGCAGGTCAAGGCCTCGGGCGGCATCGGCCCGCTCGCGGCGGACGAGGAGTTGTTCGCGATCTGCCGGCAGGCGGCGCGGCTGCGCTGAGGCGAAGGCCGAAGCGCGCCGCCCCCCGTCGCCGCCGCGCTAGAACTTCTCCCCGCTCAACCGCTGGCAGATCATGTCGAGCTGGTCGAGATTCGAATAGGCCAGGGTCACCTGCCCGCCCTTCGGGCTGTGCTTGATCGACACGCGGAGCCCGAGCAGATCGCCCAGCTGCCGCTCGAGCGCGGCGATGTCGGCGCCGGCGCCCTTATATTCGATCGGCAGGCGGCGCTGGCGGGCGGTCTTGCCGGCCGCGGCGAGCTTCTCCGTCTCGCGCACCGAGAGGCCGCGGCGCACCACCTCGTCGGCCAGCCCTTCCGGGTCCTTGGCCGTGATCAGCGCGCGGGCATGGCCCATGCTCAGCTGCCCGGTCCCGAGCAGGACCTGCACCTTTCCAGGAAGATCGAGCAATCTCAACAGGTTGGCGACATGGGAGCGGGATTTGTGGACGAGCTTGCCGAGCGCTTCCTGAGTATGACCATAATCGTCGACGAGACGCTGATAGGCCTGCGCCTCCTCGATCGCGTTGAGATCCTGGCGCTGGATATTCTCGACCAGCGCGACCTCGAGCGTTTCGTCGTCGTTGAAGTCGCGGACGATCGCCGGGATTTCGTGCAGCCGCGCCCGCTGCGCCGCCCGCCAGCGCCGCTCGCCGGCGACGATCTGGAAGCGGTGGCCGTGCGGCCGGACGATGATCGGCTGGATGACACCGCGCGCCTGGATGGACTGGGCGAGCTCCGCCAGCGCCTCCTCCTGGAAGATGCGGCGCGGCTGGCCTGGATGCGGCTCGATGCCGGCGACCGGGATGAGCTGGACGGTCCCGCGCGCGCCCTCGGCGCCGGGGGAGACCGGCGCTTCCTGCTGCACCTCGCCGAGCAGGGAGGAGAGGCCGCGGCCGAGGCCGGCGGGCCGCTTGCGAGGCGCGTCGGTCATGCGGCCGCCTTCGTCTGGCGGGGCAGCCGCCCGATCAGCTCGCGCGCCAAGGCGATATAGGCCTCGGAGCCCGGGCAGCGATGATCGTAGATCAGCGCCGGAATGCCGTGGCTCGGCGCCTCCGAGAGGCGGACGTTGCGCGGGATCACCGTGTCGAACACGACCTTGCCGAGGCAGGCCCGCACATCGTCCGCGACCTGCGAGGACAGGTTGTTGCGCTTGTCGTACATGGTCAGGGCGACGCCGATGATCGACAGCTCCGGATTGAACCGGGCCCGGATCCGCTCGACGGTCTGCAGAAGCTGGCTCAGTCCCTCCAGCGCGAAGAATTCGGTCTGCAGCGGCACCAGGATCGCATTGGCGGCGATCAGGGCGTTGACGGTGAGCAGGCCGAGCGAGGGCGGGCAATCGATCAGGCAGACGTCCCATTTGAGCGCGGCCGTGCCCTCGAGCGCTTTGTCGAGGCGATGGGTCCGCTCCTCGAATTCGATCAGCTCGATCTCGGCGCCCGAAAGATCGACGGTCGCGGGAATGATATCGAGCCGCGGCACCGCGCTGGAGACCACCGCCTCCTCCAGCGTGGTCTGGCCGGTGAGCAATTCGTAGGACGACAAAGCGCGCTGGGCATGGGTGATGCCCAGTCCGGTCGAGGCATTGCCCTGCGGATCGAGATCGATCAGCAACACCCGCAAGCCCGTGGCGGCGAGCGCGGTGGCGAGGTTGATCGCCGTGGTGGTCTTGCCGACCCCGCCTTTCTGATTGGCGACCGCGATGCGGATCATCGGCTTCTGTCCTTTCCTGCCCGGCGTGCCCGGCGATCCGTCCGGCGCTGGACGCCTTCGGCGACGATGATCTGCGCCTCCGGGTCCGTCACGCTCGGTTCGAGCCGGAACTCACCCTGCCACGAAGGACCGAGCGCCGCCAGTTCCGTCTCGGCATTTCGTCCCTTCGGAAGCAGCCACAGGCTTTTTTGTGTGGAGAAAGCTGTGCCCAAGCTGAGGAGCTTTTCCAGCGGCGCGAAAGCGCGGGCGCTGATCACGTCGAACGGCCGCGGCGGCACGCGCTCGGCCTTGGCATGGAGGATCTCCACGCGCACACCCATCGCCTCGGCGGCGCGGCGGAGAAAATCCACCCGGAGCCGCCTTTCTTCCACCAATGTGACGGGGCCGTCATGGAGCGCGGCGACGATCAGGCCAGGGAAGCCCGCGCCCGTGCCCAAATCGACCCAGGACGCGCCAGCAGGCGTAAAGCGGAGGAGTTGCGCCGAATCGGCGATGTGGCGGCGCCAGAGCTGGTCCAATGTTCCACGTGAAACAAGATTCTGCCGCTCATTCTCCGCCCGCAACGAGTCGGCGAACGCGTCCAGGCGCGCCATTGTTTCACGTGGAACATCGCATTCCCCCGCCACCCAGGCGCGGGCTTCGGCTTCATCCATCATGCCGCTTTTCGCCGCGCATGAACGAGGATCGCCGCCAGGGCCGCTGGGGTCACGCCCCGGATGCGGGAGGCCGCCCCAAGCGTTGCGGGCCGCGCCGCCGAGAGCCGCTCGGTCATTTCGTTGGAGAGGCCGGGCACCAGAGCATAGTCCAACCCCCCGGGAATGCGGACCGCGTCGTCGGCGCGCAGCCTGGAAATCTCGTCGTCCTGCCGCGCCACATAAGGAGCGTAGCGATGATCCTGCACCGCCTCTTCCAATATCTCCGGACGCACCGACGCGAATTCCGGCGCGAGCGCGATCAGCGCACCGGCGTCGGTTTCCGGGTAGCGGATGCGCTCGGCAAGACTCTGCTTGCCGATACGGCGCGCGAGCAGTCGTTCGACATGCCGTCGCTCCCGCTGCGCAGCCGCGAAATGGGCTTCCCGCTCGGGAGAGACGCAGCCCGCATCGATCGCCTTGGGCGTGAGCCGCGCGGCGGCATTGTCCGCGCGCAGGCGGAGGCGATATTCGGCGCGCGCGGTCAGCATCCGATAGGGCTCGGTCACGCCCTGAAGAACGAGGTCGTCGACCATCACCCCGATATAGGAATCGGACCGGTCGAACAGGATCGGCGCCGTGCCCCGAACCCAGGCGGCGGCGTTGAGCCCGGCGACCAGACCCTGCGCGGCCGCCTCCTCATAGCCGGTCGTGCCGTTGATCTGTCCCGCCAGATAGAGGCCTTCAACCTCCCGGACGCCGAGGCTGGGCTCCAGGATGCGCGGATCGACATGGTCATATTCGACCGCATAACCGGGTTGCAGGATTTCCGCCCGCTCCAGCCCCGCCATCGAGCGGACCATCGCCAGCTGCACGTCTGTGGGCAGCGAGGTGGAAATCCCGTTGGGATAGATGGCCGGGTCGTCCACCCCCTCGGGCTCGAGGAAGATCTGATGGCCGTCACGGTCGCCGAACCGATGCACCTTGTCCTCGATCGACGGACAGTAACGCGGGCCCACGCCGCTAATCTCGCCCGCGAAGAGCGGCGAGCGGTCGAGATTCTCCCGGATGATCGCGTGCGTCCGCGCATTGGTCCGCGTGATCGCGCAGAAGAGTTGTGGCGCCACGCGCCGCTCGCTCATCGGCGACATGGTCCAGCCTTGGCCGTCGGACTCCTGCCGCTCCAGGGCCGCCCAGTGGATCGTCCGCCCATCCAGCCGCGGCGGCGTTCCGGTCTTGAGCCGGGCGAGCGGCAGGCCCAAGGCGCGGAGCTGTCCGGCCAAAGCGGTCGCCGCCCGCTCACCGACCCGGCCGCCGGCACAGTTGGTCATGCCGAAATGGAGCTTGCCGCCGAGGAAGGTGCCGGTGGCGAGGATCACCGCCTTGGCCGACAACATCCTGCCGTCCGCCAGATCCAGACCGGTAACCCGCCGGCCCTCGAGCCGCAGCGCGCTGGCCTCGCCCTCGACCATTGTCAGCCCGTCCTGCGCCCCGATCAAGGCGTGGATCGCCGCCTTGTAGCGCTTCCGGTCCGCCTGGATGCGCGGGCCGCGGACCGCGGCGCCCTTGCTGGCATTGAGCATGCGATAGTGGATGGCGGCGTGATCGGAGGCGCGGGCGATCAGCCCGTCAAAGGCGTCGACCTCGCGGATCAGATGGCCCTTGCCGAGCCCGCCCATGGCGGGGTTGCAGGACATCGACCCGATCTGCGCGCGCGTGAAGCTGACCAGCGCCACGGCCGCGCCCATGCGCGCGGCGGCGGCAGCCGCCTCCGTCCCGGCGTGACCGCCGCCGATCACGATGATATCGAATTCCATCTTCACCGGGCCGCGCCCTACAGCATCTGTTCCACGTGGAACAGCACCGGTTCACTTGCCGATGCAGAAGCGCCCGAACAAGGCGTCGAGCATATCCTCGACCCCGGCCCTGCCGGTGACCCGATCCAGCGCCGAGCGCGCCGCCCGCAACGCCTCGGCGGCGATGATAAGATCGGGCGAGCCCGCCTCCCCGAGGGCCTCAGCACCCGCCGCGATCGCCGCCCGGTGACGGGCATTCAGGGCGACCTCGCCCTCCGTCGGCAACAGCGTCCGGGCACGAGTCTGCAGCAGCGCCGTCAACGCGCCCAGGCCCCCGCCGGTGACGACCGAGGTCGCGAGCTCGGCTCCGCCCGCCGCTCCGCCGAGATCGGCCTTGGCGTGAATGCGGACGGCGCCGTCCGGCGCTTCGTCAGGCGGGCCGAGCCACAGAAGGATGTCGGCACCCGCGACGGCCGCCTGGGCGCGGGCGACGCCGATCGCCTCCACCGGATCGGTCGTGTCGCGCAGCCCCGCCGTGTCGGTCAACAGGAAGGGCAATCCCCCGATCGCGACCGGCACTTCCACCAAGTCGCGCGTCGTCCCCGCCACGTCGGTGACGATCGCCGCATCCCGCTCGGCTAACGCATTGAGAAGGCTGGACTTCCCGGCGTTCGGTGGGCCGGCGATGACGATTCTTATGCCGTCCTTGAGCCGCTCGGCAGGCGGCCGGGCCAATGCGGCCGCCATCTCCGCCCGCAACGCCGCGAGCCGCTCCCCGAAATCCGCGGGCACGGGCGCGACATCGTCCTCGTCCGCGAAATCCAGCGCCGCTTCGATCTGCGCCGCGAGCGCCAGCAGCCGCTCCTGCCAGTCCGCCACCTGCCGGCTGAGCCGCCCCCCCATCAGCGCCAGCGCGGCCCGTCGCTGTCCTTCGGTCTCGGCCATGAGCAGATCGCCCAGCCCCTCGGCCTCGCTGAGATCGAGCGCCCCATTCTCGAAGGAGCGCCGGGTGAACTCCCCGGGCCGCGCCTCCCGCAGCCCGTCCATCGCGCCCAACCCCGCCAGCGCGCGCGCGGTCACCGCGCGGCCGCCGTGCAGATGCAGCTCGGCCACATCCTCGCCGGTCGCGCTCTTCGGGCCGGGCAACCAGAGGATCACGCTGTTGTCGAGCGGTTCGCCATCGACGCGGAGCTTGCGGAAGGTCGCGACCCGCGGCTCCGGAAGCCGCCGGCCCAAAGCGACGAGCACGTCCGCGGCGCGCGGCCCGCTGATCCGGATGATCGCGACCCCGGCCGGCGGTGCGCCCGAGGAGAGCGCATAGATCGTGTCCTTCAGCGCGGCGCCTTCCCCATCTGGTCGAGCATCTGCTTCCACATATTCATGCCCGCCTCGTTCATCGGCCCCCAGGCCTTCATCATGTCGCCGAACATTTCGGGCGACGGCCCGTCGGTCACCGCCGCCTTCATCTTCTCGACATAGGCCTCGTGCACCGGACTGAGATCCGGCAGGCCCAGGAAGCGGCGCGCCTCCTCCGGCGTGCAATCGACGTCGACCGTGACTTTCATGGGAAGCGCCTCCTCGTGCCTGTTGGCTGCATCGGCTGTAGGTCTATAGGGACGGAAACCGCAAGCAGGAGGATAGGATGCCCCGGATCGCCATCGAGACGCTCGGCCATGACGGCAGCTTCGGCGCCTATGTCGCGGAGCCGTCCGGCGCGCCGAAGGGCGCGATCGTCGTCATCCAGGAGATCTTCGGCGTGAATCCGGGGATTCGCGCCAAATGCGATCATTGGGCGAGCCTCGGCTATCTCGGCGTCGCGCCCGATTTGTTCTGGCGCATCCAGGAGGGCGTCGAGCTCGATCCGGACGTCCCCGCGCAATTCCAGGAGGCGCTCGGCCTGATGCAGAAGCTGGACCAGGACCAGGCGATCGCCGACATCGAGGCGACCATCCGCGCCGCGCGATCACGCCTCCCCGAGGGCGGCCGGGTCGGCGCGGTCGGTTACTGCCTCGGCGGCCGGCTCGCCTACATGACCGCGGCGCGCACCGACGTGGATGCTTCGGTCGGTTATTATGGCGTCGGGCTGGAAGGCCTGCTCGGCGAGCAGCATGCCATCGCCCGGCCGCTCCTCCTTCACATCGCCGGCGCCGATCATTTCGTGACGCCGGACAAGCAGGCGCTGATCCACGAAGGGCTGGACGATCATCCCAAGGTCACGATCCACGATTATCCGGGCGAGGATCACGGCTTCGCGACCGAGTCAGGCCAGCGCCGGAGCGAGGCCGCCGCCCAACTGGCCGACAGCCGCACCGAGGCCTTCTTCGCGGAGCATCTCAGCTAGGGGCTGATCGCCCCTCAGCGTGCCCTACGCGTCGCCCAGATCAGGATTCGGACCCAGAGCGCGCACTGGGCGCAATCCTGGGCGGCGCGATGTGTCTGTGTCCCCATGGCCCGAATCTAGGCCGGGAGGCGTTGCAATTTCGTGACCGCGGTTTGCGGCCGGCCGCCGCTAGTGGGCGAAGCGCGCCGCCGCGTCCGGCCAGATATATTGGAGCAGGCCGACATTATGGTCGACGAAGCCCTCGTAGATCATCTTGCCGGCGACGTAGAGGATCACGATCAGCCCGATCCAGGCGATCCAGCGATAGCGCTCGATATATTTGGCGATGATGTTCGCCGCGACGCCCATCAGGATCACCGAGAGGAGCAGGCCGACCATCAGGATGCCCGGATGGTCGCGCGCGGCGCCCGCCACGGCCAGCACATTGTCGAGGCTCATCGAGACGTCGGCGACCGCCACCGCCCAGGCGGCGCCGGCGAAGGTCTTGGCCGGCTTGAGGCCCGCGGCCTCATTCTCCGCCGTGGCCGGATTGTCGGGCACATGCCGGATCTCGCGGTACATCTTCCAGCTCACCCAGAGCAGGAGGATGCCGCCGGCGAAGATCAGCCCGACGATCTGCATCAGCTGGGTCACCATCAGCGCGAAGATGATGCGGAGCACCAGAGCGGCGAGGATGCCGATCATGATGACCTTCTTGCGCTGGTCGGCGGGCAGGCCCGCGGCCAGCGCGCCGACGACGATCGCATTGTCGCCGGCGAGCATGATGTCGATCATCAGCACCTGGCCGAAGGTCGCAAGCGCCTTGGGATCACCAAGGTTGCTGAAATCGGCGACGATATGATTCCAGAGCTCGAGCATGTGAGTCCCCCAACCCTCGATGGGTCTACTGGTTCATCGAGGCGAAGAAGTCCTCGTTGGTCTTCGAGTCCTTCATCTTGTCGAGCAGGAACTGCATCGCGTCGACCGTGCCCATCTGCATGAGGATCCGGCGCAGCACCCACATCTTGGAGAGCTTGCCCTGATCGACCAGCAGCTCCTCCTTGCGCGTGCCGGACTTGCCGACGTCGAGCGAGGGGAAGATGCGCTTGTCGGAGACCTTGCGGTCGAGCACGATCTCGGAATTGCCGGTGCCCTTGAACTCCTCGAAGATCACCTCGTCCATCTTGGAGCCGGTGTCGATGAGCGCGGTGGCGATGATCGAGAGCGAGCCGCCCTCCTCGATGTTGCGCGCGGCGCCGAAGAAGCGCTTCGGCCGCTGCAGCGCATTGGCGTCGACGCCGCCGGTCAGCACCTTGCCCGAGCTCGGCACCACCGTGTTGTAGGCGCGGCCGAGGCGGGTGATCGAGTCGAGCAGGATGACGACGTCCTTCTTGTGCTCGACGAGGCGCTTGGCCTTCTCGATCACCATCTCGGCGACCTGGACGTGGCGGCTGGCCGGCTCGTCGAAGGTCGAGGAGATCACCTCGCCCTTCACCGAGCGCTGCATGTCGGTGACCTCCTCCGGCCGCTCGTCGATGAGCAGCACCATCAGGAAGACTTCCGGATGATTGTCGGTGATCGCCTTGGCGATATTCTGGAGGAGGACCGTCTTGCCGGTGCGCGGCGGCGCCACGATCAGCGCGCGCTGGCCCTTGCCCTGCGGCGAGATGATGTCGATCACCCGCGCCGACTTGTCCTTGACCGTCGGGTCGGAGGAATCGAGCGTCAGCTTCTCGTCGGGATAGAGCGAGGTGAGGTTGTCGAAATTGACGCGGTGGCGGACGGCGTCGGGATCGTCATAATTGACCTGGGTGACGCGGACGAGGCTGAAATAGCGCTCGCCCTCCTTGGGCCCGCGAATCTCGCCCTCGACCGTGTCGCCGGTCCGGAGGCCGAATTTGCGGACCTGGTTGGGGGAGACGTAGATGTCGTCGGGGCCGGCCAGATAATTGGAATCGGCCGACCGGAGGAAGCCGAAGCCGTCCTGCAGCACCTCGATCGTGCCCAAGCCCATGATCTCGCCGCCCTGATCGGCGCGGACCTTGAGGATGGAGAACATCAGCTCCTGCTTGCGGAGCGTCGAGGCGCCCTCGACGCCCAGCTCTTCGGCCATGGCGACGAGATCGGCGGGGGTTTTCTGCTTGAGGTCGTTCAAATGCATGTCGGGTAACTCTTGGAATACGGAGTCCGGGCGTGGAACTCGGAAATCTCGGGGAATGTAGCGGCTTGAACACCCGCGCGGACGGCAGGCTAACGACTGATCTGGCCGTTATGCTCCGCCCTTTTGCAAGTCAAGCCGAGCGAAAGAGAGGCTGTCCCGGCTTTCGCCAGGATGATGGCGCCGCGCGACCGTCAGAACGGGCGGACGATCACCAGGACGACGATCAGCACCACGGCGAGGCCCGGGACCTCGTTCATGATTCTGAGCGCCTTGCCGGAGACCGGGCGGATGCCCCGTTCCAGCTTCTTGCCGTAATCAACCATCCAGCCATGATAGCCGGACAAAGCGACCACGATCGCGAACTTGGCCAGGAACCAGGGCTGGCTCCAGGCCCCGGTCACATGGGCGAGCGACAGGCCGAAGATCCAGACCAGGATCATCGCCGGCGTGATGATGATCTTGCGGAGCTTCTTCTCCCGCTCGATCCAGCGCTGCTCCTCGTCGGAGCCCGGCGCGCTTTCCTGATGGTAGACGTAGAAACGCGGCAGCATGAACAGGCCCGCGACCCAGAAGATCACGAAGATCACATGGCCGGCCTTGAGCCATTCGTAGAGCAAGATCAGAACCGATCCAAAGCTGTCGATCACGCCCGCCGTCCGGCCGGTGCGCGACGCACCAGCGCAAGGAGCCGCTCGACATGGGAGATCGGGGTTTCCTTGATGATGCCGTGCCCCAGGTTGAAGATGTGCGGCCGTTCCGCAAGGCTAGATAGGATGCGACCCACCGCCGTTTCAAGCGCCTCGCCGCCCGCGAGCAAGGCGAGGGGATCGAGATTGCCCTGGACCGGCAGGCCTGCCGGCAGCGCGTCATGGGCCCAGTCGGGATCGACCGTCTCGTCGAGGCCGACCGCGTCCACCCCGGTCTCCCGCGCATAAGCGGCGAGCTTGGCGCCGGCGCCCTTGGGGAAGCCGATCACCGGCACGTCCGGGTGGCGGGCCTTCAGCGCTGCGACGATCCGCGCGGTGGGCGCGATCACCCAGCGCTCGAACTGGGTGGGGGCAAGGCTCCCGGACCAGCTGTCGAACAATTGCACGGCCTCGACCCCGGCCCGGATCTGTCCGGACAGATAGTCGACGGTCATCGCCTCGAGCGCGGCGACGAGCGCGGCGAACGCCTCAGGATCGGCATAAGCGGCCTGGCGGGCCTCGGCCTGGTCGCGGCTGCCCTGGCCCGCCACCATATAGGTCGCGACCGTCCACGGGCTGCCCGCGAAGCCCAGGAAGGTCGTTTCGGCCGGGAGCGCGGATTTCACTTTCTCCACAGTCCGATAGACGGGCTCAAGCCGGGCCGGCACGGCCTCCAGGTCGCCGAGCAGGGCATCGGCCAGACGCGGCGACAGGCGCGGCCCCTCGCCGGCCTCGAAGCGCAAATCCTGGCCAAGCGCATGGGGCACGATCAGGATGTCGGAGAACAGGATCGCGCCGTCGAAGCCGAAGCGGCGGATCGGCTGGAGGGTCACCTCCGCGGCCGCGTCGCTGTCGTTGACCAGCTCCAGAAAGCCGCCCTTCTCGGCCCTGAGCGCGCGATATTCGGGAAGATAGCGCCCCGCCTGCCGCATCAGCCAAATTGGAAGTCTCTCGCTTTTTCCGCCGCTTAGGACATGGAGCAGGGGCTTGCTGGAGGCGCGCGTCAAGTCGGAGGGCTCCGCTCTCTTATCCTTAAATATATATTTATAAGAGAGTCTGTTGGTGTTGATAGGGGGCGGACGAGCGGGGTTTATTGCCTCCCACATATTTTGCCAACAGCTTGACTCGCCGGGACCCGCGCTTTCCCGCGGATTCGCGCCGGCCATCCCCATTTTCCACAAGGGCGCTGTGGATTTTTTCCCATGTTCACGGCGCTGTGGATGATTTTCGCCGATCCGTGGACGAATCCTGTCCTTGAGTTTGCCCCGAGGCTTCCGCTAGCCCTTTCCCCAAGGTTTTCCACAGACGGGAAAAGCGTTGAAGCAGCTTCATCTCCACCTGCTGTCTGACTCGACCGGCGAGACGCTGGACATGGTCGCCAAGGCCTGTCTCGCCCAGTTCGACAATGTCGAGGCCCTGCACCATCTCTGGCCGATGGTCCGTTCCGAAGGCCATCTCGACCGCGTCCTGGACGATGTCGCGCGCCGGCCGGGCCTCGTCCTCTACACCGTCGTCAACCGCGACATCCGCCGCGACCTCGAGCGCAAGTGCCGGCAGCGCGGCATCCACGCCGTGCCCGTGCTCGATCCGGTGATCGACGCGCTGTCCGCGGTCAGCGGCGAGGAAGCGAAGGGCCGGGCGGGGCGGCAGCATGCGCTGGACGCCGCCTATTTCGCCCGCGTCGACGCGATCCAGTTCACCATCGCCCATGACGACGGCGTCGGCTCCGAAAATTGGGAGGAGGCGGACATCATCCTCGCCGGCGTCTCGCGCACCTCGAAGACGCCGACCAGCATCTATCTGGCCAATCGCGGCTTCAAGGTGGCGAACATCCCGCTCGTCCCGGAATCGCCGCCGCCTTCCTCCCTGTTCGGGCTCCGGCATCCTCTGGTCGTCGGCCTGACCACCAATCCCGAGCGGCTGATCCAGATCCGCCGCAACCGGCTGCTCGCGCTGAACCAGGCGCCGGAGACGGACTATGTCGACAATGACGCGGTCAATGCCGAACTCGCCTTCGCCCGGCGGATGTTCGCGGACAATGG
The DNA here is from genome assembly GCA_035502235.1 of Allosphingosinicella sp. Taxonomy (GTDB): domain Bacteria; phylum Pseudomonadota; class Alphaproteobacteria; order Sphingomonadales; family Sphingomonadaceae; genus Allosphingosinicella. The sequence continues at coordinate 84,891 of DATJUQ010000001.1, forward strand.
CTGGCCGGTGATCGACGTCACCCGGCGCTCGATCGAGGAATCGGCGCTCGCCATCGTCAAGCTCTGCGCGGAGCGGAGCGAGCGGGCCGCGACGCCATGAGGCTGTTGCTCGCCTCGCAGAGCGCCGCGCGGCGGCACATGCTGGAAGCGGCGGGCGTGGCGGTCGAGACCATCCCCGCGCCGCTCGACGAGGAGGAGGCCAAGGCCGGGCTGGCCGCGGCCGGCTTCGAGCCGCGCGACATGGCGGAGATGCTGGCCGAGCTGAAGGCGAAGAGCGTCGCGGCGCCGGCCGGGGCCCTGGTGATCGGCGCCGACCAGGTGCTCGAGCTGGACGACGGCACGATGCTGTCCAAGCCGGGCTCGCGCGACGAGGCGCTGGCGCAGCTCCGCGCGATGAGCGGCGGCACCCATTATCTGCACGCCGCCGCGGTCGTGGCCGAGGGCGGCGCGCGGGTCTGGGGCGAGACCGAGACGGTGGCGATGGACGTCCGCCCGCTCTCCGACGCGTTCCTGGAGGCCTATCTTGACGCGGAATATGAGGCGGTGCGTTTCAACGTCGGCGCCTATCGGTTCGAGGGCATGGGCGCCCAATTGTTCGAGGAGGTGGAAGGCAGCCATTTCGCCATCCTCGGCCTGCCCCTGCTGCCCCTCCTCGATTATCTGCGCGATCGCGGCGTGCTGCGAAGCTGATGGGCGTCCCCTATGCCGAAGTGATCGGCGATCCGATCGCCCAGTCCAAATCGCCGCTGATTCACAAGTTCTGGCTGGAGCAACTGGGGCTCGAAGGGGATTACCGAGCGACTCTCGTCCCAGTGGGCGGCTTGCCGGCCTATCTGGCCGCGCGCCGATCCGATCCGGATTGGCGCGGCTGCAACATCACGATGCCACACAAGGAGGCCGCGATACCTCTGGTCGATATGATCGAAGGGCAGTTGGGCCGCATCGGAGCGCTCAACACGATCGTGCCCTTGCCGCTAAACAATCAGCTGCTCGGGACGAACACCGATACGACCGGCATGCTGGAGGCCCTGATCGCGGCGAAAGCCAGTGGTCCGGGCGTGGCCGTGGTCGGCGCGGGCGGTGCGGCACGCGCGGTCTGCCTCGCTCTCTCAGCCTATGTCCCGAAGATCATCGTACTGAATCGCGATTTGAACCGCGCCGAGGCCATGATCGCCGCGCTCGGGATCGAGGCGGAAGCGCGTTCGCTGGAAGCGCCGCTCCCGCCAGTGGGGCTTCTGGTCAATGCCAGCGCGCTGGGGATGACGGGCTTCCCGCCGTTTCGCCTGTCGCTCGACCCGCTGCCGGCGGGTGCGGCGGTCATCGACATCGTCACCAGTCCGCTGGAGACCGAGTTGCTCGGGGCGGCGCGGGCGCGTGGGCTCAGGACGGTGGACGGGTTGGTCATGCTGATCGGCCAGGCCGCGACCGCATTTCACATGTTCTTCGGAAAGCCGCCGCCGCGAGAGGATGACACGGCGCTGCGCGCGTTGCTGACGTCATGACGCTCGTCCTCGGCCTCACCGGCTCGATCGGCATGGGCAAGTCGACCGTGGCCGGGATGTTCGCCGACGAGGGCGTGCCGGTGTTCGACGCGGACGCCGCCGTCCACCATCTGCAGGGTCCGGCCGGCGCGCTGGTCGCGGAGATCGAGGCTCATTTCCCCGGCACGACCGGACCCGAGGGAGTGAACCGCTCCGCTTTGGCCGAACGTGTGCTCGGCGAGCCCGAACAGCTGCGGCGGCTGGAGGCGCTGGTCCATCCCGCGGTCGCGCTGGCCCGCCGCGATTTCCTTGCCGCGCATGCGGATGCGCCCATCGTCCTGCTCGACATCCCTCTCCTGTTCGAGGCGGGCGGCGCGAACGCGGTGGACAAGGTCGTGGTGGTCTCCGCGGCACCGGAGGTACAGCGCGCCCGCACGCTCGCCCGGCCCGGCATGACGGCCGAGAAGTTCGACCGGATTCTCGCCCGCCAGCTGCCCGACGAGGAGAAGCGCGGCCGCGCCGACTTCGTCATCCCGACGGACGTGACTCTCGACGAGACCCGGGCCTCCGTCCGCCGCATCCTCGCTTGCCTAAACGGGCCGGCGGATTCATAGGCGGGCCATGCGGGAAATCGTTTTCGACACCGAGACGACCGGTCTCAGCCCTCTCAACGGCGACCGGGTCGTGGAGATCGGCTGCGTGGAGTTGTTCAACCGGGTCGAGACCGGGCGGCACTTCCACTCCTATTTCAATCCGCAGCGGTCGATGCCGTCGGAGGCCGAGGCCGTGCACGGCCTCTCGGAGAAGTTCCTCTCCGACAAGCCGCTCTTCGCGGACGTGGTCGAGGAGCTGCTCATCTTCATCGGCGAGTCCCCGATGATCGCGCATAACGCCACTTTCGACTTCGGCTTCGTCAATCACGAGCTGGGCCAGTGCGGCCGGCCGAGCGTCTGTATGTCGCGCATGGTCGACACCCTCTCCATCGCCCGCCAGAAGTTCCCGGGCGCCAAGCACAGCCTGGACGCGCTCTGCACCCGCTTCGGCGTCGACCGCTCGCAGCGGATCAAGCATGGAGCCCTCCTGGACGCGCAATTGCTCGCCCAGGTCTATGTCGAGCTGACCGGCGGCCGGCAGATCGGCCTCAGCCTGGTCGCCGAGCTGATCGAGGACGAGGCGGCGCCCGTCGAGATCGTCGCGCTGGCGCTGCCCGCCGCGCCGCTGACCGTCCGCCCGGCCCGGCCGCACGCGCCGAGCGACGAGGAGCTGGCCCGCCACGCCGCCTTCATGGCGAAGATCAAGGATCCGATCTGGAATCGGCTCTGAGGTTTTTCGGCGGCGTCGGGCCGGGGGCCCCGCTTCGGCGAGACCCACGCGGCGGCGAAAGCACCGGTTGACCAAAGCCCCGGGTGCGCCCACATGCGCCCCCACAGCATTGGAGACGATGATGGACATTCGGGTCTCCGGTCATCAGATCGATACCGGCGAGGCGCTGCAACGACAGGTGGACGAGCGGCTCAACGCCATCGCCGACAAATATTTCTCCCGCGCCATTTCCGCCCAGGTCACCTTCGGCAAGGGGCCTTATGATCACAGCTTCACCTGCGATATCGTCGCCCATGTCCCGCAGGGCGTGGTGCTGAAGGGCTCGGCGGGCGCGGCGCTGGCCCAGGTCGCCTTCGAGCAGGCGGCGGACCGGATCGAGAAGCAGCTGCGCCGCTACAAGCGCCGGCTGAAGGACCGCCACAGCCAGACCGCTTATGCCGAGGCCGCGCTCGACGCCGGCTATACGGTGTTCGCGCCGCCGCCCGAGCCCGAGGAGCCGGCCGACAATCCGCCGATCGTCGCCGAGACGCGGGTCGACATCCCGACCGCGTCCGTGTCGGACGCGGTGATGCTGCTCGATCTCAGGAACACCAACGCGCTGATGTTCAAAAACAGCGCGACGGGGGCCTTCAACATGGTGTACCGGCGCGACGACGGCACGATCGGCTGGGTCGAACCCGAGCGGGGCGGCCGCTGACCTCCCTGCCCTGACCTGTTTTCCCCTGTTTCTTCTTCCGGAAGCGCCCGCTTCCCAACCGGTGCAATGATGAGCGATCTTTCGGATATATTGAGCGACAAGGCGATCGACGCCGATCTGGTGGCGGCCAACAAGAAGGCCGTGTTCCAGCAGCTCGCGTCCGCGGCGGCGAAGCTCACCGGGCTTTCGTCGAAGGCGATCGCCGCCAGCCTCAATGCCAGGGAGAAGATCGGCTCGACCGGCTTCGGCGGCGGCGCCGCCATCCCGCACGGCAAGCTCGAGGGGCTTGGCAATGTCTTCGGCTATTTCGCGCGGCTGGAGACGCCGGTCGATTTCCAGTCGATCGACAATATGCCCGTCGATCTCGTCTTCATGCTGCTCTCGCCCCCCGATGCCGGCGCGGATCACCTGAAGGCCCTCGCCAGGGTCAGCCGCGCCTTCCGCGACGGCCAGACGGTGGCGAAGCTGCGCGGGGCGCGGTCGCGCGACGCTATCTATGCCCTCCTCGCCGGCGGGGAAGCGCGGGATGCCGCCTGAGACGGCACCGAGGGCGGGCGAGACCGCGCATTTCCGCGCGCTCGAATCGCTCTATCGATCGGCGGCGATCAACGGCCTGTTCGAGTCGGAGCTCGAGATCGCCGAGCCGGGCGTGGCCCGAATCCGTTTCGAGGTGGCGCCCTCCAGCTTCCATGCGGCCGGCGCCGCGCACGGCACGCTCTATTTCAAGATGATGGACGATGCCGCCTTTTACGCCTGCAACTCCCTGGTCAGCGACCGCTTCCTGCTGACCACCGCCTTCAACATGGTCTTCACCCAGCCGCTGCGCGCCGGGCCGGTCGTGGCGGAGGGCCGCTGGATCTCCGGCAAGCGCCGGGTCTTCGTCGGCGAGGCGCGCCTGCTCTTGCCTGACGGCGAGGAAGCGGGGCGGGGCACCGGCACGTTCATGCGCTCCCACATCCCGCTCTCCAGCCTCGCCGGCTATCGCGCGGCGTGACCGCGCGGCTGACCAGCCAGGTTCTCGTCTCCGCATTGCTCCGCCGCGCCCAGGCCGAAGGCGGCTTCGGCGCGATCCTCGCCAAAGGCGATGCGACCGCGGGCGCGATCCTGGTCGTCCTCGCCGAGCGCGGGGTCAGGGCCGCGATCCTGGAACGGCTGCTCCAGCCGGACGGAAGCTATGCCTGGCGGGATTCAGGTGGAGGCGCGGCCGACGATGCGGCGTTCCGGACCTGGCTCAAGCGTCGCCGCCGCAACGACCCCGATCTCTGGCTGGTGGAGCTGGACGTCGCGAGTGCCGAACGGTTCGCCGCTGAAATGAACGCGGCCGGTTGATTCGGGCGGCCCGGCCGGGGCAGGTCGGCCTCGTTCAGGGGCAATCGGGGGATTTCCATGCGGATCGGGCTCAGTCTGGCGTTCCTCGCCGCCGCCTGTTTCGCGAGTCCGGCGCTTGCCCAGACGGAGCTGACCGCCGCCAGTCTCGGCCTGGAAGGCCTCGCCGATCCCGCCCCCGCCACGCAACCGCCGGTGGAGACGGCCGCCGAGGTCGAGGTGGTCGGTCGCTCGCTGCCCGCGCTCGTCGCCGTCCATGCCGCCAGCGCCACCTCCGACGCCGAAACCGAATGCCTGGCCCGCGCCGTCTATTTCGAGTCGCGCGGCGAGCCGCTCTCCGGCCAGCTCGCGGTCGCCGAGGTGATCATCAACCGCGCCCGGTCCGGCCGCTTCGCGCCGACCCTGTGCGCCGTGGTCCGCCAGCCATCCCAATTCTCCTTCGTGCGTCGGGGCTATATCCCGCAGCCGCCGACCACGTCGCGCGACTGGCACACCGCCGTCGCCATCGCCCGCATCGCCACCGACCGGCTGGCCGAGGGCGGCGCCCCGCAGGCGCTCTTCTTCCATGCGCGGCGGATCAATCCCGGCTGGCGGCTGACCCGGGTGGCGACGGTCGGGAATCACGTCTTCTACCGCTGAGCCGCGGCCCGGCCTCTTCCGTTCGTTCCCGTTTCATTCTAGTTTCGCGGAATGGCCACCCTCCTCCCCGAGTCGTCCGCGCCCGATTGCTTCGCCGACGCGCCGCTGGTCGCGCAGGACGTCGCGCGGGGCGTGACCCGGCTCTTCTTCCGCGCCGACATGTATGCTTTGTGCGAGGTGCCGCTGCCCAACGGCCGGCGCGCGGACATGATGGCGATCGACGCGCGCGGGCAATTGACCATCGTCGAGATCAAGGTCAGCCGCGCCGATCTGATGGCCGACTGCAAATGGGCCGACTATCTCGATTATTGCGACCATTTCTATTGGGCGGTGCCGGCCGGCTTCGCGCTGGCGCCGTTCGAGCAGGATGGCTTCGGCGCCGGCTGCGCGGGGCTGATTGTCGCCGACCGCTACGATGCGGAGACGATCCGCGAGGCGCCCTGCCGGCCGCTCGCCGCCGCCCGTCGCAAGGCCGAGACGCTGCGCTTCGCCCGCCGCGCCGCGCGCCGGCTGGCCGGCGATCTCGATCCGGGGCTGGCCGGGCTCGACTGAGCCCGCCGCGTTCCTATTGGCCGGGAGTCCGGGTCGAGCCGGGAATCTCCGGGCCGGTCGGTTGCCTGGTTCCTTCCAGCACGCGCAGGATCGCCACCGCCCGCGCGTCCTGGCGGGCATAGTCGATCGCCGAATTGCCGGCGACATGGTCGGTCTGGTTCGGATCGGCCCGGTTCTGCATCAGCAGCCGAACCATCGGCATGTCCCGCCGCTGCACCGCATAGATGAGCGGAGTCTCGCCGCGCGTATTGCTCTGATTGGGGCTGGCCCGCCGGGCGAGCAGCAATTCGGCGCCCTCGACCCAGCCGAGCTGCGCGGCCAGGATCAGGGGCGTATTGCCTTCCCGGTCGCCGGAATCGGGCCGGGCGCCGCGGCTCAGCATGAAGTTCAGCCAGGTGGCGTCGCGCCCGCGCACCAGGATGTGCAGCGCCGATTCGCCGGTGGCCGGATCGCGCACGTTGATCGCGGTCGAACTCGGATTGGAGAGGATGCGATCGGCGGTGTCGCCGTCCCGCTCGCGCACCGCCTTCAGGAAGGTGAAGCCCTCGGAGAAGCTCTGCGCCGCCAGCGGCACGGCGATCGACGCCGCGAGCGCGGCCAGCAACACGAACTTGGTGGTTCTGGCCATCGGCCTGATAATCCCTATTTGATATGCGAACTTGATCGGACGCCCTTAGCAAAGCATGGCTGAGAATGTCATGAACGAAAGCGTATCAGTGCGTCGCGGCGCCCTCATTACCCTGCTCCTCGCTTTCCTGGTCGGGGCCTGCGGCCAGGCCGGCCCGGTCGAGGAGCCGCCGCTCAAGGGCGCGCGCCTCGGCGGCGCCTTCACCCTGACCGACCAGAACGGGCGGCGGGTGACCGACCGGAGCTGGCACGGCCAATACCGGCTCGTCTATTTCGGCTACACCTATTGCCCGGACGTCTGCCCGGTGGACATGCGCGTGCTGGGCGCGGGCCTGCGCCGCTTCGAGGAGCGCGACGCGGCGGCCGGGGCGAAGGTCCAGCCGATCTTCGTCACCGTCGATCCCGCGCGCGACACCCAGCCGGTGCTGCGCGAGTTCGTCGCCAACTTCCATCCGCGCTTCGTCGGCCTCACCGGCACGCCGGAGGAGCTGGCCGCGATGGCGCGCGCTTATGGCGCCTCCTACATGCGCCGCGACGGCGCCACGCCCGGCTCCTATCTGATGGACCATACGCGCAACGCCGTCCTCTACGGGCCCGCCGGCGAGCCGCTCGCCATCATCCCCTACGACCAGGGGCCGGACGGCACCGCCAACGAGCTCGCGCGCTGGGTCCGATGAGGGAGCGCTTCTGGGAGCTGCCGATCGAAAGCCTCGACCGCGAGGAATGGGAGGCGCTCTGCGACGGCTGCGGCAAATGCTGCCTGCACAAGCTCGAGGACGAGGTGACCGGCGAGCTCTTCCCGACCAACGTCGCCTGCAAGCTGCTCGACCGGCACGCCTGCCGCTGCTCCAACTACAAGTTGCGCAAGGCGTTCGTGCCGGACTGCGTGCGGCTCGACCTCAAGCAGCTGCGCGAGATCGACTGGCTGCCCTCGACCTGCGCCTACCGGCTGCGCGACGCGGGTGAGGCTCTGCCCGACTGGCATTATCTGGTCAGCGGCAGCTTGGAGTCGGTGCACGAGGCCGGCATGTCGGTGCGCGGCTGGACGATCTCGGAGGAGGATGCCGGTGAGCTGGAGCTTCACCTCGTCGACCGCATCCTCTGAGCTGCGCATCGGCGAAACGCCGGTGCAGCTCAGAATCTCGCCGCGCGCGCGCAAGCTGCGCCTCTCGGTCGATCCGCGCACCCGCGCCGTGCTGCTCACCGTGCCGCGCCGGGTCTCGCAGCGCCGGGCGCTGGCCTGGGCGGGCGAGCATCGCCAGTGGATCGAGCAGCAGCTCGCGCACATCCCGCCGCCGCGCAGCTTAGCCCCCGGCGAGAGCGTGCCGGTCTATGGGGAGGCCTATGTCATCGACTGGGAGGCGTCCCGGCCGCGAAAGCTCCGGCTGGAGCAGGGCCGGCTGATCTGCGGCGGCCCGCTGGAGGGGCTCGACCGGCGGATCCTGCGCTGGCTGAAGTCCGAAGCGCTCGACCTGCTGACCCGCGAGACCCGCGAATTCGCCGAGCGGACGGGCGCGCGGCTGGAGCGGGTCGGCATCGGCGATCCGGTCTCGCGCTGGGGCAGCTGCTCGAGCCGGGGCACGATCCGCTATAGCTGGCGGCTGATCATGGCGCCGGATTTCGTGCGCCGCGCCACCGTCGCGCATGAGGTGGCGCATCTCGTCCACCTCAATCACGGGCCCGATTTCCATGCCCTGGTCGCCGCGATATTCGGCGCCGACCCGAAGCCCGCCCGGCTCTGGCTGAAGCGCGAAGGCGCCGCCCTCCACCGCATCGGCCCGCGCTGACTCTCCCGCTAGACGGCGGTCGTCAGCAATTCGTCATCCTCGAAGCGCGGCCCGTCATCCTCGGGCGGCAGGCCCTCGTCCGGCCGGCGCAGGCCCCCGTCGTCGCGCGGCGGCGGGCCGCCGGGCTCGATCGGATTGCCGTCGGCGTCGACGAAGGGCTCGTCGTTCGGCGGCGCGATCTCCAGCAGCGCATTGTCGCCGCCCTGCACCTCCCATTCGGGGCCGGTGGCGTCGGTCTGGAACTGCTCGGCCGGCCGGTTGGCGACGGCGCGGACCATGAAATCGTGGAAGGCGCGGGCCGGGGCCTGGCCGCCGGAGAGGCCGGGCAGAGCGCGATTGTCGTCGCGCCCGATCCAGACGCCGGTGGTGAGGCCGCTGGAGAAGCCGATGAACCAGCCGTCCTTGTTGGAGCTCGTCGTCCCGGTCTTGCCGGCGGTCGGGCGGCCGAGCGCCGCGCCGCGGCCGGTGCCCCTTTCGACCACGCCCTGCAGCATCTCGGTCATCTGCGCCGCCACCCAGGGCGCGACCAGCACGCGCGGCTCGTCGGTCGGATGCTGGTAGAGCAGGGTGCCGTCGGCGGTGGTCACCCGCCGGATGCCGTAGGGCGTCACCGCGACGCCGCCGCGCGCGACCGAGGCATAGGCCCGGGTCATGTCGATCACCCGCACGGAATTGGAACCGAGCGCCATGCTCGGATTGGTTTCGATCCGGGTGGTGACGCCGAAGCGCCGCGCCATGTCGGCCACCGTATTGGTGCCGACCTGCTGGGCGAGGCGCACCGCGACCGTGTTCACCGAATAAGCGAAGGCGATGCGCATCGGAATCTGGCCCATGAAGCGGCCGTTGCTGTTGCGCGGGGACCAGCCGCCGATCGTGATCGGCTCGTCGGCGAGCCCGGTGTCGGGCCGGTAGCCCGCCTCCAGCGCGGCCAGATAGACGAACAATTTGAACGAGGAGCCGGCCTGACGGTTCGCCTGGGTGGCGCGGTTGTAGCTGGAGCCGACATAGTCGCGCCCGCCGACCATCGCCCGCACCGCGCCGTCCCGGTCGAGCGTGACCAGGGCGCCTTGCGCGCCCTGCGGCGCATTGGCGTTGATCGCCGCGCTTGCCGAGCGCTGCATCCCGGGGTCGATCGTCGTCCAGACGTCGAGCGGCGCCCGGCTCTCGTCGATCAAGGTGTCGAGCTGCGGCAGCACCCAGTCGATGAAATAGCGGTTGCTGTCCTGCCGCTGGGTCACCCGGGCGAGCTGGACGGAGTCGAGGTCGGCGGCGTCGGCCTGGGCCTGGGTGATCGCGCCATTCTCGACCATCAGGCCGAGCGCGACCCGGCCGCGGCCCCGCGCCGCCTCGATGTCGGCGGTCGGGGAGTAATTGGAGGGCGCCTTGACCAGGCCGGCGATGATCGCCGCCTCGGCCACGGTCAGCTGGGTCGCGCTATGGCCGAAGAAGCGCCGCGCGGCGGCGTCGATGCCATAGGCGCCACCGCCGAAATAGACGCGGTTGAGATAGAGTTCGAGGATCTGCTCCTTCGAATATTGCCACTCCAGCGCCATCGCCAGGATCGCCTCGCGGATCTTGCGGGCGAAGGTCCGGTCGTTGTTCAGGAAGATGTTGCGGGCGAGCTGCTGGGTGATGGTCGAACCGCCCTGCCGCCAGCGACCCTCGGTGATGCGCAGCCAGGTGGCGCGGACCAGGCCGATCGGATCGACGCCGGGATGCGAGCGGAAGCGCCGGTCCTCCACCGCGATGATCGCCTCGCGCATCACCGGCGGGATGCGCTCATAGGGAATCCACTCGCCGAAGCTCGGCCCCATCGTCTGGATGATCTCGCCATTGGCGGCGCGGACCCGGATCATCTGGCCGAGATCGTCGCGGCGGACCATTTCCTGGAAGCTGGGCAGCTGGCTGACCGCGACCGAGACCGCGATCACCATCGCCACCGCGCCGATCAGGAAGGCGTAGAGCGAGACCTTGAGGCTGGTGAAGAAAAACCGCCTGAAGCGCGAGCGCGGTCGCGGCTGCTGCGGATCTTCGGCGGCGGTGGCCATGGGCGCTACGGATAGAGTCGCGGAGTCACGGGAGCAAGCAGAAGCGCGCGGCGGCTGAACGCGGGCTTACTTGCCGGCCTCGCCGTGGCCGCGGGCGGCGAAATCGAGCGCCGCGCTGTTGATGCAGTACCGCAGCCCTTCCGGTCCCGGCCCGTCGGGAAAGACATGGCCGAGATGGCCGCCGCAGGTCGCGCAGCGCACCTCGACGCGGCGCATGCCGTGGCTGTCGTCCTCGTGCAGGGTGACATGGTCCTTCGCGGCCGGGCCGGTGAAGCTCGGCCAGCCGCTGCCGCTGTCGAACTTGGTGCCGCTGTCGAACAAATCGGTGCCGCAAGCCGCGCAGCGATAGGCGCCGTCGGCATGATTGTCGTAGAGCACGCCGGTAAAGGCCCGCTCGGTCCCGCCCTCGCGCAGCACATGATATTGTTCGGGGGAGAGGCGCTTGCGCCATTCGGCGTCGGGCAGATCCAGCTTGTCCATGACCGGAAATGTGGGCGCGCGCACCGGCCGGGTCAATCCCGCCAGCACGACCTGGGTCGTCAGCGCGCGAGCGTCAGTGGCCCTTCGAGCAAGGGATAGAGTTCCGTTTCCTCCAGCGCGATGCGGTGCCGGAGGCGCCGGAGCATCTCCATCGTCTCCGCCCTGAAGCCCGGCCAGTCCGCCGCGATCCGCGCGCTCGTCCAGTGCCGGCCATAAGCGGCGAACCAGGTCTCGAAGGCGCCGATCTCGGTCTGGATCCGCGCCGCCGCGGCGCGCAAATCGGCTCGGGGGCTGGCGCGCAGGCGCGGGTAGAGCAGCCAGTCCTCGCGCTTCAGATGCTGGGTCAGCAGGCGCGAGAAATCGCGTCGGAAATGCAGGAAGCCGAGCGGCTCGGGCGCCGCCTCATGCTCCAGCCAGGCGGCGAAACCGTCCATCAGCGCGCCGAGCTGCCAGTGCGCGGCGCGAAACTCCGTCAGATCTTCCATCGAATCCCCATGCCGGCGCCTTGCCGCCGAAACGGCGTCTTGGCGTGCCGACCCTGAATCGCGCGCTAGCGGTGGCTACCGTAGAGTCCCGCTTTCGTGACGGCGGCGAAAGTCGTCTGGCGCGACTTTTGGCCGCTTGCTAGAGAGGCGCCAGAGGAAGAGCCCATGTCCGAAGTCGCCCGCCTGCCGCGCCGCATCCCCGACGATCAGGAGCATCTGAGCCTGCCCGGCTGGGTCTATCACGATGCCGAATATTTCCGGGTCGAAATGGCGCGGCTGATCCGGCCGTCCTGGCAGATCGTCTGCCATGCCAACGACATTCCGAAGACGGGCGACTGGCGCACGCTCGAGCTGCTCGGCGAGAGCATCGTCGTCATCCGTGGCGACGACGGCCGGGCGCGCGCCTTCGCCAATGTCTGCCGGCACCGCGGCTCGCGCCTCGTCGACGGCGAGGCGGGCTGCGCGAAACGGCTGACCTGTCCTTATCATGCCTGGACCTATGCGACGGACGGCCGGCTGGTCGGCGTGCCGGACCGGCAGGATTATCCCGGGCTCGATCCGTCCCAGCTCGGCCTCGTCCCGGTCGAGCTGGAGGTCTGGCGCGGCTTCCTGTTCGTGCGGCTGGAAGGCGGCGGCCCCTCGGTCGCCGAGATGATGGCGCCTTATGCGGAGGAGGCGGCGCCTTATCCCTTCGAGGAGATGCAGGCGCTCGGCCGGATCACGATGCGCCCGCGCGACGTGAACTGGAAGAATGTCGCCGACAATTATTCGGACGGGCTGCACATCAAGGTCGCCCATCCCGGCCTCACCCGATTGTTCGGCGGCGACTATCGGATCGAGGCGGGCCCGCATGTGGACCGCATGTCCGGCGAGCTGGTCGAGCGGCCCTCCGCGAACATCTCCGAGCGCGCCTATCAGCAGCTATTGCCGGCCGAGGCGGGACGCACCTGGCTCTATTACAAGCTCTGGCCGAACGTCGCGCTCGACATCTATCCGGACCAGGTCGATTTCATGCATTTCGTGCCGGTCGGCCCGACCGAGACGATGATCCGGGAGGTCAGCTACGCCCTGCCCGGCGGCTCGCGCGCGCTGAAGGCGGCGCGCTATCTCAACTGGCGGATCAACCGGCGGGTCAATGACGAGGACACGGCCCTGATCCGCCGCGTTCAGCAGGGCATGGCCTCCGACCTCTACCGGCCGGGGCCGCTCGGCAAGAGCGAGGTTTGCCTCAGGAGCTTCGCGCAGAAGCTCCGGCGGCTCATCCCCGAGGCGCGGCTGGAGTCGCCGCCGGCGCCCGGCTGGAGCGGTTTGCCCAGCGCATGAGCAGGTAGAGCGGCAGCCCGACTAGGGTCATGCCGAGGCTCCACAGGCTCGCCTCGATCCCGGCGCCGTACAGCGCCCAGAGCGCATAGACGAGGCCGAGCAGGGCGACGGCCACGAAGGCGCGCGACGCGGGGATGCCGCCCGTCGCGGCGAGCTTCAGGGCGGAGAGCGCGCCCGCCACGTAGAAGATGATCGTCACCGACGTCGTCACCAGCACCATGAACTGGAACAGGTCGGCGAGCCCGCGCGAATAGTTGAGCAGGATGAGGATGGTGGCCAGCGCGCTCGACAGGATGTGGATCCGGTAGGGCGCCTCGCGGCGATTCTCCTTGCCCAGCCAGGCCGGCAGCAGGCGGGAGCGGACCAGCGAGAGTGGCAATTCCCCCTGTAGCAGCACGAAGCCGTTGATCGCGCCCAAGGCGGCGATGGCGGCGAACAGGGCGACCAGCGCGCCTGCCTCGGGGCTGATCAGTTCGCCGAAGAACAGGGCGAAGGGCGCCTGCGATTCGGCGATTGTCGCGGCCGGCAGCAGCAGCGTCGCGGCCGAGCAGGCGAAGAGATAGATCAGGCCGGTGATCGCCGTGCCGTAGATCGTCGCGCGCGGCACGTTGCGGTCGGCATTTTCCACCCGCTCGCCCGCCGCCATCGCGCTCTCGAAGCCGAGCATGGCGAACAGGGTGAAGGTGCCGGCGGCGTTGATCCCGGCTAGGTCGATGGGCACGCTGTCATGGGGCGGCAGCGCCGCCTCGCCCGTGCCGAGCAGCCAGAATGCGATCAGGATCGCGCCGGCAAGGGGCAACAGCTTGAGCAGCACGGTCAGCACCTGGACGGAGCCTGCGGTGCGCACGCCCAGGCAGTTCACGATCGTGAAGAGCCAGACGACGCCGATCGCGATGCTCGCGCCGAGCGCGGGATCGGCCAGGCCGGGATCGAGAAAGGCGAGGTTGCGGACCACGGCGACGGCGAGCGTCGCATTGGTCACCCAGATCGAGATCCAGTAGCTCCAGGCGACGACGAAACCCGCCCCTTCCCCGAAGGCCGCGGCCGGATAGGAGAAGGGCCCGCAGCTTTCCGCCCGGCCCCGCGCCAGCCGGGTCAGCACGGTGACGAGGCAGAGCGTGCCCGCGATCGTCACCAGCCAGCCATAGACGCTGTTCCAGCCGAGCGGCGCGAGATCCCGCGGCAGCAGGAAGACGCCGGAGCCGATCATATTGCCCACGACGAGGGCGACGCACATCCACAGGCCGAGCTTGCGGCGATGGATCGTTGCGTGTGGAGCGGCCCCCGCCATCGGGCGGTGATGCCCTCATCCGGATCGATTGTAAAATGGTGCGGTCGAGAAGACTCGAACTTCCACGGCCTTTCGGCCACAGCGACCTCAACGCTGCGCGTCTACCAGTTCCGCCACGACCGCACGTGATGCACCGGAGGAGCCTCCGGCCGGTAGGAAGCGGGGCCTCTAGCAGCGCTTTGGCGGGGAGGCAATGGGGCGCGACGGACCGGCGGAGGGGGCAACGTCCTCACCCCGAAAAGCCGTAACCCTGAACTCGTTTAAGGGTGACGCTGCGGGACGGGTCCGGCCCTCAGTACAGGAACATCGGCATCCCCTCGACGCGCATGAGGCGCGCGCGATAGGCGGCTGGGTCGTAGAGGGCGCTGACGTCCACGGACTTCTTGCCGTGCAGCAACGTGTCGATCGCGACATGGCTGTAATTGCCGTCGGAGAGGGTCACCATCCGCCCGGCCTGGCCGCGCTCGATCAGCTGGACGGCGAGGCCGCCAAAGGCGAAGCCGACCATCCGGTCCATCGCGTCCGGCTCGCCCGAGCGCATCAGATAGGCAAGCTCCTGGATCACCACGCCATGGCCGAGCCGCTCGGTGATCGCGCCGCCGAGCCGGTGGCCGACGCTGACCTCGCCGCGCTGGCTGGCCGGCTTGGCGATGTCGCCGTCCCCGGCGCCATTCTCGCCGGCGATCTTCGCGCCCTCGGAGATCACGCACATCGCATAATGGGCCGGGTTGCTCGCCTTGTCCTCGGCGAGCAGGGGCAGGAGGATGTCGAGATCGGCCGGCACCTCGGCGATCACGGTCCGGTCCACCTGGGCGAGGAAGCCGGAGAGCAAGGCGGTCTCGCCGCTGCGCCGCCCGAACAATTCGATCACGCCGATCCGCTCGTGGCTCTCGACCGTGGTGCGGAGCGCGTTGATCGCCTCGACCGAGCGGCTGACCGCGGTCGAGAAGCCGATGCAATAGTCCGTGCCGAACACGTCATTGTCCATCGTCTTGGGCACGGAGACGACCGGCACGCCCTGCGCCGAGAGATGGGCGGAGAAGCGCAGGGTGCCGTCGCCGCCCAAAGTGATCATCGCGTCGACGCCGAGCGACTCCAGCACGCGCAGCACGTCGCCGGTGCGGTCGCCCGCGTCGGTGGTGCGCGGATCCCGCCTGGAGGTGTGCAACATGGTGCCGCCGGTCCGGTCGATCCCGCGCACCGCCTCGCGGGTCAGGGCCAGGCTGTGCGCGGCGATGCTGGCCGGATCGGCCGGGTCGATCGCCATCACCCCTTCCCAGCCGCGCCGGAAGCCGGTGACCTCCCAGCCCAGAGCGTCGGCGGACAGGACGACGGAGCGGATGCAGGCATTGAGCCCGGGCACGTCGCCGCCGCCGGTAAGTATTCCTAAGCGCATCCTGCCCGTCTATCGGCGGGGGCGATGGAGGACAACCGGACAGAGGCGATAGGCGGCCACCGAGCCGAGGCGGGGCGAATCCTGCGCCTCGCCTGGCCGATCATGCTGACCAGCCTCAACTGGACCCTGATGCACCTGATCGACGTCGCCGTGGTCGGCCATTACGGCACCGCGGAGCTGGCCGCTTTGGGCGCGAGCCGGATCGTCACCTTCATCGTCGTCGTCTTCGGCTTCGCCGGCCTCACCGGCGTGCTGGTCTTCGCGGCGCGGGCCGACGGGGCGAAGGACCATCGGGAAACCGGCGAGGTTTTCCGCTCCGGACTGGTGCTCGGCCTCGTCGCCGGCCTGACCAGCGCCTTGCTCCTCTCCGTCTTTGCCCATGATCTCCTCTCCCTGTTCGGGGTGGAGGCGGCGCTCAGGCGGCCGGGCGCGGACGTCGTCCAGGCGATGACCCTCGCCTTCCCCGCCCAATTGCTGCTCGGCGCCGCCTCCTATTTTCTCGAGGGGATCAGCCGGCCGCGCCGGGTGATGACCGTCAACCTCGCCATGCTGCCGCTCAACGCCCTGCTCGCCTGGGCCTGGGTCGGCGGCCATCTCGGCCTCCCCGCTTTGGGCGCGGTGGGCGCGGCCTATGCGACCGCCACCGCCTCCTGGGTCGGCGCGCTGGCGATGATCGCCTTCGCCTGGCGGCTGCCCGACGCGGCGGCGCGGGGCGTCCGCGATCTCAGCGCCGCCGCCCTGAAGCGGGCCCTGCGCGGCGCGCTGCCGCTCGCCTGGTTCGGGCTGGTGCCGGGGATCGGGGCGATGCTGGAGCTGGCCGGCTTCTCGATCCTGATGGTGCTCTCCACCCGGCTCGGCAATGCCGATGTCGGCGCCTTCCAGGCGATGCTCTCCATCCACAATATCGCCTTCGCCCTCTCCATGGGCTTCGGCTCGGCCGCGGGCGTGCGGGTCGGCAATGCCGTGGGCGCGGGCGCGCGGGCGCAGGCCTGGCCGCGGGCGATGGTCGCCGCCGGGCTCGCCGCCGCCTTGCTGGCGGCGATCTCTTTGGTCCTGGTCTTCGCCGCCCCGGCCTTCGTCTGGCCCTTTTCCGACGATCCCGACGTGCTGGCGCTGGCCGCCCCGATGCTCTCGATCATGGCCGCCTTCCTGGTCTTCGACGGCCTGCAATATGTATTCGGCGCCTCCCTGCGCTCGCTCGGCGAGCAGGTCTGGGCCGGCGTGAACGGCATTATCGGCTTCTTCCTGATCACCGGCGGCAGCGGCATCCTGCTCGTCGAGGCCGGCTGGGGCGCGGCCGGGCTCGCGCTCGCGGCGGGCATCGGCATGTTCGCGACCGCGTTGCTTCAATTCGGCCGCTTCTGGCTGGTCCTCAGGAAATCGGGCCGAAGCCCAGGCTGAGCACCCGCCCGCTGGTCGGCACGTCCCGCTCGGCGCTGTCGAAGCGGCGGGTTTGCCGGGGAGCGAGGTCGCGCACCGGCGGCGCGATCATCCAGCTGTGCACGACATTGTTGTCGCCGTCGCGAAGCTCCGCGCGAATCTGCGGCACCCGCTGGACCTCGTCGCTCGTATTGGTGATCTCGCCGTGCAGGATCAGCAGATCCTGGCCGCTCGCGAGGCGCGTGCGCTCGGTCTCGCCGGTGATGGTGAGCGCGTTGGAATTCTGCACGGGCAGGACGATGCGCTGGACGAATTCGGGCAGGCCGAAAATCTGCAGCGCCACCACCGCGCCGACCATCAGCAGGGCGAAGATCACCGCCAGGATCGTCCAGAGCCGCGTCCGGTTGCGCCGGGGCCGCCGGGCGGGCGGCCAGTCCTCCTCGGCCGGGGCCGGCTCCGGCGCGGCGACGGCCTCGGGCTCCTGCTGGGTCCAGCTCGGCGGCGGTGGCGGCGCCGCCGGGCGCGGCGCCGGCGCGGAAGGCGGCGGCACCGGCGTCTCGCGCGCGGCATCCTCGGCGGAGGCGGCGGTGTCGAGATCGAGCGCGGGCGGATCCTGCACCCAGGAATAGCGGCAATTGGCGCAGCGGACCCGGCGTCCGGTCGGCCCGATCGCGCTGTCCGGCACGATATAGCGGGTCTTGCAGGACGGACAGGAGAGGATCATCCGGTTACGCGCGCTTTCCTAGGCTCTCTCCGCGACTCTAAGCACGGGCGAGTCACCTGTTGCAAGCTTATGACGGTGCCAAAGCAGGGGCTTGCGGCCCTAATGCTTGCTGGGACCCGCGCGGGCGTGCCATTGCTGCCGCCGGGCAAAGTCCGACGGGGCAGGGAGCAGGCCGCTGAACACGAGCGGAGCGATCGTTCAATTCGAGAATGTCGGGCTGCGCTACGGCACCGGCGCCGAGACGCTGTCCGATCTCGCCTTCACGCTGAAGGAAGGCGGCTTCTACTTCCTCACCGGCCCCTCCGGCGCCGGCAAGACGTCATTGCTGAAGCTGCTCTACCTCGCGCTCCGCCCGAGCCGGGGGCTGATCCGCCTGTTCGGCGAGGATATCGTCACCATGCCGCGCGACCGGCTGCCGGGCTTCCGCCGGCGGATCGGCGTCGTCTTCCAGGATTTCCGTCTCGTCTCGCATCTCTCCACCTTCGACAATGTCGCGCTGCCGCTCCGCGTCGCGGGGGTGGAGGACAAGGATCTGGAAACGCCGGTGCGCGAGATGCTCGCCTGGGTCGGCCTCGCCGATCGGGCCAGCGCGCGCCCCGCCACCCTCTCCGGCGGCGAGCAGCAGCGCGTCGCCATCGCCCGCGCGGTGATCGGCCGGCCGGAGCTGCTGGTCGCGGACGAGCCGACCGGCAACGTCGATCCGGACATGGCCCGGCGCCTGCTCTATCTGTTCGATTCCCTGAACAAGCTCGGCACCACCATCGTCGTCGCCACCCACGATCTCCATCTGCTCACCGAGATCCAGCGCGCCGAGATGCTGCGCCTCGACCGCGGCCAGATCGCCGATCCCACCGGGTCGCTGCGCCATCCCCCGAAGCGGCCCGAGCAATGAGGGCGGATCGGTGAAGGGCGGCGTGCGCAAGTTCGGCCGGGCGGAGCGCGGGCTCCTGCCCGAGGGCCGGCTGTCCGGGCCGATGCCCTGGGTGATCGCGATCATGATGTTCCTGACCGTGCTCGCCGCCGCCGCGGGCATGGGCCTCGCCAGCGCCGCCGCCCGGCTCGACGACCAGATCGGCGGGCGGGTCACCATCCAGATCGTCGAGGCCAATCCGGCGCGCAAGGCCGCCCAGGTCCAGGCGGCGGTGGCCGCGATCCGGGCCCAGCCGGGGGTGACTGCGGTCCAGCCCGTGCCCGAGGAAGAGATCAACCGGCTGCTCGTGCCCTGGCTCGGCCAGAGCGGCATCGCGGAGGACATCCCGATCCCGGCCCTGATCGACGTCGATCTGACGCCCGAGGGCCATGCCCGGCTCGCCGAGCTCACCCTGGCGGTCACCGCCGCCGCGCCGGCCGCGCGGGTCGACGATAACGGCCAGTGGCTCGCCCCGCTCGCCTCCCTGATCGGCGCGCTGAAATGGCTGGCGGCCGGGCTCGTCCTGCTCATGGTCGGCGCCACCGCCGCCACCGTCGTGCTCGCCGCCCGCGCCGCGCTCGATATGCACCGGGCGACGATCGAGGTGCTCCACTTCATGGGCGCGACCGACGTCCAGGTCGCGCGCCTGTTCCAGCGCCGGATCGCGCTCGACGCTCTGTTCGGCGGGCTGGTCGGCTTCATCCTCGCCGCCCTGGTCCTGATCGGCATCGGCGAGCGGGTTTCGGCGCTCGGTTCTGAGCTGCTCGGCTCGGCCAGCGTCCCCGCGCCCGCCTGGGGGATTTTGGTCGGTTTGCCGCTGTTCGGCGTTTTGCTCGCCATGCTGGTCGCCCGCCTCACCATCCTTCGCGCGCTGGGACGGCTGCTGTGATCCGCTGGACCATCCGCGTGCTGGCGCTGCTGCTCGCCGCCTACGGGATCGGCTTCGGCATTTTCGCCTTCACTCTGCCCAAGGCCGCGGGCGACGAGCAGACCGATGCCATCGTCGTGCTGACCGGCAGCCCGGGCCGGCTCGAGCGCGGCCTCGCCTTGCTCGAGCAGGGCCGCGCGCAGGCCGTGCTCATCTCCGGCGTGCCGCCCAATGCCCGGCCGCAGGATTATGCGGCGCGCTATGGCGTCGATCCGAGCCTGTTTCCGGCCAGGATCGCGCTCGGCCAAGAATCGGTCGACACGCGCACCAATGCCGAGGAGGTCTCGCGCTGGCTGCAGCGGCGGCGCTACCGCTCGATCCGCCTCGTCACCAGCGATCTGCACATGCACCGCGCCTATTACGAGATCGGCCGGCGGGTCGGCGACGTCCGCATCGTCACCGACGCGGTCGTCACCAGTCCCGGCGTCGCCCAGATGTACGGGGAGTATAACAAATATCTCCTCGCCCGGGCCGCCGGCCTGATCGGGCTCTGAGGCGCGCACCGATGGCCTTCCTGCGCTCCTTGCTGTTCGCTTTGTTCTTCTACGGCGGCACCGTGCCCGCGGTCCTGCTCTCCTTTCCGATCAGCCTGCTCGGCACGAAGGCGGTCCGCTGGTGGGCGCATCTCTGGGCGCGCTATCACCGGCTCTGCGCCCGCTTCCTGCTCGGCGTCCGCACCCGGGTGGAGGGCACGCCGCCCCGGGGCGCCTGCCTCGTCGCCTGCAAGCACCAGTCCATGTTCGAGACGCTGGAGATGATCCTGCTGCTCGACGAGCCGGCCACGGTGCTGAAGCGCGAGCTCGCGGACATTCCGCTCTGGGGCTGGGTCACGCGACGTTATGGCGTCATCCCTGTCGACCGGAAGGGCGGGGCCGCCGCCCTGCGCCGGATGATGCGCGCCGCCGAGGTCGCGATCGCCGAGGGCCGGCCGATCGTCATCTTCCCGGAGGGCACGCGCGTCCCGCCCGGAGAGACGCCGCCGCTCCAGCCCGGCTTCGCCGGCCTCTACCGGGCGCTGAAGCTGCCGGTCGTCCCCGTGGCGGTGGATTCGGGACGGCTCTGGCCGCGGGGGAAGTTCGTCAAGCGGGCCGGCATCGTCACCATGCGCTTCCTGGAGCCGATCGAGCCGGGCCTGCCGCGCGCCGAGATCGAGGCGCGGATCCACGCGGCGATCAACCAGCTCGAGCAATGACGCCCGCGCTCGGCATCATCGAGGGGTTCTTCGGCCGGCCCTGGTCCTGGGCGGATCGGGCGGACGCGGTCCGTTTCCTCCGGCCGCACGGCTATTCCTTCTACCATTATGCGCCCAAGGCCGATCCCTATCTGCGCCGGCGCTGGCAGGAGCCGCACCCGACGGCGGAGCTGGAGGCGCTGGCCCGGTTCCGCGACATCTGCCGCGCGCAGAATGTCCGCTTCGGCATCGGCCTCAGCCCGTTCGAGCTGCATCTGCAGCCCGGCCGCGGCTGGCAGGAGGCGCTGGCCGGCAAGCTCGCGCTGCTCGCGGCGCTGCAGCCCGACGATCTCGCCTTGCTGTTCGACGACATGCGCGGCGACGTGCCCGATCTCGCCGAGCGCCAGGCGGCGATCGTCCATTTCGCGGCCGAGCGGGGCGTGGCCGAACGCATCTTCTGCTGCCCGTCTTATTATTCCGACGATCCGATCCTCGATGTCGCCTTCGGGACGCGACCGGCTTTCTACCTGGAGCAATTGGGCCGGCGGCTCGATCCGGCCGTCCAGCTCTTCTGGACCGGGCCCGAGGTCTGCGCGCGCGAATTCACCCCGGGCCATCTCGCCCGCGTCGCCAGCCAATTGGGGCGCAAGCCCGTGCTCTGGGACAATTATCCGGTCAACGACGGCTCCCGCATGTCGCAGCATCTGCACCTCCGCGCCTTTGCCGGACGGCCCGCGTCCATCGCCCCTTATGTCGCCGCGCACGCCGTCAATCCGGCGTCCCAGCCCCTGCTCAGCCGCGTCCCGCTGCTCACCCTCGCGGAAAGCTACGCCAAGGGCGAGGCCTATGACTATCGCGCCGCCTTCGAGCGCGCCGCGCGCGACATTCTCGGCGAGGCGCTGGCCGCGCGGGTCGGGAAGGACGTGCTGACCCTGCAGGATCGCGGGCTCGACCGGCTGGGCGAGCGCAAGGCCGCGCTCAAGGCCCGCTACGCCGCCTTCGAACATCCGGCGGCACGGGAAATCTGTGCCTGGCTGGAGGGTTGTTGGACCGTCACCGACGAGCTGGTGCAAACGCAATAATTCAGGCGTTGCAATAATTAGCCTGGCTAAGCGCCGCTTAACCAATGCACCGAACGGCCGTGCGGATGCGCCCAGGCGAGCAAATGCTCGCCGCCCGGCCAGGTCCTGAGCCGCAGCGAGTGACGCTCCTCGCCCGGCTCCTTCTCGAAGCGGAGCCAGGCCAGCGGCGCCGTGGCCGCGGCCCGTTCCCCGGCCGCCGCGATGCGCTCCGCGACGCGTCGCCGGCTGTCCGGCTCGAAATATTGGAAGGCGACCGAGTGCATCACCACCCGGGTGACTCCAGCTTCGGAGTCGAGCGACAGTGTCTTCTCGAGCCAGTCGGCGGCGTCGCCGCGGTCGATCTCGGGCGGACAATGGTCGGCGGCCGCGAGCGCCGCGCTCAGCTGGCGGCCGCGCGCCGGCTGGTCCGGCCAGATATAGGCGCTCAGCTTCAGCGCATCGCCCGGCAGGCGGGCCGGATTCAGGTCGACGCCGGCGCGCTCGACGATCCGCACGTCCGCTTTCGGCGGCGGCGGCCCCTCCCAGTCCGGTCGGAAGAGCGGGCCGTGCGTCATCTTCTTGCCGACATGGCGCCCGCCCAGTTCGTAGCGGTAGCGGTCGAGCATCAGGTTGAGCCCGGCGCTGGCGCCGAGCTCGAACAGGCGCATGGGCAGCGGAAATTGCGCGGCGATCGCCAGCAGCCCGCTCATCAGCACGGCGGAGCGGCCGACCTCGTTGGTCTGCGGCGGCGAGTCGAGCCAGGGCAGCAGTGTGCCGCCGGCGAGGACCGGCGCCAGCGCGTCCTGCAGCCGGTTCGGCGCGGGCAACGGCGCTGGCGGATAGAGCCGGCCGAGCGCCGAGTTCCGGTCGGAGAAGACGAGGAAGTGCAGGCCGCCGCAGAGCCGCAGCGCCAGCGCGTCGCCGAACGGACCCGGATCGCCGCGCCAGTCCAGCACGCGTCGCCCCGTTTCCGTGCGTCGGTCGAGCTGCCCGCCGAGCGTGTCACAGAGCAGGGCCGTGAAGGGCGCCCCGAGCGCGGCGCAGAAACGGGCCTGCTCCGCGAACGAAGCCCGGATCTCCGCCTCTGTCGCCAAGGCTCAGGCCCGGAGCGTCGCGCCGAGCTTCGCCGCCGCGGCGACCACGCGCTCGGCGATCGCCTTCAACTCTTCCTCGGTGAAGCTCTTCTCGGCCGGCTGCAGCGTGACCTCGACGGCGAGCGATTTCTGGCCCTCGGGGACGCCGGCGCCGGTGAAGACATCGAACAGGCGCGCGCCGGTGATCGACGCCTTGTCCGCGCCCTTCACCGCGCGGACCAGCTGGTCGGCGGCGAGGCCGGCCGGCACCAGGAAGGCGAAGTCGCGCGTCACCGCCTGCAGGGCCGGCGGCGCATAGGCGCTGCGCATATGGCCGACGCCGCCCCGCTTCGCCGGAATCGCGTCGAGGAAGATCTCCGCGGCCACGATCGGTCCGTCCAGGTCGAAGGCCCTGGCGATGCGCGGGTGCAATGCGCCGAATTCGGCGAGCGCGTTCTTCGGGCCGAGGCAGAGCTGCCCCGACTGGCCCGGATGATAGGCGGCGCTCGCCTCGCCCAGCACCTGCAGATTGTCGACCGGCGCGCCGGCGGCGGCGAGGATGGCGAGCACCTCCGCCTTGGCGTCGAACGCGTCCACCGGGCCGGTCTTGCCGCCCCAGTGGCGCGGCCCGCGCGGCCCCGCCAGCACGAGGCCGAGCGTCGCCCGCTCGCCCTCGCCCAGATAGCGCCGCCCGATCTCGAACAGCCGGATCGTCTCCGCGCCGCGCGCGGCGTTGCGCGCCGCCGCCGCGAGCAGGCCGGGCAGCAGCGAAGGCCGCATCGCCTTCAATTCCTCGCTGATCGGATTGGCGAGCACCCAGGCGGAGCCGCCGAACGCCTCCGCCTCATGCTCCGCGACGAAGCTCCAGGTCACCGCCTCGTTGAGGCCGCGCGCGGCCGCCGTCCGGCGAGCCTTCCGCTCGACCAGCTGCTCCGCCGTCGCCGTCGGCCGCGCCACGCCGGGCGCGCGCGGCAACGGCGTCGAGGGCACCCGGTCGAGGCCTTCGATCCGGATCACCTCCTCGACGAGGTCGGCCGCGCCGTCCACGTCGCGACGCCATGACGGCACCGCCACCTGCCAGATGTCGTCGCGAGTCACGGTGAAGCCCAGCCGCTGCAGGATCTGCGCCTGCCGGTCCTCGGCCACGTCCACGCCCGCCAGCGCGGCGCAGAGCGACGGCCGGTAGCGCACCAGCCGGTGCGGCTCCGGCGGCGCGCCCGCGCGCTTGATCTGCGATGGCTCCCCGCCGGCCAGTTCGATCGCCAAAGCGGTGCCGAGCTGAATCCCGGCCTCCACGAAGGCGGGATCGGCGCCGCGCTCGAACCGGCTGCGCGCGTCGGAGGTCAGGCCCAGTTTCTGGCCGGACAGAGCGATCCGCTCCGGATCGAACCAGGCGCATTCGATGAGGATGTCGGTGGTGGTCTCGTCGACGCTGGTCCGCTCGCCGCCCATGATGCCGCCAATGCCGTCGGCGCCCGCCTCGTCGGCGATCGCGGTGATCGTCGGGTCGAGCCGGTAGGTCTTGCCGTTCAGCGCCAGCACCTCTTCCCCGTCCCGCGCCCGCCGCGCCGTGAGATTGCCCTGCACCTTGGCGAGATCAAACACGTGCAGCGGCCGGCCGTAGCTGAGCGTGATATAATTGGTCATGTCGACCAAGGCGCTGATCGGCCTCTGCCCGACCGCCTTCAGCCTCTGCTGCAGCCATTCGGGCGACGGGCCGTTGCGCACGCCGCGGATGGCGCGGCCGTAGAAGACCGGGCAGCCTTCCTCGTCCTCGAGCGCGATCTCGACCGGGCAGGGCCAGGTCCCCGGAATGACCGGCACGTCGACCGGCTTCAATGTCCCAAGCCCCGCCGCCGCGAGGTCGCGGGCGATGCCGTGCACGCCCATCGCGTCCTGCCGGTTCGGCGTGATCGCGACGTCGATCACCGGATCGCTCAGCCCGGCATAGGCGGCGAAGCTCGCGCCCACCGGCGCGTCCTCGGCGAGCTCGATGATCCCCTCATGCGCCTCGCCCAGCTCCAGCTCGCGGATCGAGCACATCATGCCGCGGCTCTCGACCCCGCGGATCGCGGCCACCTTCAGCGTCAGGTCGCTGCCCGGCACATAGGCGCCCGGCGGGCCGAACACGCCCTTCAGGCCCGCCCGCGCATTGGGCGCGCCGCAGACCACCTGGATCGCCTCGCCCGTGCCGGCGTCGACGGTCAGCACCTGGAGCTTGTCCGCCTGCGGATGCGGCGCGGCGCTCAACACCTCGGCGACGACGAAGGGCGCCAGCCTCTCCGCCGGATTCTCCACGCCCTCCACCTCGAGCCCGATCTTCGTGAGCGTGTCGAGAATGGTCTCCAGATCGGCGTCGGTCTCGAGATGCTCGCGCAGCCATGAAAGGGTGAATTTCATGATTTACCCTTTCATGCCCCGGCGCAGGCCGGGGCCCAGTTGAAGACTCGTGAACTTCATGCGCCGACTCCCCCGCTGAGCGTGGGCACGTCGAGTGCGCGGAAGCCGTAATGCCTGAGCCACCTGAGGTCGCCGTCGAAGAAGGCGCGCAGATCGTCCATCCCGTATTTCAGCATGGCCAGCCGGTCGATGCCGCAGCCGAAGGCGAAGCCCTGATATTCGTCCGGATCGAGCCCGCAGGCGGCGATGACGCGCGGATGCACCATGCCGGAGCCGAGCAGCTCCATGAAATGGTCGGTGCCGCCGAGCACGCGCCGCCCCTTTTCCATGTGATAGCCGACGTCGACCTCCGCCGAGGGCTCGGTGAAGGGGAAATAGGACGGGCGCATCCTGAGCACGATGTCCTCGCGCTCGAAAAAGGCCTTGAGGAAGGTCTCCAGCGTCCATTTGAGATGGCCGAGCGTGATCCCCCGGTCGATCACCAGCCCCTCGACCTGGTGGAACATCGGCGTGTGGGTCGCGTCGCTGTCCGAGCGGTAGGTGCGGCCCGGGGCGATGATGTAGATGGGCGGCTGCTGGCTCTGCATGGTGCGGATCTGCACCGGCGAGGTGTGCGTGCGCAGCAGCATGGCGCGCCCGTCCGGCCCGTTCTGCGGGAAATAGAAGGTGTCGTGCATCGCCCGGGCCGGGTGGCTCTCGGGAATGTTGAGCGCGGTGAAATTGTGCCAGTCGTCCTCGATCTCCGGGCCCGTGGCCACGGAGAAGCCGAGATCGGCGAAAATCTCCGCCAGCTCGTCCATCACTTGGCTGACCGGATGGACGCTGCCCTCCGCCGCCGGCGCGACCGGCAGAGTCATATCCAGGCCCTCGGTCGCCAGCCTCCGGGCCAGCGCCTCGTCCTCCAGCGCCGCCTTGCGCGCCGCCAGCGCCTCGGTCACCGCCTCGCGCAGGCCGTGGATGCGCGGCCCTTCCGCCTGCCGTTCCTCGGGCGTCATCCCGCCCAGCGTCTTCAGCAGTCCGGTCACCGCGCCCTGCTTGCCCAGCGCGGCGACGCGCTCCGTCTCCAGCGCGGCGAGGTCGCCCGCGTCCGCGATGCGGCCGAGCCAGGCTTGCTTCAGTTTCTCGAGGTCGCTTCCCATGCGGCGCGCCTAGCGGAGAAACGCGCAGGATGAAAACCCCTCCTGCTTGCGCTATCACCGCCGCGAACGGGAGGGATTCGAATGATCTCACTGCGCAGCGTCTCGATCCTGGCACTGGCTTTGCCCCTCGCGGCCGCCGCTTCGGCCTCCGCGCCGGAGCCGCAACATGGCGATGCGGGCCACGGCGCGCATGGCGGCGACGCCCATGCCGCGCCACGCTCGGGGCCGGACTGCCCCGGCCGCCTCGGCAATCAGGACGGGGCGCCGCGCTTCGCCGATTTCCCCGCGCCGCGCCGCGTCGGCCGCTATGTCGCGCCTCAATTGACCTCGCGCGAAGTGCGCTTCCGCCGCTCGACGCTCGGCGCCGAGGCCGCCAACGGCCCGAACTTCGCCGCCAATTACACGATCGCCGCCTGGGGCTGCGGCTTCTCCTGCAGCGCCGCGGCGATCATCAATCTCGGCAATGGCCGGGTCGCCTTTCCGGGCGAGCTCAGCCGGATCAGCACCCGCTATGCCCGCGACTGGGTGGCGGACCGCCCGCTCCGCTATCGCGGCATGCGCTTCAACCCGGACAGCCGCCTGCTCATCGTCCTCGGCAGCGCCGTTGGCGACGAGACCGACGAGAGCGCGGTCTTCTACGAATGGACCGGCAACGGCCTGCGCCACCTCGCCACCAAGTCCAGGGCGGAACTCTGCCCGTCGTGACGGAAGCCGGCGGCCCATTCGTCGAAGATCTGCGGCTATCGCTTCGCAAGCGGCAGAAAGCGATCAAGCACCGCCTTCGCGCCTTCGACATCGAACGCCTGGTGGATCGTTCCGACGAGCGCGCTCTTCACGGGCTCGGCATCGACTGTACCATCTTGGCGCCGCGGACCATGGTCCGCCTGGAGGCTTGGGACAATCGCTGGGTCTGGTTCGATGCGCGCCAGGGGAGCAAGGAGGGCTGGCGCTGGTTCTACACGCATGAAGGGCGCATGTTCGGTGACGACGGCGGGAGGCGGCTGGTCGGTGCCCTGGAAGCGTCTTTCGGTGCCGCCCAGGATGCCGTCCATAGCGGCCGAATGACGTTCGCGGCAATTTGGGAACCGCTGTTGGCGCAGGGGCCGGAGGAGATGTCGCTTGCCCGATAACATTTGGCCCGAACTCAGCGCCGCACGCGACCGGCCGACCATCGTCGCGCTGCATCTCTTCTCGCAGGTGCTCGGCAAGGTGCCGACCGCGCTCCTGCCCTGGCGCAACCATGGCTGGCAGCTGACCCTTCACGTCACCCCGCGCGGGCTGGTCACCGAGCCGGTCCACGCGCCGGGCGGCCCCTTCACCTTGGCGCTCGACCTGGCCGGCCACGAGCTGGTCTACGAGAGCGCGGCGGCGCGGATCAGCACCGCGCTCGGCGCGACCACGGTCGCCGCCTTCCATGCCATGGTGATGAAGATCCTCGCCAAGGCCGGCCACGACATCCGCATCCACGCCGCCCCGAACGAGATCGAGCCGGCCGTGCCCTTCGCCGAGGACCGGCTGATGCGGCCCTACGACCGGGACAGCGCCGCGCGCCTGCTCGGCGCGCTGCACAATGCCGACCGCGTCTTCCGCCTGTTCCGTTCGTCCTTCCTCGGCAAGGTCAGCCCGGTCCATTTCTTCTGGGGCAGCTTCGATCTCGCCGTCACCCGCTTCTCGGGCCGGCCGGCGCCGCGCCATCCGGGCGGCATCCCGCATCTGCCCGACCCGGTGACGCGCGAGGCCTATAGCCACGAAGTGTCGAGCGCCGGTTTCTGGCCCGGCGGCGCCGGCGCGGAGGGCGGGCCCTTCTTCTATTCCTATGCTTATCCCTCGCCCGACGGCTTCGCGGCCGCCACCGTCCGGCCGGAGGCGGCGCGCTGGGACGCCGCGCTCGGCGAATTCATCCTCGATTATGAGGCAGTCCGCGCCGCGCCGGACCCGGACACGGCGCTGCTGCGCTTCCTGACCTCCACCTACGAAGCCGCCGCCGATCTCGGCAAATGGGACCGCGCGGCGCTCGAATGCGCGACGGGCCGGCCGGGCGTGCCGCGCCAGGTCTGAGGAGCAGAGGATGAGCGTGGCCTTCCGCCGGGAGAGCGACGAGGAGCATAAGGAGCCGCGCTTCGAGCTCCCCATCCCGCCCGGCCCGAATCTCGTCACCGCCGCCGGCCTCCGGCAGGCCGAGGCGAAGGTCGCGGAGCTGGAGGCGCGGGTCGCGGCCGAGGCGGACGAACTCGCTCTCGCCGACGCCCAGCGCAATCTGCGCTACTGGCGCACCCGCCTCGCCACTGCCGAACTGGCCCCGCCGCCGCCCGCGGACGAGGCCGCGTTCGGCAGCCGCGTCCGCTTCCGCCTGAACGGGCAGGAGCGGACGGTCGACATCGTCGGCGACGACGAGGCGGCGCCGGCGGCCGGCCGGATCGCCTTCTCCGCCCCGCTCGCCCGCGCGCTGATCGGCGCCGGCCCCGGCGATGTCGCGGATTTCGGCGGCGCGGCCGATGCGATCGAGATCCTGGCGGTGGGGGCGATCGGCGGATGAAGGGCGCTTGCCATTGCGGCGGCGCGGGCTGGCAGCTGGAGGGCGATGCCGGGTCGATCACCGCCTGCAATTGCACGCTCTGCCGCCGCTACGGCGCGCTCTGGGCCTATGATTATGAAGGCGGGCGCATCCGCCTGACCGGCACGACCGGATCCTATACCCGTCCGGGCAAGGCCGATCCGGCGCTGGAGATCCTGTTCTGCCCGGCCTGCGCCGGCGTGGTCGCCTGGCGCGGGCTGCGGCTGGAGGAAGACGGACGGCGGCGCCTGGCCGTCAACGTCCGCCTCGCCGAGCCGGCGCTCGTCCGCGACCTGCCGATCGACCGTTTCGACGGGCTCGACACGTTCGACGATCTCCCCGCCGACGGCCGCTGCGTGCGCGACCTCTGGTTCTGACGCCATGGCGCCGGCCCGGCGCGAGGCCCGGCCGCCTCATCCTCCCAGGAACGGATAAGGCGAGATCGTCTTGCGGCCCACCTCCACGGTCAGTGTGCGGCCCGCCGGCGCGGCGGCGCGCTGGGGGCAGCGGATGCGGGGGCAGATCGTGCAGGCCGGGCCGATCGGCGTGACCTGCGGGTCGGCGAGGTCGAGGCCGTCCGCATAAGCGAGGCGCGGCGCGTGGCGGACGTCGCAGCCGAGGCCGATGGCGAGCTGGCTGTCCTCCCGCGGATCCAGCCTGATCCCGCGCGGGACGGTGCGGGACAGGGTGAAGAAGCGCTGCCCGTCCGGCGTCTCCACGATCTGCGTGACCACCCGGCCGGGCGTCTGGAAGGCGGCGTGCAGATTCCAGCGCGGGCAGGTGCCGCCATAGCGGGAGAAGGGGAAGGCCTCGCCGGCGAAGCGCTTGGAGATGTTCCCGGCCGAATCGACGCGGAGCATGAAGAAGGGCACGCCCCTGGCGCCGTTGCGGCCCAGCGTGGTGAGCCGGTGCGCCACCTGCTCGACGCTGGCGCCGAACAGGGCGCAGAGCCGGTCGATGGCGTAGCGGTTCTTCTCCGCCGCCTCGAGGAACGGCGCATAGGGCATCATGATCGCGCCGGCCGCATAATTGGCGAGGCTCATATGGAGCAACCGCCGGCTCGGGGCGTCGGGCGGCGCGGCGCTCTCCACCATCTTCTCGAGCAATGGGCGAAATTCCACCAGGGCCAGCTGATAGGCGAGCGCGAAGGTGCGGCTCTCGGGACGGAGCAAGGCGGAGAGCATCAGGCGCTTGCGGTGCAGGTCGTAATGCTGGCTCGCCCCGTCCAGCAGCTCCGGCGGCACGATCCGGGCCTCGATCCCGAACGCCTCCTTCAGCCGCCGGCGCAGCGGCTCGGCGATGGAGAGCGGGTCGCCGAGCGCGCCCGCCTGGATCTCGGCCGCCTCCTCCAGATAGGCGAAATGGTTGCGGCTGGCCTGGATATGGTCCCGCACCCAGTTTTGCGGCGAGAGCGGCGCCTGTTCGCCCTCCTCCGCCTCGCCCGTCGCGGGCCGGCGGCGCAGCTCCACCAGGGCGGCGTAGAGGCGGGAGACGGCGTCGGCGACGCCCGGCGCATTGTCGGCGACGTCGACCAGTTCGTAGCGCGGCACGGCGAGGCCGCCGAACATCGGATCGGCGAAGATTTCGGCGAGCTGGGCCGCGCCGACCCCCTCGCCGCCCTCGGCCGCGAAGCTCTTCAGGTCGACATCGTAAATCTCGGCGAGCTTCAGCAGCACCTGCGCGGTCACAGGCCGCTGGTTGCGCTCGAGATGATTGAGATAGGAGGGCGACACCCCGATCTCGGCCGCCATCGCGCTCTGGTTGAGCCCGAGCTCCCACCTGAGGTGGCGGAGCCGCCGTCCAAGATAGAGCTTCATTGCCCTGTCAATCTGTCAAAGATTTACAAAAGTCGCAAGTCGTCCTGCGACAAAACGACCTCTTTCAGAGAGACGAACTGGCGCGTCCTGTGTTTCTTGGCCTGACCTTTCCCTGACCTTTGGAATTCAGAACATGACCGACTTCGCCGACCTGATCCCCGCCCCGACCGGCCGCTTCGACGGCATCAGCCGCCCTTATGCACCCGCCGAGGTGGCGCGCCTGCGCGGCTCGGTCCCGGTCGAGCACAGCCTCGCCCGCCGCGGTGCCAACCGCCTGTGGGAGCTGCTGCACACCGAGGATTATGTGAACGCGCTGGGCGCGGTCACCGGCAACCAGGCCATGCAGATGGTCCGCGCCGGCCTCAACGCCATCTACCTCAGCGGCTGGCAGGTCGCCGCCGACGCCAACACGGCCGGCGCCATGTATCCCGATCAGTCGCTCTACCCCGCCAATGCCGGGCCCGAGCTCTGCCGCCGGCTCAATCGCACCCTGCAGCGCGCCGATCAGATCGAGCATATGGAGGGCGGCGCGAAGCGCGACTGGTTCGTGCCCATCGTCGCCGATGCCGAGGCCGGCTTCGGCGGCCCGCTCAACTGCTTCGAGATCATGAAGGCCTATATCGAGGCGGGCGCCGCCGGCGTCCATTTCGAGGACCAGCTCGCCGCCGAGAAGAAGTGCGGCCATCTGGGCGGCAAGGTGCTGATCCCGACCCAGGCGCATGTCCGCAATCTCGACGCGGCCCGCCTCGCGGCCGACGTCTGCGGCGTGCCCACCCTGCTCGTCGCCCGCACCGACGCGGAGAGCGCCAAGCTGATCACCTCGGACGTCGACGAGCGCGACCGCGCGTTCCTGACCGGCGAGCGCACGCCCGAGGGCTTCTTCCGCCTGAAGGACGGCACCGGCGTCGATCATTGCATCAAGCGCGGCCTCGCCTTCGCCGACCATGCCGATCTGCTCTGGTGGGAGACCAGCAACCCGAATCTCGACGATGCGAAGCGCTTCGCCGAGGCGATCCAGAAGGCGCATCCGGGCAAGCTGATGGCCTATAATTGCTCGCCCTCGTTCAACTGGGAGGCGAAGCTCGACAAGGACACGATCGCCCGCTTCCAGCGCGAGCTGGGCGCGATGGGCTACAAGTTCCAGTTCGTGACCCTGGCGGGCTTCCACACCCTCAACCACTCAATGTTCGAGCTGGCCCGGGGCTATAAGGCGCGCGGCATGGCCGCCTATTCCGAGCTGCAGCAGGCCGAATTCGCCAGCGAGGCGGCCGGCTATACCGCGACCCGCCACCAGCGCGAGGTCGGCACCGGCTATTTCGATCTGGTCGCCCAGACCCTCGCCGGCGGCGATTCGTCGACCACCGCTCTGGCCGAATCGACCGAGGCCGATCAGTTTCAGAAGGAGGCCGCATGATGACCATGCGTTACTGGATCGTCGGGGGCGAATATGAGGGGCCGGATTTCGGCGCCCTGATCCCCGGCAGCGAGACGATGGTCGGCCCGTTCACCGACGAGCGCAAGGCGCGCAACGAATGGCTGCGGCTGACCTACAGCCCCGGCACCGACCCGGCGACCACCCGCTATTCGATCGCCACGGAGACGATGCATTAGAGCGATTTCAAGCCGGATCCGGTCTGGCGACTCGGAAATCGCGGCAGCAAGGACTCAGGGTTAGGAGAGGGTCGCCCCAAACGGACCCCCGAGAGAAAGGGCGCGGGAAGCATTGCCTCCCGCGCCCTTTCCAGTTTCGCTTCGCTTCGCGGCGCGGCTCAGGCCGGAAGCGCCGCCTTCGCCTGTGCGACGATGCCCTTGAAGGCCTCGCCCTCGTGCATCGCGATGTCGGCGAGGACCTTCCGGTCCAGCTCGATGCCGGCCAGCTTCAGGCCGTGCATGAACTGGCTGTAGGTCAGGCCCTCGGCGCGGACGCCGGCATTGATGCGCTGGATCCACAGGCCGCGGAACGAGCGCTTCTTCACCTTGCGGTCGCGATAGGCGTATTGCCCGGCCTTCTCGACGGCCTGGCGGGCGATGCGGATCGTGTTCTTGCGACGGCCGTAATAGCCCTTCGCCTGCTCCAGGATCCGTTTGTGCTTGGCGCGCGTGGTGACGCCGCGTTTGATTCGGGACATGCCTCGCTCTCCCTATCTCAGGCCGTAGGGCGCCCAGAGCTTCACCCGCGCCGTATCGGCGTCGGCGAGCACGTCGGTGCCGCGGTTCTGGCGGATATACTTGGCATTGTGGCTGATCAGGCGGTGGCGCTTGCCGGCGACGCCGTGCTTCACCTTACCCGTCGCCGTGAGCTTGAAGCGCTTCTTCACGCCGCTCTTGGTCTTCAATTTGGGCATTTTCGTCTCCTTGTCGCCACGGGGGCGGACGTCTGTGAACGGCCACGGCAGCCCTTGTTCGCCGGGCGGTTCGGTTTCTCCAGAAGCTGGAAGAGCGGGGCCTATATGGGGAGAGGCTTAAAAAGGCAAGGCTTCGGGCGTAGCATCGCCCGATGGACAGCCCGCGGCCGAGCCGGACCGACCTGCATGACGACGGCGTCGACCGCTGGGCGATGGTCCGCGCCGCGCCTGGATCCGGCCTGGCGGGCCGTGTTCGTTCCTATTGCGCCTATTGGGAGGAGACGGCGAGCTTCGCCGCCCGGCGCGAGCTGGCCGGAACCAATGCCGTGCTCATCTATGCGCTTGGCGAGCCGCTCGAGATCACCGGCGCGGACGGCCGGGCGATCGTGCTTCGGGCCGGCGAGGGCTTCGCCGCCGGGATTGCGGACGGCACCTCCATCTCGCGCGGGCTCGGGCCGCAGGCGGGCCTGCAGGTCGATCTGCCGCTGGAGAGCCTCGCCGCTTTGCTCGGCGCGCCGGTCGCCGCGCTCGCCAATCGGGCCGTGGCGCTGGACGATCTGCTCGGCGCCGAGGCGGCGGCGCTCGGCGACGCGCTCTGCCATGCGCGCGGCGACGAGGCGCGCTTCGCCCTGGTCGATGCCTTCCTCGCCCGCCGCTTCGCCCGCGAGCGGGAGACGGACCGGGCCGCGACCTGGGCCGCGCGGCGGCTGCTCGGCGAGGAGGCGCCCAGCTCCAGCGCGCTGGCGGCCGAGCTCGGCTGGAGCCGCAAGCAACTCGCCCGCCGGGTCGGCGCCGTCACCGGCTTCGGTCCGGACCGGCTGCGCCGCCTCGCCCGGTTCGAGCGCTTCGCCGAATCGATAGGGCGGCGGCCGGACGAGAGCCTCGCGGGCCTTGCGGCGGCGCATGGCTATGCCGATCAGGCCCATCTCACCCATGAGGTGCGCGCCTTTTCCGGAATGACGCCCGGCGAACTTCGCGCCCGCCAGCTCCCGGGGCAGGGCGGCGTACGCGAGGACTGACGGCCCAAATCTACAAGCGGGGCGCCTCCGGGAGCGCTATTGCGGTCCGGAAGAGAAGGAGCCTTGCCATGCCCCAGTCCACCCTGATCCCTTGCCTGCGCTACCGGGATGCGCCCGCCGCGATCGACTTCCTCTGCGACGCCTTCGGCTTCACCCGCCATGCCGTCTATGCTGACGACGCCGATCCGTCGCTCGTCCACCATGCCCAGCTGACGCTCGGCAATTCGATGGTCATGCTCGGCTCGGCGCGGCCGGGCGAGGTGCAGGCGCTCTACAATTGGAAGACGGCGGCCGAGGCGGGCGGCATCACCATGTGCGTCTGCGCCTATGTGGCGGATCCGGACGCCCATTGCGCCACCGCGAGGGCCGCGGGCGCGGAGATCATCCGCGGCCCCTATGACAATGACGGCTATCCGGGCCGGGCCTATGACGCGCGCGATCCGGAGGGTAATGTCTGGAACTTCGGCAGCTACGATCCCTGGGCGCCGCACGATTGACAGGAGCGCGATGCATGTCCTTCCAGGCCTATCTCGACAATGTGCAGGCCAGGACCGGCAAGAGCGCCGCGGCGCTGAGGACGGAGGCGATCGGGAAGGGCCTGGCGGACGAAGCGGGGCTCGCCCCGGGCGTGAAGGCCGGCCAGATCATCGCCTGGCTGAAGGAAGATTACGAACTCGGCCATGGCCATGCCATGTCGATCGTCGCCTATCTCAAGGGCAAGCGGGATTAGAAACGCCCCTTGTGCTCCGGCGAAGGCCGGAGCGCTGGCCGGATGTGCCCCGGACGCTTTGATCGCCGCGCTTCATCCACGGCTCCGGCCTTCGCCGGAGCACTGAGCTAGTCGAACAGGCTGGACACCGAGCTTTCGTCCGCGATTCGCCGGATCGCCTCGGCGAGCAAAGGCGCGATGGTGAGCAGCCGGATCTTCGGCGTCGCTGCCGCGGCCTCGTAGGCGGCGATCGAATCGGTGATCACCAGCTCGAGCAATTCGGACTTGTCGACGCGGGTCGCGGCGGCGCCCGAGAGCACGCCGTGCGTACAATAAGCGACGACGTCCTCGGCCCCCGCCTGCTTCAGCGCGCCGGCGGCGTTGCAGAGCGTGCCGGCCGAATCGACGATGTCGTCGATCAGCACGCAGAAGCGGCCCTCGACGTCGCCGATGATGTTCATCACCTCGGATTCGCCGGCCCGCTCGCGGCGCTTGTCGACGATGGCGAGCGGGGCGTTGTCGAGGCGCTTGGCGAGCGCGCGGGCGCGGACCACGCCGCCCACGTCCGGCGAGACCACGGTGATCGGCCGGCCGGAGAAGCGCGCCCGGATATCCTCGGACATGACCGGGGCGGCGTAGAGATTGTCCGTGGGGATATCGAAGAAGCCCTGGATCTGGCCCGCATGGAGGTCGACCGAGAGAACCCGGTTGGCGCCGGCGACGGTGATCAGGTTGGCGACCAGCTTTGCCGAGATCGGCGTGCGCGGGCCCGGCTTCCGGTCCTGCCGCGCATAGCCGAAATAAGGAAGCACGGCGGTGATCCGCTTCGCCGACGCGCGCTTCAGCGCGTCGATGCAGATCAGCAGCTCCATCAGATTGTCGTTGGCCGGATAGGCGGTCGACTGGACCACGAACACGTCCTCGCCGCGGACATTCTCGTTGATCTCGACGAAGATCTCCTCGTCGGCGAAGCGGCGCACGCTCGCCTGCGTGATCTCCAGCTCCAGATACTGGCCGATCGCCTGAACGAGAGGCGGGTTCGAATTGCCGGACATGAGCTTCATGGCGCCCCCTCTTACGGAGGGAGCGGGCGAAGGCAAGGGCGTTGCCGAGCCATTGAGGGCGGCCTAGAGCCGCGCCCATGACTGTCGTCACCCGCTTCGCCCCCTCGCCGACCGGCCGCCTCCATGTCGGCAACATCCGCACGGCGCTGCACAACTGGCTGTGGGCGCGGAAACAGGGCGGGCGCTTCCTGCTCCGGATCGACGACACCGATCGGGCGCGGAGCGAGGAGGCCTATGTCCAGGCGATCCGCGCGGACCTCGCTTGGCTCGGCCTCGACGTCGACGGCGAGGCGCGCCAGTCGGACCGGTTCGGCGCCTATGAAGCGGCGCTCGAGCGGCTGCGCGCCGCGGGGCGGGTCTATCCCGCCTGGGAGACGGCGCAGGAGCTTGACCTCAAGCGCAAGATCCAGCTCGGCCGCGGCAAGCCGCCCGTCTACGACCGCGCCGCGCTGGCGCTGACCGAGGCGGACCGGGCCCGGCTGGAGGCGGAAGGACGCCGGCCGCACTGGCGCTTCAAGCTCGACCATGCGTCGCCGATCGAATGGCGGGACCTGATCCGCGGCCCCCAGCATCTCGACCCGGCTTTGCTCAGCGATCCGGTGGTCCGGCGCGAGGACGGCTCCTGGCTCTACATGCTGCCCAGCGCCGTCGACGACGTGGAGATGGGCGTCACCCATGTCGTGCGCGGCGAGGATCATGTCACCAATACCGGCCTGCAGCTGCAAATGTTCGAGGCGCTCGGCGCCGCCGCCCCGGCCTTCGCGCACGAGGCCCTGCTCACCGGGACCGAGGGCAAGCTCGCCAAGCGCCTGGGCTCGACCGGGGTCGAGGCGCTGCGCGAGGCCGGCATCGAGCCCGAGGCCTTGCTGGCCAAGCTCGCGCGGATCGGCACCAGCCTGCCGGTCGAGCCTTTGGCCGATGCCGTGCCGCTGATCGCCGGTTTCGATTTCGCCAGCTTCGGCCGCGCTCCGGCGCGCTTCGACCTCGGCGAACTGGAGACGCTGAACGCCCGTATCGTCCACCAACTGCCTTATGCGCGAGTGAAGGATCGTCTCCCGGCCGGCATGGCGGCAGCGGATTGGGATGCGATCCGGCCGAACCTGAAGCAGGTGGCCGAGGCCGCCGACTGGTGGGACATCCTGCACGGCCATGTCGAGCAGGCGGCCGCCGAAGAGGATCGTGGCTTCCTTGCCGCCGCGGCGGACGCGGCCGAGTCGCTCGACTGGGCCGATTCGCCCTGGCCGCAACTGGTCGCGCGCCTGAAGGATTCGACCGGCCGCGCCGGCAAGCCGCTCTTCCACCCGCTCCGCCGCGCCCTCACCGGTCGCGACAGCGGCCCGGAAATGGCGGCCTTGCTCCCGCTCATCGGCCGCGTCGAAACCGTCTCCCGCCTCCGCGCCGCCGCCGCTTCCGCCTGACCTCCACGTCGCCGTTTCGCACGGAACGGATGGCCTCATTAATGGTATAGTATATCATCTCGATATAATATATCATGAGTCGGGTTAGAGGATAAGGAGAGGCCCATGTACGCCAATGGCTTTTTCGAGGAGAAGAGACGCAGCCCCGCCGGCTTCGCGGCCGTGGCCGGAGTCCATGTCGCCCTGCTGGGCGTCCTGGCCCTGTACGGCACGACGCAGTTCGTCCTGCA
The DNA here is from genome assembly GCA_035502235.1 of Allosphingosinicella sp. Classification (GTDB taxonomy): domain Bacteria; phylum Pseudomonadota; class Alphaproteobacteria; order Sphingomonadales; family Sphingomonadaceae; genus Allosphingosinicella. The sequence continues at coordinate 122,288 of DATJUQ010000001.1, forward strand.
GAAGGGCCCGACCACCATCGTCCGGCCCATCCCGATCGATCCGGATCCGCCGCCCCCACCCCCGCCGCCGCCGCCGAGCGCGAGCCAGCCGACCCCGCGGCAGAACGATACGGTCACCGTCACGGATCGGGTCCTGCCGACCCCCGATTCGACGATCACCGGCGAGGTGACGCCGCCACGCCCCTATCAGGAGCCGACGACGCCGGCCGGGCCGGTCGTGCTGGCCGAGAATATGCGGGTCGAGATCCCGCCGCCGGTTCGCCGCGGGGCCGAGGTCGATTCGCGCTATCGCGACGCGCTCCAGCCGCCTTATCCGCGGGACCAGGAGGCGGCGCAGCGGGAAGGCCAGGTGCGCGTCCGGATCACGATCGGCACGGACGGCCGGGTGACCGCGATCGAGCAGCTCTTCGCCACGAACGAGTCCTTCTGGCGGGCGACGGAGCGGCAGGCGCGGAGCCGCTGGCGCTTCCGTCCCGCCACGGTGGACGGGCGGCCGGTGGTCTCGACGATGAACTTCACGGTCACCTTCCGCCTGCCGGAGGCCTGAGCCGGTGGCGGCGGAGGCGGGGTGGCGAAAGGCCGGCGCCGGGCTTATCTAGGCGCCATGTCCATTCTGCCCCCCGTCTCCGGTCCGCGCGCCCTCTGGGCGGACCTGAAATTGTTCTGGTCGACTCGCACCCGGGTGCAGTGGATCGCCGCCTCCTTGGCCCTGCTGATCCCGATCGGCCTCGGCGTCGCCTTCTATTTCGACGGCAAGACCAACATCCGGCCGGGGCCGCAGCTGATCCTCGTGGAGAGCTGGTCGGCCAATCGCACCGAGGCCGAGACCCGGGCCAATATCGATCGCGTCGCGGCCGAGAAGGCGCGCCGGGACGCCGCCCGCCAGCAGGATTTCCAGCAGGTGGACAACAGTCTCAGCCGGTACGGGTTTTGAGCGACGCGCGGGGCGACGAAGGCTGGATGCGCGCGGCGATCGCGCTCGGCGCGCGCGGCCGCGGCCTCACCGCCCCCAATCCGAATGTCGGCTGCGTGATCGTCGCGGACGGCGCGGCCGTCGGCGAAGGCTGGACCCAGCCCGGCGGCCGCCCCCATGCCGAGGCGATGGCGCTGGAGGCCGCCGGTACGGCGGCGCGCGGCGCCACCGTCTATATGACGCTGGAGCCCTGCGCCCATGTCAGCGCCCGCGGCCCGGCCTGCGCCACTCTGCTCGCCGCGGCCGCCCCGGCCAGGGTGGTGATCGGCGTCGGCGATCCCGATCCCCGGACCAACGGCCTCGGCATCGAGCGGCTGGAGGCGGCGGGGATCGAGGTGCTCACCGGCCTGCTGCGGGACGAGGCCGAACAGGGCATGGCCGGCTTCTTCACGCGCCTGCGCCTCGGCCGGCCCTATGTGACGCTGAAGCTCGCCATGTCGATCGACGGGAAGATCGCTTTGGCCTCGGGCGAGAGCAAATGGATCACCGGCGAGGCGGCGCGGGCGGACGTCCATCTGGAACGGGCGCGCGCGGACATGATCCTGGTGGGGCGCGGCACCTACGAGACGGACCGGCCGCGGCTCGACGTCAGGCTGCCGGGCCTCGAACAGGCCTCGCCGCGCAAGGCCCTGCTCACCACCGGCGGGCCGGTCGACGGCTTCGTCCGCCTCTCCAGCCCGCAGGCGATCCGCACGCTGACCGACGTCAACGACCTGCTCGTCGAGGGCGGCGCGGAAACGGCCGCCGCCTTCCTCGCCGCCGACCTGGTCGACCGGCTGCTCATCTACCGCGCGCCCATCCTGATCGGCGAAGGCAAGCCGGCTGTCGGCGCGATCGGCCTCGACGTGCTTGCCGACGCCCATCATCGCTGGACGCTGACCGAGACGCGCCAGCTTGGCAGCGACACGCTGCAAGTCTACGAACGCCGGCGCTGATGTTTACCGGGATCATCACGGACAAGGGACGGATCACCGCCGTCAACGCGCGCGGGGATCTGCGCGTCACCATCGCGACGGCCTATGACATGGCGACGGTCGATCTCGGCGCCTCCATCGCCTGCTCGGGCGTCTGCCTGACCGTGGTGGACAAGGGCACGGATGAGAATGGCGCCTGGTTCGCGGTCGACGTCTCCGGCGAGACGCAAAGCCGGACCCCGCCGGGCATGTGGCGCGAAGGCCGCGCGCTGAACCTCGAGCGCGCGCTGAAGGTGGGCGACGAGCTTGGCGGCCATATCGTCACCGGCCATGTCGACGGCCTCGGCGAGGTGGCGGCGATCGAGCCGGTCGGCGATTCGGTGCGGATCGGCATCGTCGCCCCGGCCGCGCTGGCGCCCTATGTCGCGGCCAAGGGCTCGATCGCGCTGGACGGCGTCTCGCTGACCGTGAACGAGGTGCGGCCGCTGCCCGACGGCGGCGCGGCCTTCTCGGTCAACATCATTCCCCACACCGCCCAGCAGACCGGGTTCGGCGATGTGAAGCCCGGCGACCGGCTGAACATAGAAATCGACATATTGGCCCGCTATCTCGGCCGCATGCTCGAAGCGCGCAACGCCACGATGTGATTTTCGCAATGGCACATCACATTGCAGTGTGATATCCCGCACGGATGAGCACCATCCTGATCGACCGCCTCTGCGACATGGTCGCCAATGGCGAAATGAGCCGCGCCGGCCTCGCCCGCGCCGCCGGCCTCCACCCCAACAGCCTGCGCAAATTGGGGGACGAAGACTGGAATCCGACCGCCGAGACCCTCCTGAAGCTGGAGAAGTTCCTCGCCGGCGGCGCGCGCGGCGTCATGGCGTCGGCCGAGCAGATCATCGACGAGGCGCGCAACGGGCGCATGTTCATCCTGGTCGACGACGAGGACCGGGAGAATGAGGGCGATCTCGTCATCCCCGCCCAGATGGCGACGCCGGACGCGATCAACTTCATGGCCAAGCATGGCCGCGGCTTGATCTGCCTGGCTTTGTCCAAGGAGCGGGTCGACCAGCTCGCCTTGCAGCCGATGAGCCGGACCAACGGCACGCGGATGGAGACCGCCTTCACCGCCTCGATCGAGGCGAAGGAGGGCGTCACCACGGGCATTTCCGCCGCCGACCGGGCGCGGACCATCTCGGTCGCGATCGACGCGGGCAAGGGGCCGGAGCATATCGTCTCGCCCGGCCATGTCTTCCCGCTCACCGCGCGCGAGGGCGGCGTGCTGGTCCGCGCCGGCCATACCGAGGCGGCCGTGGACGTGGCCCGGCTTGCCGGCCTCAATCCCTCGGGCGTGATCTGCGAGATCATGTCGGACGACGGCACGATGGCGCGGATGGACGAGCTCTTCGCCTTCGCCCAGCTCCACAATCTCCGCATCGGCACGATCCGCGATCTGATCGCCTATCGCCTGCGCAAGGACCGGCTGGTCGAGCAGACCGCCGAGGCGCAGTTCGAAAGCCGCTGGGGCGGGACCTGGACGGCGAAGACCTTCCTCAACAAGGCTTCGGGCCTGGAGCAGATCGCTTTGGTGAAGGGCCGGGTCGATCCGGAGAAGCCGACGCTGGTGCGGATGCACGCTCTCTCGATCCTCTCCGACACCTTCGCCGAGGAGGGCGCGCGTGGCGGCCTGCTCGAAGGGGCGATGCGGACCATCGCCGAGGAGGGCGGGGGCGCGATCGTGGTCATCAACCGGCCCGTTCCCGGCGGGCTCTCGCAGGCGCTCCGGATCCGTGCCGGGACGGCCAGCGAGACGGACAGCGAGCAATTGCGCGATTATGGCGTCGGCGCGCAGATCCTCGCCGAGCTCGGCGTGCACGACATGATCCTGCTCACCAACAGCCATCACACGCCGGTCGCGCTCGCCGGCTACGGCCTCGCCATCGTCGGCGAGCGGCCGATTCCGGGCGGGGAGAATTGAGATGGCGACGATCCTGATCGTCGAGGCGCGCTTCTACGCCCATCTGAACGATTTGCTGCTGGCCGGCACCCGCGCGGCGATCGAGGCCGCGGGCCACGCTCACGAGACCGTCACCGTGCCGGGCGCGCTGGAAGTGCCCGGCGCGATCGCGCTTGCGGCGGAGAGCGGCGCCTATGACGCCTATGTCGCGCTCGGCGTGGTGATTCGCGGCGAGACCTATCATTTCGAGATCGTGGCCGGCGAGAGCGCCCGCGCCCTGATGGCGCTCAGCCTCGACGGCCTCGCCATCGGCAACGGCATTCTCACCGTCGAGAATGAGGCGCAGGCGCTCGCCCGCGCCCGCCCGGACGAGAAGGACAAGGGCGGCGAGGCGGCGAAGGCGGCGCTGGCCATGCTGAAGCTCCGCGAGCGCTTCGCCTGATTTGCGCTTCGGCCGCCGGTCCGGGCGTCAGGCCGGCAGCGGCAAGGCCAGGGTCAGCTCGGCGGGATCCCCGTCGCCGCGCTCGCCGCCTTCGGTGAGGTTGGAGAGGGTGAGGCCGAGCAGGCGGATGCCCTTGGCGACCGGGAGCAAGGTGCGGAGCAGGGCGACGCCCATCTCCAGGAATTCCTCGCGGCCGGCGACGGCGCGGTCGAGGCTTCTGGCGCGGGTCAGGATCTGGAAGTCGTGAAACTTGACCTTCAGCGTCACTGTCCGGCCCTTGATCCCTTTCTCGGCGATGCGCCGCCAGACGGTCTGGCTGATCCGGTCCAGCTCCGCGATCAGGGCCGCCTCGTCGGTGAGGTCCGTCATGAACGTGTCCTCGGCGCCGATCGACTTCCACGGCCGGTTGGGCTTCACCTGCCGGTGGCAGATGCCGCGGGCGAGATTGTAATAATAATCGCCCGAACTGCCGAAATTGTGTGCGAGGAAGGGAAGGCTCTGCGCGCGGAGGTCCGCCCCGGTCTGGATGCCGAGCCGCGCCATCTTCTCCGCCGTCTTGGGGCCGATGCCGTGGAAGCGGGAGACCGGCAGGGTCGCGACGAAGGCCTCGCCCTTCGCGGGCGGGATCACGCACAGGCCGTCCGGCTTGTTCTGGTCCGACGCCAGCTTGGCGATGAACTTGTTGTAGGAGACGCCGGCCGAGGCGGTGAGCCCGGTCTCGGCCCTGATCCGGGCGCGGATCTCCTGCGCGATGATGGTGGCGATGCCGATGCCCTTCAGATCCTCGGTGACGTCGAGATAGGCCTCGTCCAGGCTGAGCGGCTCGATCAGCGGCGTATAGTCGGCGAAGATGGCGCGGATCTGGAGCGAAACCTCGCGATAGGCCTCGAAGCGCGGCTTCACGAAGACCAGGTCCGGGCAGCGCCGCTTGGCGGTGACCGAGGGCATGGCCGAGCGCACGCCATATTTGCGGGCCTCGTAGCTGGCGGCGGCGACCACGCCGCGCACCTGCCCGCCCACCGCCACCGGCTTGCCCCTCAGCTCCGGATTGTCGCGCTGCTCGACCGAGGCATAGAAGGCGTCCATGTCGACATGGATGATCTTGCGTTGCGGCGGAGGATCCTTGCGCTCGGCGGAATTGGGCGGCATCTCGTCGTTCACGCTTTGTGCTTATCATTCATCAGGGGGCGGCCGACAGTCCCAAAATGAGGCCCCCCGGCCGCGGACATGGCGTCGCGGGGCGGGTTCGGGCTAAAGGCGGAGGCTATGGCGCGGGGAAGGCGGGACGGAATCGTGATTGCGGGGGGCGGCCTGGCCGGCGCCCTGGCCGCGCTCGCCATGGCGCGCCACCGGCCCGACGTGCCGCTGCTGGTCATCGAGGAGGCCGAGACCTTCGGCGGCACCGGCATCCGGACCTTCTCCGACGCCGAGTTGGGCAGCGACGGTGCCGGCCTGATCGGCGCCGAGGCGATCGCCCGCTGGCCCGGCATCTATCTTTCCTTTCCGGGCATGAACCGGAACCTCCGGATCGACTGGAGCGGCTTCGGCGCGATCGACCTGCACCGGGCCTTGGTCGAGACGCTCGAACCGAAGCAATATCGGCTCGGCACCAAGGTGGTGGCGGTGCGCGAGGATGCGCTCGTCCTCGACGGCGGCGAGGAGATCAAGGCGGAAGGCGCGATCGACGCGCGCGGCCCCGCCGCCATCGCCACGCTCGAGCTGCTCTACGAGGCGCGGCTGGAGCGCGAATATGTCTTCGCCGCGCCGCACAAGGTCGACCGGCCCGTGCTGATCGACGCCAACGTCGCGCAGGACGGCGCGCTTCGCTTCATGCAGTGCATCCCGCTGGCCGCGGACCGGCTGGTGGTCGGCGACGTCATGATCTCCGATCGGGTCCAGCCCGATGCCGAGGCGGGCGCGCGGCTCGACGCCTATGTCGCGGCGCGGGGCTGGAAGAACGGCGCCAGCGAGGGCGAGCATGTCTGGGTGCGGCCGCTCCCTTATGGCGGCGATTTCGCGGCCTTCTGGCGGCTGGGCGGGGCGCGAGTCGCCAAGCTCGGCCTGCGCGGCGGTTTCGTCCATCCGGTGACCGGGCGGACGCTGGGCGACGCGGTGAAGACCGCGATGCTGCTGACCCGGCAGCGCGATTTCTCGGCGGGCGCGTTGCACGATCTGTTCGAGGCCGAGGCGAAGCAGCTCTGGAAGAAACGCGAGTTGCTGCGCGCCGTGACCGCCGCCTTCGCCCGGGCGAAACCGGAGGACCGGCAAGACCTGCTGGCCGGTCTCTACGGCCTCGGTCCCAGCACGATCGCGGGGCTCAACGAGGGCGATCTCGGCTGGCTCGACCGGATGCGCGTGCAGCGCGCGATCAAGGCCTGACCCGCCTTTCGTTTCGGGCCTGCGCCCAATTCATATCCCATTCAGTCGCATTCATGTGATTTTGTCACATCTGCCTTGCGGAGAGGAGGATGTGATGCGTTTTGTCGGCATGCTTTCGATGACGGCCCTGATCCTGACGGGCCTTCCCCCGGCCCCCATCGGGCCCGCCCCGGCCGATGCCCAGAGCGGGTCGCGCGCCCGGCGCATCCCGCCGCCCGACAGCGATCCCGACGCCCGTTGCGCCCCCTTCCTGCGGGCGGACGGCGAATATGCCATGGACCGCGCCGGTTACGGCCGTGGCCGGGTCCAGAACCGGGTGGGCGGCTTCGTCAATGCACCGCCCGCGCCGCCGCCTCCGCCGCCGCCCATTTCCTACGCGCCGCCGGCGCCCCAGACGGAGCAGCGCGCGCGGGACAATATCGCGGTGACGGGGCAGCGCGTCCCGCAGCCCAACGGGACCATCGTGGCGCCCAACGGCCGGCGCCTGCCGCCGGCGCAATACATCCCATCGCCCGAGAATCGCGAGCGCTATGACGGCCGCGAGGTCGCGGCGGTCCAGGCGGTCGCCGACCAGCCCGTCTCCACCTTCTCGGTCGACGTCGATACCGGCGCCTATTCCAACGTGCGCCGCATGCTCAACCAGGGCCAGATGCCGCCCGAGGGCGCCGTGCGCACCGAGGAGCTGATCAACTATTTCCGCTACGATTATCCGCTGCCGCAGGATCGCTCGCGGCCGTTCAGCGTCAATGCGGACATGACCACCACGCCCTGGAATCCGGAAACGCGGCTGCTCCGCGTCGGCCTGCGCGGCTACGATCTCAACCGCAGCCAGCGGCCGGCGGCGAACCTCGTCTTCCTGGTCGACGTCTCGGGCTCGATGAACGCGCCGGACAAGCTCCCGCTCGTGCAATGCTCGCTGGCCCTGCTCGCCGACCGGCTGTCCCCGCGCGACCGGGTCTCGATCGTCGTCTATGCCGGCGCCGCGGGCGTGGTGCTGCAGCCGACCTCGAACCGCCACGCCATCGTCGAATCGCTCAAGGAGCTGCAGGCCGGCGGCTCGACCGCGGGCGCGCAGGGCATCCAGCTCGCCTATGACGTCGCCCGGCGGAACATGGTCGAGGGCGGCATCAACCGCGTCATCCTCGCCACGGACGGCGACTTCAACGTCGGCGTCACCAACAATGCGGCGCTGATCAACCTGGTCGAACGGCAGCGGGAGGACGGGATCACCCTGACCACGCTCGGCTTCGGCACGGGCAATTACAACGAGGCGATGATGGAGCAGATCGCCGATCACGGGAACGGCAATTACGCCTATATCGACAGCCCGCGGGAAGCCCAGAAGGTGCTGGACGACGAGCTCAGCTCGACGCTCTTCACCATCGCCCATGACGTGAAGATCCAGGTGGAGTTCAACCCGACCTATGTCGCCGAGTACCGGCTGATCGGCTACGAGAACCGGGCGCTGCGCGAGGAGGATTTCGACAATGACGCGGTCGATGCCGGCGATATCGGCGCCGGCCACCAGGTCACCGCGATCTACGAGCTGGTGCCGGTGGGCGGCCGCGGCTGGCTGCCGCAGCGCCGCTACGAGGGCAATCAGCGCCGCGCTATCGGCGACGACAATGGCGAGCTCGCCTTCCTCAGGCTGCGCTACAAACTGCCGGGCCAGGACCAGTCGCGCCTAATCGAGCAGCCGGTGCGCGCCGCTCTGATCCGCACCGCCCGGGCCCCGACCGGCGACACAGCCTTCGCGGTGGCCGTGGCGGCCTACGGCCAGCTGCTCAGGGGCGACAGCAATCTCGCCGGCTTCAGCTTCGCCGACGCCCGCGCGTTGGCGGAGCGCGGTGCCGGCGGCAACGGCCTGCGGCGGGAGTTTCTGAGCCTGACCCGGTTGGCGGAGCGGCGGCGGCTGGCGTCCGTCGACAACGATTAAGGTCGGACCGGCTCCTTCCTTCGAAAGGGTGGAGCCGGTTTCGCTTGCCCCGCCTTAGGCCGAGGCGCACGATTGCCAAGGGCCGTGGCGGCACCTAGGCAGGGCGAATGGCGCAGCAGCAAATCCTTGGAATGTGGGCGGAATATGGTTTCGAACGCGCTGAGGGCGGGGCGCTGCTGCGGCTCGTGCTCCGCTTCGATCCCGTGCCCGTAGCGGACGTCGCCCCGCCGCTCGTGCCGGAGGAGATCGCGCTTCATGCGACCTGCGCGCCCGCGCCGCTGACCCTCTCGGCCGATGGGACCGGCATCGGCCGGCGCGTGGCCGGTTTCGTCGCGGCGCGCGGCGCGCTGGGCGCCACCGCCTCGCTGGCGCTCGAAATCCTGCTGCCGCGGAGCAACGTGGCGGCGCTGCCCGCCGATCTGTTTGCCCTCGAGGTCGCGCTCGATCTCGGCGCGGGCGGCCGGCTCGTCGCGGCGCCCGGGCTGCCGGCGGGACAGGCCGAGGCGCTGCGGGAGTTCGCGGCCGCGTTCGAGGCGGCCTGGCGTGGCTTGGACGGCGCCGGCGGCACGCTGAAGCTCGCGGCTCGCCAGCTGGACGGCGCCCCCGCTTTGTGGTGCGCGCGGGCCAGCGCGACCGGGGGGATCGGCCTGGCCGCCACCGGCGCGCCGCCGTCATGGTTCGCGCTCCCGCCGCTGGCCAAGCGCCCGATCGAGGGCGGCATCGTCGATCCGGTCTCCGGCGAGGTCATCCGCTACATCGGGGTCGACCTCGATCAATGGTGGGCAGCCTATGTCGCGGCGGTGGAGCGGCTGGCCGCGGCGGCCGCGGCCGCCTCCCCGGCCGCCGCCGACAGCCTTGCCGCCACGCGGGCGCTGCTCGCGCAGGGCCTGGCGGCGCGGCTCGCCCCCATCGGCCCGGCCGTGGACGAGACGGAAGAGGCGCTCATCCGCGCCGTTTTCGCGCAGGCGCTGGCCGCCGATCTTGCCTGCACCGCGGCATTTGGGCTCACCGTTTCGGTCGGACGCGGCGCGGCGGAGGCCGATCCGGCGCTGGTGCTGCATGGCGGGGCGATAACGCCCATCGGGGCCGGCGGCGGCGCGGCGCCAGGCCCGGCCGCCATCTCGCTGGCGGCCGGTCTCCGGCAGCTCGCCATCGCCATTCCGCCGGCCGGGGATGGGCCGGCGCGGCGCGCTTTCGCGGCGCGGTTCGAAGCGGCGTGGCTGGAGGACGGCACCGCCACGGCGCCGCTGCACCTGCTGCTGCCCGGCGAAGCGGATTTCGGCCTTGGCGAGATCGGCCCGCTGGCGGTGCCGCAACCGCTGCCGGCATCGGCCCCAATCGTGCTCGAAGTCCGGGCCGTACCCGGCGTCGCGGATGCGGCGACGATGGCCGAGGCATTGGCCTGGGCGCTCGAGGCGGATCTGCAGATCATGGCGGTGCCCGGGGACCGGCTGGAGCTCGCGCTCGCCGGCGACGTGCCGGCGCCGGCGGCTTGGGCCGAACCCGGCAATCTGTTCGACGCGCTGGCCCACTTCCTGCGCTTCGAGGCCGGGCGGGCGGAGGTCGGCGGGACCCCGGAGCCCGGACAGCTGGACCGGGCGGCGGCGCTCGCCGCGGCGGTGGCCGAGGCACTGCCCCGGTGGGAGGCGCCGGATTCGCCGGCGGACGCGGCGCCGCTGCCGGATTGCCGCTATCGGATCGACTTCGAAGCCGAGGCGCTGTCGCTGACCCGATGCGCGGACGCGTCCGGCGCATTGCCGCCCTGGCCGACGCTCGCGGGCTATGCGCGCCCGACGGGGGAGGGCACGACCGGCCGCTACCTGCCGGTCGCGCCGGTCGCGCCGCTGCGGCTCTCCATGCCGGGCTTCCGCCTGCCGGACGCGCGCGCGGCGCGGCTCGCTTGCCGCGTGCGCCGCAATCTCCAGCTGGCCGGGACCGGCATCACCAATCCCGCTTTCATCCAGGATGGGCCGGTCGTCGCCAGTCCCGCCGTCACGCCCCGCCTGGACTGGGCGGCAAGGGCGCCGGATGCCCCCGACCGGACGCTGGCCGCGGGCCTGGACCGGATTTTCGCGCCGCTCGGCGACTCGCCCACCTCCGCCTACGGGCTCGAGGTCGAAGTGGAGTTGCACACCCCGCTCGGGGACGGCATCGGCACCGACTTCCCGGTCCTGCTGCTGCCGCCGATCGCGATCGGACCGGAGGCGGAGCGCCTGGCGGACCTGAAGGCGCGGCTGGCGTCCGCGATCGCCGATTGGTGGCGGCGCGCGCCCGCGACCCCGGAAGGAACGGAGCTCCGGCTCACTCTGACGCTTCTGAACATGGACGAGCCACGCGCCGCCCTCGCCAGATTCAGCGGGCTTTCGATCCCGCTGCCCGCCGATCCGGCCGGCTGGTGGGACCCCGCCCCGGCTCTGTCCTAGACGTCCAGGTTCGCCACGTTCAGCGCATTCTCCTGGATGAAGTCGCGGCGGGGCTCGACGACGTCGCCCATCAGGCGGGTGAAGATCTCGTCGGCGACATCCGCCTGCGAGACTTCCACCTGCAGCAGGGCGCGGTTGGTCGGATCGAGCGTCGTCTCCCAGAGCTGCTCGGCATTCATCTCGCCGAGGCCCTTGTAGCGCTGCACGGCCAGTCCCTTGCGGCCCGCGGCCAGCACCGCATCGAGCAATTGGGTGGGCCGGGTGACCAGCGCGCCGCGGGGATCGGGAATCTGGGCCTTGACCGCGCCGCCTTCATTCTCCTCGGCCTCCTCCTGCGGCTCGGTCGCGACCGAGGAGCCGCGCAGCGACACGAGGCGCGCGGCGCCCGCATAGGTCTCCGCCTCCGGCGCGGCGAGGCCGTGCAGCTTGCGCGCCTCAGCCGAGGCGAGGAACTTGTGGTCGATGACATGATGGTCGGTGACTCCGCGCCAGAGCCGGCGGAGCACATAATCGCCGTCCGCGCCGAGCTCGCCGGTCCACTGGCCTTCCTCGTCCACCGCGTTGAGCCATTCGGCGGTGAAGGCGACGGCGCCGGCCCGGTCGGACAGGTTCGGGTTGAGCGCGCCGGTCAGCGCGAGCGCCTCGATGATCGCCGGATCGTAGCGGCGCGGGACATAGGCCATGAGCGATCGCACCTTGCGCGCGTGGTCGGCGAGCGCGCGCAGGTCCTCGCCCGAGCGCGGCCCGGCCGGCGTCTCCAGCGCGGTGAGGCCGACGCCGGCATCGAGCAGATAATCGTCGAGGGCGTTATTGTCCTTGAGATAGACCTCGGACCAGCCCTTCGCGACTTTGTAGAGCGGCGGCTGGGCGATGTAGAGATGTCCGCGCTCGATGATCTCCGGCATCTGCCGGTAGAAGAAGGTCAGCAGCAACGTCCGGATGTGGGCGCCGTCCACGTCGGCGTCCGTCATGATGACGATCTTGTGGTAGCGCAATTTGTCGATGTTGAAATCGTCGCGGCCGATGCCCGTGCCCATCGCCTGGATCAGGGTGCCGACCTCCTTGGAGGAGAGCATCCGGTCGAAACGGGCGCGCTCGACGTTGAGGATCTTGCCCTTGAGCGGCAGGATCGCCTGGATCTCGCGGTTGCGGCCCTGCTTGGCGGAGCCGCCGGCGCTGTCGCCCTCGACCAGGAACAGCTCCGACTTGGCCGGGTCCTTCTCCTGGCAGTCGGCGAGCTTGCCGGGCAGGGAGGCGATGCCGAGCACCGACTTGCGGCTGGCCTCGCGCGCCTTGCGGGCCGCCTCGCGCGCCGCGGCGGCGTCGATGATCTTCTGGATGATGGTCTTGGCGTGGCCGGGATTCTCCTCCAGCCATTCCGCCATCTTGTCGGCCATCAGGCTTTCCAGCGGCTGACGGACCTCGGAGGAGACGAGCTTGTCCTTGGTCTGCGAGCCGAATTTGGGGTCGGGCAATTTCACCGAGACGATCGCGGTCAGCCCCTCGCGCATGTCCTCGCCGGTGAGGTTCACCTTCTCGCGCTTCATGATGCCGCTCTTCTCGGCATAATTGTTGAGCGTGCGCGTGAGCGCGGCGCGGAAGGCGGCGAGATGGGTGCCGCCGTCGCGCTGCGGGATGTTGTTGGTGAAGCAGAGGACCTGCTCGTAATAGCTGTCGTTCCACTCGAGCGCGACCTCGATGCCGATATCGTCGCGCTGGCCGGTCACCGAGATCGGCTCCGGGATCAGGGCGGTCTTGGCGCGGTCCAGCCATTTCACGAAGGCGGCGATGCCGCCCTCATAATAAAGCTCGACGCTCTTCTCCTCCTCGTGCCGCGCGTCGGTGAGGATCAGGCGGACGCCGCTGTTCAGAAAGGCGAGCTCGCGGAAGCGGTGCTCGAGCGTCTCGAAGTTGAACTCGGTGATCTTGAACGTCTCGGGGCTGGGCAGGAAAGTGACCTTCGTGCCCTTCTTGCCCGCCGGCGCGGGGCCGACGACCTTCAGCGGATTCTCGGCATCCCCGTGACGGAAGCGCATCCAATGCTCCTCGCCGTTGCGCCAGACGGTGAGATCCAGCGTCTCGGAGAGCGCGTTGACGACGGAGACGCCGACGCCGTGCAGGCCGCCCGAAACCTTATAGGCATTGTCGTCCGACGTATTCTCGAACTTCCCCCCGGCATGGAGCTGGGTCATGATCACCTCGGCCGCCGACACGCCCTCCTCGGGGTGGATGTCGGTCGGGATGCCGCGGCCATTGTCCTCGACCGAAACCGAGCCGTCGGGGTTCAGGGTGATCAGGATCCGGTCGCAATGGCCGGCCAGCGCCTCGTCGATCGCATTGTCGGACACCTCGAACACCATGTGGTGGAGGCCGGAGCCGTCGTCCGTATCGCCGATATACATGCCCGGCCGCTTGCGGACCGCGTCGAGGCCTTTCAGCACCTTGATGGAATCGGCGCCGTAGCTGTTGTCATTGGGGGTGTCTGTCATAGCGAGCATATAGGGAATCGGGGGGCGAAACCCAAGGAAAAACCGGAGATTCGGCGGCTTGCGGGGGCGCGTCTCATCGGTCAGGCTGGTGCCTCGGGCGAGCGACGGGAAAGGAGTGGGGATGCGCGGGGATTTGAGCCGGAGACGGCTGCTTCTGGGCGGCGGCGCGCTGGCGGCCGGCGCCTTGCTCGGCGGGCCCCGACCCCTCCTGGCGCAGGCGGGATCGCCGCCCGCCATCTCCACCGATCCGCCCCGCGACGCGGCGCATCCGGCGCGCATGGAGGTGCTTCACATCCCGTCGGGCGGGGTCGCGATCAACGGCATCGCCTATCTCGCCGCCGGCGCCGGTCCGCGCCCCACGCTGGTGCTGATGCACGGCCTGCCGGGCAATGAGAAGAATCTGGACCTTGCCCAGGCGGCGCGGCGCGCGGGCTGGCATGCGGTGACCTTCAACTATCGCGGCTCCTGGGGCAGCCCCGGGCGGTTCAGCTTCGCCGGCAATCTGGAGGATGCGCGGGCGGTGCTCGCTTTCCTGCGCGATCCCGCCCATGCCGCCCGGCTGGGCGTGGATCCGCGCCGCATCGTGCTCGGCGGCTATTCGATGGGCGGCTGGGCGACGGCGCTGACCGCGGCGCGCGATCCGGCGCTGGCCGGCGCCATCCTGATCTCCGCCGCCAATATGGGCGCGGTCGGCCGGCTGTCCCGCAGCGCCCTCGTCGCGCTTGCCGCCGACAATATGGAGACCCTGGCCGGGGTGACGGCGGAGAGCATGGCGGATGAGCTGACCGCGAATGCCGACGCCTTCGATTGGGCGCGGGCCGCGTCGGGGCTCGCCCGCCTGCCGCTTTTGGTGCTGAGCTCGGACGACGGCCTGGCGCCTGAGTCCGAGGCGCTGGCGACTTTGGTGCGCGGCGCCGGCGGCCGGGTCGGCGCGGTCCATGTCGCGACCGACCATGGCTGGTCGGATCGGCGGATCCGGCTGCAAAGCGAGGTGCTGAACTGGCTGGCCGGCCTGGCCCCGTCCGCGCGCTAGCAGGGACGGGGCAGCACGTCTCAGAACTCGCTGGCGCGGCGGCCGAGCAGGGTGATCTCGACGCGGCGGTTCAGGCGCATGCCCTCGGCGCTCGCATTGGACGCGGTCGGGCTGTCCTCGCCATGGCCGCGCACCCGGAAGCGGGCGTGGCGGACGCCCATATCGCCCAGCGCCTCGCGCACGCTCTCGGCGCGGCGTTCGGACAGATCCTGGTTGTGCGCGTCGCTGCCGCGCGAATCCGTATGGCCGTCGATCGCGACGCGGACGCCAGGATTGGCGCGCAGATAGCGGGCGAGCGGGCGCAGGCGGGCGACCGCGCCGGGATGGAGCACGTCGCTGTCGGTCGCGAACAGCACGTCGCCCTGCATGGTGGCGCGGGCGCCCTGCGGAGTCTGGCGGAAGCCATAGGCGCGCATCTCGCTGCGGCTCCAGCCGCTCTCCCGATCGCCGCGTTCGACGCCCGGGCCGTGTCCCACCGGGCTGCGTTCCCAACGCTGCTGGGCGGAAGCGGAGGCGGCGAAGATGGCGGCCGTCGCGACGGCGCCGGTCAGAAGCAATTTACGCATGACGATACTCCCTGGTCGTTGCACGGCGCCGCAATGGACCCGGCCGGGTGAACCGAATCTGAGAGGCATGGAAAGCCCGCGTTCAGCGGAGATGGCGGCCCTTCCAATGTAGGATTTCGTCTGTCAGCCTGCTCCGCGCGCTCGCTCGGGCGCGCCGGCTCTTTTCATGGTCGATCAGCGCGCGGAGGTCTTCTTCCGCTTTTTTCTCATGCCCCGATGGGCCCGCTGCGGGAGAAGACCCCCGGCGATTCCATGTGACATTCGTGTCATTTGTCACCTTTGGGTCATTCGCGGGCGCCCGCCGGCGGTCAGGTGATGCGGCCGTCGGCGAC
This sequence comes from Allosphingosinicella sp., assembly GCA_035502235.1. Taxonomy (GTDB): domain Bacteria; phylum Pseudomonadota; class Alphaproteobacteria; order Sphingomonadales; family Sphingomonadaceae; genus Allosphingosinicella. The sequence goes on from DATJUQ010000001.1 coordinate 137,735, forward strand.
GGTGAAACGGGTCGCGTCGCCGACCCCGTCGAACAAGGCGGTTTCGGTGCCCGTCATCCAGACCTGCCCCCCGGCTTCGGCCAGGCGCGCGAACAGAGCGGCGCGGCGGGAGGGATCGAGATGCGCCGCGACCTCGTCGAGCAGCAGGATCGGGCGGCGGCCGGTACGCGCGGCGACCAGCTCGGCATGGGCGAGGATCAGGCCGATGAGCAGTGCCTTCTGTTCCCCGGTCGAGCAGAGCGAAGCCGGCTGGCTTTTGGCCGCGTGGGTCACCAGGAGATCGGCGCGGTGCGGGCCGGCAAGGGTGCGGCCGGCGGCGGCGTCGCGGGCGCGGGCGGCGGCGAGGTCGGCGGGGTCGCCGCCCTCCAGCGCGATCAGGGCGCGGGCGAAGGGGCCTTCGGGCGCCGCCTCCAGCCGGGCGGCGAGCGCGGCGACGGTGACGGCCCGGGCCTCGGCGATGGCGGCGCCATGCTCGGCCATGCGCGCCTCGAGGGCGGCGAGCCAGGCCTCGTCCCACGTCCCCTCCTCGGCGAGCAATTTGTTCCGCGCCCGCATCGCGGCGTCGTAGCGGGCGCTGTGCGTGGCATGGTCAGGACGGAGCGCGAGCACGAGCCGGTCGAGGAAACGCCGCCGCCCCGATGCGGCCTCGGCGAAGAGCCGGTCCATGGCGGGGGTCAGCCAGAGGACGGACAGCCATTCGGACAGCGAATTGGCGGACGCCGCCGCGCCGTTGATCCTGACCTGCCGCCGCTCCGGCGCGGCGGCGGTGGCGCCGGTGCCGATGTCGATCTCGTCAAGCCGCGCCCCGACCGCGAAGCCGCCCGGGCCGTCGCGCCGGGCCATCTCGGTCAGCGCCGCGCCGCGCAGGCCGCGCCCCGGCGAGAGCAGGGAGACCGCTTCCAGCACATTGGTCTTCCCCGCCCCGTTCTCGCCGGTGAGGATGACGAAGCCGGCGCCCGGGGCGAGCACGGCGTCCGCATAGGAACGGAAATCGGTCAGCGAGAGGCGGGCGACGGGCACAGAGTCTCCCTAATGGAACCGGCCAAGCCTTCAACCGCTGGCGCTTTTCCTCAGGGCGGGCATAAGGTTGATCGGGAGAGATGAGCGACGAGGATCCCAAGATCCGGCCGATGGAGGTCGCGGGCAATCGCCTGACCCTGCTGCCGGACGGACCGGAGCGGCTGGAAGCGCTCGTCGCGCTGATCGAGGGCGCCGAGGAATCGCTGCGGGTGCTCTATTATATCTGGGAGGACGACGTCGCCGGGCGGAAGCTGCGCGATGCCCTGGTCGCGGCGGTGGAGCGCGGCGTCGCCGTCTCCCTGCTCGTCGACGGCTTCGGCGCCTCGTCCGCGCCCAAGGGCTTCTTCAAGCCGCTTGAGGATGCGAAGGCGCGCTTCTGCCGCTTCGTGCCGCGCTGGGGGCGGCGTTATCTGCTCCGCAACCACCAGAAGCTCGCCCTCGCCGACGGCAAGAAGGCGATCATCGGCGGCTTCAACATCTCGGACGATTATTTCGGGACGATCGAGCAGGGTGCCTGGCGCGACCTCGGGCTCGAGGTGGACGGGCCGAGCGTGCGTCCGCTGGTCCGCTATTTCGACGCTTTGTTCGACTGGGCGGAGACGGACGACGCCTCGATCCGGCGGCTCCGGCGGATGCTGAGCCGCCATTCGGTCCAGGACGGGCCCTTGCACTGGCTGTTCGGCGGCCCGACGCGGCGGCTGTCGCCCTGGGCCAAGTCGGTGAAGAACGACATGATGAAGGCGACCCGGCTGGACATGATCGTCGCCTATTTCGCGCCGAGCCTGTCGATGATGCGGCGGCTGACCGGCGTCGCCGCGCGGGGCCGGACGCGGATCGTGACCCCCGCCAAGCTCGATCACCAGTTCGTGGTCGGCGCCGCCCGCTTCCTCTACTGGCGGCTGCTGAAGCGCGGCGCCCAGATTTACGAATATCAGCCGACCAAGCTCCATTCGAAGCTGATCGTGCTCGACGACGTCGTCCATATCGGCTCGGCCAATTTCGACATGCGCAGTCTCTACCTCAATCTGGAGATGATGCTGCGCGTCGACGATCCCGTCTTCGCGGCGATGATGCGGCGCTTCGTCGAGGGCGAGATCGCCAATTCGAAGCGCATCCTGCCGGAAGAGCATCGCAAGAGCATGACGCTCTGGAACCGGCTCAAATGGGCCCTGGGCTATTTCGTCGTCGCCACCGCCGACTATAATGTGGCCCGGCGGCTCAATTTCGGGAAGAGCCGGTTCGGCGGGTGACCGCCCGAAGGCTCAGTCCTTCCAGCCCCAGAAGAGGTGGCAGGGCGGAACGTTCTTCCATTCGTGGCCGCTGTCGATCCGCTTGAAACGGACGGCCATATAGTCGCGCGCCCGGCGCTTGAACTGATAGACCAGGAAGGCGCCGCCCGGGCGAAGCGCGTCCCAGGTCTCCTCGGCGATCTTGGGGCCGACACCGTTGGGCAGGGTCGAGAAGGGCAGGCCGGACAGGATGTAATCGGCATGGTCGAAGCCGCAATCGGCGATGATCTGGCGGACGTCGGCGGCCGAGCCGGTCACCGGGAACAGGCGGTTGTCGGTGAACTTGCCGCGCAGATAGCGGATGAAATCCGCATTGGTGTCGATCGCGATCAGCGTGGCGTCCGGGGCCATGCGGCGCAGGATGTGCTCGGTGAAGGTGCCGACGCCGGGGCCATATTCGACGAACAATTTGCAATTGGTCCAGTCGACCGGGGCGAGCATCTTGTCGATCATCGCCTTGGATGAGGGAAAGATCGAGCCGACCATCATCGGGTGCTTGATGAAGCCGCGCAGGAAATGCCAGAGCGGGCTGCCGCTGCCCTTGCGCGTGAAACGCCCCTTGGTCCGTGCTTCGTCCCAGGATGCCGACATGATTGTCCCAGATGTTCGTGGAAAGCCCGGTCGTTGCCAGCTTGCCCTTCCAAAGGCAAGGCGCATGCACCGCAGGGTTGTCCCGCGCGGCGCCGGCGCGAGGGGGAAAACGCTGTCGTCCCGAGACGTTAACCAAGCCGACGAAGGCCTCGCATGAGCGGCTTCGGCCTCTCCCGCGAGCGATTCGCCTTGCTCTTCTCGGTGATGCTGGTCGCCGCGGCCGGCAATACCGCGATGCAGTCGCTGCTGCCCGCGATCGGCCGCCAGCTCGGCGTGGCGGACCTCTGGGTGGCGATCGCCTTCTCGCTCTCGGCCATCGCCTGGGTGGTGATGGCGCCGGTCTGGGCGCATCGCGCGGACCGCCGCGGCCGGCGCGCGCTGATGCGGTTGGGGCTTGCCGGCTTCATCATGTCGATGCTGATCTGCGGCGGCGCGCTCGCGCTCGGTCTCGCCGGGCTGATGGGCGCGACCTTGGTCTTCACCATCTTCATCCTCGGCCGCAGCTTCTACGGCATTTTCGGCTCGGCCTCGCCGTCGGCCGTCCAGGCCTATGTCGCGGCGCGCACCGACGGGGAGGCGCGCACGTCGGCGCTCGCCCTGCTCGCCTCGTCCTTCGGCTTGGGGACGATCATCGGGCCCGCGATCGCGCCGCTCTTCATCTTCCCGCCGCTCGGCCTCTCGGCGCCGCTGATCGTCTTCGCGGGCATCGGCATGGTCGTGCTGGCCGGGATCGTGCTGCGCCTGCCGGACGACACGCCGAAGAATCCAGCGAAGGGGCCGATCGTGGCCTATCCGTCGATCGGCGGCTCGGAGGTCGGCGCCTCGGCCGACGAGGTGCCGGCGGCGCCCGAGCCGCTGCGCTGGCGCGATCCGCGCGTCCTGCCCTGGACGGTGATGGGCTTCGTCGGCGGCCACGGCCAGGCGATCCTGCTCAGCGTGATCGGCTTCCTGGTGATCGACCGGCTGCGGGTCCCGCTCGACGAGGCCCAGCACTGGATCGCGATCGTGCTGATCGCGGGCGCGCTCGCCTCCCTGCTCGCGCAATGGGGCCTGATCCCAAAGCTCGGCCTGGGTCCGCGCCAGCTGGTGGTCTGGGGCTCGCTGGTCGCGGCGGCCGGCTGCGTCGTCACCGGCTGCGCGGACACCGCCTACGGCCTGATCCTCGGCTTCGGCCTCGCCTCGATGGGCTTCGGCCTGTTCCGTCCGGGCTTCACCAGCGGCGCCTCGCTCGCCGTCGGCCCGGACCAGCAGAATGCCGTGGCCGGACAGGTCACTTCGGTGAACGGCATGGCCTATGTCGTGGCGCCGGGCCTCGGCGTCTGGATCTACGGCTTCGGCCTTGCTTTGCCCTTCCTGCTCACCGCCGCCCTGATGGCCGGGCTGGCGGGGTGGATCTGGCTCGGAACGGGCCGGTCTAGCCCTTCGAACCCCGCGGCGTGAGCATGCCGGGCGAGATGAAGCCGATGCCGCCGCCGGCGCTGCGCGCCTCCTGCTTCAGATTCTCCTCGATCTTCCGATATTCGAGCTCCATCTCGGGCGTAACCGAGGCGCGGGTCTCGCCGAGCGCGCGCTCGAACTCCGCCATGGTGACCTCCCCGGCCTCGATCGAGCCGCGCAGCGCGAACAGGCCGGCGCGGCGGACGAGGTCTTCGAGATCGGCGCCGGTGAAGCGCTCGCTGCGCCGGGCCAGTTCGTCCAGGTCGACATCCTCGGCAAGCGGCATGTTCTTGGTATGGATGCCGAGAATATGCCGGCGTCCCGCTTGATCGGGGACCGAGACGTAGATCAGCTCGTCGAAACGACCGGGACGGAGCAAGGCCGGGTCGATCAAATTCGGCCGGTTGGTGGCGGCGATGACGACCACGGACTGGAGTTCCTCGAGGCCGTCCATTTCGGCGAGGATGGTGTTGACCACGCGTTCGGTGACCTGGGGCTCGCCGAGGCCGCCGCCGCGGGCGGGAACGAGGCTGTCCAGCTCGTCGATGAAGATCACCGTCGGCGCGACCTGGCGGGCGCGGGCGAACAGCCGGGCGATCTGCTGCTCGCTCTCGCCATACCATTTGGAGAGCAGGTCGGAGGATTTGGTGGCGATGAAATTCGCCTCCGCCTCGCGGGCCGTCGCCTTCGCCAGGAGCGTCTTGCCGGTGCCGGGCGGCCCGTAGAGCAGGAAGCCCTTGGCCGGGCGGATGCCGAGCCGGCGGAAGCTGTCCGGATGCTTGAGCGGCAGCTCGACGCCCTCGCGCAGCCGCTCGCGCGCATCGTCGACCCCGCCGATATCGTCCCAGCCGATATTGGGCGCCTGCACCATCACCTCGCGCATCGCCGACGGCTGCACGCGCTTCAGCGCCTCCTCGAAATCCTTGCGGGTGACGGACAATTCCTCGAGCACCTCGGCCGGGATCGTCCCCTCCTCCAGATCGAGCCGGGGCATGATCCGCCGCACCGCCTCCATCGCCGCCTCGCGGACCAAAGCGGCGAGATCGGCGCCGACGAAGCCGTAGGTCTGCCGGGCGAGGCCCGCCACCTCGACGTCCGCGGCCAGCGGCATGCCGCGCGTGTGGATGCCCAATATCTCGCGGCGGCCGCCCTCGTCCGGCACGCCGATCACGATCTCGCGGTCGAAGCGACCGGGCCGGCGCAGCGCCTCGTCGATCGCCTCGGGCCGGTTGGTGGCGGCGATGACGATCAGATTCTGCCGCGGCTCGAGGCCGTCGAGCAAGGTGAGCAATTGCGCGACGAGCCGCTTCTCGGTCTCGCCGGTGACCTGGCCGCGCTTGGGCGCGATCGAATCGATCTCGTCGATGAAGATGATCGCGGGGCTGTTGGCGGCCGCCTCCTCGAAGATGTCGCGCAGGCGCTTCTCGCTCTCGCCATAAGCCGAGCCCATGATCTCGGGGCCGGCGATATGGAGGAAGGTCGCGTCGCTCTCATTGGCGACGGCCCGCGCCAGCCGGGTCTTGCCGGTGCCGGGCGGGCCGTGGAGCAGCACGCCCTTGGGCGGATCGACGCCGAGCCGCTCGAAAATCTCGGGATAGCGCAGCGGCAGCTCGACCATCTCGCGCAGCTGGTCGATGGTCGAGCCCATGCCGCCGAGATCGTCATAGGTGACGTCGGCGCGGCGCGTCTCTTTCGCCTCGGTATATTCGGGCAGCAATTCGATCTCGGTATTGGCGTCGATATGGACGATGCCCTTGGGCGCGGTCGAGACGACGACCAGGCGGATCTCCTGCAGCGCGAAGGCGGGCGCGGTCAGCATCTGGCGCAGCTCCGGCGGGATGTCGCCGCGCGGCACCTGCTGCTGGCCGGTGGTCGCGACCACGTCGCCGGCGGTGAGCGGCTTCATCCCGAAGCTGCGCTTCAGTGCATGGGCCGAGCCCTGGAGGCGGAGATTCTTCTGCGCCGGCGCGAAGACGACGCGTACGGCCGGCTTCGAATCGGCCTTGCTGATCTCGACATAATCGCCCGAGCCGATCTCGGCATTGGCGCGCTGCAGGCCGTCGAGGCGGATGATCTCCAGCCCCTCGTCCTCGGGATAGGGGCCGACGGCCCGCGCCGGCGTGGTGCGCTTGCCGGCCAGCTCGATCACGTCGCCCTCGGCCAGGCCGAGCTCCGCCATGATCGCGCGCGGCAGCCGGGCGATGCCCCGGCCGCTATCGTCCGGCCGCATCGTCGCGACCTGCAATTTCCTCGACTTGGTTTCGACCTCGGCCACTTCGCTCTCCTCTTGCGCCCCCACATAGGCAGCCGCGCCCCCGCGTCAAAGCGCGGGACGGAGAAAAGAGCCGCGACCCATGCGTTGGGATAGGGGAAACAGGGCGCGGGACGGGGGAGATGCGGGGCCCGGGGTGAGGGCAGAAAAGAGGGGCGGGATGTGGATTCTGCGGGCTCAAACTGAGCGCTGGCTTGCTGGTCGGCGATATGGATGGGTTATCGGGGGCGTCCGGTTTGCGCCCATTGCAGACACCCGGCCAGTACAGCCCGGAACCCGAAAGCGGACACAATACAGGCTCGACCGCTGACTATGAATAACGAAGCGAATCCGCCCTCGGAAAACCGAGACGCCCTCGCGGCTGGCGCCATTCACTGAAAACGGGAGGCCATATCAAAAAGGCAGGCCGGCTGTCATGCCGGCCGTTCCGCTTAGCGGGCAAAGTCTGGAAATTCCGGACGGACTTTACCATGGCCAAGTAGCTTCGAGAACTTCCTGAAGTCCCGGTTGCGCATCTGCCAGCGGCCGGCGACGATCGCGGGATGAACTCCGGCGCGGCGTGCCAGCTCGGCGATGTCGGCATTGCTGCTGAAGGTACCCTCCGGAAAACTGGCCCAGAGCGATGCCGGGATCAGCGCTTCGGCGGCAGCAGCATCGGCCTCCTGCTCGATCTGCTCGGAACTGCTGATCTCCAGATCGTCGAAGATCACAGTCGCGGCGTCGCCAAGGTGACGGGAGATGTGAACGCATTCGTGCGCGAGCGTGAACCAGAAGTTGTCGATCCGGTCACGCCGCAAGGTCAAAGCAATGATGGGAACGCCATCCGAACGGCGCATCGCCGCGCCATCTAAATGCGTGCCCGGCAGATGCGGCAAGATCACAAGGGGCACACCCAATGACGCCAGTCGCTCGCGAGCCAGACGAGGGCCATGTGCCTCAACGCTCAGCCTCACCAGCGCGCCAATGGCCTGATCGTTAAACCGGGCGGGATCGAATTGCCCGGTGAGCGCAATCTCATGTGAGCGCAGCATCGCGCCAGCGCACCAGGCTTGGAGCGCCGCCAAGTCCGTCTTCGCATTGGTGCGGGCAGTGCGGGTCTTGCGCAGCATCGCAAGCGCCGGGCTTTCACCGCAGACACGCGATAAGAAGGCCGACAGGCTTTCGGCCGGCTTCATGAGCTTCAGCTGCGTCAGCACCTTGGTCGCCGGCTTGGACAGTTCCGGCGGCGGCCGATCCTCAAGGTCATCGGTGCCGAGCAACACCTCGGCTGGAATGCCCAGATGCTGGTGCAGCGCCCTGATCATATCGATCGAGAGCGGGCGCGTTCCGCTCAGCACTTCCGACACGCGGGCGCGCGAGCCGATGTATGGTTCGAGATGGCGCGGGGTCAGCTCCTGCTGCTCCATGCGAAAGCGGATCGCGGCGAGCGGCGTCGGCGCCTCGATCGGGAACAGCGCCTCCTCGTAACGCTCGACGAGCGTCGCCAGGATTTCAAGCTCGTCGGCCTCCGCCGTCCCCGGCAGGGCGTCTATAATGTCCTCAATCCGTGCGAGACTGGCGGCATAATCCGCTTCGCTGCGGATGGGCCGCAAGGTGGCTGCCGTCATGTCTTCCCTCCGCCGACAGACGTCGCGTCGATCGCATCATATTCTTCATGTGATCCCACGAACTTTATCAACACTATTCCCAGCGCGTAGTTCACATGAACCACGAGCCGGTGCTTGTTGCCGCCGATGTTGAAGATCACCCGGTTGTCCGCAACGAAGCTGGCGGACCGATAGCGCGCCTTGATGTCCGCTGGCGCCTTCCAGGTCGCGGCCTTGGCCTCGGCATACCAAGCTTGGAGAGGCTCCTTGGAGCCTTCCCGGCCTGGTTGCTGCCAATAGGCTTGCAGCCGACCCTTGGTGATCACACGCATCTAAATGGCATAGCGGAGAAGCTATGTCAAGATCAATGCTCCCAAAATGGGAACAATGTTCTTGCGCGAATCGGCCCGAGGCGCCATGTGAAAATTCGGCGGCGCTTTGCCGCTACCTTTGGAGTGAACTGAAATGGCAAAAGGTCGGAATGAAACCACCTCGCCCCGTGCCGCCAGCGCCGCTGGCAAGGTGCTGAGCGATCCTCGGTCATCGGCTGCGGCAAAGTCTGCCGCGGCGTCGGCCCTCACCCAGGCCCGCGACAAGCCTAACAGGTAAGGGCATGGCGACAACGGCGTCGCGGGTCTCCGGCGCGAGACCCGCGGCGACCTCGCTGTCCTTTGGCAAGGAGCGGGCTCATGGCCTCTGCTGTCATCCCAACCCCAGCCTATTCCGTCGCGACGACGCGCTTCGTGAACGCCGCCTTCGCTTTCACGATCCCGAACATGCGGTTCCCGAACTCAACCGTGACCGACCGGATTCATCCCGGGCGATCGAGGTCGTCGCCTATTATGACGAGACCCAACGGGAGGCCGAAAAGCCAGCTCGGACGCCGATTTCATCTGGTGCTGCCACAGCCAGAAACTGGCCCATTGGGAGGGCCATGTGATCCGCGACGATACCGTTGAGACATTCATACGTGTCCGCAATGGGTCGAAAGCTGCCGGGGTTATCGACCCGTTGCGGACGCTTGGCATGGCTCCGCTCCCGTCAGAGGCGCTTGATCAGTCGGAGAGTTTCGGGTCGGAAGCCGGCCTTCTCGTAGAAAAGTCGCCCCCGCGCGTTGCGAAGACGTCCAGGGCGAGGCGGCTATAGCCCATCTCCCCCGCCCATCGCTCGGCTTCCCGCACCAGCGCCTGTCCCACGCCCGTGCCTTCGGCGTCGGCCGCGACGGCCAGCAGCGCGACATAGCCGCATTTCTCATCGGCGAGTTCATCCAAGCCTTCCCGGACATTGACATAGCCGAGCCGCCGGCCGTCCGCGTCGGCGGCGACGAACGTCGCGCCTGCTCCGCCTTCCGGCTGCCATGCCGAGGCGGTGAAGCGATCCTGAAAGGCGGCAACATCTTCGCCGGAATGCGCCGGCGCGGCGATCACGCCGGTCAGACGGCCGTTCATCTCCCGGGCGAACGCGCGGTCGGCGTCATCCGCGAGCGGACGAATGGTGAAGTCGGGCAAGGTCGGTCCTCCTGTCCCTTCGTAGCGCACCCGGGTCCGCTTTCCACCCATCGTCGCCGTGGGGCGAGAGGCGGCTCCGGCCTGTTCCAGCGCATGAGCGGATGGTCCGCTGCCGGCCGGTCGCGGACGAGGCCGTCAGGGTCGACAAGGCCCAGGCAAAAAAAGAGGGCCGGTCCGAGGACCGACCCTTTGAAAGTTTTTAGGAGAGGATGCCTGAAAGGCAGGTCCTTTTTTGCGCTTGCGAAGGTTTTGTGCAAGTGCGAAGAAGTCATTCGTGATTGCGTGTAATGCAATCAGGAATCGGCGGAAAACCGCCGAATGAGGCAGGAGGTGATGATGTGCGCCGCACAAATTAGCCCATGTCCGCCGCGGTTCGCGCAATGAAACGCCTGCCGCCCCTCACCGCCGTGGAAGCTTTTGTCCAGACGGCGCGGCTGGGCTCGATCAAGGCGGCGGCCGAATCGCTCGCTTTGTCCTCCCCCGCTTTGTCCCGCCGCGTGCAGGCGCTGGAGCGGTTCGTCGGCAAGCCGCTCTTCGATCGGCGTCACCAGGCGGTCTTGCTCAACCCGGACGGCGCGCAATTGCTGGCCGAGATCGGCCCCGCGCTCGAGGAGCTCGGCCATGCCATGGAGCGGGCCGCCGGGCAGAGCGAGCTGATGCGGCTGAAGCTCGCCGTGCTGCCGCTCTTCGCGTCGCACAAATTGATGCCGCGGCTCGGCGCGCTGCGCGCCTTGCATCCGGACCTGCATGTCGAGCTCGACACCCGCCCGCACGCGGTCACCCGGCTGGACGAGGGGCTGGATGCGGCGATCGCGCTCGCCAAGGAGGTGGACGAGTCCCTGTACAGCGTGAAGCTGGGCGCGAACCGCGTGGTGGCGGTCGGCGACAGGAGCGCGCGGGCGCTGACGCGTCCGGCGCAGCTCAAGGACGCGACCGTATTGCTGCACCGCGATCTGCCCGAGGCGTTCGACTATTGGCGCGAGGCGGTCGGCCTGCCCGGGCTGGAGCCGGCGGCGATCGACTATTTCGATTCGGGCCAGCTGATCCTCGACGCCGCCGCCGAGGGCCTGGGCGTCGCCTTCATGTTCGAGATGCACCTGGACCATGCCCACGATCCGCGGCTGGTGCGCCTGTTCGACGTCGCCGCGCCCAGCCCCTATGCCTATTGGTTCGCCTGCCGCCGCGCGGCGCTGAGCCGGCGGCCGCTCAGGATCTTCCACGACTGGCTGTTGAAGGATGTGATGGGGGCGTAAGGCTTGCCGGGAAGGCGCCTGCGCAACTTTCCCCCGCGGGGAAGAGTGCAGCCTCTCAATATTCCTCTTTGTTCTTGATAGCGTCACGCTGATCCGGACCCTAAAGCGCGATCGGCGGCGTCATGCCGGCCTTGCGCTGCCGTCGCCAGGCGGCCGGGCTGGCGCCGACCGCGGCATGGAATATGCGGGTGAGATGGCTCTGGTCGGCGAAGCCGCAGCTGAGCGCGATCGTGCTGATGCTCTCGTCCGTCCGCTCCAGCATCTCGCCGGCGCAGCGGACGCGCTGGCGGACCAGCCAGCGATGCGGCGGCGTTCCCGTGCTGATCCTGAAGGCGCGGGTGAAATGGCTCCGCGACAGGCCGCAGCGCCGCGCCAGTTCCGCCACGGCGCAGTCCGCGCAGAGATCGCGCCGCAGCAGCTTGAGGGTAAGCTCGACCTGCCAGGGGGCAAGGCCGCCCGGTGAGACTTTCCGCATGGCGCGGTCGCGGGCCATGAGCGAGCCTTCAGCCAACGCCGCCGGATATAGCGGCACAATCGTTCCAAAAGCAGAGTTTCGTTCAATCCACGCGCGCAGTGGACTGACAAGGCATCTTATCCCAGATCAAGGAGATTCGCCATGTCCGACCTGCGCCCGCCCGCCGCGTCCGAGACTCCGGCCACGGACACCGACTCCGTAAAGACCTTCATCGTCGGCGCCGGCGCGGGGGACGCGGCGATCCGGCCGTTCGCCTTCCATGCCGCCGACGAGGACCTGGCCGAGCTGAAGCGCCGGATCCTGGCGACGCGCTGGCCCGACCGGGAGACGGTCGCCGATGATTCGCAGGGCGTGCAGCTCGCGACCATGCAAAAGCTCGCCGATTATTGGGCGCACCAGTATGACTGGCGCGTCTGCGAGGCGCGGCTCAACGCCTTGCCCAATTTCGTCACCGAAATTGACGGGCTCGACATCCACTTCATCCATGTGCGGTCGCGCCATGCCAATGCGCTGCCGGTGATCATCACCCATGGCTGGCCGGGATCGATCGTCGAGCAGCTCAAGATCATCGGGCCGCTGACCGATCCGACCGCTCATGGCGGGACGGAGGCCGACGCGTTCGACGTCGTGATCCCGTCCATGCCCGGCTACGGCTTCTCCGCCAGGCCCGCCGCCGCGGGCTGGAATCCGCCCCGGATCGTCAATGCCTGGATCACGCTCATGAAGCGGCTCGGCTATGCGCGCTTCGTGGCGCAGGGCGGCGACTGGGGCGCCCTGATCACCGAGATCATGGGGGCGGTCGCGCCGCCGGAGCTGGCCGCGATCCACACCAACATGGCCTCCACCGTGCCGCCGGAAATCTTCGCGGCGCTGCGCGCGGCGAAGGGCCCGCCGGCCGGGCTCAACGCGGAGGAGGCCTGGGCCTATGAGCGGCTCGCGCTCTTCTTCACCCACGGCCTCGCTTATGCGAACCAGATGGGACAGCGGCCGCAGACCCTGTACGGGATTGCGGATTCGCCGATCGGGCTCGCCGCCTGGTTCCTCGATCACGACATTGCGAGCTACCGGATGATCGCCCGGGCGTTCGACGGCGTCGCGGAAGGGATGAGCCGCGACGACGTGCTCGACAACATCACCATCACTTGGCTGACCAACACGGCCATTTCCGGGGCCCGGCTCTATTGGGAGGCCCTGCCGCGCACCTCGCCGGGCTTCGGCATCCAGCACGACAATGCGCGCTTCTTCGAGCCGATCGGGGTCAGGGTCCCGATCGCGGTCAGCGCCTTCGTCGACGAGCTGAACCAGGCGCCGCGCAGCTGGGCCGAGCGCACCTATCCGCAGCTCGTCCATTACAACCGGCTCCCCAAAGGCGGGCATTTCGCCGCCTTCGAGCAGCCCGCTGCCCTGGTCGACGAGATGCGGGCCGGGCTTCGCCCGTTCCGCTGACCGGGGGGCCGCGATGCGCAGCCACCGTCTCGCCGCGATCGCGCTCGCTCTGGCCGGCGCGATCGCCCTCCCGGCGCAGGCTCCGCGCCCGCCGGGCTCCACCCGGACCGATCTCCAGCGGCACGACCTGAGCATTGCCGGCTGGGAATCGATCCAGGCGCGCATCGATTTCGCCCCCGGGGCGCGCTTCCCAATGCATCGCCATCCGGGCGAGGAGATCATCTACGTCCTCCAGGGCACGCTCGACTATCAACTCGAAGGCCGCCCGCCGGTCAGGCTCGAGGCCGGCCAGGTCCTGTTCGTGCCAGCGGGCGTCTATCATTCGGCGCACAATCCGGGCTCGACGCCGGGCAGCGAACTCGCCACTTATGTGGTGGAGAAGGGGAGGCCGCTCGTCACGTTCGCCCCCTGAGCCTCCGGGAAGGATCCGACCATGACCGACACCGCGACCCTGCCGTTCGATCTGACCCCGCCGACCGACGACCAGGTCCGCGCGCTGGCCGCGCGGCTCGACGAGGACGCGCGGCACGTGCTGCTCGATCACGGCACGGAAGCGCCCTTCTGCGGGGTGTTCCTCAGCGAGAAGCGCGCGGGCCTCTACACGTGCGGGCTGTGCGGCCTGCCCCTTTTCAAGGCCGGCACGAAGTTCGACAGCGGCACCGGCTGGCCGAGCTTCACGACCCCCTTCGCCGCGGGCCATCTTCGCGAGATCACCGACACCAGCCACTTCATGGTCCGCACCGAGATCGTCTGCGCCCGCTGCGGCGCGCATCAGGGCCATGTCTTCCCGGACGGCCCGCCGCCGACCGGCCTGCGCTATTGCATCAATTCGCTGTCGCTCGACTTCACGCCCGCAGGCGAGCCCCTGCCCGACAGGCTCGGCCGGGGCGCGCCCGAGGGAGAGCCGTGGACGGACTGAGCCGGCCAAGGTCGGATCCGCCAAGCTTGAACGCACAACCGTTCGGGCTGAGCGTGTCGAAGCCCACTCCTTCCTTCCGGCGACAGGAAGGAAGGCCCTTCGACAGGCTCAGGGCGAACGGCAAGTGGTTCAATCCAACTGGATCACACTCCAGATTCCGATCGCCGAACGCGTGAATTTCAGCCTGAGACGATCAAGGTCTAGGCGCGCTCCATCCGGCCGACGATCCAGCGCATCGTGGCGCGCGGCAGCAAACGGCTGGCCTGGGCGCCGAGCTTGTTCCTGAAGCCGGGCACGATCACCGCCTTGTTGGCGTCGAGCCCCTTGAGCCCGAGCGCGACCACCGGCCCGGCCTGCATCTTCATCCGCTCCAGCGTCGGGCTGTGCGAATCGGCGACGTCGCTGAACTCGCTGTGCGTCGGGCCGGGGCAGAGCGCGGCGACGTGGATGCCCGAATGCCGCAGCTCGTGGTGGAGCGCCTGGGTGAAGGAGAGGACATAGGCCTTGGTGGCGTAATAGACGGCCATGTTCGGGCCCGGCTGGAAGGCGGCGGTGGAGGCGACATTGAGGATGCCGCCCTTGCCGCGTGCGCGCATGGCCGGCAGGACGAGGTGGCAGAGCTCGGTGAGGGTGCGGACGTTGAGGTCGATCATCGCGCCGAGCCTGGCCAATGGGCGGTCCGCGAACGGGCCGGACTGGCCGAAGCCGGCATTGTTGATCAACGTGCCGACGCTGAGCCCTTCCGCCTCCAGCTCGGCGATCAGGGCGGCGGCGGCGCCCGCCTTGGAGAGGTCCGCCTCGAAGATGTGGACGTCGGCGCCGAGTTCCGCGGCGAGCGCCTCCATCCGGTCGCGGCGGCGGGCGGCGAGCGCCAGCGGCCCGCCGCGCGCCGCGCATTGCCGGGCGAATTCCGCGCCGAGGCCCGCCGACGCCCCGGTGATGAGCGTGACGGGCCGGGTCATCGAGGGCGACCCCTCAGTCCCTGAGGGAGGCTTTGACGATCTTGCCGGGCGCGCGCGGGGGCTCGCCCTTGGGCAGGGCGTCGACATGCTCCATGCCTTCGACGACCTCGCCCCAGACGGTGTACTGGCCGTCGAGGAAGCCACAATCCTCGAAGCAGATGAAGAACTGGCTGTTGGCGCTGTTCGGATTCTGCGCGCGGGCCATGCTGGCGGTGCCGCGGACGTGCGGCTCGTCGCTGAACTCGGCGGCCAGGTCCGGCTTGTCGGAGCCGCCCATGCCGGTGCCGGTCGGGTCGCCGCCCTGCGCCATGAAACCGTCGATCACGCGGTGGAAGACGACCCCGTCATAGAAGCCCTCGCTGGCCAGCTCCCGGATGCGCTCGACATGGCCGGGCGCCAGATCCGGGCGCAGGCGGATGACGACGTCGCCGCCGCTGTCGAGGTTGAAGACGAGCGTGTTCTGTTCGGACATGGGAATCTCCTTTGGCGGCGACTTAGGCCTCGCATATCGACAGGGCAAGCGGCGCGGCCTAGGAAGCGCCGCACGAAGCCACGAAACCCGCGAACCACGAGGAGGAGCGAGATGAGCGAGAGCGACCTCGAAGCCTCCGAAGCGGACGCGCCCGCCGCCGAGACCCGCCTCGACGAGGACGACCGGCTCCGCCCCGAATATGTCAGCGAGGTGATCGCCAGGCTCGAGGCCGGCGACGCCGAGGGCGTGCGCGCGCTGGTCGAGCCGCTCCATCCCGCCGACATCGCCGATCTGTTCGAGCTGGTCGACAGCGACCGCCGCCGCGCCCTCGCCACCGCGCTCGCCGACCTGCTCGATGGCGACGTGCTCGCCGAGATGAACGAATGGGTGCGTGAGGAGCTGATCGAGGAGCTCGAGCCGCACGAGGTCGCCGAGATTGCGGGCGAGCTGGAGACGGACGACGCCGTCGCCCTGATCGAGGACATGGAGGAGGAGGAGCAGCGCGCCGTCCTGCGCGCGCTCGATCCCGACGACCGCGCCGCGATCGAGGAGGCGCTCTCCTATCCCGAGGACAGCGCCGGCCGCCTGATGCGCCGCGACGCGGTCGCCGTGCCCGAACATTGGACGGTCGGCCACGTCATCGACTTCCTGCGCGCGGGCGACGAGCTGACCACCGATTTCTGGGAGGTGTTCGTGGTCGATCCGGCGCACCGGCCGGTCGGCACCTGCCTGCTCTCCTGGATCCTGCGCACGCCGCGGCGGATCGCGGTGGCCGATGTGATGCAGCGCGAGCAGACCCTGATCCCGGTCGACATGGACCAGGAGGAGGTGGCGCTCCGCTTCCAGAAATATGCGCTCATCTCGGCGGCGGTGGTGGACCAGGCCGGCCGCCTCGTCGGCATGATCACCGCCGACGACGTCGTCCACATCATCCAGGAGGAAGCGAGCGAGGACACCCTGCTGCTCTCCGGCGCCGGCACCGAGGGCGACATCAACGAGCCGGTGCGGGACAGCTACAAGGCGCGCGTCCGCTGGCTGGCGGCCAATCTGGTCACCGCCTTGGTCGGCTCCAGCATCATCGCCCTGTTCGGCGCCGCGATCCACGAAATGGTGGCGCTCGCCGTGCTGATGCCGATCGTCGCCTCGATCGGCGGCAATGCCGGCACCCAGACCATGGCGGTGGCGGTGCGCGCGCTGGCGATGAACCAGCTGACCAAGTCCAACACCTGGCGCACGATCCGGCGCGAGATCATGGTGGCCCTGCTCAACGGCCTGACCATCGCAATCCTGATCGGCGTCGGCGCGACCCTGGTCTTCTCCAACTGGGCCCTGGGCGGGGTGATCGCCGCGGCGATGCTGATCAACATTCTGATCGCCGGCCTGTCCGGCGTGCTGGTGCCGGTGACGCTGGAGCGGATGGGGCAGGATCCGGCGGTCTCCTCCTCGGTCTTCGTGACGATGATCACCGACAGTATGGGCTTCCTCGCCTTCCTCGGCCTCGCCGTCGCCTCCGGCCTGGTGGGTTGATCGCAACGCGCTGCATTCCCATTAAAAATCCATGCCAAGTCTCCACATGAGCAAGGTCGCGGTGAGCTGCGCCAGCGTCGAGACGCTGAAGCGGCGGCTGGCGAAGCGGGCCGAGGGCGGCAGCGTCCCGGTCCTGACCCGGTTCATGCCCAAGCGCGCGGACGAACTGATCGGCGGGTCGCTCTACTGGATCGTCAAGCAGCGCATCGCCGCGCGCCAGACCATCCTCGGCTTCGAGGTCCGCGCCGCCGACCGCAAGACCATCATCCGGCTCGATCCGGAGCTGGTGCCGGTCCGCGCGCTCGCCCGGCGTGGCCATCAGGGCTGGCGCTATCTGGAAGCGGCCGATGCGCCGCCCGATCTGGCCGAGGGGGATGACGGCGTGGCGGCGCTGCCGCTCGATCTGGTTGGCAAGCTAACGAGCCTGGCCCTGCTCTGAGCCCGGGCCGCAGCGGACATTGGCGGCGCCCGGCCCGCTCAGCACGCAGGCCGGCGTGCCGCCGACCGCGACCGTGCCGAGCCCGTAGGCGGTGATCTCGGCGCGGCCGTTCACCCGCAGCGCGACGGTGCCGACCGTATTGGCGGTGATCGTCGCGGCGTCGGCGGCGAGATTGGCGGCGGCGACATTGCCCGTGCCCTGGAACTGGCCGCGCAGGGTTTCGGCCGTGCCCGCCACCTCCAGCGCGCCCGCGCCCTGCAGGCCCAAGGTCAGCGTCTCGGCGGCGACGCGGGTGGCGCGCAGGGTGCCGCTGCCTTCGACCATCAGGTCAAGCGCGAGCCCGCCCGCGCCCTCGACATCGAGCACGGCCGGGCCGAGCAGGCGGGCGGAACGCAAGGTGCGGGTGGTCAGCTCGATCGTCACCGGGCCGGGATCGGCTGCGGCATCGGCGCCCCAGAGATTGCGCTGCGGGCGGATGCGCAGGGTCTGGCCGACCGATTCGATGCTGACCCGCTCGAGCCCGAGCCGGGTGCCGTTCGCCCGCGCGGTGGTCGGCCGCCCGACGACGAGATGGACGCGATAGGGCCCCTCGATCACCAGCCGGTCGAAATCGGCGACGGGATAGGAGCGGTCGGCCGCCGCCGCGGGCGCCGCGGCGGCGAGGAGGGCCAGCAAGGCGAGCAGGATCCGGGTCATGCGCGGAGCATGACGCCTGGCGCCCGTTCGTCAATCACCCACCGGCCGGGCAGCGCACGCTGCCGGGGCCGCTGCTGGTGACGGAGCAGCGGGCGCCGCCGGTGACGGTGACGTTGCCGGGGCCGCTGAGCGTGACGCTGACCGCGCCGGTCGCGCGCAGATCGATGTGGCCGGGGCCGGTCAGCGAGACCGAGGCGTCGCGCGTCTCGAAGCCGTCGAGCCGCATATTGCCAGGCCCGCTGAGCACGGCCTCCGCGCGCGGGGCGCCGCCGGCGGCGCGGATCCCGCCCGGGCCGTTCACCGCGAAGCTGGCAGTCTCGACGCGCAGCTCGCCGAAGCTCAGATTGCCCGGACCGTTGACCGCGGCGGCGAAGCGCGCGCCCCGGACGCGGTCGATATCGATGTCGCCTGGGCCGTTGAGCGAGGCGGCGGTCAGCGCCGGCACGGTGACATGGACGACGATGTCGCGAAGCGGGCCGCTGGTCCCCCGCACGGTGCCGATGCGCAGCTCGCCGTCGACCACGACGATCTCCAGCCGGTCCAGCCCTTCCCGGCCCTCGGCGCGGACCGAGGGCTGGGCGCCGACGCGGACCTGCACGTCCATCGGCCCGGCGAGGTTGATCCGCTCGAAGGCGCCGACCTGGAAGTCGCGGCTGGACCGCGGCCCGGATGCTTCGGTGCGCTCGCCGCCCCCGCCATTGGTGCCGCCGGCCGCGCCGCCGCCATCGGGCGTGCTCGCATTGCAGGCGCCCGCGAGGGCGAAGCTGACGAGAAGGAAGGCAATGCGCATCGAGGCTCTCCTTGGCTGTGTTATCCCGACAATACGGCTACAAATGTAGCATGGCAATAAGAAAAAAGGCGGCCCGTCGCCGGACCGCCTTCTTCTTCAGCCAGGCCGTGCGGGGCCCGGAAGGTCAGGCCTCGAGGCGCACCTTGTGATGCACGACCGCGGCCTTGTTCAGGATGTCGAGCAGCTTCTCGAGCGCCGCCTTCTCGTCGATCTCCTCCATCGCGCCGAGCTCGCGGGCCAGGCGGGTGGAGGCGGCCTCGAAAATCTGCCGCTCGGAATAGGACTGCTCGGGCGCGTCGTCGGGACGGAAGAGGTCGCGGACCACCTCGGCGATCGACACGAGGTCGCCCGAATTGATCTTCGCCTCATATTCCTGGGCGCGGCGCGACCACATGGTGCGCTTCACCTTCGGTTTGCCCTTCAGGGTGGCGAGCGCCTCCTGCATGGTCTTGTCCGAGGACAATTTGCGCATGCCGACGCTTTCCGCCTTGTTGGTCGGAACGCGCAGGGTCATCTTTTCCTTTTCGAAGCGGAGCACGTACAGCTCCAGCTCCATGCCGGCGATGTCGGTGCTCTGCAGCTCGATCACGCGGCCGACACCGTGCTTGGGGTAAACGACATAATCGCCAACGTCGAAGCTCAACGCCTTCGTTGCCATCAATAAGACCTTCCTATGGAATTTGGCCGCACGAACGATTCAAAGTGCATCTGCCCCATAAGACGCAGTTCGAAAGAGCGTGGGTGCGGCAAAACTTTCTAATGATCAGCAGGTCGCGGATGCGCGGGCATCCGCCTCGATGGCCCCTATATAGCAAGAAATTGCCCGGAAATCTAGCGCTGCGTTGCAACACGCAACGCAGCGCCCGTCGCGATCAGGGATGAGGCGGGCTCCTGCGGCCCCGTGCCGCGTCGACGCTGAGCGGCCCGGCGCCGGCGAAGACGAGGTAAAGGAAGACGAAGCAGTAGATGATCGCCAGCTCCCCGCCATTGTTGATCGGGAAGGGATTGGCGAAGGAGAAATGGTAGAACCAGAAGGCGACTGCCATCGTGCCGGAGGCCAGGAAGGCGGCGATCCGCGTGAACAGGCCGATGACGATGAGCAGCCCGCAGACCAGCTCGATCGCCCCGGCATAAGCGGGCATCGAATTGAACTGCAGGCCGATGCCGGACATCGGGCCGGGCGGGAAGCTCAGGAATTTCTGGGCGCCGTGCTGCAGGAACAGCAGGCCCGAAACGATCCGCAGGATTGCGAGCATAGTATTGCCGGCCATTCGACATCTCCCCGTCCGTGAGCGGCGGAGCATGTCATCGCCCGGGGGCGGGCGTCAATCGTGCCGGCTGTGCCGGGATGGGATAGAGGGAGGGAGGAGGGCTCGCGCCGAACTTCTGCGCCGGCGCCAGCCGTCATGCTGAACTCGTTTCAGTATCCAAGGTGGTGGCGGCGTCCGGGATGGAAGGAAACCACAAACCTGCGGGCCGCTCGACCCTGGACCCTGAAACGAGTTCAGGGTGACGCCGGATCTCAGGTGTCGCCGCGCTTCAGCCACCGCCCCGGCCTTCGCCGGAACACGCACGGGCTCAGTCGCCCTCGCCGGGGCTGGCCGAGAAATACTTGTCGAACTTGCCGTCCTCGCCCTTATGCTCGTCGGCGTCGGCGGGGCTCTCGCGCTTGCGGGTGATGTTCGGCCATTCGGCGGAATAGGTGGCGTTCACCTCCAGCCATTGCTCGAGCCCGCTCTCCGTGTCGGGCAGGATCGCCTCGGCCGGGCATTCGGGCTCGCAGACGCCGCAATCGATGCACTCGCTGGGATTGATGACGAGCATGTTCTCGCCCTCGTAGAAGCAGTCGACGGGACAGACCTCGACGCAATCCATATATTTGCAGCGGATGCAGGCATCGGTGACGACGTAGGTCATAAGGCTTTCCACTCTCTTCCCAGAGGAGACGTCCCTAAGCGTCGCCGGCTTCGCTCGTCAATTCCGAATAGAGCGCCCGCGCCTCGGCCGGCGGGCCGCGGCGGGACGGCAGCGCCTCGATCCTGAGCACATGGACCGCGCCGTGACGGGCGAAACCGAGCACGTCGCCGACGCGGACGATGGCGTGCGCCTTGTCGACGACGCGGCCGTTCAGGCGCAGCCGGCCCTCTTCGGCCAGGCCCTGGGCGAGGCCGCGGGTCTTCACGATGCGGGCGAACCAGAGGAACTTGTCGAGCCTCAGGCTCGCGGGCGGCTCAGCCACGGCGCAGGCCGGCCAGAGCGGCGAAATGGGTTGAGGTCTTTTCGGGCGCGCGCGGCCGGCGGCGGCGCTCGCGGCCCCGCCAGACCCAGTAAGGCGCCGCCTCGACCGGCCGGAAGCCGATGTCGCGCATCAGTTTCGCCACCGTCTCCGGCAGCAGGCCGAGCGAGGTGACGAAGGCGGGATCGACCGGCTCCCGTTCCGCGTCGGCGGCGCGCGCCTCATGGGCGCGGTGGGCGATGCGCTCGGCCATGTCGACGCGGATCATCTGCGGGCCGGCGGCGCGGAAGCCCAGGCGGGCGAGCAGGGCGCGGTCCGGCGGGGTCGGCAGGACGACGGCATTGTGGGCCGGCAGCGCCGGCATGGCCTGGCCCGCTGCGGCGGCGCGGAAGGCGGCGCGCCAGCGCATCGCCTCGGGCTTCAGCACGGCGGGCATGAACAGATCGAGCGCGCCGATCCGCACCCCGAATTTCGTCACCGCCCGCCGCTGCTCCTTGTCGAGCGCGGCCATGGCGCCGGCCACCGCGTCGCGGGCGACGATGCCGCCCTCGTCGACCAGCAGAGCGAGCAGGGCGCGGACGGCGGGCGGCGCGGCCGGATCCTGCGCGGCATGGCCGGCGGCGCGCAGCGGGCCGAGCACCGCCTCGGCGCCGCCGCGCAGCCAGTCCTTGAGCCGCAGGGTCACCGCCTCGCGGCCCTTTTCGGAGACGCGGTCGATCCGCCGGTCGAGCTGGACGCGCGGGGAGAGCAGGTTCTTGCCCGGGCCGAGCCTGGCCACTTCATGCCCGCGCCAGCAGATCGCGACCGGCGCGCCGGCCTCGGCGCGGAGCGTGAAATGCTGACCTTTGTCGGCGACCAAAGCGGCCGCGCGCTTCTCATATTCGTGGCCGAGGCGGCGCTCGGCGGTGGCGAGCAGCATCTTGCGGTCGGCGTGGCGGGCGGCCGGATCGACCTCGAAAGCGAAGCCGTTGAGCTTGCCGATCGCATAGGCGCCGACGCTGACCTCGCCCTCGGCGTCGACCAGCACCGGGAATTCGCCGGCGCCCTTCTTGCCGAGATCGCGCATCAGCACCGCGGTACGCCGATCGACGAAGCGCTGGGTGAGCCGCTCGTGCAGCGCGTCGGAGAGCTTCTCCTCGACCTCGCGGGTGCGCTCGGCCATCGCTTCGGGCGCTTCGAGCCAGTCGGCGCGATGGGCGATATAGGCCCAGGTGCGCACCCCCGCGATGCGATCGGCGAGCGTGTCGATGTCGCCCTGGACATTGTCGAGCCGGGCGACCTGCTCGGCATACCAGCCTTGCGGGATGCGGCCGTCGCCCTCGCCGAGATGGCCGAAGAGGCGGGCGACGAGGCGGCTGTGATGCTCCGGCCCGGTCTTGCGGAAATCGGGCAGGCCGCAGGCGGCCCAGAGCCGGCGCACGCGCTCCGGGGAGGTGGCGCGGGCGAGGATGTCGGGATCGGTGGAGAGGAGTTTCAGCACGTTGAGGTCCACCGCCTCGGGCGCGGCGCGGACCTCCCGGCGGACGGGGCGGCGCTCCAGCGACTTGATCAGGTCCTCGACGCCGCGGAAATCGAGACTGCTCTCGCGCCAGTAGAGGAAGTCCAGCGGCGCGAAGCGATGCTCCTCGATCCGCTCGATCTCCTCGGGGCGGAATTCGGCGAGGGCGTCGCCCTCCAGGGTCAGGGAGCCGAAGGTGCCGTCGCGCTGGTGGCGGCCGGCGCGGCCGGCGATCTGCGCCATCTCCGCCGGGGTCAGGCGCCGCCGGCGATGGCCGTCAAATTTCGAGAGGCCGGCGAAGGCGACATGGTCGACATCCATGTTGAGGCCCATGCCGATCGCATCGGTGGCGACGAGATAGTCGACCTCGCCCGCCTGATACATGGCGACTTGGGCGTTGCGGGTGCGGGGGCTGAGCGCCCCCATCACCACCGCCGCCCCGCCGCGCATCCGGCGCAGCATCTCGGCGACCGCATAGACCTGCTCGGCGGAGAAGGCGACGATGGCGGAGCGGGGCGGCAGGCGCGACAGCTTGGCCGGGCCGACATAAGAAAGGGTGGAGAAACGCGGCCGGGTGGTGATCTCGGCGTCCGGCAGCAAGGCGCGGACCATCGGCTTCAGCGTCTCCGAGCCGAGGATCATCGTCTCCTCGCGGCCGCGCGCGTGCAGCATCCGGTCGGTGAAGACGTGGCCGCGCTCGGGATCGGCGCCGAGCTGCCCCTCGTCCAGGGCGACGAAGGCGAAGTCCCTTTTCATGGGCATGGATTCGGCGGTGCAGAGGAACCAGCGCGCGTCGCGGGGGAGGATCTTCTCCTCGCCGGTGATCAGGGCGACCTGGTTCGCGCCCTTCAGCTTCACGACCCGGTCGTAGACCTCGCGCGCCAGCAGGCGCAGCGGGAAGCCGATCATGCCGGAGCTGTGCCCGCACATGCGCTCGACCGCCAGATGCGTCTTGCCGGTATTGGTCGGGCCGAGAATGGCCTTGAGCGCGGCGTTCATCGCCCCAAGATCGTGAACCGGGCGGCAAAGCGCAACCGATAAGCCGTCCGCGAGCCGCTCAGCTCGGCCCGCTTTCGCCCTGCCGCAGCGGGGCGCCGGCGCGGAAGAGCGTAATTTGACTTTAACCTGTTTTCTTCACAGTCCTGCCACCAGCCGGGCGGGGTGCGCGGCGGGCTTCACGGGCGTGCGGGGACCAGCCGGCCTTGTTTCAGACGAAGGACCTCAGCGGCGCGACGGCGGGCGGCGGCGGACAGCTGGCGCTGGAGCTGCCGTCGCTGCGCCCGCCGCTGCCGCGCCAGACCTTCGGGACCAAGGGGATGCCGCGGCGGAGCGGGCCCTTCGCCAATCTCGACCTCGTCGTCGATCTCGGCCAGAGGATCGGCTCGCGCGCCTGGTTTCGCGGTTTCCTGACCTGCGGCGCGCTCTGCTACGGCATCTGGGCGCTCAATCCCGGCTTCCGGCCCATCCCCGGGCCGAGCCCCGCGCCTTATGATGAGGCGCAGCTCGAGGCCGCCCAGGCCGTCTCGCTCGCCCCGATGGCCTATGGTTCCGGCACCGGCCGGCGGATGGCGCCGACCGACGCGGTCGAGGCGCTGACGCAAAGCCCGGAGCGGCCGATCGTCGACCTGCGCGCCACGCTCGGCCGCGGCGACGGCGTCGCCTCGGTCCTGCAGCGCGCCGGCGTCGGCGGCGCCGAGGCCGACCATGTCGCCACCCTGCTCGCCGGCATCGCCACCGACCTTCGCCCGGGCACGACCGTGGACATCAGGCTGGGCCGCCGCCCGGACCCGAGCGTGGCGCGGCCGCTGGAGCGGCTCGCCTTCCGCGCCCGCTTCGACCTGCGCGTCGAGATCGTCCGGTCGGGCGGCGCGCTCGAGCTGAACCAGATCCCGATCCGCGTCGACGAGACGCCGTTGCGCATCCAGGGCCGGGTCGGCGCCAGCCTCTACCGCTCGGCGCGGGCGGCGGGCGTGCCGGCGCGCACCGTCGAGGCCTATATCCGCGCGCTGAACACGCAGGTCCAGGTGCCCGCGGGGATCGGTTCCGGCGACACGTTCGACATCATCATCGAGCATCGCCGCGCCGCCACGGGGGAGGTCGAGACCGGGCAATTGCTCTATGCCGGCCTGGTCCGGTCCAGCGGCCGCAGCCTGCAGCTCATGCAATGGACCAATGGCGAGGGCGAGGCCCAGTGGTTCGAGGCGTCCGGCGTCGGCCGGCAGACGGGCGGCGGCATGGTCCAGCCCGTGCCGGGGCCGGTCAGCTCCAATTACGGCCTGCGGATGCACCCGATCCTCGGCTATGCCCGGATGCATCGCGGCATGGATTTCCGCGGCGCCTACGGCACGCCGATCGTCGCCGTGGCGGACGGGGCGGTGGCCCGCGCCGGCTGGGCGGGCGGCTATGGCAACCAGGTCCGGCTCAACCATGCCGGCGGCCTCGCCACCTCCTATTCGCATATGAGCCGGATCGCGGTGGCGCCGGGCTCGCGCGTCCGGCAGGGGCAGGTGATCGGCTATATCGGCTCGACCGGCCTTTCGACCGGCCCGCATCTGCATTTCGAGACCTACCAGAACGGCGCCGCGATCAACCCGCGCTCGGTCCGCTTCACTGGCCGCGCGCAGCTTTCGGCCGGCGACCTGGCGGCGTTCCGGACGCGGCTGCGCGGGCTGCTGGAGACCCCGGTCGGCGCGGCGCAGGCGCAGGCCCAGCCGCCTGCCCGCCCGACCGGATCCAGAACCTCCCCATAGTCATCCCGGCGCAGGCCGGGACCCATGCACACCGAGGCGGTTCAGGACGCAAGGACGTCTGAGTCCACCGCCCGGCCACTGCGTTCATAGGTCCCGGCGTTCGCCGGGATGACTATTTGATACTGACCCGGGACAATGCGCCCCTTCGCCCCTCAGCGCCCCTGCGCGGCTAGCGCCCCTGCGCGCGCCAGCGTTTGACGACGCGGCCGACCATCGCTTCCTCCTCGCCGGTCTGCTTCCAGAGCTGGGAGAAGAGCGGATCGGACGAGGCCGGGCAGCGGTCGCGTTCGAGATCGTCGAAGCTGACCCGGATCGGGATGGACACGCCCTCGCCGCAGACGATGCATTCCCTGTTTCGCAAGGCAGGGATCACGTCGAGGAAGCCGCGCGAGCCTTCCGGCATGGCCGATTTCACGAAGGCCTGGTCGCGGTCGTTGTTGAGGCGCATTGCGATGATCGTGCCGCATTGCGAGAGCACGCCCTCGGCGAGGTCGGACGGGCGCTGCGTGATCAGGCCGAGGGAGACGCCATATTTGCGGCCCTCCTTGGCGATCCGCTCGAGGATCTTGCGGACGGCCTGGCCCGCCGAATTCTTGTCGGACGGGATGTAGCGGTGCGCCTCCTCGCAGATCAGGAGGACCGGGCGCTGCACCTCGGAGCGCGACCAGATCGCATAGTCGAAGACCAGGCGGGAGAGTACCGCGACCACCACCGAGACGATGTCGGAGGGGACGCCCGAGACGTCGATGATCGAGATCGGCTTGCCCCTGGCGGGCAACCGGAAGATTTTCGAGATGAAGGCGCCCATCGTGTCCGCGATCAGCATGCCCGAGAACATGAACTGGTAGCGCGGATCGGATTTCAGCTCGTCGATCTTGGTCTTGAGCCGCATGAAGGGGGCGGTGTCGGTGGCCTTGTTGAGCAGGCCCATCTCGGCGGTGATCGCGTTGGTCAGATCCGAGAGCGTGTAGGGAATGGGCGAATCCACGGTGAGCTTGGAGAGCCCTTCCGCCGCCCGGTTCTTCGCCCGCGCCTGCAGGAGGCATTTGGCGAGGATGTCCATGTCCTGCTGGCGGTCGGCGCCCTGCGTGGTGACGATCACCTCGCAATGCTCCTCGAAGTTCATCAGCCAATAGGGCATGGCGAGATTGTCGACGTTGAACAATTCGCCATGGCCCTTGAAGGCGGCCGAATATTCGCCGTGCGGATCGACCATCACGATATGGCCCTCGGGGCTCATGTCGCAGATCCGGTGCATGATCAGGGCCGCCGAGGTCGACTTGCCGGTGCCGGTCGAGCCCAGCAGGGCGAAATGCTTGCCGAGCAGGGCGTCGACATAGAGCGCCGCGCGGACGTCCTTGGTCGGGTAGACGGTGCCGATCTCGACATTGGGGCGCTCGTCGGCGGCGAACATCTGCTTCAGATCGTCGCCGGAGACCGGATAGGCCTTGCTGCCCGGGATCGGATAGGAGGTGATGCCGCGCTTGAAATTGACCAGCTTGCCCGAGGACCGATCCTCGTCGCCCTCGCCGAGGAAATCGATCTCCGCGCTGATATGGCCCGCCTCGGCATCGGTGACGCGCAGCTTGCGGACGTTGGCGAGCAGCCATTTGGTGCCGGCGCCGATCTTGATCTGGCTGCCGACCTGGCCGGACATGGCGATCGAGGGATCCTTGTCCTCGGCCAGCTCGGTCAGGCGCCGGCCGACAATCTCGACGCTGGCGCCGCTGCCGCCGACCTCGACGATCTGGCCGATCGCTTCATGGCGCGAGACGAGCGCAGGGCGCGGCGTGGGCATGACGGTGGGCGTTTCGACCCCGTCGTCGCGCGCGGGGAAGTTGTGCAGGTTCATCGCGTCGGTCATCGGGCGCCCTCAATCGTGGCCCCGACGTCTATAGAAAGAGAGTAAATAAGAGATTTCGCTTGTTTCGCGTAGCTTTGCGGGAATGGCCGTGCCGCGCGCGCGGATTCAGGCGTAGCGGCGTTGGAAGAGCGCGCTCGCGCCCCAGCCGAGCAGCAGCGCCAGCGCGACGCAGACCAGGCCGTAGCTCAGCGACCAATGTTCCGCCGCATTGGCGACGAAGCCCTCGACGCCGAGCTTCTCGATCCGGATGTCGCGGGCGGCGCCGGCGATCACGCGGCCGTCCGCGATCAGGAAGGTCTCGGCGGTGTAATTGCCGACCGGCACGCGCGCCGGGATGCGGATCCGGGCGGAATAGAGCACGCCCTCGCGGATATCGACGCCGTTCGGATATTCGGCATAGAGCTGGTTGCGCCGCCTGAGATCGATCAGGCCGTGTTCGAAGCGGCGCAGCACGTCGCTGGAGACGCCGCCGCCCGGCGACAGCTGGAGATTGTCGAGGCCGAGCTCGTAAATGGCGGCGGTGCGCTCGTTGACCAGCCGGGAGAGCGGACGCGAGGAGGCGACGGCGTAGAAGGCCGGCGCCGAGCGGAAGCGGACCCGCTCCACGTTCATCCAGACGCCGGCGACCCGTTGCTTCTCGCGCAGCACGATCCGCTCGAGCGGACCCTTCAGCACCACCGCGATGTCCGGCGGCCGGGCCGGGGTCTGCCCGCCGGGATAGAGGATCGCGCCGAACAGGAGCAGCTCCGCGCCCGAGAAGGAATAGCGGATCTCGACCTGCTCCTGCGACACGTCCGGCACGAGGCGCGGCTGGGGGCCGCCCGCGCGAGGCTGCGCCTGGCCGAGGATGAAGGGGGCGAGCAGGGCCAGCAGGGCGAGCCGCGCGCGTCTCACTGCACCTGCACCGTGTAGATCTCCTCCGGCCGGTAGGTCAGCTGGAGGCCCATGCGGAAGGCGACGGCGAGCACGATGATGGCGAGGATCATGCGCAGCAGCTCGGGCTTCATCTTCTGGGCGAAGCGGACGCCATATTGCGCGCCGATCACCGAGCCGATCAGCAGCAGACCGGCGAGCACGATGTCGACCGAGCGGGTGGTGGTGGCGTGGACGATGGTCGTCACCGTGGTGACGAACAGGATCTGCAGCAGCGAGGTGCCGACCACGACCTGCGCCGACATGCCGAGCAGGTAGATCATCGCCGGGACCATGATGAAGCCGCCACCGACGCCGAGCAGGACGGTGAGCATGCCGGAGAGAAAGCCGAGCCCGAGCGGCGCGAGCGGCGAGATGTAGAGGCCCGACCGGTAGAAGCGCCAGCGGAAGGGCAGAGCGGCGATGATCGGATTGTGACGGCGGCGGCTGCGCTCCCGCCCCTCCGTCGACCGTTTCCAAAGGCCGAGCGAGCCCGCCGCCTCCTTCGCCATCAGCAGGCCGATGGAGGAGAGCAGGACGACGTAGAGGATCGAGATGACGGTATCGATCTGGCCGAGCGACTGGAGCAGATGGAAGAGGAAGCCGCCGAGCACCGAACCCAGCGTGCCGCCGGCGATCATCACCGCGCCCATCTGCACGTCGACGCCGCGGCGGCGGCGGTGGGTGAGCACGCCCGAGACCGAGGTGCCGATGATCTGCGTGGTCGAGGAGGCGACCGCCACCGCCGGCGGGATGCCGTAGAAGATCAGGATCGGCGTGGTCAGGAAGCCGCCGCCGACGCCGACCATGCCGGTCAGCAGGCCGACCAGCCCGCCGAGGCCGATGATGACCAGAGCGTTCACCGAAAGGCCCGCGATCGGCAGATAGAGATCCATGCCGGCCGGACCCTAATCGGGATCAGGGCGCGGCGGAAGGCGAAGCCGGACTAAAAATCCACCGCGAGGGTGAGCGCGGGGCCGGAACGCGGGGCGGCATCGCCGGCGATGCGGAAGCGCCAGTCGGCCTGCAGGCGGAGATTGGCCTCGGGGACGGGGAGCCGCCAGGAGAGGCTGGGCCCGGCGTCGAGGCGGGCGGCGCCGGGCTGGGCCGCGCCCCAGGCGCCGGCGCCGAGCTCGATGTGGCCGAGACGGCGGGAGACGCGGACCATGCCGTCGGCGAAGAGATCGCGGGATCGCAGGCCGACCACGCCCGCCTGGCCATAGACGTCGAGGCGGAGGCGCGGGCTCGGCGCGAGGCTGGTGCCGCCGTAGAGCGTGAGCGCGAAGGCGGAGCGGCCGTCCCGGCCGAGCCGCTGGCGCCGCTCGGCGAGCAGGTTGACCGGCAGCGCGCGCATCGGGCGCCAGTCGAGCCCCGCCGCCAGCTCGGCGCCGGCCGTCCGGCGCAGGGGGAGATAGACTCGGCCGCCGAGCGAGAGGCCGCTGCCGAGCCCGTAGCGGAGGCGCGCGCCGGCCTGGCTGCCGCCGAGGCTGCCGCCCGGCGCCAGCGCCGCGCCGCTTTCTTCGCGGACCAGCAGCCAAGCCGAGGCCGACCAGCGGCCGTCCCAGGTCCAGGCCGGCGCCGCGGGGGCGGTCAGGGGAAAAGCGGGGGCCGCCGCCGCCGCCGGGGAGGGGGAGGCCGATGACGACGGCGGGAGGGACCAGGACAGATGCAAGCCCATATGGCGCGGCGGTTGCGGCGATCGGGCGAACGTCGGGGCTTGGCGCTGCGTCCCGGGAATGGCGGCGGAGCCGGTCGTAGCGAGCCGCGGCGGTGCCGGCGCGGGTTGCGCCGGCCTCGACGGAGGGGGCGGCAGGCGGGGCGCGGCGAGGGCGACCGGCGCCGGGGCGAGGACGGCGGACCGGTCCGGCAGCAGGATCGCGGCGCGGGCCCCGACCCAGAGCGCCAGCACGGTCAGCAGGAAGCGGAGCGGGGCGCGGGTCATTCGGCCGGCAGCTGCTGCGGGAAGGCGTGGGCCGTCTTGTCCCAGCTCGTGCGTCCGGACAGATAGCGGGCCAGGGCGCGCCGCGCTGCCATCATCGCGATGATGTTGGCGGTGATTGTCCGCGGAAGCGCGCGGATGCCTTCGCGCCAGCCGTGCATGCTCGCGACGAAGCCGACGCGCATGGCGAGGCGCCAGAGCAGCAGGAGGGAATTGATCGCGAGCAACAGGGTCAGTGCCGGCGTGAAAGGCGGCAACGTCCACGCCGACAGCCAATCGACGACGAGCAGCAGGACGAACAGCAGCAGCGCAAGATAGGCGCTGGCCAGCACAAATGCGGCGAGCAGCGACTGGCGGTCGCGCAGGCGCATCCAGCACTCCGCGGGGCCGCCGCTCCAGCCGAGCCTGTCCCAGCCCGCCAGAGCGATCCCGGTCATCCAGCGCGCCTTCTGCGCGACGGCGGCGTCGAGCGTCGCCGGGAAATATTCGCGCGTCGCGACGATCGGACGGCCGGGGCCCGCCGGCGCGCGGACGAAGGCGGCGCGGCGGTGCAGCATATGGAGGCGGAGGCCGAGCTCGTAATCCTCGGTCAGGCTGTCGGGATCGAACGGCGCGCCGCGCGCGGCGGCGAGCGCGGCCAGTGCATCGCGGGCAATCGCGCAGCCGACTCCGGCGGACGGCAGGCTCGCGCCGATCGCCGCCCGGACGACCAGTTCCTTGCCATGCGCCTCGCAGAATTCGTCGAGATAGTGACCGGAAACGAAGCGCGACCGCGGATCGATCAGCGGCACGACCGGGAGCTGGACGAGGTCATATTGCTCGCTCAGCGCGTCGAACAGGGGCAGCTCGGCGGAATGGACGACATCCTCCGCGTCGTGGAGGATCACCGCCTTGACCGGCACGCCGTCCGCCGCCTCGTCTTCGATCATCGCCTCCCAGAGGCGGTTCAGGCAATCGGCCTTGCTGGTCGGGCCCGGCGCCGGCCCGATGACGAGGCGGACGCGCGGGCCGGCGGCGGCGCGCACCGCCGCGATGGTGGCGGGATCGTTGGGATAGCAGCCGACATAGAGGCGGTAATCGGCCGCGCCGAAGGCGGCCTGGCTGTGCGCCAGCATCGCCCCGATCACCGCCGCCTCGTCCCAGGCGGGCACGAAGACGGCGAGGCGGCCGGGGCGCGCCGCGATCGGCATGGGGGCCGGTTTCCTGTTGCGGACGCGCAGGCTGAGCCAGATCAGGTCGACGGCGAGGTCGCTCAGGCCGAGCAGCAGGAAGCCGAAGGCGGCGAACAGGGCGGCCTCGCGCATCGCGAAGCCGCATGCCGCCAGCAGGATGTCGAAGCCCCCCATCCAAGCCCCCGACTCGAAGCGATCATCATCCATTTCCGCGCAGTGAGTCGCAAGAAATTTCGAAAAGCGGTGGATTCGGCCGATTCGGCTGAATGCGGCTGAATGCGCGGACCCACTTTCCCGGCGGGCGCGAACCGGCCATGCTGCGGGCATGACCTTGCTCCGCCCCCTGCTCGCCCTCCTCCTCCCCTTCGCCCTGGCGTCCGCCGCCGCGGCCCTGCGTCCGCAGCCGCGCGACAGTCTCGACGCGGTGGCGCGGGATTATGTCCGGCTCGTGCTCGAACTTGGCGAGCGCGACGAAGGCTATGTCGACGCTTATTACGGCCCGGCCTCGGTGCGGACGGCGGCGCGGGCCAATCCGCGCACCCTGCCGCAGCTCGCGGACGCGGCGCGCCGGCTGAGCGCCCGGGTGGCGGCGCTCCGCGTGGCGGGGGCGACCCCCACGGCCCGGCGGCAGGCGTTCCTGTCCGCCCAGATCACCGCCGCCGTGACCCGGCTGCGGATGCTGCAGGGCGAGCGGCTGAGCTTCCGCGAGGAAGCGATCGGCCTCTACGGCGTCGACCCGCAGCCCCGGCCGCTCGCCGAATTCGACGCCGCGCTCGCCCGGATCGAGCGGCTGGTGCCGGGCGAGGGCCCGCTCGCGACGCGCGTCGACGCCTTCATGGAGCGGTTCGTGATCCCCGCCGACCGGCTCGACGCGGTGTTCCGCGCCGCCATCGCCGAATGCCGCCGCCGCACCGTCGCCCATCTTCCGCTGGCGCCCGGCGAGCATTTCACGCTGGAGTTCGTCACCGGGCGGAGCTGGTCCGGCTACAATTGGTACCAGGGCAATTATCGCAGCCTGATCCAGGTCAATACCGACCTGCCGGTGCGGATCAGCCGGGCGATCGACCTCGGCTGCCACGAAGGCTATCCCGGCCACCACGTCTACAACCTGCTGCTCGAGCGCAACCTGGCGCGCGGCCGCAACTGGATCGAGTTCCAGGTCTATCCGCTCTATTCGCCGCAGAGCTTCATCGCCGAGGGCAGCGCCAATTACGGCATCGAGCTGGCCTTTCCAGGCGCGGAGCGGCTCGCCTTCGAACGGCGCGTCCTCTACCCGCTGGCCGGCCTCTCCAGCGCGGGCGCGGACGTCTACAACCAGCTGCAGGACGCGCTCCGCGACCTCTCCGGCGCCCGCATCGCCATCGCCCAGGCGCTGCTGGACGGCCGCATCGACCGGGCCGAGGCGATCCGGCTCGCCCAGCGCTACGGCCTGATGTCGGAGGCGCGGGCGACCCAGTCGATCGCCTTCACCGAGCAATATCGCGCCTATGTGATCAATTACGGGCTGGGTCGCGACCTGGTGGCGCGCTTCATCGAGGCCGGCAACGCGCCGACGGCGCGGCGCTGGCGGACGATGGGGCGGATGCTGTCCGAGCCCTTCCTGCCCAGCGACCTCCAGCCCGCCGGGCGCTGATGCGCGCCTTCTGGCATCCCTGCCAGCTGGCGCACGCGCCGGCGCTGGAGCTGATGAACGGCGCCTTCGTGCCCCATGCCGAGAGCGCCGCGCGGGCCGAGGCGATCCTGGCCGCGATCGGCCCGACCGAGACGTCGGCGGACCATGGCGAGGCGCCTCTGCTCGGCGTGCATGACGGCGCCTATCTCGCCTTCCTCAAGACCGCCTTCGCCGACTGGCGCGCGGCCGGGCGGCCGGGCGATGCGGGCGGCTATGTCTGGCCGGCGGTGCGGCGGCGCCCGCTCGTCCTGGAGCGGATCGACGCCAGGCTCGGCGCCTTCAGCATCGATGCCGGGACGCCGGTCGCCGAGGGCACCTGGGAGGGCGCCTATTGGTCGGCGCAGACCGCGCTCTCCGCGCTGGACGCGGTGCTGGCCGGGGACCGGGCCGCCTTCGCGCTCTGCCGGCCGCCGGGCCACCATGCCGGCCGCGACTATCTGGGCGGCTATTGCTACCTCAACGGCGCCGCCATCGCGGCCGCGGCGGCGACCGCGGCGGGGCGGCGCGTCGCGATCCTCGACGTCGACTATCATCATGGCAACGGCACGCAGGACAT
Organism: Allosphingosinicella sp.; assembly: GCA_035502235.1. Classification (GTDB taxonomy): domain Bacteria; phylum Pseudomonadota; class Alphaproteobacteria; order Sphingomonadales; family Sphingomonadaceae; genus Allosphingosinicella. The sequence goes on from DATJUQ010000001.1 coordinate 171,016, forward strand.
CTTCTACGACCGCGGCGACGTCTTCTTCGCCTCCATCCATGCCGATCCGAAGACCGACTATCCCTATTATTGGGGTCATGCGGACGAGGCCGGGGAGGGGCCGGGCGCGGGCGCGACCCTGAACCTGCCGCTGCCGCGCGGCACCGATCTCGCCGCCTATCTGCCGGCGCTGGACATCGCGCTGGCGCGGATCGCGGGCTTCGGCGCGGACCTGCTGGTGATCAGCTACGGCGCCGACACCTTCGCCGGCGATCCGATCTCCCACTTCCGGCTGGAGACCGCGGATTATGCCGTCATGGCCAGGCGGATCGCGGCTTTGGGGCTGCCGAGCCTCGTGGTGATGGAAGGCGGCTATGCCGTGGACGCGCTCGGCGCCAATGTCGCCGCCTTCCTGGCGGGGCTGGAATGACGCCGGGTCTGCTAGACCATCTCTATGTGGTCCTGGTCCTCGGGCTGGTCTTCCCCGTCTTCGGCTGGTGGGCCTATCGGCTCTTCCTCGAACGGGTGAGGCGCGAGGGCAGCTTGGCCCTGCTCCGCGAATATCGCAGCACCCTGGTCTGGCTGCTCGGCCTCGGCCTCGGCGCCATGGCCCTGTGGCAGGGGGCGGGGCGCGACTGGGCGGCGCTGGGCTTCGCCTGGCACGGCGCCTCGGGCCTCGCTCTCGGCCTCGCCATGGGCGCGCTCGGCGGGCTGACGCTGCGCCCGCTGCTCGTCGCTCGCAGCGCCAAGGCGGCCGAGGCGCTCCGTGGGACCTTCGGCACGCTCGAGGCGATCCTGCCCCGCGACGGGCGGCAATTGCGCTGGGCGCTGGCCGTCTCGGTCTTCGCGGGCGTGTTCGAGGAGATCGCCTATCGCGGCTATCTCATCGCCTATTTCGGCAGCTGGTTCGGGCCGTGGTGGGCGCTCGCCGCCTCGTCGCTGCTGTTCGGCTTCGCCCATCTCTACCAGGGGCCGACGGGCGTGCTGGTCACCACGCTCATGGGGGCCTTGTTCGGCTGGCTCTATCTCGAGACCGGCTCGCTGCTGCTCCCGATCCTGCTCCATGCCGCGGTCGACATTTCGGCGATGGTCACCGCCTGGCTCGTGCTGCGCGAGAAACATCCGGCGCCGGCGGGCGATCAGACATAATGCGGCTCGCCGCGTTCGCGCAGCGCCTCATAATGGACCAGAGCGGGTTCCGCGCCGAGCGGCACCGGCGCGCCGTCGCGGAAGGCCCATTCGCCCCGGTCGCAATCCCCGGCCCTGATATAGCCGTTGATGTAGAGGCGGCGGTAATGGCCCGAGCGGTTGAGCCCCGAGGCGTGGACCAGATAGGGGTTCCACATGGCGAGGTCCCCCGGTTCGAGCACCAGATCGACCACCTCGTCCGGTGACAGGCCGGCCTCGATCAGGGCGGCATCGTCCATCGCCGTGCCGAGCACCTCGTTGCTGGTGTCCAGGTTCAGGGGGCCGCGCCGGTGGCTGCCGGGCACGAGGCGCATGCCGCCGGTGTGCGGATTGTGCGGATCCACGGCGAGGCCGGTCTGGACGTAGGACGCGCCGAGGTTGCGATAGGCGGCCTCGGGCAGGCGGAAGCGCGAATCCTGGTGCCAGGCGAAATCGCCCTTGCTGCCCGGCGTCTTCCAGTGGAGCTGGTTGATGATCTGCTTGAGGTCGCGGCCGATCAAGGGCGCCAGCACGCGCGCCAGGCGGGGATCGAGCCGGACGGCGTCGAGCACCGGCTGGTGCCGGGACATCCACTGGACCATCCGCACCTGCGGCGGCCCGTCTTCCTGCGGGGCGACATTGTAGAAGAGGTTGCCGTGGCGGAAGCTGCGGCCGTGGGCGACGCCCTCCTCATGGACCGCGTCCACCGCCGCGCCGATCGCCGCGATCTCCTCTCGCGAGAAGAGATTGCGGACGATCGCATAACCGTCGCGCGCATAATCCGCGACATAGGCAGATGCCGGCTCCGGCATGGCAAAGCTCCCGTTATCCGCCTCAGGATAAAGGGAGAAGATGACCTCGCCGTGAATTGCGAGGCTAGAGCTTCTCCGTCAGCTCGGGGACGATCTTGAACAGGTCGCCGACCAGGCCGACGTCGGCGACCTGGTAGATGGGCGCGTCCTCGTCCTTGTTGATGGCGATGATCGTCTTCGAATCCTTCATGCCGGCGAGGTGCTGGATCGCGCCGGAAATGCCGATCGCGATATAGACTTCGGGGGCGACGATCTTGCCGGTCTGGCCGACCTGATAGTCGTTCGGCGCATAGCCCGCGTCGACCGCGGCGCGGCTGGCGCCGACGCCGGCCTTGAGCTTGTCGGCCAGCGGATCGATCAAAGCGTGGAACTGCTCCGAGGAGCCCAGCGCGCGGCCGCCCGAGACGATCACCTTGGCGCTGGTCAGCTCGGGACGCTCGGACTTGCTGAGCTCGGCGCCGACGAAGGAGGAGACGCCCGCATCATTGCCGGAGACTGGCTCGACGACGCCATTGCCGCCGTCCTTGCTGGCCTTCTCGAAGGCCGTGGTGCGGACGGTCAGCACCTTCTTCGCGTCGGACGATTTCACCGTGGCGATGGCGTTGCCGGCGTAGATCGGCCGGGTGAAGGTGTCCGGGCCCTCGACGCTGAGGATGTCGGAGACCTGCATGACGTCGAGCAAGGCGGCGACGCGCGGGGCGATGTTCTTGCCCGTGGTCGTGGCGGGGACGACGAAATAGTCGCAATGGTCGTTCACGAGGGCGACCGCGACCGGGGCCACATTCTCCGCGAGATTGTGGGCGAAGGCGGCGCCGTCGGCGACATGGACCTTCTGCACGCCGGCGATCTTCGCGGCTTCCGAAGCGACGCCGCCGACGCCTTCGCCGGCGACGAGCAGGTGGACGTCGCCCAGCTTGGCGGCGGCGGTGACGGTGGCGAGGGTGGCGTCCTTCACGGCGCCGCCCTCATGCTCGACGAGAACCAAAGCAATCATGTTCATGTCCTCAGCAATATCTGTCCAAAACCGTTCGGGCTGAGCCTGTCGAAGCCCTCTTCTTCTTTCCCGCGCCCCAAGAAGGAAAGCCCTTCGACAGGCTCAGGGCGAACGGGGGTTGGGTCAGGCGACGACGCCCAGTGCCTTCAGTTTGCCGATCAGCGCGTCCACGTCCGCGACCTTGACGCCGGCCTGGCGCTTGGCCGGCTCCTCGACCTTCAGGGTGGTGAGGCGGGGGGCGGTGTCGACGCCGTAATCGGCGGGGGTCTTCTGCGCGAGCGGCTTGGACTTGGCCTTCATGATATTGGGCAGCGACGCGTAGCGCGGCTCGTTGAGGCGCAGGTCCGTGGTGATCACGGCCGGCACGTTCAATTTCACCGTCTCGAGCCCGCCGTCGACCTCGCGGGTGACGTCGACCTTGTCGCCGGAGACCTCGACCTTGGAGGCGAAGGTGCCCTGGCCCCAGCCGAGCAGGGCCGCCAGCATCTGGCCGGTCTGGTTGCTGTCGTCGTCGATCGCCTGCTTGCCGAGGATGACCAGCCCGGGCTGCTCCTCCTCCGCGACCTTGGCGAGCAATTTGGCCACCGCCAGCGGCTCGACCTCGTCGTCGCTCTGGATCAGGATGGCGCGGTCGGCGCCCATGGCGAGGGCCGTGCGCAGGGTTTCCTGCGCCTTGGCCGGGCCGATCGAGACCGCGACGATCTCGGTGGCGGCACCCTTCTCCTTCAGGCGGATCGCTTCTTCCACGGCGATCTCGTCGAACGGGTTCATGCTCATCTTGACGTTGGCGAGATCGACCCCCGTGCCGTCCGCCTTCACGCGCGGCTTCACGTTATAGTCGATCACCCGCTTGACGGCGACCAGGAGCTTCATTTCTTCATCCTCTCCTCCGTGTTCCCGCGAACGCGGGAACCCAGTCTGGGCTCCTGCTTGCGCAGGAGAACGAAATGTTACGCCGCTCTAGCAACCTCCGCGACGATCTTCTTCGCGGCGTCGCCGAGATCGTTGGCGGGGACGATGGCGAGGCCGGAATCGGCGAGGATGCGCTTGCCCTCCTCGACGTTGGTGCCTTCGAGCCGGACCACCAGGGGCACCTGGATGTCGATCTCGCGCGCCGCGGCGACGACGCCCTCGGCGATGATGTCGCAGCGCATGATCCCGCCGAAGATGTTGACCAATATGCCCTGCACCGCGGGATCGCTGAGGATGATCTTGAACGCGGCGGTGACTTTCTCCTTCGAGGCGCCGCCGCCGACGTCGCAGAAATTGGCCGGGAAGGCGCCGTTCAGCTTGATGATGTCCATCGTCGCCATGGCGAGGCCGGCGCCGTTGACCATGCAGCCGATATTGCCGTCCAGCTTGATATAGGCGAGGTCGTGCTTCGACGCCTCGACCTCCATCGGATCCTCCTCCGTGATGTCGCGCAATTCCGCGAGATCGTGGTGGCGGAACTCGGCGTTGCTATCGAAACCGACCTTGGCGTCGAGGACGAGCAATTCGTCCTTGTCGGTCACAGCGAGCGGATTGATCTCGATCTGCGAGGCGTCGGTGCCGACGAAGGCGTCGTAGAGCTGGCGGGCGACCTTCTGCGCCTGCTTGGCGAGATCGCCCGAAAGGCCGAGCGCATGGGCGACGGCGCGGCCGTGATGCGGCATGAAGCCGGTCGCGGGATCGACGTCGAAGCTGTGGATCTTCTCCGGCGTGTCGTGGGCCACGTCCTCGATGTTCATGCCGCCCTCGGTGGACGCCACGAAGGCGATGCGGCCGGTCTTCCGGTCGACGAGCAAGGCGAGGTAGAATTCCCTGGCGATGTCGACGCCGTCGGTGACGTAGAGCCGGTTCACCTGCTTGCCGGCCGCGCCGGTCTGCACGGTGACGAGCGTGTTGCCGAGCATCTCGGAGGCCGCGGCGCGGACCTCGTCGGCCGAGCGGGCGAGGCGGACGCCGCCCTTGGCGTCGGGGCCGAGCTCCGTGAACTTCCCCTTGCCGCGGCCGCCGGCATGGATCTGCGCCTTCACGACATAGAGCGGCCCGGGCAGCTTCGCGGCGGCGGCCACCGCCTCGTCGACGCTCATCGCGGCATGGCCGGCGGGGACGGGGACGCCGAACTTCGCGAGAAGCGCCTTGGCCTGATATTCGTGGATGTTCATGAGCGGGGCCTAAAGCACAGGGATTTGTGCACTGCAAGAGAGCGGGGCGCGGCGCGGCGCGCGCGGGGGGCGAAAGGCCGGAAGTTTCGAAGTTTCCGCTTCCCTGGGGAGAAAAAACTCCGGGGCCGCGCGGCGGGCACCGCATGGGCCGTCCGTGCTCCCTCCGGGGGCTCGGAAGGTCACAAGCGACACGATCGTCACATGGAAACGCCGGGGGGCATCCCCGCGAGACGCGGCCACCGCGCGCGCGCGCGTCTGACGGGGCGAGGCGGGACGAAGGGAGCATCCCGCTATTGGATCAGAGAATTTCCTACATTTGAATGGGGCGCCGGCATGGCCCGCCTGCGTCACCCTGAACGCGTTTCAGGGTCCAGGGTGAAGCGGCGCGCGCCCTGGCGCACACTCTCCGGATCAGTGGCGCAACCACTCTGGATGCTGAAACGAGTTCAGCATGACGGTGAAGGGGGCGATCGCGCCGAGAAAGAGGCGGGGCGAACGGGGCATCGCGCCACTGGATCGGGGAATTTCCTGCATTTGAAGGAGGGCGGCAGGGCCAGCTGCGTCACCCTGAACTCGTTTCAGGGTCCAGGGTGGCGCAGCGCGGGCCCTCGCGGGCAATCTCCAAGTCAGTAGCGCGACCATCCGGGATGCTGAAACAAGTTCAGCATGACGGTGACTGGGGATCTGCTTCGGCGTTCTTCCGTTCACGACGGCGAGGGGCCGCAGGCCGATTCTATTTCACGCAAAGACGCAAAGGCGCAAAGGGTCTGAGACCCGCACGGACATCTTGGCGTCTTTGCGCGAGATCCATTCGGCGGCTGAGCGCGTGCCGCGCTCGAAGAAGAGGTGAGGCGGCCCTAGCCCAGCCCCACCGCGCAGAGCGCCGCCGCGCTGGTGCTGACGCCCACGATCTCCATGTCACCGAGCGCGCGGACGCGGTGCAGGAACTCGCTCATCGAGACGGCAGCGGAGGCGCGGGGCAGGTCCCCGATCCGGCGCAGCTGGATGAGCGAGAGCCGGTCGGCCATCCGCTCGGCCATGCAGGCGGCCATGGGGCGGGACAGGCCGGCATTTTCGAGGCCGGCGCGGAGGCGCGCTTCGGGGATGGCGCAGGCGGTGAGGAGGATGGGGGCTAGGAGGATGGTTGACTTGATATGCATAGTTTGACGCTATCGTGTCATCCCAAAACCCACAATTAACTGCTCGGGTCTCGCTGCCCTCGCCTGGATCCGCTAGATTGCCCTAATGTTTGAATGGCTGACTCCGGGCTTCGCGTACAACGTCCTGAAGGACGTTGCGGGCTGGCGGCGAAGGCGGAAGCGTTCTCCCGAGGAGAGGTTGGCCGCTGTCGAGAAATGGGCCGGGCTATTTGAAGAAGAAATCTATCGCTGCCGAACCGAGAAGCTCAGGCAGGACGTGATCATTCATGATGCAGGTCGATTGGAGGATTATCCTAATTCCGCAAAGGGAAGGGGTATTTCGCCTTGGTTTAGAGTCGATCTAGTTGATCAATATCACAGGGGTATCGAGGTAGCTCTTTCGATACACTCTCTAGTTTTCGAAGAGTCAGAAAAGCAGTGGAGAATCGCAGATTATTCGACGGAAGAATCTATAAACGGCTTTATTATTGGATATATACCCTATGAATCTATCGTGTCGGTGAGCTGGCACGGGGATGAATACTACTACTTCCCGCACATATTTGTTCATTTCGAACATCGCGGGAAGCCATACGAAAAAGTTATGTTCTGCGAGCGAAGCGTTGCCTCTAACGGCAAAGAGTTTTTCACTCCCCTGGCCAGCGTGGCTGACGTTCGTCGAACCAGTCAGAAATTCGGCACAGCAAAGTTTGCTTGGGTCAGTTAAGGCTGGAAGCGGCGTCCATAGGCTCAAGCCGCCCTACCAATCGCCTTCTGCCGTCTCCGCTGCACCGAACTCCCAAGCCCGATCGCCTCGCGATATTTGGCCACGGTGCGCCGGGCGATGTCGAAGCCTTCGCCCTTCAGCATCTCGACGAGCTGATCGTCGGAGAGGATCGCGTCCGGCGCCTCGGCGCCGATCAGGGCCTTGATGCGGCTCTTCACGGCTTCGCTGGAGGCGCCGCCCTCGCGGTCGGCGGTGGCGACGCCCGAGGTGAAGAAATATTTGAGCTCGTAGAGGCCGCGGTCGCAAGAGAGGTATTTGTTGCTGGTGACGCGACTGACCGTGCTCTCGTGCATGCCGATCGTCTCCGCCACCGCGCGCAGGGTGAGCGGCTTCAGGTGGGAGACGCCGTGGCGGAAGAAGCCTTCCTGCTGGAGGACGATCTCGCTGGCGACCTTGACGATGGTGCGGGCGCGCTGGTCGAGCGCCTTGAGGAGCCAGTTGGCGCTCTGCAGGCAGTCGTTGAGCCACGCGCGGCTGGCCTTGTCCTGCGGGCCGCCGCTGAGCTCCTGATAATAAGTCCGGTTGACGAGCAGGCGGGGCAAGGTGGCGCCGTTCAACTCGACCGCCCAGCCGCCGCCGCGCCGGGCGACGAACAGGTCGGGGACGACGGCGTCGACCCGGGCGTGGCTCTCGAAGCGCAGGCCGGGCTTCGGATCGTAGGCGCGCAGCTCGCGGATCATGTCCGCGATATCCTCGTCGTCCACCTGGCAGATGCGCTTCAGCGCGGCGAGATTGCCCTTCGCCAGATAATCGAGATTGGCGATCAGCCGCGCCATGGCGGGATCGTAGCGGTCGGCGTCCCTGGCCTGCAAAGCGAGGCACTCGGCGAGAGTGCGGGCGCCGACGCCGGCCGGGTCGAAGGTGTGGAGGATGGCGAGGATGCGCTCGGCCTCGGCGAGCGGGATGCCGAGGCGCTGGGCGGTCTCGGCGAGGGAGGCGAGGAAATAGCCGGTCTCGTCGATCCGGTCGATCAATTGCTCGGCGATGGCGAGATCGACGCCGGAAAGCGTTTCGCCCGCCTGGCGGCGGAGATGGTCGTGGAGCGAGGGATTGTCGCCGGCGAAGGCGTCGAAATCCGGGCCGTCGGTGGAGCCCGCGCCGGCGAGGCCGTCCATGGAGAGGCCGCCGTCCATGCCGCTGCCCATCCGGTCGACGGCGCTGTCCTGGTGCAGGTCCTCGCCGGCCTGGTCGATGTCCAGCGCGCCGTCGCCGCCGCCGGCATCGGCCTCGGGGAGGGCGTCGGGATCGGCGGCGCCGGCCTCGCCCGCGTCGAAGGCGGGCTCGGGCGCGGCGGGCACCTCGTCGTCGCCGGCGGGGCCGCGCTCGGCCTCCAGCAGCGGGTTCTTCTCCAGTTCCTCGGCGATGAAGGTCTCGATCTCGAGATTGGAGAGCGCCAGCAGCTTGATCGCCTGCTGGAGCTGCGGCGTCATCACCAGCGACTGGGACTGACGCAGGTCGAGGCGGGGGCCGAGCGCCATTATGGCGTCCTCACGGACGCGGCGGCACCGGCCCGCTCCCCCACCCGGCCTCCCAGAGCATAACCTGTCGTTGGGAGGCCGGGTGGGGGAGCGGGCCGGTGCGGTCTCAAAACCATAAGCCTAAAGCTCGAAGCTCTCGCCCAGATAGAGGCGGCGGACATTCTCGTCGGCGACGAGGTCCTGGGGCGAGCCGGCGAAGAGGACCTGGCCGCCATAGATGATGCAGGCGCGGTCGACGATGTCGAGCGTCTCGCGGACATTGTGGTCGGTGATCAGCACGCCGATGTCGCGATTCTTGAGATCCTTGATCAGGTCGCGAATGTCCTGGATCGAGATCGGGTCGATGCCGGCGAAGGGCTCGTCGAGCAGCATGATCGAGGGATTGGCGGCGAGCGCGCGGGCGATCTCGCAGCGCCGCCGCTCGCCGCCGGACAGGGCCATGGCCGGGCTGTCGCGGAGCCGCTCGATATGGAATTCGGCGAGCAATTGGTCGAGCCGCTCGGCGCGGGCCTTCTTGTCGGGCTCGGCGACCTCGAGCACGGCGGAAATGTTCTGGGCGACGGTGAGGCCGCGGAAGATCGAGGTCTCCTGCGGGAGATAGCCGAGGCCGAGAATGGCGCGGCGGTACATGGGCAGGCCGGTAATGTCGTTGCCGTCGAGCAGGATGCGGCCGCTGTCGGGCTTCACCAGGCCCATGATCGAATAGAAGCAGGTGGTCTTGCCGGCGCCGTTCGGGCCGAGCAGGCCGAGCACCTCGCCCCGGTCCACGCCCAGCGAGACGTCCGACAGGACGGTGCGCCGGTCGTAGGATTTGGCGATGGAGACGACCGACAGGCCGCGCGCGGGATCGGCCAGCGTCGCGCCGGTATTGGGGGTTTCGAGTGCGCCGGCGTCGTTCATCAAAGCTCCGCAGTCCTGCCGGCCTTCCTAGGCGAAGCAGGGACTCCGCTCAACTGGCAAGCTTTATGCATGGCGGATTTCATCCCCGCCGAGTCATCCCGGCAACAGCCGGGACCCCTGAACACAAAGATCGGGATTGTCCCAGGAGTCATATGTGCACGGGTCCCGGCCTTCGCCGGGATGACTCCGGGGCTAGTTCGTGCTGGCGCCCTGGCGCTGCGGCACGGTGAAGCGGCCGCTGACCCGGCCCGTCGTACTGCCGCCGTCCATCACCGCGCGGTTGGTGTTGAGATCGAGCACCAGCCGGCCGCCCTGGACGCGATTCTGCCCCTGGGTGAGGTGGACGCCGCCGATCATCGTCAGCAGCCGCCGATCGACGTCGTAGATCGCGCTGTTGCCGCGCGCGGTCTCGTTCGGCGTGCGGAACGTCACGCCGCCGGTCGCGACGAGCTGCTCGACATTGACCCCGTCATTGTTCGAATAGGCAACGGTCAGCCGGCCGGCGTTCATCGTCGTATTGCCCTGCTGCGCGATCACGTTGCCGGAGAAGATCGCCCGGTCGGCGCGATCCTGCACCTCGGCGCGGTCGGCGGTGATGTCGACCGGGGCGTTGCTGTTGAAGCCGGAGCCGCCGCGCGACTGCTGGCCCGTGGCGGGAGCGACGACGGCGAGAAGCGGCAGCAGGACGAGGAAGCGAAGACGCGTCATGGCGCTCATCTGAGCCCTCCCTGCACGATATGCAAGCGCGGGCGCCCGGTCAGGACGACGCGGCGGTTGGGCAGATCGACCTGCATCTGGCCCGCGGTGAAGCGGCCGAGCGGCATCTGCCCCTCGACGGCGCCGCGGCTCTGCATGGTGCGCGCGCGCATGTCGACGTTCACGTCGCGGGTCTGCATCCGGTAGCCGTCGGCGGCGGTGAAGGTGACCGGGCCGACCACGTTCACATGGTCCTGCTCCATCTGATACTGGGCGCGGCCGGCCTCGATCCGGGCCGGGCCGTTGTCGAGCTGCAGCTGCGCGTTCATATCGAAAATGTCGACGATCGGGGTGGCGCTGGTCTGCTGCACGCCCGAGCGGGCGGAGAGGATGAAGGGCCGCCCGGTATTGTCCTGGCCGCGATAGGTGACGGCGGTGAGCTTCAGCCGCTCCTCGGCGGTGCCGACCTTGTGCTTGTCGAGCAGGAAGCTGACCTCCTGCTTGTCCTCGAGCGGCGCGAAGAAGAGGAAGGCCAGGACGACGCCGATCAGCGCCGGCAGCCCGATCTTGAGGATGCGGATCAGCCGGTCGTGCCCGCTGCCGGGCCGGGCCCAGCCGCGCTTCTGCACCTGTTCGCTAGTGGCTTGCTCGGACATGATCCTGATCAAACATGGGCGAAGATGTCCTGTTCCGCCCAGCCGGCCAGATCGAGGCGGGCGCGGTGCGGCAGGAAATCGAAACAGGCCTGGGCGAGGGCGGTCCGGCCCTCGCGTTCGAGCCGGACGTCGAGCTTCTCCTTCATCTGGTGGAGATAGCGGACGTCGGAGGCGGCATAATCCTTCTGGGCGTCGCTGAGCTCGGGCGCGCCCCAGTCGGAGCTCTGCTGCTGCTTGGAGATTTCCACGCCGAGCAATTCGCGCACCAGATCCTTGAGGCCGTGCCGGTCGGTATAGGTGCGCACCAGCCGCGAGGCGGTCTTGGTGCAATAGACCGGCTCGGCCATGACCTGGAGGAAGGCCTGGATCGAGGCGAGGTCGAAGCGGGCGAAATGGTAGAGCTTCAGGCGCGCCGGATCGGTCAGCACGGCCTTCAGGTTCGGCGCCGCATAGGCGCTGCCCGGGGCGAAGCGCACGAGATGCTCGTCGCCGCCGCCGTCGGAGATCTGGACGACGCAGAGCCGGTCGCGAGGGAGGTTCAGCCCCATCGTCTCGGTGTCGACCGCGACCGGGCCGGGGGCGAGGACGCCTTCGGGCAGATCCTCTTCGTGGAAGTAGACGCTCATGGACGCCGCATAGGCGCAAGCGGCCCGGCGCTCAATGGCGGAAGGGCCCGCCCCCTCGCAGGAGGGCGCGCGACCTAGATGCCGGCGCCCCCGTCCGTCTTCGCGGCGGCGGCGGCGTCCTTCTTCGCCTTGGACCGCCGAGACCACATGTTGAGCCCCTCGACCAGGGCCGAGAAGGCCATGGCGGCGTAGATATAGCCCTTGGGGACGTGGACGCCGAAGCCGTCGGCGATCAGCACGACGCCGATCATCAGCAGGAAGCCCAGCGCCAGCATCACCACGGTCGGGTTCTTGTTGATGAAATTGGCGAGCGGATCGGCGGCGAGCAGCATCACGCCGACCGCGAACAGGACGGCGATGACCATGATGATCAGATGCTCGGTCATGCCGACCGCGGTCAGGATCGAATCGACCGAGAAGACCAGGTCGAGCAGCAGGATCTGGACGATCGCGGCGCTGAAGCCCAGCGACGGCTTCTTCGTGTCGAAGACGTCGTCGGTCGGCGAGGGATCGACGCTGTGGTGGATCTCCTTGGTCGCCTTCCAGAGCAGGAAGAGGCCGCCGGCGATCAGGATCAGGTCGCGCCAGGAGAAGCTCGTCTCGAAGCTCGGATTGCCGTGCGAATCGAGCCCGCCGGAAATGCCGAGGTCGAAGACCGGCGTGGTCAGGCCGACGAGCCAGGCGATGGAGAAGAGCAGCATCAGCCGCATGATCAGCGCGAGGCCGATGCCGATCTTGCGTGCGCGCTGGCGCTGCGCCTCGGGCAGCTTGTTGGACAGGATGGAGATGAAGATGAGGTTGTCGATGCCGAGCACCACCTCCATGACGACCAGGGTCAACAGGGCCGCCCAGGCTTCGGGCTGGGCGAGGATGGCGAAGTCCAACATGTCCCTCTCTTGCGTTGCGATGCTGTCCCGCCCTTGCCCCAAGTGTGGCCCGGGAGCAATCCGGGTGTTGCCCGCGCGCACGCAAAGTGGGCAAATCAAAATAATCCACAGCCAAAAGCGCTCGCGGGACTGGCTTTTTTCGTTTATGTGAGTCGCGAGTGCGCCCTTCCGGCGCCGAAGGCCGTTGCGCGCTTGCCCGGCGCGGTGGTTTGAAACTGGGGATCGGGCGCCAAGAAAGTAATACAGAGAAATGGGTTTCGACAGAGGGCGCCGCGGAGAGCGCGGTGGACGCGGCAGAGACAAGCGCGACGGTTTCGGTGAAGAAAGTGGTGGCTTCGGCGGCGGCGACCGGTTCGGTGGCGGCGGTGGCTATGGCGGCGGCGGCGATCGCTTCGGCGGTGGCGGCGGCTATGGCGGCGGCGGCGACCGCTTCGGCGGTGGCGGCGGCGGCGGCGGTTATCGCGGCGGCGGTGGCGGCGGCTTCGGCGGCGGCGGCGGGTTCCGCGGCGGCGGCGGTGGCGGCATGCCGCCCCAGGTCGTCGGCGAAGCCAAGGGCGTCGTCAAATTCTTCAACGGCCAGAAGGGCTTCGGCTTCATCGTCCGCGACGATGGCGGCGACGACGTGTTCGTCCACATCAGCGCGGTCGAGCAGGCCGGCCTCACCGGCCTGGCGGAAGGCCAGCCGCTCGAATTCACTTTGGTGGATCGTGGCGGCCGGGTCTCGGCGACCGACCTCAAGATCGAGGGCGACCCGCTCCCGGTCGAGGATCGCGGTCCGCCGCGCGACCGCGCCGCCGGCGGCGGTGGCCCGCAGCGCGAGCTGACCGGCGAGAAGGCCTCGGGCACGGTCAAGTTCTTCAACGCCACGAAGGGCTTCGGCTTCATCACCCGCGACGACGGCCAGCCGGATGCGTTCGTGCACATCTCGGCGGTCGAGCGGGCCGGCATGATCTCCCTCAACGAGGGCGACCGGGTCGAGTTCGAGCTCGAGGTCGACCGGCGCGGCAAGACCGCGGCGGTGAACCTGGTGCCGATCCAGTAAGCCAGCCTCCGGGTTGAAAGAGGGCGCCGCGGCCAAGGTCGCGGCGCCCTTCTTTTTGCCCCCGTTCCGCCAATCGTGGTGAACGAAACCTCAACCATTGTCGGCGACCTGACGTCCACCTTTCGCATTTACCACGGCATGCATGGAAAGCGTGCTACTCGCGGCCGCAATGATGGCCGCTTCGACAAATGCTGCGCCGGGCAACGACCCGGTGGCCGGGGGCGCGCTCGACCAGCGCTGCTTCCGGCTGATGGCCGATCTGGCCGAGGATCGGGACCCCAGGGTCCAGGGCCTCGGCCAGATGGCCGCGCAGTATTTCCTTGGCCGCATCGACGCGGCCGTCCCCGGCTTCGACCCGGACACCGCCTTGGACGCCCCGGCGCCAGCGGGGGCCGAGCGACAAAGGCTGCTGGGCCAGTGCGGCGACGCCATGCAGGCGGGCGGGCGGGACTTCCGCACGATCGGCCGGCAGCTGTCGCCGCGCGGCAGGCCGGCGGTCTAGGCTCGAATCCACCAAGGTTTGGATCTCACAACCGTTCGGGCTGAGCTTGTCGAGGCCCTCCCCTTCCTTTCGGCGATCAGAAGGAAGGCCCTTCGACAGGCTCAGGGCGAACGGAGAGTGGTCCAACCCAATTGGATCACATTCCAGGCGTATCGGAGCCGGGTTTCCGACGGGCCCACCCCGGGGCCGATCAATCCCCGTCCGTTCGGGCTGAGCCTGTCGAAGCCCTCCCCTTCGCTTCGGTGTTTCGGGCGAGGGCGGCGATCAGCTCCCAGTCGCCGCGGATCAGGGCAAGCTTCTTGGCCCTGCTCCAGCCCTTGATCTGCCGCTCGGCCTGCAACGCCTCATAGCGGCTCGGAAATTCGTCCGACCAGACGAGCGTTACCGGCAGGCGCGTCGACGTATAGCCCTTGATGAGGCCAGACTGGTGCGCCCCGATCCGCACATCGAGGTCGTCGGTATGCCCGACATAGAAGCTGCGATCGGCGCAATGCAGCATGTAGGCCCAGAAGCCCATGATCCGCGAAGAAAACAGAAGGTGGGGGCTTCGACAAGCTCAGCCCGAACGGTTGGGTGAGCCCTGAGAGTTTTCAGGTCGCCATCCGCTTCAGCGTCTCCACCAGGTCCGCTTCGTTAGCCGGCTTGTCGGCGCGGATCCGGGCGATGCGGGGGAAGCGCATGGCGAGGCCGGATTTGTGGCGCTTCGAGAGGTGGATGGAATCGAAGGCGACTTCGAGGACCAAAGTCTTCTCGACTTCGCGGACCGGGCCGAAGCGGCCGATCGTGTGGTTGCGCACGAACCGGTCCAGCCATTTCAATTCCTCGTCGGTGAAGCCGAAATAGGCCTTGCCGACCGGCAGCAATTCGCCGCCGCCATTCTCCTCGGTCCAGCAGCCGAAGGTATAGTCCGAATAATAAGAGGAGCGCTTGCCGCTGCCCCGCGCGGCGTACATCAGCACGCAATCGGCGACGAGCGGGTCGCGCTTCCATTTGTACCAGAGCCCGGCGCGGCGGCCGGCGACATAAGGGCTGTCGCGGCGCTTGAGCATGACCCCCTCGATGGCGGCGTCGCGGGCGCCGGCGCGGATCTCCTCCAGCGCCTCGAAATCCGCCGCCTCGATCACCGCCGAGACGTCGAACCGGTCCGGATCGAGCGTGGCGGCGAAGGCCTCGAGCCGCGGGCGGCGCTCGATCAGCGGGAGTGCGCGCAGATCCTCATGGCCGTCGAACAGGATGTCGTAGAGCCGGACGAAGGCCGGATAGTCGCCGAGCATGCGGGCGGAGACAGTCTTGCGGCCGAGCCGTTGCTGGAGCGCATTGAAGCTCGCCGCCCCGCCCGTGTCGAGCGCGCCCCCCTGGGCCTCGCCCTTCACCAGCAATTCGCCGTCGAGCACGCCCTCGCGGGCGAAGGCCTCGGCGACCTCGGGAAAGCTGCCGGTAATGTCGTCGCCGGCGCGGCTGTAGAGGCGGGTCTCGCCGCCGGCATGGACGAGCTGGACCCGGATCCCGTCCCATTTCCACTCGGCGAGATAGTCGTCGAGCGAGACCCTGGTCTCCTCCAGCGCATGGGCGAGCATGAAGGGGCGGAAGACCGGGATATCCTCCGCGGTCGGCTGCGGGCCCCTGCCCTCCGCCCAGTCGAAGATCGCCGCATAGGGCGGGCCGATGCCGTGCCAGACCTCCTCCACCGCATCGACGTCGAGCGCGAAGGCGTCGGCCAGGGCCACCTTGGCCAGGCGGGCGGAGATGCCGATCCTGAGCGCGCCGGTGGCGAGCTTCAGCAAGGCGAAGCGGCCGCTGATGTCGAGATGGTCGAGCATGGCGGCGAGCGCGCCCGGCGCCTCCGCCTTGCCGAGCGAGGCCAGCCGCTCGACCACGGCCGAGAGCCGCAGCGAGCCGTCGTCCAGATCCGGCGCCGTTCCCTCCGGGACGGGCCAGAGCAGGGACACCGTCTCGGCCATGTCGCCGACATAGTCGCGGCTCATGTGGAGCAGCACCGGATCGACCCGTTGCTCGGCGATGGCGCGGATCGCGGCGGGCTTCACCGCGGGCAGGTTCAGCTCGCCGGTCAGGGCCGCGAGCGCATAGCCGCGGTCGGGATCGGGGGTGCGCCGCAGATAGTCGCCGATCAGCTTCAGCTTGGCCGTGCGGGAGCGCGTGTAGACGAGCGCATCGAGCAGCTGGGAGAAATCGCGCATGGCCGGGCTTTTCTTCCGCTAACAGACAGGCCACGCAAGCATCATGACGTTCAAACGCTTTCTGCTGATTCTGGCTGCGCTCGCCATACTTTTACTCGGCTGGTGCTATTGGAGCGCGATCGCCGACCCGGTGGTGCGGCGCGCGACCATCGCCTTGCCCGGCTATCCGGCGGGCCAGGGACCGGTGAAGGTCGCCCTGATCAGCGATCTCCACGTCCAGGGGCCGGACATGCCGCCCGAGCGGCTGGCGCGGATCGTCGCGCAGATCAATGCGGAGCAGCCGGACCTGGTGCTGATCGCGGGCGATCTGGTCGGCAGCCGTACCCTGTCGACGCGGCATTATACGGCCGACGAGACGGTCGCGCCGCTGGCCGGGCTGCGCGCGCGGCTGGGCACGATCGCCGTGCTCGGCAATCACGAGCATTGGGAGGATCCGCGGGCGATGCGCGACGCGCTGACCCGGATCGGCGTGCGCGTGCTCGCCAATGATGCGGTGCGGGCCGGGCCGCTGGTGATCGGCGGGCTGGACGACCAGCCGACCGGCCACAATCGCGACAACCAGACCTATGCGGCTATGCGCGCTCTGCCGGGCGCGCGGGTGTTGCTCAGCCACGGGCCCGACACCTTCGCGACCCTGCCGCCGGACATCGGCCTGATGCTGGCCGGCCATACCCATTGCGGGCAGATCGTGCTGCCGCTCTACGGGCCGCTGCAGACGCCGTCCTTCTACGGCGATCGCTATATGTGCGGCTATATCGAGCAGAATGGCCGCAAGCTGATCGTCACCGCGGGCCTGGGCGCGAGCGTGCTGCCGCTGCGCCTGCTGGCGCCGCCGGATTTCTGGATCGTGACGCTGGGCAGGCGCGCGGCGCGCTGAGCCCGCTCAGGGTTCGCCGAGGCTCGCCGCGAACAGGGCGCGGACGCGGCTCCGCCACGCATCGTTCCAGAGGATCGAGGTGGCGAGATGGTCGGCGCCCTCGACCAGCCAGAGCTGCTTCGGCCCGGGCGCGGCGTCGTAGAGGGCGCGCGTGTCCTCCGGCCGGGTGTCGCGGTCGGCCGTGCCGCCGATCACCAGCAGCCGGCCGCGATAGGCGCGGATCGCCGCGGCCGGCGCGATCCGGTCTGGGCTCACGCCGTAGCGCAGCCAGGCCTGCTCGCTGAGCAGGGGCTCGAACAGGCCGGCGACGGCGCGGCTCCCGATCCGGGCGAGGCGGTTGGCGATCGCGGTCCTGAGGTCCGGATAGACGGCGTGGAGCACCATCGCCTCGACCGGCAGCGGGCCGCCGTCGCCGAGCAAGGCGGCGGCGCCGCCGAGCGAGATGCCGACCAGGCCGACCTTGCGCTCGGGCTTGCCGTCGCGGAGGAAGCCGAGCGCGGCGGCGGCGTCGCGCGCCTCGTGCCAGCCATAGGTCCGCTCCGCCGCGCCCGATTCGCCATGGCCGCGAAAGTCGATGGCGAGCACCGCATAGCCGAGCCCGTGCAGCCAGAGCGCCTGGGCGCGCAGCCGGTCGCGATCATTGTTGATGCCGTGGAGCAGCAGGACGGCGGGGCCGTCGGGCCGCCGGCCGGGCCAGTAGGCGCCGGCGATCGGGACGCCGTCGCTTGCGGTCAGCCGCACGACGACGCCCGGCGGCGCGGGCGCGGGCACGGGTCCGTTGCGGGGATGGCCGAGGATGGTGCCGACGTCCCAGGCGGCGGCGCAGAGCAGGATCGGGAGCAGGGCGGCGAGGAAGAGGAGGCGCCGGAGCCTCATCTCAGGTCAGCTGCAGCGCGTTCACCGCGGCGACGAAGCCGGCGAGCAGGAACAGCGCGGCGCCGGCATAGCGGAGCGCGCGCATCGGCACGGCCCGGTGCAGCGCCTCGCCGAGCACCAGGGCCGGCAGGCAGGCGGCGAGCGCGCCGGCGGTGGCGCCGGCGGCGGCGAGCGGGATGGAATCGAAGCGGCCGGCAATGGCGAAGGTCAGGAACTGGGTACGGTCGCCGAGCTCGGTGGCGAGCACCAGGATGAAGGCGGTGAGCAAGGGCAGCCGCGTCGTCGCGGGCCGGGGCGGGCGGCGGCGGATCAGGCCCGAGGCGCCGGCGAAGAGCAAAGCGAGGGCGAGGAGGAGGGTCTGGGCGCGGACGTTGATCTGCTCGGCGATGAAGGCGCCGGCAATGGCCGCGACGATATTGCTGGCCGCGAGCGCGAGCAGCAGGCCGGCGAAGAGGAGCAACGGCCGTTTCGCCGTTTCCGCGAGCATCGCGACGACGCTCTGCGTCTTGTCGCTCCAGCCCGCGAGCAGGGCGGCGACGAAGCTGGTGACGAGGGCTTCCATGGCTGCCCGCTAGCGCGGGAACTGCACCGGCCCGCTGTCCCTCCCAGCCTCCCATAGCATATCCTGTCGGGAGGCTGGGAGGGGGAGCGGGCCGGTGCGGCTCTCTTGAGACGCCATATTACGCCCCGAGGCGGATGGAAACCGAGGCGAGCAGGGCCTGTTCGGCGGCCGCGTCGAGCCGGTCGCAGCCGATGGCGTCGCGCAGCCGGTCGAAATAGAGGCCGGCGGGGCAGCCGCGCGGCTCGGCGGCGATGGCGCGGGCCAGGGCGTCGGCGACCGCGACCACCGGGAGCAGGCCATAAGCCAGCGCGAGGGTGCGGATCGCGCCGATTTGGCTCATGAACTCGCGCACCGAGAGGCGCTGCGCCGCCTTCTGCAGCATGTCCAGCCGTTCGCACAGATCCGCGCGTACGAGGAGTATCCCGTCCTGATCCGCCCGCATGTCCCGCTCCTTCCGTCAAGGGCAGAATGCGCTTTCATGGTTACCGTGCGGTTAACCGCGCGCGACGGGGCCGGGACGGCGCCCCGCGCTTGACAATTCGGCCCTTCCGGGGCAGGAGCGCGCGGCAAGCAGGGCGGCGGTTTCGCCGCTTTCTTTTTTCGCAGCAGATTTGAAGGGGCCCGTCATGGCCAAGCCGACCACGGTCAAGATCAAGCTCGTCAGCTCCGCCGACACCGGCTTCTTCTACGTGACCAAGAAGAATCCGCGGAACATCACCGAGAAGATGACCTTCCGCAAATACGACCCGATCGCGCGCAAGCACGTCGAGTTCAAGGAAGCCAAGATCAAGTGATGTTGTGGGCGGGCTCGTCCCCGTCCTCCGCATCATCGGCGCCCTCGGGCGATTCGGGAGCGGCCTCGCCTTCGGGTGTGGCCGCTTCCTGCGTTTCGGGGGCGTCTCCGTCCGATTCGGGCTCGGCGGATGACGGCTCGGCCCGGGCCTGGTCGTCAGCCTCGGCGTCGGCCCGTTCCGTCTCCGCTTCGGCCTCCCGCCGTTCCCCGGCCGCGGCGAGCAGGCTGCGCACCGCCTCGACGAAGCGCAGCACCGAGATCGGCTTGGAGACATAGCCCTCGGCGCCGGCGTCGCGGATCCGCTCCTCGTCGCCCTTCGCCGCATAAGCGGTGACCGCCATGATCGGGATCGGCTTGAGCTCCGGATCGGCCTTGATCTGCTCGATCAGCTCCAGGCCGGTAATGTGCGGCATCTGGATGTCCATCACGATCAGGTCCGGCGAGAAGGCGCGGGCGGTGGCGATCGCCTCGCGGCCGTCGCGCACGGGCTCGGCGGCATAGCCGTGCGCCCGCAAAAGATCGCAGAACAGCTTCAGGTTGAGCTCGTTGTCCTCGACAACCAGGATGATTTGTCCCACCGGGCGATCCTAGGACATGCGAACCGATCACACAAATGACGGCGAGACGCTCGCGCTCGGCGCGTTGGGCTGGGTGCTTGCCGACGATGCGCGGGCCGAGCGGCTGCTGGCGCTGACCGGGCTGACGCCCGAGGGATTGCGCGCACGGGTGCAGGACAGCGACTTCCTCGCCGCGGTGCTGCGTTTCCTGGAGAATCACGAGCCGGACCTCGTCGCCTGCGCGGCGGCGCTCGGCGTTCAGCCGCAGCATCTGGTCGCCGCGCGGGAAGGACTCGAGGGATGACGAAACCGCTGCTGATCAGCGATTGCGACGACGTGCTGCTCCATTTCCAGCCGCATTTCGCGGCCTGGGTGGCGGAGGCGCATGGCTACCGGTTCGAGCTCGGCCGGCCCGGCTTCGTCGACGCCTTCACCGATGAGGCGGGGCGGCCGCTGGCGCGCGAGCGGGCCTGGGAATTGCTCAACCTGTTCTTCGACGCGGAGATGCACCGCCAGCATCTGACCGACGGCGCGCTCGAGGCGCTGCGGACGATCGGCGCGGAGGCGGACATCGTCATCCTCACCAATATCGGCGACCAGCACCAGGCCAATCGCGTCGCCCAGCTGGAGAAACTGGAAATCCGCCACCGCGTGCTCTGCAACCAGGGCGGCAAGGGCCGGCCGGTGGCGGAATTGCTTGGCGAGTTCCGCCCCTCCGCCGCGGTGTTCGTCGACGACCTGCCGATGCACCACGAATCGGTGGCGCAGCATGCCCCCGAGGTCTGGCGGCTGCACATGATCGCCGAGCCGCTCATGGCCGCCGCCACGCCGCCCGCGCCCGACGCCCATGCCCGGATCGACCATTGGCCCGAGGCCCTGCCCTGGGTGCTGGACAAGCTGCGCGGGGCTTGATTGCGCTTGCTTGTTTCACGCCCGGCCCTTGCCGTCCGGCCCGGGTCGTGATTGGCAGCGGACGGGCTCAACAATCACGAGACATGGAACATTATGACGTCGCGCCTTCCCCTGCTCGCGCTCGCGGCCTGCCTCGCGCTCGCGCCGTCCGCCGCTTCCTCCCAGCCGGGGCGCGCCGCGCCCGCGTCCGCCGCGCCGGCCTGGCCGCAGCAGGGCAGCGACCTGCTCCCCGATCCGGACGTGCGCTACGGCAGCCTGCCCAACGGCATGCGCTATGCGCTGCGCCGGAACGCGACGCCGCCGGGCAATGCCTCGCTGCGCCTCAGGATCGACGCGGGCTCGCTGCACGAGGCGGAGGACCAGCGCGGCCTCGCCCATTTCATCGAGCATATGGTGATGAACGGCACCCGCAACGTGCCCGAGGGCGAGTTCGTGCGCCGGCTCGAGCGGCACGGCCTGCGCTTCGGGCCTGACACCAATGCCAGCACCGAATTCACCCAGACGGTCTACAAGCTCGACCTGCCGAACACGACCGCCGCCACCGTCGACGAGGCCTTGTTCCTGTTGCGCGAGGCGGTGGGCGAGGCCCTGCTCGCGCCGGCCGCGATCGACGCGGAGCGGGGCATCATCCAGTCCGAGGAGCGCACCCGCTCCACCCCGCAGCTGCGCGTCCTGATGGACCAGCTCGGCTTCCTGCTGCCGGGCCAGATCCTGCCTAACCGCTTCCCGATCGGCCTGTCCCAGGTGATCGCCCAGGCGCAGCGCGACCGCTTCGCCGCTTTCTACGACGCCTGGTACCGGCCGGAACGCGCCACCCTGTTCGTCGTCGGCGATTTCGACCTGGACGCGATGGAGGCGAAGATCCGCGCCCGCTTCGCCGACTGGCGCGGCCGCGGGCCGGCGCCGCGCAATCCCGATCTCGGCACGGTGCGCCCGCAGAGCGGCGCCGTCCGCCTGTTCGTCGAGCCGGGCACGCAGACCCAGCTCAGCCTGACCTGGGCGCGCGCGCCCGATCTCAGGCCGGATTCGCGCGCCGTGCGCGCCGACCGGCTCGCCAACCTGCTCGCGCTGCAGGTGCTGAACCGGCGGCTCGGCCGGCTCGCGGCGGGCGAGCAGCCGCCCTTCGTCATCTCGCAGGCCGCCCTGTCGACGCTCGCCGACAGCGCCGATCTGCTGCAGCTGATCGCGATCCTGCCGCCGGGCGACTGGCGGCGCGGCCTCGCCGCCGTGGACGCCGAGGCGCGCCGGCTCGGCCAGTTCGGGGTGAGCCAGGCGGAGCTCGACACCGAGATCGCCCAGATCCGTTCCGCGCTCAACGCGCAGGCGGCCGGCGCCGCGACCCGCCCGTCGGCGGCGCTCGCCGAGGCGATGGTCGCCTCGCTCGACCAGGACAATGTGTTCACCCCGCCCGCCCTGAATGCGGCGTTGTTCGAAGGCGTCGCCGGGAGCATGACGCCGGCGCGGATCGGCGCCGCCGCGCGCGCCCTCTTCGCCGGCGAGCCGCTCCTTTATCTCTCGGCGCCGGCGGCGATCGAGGGCGGCGAGGCGGCCCTGCGCACGGCCTATGCGGAGGCGCATCGCGCGCCCGTCGCCGCCCCGCAGGCGCAGCAGGCGCAGGCCTGGCCCTATACGAGCTTCGGCGCGCCCGGGCAGGTGGCCGAGCGGCGCGCGCTGCCCGCCGCGATCGGCGCGACCGCGGTGCGCTTCGCCAATGGCGTGCGGCTGACCGTCAAGCAGACCGGCTTCAGCGACGACCAGATCCTGGTCTCGGTGCGCGCCGGCAACGGGCGGCGCGACTTCCCGGCCGGGCGGCCGGGGCCCGAGTGGGCGCTCGGTCTCGCCTTCCCGATGGGCGGGCTCGGCCGGATCAGCGCCGAGGATCTGCAGCAGGCACTGGCCGGACGGCAGGCGAGCGCGGCCTTCGCGGTCGGCGACGACGCCTATCAGCTGGTCGGCGCGACCCAGCCCCGGGATCTCGCTTTGCAGCTGCAATTGCTGGCCGCCTCGGTCACGGACGCGGGCTGGCGGCCGACCGGCTGGGACCGGCTGAAGTCGCTCGCCGGGCCGATCCAGGACCAGCTCGCGGCGACGCCCGAGGGCGTGCTCAACCGCGATTCCGGCGCCTTGCTCCACAATGGCGACCCGCGCTGGGCGACGCCGACGCGCGAGCAGATGGCGGCGAGCAACATCGCCGAGGCCCGCGCCATCGTCGCGCCGAGCCTGACCCAAGGCCCGATCGAGGTGACGATCGTCGGCGACGTCGAGGTCGAGGAGGCGATCAGGCTGACCGCCGCCACGTTCGGCGCGCTGCCGGCCCGCGCCGCCGGCGCCGCCGCCCCGCTGCAGGCGCGCTTCCCGGCGCCGACGCCGGAGCCGGTGCGCCTCACCCATAATGGCCGCGCCGACCAGGGCCTCGCCTATATCGCCTGGCCGACGCAGGATTATTTCGCGAACATCCGCCAGGCGCGGGTGCTGACCCTGCTCAGCGACGTCTTCGAGCTGCGCCTGATCCAGAAGATCCGCGAGGAGCAGGGCACGACCTACAGCCCGGTCTCCGGCCACGACGCCTCCGACGCCATCCCGGGCTACGGCCTCTTCTCCGCGCAGATCCAGGCGCGGCCCGAGGCCCTGGCCGGCTTCCTGCGCGACGCGCAGGGCATCGCCGCCGATCTCGCCGCCCGGCCGATCGAGGCGGACGAATTGCAGCGCGCGCTCAGGCCGCGGTTGGAATCGCTCAACCGGCAGCGCAACGGCAATGCCTGGTGGCTGGGCGCGCTCGCCCGGATCCAGATTGTGCCGGCGGTGGCGGGCTCGATCGAATCGGTGGTCGCGGACTATTCGGCGATCACGCCGGCCGAGCTGCAGGCGGCGGCGCGCCGCTTCCTCGGCGCCGACCGGGCCTGGAAGCTGGTCGTCGCGCCGCGCGAGGGGGCGGCGGCGCCGGCGCAATGAGGCAATAGGGGACAGTTGCTCGCAACTGTCCCCGGCCTTGACCGGGCGGCGCGCCAAGTGCTTAGCGGTGGCATGACCGACAGCATCTCCGCCCGCCTCGCCGAGCTCGGCCTCCAGCTGCCCGAGCCCGCCGCGCCGATCGCCGCTTATGTGCCCGCCGTCGAGATTGGCGGCCTCCTCTACATTTCCGGTCAGCTCCCCTTCCGCACGGACGGTTCGCTGATCACCGGCCGGCTCGGCGAGGATTATGACGTCTGGCACGGCCAGGAGGCGGCGGAGCGCTGCGCGGTGATGCTGATCGCGCAGATGAAGAAGGCGCTCGGCTCGCTGGACCGGGTCGAGCGGATCGTGAAGCTCGGCGCCTTCGTGTCGTCGGACCCGCATTTCACCGACCAGCCCAAGGTCGCCAACGGCGCCTCGGAGCTGATGGAGAAGGTGTTCGGCGAGGCCGGCCGCCATGCGCGGAGCGCGGTCGGCGTGCCCTGCCTGCCGCTCGGCGCCGCCGTCGAGGTGGACGCGATTGTCGCCGTCAAGGGAGACTGAACTCAGGCAGCTGACGGCAAGGCCGTTCGCGCACCGCGGCCTGCACGGCCAGGGGCGGATCGAGAATAGCCGCGCCGCCTTCGCGGCCGCGATCGAGGCCCGCCACGGCATCGAGCTCGACGTG
The DNA here is from genome assembly GCA_035502235.1 of Allosphingosinicella sp. GTDB lineage: Bacteria > Pseudomonadota > Alphaproteobacteria > Sphingomonadales > Sphingomonadaceae > Allosphingosinicella. The sequence goes on from DATJUQ010000001.1 coordinate 195,225, forward strand.
CAGGCCAGCGGCGACGGCCAGGCGATGGTCTTCCACGACGAGGAACTGGGCCGGCTCGCGACGGAGCAGGGCCTGGTCCGCGGCCGCGCCGCCGCCGATCTCGCGCGGATCCGGCTGCGCGACTCGGACGAGACCATCCCCACCTTGCCGGAAATCCTGGCGCTGATCGGCGGGCGGGCGCCTTTGCTGATCGAGGTGAAAGCGCCGGGCCGCGAGGTGGGCGCGCTCAGCCGAGCGGTGGCCGCGGCGCTGAAGGGCTATGAGGGCCATGTGGCGGTGATGAGCTTCAATCCCGAGGTCGGCCGCTGGTTCGCCAGGCACGATCCGGCGCGGCTGCGCGGGCTCGTCGTCACCGAGAAGGGGCGGAAATGGCGCGGCTGGCTGACCCGGCGGCTGGCGCTGTGGCGGAGCAAGGCGGATTTCCTCGCCTACGACATTCGCGATCTGCCCTCGGGCTTCGCGGAGAGCGCCCAGCGCCGCGGCCTGCGCGTGCTGACCTGGACGGTGCGGACGCTGACCGAGCGCGCCCGCGCCGCCGAACATGCCGACCAGATCATCTACGAGATGGCGCCGAGGCCGGCCGGATGAGCGGCGAGCCGGTCGTCGCGCGGATCGGCGACGGCATCGCCGAATTCGACGCCGGCGAATGGGACGCCTGCGCGGGCCCGGACGATCCCTTTCTCGGCCATGCCTTCCTCGCCGCGCTGGAGGACTCGGGCAGCGCCACCGCCGAGACGGGCTGGCGGCCGCTGCCGATCGCGATCGACGGGCCGGACGGGGCGCCGGCGGCGGTCATGCCGGCCTATCTCAAGAGCCACTCCCTCGGCGAATATGTGTTCGACCATGGCTGGGCGGATGCCTGGGAGCGGGCCGGCGGGGATTATTATCCGAAGCTGCAGATCGCCGTGCCTTTCACCCCGGTGCCCGGGCGGCGGCTGCTGGCGCGCGAGCCGGGGCTCGCGCCGGCGCTGATCGCGGTGGCGGAGAAACTGGTCGAGGCCAACGATCTCTCCTCCGCCCACGCCACCTTCGTCGCGCCGGCGCAGGTGCGCCTGTTCGAGCAGGCCGGCTGGCTGATCCGCGCCGACAGCCAGTTCCACTGGCTGAACGAGGGCTTCGAAAGCTTCGAGGATTTCCTCGCCACTCTGTCGTCGCGGCACCGCAAGGCGATCCGCAAGGAGCGGGCACGGGCGGTCGAGGGGCTGGAGATCGTCCACTTGACCGGCGCCGCGATCGAGGAGCGGCACTGGGACGCCTTCTGGCATTTCTACCAGGATACGGGCGCGCGCAAATGGGGCCATCCCTATCTGACCCGTGCCTTCTTCTCGTTGCTCGGCGAACGGCTGGCGGACCGGCTGCTGCTGATCATGGCGCTGCGGGACGGGCGGCCGATCGCCGGCGCGCTGAACGTGATCGGCGCGGAAGCGCTCTACGGCCGCTATTGGGGCGCGCTGGAAGAGGTGCCCTTCCTCCATTTCGAGCTCTGCTATTACCAGGCGATCGACGCCGCCATCGCCCGCGGCCTGGCCCGGGCCGAGGCGGGCGCGCAGGGCCAGCACAAACTGGCGCGCGGCTACCGCCCCGTGCCGACCTTCTCGGCGCACTACATCCGCGACGCGGGCTTCCGCCGCGCGGTGGCGGAGTTTTTGGAGCGAGAGCGCGCCGCCGTGGCGCACGAGATCGAGGCGCTGGGGGAGATGACGCCGTTTCGGCGGGGGTGAGTGTCGTCCTTGGCCACCTATATGCTAGTCAATCGGGGTTGTTCGAACCGGCGTCCTTGACAAAATGACAGTGACGACAGGTGATGAAACCGCAGCGGCAGCGACGGAGGCAGGTGCATGGGAAGCGCACTTGAAACGGCCTTTGACAGGGCAATGAAGGATATCTACGTCCGGGCCAAGAGCGAGGCTAAATATACCGCTTCAATATTTCACAGGATGTTGTGTGATCGGGGAGGCTTGGCGACGGCTAAGCAGCTGATAAACGATAGCACTCCGTCTGAAGGCTACACTGCGCTTTGGGAGAGAGGCAGGCTCGATCTCACAGTTGAGGCGGTCGTTACGAACAACGGCGCTTGGCATCCATTATTCGATAAGGAAGAGTTGGACAAAGCGCGCAAACGGCTCGCTGACTACGGATATCGTCCCAACTAAATCTGTCTCGCTGAGATTGCTCGGTTCTTTCGTGATCGGGCCGTGAAGCGTAACGTATCGCTGTTTGAGAAAGGGCAGGGAACGATGGCAAACCTACCGTACGTCACTGCTAGCGGGAATGTCACAAAAGCGCTCACGGCCATTGCCACAGCTGCAACGCCCCCAAGCGTCAGCCAGAACTTCGTAAAGACGATTCTTAAGATTCCGGGAGGCTCCGGCGATCAGATGACGTCTTTTTTGAAGAAGATCGGGTTTGCAAATTCGGATGGAACGCCAACCGATATATATAGGCGTTTTAGAAATGAGGCCACCAGAGGGAAGGCTGCAGCCGCTAGTCTCAAATTTGGCTATGCTTCACTTTACAAGCGGAATGAATTTTTACACGAGCTTTCTGACAAGGACCTGAAGGGGCTTATACTTGAAGAAACTGGACTTGCATCTGATTCAAGTGTTCCTGCCTGCGTTCTTTATTGCATCAAGGCTATAAAGGCATTTGCCGATTTTAGAGATGAAAGCGAAGGGGACGAGGGTTTGCAGGGCTCCACCACGGTGGCGACCGGCGTTACCCTGAGTCGTGAAGAGGCTGTGCATCATATCCCTCGTGCAAACAGCGCCGTCGGTCTAAGCTTGGGCTACAATATTCATCTCAATCTTCCAGCTACGACCGATATCGCGGTCTTCAACGCCATATTCAGAAGCCTAAAAGAGAATCTGCTGGACAGCTCCGATGGCGAAGGTTGACGACCACCTCCGATCGTTTGGGATGTCTGGCTTTCTTCTGACAGATGACCTTAGGAAGATCGAGACGAAATTCGGAATAGAGCTCGGCCACGTCCCGCCGACGTCAGCAGATTCATCACGATATTACCCGCAGTTCGATCAAGAGATCCGCGCGCAGGCGGCAGAAATGGCGGCTCATTACGAGCTATTTTATTGTCTAGAGCAATCGATTAGAGAATTAATTGTTACCACTCTCTTCGAGAAGTCGGGTGCCATTTGGTGGGGCTCCGGCACCGTTCCCGCAAAAATTGTCGAAGATGTGGCTGGTAGAATTCAGCGAGAGAAGGATAGCGGGTTTAGCCAGCGCTCTGATCGGGAAATCGACTATACGAACTTCGGTGAGCTATCCGTTATTATCACTTCTAATTGGGACGTATTCGGTGCGATTTTCTCCAGCAAGAGGGCCGTGGAGCGCATTATGAGCAGCCTTAATCTACTACGCGGTCCCATAGCACATTGTAGCCCGCTCGCACCTGATGAGGTTGATCGGCTTCTTCTCACCGTAAAGGATTGGTTCCGAAGCATGAGCTGAAGACGCTCCTCTGATTGGTCACTGCGGCACCAATCGCATCCATTTCGGATCAAATTGCGCTCGCAATGTAGGAGTTCATCTGTCTAAGCTGGGGATGACCGACGCATCCTCCCCCGACGCCGAGACCGGGCAAGGCCCCGTCCCGTCCGCCGCCCATGGCCAGTGCGAACATTGGGAACATTCGCGGTGCGAGCCCGCCTACGCCAGTGCGGCGAGGCCGCTGGAATATCTCACGCAAAGCATGTCCTGAGCGCCTGCAAGGCAGTCGAAGGGACGCGAAGGCGCAAAGAGGCCGCGAGGGCGGATTGGGTGCCGCCTTTCCGGCGAAGCCGGCATCATTCCACAGCTCTGGAGATCAGCCGCTTCGCGGGAGAAGGGCAGAAGCCCCTTCGCGGCTTCGCGTCTTTGCGTGAGGAAAAGCGGCCTTCGGCCGAGGCAAGGCTTTGGAGATTACCCCGGACGGCTCAGGCCGCGTGGCGGCGGTCGGCCATGTCGCTGAGCCAGGCGCGGGCCTGGCGCTGGGCCTCGGCGATCTCGCGGGCGGTCATGTCCTCGGCGACGTCCGCCCGGCATTCCTGCGCGGAGACATTGCCGTTGAGCGCGGCGAGGTTGAACCATTTGTGCGCTTCGATGAAGTCGATCTCGACGCCGCCGGTGCCGGTCGAATAGGCGACCCCGAGCTCATACAGTGCGTCAATGTCCCCCATGGCCGCATCGGCCATCCGGCTTTCGATCAGGAACATGCCGGCTTTCAGGCTGTTGGCCATAATCTGCCCCTTGCATCCAATTCCGGGGCCTGTGTCGCGCAGTCATGGTCAACAAATGGTTAACGCGCCGGCGCGGGCGTTAACTTATGCGCCTTTTCCCTCAGGCGGGGGTGACCGGGAGATTGTCGATCAGGCGCGTGCGGCCCATGCGCGCGGCGGCGAGCAGGCGGGCGGGACGGTCCAGCGCGGTCATCGGCGCGAGCGTCTCGGCATCGTGCAAGGCGACATAGTCGATCGCCTCGAAGCCCGCGCCCTCGAGCCGGGCCCGGGCCTTGTCCAGCGCCTCGGCGACGTCGCCGCCGGCCGCGATCGCCTGCGCCGCCTCGCCGAGCGCGCGCGGCAGGGTGCGGGCGGCGGCGCGCTCCTCCTCGGAGAGATAGGCGTTGCGCGAGGAGAGGGCGAGGCCGTCCGCGTCGCGCTGGGTGGGCACGCCGACGATCTCGACCGGGAGGCCCTGCTCGCGGACCATCTGCCGGATCACGGCGAGCTGCTGGTAATCCTTCTCGCCGAAGATGGCGACGTCGGGCCGGACCTGCGCGAACAGCCGGGCGACCACGGTGGCGACGCCGTCGAAATGGCCGGGCCGCGAGGCGCCGTCCAGGCCCTCGGCCGCCGAACCCGCCTTGACGGTCGCCTCCGGCCCGTCCGGATACATGGTCTCGACGTCCGGCGCCCAGAGGATGGCGACCCCGGCCGCGTCGAGCAACGCCGCGTCCGTGGCCTCGCGGCGCGGATAGACGGCGAGGTCCTCGGCCGGGCCGAACTGGGTCGGGTTCACGAAGATCGAGGCGACGACGGCGTCGCCACGCAGCTTCGCTTCCGCGACCAGGGCCATATGGCCGTCGTGGAGCGCGCCCATGGTCGGCACGAAGGCGATCGTGCCGGCCGCCTTCAGGGCGTCGATCTCGCGCTCAAGCGCATCGGCGTCACGGATGATTTGCACCGCCTCAAGGGCTCCGATAGAGGATTTGGGGAAGGCGGGTCCCTAGCGGGTCGCCGCGACAAGAATCAAGTCTCCGGGGTTACGCTTTCATGGCTGGCAGCGCGCCGCACGTCATCACCTTCGCGAACGAGAAAGGCGGCACCGGCAAGTCGACGACCGCCGTCCATGCCGCCGTGGCCCTCGCCGCGCAGGGCAAAAGGGTCGCCGCGCTCGATCTGGACAGCCGCCAGCGCACGCTCGGCCGCTATCTGGACAACCGCCTCGCCACCGTCCGCCGGCTCGGGCTGGACCTGCCCATGCCGGCGCACGACACGTTCGATCCCGACAAGGGCGAGGCCTTCGAGGCCGCGCTGGAGCGGATCGGCGCGGCGGCGGATTTCCTGATCGTCGACACGCCGGGCCGCGACGACGCTCATGCCCGCGAGGCGATCGTCCGCGCCGACACTTTGGTCACGCCGATCAACGACAGCTTCGTCGATCTCGACCTGATCGGCGAGGTGGACGCGGAGACCTATCGCGTGCGCCGGCCGAGTTTCTATGCGGAGCTGGTCTGGAACAGCCGCACCCAGCGCGCCAAGACCCACGGCGCGAGCGTCGACTGGGTCGTCCTGCGCAACCGCATGCAGCATATCGAGGCGCGCAACATGCGCCGGGTCGGCGAGGCGATGAACGAGCTGTCGCGCCGCGTCGGCTTCCGCATCATCCCGGGGCTCGGCGAGCGCGTCATCTATCGCGAGCTCTTCCCCAAGGGCCTGACCCTGCTCGACCTGCAGGCGATCGGCGAGGTCGGCCTCGCCCATATCGCCGCCCGGCAGGAACTGCGCGAGATGATCGCCGGCCTCGCCCTGCCCGAGCCCGGCGCGGTACAGGCGCGCGGCGCGGCGCTGGCGGGCTGAGGACCGGCCATGGGCCTCTTGCTGAAGCTGGTCATCGCCCTGGTCATCGCGGGCATGATCTACAGCTTCTTCCGGCGCAGCCTCGTCTCCGGCGGGCGGATGCGCTCCAGCGAGGCGCGCGAATTGCTGAACCTGGAGGTGGGCGCGACGGCGGACGACATCCGCGCCGCGCACCGGCGGATGATCGCCCGGGTCCATCCCGATGCCGGCGGGTCCGACGGCCTCGCCACCCGCGTCAATGCGGCGCGCGACACCTTGCTGGCCGAGCTGAAGCGCCGGTCCTGAACGGAGTGTTCCTGTGAGTCACCAATTCAACCCGACGAGCCTGCGCGAATATGACATTCGCGGGGTGATCGGGAAAACCCTCGGCCCCGACGACGCCTATGCGGTCGGGCGCAGCTTCGGCACCCTGCTGCGCCGCGCCGGCGGGGCGAAGGTCGCGGTCGGCCGCGACGGCCGGGCCAGCTCGCCCGAGCTGCAGGCGATGCTGATCCGCGGCCTGACGGAAAGCGGCGTGGACGTGGTCCGGGTCGGGCTCGGGCCGACGCCGATGCTCTATTTCGCCGCGGCCGAGCTGGCCGTGGACGGCGGCATCATGATCACCGGCAGCCACAATCCGGCCGATTATAACGGCTTCAAGATGGTCTTCCGGGGCAGCGCCTTCTTCGGCGCCGACATCAAGGGCCTCGGCGCCATGGCCGCGGCGGGCGACTGGGACGAGGGCGCGGGCCGGGTCACCGACGAATCGGTCGAGGACCGTTATGTCGAGCGGCTGCTCAAGGGCTTCGACGGCGGCGCCTTCCGGATCGGCTGGGACGCGGGCAATGGCGCGGCCGGGCCGGCGCTGGAGAAGCTGATCGCGCGCCTGCCCGGCGAGCATCACGCGCTCTACACCAATGTCGACGCGCGTTTCCCCAACCATCATCCGGACCCGACCGAGGAGGCCAATCTCGCCGACCTCAAGGCGCTGGTGGCGGAGAAGCAGCTGAGCTTCGGCATCGCCTTCGACGGCGACGGCGACCGGATCGGCGCGGTGGACGGCGAGGGACGCGTGGTCTGGGGCGACCAGCTGCTCGCCATCCTGGCCGAGCCGGTGCTGCGCGACGTGCCCGGCGCGACGATCATCGCCGACGTGAAGGCGAGCCAGACGCTCTACGACCGGATCGCCGCGCTCGGCGGCACGCCGCTCATGTGGAAGACCGGGCACAGCCTGATCAAGTCGAAGATGAAGGAGACGGGCGCCCCGCTCGCGGGCGAGATGAGCGGCCACATCTTCTTCGCGCACGATTATTACGGCTTCGACGACGCGCTCTACGCGGCGGTGCGGCTGATCCGCGCGGTCACCGAGCTTGGCGGCTCGCTGACCGCCCTGCGCGCGGCCATGCCGGACGTGGTCAACACGCCGGAGCTCCGCTTTCAGGTCGACGAGAGCCGCAAGTTCGCGGTGGTCGACGAGGTGCTCGAGCGGCTGGCGGCGGACGGCGCCGCGGTCGACCGCACCGACGGCGCCCGGGTCAACACGCCCGACGGCTGGTGGCTGCTGCGCGCCTCGAACACCCAGGACGTGCTCGTCGCCCGCGCCGAGGCGAAGGACGAAGCGGGGCTGGCGCGGCTGGTCGCGCAGATCGACGCCCAGCTCGCTTTGTCCGGCGTCGCGCGCGGTCCGCAGGCGGGGCATTGATGTCCAGGCTCCGCCTCGAGCCTCTGACCTTCTGCCTCTGCTGGGTGCTGCTCGCGGTGGTCGCGAGCGTGCTCGGCGGCACCTGGGCGGGGCTGGCGATCGGGCTCGGCCTGCTGCTCGTGCTGATGCCGGCCAGCACCTTCATCCTCACCCGCTACGAGGACGAGAAATTGGAGCGGCAGGTGCGCTGGGGAATCCTGGTGATCGCCGGCCTGCTGCTGGCGATCTGGCTGAGGAGCTGAGGCTTGGCGGCGGGCGATGGCCGCAAGGGCTGCCTGATGGTCGCCGCCATCCCGCTCGTCATCCTGTTCGCGATCTTCAACTTCGTCTTCGTGTTCCTGCCGCTGCTGATCGTCGTGAAGCTCCGCCGGCTGCTCGGGCGGCCGAAGCGGCCCTAATCGTCCTCGTCCTCATAGCCGACCAGGTTCAGCTCGCGCGCCTTGATCTGGCGGGTCATGCACCAGTGCTTCAGCGCCTCCTCGCGGCCGTGGGTGATCCAGACCTCGCGCGGCGCCAGCTCGCGGATCGTCTCGGTCAGCTCGTCCCAGTCGGCATGGTCGGAGACGATCAGCGGCATCTCGACGAGCTGCTGCCGGGCGCGCTGGCGCACCCGCATCCAGCCTGACGCCATGGCGGTGATCGGATCGGGCAGGCGGCGCGACCAGCGGTCGTTGAGCTGGCCGGGCGGGGCGATGACGATATGGCCCTTCATCGCCTCCCGGGGCACGCCGGTGGCCGGGCGGAGTTCGCCGAGCGGCACGCCGAGCTCCTCGTAGAGCGCGCAGAGCCGCTGGAGGGCGCCGTGAATGTAGATCGGCTCGTGATGGCCGCGGCCGCGCATCTCCATGATCAGCCGCTGCGCCTTGCCCAGCGCATAGGCGCCGACCAGGATGCAGCGGTCCGGATTGTCGCGCAGCCGCCGGAGCAGCCGGTCGATCTCGCCGCTGGTGGCGGGATGGCGGAAGACCGGCAGGCCGAAGGTCGCCTCGGTGATGAAGATGTCGCAGGGCACCGGCTCGAACGGCGCGCAGGTCGGATCCGCCCGGCGCTTATAGTCGCCCGACACGACGATCTTCTCGCCGGCATGGTCGAGCACGATCTGGGCGGAGCCGAGGACATGGCCGGCGGGGACGAAGCTGACGTCCACCTCGCCGAGGCGGATGGTCTCGCCATAAGCGACCTCCGTGCCGTTCTGCGGGCCGTAGCGGACGCCCATGATCGCCAGCGTCTCCGGCGTCGCGAACACCCTCGAGTGGCCGCCGCGCGCATGATCGGCATGGCCGTGGGTGACCAGGGCGGTCGGTCTGGGCTGCGAGGGATCGATCCAGGCATCGGCCGGCTTCACGTAAATGCCTTCGGGGAAAGGCTTCACCCAGGAACCGAGACGCGCCATGGGACCTATATGGCCGTGATGCCCCAAGGTTCCCAGACTCTCCCCGCGCCGATCGCCGACTGGTTCGCGGCGAAGGGCTGGGCGCCGCGCCGGCACCAGCTGGAGATGCTGGCCGCCGCGCGGGCCGGGCGGAGCGCCCTGCTGGTGGCGCCGACCGGTTCCGGCAAGACCCTTGCGGGGTTCCTGCCGACGCTGAGCGAACTGGTCGAGCAGCCGACGGACGGGCTGCACACCCTCTATATCTCGCCGCTCAAGGCGCTGGCGGTGGACGTGCAGCGCAACCTGCTGACCCCGATCGCGGAGATGGCGCTGCCGATCCGGGTGGAGACGCGGACCGGGGACACGCCGGCCGACCGCAAGGCGCGCCAGCGGGTGCGGCCGCCGCAGATCCTGCTGACCACCCCGGAAAGCCTGTCGCTCCTGCTCAGCCACGAGGACAGCCTGCTGTTGTTCAGGGGGCTGCGGACGGTGGTGATGGACGAGATCCACGCCTTCGCCACCGGCAAGCGCGGCGACCTGCTGGCGCTGGCGCTGGCCCGGCTGCAGATGCTGGCGCCGGAGCTGCGCCGCGTCGGCCTCTCGGCGACCGTCGCCGATCCCGAGGCCTTCCAGGGCTGGCTGGCCCCGCATGGCGATGCGGAGCTGGTGGATGTCGTGCAGGGCGATCCCGGCGCCGAGGCCGAGATCGCGATCATGCTGCCCGAGGACGAGCGCATTCCCTGGTCGGGCCATTCGGGCCGCTGGGCGGCGCAGAACGTGATGCGGGAGATCGAGCGGCACAAGACGACTTTGGTCTTCTGCAACACGCGCAGCCTGGCCGAGCTGATCTTCCAGGACCTCTGGGTGGTGAACGACCAGAACCTGCCGATCGGCATCCATCACGGCTCGCTCTCGCTGGAGGCGCGGCGCAAGGTCGAGGCGGCGATGGCGGCGGGCAGATTGCGCGGGCTGGTCTGCACCGCCAGCCTCGATCTCGGCGTCGACTGGGGCGATGTCGACCTCGTCATCCAGATGGGCGCGCCCAAGGGCAGCTCGCGGCTGCTGCAGCGGATCGGCCGGGCCAATCACCGGCTGGACGAGCCGAGCGAGGCGATCCTCGTCCCCGGCAACCGCTTCGAATATCTGGAGGCGCGGGCCGCTCTGGACGCGATCGACCAGGGCGAGCTGGATCCGGAAATCTTCCGTCCCGGCGCGCTCGACGTGCTCGCCCAGCACCTCATGGCCTGCGCCTGCGCCGGGCCTTTCCGCGAAGGGGAGATGCTGGCGGAGGTGCGCGGCGCCGCGCCTTATGCCGGCCTGTCGGAGGAGCTGTTCCGGCAGGTGCTCTCCTATATCGAGAGCGGCGGCTACGCGCTCAGGGCCTATGACAAGTTCAAGCGGCTCACCCATGACGGGGACCTGTGGCGCGTCTCCCATCCGCGCTTCATCCAGCAGCACCGGATGAATGCCGGGATCATCGTCGACGCGGCGCTTTACGACGTCCGCTTTCGCGGCGGCCGCAAGCTGGGCACGGTGGAGGAGGGCTTTGCCTCCACGCTGGCGCCCGGCGACACCTTCTTCTTCGCCGGGCTGGTGCTCGAGGTGGAGAAGATCGACGGCACCGAGCTGACCGTCCGGGCGACCACCAAATCGGCGCGCATCCCGACCTATGTCGGCGCGCGCATGGCGATGACGACCAATCTCGCGGATCGGGTCCGCCATTTCCTGTTCGACCGCAGCCAGTGGCCCCGCTTCCCGGACGACGTGCGCGACTGGCTCAATGTGCAGGATTACCGCTCCCGCCTGCCGGCGCCGGACGAATTGCTGGTGGAGACGTTCCCGCACGAGGGGCGCCATTATATGGTGGCCTACAGCTTCGAGGGCTGGAACGCCCACCAGTCCCTCGGCATGCTGATCACCAAGCGGATGGAGACGGCCGGGCTCAAGCCCCTGGGCTTCGTGTCGAACGATTATGCGCTCGCCTGCTACAGCCTCGATCCGGTGCTGGATCCGGCGCCCTTCTTTTCGGCCGACATTCTCGAACATGAGTTCGTCGACTGGGTGCAGAGTTCGCACCTGCTGAAGCGGGCGTTCCGCGAGGTGGCGGTGATCGGCGGGCTGGTCGAGCGCCATCATCCCGGCAAGCGCAAGTCGGGACGCCAGGTGAGCTTCTCCACCGATCTGATCTACGACGTGCTCAGGCGCTACGAGCCCGACCACCTCCTGCTCAAGGCCGCCTGGCAGGATGCGAGAACCCGGCTCACCGACGTCGGCCGCCTCGCCAATCTGCTCGACCGCGCGCAGGGCACGATGGTGCATGTGACGCTCGACCGGGTCTCGCCGATGGCGGTGCCGGTGCTGGTGATCATCGGCCGCGAGCGCACCGCGCAGGGCACGGCGGACGACAGCCTGCTGATCGAGGCGGAAAGCCTCGCCGAAATCGCGATGCGGGTGGACTGACGCTCAAAATTTCGCGCCGAGGCCGATGCTCCAGATCGCTTCCCGCGGCGCCAGATCCTCGCGCCGGCCGCGGACGTAGCTGAGGTCGAGCGAGAAGAACTTGTTCTTGTCGAAGGCGACCGAAAGGACCGAGCGGAACTGGCTCAGCGTATCGGGACTGCCTTCAAGGGCGTGCAGGAATGTCTCCGACAGGTTCAGCTCCAGAGGCAGCCAGTCCAGGTTGCTGATCAGGCTGAGGCCGACGCTGCCGCCGATCCGCACAAAATCCCGGCTGTCCTCGGGCAGGCGGGTGCCGCGGCGGACGAAATTGCCGACGTTCATGCGGAGATCGGCGCGCGGCATGATCGAGACGATATTGTCGAGGATCGGGACCGGCCGGTTGATCGGGATGTTGCCCAGCGGCAGCGTCCCCACCGGCATATAGGTCAGATAGCCGGTGATCGTCTCGCTATCGTCGCCCCGGTTGGCGGCATATTCGGGGCGGGCCACGAACCAGTGGGAGACCGAGCCGCTCTCGTTCATCAGGCGATAGGCGAAAGCGGCGCCGAACCGGTAGATGTCGAGCGTGCTCTCCCGCGCCTGGCCGTCCTTCCGCGACGTGTTCAGGCCGACGCCGAAATAGGGGACGATCTGGCCGCGACGCTCCTCGAACTCCAGCGCCACGCCCAGCACCGCGGTGACCTTGAAGGTCTCCTTGTTGGCCTCGTCATCGTCGGTGAAGGAGAGGCTCGCCCGCTCGAGCGCGGCGAACCAGCGGTCGCCGCGCGGGAAATGGATGCCTTCACCGAGACCGCGCAGGCGGATCGGCAGGGTGTTCACGTCGAACGGCACCGGTGGCAGAGCGGGCGCCGCGGCGATCGCCTCGCCCTGGTTGGTGCGGACGCAGCGCAGGCTGTGGCGGGCGTCGGTGAGATAGGCGGCGTAGTCGAGCGTCCGCTCCACCGCGCTGAAGGCGGGATCCGGATTGGCGAGCAGGAAGCGGAGCGCATGCCGCGCCTCCGCGAGACGGGCGGCGTCCGTGGCCGTGCATTTGGGGGTAGCGCCTGCGGCCGCGGGCGGCGCGTCGGCAGGCGAATCGCAGAAGCTCTCGTCAACGAGGATCCGGACCGCCGGTGTCAGGCTTTCAAACCCCTCCCGGTGCAGCGTCGCCCAGCGTTCGGGGTTGCGGCTGACCCGGGCCGCGTCGAGCAGGTAGATGGCGAGCCGCTCCTTGTCGACGACCTGCAGCTCGTTGCAGACGTCGGCTTGGCCCGGATTGGCCGCGAGGGCCTGCGCCTGCGCGCCGAGGAGGAGGGCGGCAAGCAGTCGATGGCGGGCTAGCATCCCTCAAATCCTATTTGGTGCGGGTTTCGATGGACGCCATGAGCGCGGCCACGCTCTGCTTGAGCGCCCCAGTCCGGAACTTGGCATCGTAGGTGAAGAGATAGGAGGGGGTCTGGAGGTTCAGGCAGCGCTTCACCGATCTCAGGAAGTTGTCGATCGTCGTATCGTCGTAACGATAAGGTGGATCGCCCATGACATAGTCCGGTCGGTCCGTCGGCATGCCGTCCCGCCTTAGTCGCGCAATTGTACAGTCGTAGACCGCCTGACTCTTGCTCAGCCGAGTCGCCATATTTCTTCCCCGTTACTGGATCGTAACGGAATTTGTTGCGGCGCGCCAGTGCGCAATGTCGGCCTGTCGCCGTTTTACTAGGAAATCCCGGCGCGAGCGGCGTGCCGCCCGCGCGCGTCAGATGAAGAAGCCGGTCTGGCCCGACAGGTCCTCGAGGGTCGAGCCCGCCAGCGCGAAGACATAATCCTCGCCCTCCTGGTAGCCGGCGACGCCATTGGCATCGACGATCAGGAAGACGGTGCCGGCCAGATCGCCCGCGTCGGGCGCGTAGAGGGCGGCCTTGCCAGCGCCGAGCCCGGACAGAGCGGCGGCGAGATCGGTGTCGAAGCTGCCGGTGGAGAGCGTCCCGCCGGCGATGGCGGCGTCGAAGCCGGAGACGGTGACCTCGAGGTCGATCTTGTCCGCGGTGGGATCGAAATCGGCGATCACGTCATAATCGGCGCCGCTGCTGTGGGCGGCGTCGTAATAGACGAAGGTGTCGCGGCCGCCGCCGCCGCTCAGCACGTCGGCGCCGCCGAAGCCGTAGATCCGGTCGTCGCCCGCGCCGCCGATGAACATGTCGCCGGCGTCGCTGCCGAAGAAGAGATAGGCGCCGTCTTTCTCGGCGCTGCCGTCGAACAGGACGTGATTGTCGTCCTTCAGCGGCATCGCGTTGACGGTGAGGAGCCCGCCCGCGGCGACGGCATCGTCGCTCGCGATCAGATTATAGTCGTTGCCGGCGTGGAAGATGACCTGCTCGATATAGGAGGGGACGGTGAAGTCGAAGCCCGCCGAATAGTCGCCGTCCAGCTCCAGCGTGTCGTTGGCGCCCGCGAACATCTCCGGATAGTCGCCGGGGCCGCCCTGCATGAGCGTCTTGTTGCGGTTGTCGATGACCAGGCCGGTCTGGATGTCGCCGAGCAAGGTGTAGGGCGAGGCCAGATCGAGCCGGGCGAAGGGCGAGGCCGGGCCGCCGGCGACCTGGGTCGGCACGATGCCGTTGATGAAGACGCTGGTGCGGCGGCCGTCATTGTCGCCGACCAGATTGGCGCCGCCGGTGGCGTCCTGCGGCGCCGGCGCGACGACGGAGAGAATCTCCTCGACCGCGGCGCGGGCCACGTCGATCGCGGACGCCGGCGTCGGCGCGGCGAGGTCGAGAGCCGGCGCCGGAGCGGCGGCCAGATCATGCTCGAGCACCATGGCGGCGGCGACATCGGCCTGCTGGCCGGCGGCCGGCAGGACCGGGAGGGTGACGCCGCGGGTCGGTGGATCGCGGTCCAGGATGCTCTCGAGCTGCTGGATCAGCCGGCCCTCGCCGAGCCGGTCGCCCAGCGGACTGGCAAGGAGCGCCTCACGGAGTTCCGCGAAGGTGGTCGGTCCGTTCGGGCCGAAAAGCCTGAGCCACAAAGGTCGCGCCACGTCGAATCCGTCCCCCAAAAAACGTTTGTCGACAGAGCGCTACCACAAGCGAAAAGACCCGTCCACATTGCGGAGCGGGCGCCCGGTGCCTATGGGCGGGACGATGGACGTGAGCGTCGAGATCCATTGCGCGCAATGCGGCAGCGCCAATTACAGCCTGCCGGCGGGCGGCGCGGACTCGGACGTGCTGCTCTGCAACGATTGCGGCGCGGCCCAGGGCTCGCTCGCCGAGCTCAAGGCGGCGCTCCTGGACAAAGTCGTCGCGCAGTCCGCCGAGGTGCTGCGGCGCGAGGCCGAGGCCCTGCGCGGGACGCCGCCGCGCGGCTGACGCATTGACGGCGGGGGCGCGGGGGCGCCAGAACGCGGCCATGCGCATGCTCACCCTCCCCCTGATGGCGCTCCTGCTCGCCAGCCCGATCGCCGCCCAGCGTTCCGCCCCCCAGCAGCAGCCGCGAATCGGCGCCCGGGACCGGGCCGCGCACGAGCGGATGATCGTCATCGACACCCATCTCGACATCCCCTCGCGCTTCGACGACGGCCGCTGGGATTTCGGCCAGCGCCATGTCTATGCGGAGGATCTGAGCCAGGTCGATCTGCCGCGGATGCGCGAGGGCGGGCTCGATGGCGGCTTCTTCGTCATCTACACCGCGCAGGGGCCGCTGACCGAGGAAGGCTATCGCGACGCCCGCGACCGCGCCTTGGTCCGCGCCGCCGCCATCCACCGCGTGATCGGCGAGAACCGGGCGCAGCTCAGCCTCGCGCTCACCGCCGACGATGCCGAACGGCTGGCCCGGCAGGGACGGCGCTTCGCCTTCATCTCGATGGAGAATGGCTGGCCGCTCGGCGAGGATCTGTCGCTGCTGGCCACCTTCCACCGGCTCGGCCTGCGCATGGCGGGCCCGGTGCACAGCCGCACCAACCAGCTCGCCGATTCGGCGACGGGCGAGGCGCGCTGGCGCGGGCTCAGCCCGCTCGGGCGGCGCTGGGTGGCGGAGATGAACCGGCTCGGCATCATCATCGACGCCAGCCATTCCTCCGACGCGACCCTGGACGACATGCTGCGGCTTTCGCGCGTGCCGATCGTCCTCTCCCATTCCGGGCCCAAGGCGATCTTCGAGCATCGCCGCAACCTGGACGACGAGCGGATGCGGCGGGTCGCCGCGCAGGGCGGCGTCATGTTCATGAACTCGATCTTCCTGGTCCAGCATGATGGCTCCGCCGAGCGGGACGCGATCAATGCGCGGCACGAGCGCTGGGCCCAGCTCGGCCCGGCCGAGCGGCGCCAGCTCATGGCCGACACCGCCGCGCTGAACCGCCAGCGCCCCTATACGACCGCCGATTTCGACCTCTACATGCGCGCCTTGCTGCATGCGATCCGGGTGATGGGCATCGACCATGTCGGGCTCGGCGCGGACTGGGACGGCGGCGGCGGCGTGATCGGCATGGACGACATCACCGCCTTGCCGCGGATCACCGCCCGCCTCAGGCGCGAGGGCTTTTCCGAGGCCGACATCGCCAAGGTGATGGGCGGCAATCTGCTGCGCGTCATGCGCCAGGTCGAGGCCGGGGCGGCGCCCGCGCCCGCGCCGGCGCGCTAGGCCCTTTCCTTTGCCGCCGCCCCGGGTCTAGGCTCGCGGCGGGCGGGGAAGTTTTGGAAGGTGCTCGAGCGCTCCATGGACCGCGTCCCCCCTCAGCCCGATCCCGCGCGGCCGACGCATATCCCGGCCCGGGCCTATGACTGGGCGAAGACGCCGTTCGGGCCGGTCGAAAGCTGGCCGCCGAGCCTGCGCACCGCCGCCTCGATGGTGCTCGGCTCGACCCTGCCCATGTTCCTCGGCTGGGGCCCGGATTTCCTGCTGCTCTACAATGACGGCTATGCCGAGATCCTCGGCGACCGCCATCCCTGCCAGGGGCGGCCGGTGCGCGAGATCTGGACCGACGCCTGGGAGCGGATCGAGCCCGCCGCCCGCCGCGCCATGGCCGGGGAGACGCTGTTCTTCGAATCCGAGCCGCGGACGCTGAAGCGCGGCGGCCAGGAGGAGACGGTCTGGCTGACCTTCTCCTACACGCCGGTGCTCGACGAACATGGCGTGGCCGCGGGCGTGTTCGGCACGATCAGCGCGGTCAATCGCGACGGCTCCGCCGAGGAGCGGCTCCGCGAGAGCGAGGAGCGGTTCCGGCTGATCGCGGATTCGGCGCCGGTGCCGATCTGGGTGACCCGGCTGGACCGCAGCCGCGGCTTCGTGAACCGCGCCTATGCCGATTTCATGGCGGGCACCTATGAGGAAGCGCTGAACCTCGACTGGCGGCAGATCATCCACCCCGAGGACCAGGCCAGGGTGGTCGCCGAATCCCTGGCCGGGGAAGCGAGCCTGCAGACCTTCGTGCTGGAGGCGCGCTTCCGCCGCGGCGACGGCGAGTGGCGCTGGCTCCGCTCCATCTCGCAGCCGCGCTGGGGGCCGAGCGGCGAGCATATCGGCTTCATCGGCGTCGCCCACGACATCAACGAATGGAAGCTCGGCACCGAGGCGCTGGAGGCGAAGGTCGCCGAGCGCACGGCGGACCTGCGCGCGGCCCTTGACCGCCTGCAGGCCGAGGTCGGCGAGCGCGAGCGGGCCGAGGAGGCGCTTCGTCAGGCGCAGAAGATGGAAGCGGTGGGCCAGCTGACCGGGGGCATCGCGCACGATTTCAACAATCTGCTCACGCCCGTGATCGGCGGCCTCGAGATCATCGGCCGCTCGCTCGACGACCCGCGCCTGAAGCGGGCCGCCGACGCGGCGCTGGATTCGGCGCGGCGCGGCGCGAAGCTGACCTCGCAATTGCTCGCCTTCAGCCGCATCCAGCGGATCCGCATGGCCCCGGTCGCCGTCAATCGCGTGATCGACAATATGCGCCTGATGCTCCGCCACAGCATCGGCAGCGCCATCACCATCCACACCGAGCTCGGCGCCGGGGCCGACCGGGCGCTCTGCGACGAGAATCAGCTCGAAAATGCGCTTCTCAATCTCGCGATCAACGCGCGCGACGCCATGCCGGACGGCGGCACGCTGACCATCGCCACCGGCCTCGTCGCGGAGACGGAGGGGCCGGAGCTGGCGCCGGGCGACTATGTCTGCATCACCATCGCCGATACCGGCACGGGCATGGCGCCCGACGTGCTTGCCCGCGCGACCGAGCCTTTCTTCTCCACCAAGCCGCTCGGCAAGGGCACCGGCCTCGGCCTCGCCCAGGTCTATGGCATCGTC
This sequence comes from Allosphingosinicella sp., assembly GCA_035502235.1. Classification (GTDB taxonomy): domain Bacteria; phylum Pseudomonadota; class Alphaproteobacteria; order Sphingomonadales; family Sphingomonadaceae; genus Allosphingosinicella. The sequence continues at coordinate 213,064 of DATJUQ010000001.1, forward strand.
CGCCAGTCCGGCGGCACGCTGAGGATCGACAGCGAGGAAGGGATCGGCACGGTCGTGCGGCTGCTCCTGCCCCGCGCCGCCGCGGGCGCGGAGGAGGCGGCCGCCGGCCGGACGGACGCGGCCGCGCCAGCCCAGGGCATGGGCGCGCGGCTGATGGTGGTCGACGACGACGAGGATGTGCGCGAATTCCTCGCCGACGCGCTGATGAGCCTCGGCCACCGCGTCGAGAGTCTGCCCGACGCCGAGGCGGCGCTGGCGGCGCTGGGCGACGGCGCGCCGGATCTGCTGCTGGTCGATTTCGCCATGCCCGGGATGAACGGCGCCGAGCTGGCCTGCGCGGCGCGGGAGCTGCACCCGGCCCTGCCGATCGTCTTCGTCACCGGCTTCGCCGAGACCGACCAGCTCGAAGGCGCGCTCGGGCCCGGCGCGCCGGTGCTGCGCAAGCCCTTCGGCATGGACGAGCTCGCCGCGGTCGTGGCGGCGAACCTGCCGCGGTCTTGAAGGCGAAAACGCCTTTCCTAGATTGCTGCCGTCGGAACGCCTGAGTTCGGGTTCTGGCCTGTTCCCAGCGGGTTGGCCATGCCGGCAGCCCGCCTTTCCAATGTTGCTCAATGGAGGACATGACATGCGTGCCTATGACTTCACCCCCTTCCGCCGCTCGACCGTCGGCTTCGACCGGCTCTTCGATTTCCTGGAGAGCGCCGGCCGCGCCGAGCAGGACAATTATCCGCCTTTCGACATCGAGAAGCTCAGTGATGACACCTATCGCATCACGCTCGCGGTGGCGGGCTTCAAGCGGGACGAGATCGAGATCGTCGCCCACCAGAACATGCTGACCGTCACCGGCCGCCGCGCCGAGCAGAAGGGCCGAGACGGCTCCTATCTGCACATGGGCATCGCGAATCGAGCCTTTGAGCGCCGCTTCGAGCTCGCCGACTTCGTGCGCGTCACCGGCGCCGATCTCGCCGACGGCCTGCTCATCATCGAGCTGGCCCGCGAGATCCCCGAGGCGATGAAGCCGCGCCGCATCGCGATCGGCGGTGAGGCGCCGGCGACCCTCCAGGCCGCGCCCGCCGGGAGCGAGGCGAAGGCCTCAGAGGCGGCTGCCGCCTAAACCACGGGTTAACGCCAGCCCTGTCCGGCGCCGGTTTGTTCCGGCGCCGGACTCATTCGTCGCAGGATTCGTTCGCTTCGTGGGATTTGGCTCGCGAATTCACCGGCCGTTTAGGAGTGGGACGCCAGATCGGCTGCCTGCGCTGCCGGCGCACCCATATCAGAAAGCGAAATCGTCGTGACCGTCCTGAAGAAGCTCCAGCACCCCCTCGCCCTCGTCTTCCAGGGCTTCATTCTGGGCGGCGTGCTCTTCTGGACGACGCAGGGCGAGGCCGCCGCGCCCGCGAGTGCCGCCGCGCCGGTCGCGCAGAGCTTTTCCGCCAACTGACGCTTGAACGGCGCCGCGCCGCCGCCTTATAGCGGGGCATGGTTCGCTTTTCGTTCTGTGGTCACGAGCTGATGGCGCTGCCCCAGGGCGCGCTCTTCTGGCCGGCGCGCCGCGCTCTGCTCGTCGCCGATCTCCATCTCGAGAAAGCGAGCTGGTTCGCCAAAGGCGGGCAGATGCTGCCGCCTTATGACAGCATCGCCACGCTCGCCGACCTGACCGCCATCGTCGCGGCGACCGAGGCGGCCGAAATCTGGTGCCTGGGCGACAGCTTCCACGACAAGGCCGGGTGCGACCGGCTGCCGGAGCAGGCGCGGAGCATGCTCATCGCGCTCACCGCCGGGACGCGCTGGACCTGGATCACCGGCAATCACGATCCGGGCTTCGCCGACCATTGCGGCGGCGAGATCGTCGACGAGGCGGAGGTGGACGGGCTGCTGCTCCGCCACGAGGCCGAGCTGGGCGAGGCCCGGCCCGAGCTGTCCGGCCATTTCCACCCGAAGCTCCGCATCACGCTGCGCGGCCGGCTGGTCTCGCGGCGCTGTTTCGTGGCGACGGCGCGCAAGCTGATCCTGCCCGCCTTCGGCGCCTTGACCGGCGGGCTCGACGCCCATCATCCGGAGATCGTCCGCGCGGTCGGGCCGGGCGCCCAGGCCCTGGTGCCGGTGCGCGACCGGCTGCTCCGCTTTCCGATCGCGGCCTAGAAATTCCTCCCCTCGATTTTGAGGGGAGGGGGACCGCGCGGAGCGCGGTGGAGGGGCGTGAGCGAAGCGCGCGTTCTTAGAATATCGGGACATCGGCCCTACGTGCCGCCCCTCCACCACCCTGCGGGTGGTCCCCCTCCCCCGCTTCGCCGGGGAGGATTTTTCAGGCGACCCGGAAGGTCAGCGCGACGCCGTTCATGCAATAGCGCAGGCCGGTCGGGCGCGGGCCGTCGTTGAAGACATGGCCGAGATGGCCGCCGCAGCGGGAACAGAGCACCTCGGTGCGGCGCATGCCGAGGCTGTTGTCCGGGCGCTCCGCCACCGCGCGGGGCAGCGGGCGCCAGAAGCTGGGCCAGCCGGTGCCGCTGTCGAACTTGGTCGTCGAGGCGAAGAGCGGCTGGTTGCAGCCCGCGCAGTGGAAGGTGCCGCGGCGATGCTCCCGGTTCAGCGGGCTGGTGCCGGCGCGCTCGGTCGCGCCCTGGCGGAGCACGCTATATTGCTGGGCGGAGAGCCGCGCCCGCCACTGGGCGTCGGTCAGCCGGAACGGCCAGGGCCCGGGCGGCGGCGGCGTCGCCTCGGCATCGCCCTGATTGCCGGGAAAGGTGACCGCCACGCCGACCACCATCGCGGCGCCGCCGAAGGCCAGAAAAGCGCGTCTGTCCAATTGCATAGCGCGTCCTATGAGCCGTTCGACCTTAACCGCGCCGGAACGAGACCGCGCACCGCATTGCCGATCAGGAAGCCGTGCGCGAGGTCCGCCGGCTTCAGGTCCGCCTCGACCGCGCGGCCCTCCTCGAGCAGCCGCGCGCGCAGAATCCCCGGCAGCAGGCCGCGCGCGAGCGGCGGCGTCGCCAGCCGGCCGCCGCGCGCGACGAAGAGGGTGGTGAAGCTGCCCTCGGTCAGGAAACCGTCGGCGTCGCGGAACAGGATCTCGAACGTGCCGGCGGCGACGCGGGCCTCGTCGTAAAAGGCGCGGTCGCTGGTCTTGTGGCGGAGCCGGAAGTCGTCGGGATCGACGGGCAGTGGCGCCAGCGCGACCTCGACCGGCGTTTCCGGCGCGGGCGGGAGCGGCCTGAGCTCGATCGCCAGGGCGCCGCTCCGTCCGAGCCGCAGCCGGATCCTGCTCGGCCCGGCGCGGAAGGTCGCCGCCTGCAGCTCGTTGCGCGCCTCATGCCGGTCGAAGGGGAAATCGAGCGTCTCCGCCGAGGCCTTCATGCGGGCGAGATGCCGGTCCAGCTCGAGCACGCCGTCGAGCGGATCGAAGCGCATCGTCTCGATGAGGTCGAACCGCCGTTCCGTCTGCACAAAAAGTCCCTTCGCCAGGCATTCGCGCCATTCGGCGCCCGCCTCGCTGTCCGCAACGATGCCGGAGCCGAGCCCCAGGCGCGCGGTCTTCGCGCCCTGCTTCAGGGTCAGCGTCCGGATCGCGACATTGAACGCCGCGCCGCCGTCCGGCGCAAGCCGTCCGATCGCGCCGCAATAGGCGCCGCGCGGGCTCACCTCCAGCGCGTCGATGATCTCCATCGCCCTGATCTTGGGCGCGCCGGTGATCGAACCGCAGGGATAGATGGCCTTGATGAGGTCGATCGCGCCCAGGCCCTCCTCCAGCCGGGCGGTCACCGTGGAGGTCAGCTGCAGCAGCGTCGGATAGATTTCGACCTCGAACAGGGCCGGCACCGCGACGCCGCCGGTGCGCGCGACCCGGGAGAGATCGTTGCGCAGCAGATCGACGATCATCAGATTTTCGGCGCGCTGCTTGGGATCGGCGCGGAATTCCTCCGGATCGGCATCGGCTGGCGCGGTGCCCTTCATCGGCCGGGCGGTGGCGACGCCGTCCTCCAGCGTGAAGAACAATTCGGGCGAGAGCGAGAGCAGCCAATGCTCGCCGGTATAGACGATGGCGCCATGGCCCGCGCCGGCGCGGGCACGCAGCGCGGCATAGAGGGCGATCGGATGGCCGGCCACGGGCACGTCGGCGGGGAAGGTGAGATTGGCCTGGTAGATGTCGCCGGCGAGGATGTGCGCCTTCACCGCCGCCAGCGCCGCCTCATATTCGGCGCGGCTGATCAGCGGCCGCGCCGCGCCGGCCCAGGCCGAGGCGGGATCGGGCAGGATACGGGCGGCATCGCCCTTCCGTTCCTCGGCGAAGCTGCCGAACCAGAGCAAGGGCGGCGCGTCCGGTGCCGGCGCCCGGGCCAGCGGCGCCAGCTTCGGCTCCAGCGCATGGCCGGCCTCATAGGCGAGAAAGCCCGCGGCCTTGCGGCCGCGCAGCCGCTCCAGGCAGTCGGCGACCTCGGCGGGATCGCGCGTCGTCACCACGTCGCGCAGGCCGGTATAGAGGAGCGAATGCCCGCCCGGCCGGGCGTCGTCGAGCAGGACGAAGGGGCCGCTCACCCTTGTCATAAGCGGGCCGCGGGCCCATTGGCCCGGAGCAGGAGAGAGAATTTGGTCTGCAGTGTCTTCGACCTCTTCAAGATCGGGGTCGGCCCTTCCAGTTCGCACACCATGGGTCCGATGACCGCCGCCTGCCGCTTTGTCGAGAGGCTGCGCGACGCCGGCCTGCTGGCGCGGACCGTCCGGGTGCAGGCGGACCTCTACGGCTCGCTGGCCCTGACGGGCAAGGGCCACGCCACCGACCGCGCCGTGCTGCTCGGCCTGAGCGGCGAACGGCCGGACCGGATCGATCCCGACGCGGCCGACCGCACGATCGCCCGGATCCGGGAGTCGGGACGGCTCCACCTCGGCGGCACGCGGGAGATCGGCTTCGACGAGGCGGCGGACGTGCATTTCCGGCAGCGCGAGCGGCTGCCGCACCACAGCAACGGCATGCGCTTCAGCGCCTATGACGCGGCCGGCGAGGAGCTGGCCGGCGCGGTCTCCTATTCGGTGGGCGGCGGCGCCGTGGTCGAGGAGGCGGAGGTGGCGCGCAACGCCCCGCCCGAGGGCGGCTGGGACGCGCGCTGGCCCTACGGCTCCGGCGACCAGCTGCTCGCCATCGCCGCGCGCGAGGGGCTGAGCATCGCCGAGATCGCGCGGGACAATGAACGCGCCGCCCATCCCGACGCGGAGATCGACGCGCGGCTCGACGCGATCACGGCGGCGATGTCCGCCTGCATCGACCGGGGCATGGCCGCGGGCGGCATCCTGCCGGGCGGGCTCAACGTGAAGCGGCGCGCGCCGGCGCTCTACCGGCTGCTCACCGAGCGGGCGGAGCGGGCGCTGCAGGATCCGCTCACCGTGATCGACTGGGTGAATCTCTGGGCGCTGGCGGTGAACGAGGAGAATGCGGCGGGCGGCAAGGTCGTCACCGCGCCGACCAACGGCGCCGCCGGGATCGTGCCGGCGGTGCTGCGTTACTATCAGCGCTTCACCCCCCATTCCGACAAGAAGGGCGAGCATGTCTTCCTGCTCACCGCGGCGGCGATCGGCTCCCTGTTCAAGGAGAATGCCTCCATCTCCGGCGCCGAGGTCGGCTGCCAGGGCGAGGTCGGCGTCGCCTGCTCGATGGCCGCGGCGGGGCTGACCGCGGCGCTGGGCGGCACGCCGGGCCAGATCGAGAATGCCGCCGAGATCGGCATGGAGCACAATCTCGGCCTGACCTGCGATCCGGTGGGCGGGCTCGTCCAGGTCCCCTGCATCGAGCGCAACGCGGTCGGCGCGATCAAGGCGATCGAGGCCTCGCGCCTCGCTCTGGTCGGCGACGGCTCGCACCGGGTCAGCCTCGACCAGGTGATCGAGACGATGCGCAAGACCGGGCTCGACATGAACGAGCGCTACAAGGAGACGTCGCTGGGCGGGCTCGCGGTCAACGTGGTGGAATGCTGAGGCCGTTCGAGTGCCCCTGAAGGGCGTTCACGGCAGCCGGGTTGCGGTCCGCGCGGGGGTGCGGACAGGGAGACGGACGGGGGAGACACCAAATGGATCGGCGAACCTTGCTTGCGGGACTGAGCGCGGCCCTTGTGGCGCGCCCGATGCTGGCGGCGGCCCAGGGGCAAGGCGCGCCGCCGCCGCAGCCGACCCCGTCCCGCGCCGAGCGGATCGGCGCCGCGGCCCGCCAGCACCGGCTTCGCCTCGACCGGAGCGGCGGTGCTTTTTCCGGCCCGGCCTGGGAGGCGCTCCTCGCCCGGGGCCGGGAGGCGCGCTTCTTCCTGATCGGCGAGCAGCACGGCATCGCCGAGAATGCGCGGCTCGCGGCCGTCCTGTTCCAGGCGCTGGTGCCCGCCGGCTACGCCCATGTCGTGATCGAGACCTCCCCGCCCATGGCGACGGCGATGGACGCGGTGCTGCGCGGCGGGCTCGAGGCCTACCGCCGCTTCTACGCGGATCCCGCCTCGCGCACGGCCTTCTTCGGGATGCGCGAGGAGGCCGAATGGCTGACGACGGCGCGGGCGGCCGTGCCGCATGCGCGGCCCGTGCTCTGGGGCACGGATTATGAGGTTGGCGCGGACCGCCACCTGATCCGGCTGCTCAAGGCCAAGCCGAAGCCGCTCGCGGCGCAGCGGGCGCTGGCCGCGCTGGAAAGCGCGTCCATGGCCTCCTGGGCGCGCTACGCGACGACGCGCGAGCCCCGCCATATCTTCAGCTTCGCCGGCGATCCGGCCCTGGTCGCGTCGCTCAGGACCGCCTGGCCGCATCCCGATGCCGAGGCGCAGCAGATCATGGACACGCTGCAGGGCACGTTCGAGATCAACCGGCTCTGGGCGGAGCAAAGGGGCTGGGCCTCCAATGCCCGCCGCGCCGCGCTGATGCGGGCCAATTTCCTGGACCATTGGCGCGCCGAGCGGGCGGCGCGGCGCCGGCCGCGGGTGATGCTGAAGATGGGCGCCTTTCATATGACGCGCGGGCTCACGCCGACCGGGGTCTACGATCTCGGCACCCTGCTGCCGGAGCTGGCGGCGCTGGAGGGCGGGACGGCGTTCCAGCTGCTCGTGCTGAACGGGCGGGGCACCCAGACCGCGCAGCTCGATCCGACGAGCTTCACCTATCGCGCGCGCCCCACGGACGATTTCCACGCCGCGCTGGCGCCGCTGATGGACGCGGTCTTCGAGACCGGCTTCACCCTGTTCGACATGGCGCCGCTCAAGGCGATCGCCCGGGTCGGCGCGGAAGGGCTCGATCCGGATCTCGTGCGGATCGTCCACGGCTTCGACGCGGTGCTGGTGATGACCGGCTCGACGCCCTCGGCGAACCTCTAGCGGCGTCCCGTCCCTCAGAAGAGCAGGGTCGCCTCGTAGAACAGCCAGGCGGTCAGCGCCGAGGCGGGGATGGTCAGGAACCAGGCGATGATGATGTTGCCGGCGACGCCCCAGCGCACCGCCGACGCCCGCCGGGCGGCGCCGACGCCCATGATCGCGCCGGTGATCGTGTGGGTGGTGGAGACCGGGATGCCGAAATGGGTGGCGCCGAACAGCATGATCGCGCCGCCCGTCTCCGCGCAGAAGCCCTGATGCGGGGTCAGCCGGGTGATCTTCGAGCCCATCGTGTGGACGATCCGCCACCCGCCCATCAGGGTGCCGAGGCCCATCGCCGTCTGGCAGGAGATGATCACCCAGAAGGGGACCGGGTCGTTGGCGCCGAGCAGCTGCTGCGAGACCAGGAGCGCCATGATGATGCCCATCGTCTTCTGCGCGTCATTGGCGCCGTGGCCGAGCGAGTAGGCGGCGGCCGAGATCAGCTGCAGGCGCCGGAAGGTCCGGTCCGACGCGGTCGCCGGCACCCGCTTGAACAGCCAGGAGGTGAGGATGACGAGCAGGATCGCCATGATCATGCCGAGGATCGGCGCGAGGAAGATGAACAAGGCGGTCTTGATCACGCCCCAGGCGACGACGACGGTGAAGCCGCCCGCCGCCACGCCCGCGCCGACCAGGCCGCCGACCAGCGCATGGCTGCTGCTCGACGGGATGCCGAGGAACCAGGTCAGCAGGTTCCAGATGATCGCCCCCATCAGCGCGCCGAAGATCACGGCGGGCGAGACGATCGACGGATCGATGATCCCCTTGCCGATGGTCGCGGCGACCGCGAGGCCGAAGAAGAGGAAGGCGATGAAGTTGAAGAAGGCCGCCCAGATCACCGCCAGCTGCGGGCTCAGCACCCGGGTGGAGACCACGGTCGCGATCGAATTGGCGGCGTCGTGCAGGCCGTTCAGGAAATCGAACAGCAAGGCGATGCCGATCAGGGCGACGATGGTGAAGGTATAGCCTTCCATCAGGCGTGGTCGATCACGATGCCCGTGATCTCGTCGGCCACATCCTCGAACGCGTCGAGCACCCGCTCGAGATGGCGGTACACCTCGCGGTTCACGATGAAGCTCATCGGGTCCTTGCGCGCGCCGGCCTCAAGCAGCGCCCTGAGCCCCGCATCGTGGAGCACGTCGGCCTTGCCCTCAAGGTGGACGATGGCCTCGGTGATCTCGTGCAGCCGGGCGCCGTTCCGGCCGATATTGCGCATCAGCGGGATCGCCTCCAGCACCAGCCGCGACGCCTCGCGCGCCGCCTTGCTCATCTCCGCCATTTGCGGCTCGAACGCGGTCACCTCGTAGAGGGTCACCGCCTTGGCGGTCTGCCACATCTCGTCGATCGCGGTGTCCATCGCCGAGGTGAGCGCGGTGATCGCGCTGCGGTCGAACGGCGTGATGAAGGAGCGGCGCACCGCCACCAGCACGTCGCGGGTGACGTCGTCGGCGGCATTTTCATGCGCCTCGATCGTCTGACAGGAGCTCGGGATCGGCTCCCGGCCCGAGACCATCTTCTCCAGCGTATCGGCGCCGGCGACCAGGATCTGCGCGTGCCGCTCGAACATGTCGAAGAAGCGATCCTCGCGCGGCATCAGCTTACGGACCAGTTTCAGCATCCGGTACCCCCAGGAGAATCGGTTGACGCCCATAACGACCAGCGAGGCCCGCGGAAAGAGCGCGTCTTTGCGCGCGGCCAACGAGGCGATGATCGCCTTGAGCTCGGGCTCCTCCACCGCCTCCGCGGCATCCGCCGGCGCGAACCAGCGCAGCTCCCGCTGGCCGCGCTCGGGCCAGCGCGCCGCCTGGCGGGTGACGTGCAGCGGATAGACGGTGACGAGTGCCGGCACCTCCAGGCCCGACCGGCGCCGCTTCAGATAGCGGAAACTGCCGATCGACTCGATGGCGATGCCGCCCTCGACGCCCGCTTCCTCGAAAGCCTCGCGCGCGGCCGTCTCGTAATTCATGAAGGACGGGATGGGATTGCCCTTGGGAATCACCCAGCGCTTGCGCTCCCGCGACGTGATGAGGAGGATCTCCGGATCCCCCTTCGCATCCAGCCGATAGGGAAGCGCGGCATATTGGTTGATCAAGGCCGGTCCTCTGGGCACGTCATTCTCGCTTGTTGACGTATCGAACGCGCAAAGGCCAGATCGGGCGCACGAGGAGTGCCCCTATGAAATCCCGCCTGCTGCTGCCCTTTGCCGCCGTCCTTGCCGCCGCGCCGCTCGTCGCCCAGCCGCCGGCGGCCGCGCCGGCGGGCTATAGCCGCGCGCAGGCCGAGGCGATCCTCGAGAAGACCCAGGAGATCCGCCTCGCCCCCGATCTGTCGCGGCTGGCGCCGGCGGAGCGGCAGGCGGTGGCGAAGCTGGTCGAGGCCGGCCGGATCTTCCAGGAGCTGTATGAGGACCAGCGCCATCGCGATGCCCCGCGCGTGCGGCTCGCGCTGCGCCCGACCTCGGCGACGCACGCTTATCCGTCGGACAACGTCCTGTTCGCGCGGCTCTACCGTCTGTTCCAGGGGCCGATCGCGACCAATTTGGAGAATCGCCGCGAGCCGTTCATGGCGGTCGAGGACGCGCCGCCGGGCAAGAACGTCTATCCCTGGGATCTGACCCGGGCCGAGCTCGACGCCTGGTTCGCCGCCCATCCCGAGGCGCGCGCGGAACTGGCCAATCCGCTAAGCGTGGTGCGCCGCGCCGACGCCGCGACCCTCGCCGCCGATCTCGCCGCGCTGCGCGCCCATCCCGTGCTGGACGGCCTGCATCCGGGGCTCCGGACGCGGCTGGAGGAGCTGGCGCGGCGGCCGGACCGGACCCGGCTTTACGCACTGCCTTATTCGGTCGCCTATGCGGATCGGATGGTGCGCGCCTTCGCTTTGCTCAACGAGGCGGCGGACCTGATGCAGGCGAGCGACGCGGAATTCGCCGGCTATCTTCGCAACCGGGCCCGCGACCTGCTTTCCGACAATTACGAATCGGGCGACGCCGCCTGGATCACCGGGCGCTTCCGCCATCTCAACGCGCAGATCGGCGCCTACGAGACCTATGACGACGAATTGCTCGGCACCCGCGCTTTCTATTCGCTGAGCCTGCTGCTCGTCCGCGAGGAGGAGACGGCGGCGATCCGGCGCGGGATGCAGGGCCTGCAGGCGATCGAGCAGGCCTTGCCCTACAGCCGGCAGAAACGGGTCCGCGAGGACATTCCGGTCGGCGCCTATGACGTGATCGCCGATTTCGGCCAGTCGCGCGGCGGCAACACCGCCTCGATCCTGCCCAACGATCCGCTCTACGCCCGCCGCTACGGCCGCACGATCCTGCTGCGCGCCAACATCATGCGCTCGCCGGAAATCTTCGCGGGGGGCGATGCCGCCTGGCGGGCGGCGGTCGCGCCCGAATTCGCCGCCGATCTGACCGCGGACAGCAATTTCCACCGCACGCTCTGGCACGAGGTCGGCCATTATCTCGGCGTCGACCGCACCGCGGACGGGCGCGAGCTGGACGCCGCGCTCGGCGCCGACGCCAATTTGCTGGAGGAGATGAAGGCCGATCTGGTTTCGCTCTTCGCCGGCGAGGAGCTGCGGCGGCGCGGCTATTTCACCGATGCCGGCCTGCGTTCCCATTATGCGAGCGGCATCTTCCGCACCCTGCAAAATGTCCGCCCGCGCCGCGAGCAGCCCTATCAGACCATGCAGCTCATGCAGATGAACTGGTTCCTGGACCATGGCGTGCTTCGTTTCGACCCGGCCAGCCAGCGCCTGTCCATCGATTATGGCCGCTACCGGGCGGCGGTGACCGGGCTGCTGCGCGAGGTGCTCGCGCTGCAGAACCGGGGCGACAGCGCGGCGGCCGACGCCTTCATTACCCGCTGGAGCCGCTGGGACGAGGCGCTGCACGGCCGCGTCGCCGCCGCCATGCGGGCGCAGCAGCGCTACCGCTACCGCCTGTTCCGTTATGCCGTGCTGGAGCGCTAAGACGGCGCCATTGAATCATCCGCGAATCGCCCAAGGGGGAAATATGCGCCTGAAGTTGCTCGCCGCCGCGTCCGTCATCGTCCTGCCGTTCGCCGCGGCCTTCGCGCAGGGAGGCGGCGACAAGGCGGCCGCGACGGTCGAGAAGCCCGCCGCTCTGACCGCCGACGGCATCCCCGCCGTCCCGGCCGAGCTCGCCGCCCGGACCCGCGCCTATATGGAGTTCCGCACCGCTGGTTTCGCCGGCTGGAATGCGCGCGACCGCTCGATGCTGGTCAGCACCCGCTTCGGCAATGTGAATCAGCTGCACCGGGTCGCGACGCCGCTCGGCATGCGCGAGCAGATCAGCTTCGAGGCCGAGCCGGTCGGTGGGCGCTGGTCGCCGACGGGCGATATTCTCGTCGCCACGCGGGACACCGGGGGCAGCGAATTCTTCCAGATCTATACGCTCGCCAGCGGCCGGCTCACGCTGCTGACCGACGGGCGCAGCCGCAACGGGCTCAACGCCTTCAGCCATGACGGGCGCTGGATCGCCTATACCTCGACCCGGCGCAACGGCACCGATTCCGACATCTATGTGATGGATCCGCGCAACCCCTCGACCAACCGGATGGTCGCGCAGGTCGAGGGCGGCGGCTGGGGCGTCGCCGATTTCGCCCATGACGGGCGGACCGCGGTGGCGGTCAAATATATCTCGGTCACCAAGTCCAATCCCTTCCTGCTCGACATCGCGTCCGGCCGGATGACGCCGATCGGCGACCACAATCGCGACGTGGCCTATGGCGGCGCCGAATTCGCCCCGGACGGAACGCTCTGGGTGACCTCGGACGAAGGCTCGGACTTCCAGCGGCTCGGCCGGCTCGACGTGGCCACCGGCCGCTTCACGCCCGTGGTCACCGACATCAACTGGGACGTCGAGAATTTCGACATTTCCGACGACGGCCGCACCATCGCCTTCGTCACCAACGAGGCGGGGATCAGCCGGCTGCGCCTGCTCGATACCCGCACCGGCGCGGCGCGGCTGGTCACCGGCCTGCCGGCGGGGACGATCGGCGGCCTGCAGATCGCGCCCTGGGGCGCGGTCGGCTTCAGCCTGAGCTCGGCGCGCAGCCCCTCCGACGCCTATTCGGTCGATCCGCGCACCCTCGCCGTCACCCGCTGGACGCGGAGCGAGACGGGCGGGCTCGACGCCTCGGTCAATGCCGAGCCCGAGCTGATCGAGGTCAGGAGCTTCGACGGCGAGCGTGTCTCGGGCTTCCTCTACCGGCCCGACGCGCGGCGCTTCCCGGGGCGTCGGCCGCTGATCGTCAACATCCATGGCGGGCCGGAGGCCCAATCCCGCCCCGGCTTCCTCGGCCGCAACAATTATCTGATCAACGAGCTGGGCATCGCCATCTTCTACCCCAACGTCCGCGGCTCGACCGGCTTCGGCAAGCGCTTCGTCAGCCTCGACAACGGCCCGGCGCTGCGGGAGAACAGCGTGAAGGACATCGGCGCCTTCCTCGACCGGCTGCAGGACGATCCGGCGCTCGACCGGAGTCGCTTCGCGGTCACCGGCGGCTCCTATGGCGGCTATATGTGCTACGCCTCGGCCATCCATTACGGCCAAAGGCTGCGCGCCGCGAACTGCGTCGTCGCCATCTCCAATTTCGTGACCTTCCTGGAAAATACCCAGTCCTACCGCCGCGACCTCAGGCGCGTCGAATATGGCGACGAGCGCGATCCGGCGCAGCGCGCGCAGCTGACCGCGATCAGCCCGCTGAGCCGCGTGCGCGAGCTGCGCATCCCGCTGATGGTCGTCACCGGCGCCAACGATCCGCGCGTGCCGCAATCGGAGGCGGACCAGATGGTCGCCGCCGTCCGCGCGGGTGGGGCGCCGGCCTGGCACCTGGTCGGCCAGAATGAGGGCCACGGCTTCGCCAAGAAGGAGAACCAGGATTATAATTTCTGGGTGAACCTGATGTTCTGGCAGGCCAACCTGCTGGGCGGGGGCAATTAGTCGCCGCAGGCGCGGCGTTCGTCGCGCCGGATTTGCGCCGGCGGCGCGGTTCATCCCTGGGGGCGGCGAAGCAAGCGGGCTGAAATCGGCCCCGGGATGAAACGACGAGAAGGGGAACGGGGATGGCGACTTCGACGATCGACGGCACGGTCGAGGAGGCGGTGATCAAGCGCCGCCGCAGCCAGGGCAGCTTCTACGAGCGGATCAAGTTCCGGCTCGACGACGGCAGCACCCGGACCTGGGCCAAGGCGCATGTCATGAACGACGTCAGCGACCTGCTCGCGCCCGGGACGCGCGGGCGCTTCTATCTGTTCACCGCCATCGACCATCGCGGCGTGAGCGGAATTCGGACGGAGGACGGCCGCGAGGCGTTCGGGGTCTCCAAGCTGAACGAGAATGTCGGGCTGGCCATCGCGGTCATCAACCTCATCCTCACCATCTTCTACGTCGCTGTGATGGACAAGGTCTCGATCCTCGCCCTCATCCTGATGATCCTCGGCGTGCCGATGTTCTTCCTCTATCGCCAGAACCGGCTCGATGCCGAAAAGGCGTTCCGCAGGGAGGCGGGCTTCCGGCCGGCGGCGCGGGCGGCCTGATGAGCGGCTCGGTCTTTCGCGACGCGGGCGGCCTCGTCCAGGCCGCGCGCTGGGCGCTCTACGCCGATAGCCTCGTCTGCGCCGCCGCCATCGTCCTGTCCCTGACGCAGGGCTCCTGGTTCCTCCTCTTCGGCGACTTCGCCGGGCCGTTCGCGGCGGTCCAGCTGCTGACCGCGCTTGGCTCGCTGATCCTGTTCCTGATCTGGTTCTACCGCGCCAATGACAATGTCCGGGCGATGGGCGCGGATGGACTCACCGGCTCCCCCGCCCTCTCCGTCGCCTGGTTCTTCATCCCGATCGCCTTCCTGTTCATGCCCTTCATCGCCGTGCGCGACACCTGGAAGGCCAGCGCCGCGCCGCGGGACTGGCAGGCGCAGCCGACCGATCCCCTGCTCGGCTTCTGGTGGGCCTGCTTCCTCGTCACGCATATCGCCGGCACCATCTCCTTCCGGCTCTGGCTGATGGACGATTTCGAGCTGCTCGACGCGATCGGCGTCGTTGACCTTATCGCGAACGGCGCCGCGATCGCCGCCAATCTGCTCGCCGTCGCGGTCATGCGGCGAATCCAGCATTTGCAGGCCAATCCCGGCCACCTCAGCGAGCGGTTCAGCTGATCGTCCAGGCAGACGCGATCCTCGTCCGCGGTCAGGCACGTCGCGCGGTCCAGGCCGCGTCCTCGCCGGTGATGGCGGCGTCGCCGACGATGCCGGCAAAGGCGCGGCCGCCGGCGGTGAAGCCGAGCCGCGTGCCGCGCAGCACGGCCTGCTCGAGCGCCAGCGTCCGGCCGCCGCCGCTGAGCGTGCCGGTCACCTGTTGGAAGCGCTGCTCGATCTCCAGCGCCCAGAGGCTGCCGTCCGCGTCGGTGAGCGTCCAGCTGCCGCCCGCGACGGCGGGCACGATCCAGAGGAAGATACGCCGCCCGTCCAGCTCGTCCTGCGCCTCCGGGCGCCAGTCGCCCATGTGGAAGGCGTGGCTGACGATCCGGCTGCCCGGCCGCAATTCGGTGAGCAGGCGCGGGCGCAGTTCCAGGTTGATCCGGGGCAGCAGATAGAGGGCGATGACGCTCGCCTCGTAGATCGGCGTCCGGAACAGGTCCTGGCGGCGGAAGCGGACCTGGGCCTCCATGCCGGCGAAGCGCGCCGCCGCCACCGCCTCCTGGATGCGCAGCGGATCGATGTCGACGCCGAGCGCGCGGGCGCCGCGCCGCGCCGCCGCCAGGGCGATGCGGCCGTCGCCGCAGCCGAGGTCGATCAGATAGTCGGACGCGGTCACCTGGGCGAGATCGAGCATCTTCGCGACCAGCGCGTGCGGGGTCGGCACATAGGGCACGTCATAATCGGGCTCGGCGAAGCCGGCGAGCAGGGGCAAGGCGGCGCCAGCGGCAAGGATTTCGCGTCGGCTGAGGGTCATGCGGGGGACCATAGCTTGCATCGCTTCGCCGCCAAGGCCATTTGCGGGCCATGGCCAGTACACCCGCCTCCAATCCGCCGCTCAAGGCCGCGATCATCCCGGTGACGCCGCTGCAGCAGAATTGCTGCCTGATCTGGTGCACGCAGACGATGAAGGGCGCCTTCACCGATCCGGGCGGCGACCTGCACCGGCTGAAGGCGGCGGCGGCGCAGAACGGTGTCACCATCGAGAAATTGCTGCTCACCCACGGCCATATCGATCATTGCGGCTCGGCGAAGATTCTGGCCGACGAGCTGGGCGTGCCGATCGAGGGGCCGCACGAGGACGACCGCTTCTGGATCGCGCGGCTCGAGGATGACGGGCGCAATTACGGCATTACCGGCAAGACGTTCGAGAGCGACCGCTGGCTGGTCAACGGCGACCAGGTGACGGTGGGCGCGCTCACCCTCGACGTCTATCATTGCCCCGGCCACACGCCGGGCCATGTCGTCTTCCACCATCCGGCCTCGAAGCTGGCGATCGTCGGCGACGTGCTCTTCCAGGGCTCGATCGGCCGCACCGATTTCCCGATGGGCAATCACCAGGACCTGCTCGACGCGATCACCGGCCGGCTCTGGCCGCTGGGCGACGAAACCCATTTCGTGCCCGGCCACGGCCCGATGAGCACCTTCGGCCAGGAGCGCCGGACCAATCCCTTTGTCGCGGACCGGGTGCTGACGCGCGGCTGACGCCGTCGGCCCGCGCGATCATCGATTCCGGGCGCGCAGCCACGCATTCGCTTCGGCGACCACCGCCGCGCGATGGTCCACGCCCGCGGCATCGACCATGAAGTGATCGTAGCCCGGATATTCGCGATAGGTGAAACCCGTCCGCCCGGATGCTTCGATGAGGTCGCGCGCGGCGCGGGCGCTCGCGACCGGGGCGAACTGGTCGCTCGTGCCGTGGATCAGCAGCGTCGGCGCCGGGGTCTGGAGGAGGCTGCGCGCGGGCATCTGGTCGAGCGCGTCTGCCCACCAGGCATAGCTCGCCCCGCCCCATTCCCGGTCCGCGCCCGGATGGGCCCGCGCCTCGGCGAAGATGCGGTCGGCCTCGGCCTGGACGGGCGGGGGCAGCACCGCGCGGATCATCTCGCCCACCGGCAGCCCGATGCCCGACGACCAGATGATCACCGCCCGGGTTTCCGGAATCAGCGGCGCCGCCAGCGCGGCGATCGCGCCGCCTTCCGATCCGCCGAAAATCACCAACTCGCCATTCCACCAGTGCTGGCGGCGCAACGCCGCGATCACCAGGGCGGTGTCGAGCGCGCGCCGGGTCAGGCTGTTGCCGCGCCGGAAATCGGCCGTGCATCGATTGCCGTCGGCACCGGTGGCGACGCCATATTTCTCGATGGTGAGCACGGCATGGCGGGGCGCCAGCCGCGCCGCCATCCACGGGACGAGAGCGTTGCCGACGACCGAATCGCAGCCCGATCCCTGCAGCATGATCAGCAGCGGCTGGCGTCCGCGCGCCGGGTCGCGGTCCACATAATAGACGAGCTCGCTGCCGTCGGCACGGAGCAGAGCGGCCCGTTCCGACGCCGCGCTGGCCGCGTCCGGCGGCCAGAGCGCGAGCAGCAGGATCGGCCCGCATAGCCGAAGCATGGGATCGCCAGGCCGTGATCCGCGCCGCATGTGGCGAGGCGCCTATCTCCCGCCGAAGATCGGCGGGCTGGTATAGGCGAGGTAGATGGCGAAACCGCCGAGGCCGAGCAGAACCAGCCAGCTGAGCGAGATGCCGGCGACGCGCAGGAGGTTGGCGCCGGGCCGGTCCATGCCGAAGGCATGGGCGATGCGGGCCAGCACGAAGACGATGCCCGCGGCCCAGAGCCAGACGTTGCCGCGCACCGCCAGCTCGACGAAGCCGAGCAGGACGAGGAAGATGGGCACGTTCTCGGCGAAATTGCCGTGCGCGCGCATCCGCCGCATCAATATCTCGTTGCCGCCGTCGCCGACGCCGATCTTCAGCGGCCGGCGGAGGCTGGAGACGCGCAGGCTTAGCCAGACGTGCAGGATCGCGGCGGCACCGGCGATGGTGAGCGTGATCGGCAGGATGATCATGGCGGTTCCTTCCCCCCTGTCAGCCTCCCTCGTATCACGCGCCGTGATGCTTGCAACCGCGCGGCAAATCGCTATAGGCGGCACCCTTCATGCGAGAGCATCAGGCCGCGAGGCCAGCGGCCGGACCGGCCGTTGACCGCCGCACCCGCGCTCGCCACATCAATTTTGCGAACGAGAACAGGTGCCACGATGGCCGTCCCCAAGAGAAAAACCTCGCCCTCCAAGCGCAACATGCGCCGCAGCCACGATTCGCTGAAGGCGACGGGCTATCAGGAATGCCCGAATTGCGGCGAGCTGCGCCTGCCGCACAACCTCTGCCAGAGCTGCGGTCACTATAAGGGACGTGAAATCCTCAAGACCGAGGCGTAAGAGGAAGCCGGTTGCACGGCTGCACGGAGGACGCGTTGGGACAGGGGCCACGGATCGCAATCGACGCGATGGGTGGCGATTCGGGTCCGGAGGTGATTGTGGCGGGCGCGGCGCTCGCCTGGCAGCGCCGCGACGATCTCCATTTCCTGCTCTTCGGCCACGAGGATGCGATCCGCGCCGAGCTCGTCAAATATGGCGGGCTCGAAGGCGTCTCGACGATCGTCCATTGCGACGACGTCATCTCCGGCGACGACAAGCCGAGCCAGGCGATCCGCCGCGCCAAATCCTCGTCCATGGGCCGCGCCATCGCCGCGGTGAAGGACGGCGAGGCGGATGCCGCTCTGTCCTGCGGCAATACCGGCGCCCTGATGGCGATGTCGAAGCTGGCGCTGCGCACCATGCCGGGTATCTCCCGCCCCGCGCTCGCGGCCTTGCTGCCCACGCTCGGCGCCAATGATTGCGTGATGCTCGATCTCGGCGCGAACACCGATTGCGACGTCAACAATCTCGTCCAGTTCGCGGTGATGGGCGCGGCCTATGCCCGCGTCGTGCTGGAGCTGGAGCGGCCGCGCGTGCAATTGCTCAACATCGGCACCGAGGAATTGAAGGGCACGGACGAATTGAAGGAGGCCGCCGCGATCCTGCGCGGCTCGCAGCACCTCCACATGCGCTTCGACGGCTTCATCGAGGGCGACAAGCTCTCCCGCGGCGACGTCGACGTGGTCGTGACCGACGGCTTTTCCGGCAATATCGCGCTGAAGTCGCTGGAGGGGACGGCGCGTTTCGTGACCGACCTCCTCAAGCGCGCCTTCACCTCCTCGGTCCGCTCGAAGATCGGCTTCCTGATCTCGCGGCCGGCGACGGACCTGCTCCGCCACCATCTCGATCCCAACAATCACAACGGCGCGGTCTTCCTCGGCCTGAACGGCCTCGTCGTGAAGAGCCATGGCAGCGCCAGCGACAAGGGCGTCGCCAATGCGATCCGGGTCGCCGCGCGGATGGTGCGCGAGGACCTGACCCGCAAGATCACCGAGGATCTCGCCAACGTCTCGGCCCAAAACGCCCAGCTCGCCGCCGCGAAATGACCTCGAAGATGACCAGGCGCTCCACCCTCATCGGCACCGGCTCGGCCTTGCCCGCCCGCTGCGTCACCAATGACGAGCTCGCCGAGCGCGTCGACACCAGCAACGAATGGATCGTCGAGCGGACCGGCATCCAGGCCCGCCACATCGCCGCCGACGGCGAGACCACGGCGACGCTCGCCGCCGAGGCGTCGCGCCGGGCGCTGGCGGCGGCGGGGATCGAGGCGGCGCAGATCGGCCTGATCGTGCTCGCCACCGCGACTCCGGACCAGACCTTCCCGGCCAGCGCCACCAAGGTGCAGACTTTGCTCGGCATCGGCGACTGCATCGCCTTCGACGTCGCGGCGGTCTGCACCGGCTTCCTCTACGCGCTCAGCGTCGCCGACAACATGCTGAAGGGCGGCATGGCCGACCATGCCCTGGTGATCGGCGCCGAGACGTTCAGCCGGATCCTCGACTGGGAGGACCGGGCGACCTGCGTCCTGTTCGGCGACGGCGCCGGCGCGGTCGTGCTGAAGGCCGAGGAGGGCGATGGCGCGACAGGCATCCTCGCCACCCGGCTCCATGCCGACGGCCGCCACAACGAACTGCTCTACGTCGACGGCGGGCCCTCCACGACCGGCACGGTCGGCAAGGTCCGGATGAAGGGCAAGGAGGTGTTCCGCCACGCCGTGGTCAACCTCGCCGCGGTGATGGGCGAGGTGCTGGAGGCGGCCGGCCATGCGCCGGAGGATGTGGACTGGGTGGTGCCGCACCAGGCGAACAAGCGCATCCTCGACGCCACTGCGAAGAAGCTCGGCCTGGCGCCGGAGAAGGTCGTCGTCACCGTGGACCGGCACGCCAACACCTCCGCCGCCTCGGTGCCGCTGGCGCTCGACACGGCGGTTCGCGACGGCCGCATCCGCAAGGGCGAACTGCTGGTGCTCGAGGCGATGGGCGGCGGCTTCACCTGGGGCGCGGCCGCGATTCGTTACTAGTCCGTACCGATTGGACTTTTCGCTCGAAGAGTCACATTGCTATCAGGCGCAACCTGTTCTAATGTTGCGATTTGAAGACCAAGGGGGATTGCTTCCATGGCCGACTCAGGCGCGATCAGGAAACCGTCGGTGGGGACTTTGACCCGCGCGGACCTTGCCGACATCGTGCATCGGGAGATCGGCCTGTCGCGCGCCGAATCGGCGGGCATCGTCGAAGGCATCCTCAGCCATATGTGCGGCGCGCTGGCCGACGGCCAGAACGTCAAGATTTCGGGCTTCGGCAGCTTCATCCTGCGCGACAAGGGCGAGCGGATCGGCCGCAACCCGAAGACCGGCGTCGAAGTGCCGATCGCCCCCCGCCGCGTGCTTACCTTCCGCGCCAGTCAGATCATGCGCGAGCGGATTGCACGCACGAGCTGATATGGCGCCGGAACCGGGCCGCAAGAGCGCGAACGCTTTCCGGACGATCGGCGAACTCGCCAGCGACCTCGGGGTCCCGCAGCACATCCTGCGCTATTGGGAGACCCGTTTTCCGCAATTGCGGCCATTGCAGCGCGCCGGCAACCGGCGTTACTATCGGCCCGATGACGTCGCGC
This sequence comes from Allosphingosinicella sp., assembly GCA_035502235.1. Classification (GTDB taxonomy): domain Bacteria; phylum Pseudomonadota; class Alphaproteobacteria; order Sphingomonadales; family Sphingomonadaceae; genus Allosphingosinicella. The sequence continues at coordinate 233,531 of DATJUQ010000001.1, forward strand.
TCGCGCGGCGCATCCATAAATTGTTGAATGAGGACGGGTTCACGATCCGCGGCGTCCAGCAATTGCTGAAGAGCGGCGGCGCGGCACCGTCCGAGGCGGTGAACGAGGAGGCCGCCGCCCCCGCTCCGGCCCCCGCCGGCGCGCATCAGGCCTTCCCTACGGCCGCGCTGCGGGCGCTCCGGCAGACGCTGGCCGAGGCTTTGGAGGAGACGGCCCCGTGACCCTACGCTTATCGATGCTTTCGCTCGCCGCCCTTGGCGGCGCCACCCTCATCGCCGCGGCCCCCGCCGCCGCCAACAACCAGCGCGAGCTGCGCGAGATTCGCTGCGACATGCTCGAGCAGGATCGCGCGCGCCTGGTCACGATCGAGGCGCCCGGCCTGCACGTGCTCGATCAGACCGCGAACGACCGGCAGTTCGCGCCGGCCATTCCGCGCGGCGTGATCGGCATCTCCTGCGGCCGCACCAGCGTCATCCCGGCCGCCTGGGACGACAAGGTGGTCGCGCTCGGCCTCTTCCTCATGATCGGCGACCCGGCCGGCCGGCTCGGCTCGCTCGAGATCGACAATGGCCGCTACCGCTTCCGCCTGATGCGGGGCGAGGTGCAGCCGGAGGAGCAGGCGCAGATCGACGCGCGGATCCAGGCCTATCAGAGCCGGTTCGACGAGGCGCAACGGCGCAACGTGCAGCAATAAGGTCTCTGCCGGAGAGCCTGACGCGGCGTCCGGTCGGGGAACCGGCCGGACGAGCCGCGCCCGTTCTAGAGCGTATCGACATTCAGCAGGGACAGCATCATCCCCCTCTCCCCGGCGGGGAGAGGGTTGGGGTGAGGGGGTCATACGGCCGAAGTCGGCTCCGGAGGCCGAGCCCCCTCTCCCTACCCTCTCCCCGCCGGGGAGAGGGAAAGGAAGCTGAATGTCGATACAACCTAATCGTGGGGGCCGAGGCCCTCGGCAAGTTCGCGCGGGCGAATGAAGCGGGCCAGCCGGCCCTCGCCGGGAGCAATGTCGCACCAGCGCTCGACCGCGAAGCCGATCTCGGCGAGCGCGCCGGTCGGATATTTGACGGCGATCTCGTCGTGCAGCGCCCCGCCGTCCGACAGCAGCAGGGCCAGCTGCTCCATGCCCGGATTGTGGCCGACCAAGAGCAGCCGCGCATCCCCGTCGTCGGCGCCGTGGACGAGGCCGAGCAAGGTCTCCACTGGGGCGAGATAGATGGTCGCGTCGAACCGCGTCTCGACCGCGCCGCCATAACCCTGGGCCAGCTCGTTCAGCGTCTCGGTCACCCGGGCGGCCGGCGAGGCGAGCACCTGATCGAAGCCGAGGCCGAGCCGCCGCATCTCCCGTCCCATGGCGCGCGCCGCCTTGCGCCCGCGCGCGTTGAGCGGCCGGTCGAAATCGCGCAGCGCCGGGTCGTCCCAGCCCGACTTGGCGTGGCGCAACAGCGTCAGCGTCTTCATTCGACCTCGTCGATCCTCATCGCCGCATCATGCACGGGCCTGGCCCCCGAGGCTAGGGTGTCGCCGAGCCGCATGCGCACGCGGGCGATAGCCTCGTCCAGTGGCAGGCGCGAGACACGCACATCGCCCGGAAAGGCGTCGAGCAGGCGGGACGGGGTCGCCGCGGAGAGCAGGGCGAACATGCCCCTGTCCCCGGCCCGGCGGATCAGGCGGCCGAACGCCTGCGCCAGGCGGGCGCGGACGACCCGGTCGTCATAGGCGGTGCCGCCGCCCGCCGCCTTGCGCGCGACATGGAGCACGGTCGGCCGCGGCCAGGGCACCCCTTCCATCACCACCAGCCGCAGCGAATGGCCGGGCACATCGACCCCGTCCCTCAGCGCGTCGGTGCCGAGCAGACTGGCATGGGGGTCGTCGCGGAAGATGTCGATCAGGGTGCCGGTGTCGATCGGGTCGACATGCTGGGCGTAGAGCGGCAGGCCGGCGCGGGCGAGCCGGTCGGCGATCCGGGCATGGACGGCCTTCAGCCGCTGGATGGCGGTGAACAGGCCCAGAGTGCCGCCGTCCGCCGCCTCGATCAGCCGCGCATAGGCGCCGGCCAGAGCGGCGAGATCGCCGCGCTTCACGTCGGTGACGACCAGCACCTCGCTGTTCCCGGCATAGTCGAACGGGCTGGCCGCCTCGAAGCGCGCGGCCTGGCCGGCGAGATGGAGCGCGCCGGTGCGGGCCTCGGCGGTCGGCCAGTCGGCGCCCGCGCGCAACGTCGCCGACGTAACCAGCACGCCATGGGCTGGCTTCAGCACCGCCTCGGCGAAGGGCCGGGTCGGGTCGAGCCAGTGGCGGTGCAGGCCCGCATCATATTCGCGGCCCTCGATCCGGTCGACGGCGAGCCAGTCGACGAAATCGGCATCGGCCGGGCCGCCGATCCGGGCGGCCAGCGCGATCCAGGCCTGCAGCGTCTGCGCGCGCCAGCCGAGGCCCCCGATCGCGCCCTCCACCCGCGCCCGCGCCTGGGCGTCGAGCCAGTCCGGCGCATCCTCCAGCACCGCCTCCAGCCGCTTGCCGAGCGCGACCAGGGGGCGGAGCAGCCGCTCCAGCGCCTCGACCGCTGGGGCGGCGGCCTCGACCAGGGCCGGGTCGGGCTCGGCCAGCTCGGTCTCGAGGCCATAGCCCGCATCCTGCGCGGTGGCGCGGGCGTAGACGGTCGAGCGCACGGCCGCGAGCAAAGCCTCGACCGGTCCGAAGGGCGCGCCCTCGGCAATGCGACCGAGCCAGCCGTCGCCGGGCAAGGCGCCGGCATGCTGGACGGCGGCGTCGAGCGCCAGCGCGCCCGCTTCGTCATAGGAGGCGACGTCCATCAGCCGGGCGGCGAGGCCCCGGCGGCGGCCGCGCGACTTGCCCTCGGGGCCGACGATCCAGCGGCGCAGCTCGATCGCCTCCTGCCCGGTGAAGGCGGCGGCGAAGGTCGAATCGGCGGCGTCGAAAATATGGTGGCCCTCGTCGAAGACGAGCCGGGTCGGCGCCCGGCCCTCCTCGCGGCCGCGCGCGGCGTTGACCATGACCAGGGCATGATTGGCGATGACCAGGTCCGCATCCTGGCTGGCGCGGGCCGCGCGCTCGATGAAGCAGCGCCGGTAATGCGGGCAGCCCGCATAGACGCATTCGCCGCGCCGGTCGGTCAAGGCGGTGGCGCCGGCGCGGCGGAAGAGCGAGGTCAGCCAGCCCGGCAGATCGCCGCCGACCATGTCGCCGTCGCGCGTATAGGCGGCCCAGCGCGCGGCGAGCTGGGCGAGGATGGCGGCGCGGCCGGCGAAGCCGCCCTGCAGCGCGTCCTCGAGGTTGAGCAGGCAGAGATAATTTTCCCGGCCCTTGCGGATCACGATCCGGTGGCGGCGCTCGGCCGCGTCGGGGAAGAGCCGTTCGCCCTCGCGGTCCAGCTGCCGCTGCAGCGCCTTGGTGTAGGTCGAGACCCAGACCGCGCCGTCCGCCTGCTCGGCCCAGAGCGAGGCGGGAGCGAGATAGCCGAGCGTCTTGCCGATCCCGGTGCCGGCCTCGGCGAGCAGGAGATTGGGCTGGTCCTCGAGCCGGCGCGGATCGAAGACAGCGGCGGCGGCGGCCGCATAATCGCGCTGGCCGTCGCGCACCTCGGCGTTCTCGCCGACCAGCTTCTCCAGCCGAAGCGCGGTGTCTGCGAGATCGAGGCGGATCGGACGCGGCTGCGGGCGGGCGGCTTTCTCCTCCCATTCCGGAAGGCGCGAGAAGAGCCAGCGCTCATCGCGCTCGGGCCGCCGGATCCGGTCCGCGACCGCGCCCGACCAGGTCCAGCGCAGCCGGTAGAGCGCCTGCGCCGAGGCCCAGGCGCCCTCGCGCTCCGGCCAGTCGCCGGCGAGCCTGTCGAGCAGAGCCGTCGCCGCGTCGCGCAGGAAGGTCGCGGCGGCCTCGTCATTGCCCGGCTCGGCGAGCGCCAGCGCCCGCGCCATGCCTTTCGGCGTCGGCACCGCGAAGCGCGCCGGATGGACGAAGGCGAACAATTCCAGCAGGTCGAGTCCCGAGAGATCGGGATAGCCGAGCCGGTTGCCGACGAGCGGCGCGTTGAGCATGATCATCGGCGTTTCGGCCGCTTTGGCGATGGCCTCGCCCCGGCCCGCCGCCTCCACCCGTCCGTCCGGCCAGGCGATCCAGATGCCGCCATGGGTTGCGTGCAGCGCGGGATAAGGAAGGCCGGTCACCCGCCTCTCCTAGCCGCGAATGGAACGAAACGGCAACGGGATTAGGCGGCGAGGACGCCTGTCGCGAGCAGCCGGCCGACGCGATCCGGTTCGGTCACCCCATAGAGCTTCAGATATTCGAACTCCTGGCCGCCGTCGCCATCAGGCACGAGCCCGAGCGGAATCCGGAAGGTCGCGCGCAGCGGGCTCGCGCTCATTCGTTCGGCGCCCTTGAGCGCGGCAAGGCGAAACCATTTCGCCGGGCGGCGGCCCTCGCGTGGCGCGACGATGAGCCGCCGGTCGGTGATCGCATAGACATTGGTCGCTTGCGCGCGCCATTCGAGGATCGAGGCGCCGAGCATGTAGAAGCCGACGGCGAGCGTGGCCGCAATGGTGAACAGGCCCCAGCTTGTCGAATGCACCTCCGCCAGTCCGAGCATGGCGAAGGCGCCCCCGTTCCAGAGGAGAGAGAAGGTGATCGGCCAGAGCTGGTCGCGCAACGCGGCGGCCGAATCGGCGCCGCCGCTCCAGACGATCCGCTCCCCCGGCAGAAGCTCGCGCCGCAGCGTCTCCGGCGAATGACCTGTCCCGTGCATCGCGGGGCCGTCTTTGCCGCAATGAGGTTGCGATCGGATGAACGGGCGCTAGGGACAAGCCGATGACCGACAACACTCTCCGCGAAGCCGCGAATGTCTCCAAGGCCTGGCCCTATGAGGAGGCGCGCAAGCTGCTGAAGCGCTATCCGGATGGCGCGCCGGCCGGCGGGATCGTCTTCGAGACGGGCTATGGTCCCTCGGGCCTGCCGCATATCGGCACCTTGAACGAGGTGCTGCGCACGACGATGGTGCGCAACGCCTATCATGCGCTGAGCGACGCGCCGACGCGGCTCATCGCCTTTTCCGACGACATGGACGGGCTTCGGAAGGTGCCGGACAATGTCCCGAACCAGAAGATGCTGGCCGAATATCTCGGCAAGCCGCTGACCCGGATCCCGGACCCGTTCGGCACGCATGAGAGCTTCGCGCATCACAACAATGCGATGCTGCGCGACTTTCTCGACCGCTACGGCTTCGACTACGAATTCCTGTCGGCAACGGATTGCTATGCGTCGGGGCGCTTCGACGAGACGCTGAAGCTGGTGCTGCGCCACTGGGACGACATCATGGGCGTGATGCTGCCCACTTTGCGCGAGGAACGCCGCGCCACCTATTCGCCGGTCCTGCCGATCTCGCCGACCAGCGGCATCGTGCTCCAGGTGCCGGTCGAAGTGGTCGATGCGGAGGCGGGGATCGTCGCCTTCGAGGATGAGGGGCAGCGGATCGAGCAGTCGATCCTGTCCGGCCAGGCCAAGCTGCAATGGAAGGTCGACTGGGCGATGCGCTGGGTCGCGCTCGGCGTCGACTATGAGATGGCGGGCAAGGACCTGATCGATTCGGTGACCCAGTCGTCGCGGATCGCGCGTGTGCTCGGCGCCCGCCCGCCCGAAGGCTTCAACTATGAGATGTTCCTCGACGAGAAGGGCGAGAAGATCTCCAAGTCCAAGGGCAACGGCCTGTCGATCGAGCAATGGCTGACCTACGGCACCGAGGAGAGCCTCGCTTTCTTCATCTATCGCGAGCCGAAGAAGGCCAAGTCGCTGCACATGGGCGTGATCCCGCGCGCGGTCGACGATTATTGGCAGTTTCGCGGCAATTATGCGGGCCAGGCGATCGAGCAGCGGCTCGGCAATCCGGTCCACCACATCCATGACGGGAAGGTGCCGGCCTCTCTGCCGCCGGTGAGCTTCGGCCTGCTGCTCAACCTCGCCAGCCTGCCGGGCTGCGGCACGCGCGAGACGATCTGGGGCTTCGTCCGGCGCCGCGCGCCGGAGGCGACGCCGGAGAGCGATCCCGAGCTCGACACGATGATCGCGCTCGCGGTCAATTATGCCCGCGATTTCGTCGCACCGACGCTGCGGCGCCGGCCGCCCGACGCGAAGGAGGCCGCGGCGTTGCGCGATCTCGACGCGCGTCTCGCGGGGCTCTCCGAGACCGCCTCCGCGGAGGAGATCCAGGCGGAGGTCTACGAGGTCGGCAAGGCGCATTATGGCAAGGAGGCGCTGCGCGACTGGTTCCAGGCGATCTACGAGACCCTGCTCGGCTCCACCCAGGGCCCGCGCATGGGCAGCTTCCTGGCGCTCTACGGGATCGCCAACGGCCGCGCGCTGATCGCCGAGGCGCTGGCGGGCGCTGCCTAGAGCGTTCGCAGCGCCGTCGCCGGGCGGATCGACAGGAGCGGAATCGAGCCGAGCAGGCCGATGCCGAGAGTCAGCACGCCGCCGGCGCCGAGCGTACTGAGCACCACCGCCCAGTCCGGTTGCCAGGTGAAGTCGAAAATCTGGACGATCACCACCCAGGCCGCAGACAGGCCGAGGCCGAGCGCGACGGCGGACAGGATCAGAGCGAGCAGGAGGTATTCGAGCGCCTGCGCGCCGAGGATCTGCCAGCGGGTCGCGCCCAGCGTCTTGAGGATCACGCTGTCATAACTGCGCGCCGCCCGCGCGGCGGCGATGGCGCCGATCAGCACGGCGATGCCGGCGAGGATCGCGACCGAGGCGGCCATGACGATCGCGATCGACATCTGGCCGAGGATGGTGCCGACCTGACCGATAATCTCGCCGACCGCGATGATCGAGATGGAGGGGAAGGCGCCGAGCAGGGCGCGGGACACGGCGGCGTCGCGGGCCGGATCCATGGTGATCGTGGCGGAGAGGCTGTGCGGCGCGCCCGCCAGCGCGGAGGGCGAGAAGACGAGGATGTAGTTGAAGCCCATCGTGTCCCAGTGGACTTCGCGCAGGGAGGCGATCCGCGCCTCGATCTCGCGGCCGAGCACGCTCACCGTGAGCGTGTCGCCGACGCCGACATTCATCACCCGCGCCGCCTCGCGGTCCAGCGAGACCAGAGGCGGGCCGCGATAATCGGCCGGCCACCACTGGCCGGCGGCCAGCGTGCTGCCCTCCGGCAGGGCCTGGCTGTAGGTGACGCCGCGCTCGCCGCGCAGGAACCAGGCGCCCTCGGGCAGCTCCGCCAGGTCGGCGACGCGCTGGTCGCCGAAGGCGGTGATCGTCCCGCGCAGCATCGGCACGATGTTCATCCGCGCGTCGGGCGCCGCCCCGCGGACGAGGCTTTCGAAGCGCCCCCGCTCGGTCGAGGGGATGTCGAGCACGAACTGGTTGGGCGCGCGCTGGGGGACGGTGCGCTCGATCTCGGCGGTGAGGCTGGTCTGGATGCCGGCGAGGGTGACGAACAGGGTCAGCGCCAGGCCGAGCGCGATCACCAGCGCCACGGTCTGCGCGCCCGGCCGGTAGAGGCCGGCAATGGCGAGGCGGACGAGCGGGCGGCGGGCGCGGGGCAGGCGGCGGGCGATGGCCTTCACCGCCCAGCCGATGACCAGCAGGACGAGGAGGCCCGCGGCGACCGCGCCGAGCACGATGCCGGCGAAGAGCGGGTCGCGCGCGGTCGCGACGGCGAGGCCGAGCACCGCGGCCGCGGCCAGGCCCGCGAGCAACAGGCTGCGCCGGTCGAGCCGCCGGCCCGGCTCGATGCCGCCGCGGAACAGGGTCGCGACCGGCAGGCGCCGCGCCCGGCCGAGCGGGGGCAGCACGAACATGAAGGCGACGAGCAGGCCGTAGGCGGCGCTGGTGGCGAGCGGCAGCGGATGCAGCGTGAAGCCGGGCCGGATCGGCAGGAGATCGCCGGCGAGCCAGACGAGGAGGATCGGCAGCATGGCGCCCACGGCGAGGCCGACGGCGACCGCGATCAGGGCCACCAGCCCGATCTGCAGAAAATAGACGCGGGCAATGTCGCGCGAGGTCGCGCCGAGCGCCTTCAAGGTGGCGATGCCGTCGCTCTTGCGGGCGAGATAGGAGGAGACGCCGTTGCCGACGCCGATCCCGGCGATGATCAGGGCGGCGAGGCCGATCAGGCTCAGGAATTGCCCCATCCGCTCGAAGAAGCGGCTGGCCCCCGGCGCGGCGCGGTCGCGGTCCTTGAAGGCCCAGCTCGCGGCGGGAAAATCGGCCTTCAGCCGGTCGGTCACGGCCTGGGGCGAGGCGGCGCCGGGCAGGCGCAGGCGATATTTGGAGGTGTAGAGGCTGCCCGGCTGGATGAGGCCGGTGCGCTGCAATCCCGCCATCGAGACGAGCGCCACCGGGCCGAGCGTGAAGCCCTCGCCCATCCGGTCCGGCTCGTCGGCGATGATCGCGGCGATGCGGAAATCGGCATTGCCGTAGCGCAGCGCGTCGCCGGGGCGGACCGACAGGCGCTCGGCCAGCGCCGGGCCGATCAGGATCTGGTCGGGACGCAGGGCCGGCGCCGCGCCGCCGCCCACCACGGTCAGCGTGCCGTAGAGCGGATAGGCGCCGTCCACGGCCTTGAGCTCGGTCAGGATCGCGGCGGTGGCGGGCGCGTCGGGGCGGCGGGCCATGGCGCGCAGCCGGATCGTCTCGCTGACCGTGCCGGCGGCGCGCAGGGCGGCGGCTTCGGCCGGGTTGGCCTGCCTCTGGGTCATCGAGATTTCGAGGTCGCCGCCGAGGATCGCCTGGCCCCGGTTCGTCAAGGTCTCGGTGATCGCGGCGGTCAGGCTGCCGATCGCGGCCAGGGTGGCGACGCCGACGAACAGGCAGACGAAGAGCAGCCTGAGGCCCCGGAAGCTCGCATTGAGGTCCCGCCGGGCGAACGTCCAGGCTTGGCGCCAGCCGATCCCTCTCATGCCGCGCGATCCACCGCGATCAGGCCATCCGCCATCTCGATCACGCGGTCGCAGCGCGCCGCGAGCGCGGGGTCGTGGGTGATGATGACCAGGGTGGCGCCGGTCGCCGCCTTGCGGTCGAAGAGCAGATCGATGATCGCCGCGCCGGTACGCCCGTCGAGATTGCCGGTCGGCTCGTCGGCGAAGACGATTTCCGGCCCCGGCGCGATCGCGCGGGCGATGGCGACGCGCTGCTGCTCTCCGCCCGAGAGCTGGGCGGGATAATGGCCGAGCCGGTGGCCGAGGCCGACCGCCTCCAGCTCCGCTCGCGCTCTCGCGAAGGCGTCGTCGCTCCCGGCCAGTTCGAGCGGCACCGCGACATTTTCGAGCGCGGTCATCGTCGGCAGCAGATGGAAGCTCTGCAGGACGATGCCGATCCGCCCGCGCCGCGCCCGCGCGAGCGAGTCCTCGTCGAGCGGGCCATAGTCGACGCCGGCGACGCTGACGGCGCCGGCGGTGGCGCGCTCGAGCCCGGTCAGGATCGCCATCAGCGAGGACTTGCCAGAGCCGGACGGGCCGAGAATGGCGACGCTCTGGCCGCGGCTGATGGCGAGGTCGATCCCCTTCAGCACCTCGGTGCGCGCCTCACGGGCGCCGAGGGAGAGGGTGACATTGCGCGCGTTGACGACGATATCGGCTTCGGTCTCGACGCGCATGCAGGAAAGTCCCCCCGGTGATGATCAGGTTCTGGCGATATGTGGCGCTGCTGCTCACGGTTCAATTGGCCGCGGGCTGCGCGAGCGAGCCGCCGGGCGGAAATCTCCAGGCGAATCGCGCGGAGACGGCCGGCAATGCGGCCCGCCCCGCGCCGCGGGCCGATGCGAAGCTGGTGCTGGCCTTCGGCGATTCGCTGTTCGCCGGCTATCGGCTGGGGCCGAACGAGGGCTTGGCGCCGACGCTGGAGCGGGCGCTGGGCGCGGCGGGCATGCCGGCGCGGGTGGTCAACGGCGCCGTGTCGGGCGACACCACCGCGGCGGGGCTGCAGCGCCTGGCCTTCACGCTGGATGGGCTGGAACGGGCCCCGGACCTCGTCATCGTCGGGCTTGGCGGCAACGATGCGCTGCGCGGCCTCGGCGCCGACGAGACCCGGCGCAACCTGGCCGCGATCCTCACCGAATTGCGGCGCCGCCGGATTCCGGTGCTCATCACCGGCATGATGGCGCCGCGCAACATGGGGCCGGAACATGCGGCGGCCTTCGATCCGATCTACCCGGCGCTGGCGCGGCAGTTCGATGCCGAACTCTACCCCTTCATCCTCGAGGGCGTGATCGCCCGGCCGGAGCTGCTGCTGGAGGACGGCATCCATCCCAATGCGCGTGGCGTGGAGGCGATCGTCGCCCGCATCGGCCCCCGGGTGCACGCCGCGCTTGCGGACTGAGGCGACGGCCTTAAGCTGCCCGGCGAAACGGAAGGGAATCCGGCCGCCATGACCATGGAAACGCTGTCCATCATCTGCGTCTGCGCGTCCTTGGTCGTGGCGGGGATGGTCCTCCATTATGTGATCCGGGCGCGCTCGCGCACCGACATGCTCTGCTTCCTCGGCCTGATCGCGGCCCAGCTCGGCCTGCTCCAGTCCGGCCGCGCGGCGGAGGGCACGGGCAACATGCTGTATGTGGCCGGGCCTGGCTTCACGTTGTTCGTGCTCGCGGTCGGCATCTGGCGGCTGGGCTTCCTCCGCCTCGGCCGCGCCGCCTGAGGGCGTTCAGCCCGCCCGCTGCCGCGCGGCGATCCAATCGCGGATCTTGCTCTCCAGCACCGGCATGGGCAGCGCGCCAGTCATCAGCACCTGGGCGTGGAAGTCCCTCAGGTCGAAGCGGCGGCCGAGCGCCCGCTCCGCCTCGGCGCGCAGGCGCAATATCGTGAGCTGGCCGATCTTGTAGGCGAGCGCCTGGCCCGGGATGGCGATGTAGCGCTCCACCTCGGCGACCACCTCGGTCCGGCTCATGCCGCTATTGTCCAGCATGTATCGGATCGCCTGGTCGCGGGTCCAGTTCTTGGCGTGGATGCCGCTGTCGACGACCAGCCGCATCGCCCGCAGCATCTCGTCATTGAGGCCGCCGAAGCGCTGATAGGGATCGGTCTCGACGCCGAGCTCGTCCCAGAGCGTTTCGGCATAGAGCGCCCAGCCCTCGACGAAGGCGGTGTTGCCGCCGAAGCGCATGAAGGCGGGGAGCTGCTCGTTCTCGGCCGCGAGCATGATCTGGAAATGGTGGCCGGGCGAGCCCTCGTGCAGATAGAGCGTCTCCATGCCGGAGGTCCGCCGCGAGGGCAGGTCATAGGCATTGTAGTAGAAGACGCCGGGCCGCGAGCCGTCCGGGGTGCCGTCCTGGTAGGAGCCGCCGGCCTCGGTGCGCTCGCGGAAGGCCTCGACCTCGCGGATCTCGAGGCGGCTGCGCGGAATGGTGGAGAAGATTTCGCGGATGCGCGCGTCGACACGGCGGCCGATCGCATAATAGCCCTCGCGCAGCGCCTCGCGGCTGGCCGGCTCGAAGCGCCGGTCGGTGCGGATATATTCGAAGAACTGGGCGAGGGTGCCACTGAAATTGGTCCGGCGGCGGATCTCGTCCATTTCGCCGCGGATGCGGGCGACCTCGCTCAGGCCGAGATTGTGAACCTCGTCCGCGGTCATCGGCAGCGTCGTGTTCTTCTCGATCAGCCGCGCATAGAGCCGTTCGCCGCCCTGCATGGAGGAGAGGCCGACGCCGTCGCGGGCGCGCGGCAGATATTCGTCGTTGAGGAAGGCGCGAAGGCGGCGATAGGCCGGGAAGACCTGGTCGCGGACCACGGCCACCAGCTCGGCGCGCAGCCGCGCCCGGTCCGCCTCCGGCACACCCTCCGGGAAGGTCTGGACCGGGCCGAGGAAGGGCGAGGCCTCAGGCGCGTCGCGCAGCTGGGTGTCGAGCTGGTCGATAACGTTGCGGATGGTGAGCTTGGTCTCGACGACATTGGCGGCGAGGCCCTGGCGGAACCGCTCGATCGCCCGGTCGACCAGCTGCGCATATTGCCGGTGGCGGGCGAGGTTGTTGTCGAAATCCTGGACGTTGCGGAACGGCGCCGCGCTGCGCCCGGAGGCGAGCACAGGATAGAAAGTGTGGAAGCCCGCGAAATGGTTGAGCGGGCGGACCGCGGTCAGCGCGAGCATGTCCGGCTGGACGTCGGCCAGGTCCTCGCGGCGCTGATATTGGAAGACGTCGTAGGCGAGGCGGTCGGTCGCGTTCAGCGCGGTCCGGTCGATGGCGCGCAGCGCGGCGAGATCCTGCTCGGCGGCCTGGCGTTCGGCCGCGAAATAGGCGTCGCTCATATAGTCGCCGAGCCGGTCGGCGTAGCGGAAGTCGCCGCGGAACAGGGCCGTGATCGGGTTGCGGCGGAGATTGCCCTCGTCGCTCTCGTGGAACAGCCGCCGCAGGCGCGCGCCCGCCTCGGTCTGGGCCGGCGTCGACGCGGCGGGCGCGGTCTGCGCGGCGAAGGCCGGGACGGTGGTGAACAGGGTGGCGGCGAGCAAAAGGGCTTTGACGGTCATGCGCGTCCGTTTCGAATAGGAGGGTGGCTGTATTGCCAACCTAAGACGCCGGGGCCGCCGCTGGCAAGCTCAATAAGCGGGCACTTCCGTATAGGTCCAGGGCCGCTCGCGATACCATTTGGTGATGATGTACTTCGTGCCGGCGGTCACCGGGCAGCCCTGGTGCATGGCATAGGTATTGGGCTGGCCGATCCCGTCCATATTGTTCCAGCAGAGCAGGTTGCCGCGCCGCGGCGTCACCTTCGCGGCGGCATTGTTGAAATTGGTCTCGCCGCCGCCCTCGACGTCGTTGAGGAAGACCATCGCCGTCCAGGTCCGCTGTCCCCCCGTGCGCTGCATCTCCTGCCAATAGGCCTCGGTCTGGTGGAAGAAGTCGTAATGCGGCTTGAACTGCTGACCGACCCGGTAGCGCTGGCCCTGGATGGTCTCGCCATGGGCGGAATCGATCCCCATCAGGGCGGTGATCTTGCCCTCGACGCGCTTCACCGTCTCGTTCAGCGGGTCGACGTTGCAGCTGTGGCTGGTGCGGAATTCCTGATCGCCATTGTAGGAAAGCAGCTTCGACGGCTCGTTGTCGGCGTCGATCAGGGCGATCAGCTCGCGGCAATCCTTTTCGTCCAGAAAGTCGCGGACGATGTAGATGTCGAGCACATTGTTGCACGGGATGCGGAACGCCTTGGGGTTCACCTGCAGGCGCGCATTCACATAGGCGCCGAGGGTGATGCGGTAATCGACGTCGTTCGTCGCTCTGCCGGGCTGCGTTGCCATCAGTTCAAGCCTTCATTCCAGGATCCGACCGCGGACCATCACGAAATCCACATGTTCGAGGCGGGTGACGTCGGTCAAGGGGTCGCCGTCGACCGCGATCAGGTCCGCAGAATAGCCCGGCGCGAGCCGGCCGATCTCATTCTCCATGCCGAGCAGGCGGGCGGCGGCGGTGGTCGCCGATCCGATCGCCTCGGCCGGGCTCATCCCGCCATGCTGGACGAGCTGGCCGAACTCCTCGCCGTTGCGGCCATGGGGATAGACGGCGGCGTCGGTGCCGAACACCACCGGGACGCCCGCCGCTCGCGCCAGCCGCACGGCCTGGCCGAGATGGGCCAGCGCCTCGCGCGCCTTGACCGCGACGGTGGGCGTGAAGGCGTTGCGGGCGAGGCCCTCGCGGACGCCGGTGAACGCCATCAGGGTGGGGACGAGCGCCGCGCCGCCGGCGCGCATCGCCTGGATCGCGGCGGCGTCGGCGAAGGTGCCGTGCTCGATCGAATCGACCCCGGCCCGCGCCGCCGCCTCGATGCCGCGCGCGCCATGGGCATGAGCGGCGACCTTGAGGCCGAGGCTGTGGGCGGTGGTCACGATCGCGCGCATCTCCTCCGCCGTGAAATGGGCTTCCAGGCCGGCGCCCTGCTGGGAGAGCACGCCGCCGGTCGCGGTGAACTTGATCACCTGGGCGCCGTCCCGGGCGAGCCGGCGCACCAGCGCCGCGCATTCGACCGCCCCCGTGCAGGTATTGTCGCCGGACAGAGCGTGAACCACGTCCGGACGGAAACCGGAGACGTCGCCATGGCCGCCGACGATGGAGACGGGCACGCCCGCGGCGACGATCCTGGGGCCGGGAAAGAGGCCCTCGCGCGTGCCCCGCGACAAAGCGAAGCCGACCTGCGGCGCGGAGCCGAGGTCGCGCACCGTGGTGAAGCCTGCGCGCAGGGTCGCCGCCGCGTTGCGGACGCCGACCGTCACCGCATATTCGTCCGTATCCACCGCCTCGTTGCGATAGTCGCCGCCGGGATTGCCGGAGAGATGGACGTGCATGTCGATCAGGCCGGGAAGCACCGTCTTGGTCGACAGGTCGATCAGGCGCGCGCCCTGCGGCGCCGGATTGAGGCCGGGGGCGATTCCCTGGATGCGGCCGTCGACGATGGTGATGGTGGAAGGGCCGAGCGCGGGCCGGGCCGGATCGGCGATCACCCGGCCGGCATGGACGACCAGGGTCTGCGCCATGGCCGGGGCGGCGAAGAGCAAGGCGAGCAGCGCAAGCAGGCGTCCGAACATCGGCGAATCCCCCTGAGAAGAGGCGATTTCATGCGCCAGCGCGCGGCGGCCTGACAAGCGAAAAGCCCGGAGCGGCTTGGGCCGATCCGGGCTTCCCGTTCCCTCGCGTGGGACGTCTCGGGACTTCTTCGGGCGATCCTACCAGAAGAAGCCGTAGATCGCATCGACGACCTCGCCGGTGTAGATGTCCACCAGCAGCACGTCGTTATAATAGCGGACCCACTGGGTGCCGTACGGCGCCGGCGGCAGGCGATACTGCCAGGGATCGCCGATCCAGTAGCGCTGATTGTAGAACAGCGAGTCCAGGAACAGGCCGATCGAGAAGCGCCGGTAGCTCCAGTTCCGGTACGGCGAATAATAAGGCGACAGCCGATAGCGGCCGCGATTCTGGTTCCGCCAGGAGCTCCAATTGTAGCGATTGTCGTTGCGCCAGCCGCGATTCCAGTCGTTCCGCCAGTTGCGGCGGTCGCCGCGGCGGCCGTCCGTGCGGTCGTTGCGGTCGTTCCGCCAGTTGCGCCCGTCGCGACCGTTCCGATCGTCGCCGCGCCGGCCGTCCTGCCAGTTGCGGTTGCGCTGGAAGCGCGGATCGTTCGGATTGCCCTGCCACGACACGTTCGGCTGGCTCGGGCGCGGCTGGTTGCCGCGGTTCCAGCCGCCGCGATTCACGACGTTGTTGTCGCCCCCGCGATTCCAGTTGCCGCCGCGATTGTCGCCGCCGCCCCGGTTGCGGTCGCCGCCGCGATTGTCGCCGCCGCCGCGGTTCCAGCCGCCGCCACGGTTATTGTCGCCGCCGCCGCGGGGGCTCTGCGCCACCTGCGGCTGCGGCCGCGGCTGCGGCGCCTGCTGCTGCTGGCGCGATTCCTGGCGGGACTCGCTCCGTTCGGTCCGGTTGTCGGTGCCGCCATTGTTGCGGCCCGACCAGCTGCCGCGGTCGCCGCCGCCGCGCTCGCCGCCACCGCGGTGCCCGCGTTGTGCCTCGGCCGCGATCGGCGTCATCACCGTCGCCGCGAGGATGAAAGACATCAATGCCTTGCGCATCGAACACTACTCCTTGCTCCCAGCGGCCAAACGCCGCCCGTCATGAGATGCCATGTGCCGATTCGCGGATGAGCGGTTGCTGAACCGGCCCGTCAGAAAGCCGACAGGAACTCAACGCCTTGGTTCCGTGCGCGGTGCCCTTTGCCGCGGACGCAGCGCGGGCACCTCGCGCGCCGCGTCGGCCGGGGCGACGTTGGGCGGCGGCGCGCCGGCCACCTGCTCGCGGCCGGTCTTGATCCGGATCGCGCGGCGGATCGCCTCGCGAAGGCGCGGATAGATGCCGCAGCGGCAGATATTGGTGACCGCCGCGTCGATCTGCTCGTCGGTCGGGCTGTCGTTGCGGTCGATCAGGGCCGCCGCCGCCATGACCATGCCCGGAATGCAATAGCCGCACTGGACGACCATATTGGCGGCGAAGGCCTGCTGGATCGGGTGCGAGCGGTCGCCCGAGAGGCCTTCAATGGTGGTGACGAAGCTGCCCTCCAGCGTCCGGATCGGCACCATGCAGGCGCGCACTGCATTGCCGTCGACATGGACCATGCAGGCGCCGCAATGGCCGGTGCCGCAGCCATATTTGGTACCGGTGAGGTTGGAGGCGTCGCGCAACGCCCAGAGCAAAGGCGTGTCGGGATCCATCCGATAGTGGACGGGCTGGCCGTTCACGGTAAAGCTGCTCATGGCCAAGAGATAGACGCGGAAGGGCGAGGATGGGAAGCGAGCGGATCGCGGTCGGCATCGAGGGCGGGGTCGCCCATGTCGAGCTGGCGCGGGGCGACAAGTTCAACGCGATGGACAAGGCCATGTTCGCCGCGATCGGCGATACCTTCCGCGCGCTCGGCCGGGATCCCGCTGTGCGCGCGATCCTGCTGAGCGGGCAGGGCCGGCACTTCACCGCCGGGCTCGACCTCGATTATGCCGCCAGCCAGTTCGGGCCGAGCCCGGATGCCGGCCGGGCCGCCGAGGCGAAGCTCAGGCATATCGAATGGCTGCAGGACAGCTTCACCGCCGTCGAGCAGGCGCGCCCGCCGGTGATCGCCGCCGTGCATGGCGGCTGCATCGGCGCCGGCGTCGATCTGGTCAGCGCCTGCGACATCAGGATCGCCAGCGCGGATTGCTTTTTCCAGATCGCCGAGGTGGACGTGGCGATCACCGCCGATCTCGGCACGCTGCAGCGGCTCGGCTACCTGATCCCGCAGGGCGTGCTGCGCGAGCTGACCTATACCGGCCGGCGGGTCGGCGCCGAGGAGGCGGCGCGGCTCGGCCTCGTCAACCGCGTCGCGGCGGACCGGGAGGCGGCGATCGACGCGGGGCTGGAACTGGCCAGGACCATCGCCGCCAAGTCGCCGCTGGCGGTGGCGGGCGCGAAGAAGAACCTCAACCACAGCCGCGGCCGGCCCGTCGAGGAGGGGCTGCGCGACGTCGCTTTGTGGAATGCGGCGGCGCTGGCGACGGCGGATCTCGGCGAGGCGGTCCGAGCCCGGCTGGGCAAGACCGAGGCGAATTTCCCGCCGCTGGACGATTAGGCGGTCGCCGGCTCCGCCAGCCGCTCGCTCCACCAATAAGCGGGGATGAAGGCGAGCGAGAGCAGGCTGAGCGCGGCGGCGACGGGCGCGGGCGCGCCGGCCAGCCAGGGCACGGCCGCATTGGCCGAGGCGAGCAGGAGCAGGACGGAGAGGCCCTCGCGCCGGGGCGCGACCTCCTCGATCCGGTCCCGGTCGGCGATCACGCCGTGCAGGCGCCGGATCGCGTCGCTGCCCGTGGTCGGGAACAGGGCCGGGATCAGGCCGTGCAGGATGCAGGCGAAGCCGGCCCGCACCATCGTCCAGCCGACCCCGAAGGCGAAGCGCTGGTGCGCGCCGTAGCTCTCGTCGACGCTGTCGAGATGCGCGCGGCTTCGCGCGATCAGCGACTCCCGTTCGGTGCTCATGCCCGCTCCTTCGACCAAAGTGTATCTCAACGCGACTAGAAGACAAAGGATGCGCTTGTTCCCAGTGGCTTGATCGGCCAGTGTCCCGCCCATGAGCGAGCAGACGATCCAGAACCTCACCGACAGCGAGCATGAGGACGCGCGGGTTTCCGACCTGATGTCCGAGGCGCTCGGCGTCTTCCGCCCCGACATGACCGTGGCCGAAACGGTCGAGGAGCTGCGGGAGCTGACCCGCTCGGCGATGATCACCTATTGCTACGTCACCGAGGCGGACGGCCGCCTCGTCGGCGTCGTGGTAATGCGCGACATGCTGCTGGCGACGCCGGAGACCCGGCTCGACGCGATCATGCTCAAGGACCCTTATTATTTCGAGGAAAGGATGGAGCTGGACGAGGCGCTGAAGGCCGCGGTCGGGCGCCATTATCCGGTCTATCCGGTCTGCGACGCCGGCGGCCATCTGAAGGGCCTGATCCGCGGCGAGGAGCTGTTCCGCAACCAGGCGATCGAGATCTCGGCCCAGTCGGGCAAGATGGTCGGCGTCGACAAGGAGGAGCGGCTGACGACGCCCTTGTCGCGCTCGCTGAAGCTTCGCCATCCCTGGCTGCAGATCAACCTGGTCACCGCCTTCGTCGCCGCCGCCGTGGTCGGCATGTTCGAGCATACGCTGGCCGAACTCGTCATCCTCGCGGTCTTCCTGCCGGTCATGGCGGGGCAGACCGGCAATACGGGCTGCCAGGCGCTCGCCGTCACCCTGCGCGGGATGACGCTGGGCGAATTGCGGCCCGAGCTGGTCGGCCGGCTGATCGCCAAGGAGGGCCTTCTCGGTCTCTGCAACGGCGCCCTGGTCGGCGTGACCGCCGGCATCGGCATGGCCGTCTATGCGATCAGCCAGGGCGAGGCCGCGCCATGGCTGATGGGCGCCGTGGTGTTCGTCGCGATGACGGTCAGCTGCACCGTCGCGGGCATTGCCGGGGCGCTGATCCCGCTCACCCTGAAACGTCTCGGCGCGGACCCGGCGACGGCATCGAGCATCTTCCTCACCACCGCGAGCGACGTGGCCAGCATGGGCATCTTCCTCAGCCTGTCGACGATCCTGCTGCTCTAGCCACCACGGCGGGCGGGCTGCGCACCGCAGGCGTGCCGAACGTCAGCCGCCCGGCGGCCCCTCGAAGCTGACCACCACGCTCTCGGCCGAGCGCTCGGCCGGACCGTGGTGGACCGCCTCGACATTGTTGCCGTCCGGATCGAGCGCGAAGGCGGCATAATAACCGGGATGATAGGGCCGCTCGCCCGGCGCGCCATTGTCCCGGCCGCCGGCGGCGAGCACCGCCGCGTGCCAGGCGTCGACCTGCGCCCGGTCCTTCGCCTGAAAGGCGAAATGGACGGCGGTGGCGGGCTCGCCCTGGTCGATCCAGAGCTCGTCGGCGGAGAGATAATCGTCTTCTTCCACCAGCGGGATGCCGAGCACGCCGAGCGCGGCGCGGTAGAAGCGCTTCGACGCCTCGAGGTCGCGCGCGTGGAGATGAAGATGGTCGAGCAGACGGCCGCGATGCAGTTCCATGGGCTCCTCCGGAATGAATCCGTGGGGGAACGTCTTCGGGGCGTTTCGTGTCCCGGCGCTGCGCGGGCGTCCGCCCGCACCTCGCGGACGGGCCTCGCGTGCGAGCGAGATGATATAGGAAAACTGTTTCGGATTTGATTCAGGTCAATGTCGTAAACCATGAATCTACGAACGGGCACAATAGTTCTACGTGTTTGCACAGTCTATCTGAGCCCAAGGAGCACATATGTTATGGAACGGAAGCGTTCCGAGTTCTAGGTGCCGATCTACTGAGACTGTTCCTGGCTTTCCGTCGACTGAGAGTCTTCATGCTCAGGCCATCGAAGGGAGGCTCTCATGTTCGACGCGGCCACCACGCTGGCGCCCATGGTTCAGAAGCTGGAATATTGGATGCTGCTCGACGATGCGGATCGCGCGGCCTTGTACGCGCTTCCTCACGGCATCCGGACGATCGACCCGAACGACTATATCGTCCGGGAAGGGGAATGCCCCACGCACGCCTGCCTGATGCTGAGCGGCCTCACCTATCGCCACAAGATCGTCGGCACGGGCGCGCGGCAGATCGTCTCGCTGCACATGAGCGGCGACATTGTGGATTTGCAGAACTCGCTCCTGGGCACGGCGGATCACAATGTGCAGGCGCTGACCCGGGCGACGGTCGCGTTCATCCCGCGCGACGCCATCCTGCAGCTCGCCTTCGAGCGCCCCGCCGTCGGCCGGGCGATATGGTATGACACGCTCGTCGATGGCGCGATCTCCCGGGAATGGATCGCCAATCTCGGGCGCCGCGACGCCCGCAAGCGGCTGGCGCACATGCTGTGCGAATTCGCGCTGCGGCTGGATGCGGCGGGGCTCGGCAGCGACAAGAGGCTGGAACTGCCGATGACGCAGGAGCAGCTGGGCGACTGCACGGGCCTGACCGCGGTGCACGTGAACCGCACCCTGCGCATCCTCGGCAAGGAAGGCCTGATCACCCGCACCCGCCGTTCGGTGACGGTCAACGACTGGAAGGCGCTGGCGGAGGCCGGTGATTTCGAGGCGAGCTATCTCCATCTTCCCGAGCACAAGCTCGTGCTGATGCGCTGATCGAGGCCCGCAGCGCCGTCCACATTGACTTTTTGCACTGCAGCATCCATATGCCCGCCCAGCGAGGCGTCATGCAGCGTGAACTGGTCCTTCGGGATTTCGGCTCCGCCTCGGTTTTTTTGAAGAGCTTCCCTTTTCACGCGGGTCGTTCAGACACCGCCGCATTGCGCGCCGTCTGAAGGCCGCGCCGTGCTGCTCATTTGTGAGTCACTTTTCCAATGTCATTCGAAACCCTCGGGCTCTCGCAGCCCCTTTTGCAGGCGCTCGCCGCGAAGAATTACGACACGCCGACCCCGATCCAGCAGCAGGCGATCCCGTCCGTGCTGCAGGGCCGCGACCTGCTCGGCATCGCGCAGACCGGCACCGGCAAGACCGCCGCCTTCATGCTGCCGTCGATCGATCGCCTCGTCGCCGCCAACCGTCGCGCGGCGCCCCGCGCCTGCCGAATGCTGGTGCTGGCGCCGACGCGCGAGCTGGCCGGCCAGATCGCCGACAGCGCCCGGGCCTATGGCGAATTCTCCCGGATCCGGGTCGCCACCGTCTTCGGCGGCACCTCGATCGGCAAGAACAAGCAGGACGTCGCGCGCGGCGTCGACGTGCTGGTGGCGACGCCGGGCCGGCTGATCGACCTGGTCGACCAGAATCACCTGACCCTGCGCGAGGTCGAGATCCTCGTCCTCGACGAGGCCGACCAGATGATGGACCTCGGCTTCATCCACGCGCTGAAGCAGATCGTGAAGATGCTGCCGCAGAAGCGCCAGACCCTGTTCTTCTCGGCGACCATGCCCAAGTCGATCCAGCAGCTCGCCGCCCAGTTCATCAAGGATCCGGTGCAGGTCTCGGTCGCGCCGCAATCCACCACCGCCGAGCGCGTCGACCAATATGTCACCTTCGTCCAGCAGGCCGAGAAGCAGGCGCTGCTCACCATGATGCTGCGCTGGGGCTTTTCCGAGCGTGGCAATATGGACCGGGTGCTGATCTTCACCCGCACCAAACATGGCGCCGACCGCGTCGTGAAACTGCTCGCCGGCAACGGCATCGCGGCCAATGCGATCCACGGCAATAAGAGCCAGCCGCAGCGCGAGCGCGCGCTGGCCCAGTTCAAGCAGGGCGACGTCCGCATCCTCGTGGCCACCGACATCGCCGCGCGCGGCATCGACGTGTCGGGCGTCAGCCATGTGATCAATTTCGAGCTGCCCAACGTCGCCGAGCAATATGTCCACCGAATCGGGCGGACGGCGCGCGCGGGCGCGGCCGGCGTCGCCATCGCCTTCTGCGCCGATGACGAGAAGCCCTATCTCAAGGACATCGAGAAATTGACCCGCCAGCGGATCGCGGTCGAGCCGCTGCCCCAGGGCTTCGTCGCCGAGGCCGCGCGAATCAAGGCGACCCGCACCGCGCCGCCGCCGCCCTCCCGCGAGGAGAAGCGCGAGGAGGAGCAGGGCCGCCGCCGGTTCGCGCCGGCGCGCGTGACCCGCGGCCAGGGCCGCTATGCCAATCGGGTGAAGCCGACGGGCGCGAGCGGCGGTCGCCGGCGGGCCTCGGGGCGCTGAGCCGCGCGCGGCCTTGCGCCGGGGGGCATGTCCTGCTAGGGGCACCCCCCTGCGCGGCCGGGCCTGTCCCTGCGGCACCGATTTTCATGCAATCAGAAGCTTAGGAAGAGTGGCGAGCATTTATGCAAATCATCGTTCGCGATAACAATGTCGACCAGGCGCTGCGGGCGCTCAAGAAGAAGCTGCAGCGTGAGGGCGTCTATCGCGAGATGAAGCTCCGCCGTCATTACGAGAAGCCGTCCGAGAAGCGCGCCCGCGAGCGGGCCGCCGCGATCCGTCGCGCGCGCAAGCTCGAGCGCAAGCGGGCGGAGCGCGACGGCGTCCGCTAAGGACCCGACAGCTTCCTTGCTTGGCTTCATGACCGGGCGGCGATAGACATCGCCGCCCGTTCTCGTTTGGGGAAGCCAGATGTCCGCCGTCACCGCCGTTCCACTTCGCCCGCTCGCCAAAGGCAGCGTGCTCAAATTGTGGATCGGCCTCGCGCTGCTCACCGGCTTCGCCGCCGGCCTTGCCTGGTGGAGCACGCGCTGGCTGCAGCCGGTGACGCTCGACTCCGGCGTGCGCGTCCAGACGATCCGGGACGGCGCCGGCCCCACCGTCACCGCGGCGGACGTGGTCGCGATGCGCTTCATCATCCGCCTCAACAGCCCCGAAGCGCCGGTCTGGCGCGATTCGGGCTCGGAGGGCCCGTTCGTCGGCACCATTCAGGATCTCCCGACCGGTTTCGGCGAGGGCGTTCAGCAGATGCGCGCGGGCGGGCGCTATCTGGTCTTCGTGCCGGCCAGCGTGATCTTGGCCGGCCAGCCGGTGCCGCCGCGGGCCGGCTTCGCGAGCAGCGACACTTTGGTGTTCGAGACCCAGGTGCTGCAGATCGATGCGGGCCAGGCCTCCGCCTACCAGATGGGGCAGATCCGGCGGATGATGCAGCGGCAGCAGATGATGCAGAGCGGCCCGGCTGGACCCGGCGGACCCGGCGCCGGGCCGCAGGGTGGGCCGCCCGCGGGCGCCACGCCGCCGCCGCCGGGCGGCTAAGGCCTCAGGTCTCGGCGCGCTTTCGGCGCCAGCCGAACCGGCGTTTCTTCGGCGCCGCTGTGGCCTTGGCCATGGCCGCCACCGCGGCGGCGGCCTCCGCTTCCGCCTTGGCCTTCTCCGCCTCGGCCTCCGCCTGATCGTCGTCCGATTTCTGCTCGAGCGCGGTCTTGATCATCGCCACCATCGGATCGGCGAGCATCAGGCCCATCAGCCCGAACAGGGCGCCGGCGAGCAGCTGCGCGCCGAGCACCAGGGCCGGCGCCATGTCCACGGTCTTCTTGGCGACGTAGGGGACGATCAGATAGCCGTCGACCGTCTGCACCACGAAATAGACGCCGATCGCCCAGAGGCCCGCATCGACGCTGACCGAGAAGCCGGCGAGGATGATCAGCACGCCCGAGATGATCGCGCCGATATTGGGAAGGAAGGCGAGCAGGCCGGTGAGGATGCCGAGCAGGGCCGCCGCGGGCACGCCGCCCGCCCAGAGCAGCAGCCAGGTGCCGAAGCCCTCCACCGCCATGCCGATCAGGCGGCCGGCCATCAGCCGGCGCATGACGAAGCCCATCCGCTCGGCGGTGCGGAAGAAGCGGTCGCGGCTGTCGCTTGGCAGCATCCAGGCGACGCCGCGCTGGTAGAGCCGCGGCTCGGCGGCGATGAATATGCCGATGACCAGGATCATCACCGCGCTGGTGACGGCGCCGAGGGCGCTGGAGACGACCGAGCCGAGGCGACCGAGCGAGCCCATGACCTGGCTGCCGATCTGCTGCAGGTCCAGGCCCCCGTCGAACAGGTGCATGGTGTTGGCCCAGGCGAGGATCCGGTCGACCTGCAGGGTCACCGCCTCGCGCAGTCGCTCCGCCTGGTAGACCAGCTCGTTGCCGGCATAGATGAAGGTCCAGACGATGAAGCCGATGGCCGCGACGGTGACGATGGCGAGGCGCCAGCCGCGGGCGATCGGCAGCACCCGGCCGAGCAGGCGCGTGCCGCCGTCCAGCATGGCGGCGAGGACGATGCCGGCGAAGATCAGCAGCAGCGGCTCGGCGAGCACGATCACGCCCAGGATGGCGAGGACGACGCCGGCCCAGACCGTCGCCTTCTTCAGCTCCTTGCGGACGACGGGGTCGCGGAACTCGATCGGGCCCGCCTGGTCGAGATCGGTGGGCTCGCCTTCCTGTACGCCCGGCGGTGTGATGCTCATCGTCCTGGTGCCCCCTGGTTCAGCGGCTCGCCGTCCGGATGCAGCGAGGTCCCGGCCCGGCCGCCGCGCAGCGCGGTAAACCAGCTTATCGGGTTCCAGTAGGACGAGCTGCCGTCAAGCGAGAAGGTGATGAACTCCGCGCGGCCGCCGATATTCTCCCAGGGCACGCCGCCGCCGAGGCCCAGGCTCTCGGTCGCGACCCGGCTGTCGGCGCTGTCGTCGCGATTGTCGCCCATCAGGAAGACATGGTTGGCGGGGACTCGGTAGAGCGGATAATCGTCCACGCCCGGATTGTCGTCGACGCTGTCGATCGTGTCGTAGGCGCGCAGCTCCTCGCCGTCCGGAATATATTCGCGGAACACCCGCATCTGGCAGAACCAGCGCCCGTCGCGCTGCACGCGGCGGGTCGTCGTGCCGCGCTCGTCGCAGGGGATATTGTCGTCGATCGGGATCATCGCCGGCGGCCGCGCCTCGCGGCGCAGCGGCTGGCCGTTCAGGAACACGCGGCCGTCGATCAGCTGGATGGTGTCGCCGGGCAGGCCGATCACGCGCTTGATATAGTCGGCGCTGCTGTCGGGCGGGGTGACGATGACGATGTCGCCGCGGCGCGGCAGCGCGCCCCAGATCCGGCCCTCCCAATGCGGAAAGATGTGAAAGCTGGGCGAGACCCATGACCAGCCATAGGGATATTTGCTGACCACCAGCCGATCGCCCTTGAGCAGCCCGGGCATCATCGATTCGGACGGGATGTAGAAGGGCTTGGCGACGCAGGAGTGAAAGACGAGTACCGCGAGCAGCAGCCAGAAGATCGCCTTGAGGTCGTCGAACCAGGTGGCGATGCGCTTCTTCTTCGCCTTCTTGCCCGCCTCCGCCTCGACGGCGGGCTCGGCCGGGCCATCGGGATTGGCGATGGCGGCACCCTCGGCGCCCGCGGCTTCAGCCGTCGACGCGGAGGCATCCGTGGCGGGGTTGGCCACGCCGGCCTCGGCACCGGCGGTCGCGGCGGCAGCGGCGTCGGGAGTCAGGGCTGGGGCGGCCGGCGGGGCGGGATCGCCCTCGGCGCCCCCGGCGGGGGTATCGGCCGCGCGCTGGCGGTCGTCGTCGGTCAAGTCAAAGGCTCCTGTGGTACCGCCTCGATGATCACGACGGCCATCGCGAAGGGATGATCGTCGGTCATCGTCAAATGTACCCGTGCCGCGTGGCCCGCTGGGGTCAGCGCGTCAAGCCTCTCCTTCGCGCCGCCGGTCAGCACGAGGGTCGGCGCGCCGGACGGCAGGTTGGCGACGCCGATATCCTTCATGAAGACGCCGCGCTTGAAGCCGGTGCCGACCGCCTTGGAATAAGCCTCCTTGGCGGCGAAGCGCTTGGCGTAGGTGCCGGCGCGGGTGAACGGGCGCTTCTCCGCCTTGGCCCGCTCGGTATCGGTGAAGACGCGGTTGAGGAAGCGCTCGCCGAACCGGTCCAGCGAGTTCTGGATGCGGTCGATGTTGCAGAGGTCGGAGCCGAGGCCGATGATCACGATCGTACGCGCCAAGCAGCCATGGTTAGACTCAAAGGTCCCATGGCCATCTTCCAATTGCCTGACCAACCACGATCTCTTCGACAGTGCTGGCTTTCCAGACGATGCCAAGCTGCAAACCTAAGGTGTCGTCGCCAATCCGTCCCGAGTAAACTCCCAAGAAAGCGAGGCAGTCACCTAGGAGCGCGTCTTCTATCTTACCAGTTGGGGAGGTAAAGCCGCGCCTAAAAGCCACCACCGGTGCGCCCGACATGCCAGAGCGGGTTGCAGTATCGATTAAGAGCTTCGGCAACCCATCGAGATCGATGTCGGGCTCGGAAGCGATGGAAGCTCTTTTCCAGATTGCGAAGGGGCCTCCGCTCATACCCTTAGGAAAACCCAAAACATAGGCGTCGTCTGCGACCGCAGGCTTGAAGGTAACCCAGCCCGGGTGTCGGTTAACCGGCACGGAAAGCACTGCAATGGCACCTAGTTTTTCGAGCTCTTCTTCATTCGGTGGGTCGAACAGTGGAATCGCCACCACATCAACCTTGTCGCCCAAGATAGGGTGCTGGAACCACACAGGTTCCCCGTCTTTAGCGAGTTCAAGGCGAAATGCTTTGGAGGTTTGAAGTCGGGAGCCATGAGGTCCAGAATTCATCTCCAAGTATATTTGAAACGCGAGATGGGTAGGGCTAAATGCGGTGGGAGAAATCGCGCGACCAGTTTCGGGGTGCCAGCCGGTGACCACGTGATGATTTGTTATTAGATACCATTTGTCGTCCTCGGCCCACAAAAACCCGGTGGCACTGGCTGCCGCCGTCTCCTCGCCCGTGGCGTCGTCGACACGCAATGGGGTCAATTTCACCGAGAGGTAGGATTCCTGCCGAGAGATCCTGATGGGACGTTTGGCCTCGTCGTCCGCCACGCTACCCTCTGGCCTCGTCCATCAGCGCGCGCATCTTGCGCACGCTGGCGTCCAGGCCGGTGAAGATCGCCTCGCCGATCAGGAAATGGCCGATATTGAGCTCGGCGATCTGGGGGATGGCGGCGATGGGCTGGACATTGTCATAGGTGAGGCCGTGGCCGGCATGGGGCTCGATGCCGTTCTTGACCGCGAGCGCGGCGGCGTCGGCGATGCGGCGCAGCTCCTCGGCACGGGCCTCGCCGTCCAGATGGGCGTAGCGGCCGGTGTGAAACTCGACGACCGGGGCGCCGAGCAGCATCGCCGCTTCGATCTGGCGCGGGTCGGGCTCGATGAACAGGGAGACCCGGATGCCAGCGTCGCCGAGCCGCGAGATCAGGGGCTGGAGATGATTGTGCTGGCCGGCCGCGTTCAGCCCGCCCTCGGTGGTCACCTCCTCGCGCCGTTCCGGGACGATGCAGGCGGCGTGCGGGCGGTGCTTCAGGGCGAGCGCGACCATCTCCTCGGTCGCCGCCATCTCCATGTTGAGCGGCAAGGCGATGGCGCCGATCAGATGGGCGATATCCTCGTCGATAATGTGCCGCCGGTCTTCGCGCAGATGGGCGGTGATGCCGTCCGCGCCCGCGTCCTGCGCGACCAAAGCGGCGCGGATCGGATCCGGATAGGCGCCGCCGCGCGCATTCCTGATGGTCGCGACATGGTCGATATTGACGCCCAGACGAAGGTGCGACGTCATGCCGCTTTCCGGCTCCCCGGCTTTTCGGCGGGGATGGCGGCGAGCTCGGGCGGCAGCGCGGCCGGATCATAGCTCGGCACGTTCAGGGTCACGAGCGGGAAGAAGGGCACGCCGAGCTCGGCGGCGCCGGCGGAGCGATCGACCAAAGCGGCGGCGGCGATCACCTCGCCGCCCGCCTCCGCGACCGCGCGGATCGCCTCGCGGGAGGACAGGCCGGTGGTGACGACGTCCTCGACCAGCAGCACCTTCTGCCCCTCGGCGAGGCGGAAGCCGCGGCGCAGCTCGAACGTGCCGGCCGGGCGCTCGACGAAGAGCGCTTCCAAGCCGAGGGCGCGGCCCATTTCATGGCCGATGATGACGCCGCCCATGGCGGGCGAGACCACGATCTCGAGCTGGGCGCGCAGATCGCGCGGGAGCGTCGCGGCGAGCGCGCTCGCCAGACGCGAGGCGCGGACCGGATCCATCAGCACGCGCGCGCATTGCAGGTAGCGCGGGCTGCGCAGCCCCGAGGAGAGGATGAAATGGCCTTCCAGCAGCGCGCCGGCGGCGCGGAATTCGGCCAGAACCTCGTCCTCGGTCATCGTCTTTCTCTGTGGCTCGCGCTGGGGGAAGGGGGCCGCCGACGCATAGGGGAGCGCAGGCGGAGCATCAAGCGTTCAGCCTGCCGTCACATTCGGGTGCTGGACAGGCTTGAGAGACCCCGATCCCCTGCCTATAAGGCCGCGCGAAGCGCCCCCCAGAGGCGCCGAATCCAACCGCTTCCGGGCGGCTCACAGGGGTTTAGATGAAGATTCTTTTCAAGCTCGCCGCCATCGCCACCGCCTTCGGGCTGGCGTCCGGCGCGTCCGCCCAGGCTCCCGCGACAGCCAATGCCGCCGCGCCCGTCGCTGCGGCGCCTGCGCCGGCCGCCGCAGCGCCCGCGGCAGCCCCCGCCGCGAACGAGACCGCCGCGGCCCCGGCCGCCGCCAATGCCGCGACCCCGGCCGCCGCGCCCGCGGCGCCGGAGCGGACCGCGCCGACGGCAGGGATCGGCCAGCCCAGCCCCGGCCATCTCGGCCTGCAGCCGCAGGTGAGCCCGATCGGCGAGGAGGCGTCCTGGTTCCACGACGTGATCCTGATGCCGTTGATCACGGTCATCTCGGTCTTCGTGCTGCTGCTCCTGCTCTGGGTGATCATCCGCTATCGTCGCGGCGCCAATCCGGTGCCGTCGCGCAACACCCACAACACCCTGCTCGAAGTGGTCTGGACCCTGGTGCCGGTGCTGATCCTGGTCGCGATCGCCGTGCCCTCGATCCGGCTTCTCGCCCATCAATATGATCCGCCGCAGGCCGACGTCACCGTGAAGGTGATCGGCAACCAATGGTATTGGGATTACGAATATCCCGACAATGGCGTGACCCTGACGTCGCGCATCCTGCCGGACGCCGAGGCGCACCGGCGCGGCGAGCCCCGCCAGCTCGCGGTCGACAATCGCATGGTCGTCCCCGTCGGCGCGGTGGTGAAGCTGATCGTCACCTCCAACGACGTGATCCACGCGTTCGGGGTCCCGGCTTTCTGGACCAAGATCGACGCCGTTCCGGGCCGGCTCAACGAGACCTGGTTCCGCGCGGACCGCGAGGGCGTCTTCTACGGCGTCTGCTACGAGCTCTGCGGCGCCCAGCACGGCTATATGCCGATCGCCGTCGAGGTGGTGAGCCAGGCGCGGTTCGAGCAATGGGTGCTCTCGCAGGGGGGCCACATGGCCGCGCCGGGCGGCGCCGATGGCAATGCGACCGCCGCGGCGCCCGCGCCCGAGGGCAACGCCACGGCCGCCGCGCCCACGCCGACCGGCAACGTCGTCGCGGGCACCGAGACTCCGGCGACCACCAACCAAGCCACTCCTGCGAATTAAGGCGGCAGACGCATCATGACCGACACCACCGCAAACGCCGTCCATTTCGAGGCCGATCACGGCCATCATGACGCGCATCACGACGCCGATCACAAGCCGGGCTTCTTCGTCCGCTGGTTCATGTCGACGAACCACAAGGACATCGGCACGCTCTACCTGATCTTCGCGATCATCGCGGGCATCATCGGCGGCGCCATTTCCGGCCTGATGCGCATGGAGCTGGCCGAGCCGGGCATCCAGTATCTGCCCGCCTGGGCCAATGCCATTCACGGCCTGGTCGGCATTCCGGCCGCCAACAATGACGAGGCGCTCCATCTCTGGAACGTGCTGATCTCCGCGCACGGCCTGATCATGGTCTTCTTCATGGTCATGCCGGCGATGATCGGCGGCTTCGGCAACTGGTTCGTGCCGATCATGATCGGGGCGCCGGACATGGCCTTCCCGCGTATGAACAACATCTCTTTCTGGCTGCTGCCGCCCGCCTTCCTGCTGCTGCTCGGCAGCCAGTTCGTGCCGGGCGGCACCGGCCTCGGCGCCGGCGTCGGCTGGACGGTCTACGCGCCGCTCTCGACGACCTATTCGCCGGGCCCCGCAGTCGACATGGCGATTTTCGCGCTCCACCTCGCGGGCGCCAGCTCGATCCTCGGCGCGGTGAACTTCATCACCACCATCTTCAACATGCGCGCGCCGGGCATGACGCTGCACAAAATGCCGCTCTTCGTCTGGTCGATCCTGGTCACCGCCTTCCTCCTGCTGCTGTCGCTGCCGGTGCTGGCGGGCGCGATCACCATGCTGCTCACCGACCGCAATTTCGGCACGCACTTCTTCGACGCGCCGGGCGGCGGCGATCCCGTCCTCTACCAGCACCTCTTCTGGTTCTTCGGCCATCCCGAAGTGTACATCATGATCCTGCCGGGCTTCGGCATCGTCAGCCAGATCATCGCCACGTTCAGCCGCAAGCCCGTCTTCGGTTATCTCGGCATGGCCTATGCGATGGTGGCGATCGGCGTCATCGGCTTCGTCGTCTGGGCGCACCACATGTTCACCGTCGGCATGGACGTGAACACGAAGATGTACTTCACTGCGGCGACGATGGTGATCGCGGTGCCGACAGGCATCAAAATCTTCTCCTGGATCGCGACCATGTGGGGCGGCAGCCTCACCTTCCAGACGCCGATGCTCTGGGCGATCGGCTTCATCTTCATGTTCACCGTTGGCGGCGTCACCGGCGTGGTGCTGGCCAATGCCGGTATCGATACGATCATGCACGACACCTATTATGTGGTCGCGCACTTCCACTACGTGCTGTCGCTCGGCGCCGTCTTCTCGCTCTTCGCCGGCTGGTATTACTGGTACGGCAAGATGTGGGGGAAGCAGTATAACGAGCTGCTCGGCCAGCTGCATTTCTGGCTCTTCTTCATCGGCGTGAACATCCTGTTCTTCCCGATGCACTTCCTGGGCCTGCAGGCGATGCAGCGCCGCGTGCCGGACTTCGCCGACCAATATGCGCACTGGAACCACATCGCCAGCGCGTGGGGCTATACGATCATGCTCGCCGGCATGGTGTTCTTCTTCCTGGGCATCATCTGGTCGCGGATCGCCGGCAAGAAGGTGGCGGACAATCCCTGGGGCGAGGGCGCGACGACGCTCGAATGGACCCTCAGCAGCCCGCCGCCCTACCACCAGTTCGAGACGCTGCCGAAGGTCGACTGACCTCCAAGCGGCAATCGACACGAGGCGCCCCGGCAGTGATGCCGGGGCGTTTCTCGTTTCAGGCCGGGCGGTGGCGTATGGCGATGCGTCCGAAGGTCAATCCCGGAACGTCACCCGCGATAGCTTTTCGGCCAGATGCCCTGCTTGCCCGGCGAGAGAATCCCGTCCGGATCGAGCGCGTCCTTGATCGTCTCGGCGAAGCGCCGCTGGGCATGGTCATTATGGTCATATTGATCCGCGACCAGGTCCATGAACGCCAGATGCGAGCGATATTCGCCATAGCCGAGCCTGGCGGCGGGGGCGACGAGCCCCTTGCAGGCTTCATAGGCGGCGCGCGCCTGGGCCTCGTTCTCGGTGTCGAAGACGACGAGGCCGACATGGATCATCGCCCGCTTCTGGACGATGATGACGCCGCTGTAATCCAGCCCCGCCTCGTTGAGGCCGTTCCGCACCAGATCGCGGAGCGCCGCGCCGTCCGCGCCGGTGATCGGGGCAACGCAGGAAAAGCCGATATGGCCGCCTTTCTCGCCGCCATACCAGCGCGTCATCTGGTCGAGCGCCATGGACGGGATGCCGGCCTGGACGCGCTCGTGCGGATTGTCGAGCTCGGGCAGGCTGCGGCCGTCATATTTGGCGAAGCTCAGTTCGGCGCCGGGGATGGTGCCGAACGCCGCCTCCACCAGCACCCGCTGGCGCTCGACGATCGCCTCGTCGCCATAAAGGGCGAAACGCATCACCCAGCGGCCGAGGCCGGGTTGGCGGGCGATCTCCTCGATCACCGCTTCCGGCATCGGCCCTTCGCCTTGGTACCAGGCGGAGCGGTCGGTGAAGGCGGAGATGCCGCAGACCGCGTTGATGATCATCGGCTGATTGGGGATGGTGCCGTTCAGCATCAGCGGGCGCAGCCGCTCGAGCAGCAGTTCGAGGTCCGAATCCTTCCGTAGCGTCAGCCAGCCGGGCATGTAGCAATCGGGCGGCGGCATCAGCCAGACGCCCATCTTGGTCACCACGCCGTAATTGGACTGCATGAACAGGCCGTCCGGGCTCGGGCCGCAGCCGCGCTTGTAGACCTGCCAGGCCTTGGCATTGGCCATGCCGCCCATGCCGGTGCGAAGGATATCGCCGTTGGCGAGCACCACCTCCATGCCGCATTGCTGGCCGGGATGATCGCCGGTGGGAGTGTAGCCGAGCCCATGATCGAGGGTGTTGCCGACAACGCTGCCCCAGCCGAGATCGGGCACCGACATCCAGAGACTTGAGCCGATCGCGCGCAGGTGATCGTAGAGATCGAAGAAGCGCACGCCCGGCTCGACCAGAGCGGTCGCGGACTCCTCGTCCACGTCCAGCACGCGGTTCATGCGCCTCAGATTCAGCACCACCGAGCCGCCGACCCGCGGCGCGGCGCCGCCATAGCCGTTATTGCGCCCCTGCCCGCTGGTCCAGAGCGGGACCTTGTGCGCGCGGGCGATGCGCAGCACCGCCTGCACCTCCTCGACGCTGACCGGGAGCAAGGCGGCGGACGGGTCGTAATCGTGCCAGTCGGCATGGGCGAAGGGATCGCGGAACGCGACCGCGTCGAGGGCGAAGCCCTCGGCGCCGAGCGCGGCTTCGAACTCGCGGAGCGCGGCGTCGAACTGGGCCGGCGTCAATCGGGGCGGGCGCGCCGCCGCTCCTTGCTCAGGCATCCCTCATCTCCCTCTGGCTTTTCAGGGACTATGCCCGGGGTTGCATCGGGGAGAAGCCAGGATCGGGCCGCGTTGCACCCCTTGAACCGTCCGTCGATTCCGCCTCTTTCCCCTCCGCCTCGGCCGTCCTATAGGGCCCCGGACTCATGAACACCGTGACGCAAAGCCTTCCCGCGGCCATGCCCGCCGAGTGGCGGGACTTCCTGGCGCTGACCAAGCCCCGGGTGATGACGCTCGTCGTCTTCACCGGCCTGTGCGGCCTGCTCGTCGCGCCGGCGACGCTGCCGCCCGTGCTGGCCTTCACCGCCATCCTCTGCATCGCGCTCGGCGCGGGCGCGGCGGCGGCGCTGAACATGTGGTACGAGGCGGACATCGACGCGGTGATGAAGCGCACCGCCGACCGGCCGCTCCCCGCCGGGCGCATGGACCGGGCGAGCGCGCTCCACTTCGGCGTCGGCCTCGCCTTCTTCTCGGTGGTGCTGATGGGCGTGGCGACCAACTGGGTCGCGGCGGCGATCCTTGCCGTCTCCATCCTCTTCTACGTCTTCGTCTACACGATCTGGCTGAAGCGCCGGACCCCGCAGAATATCGTGATCGGCGGCGCCGCGGGCGCGTTCCCGCCGGTGATCGGCTGGGCGGCGGTGACCGGCGACGTGACGATTCTGCCGATCCTGCTGTTCGCGCTGATCTTCCTGTGGACACCGCCGCATTTCTGGGCGCTCTCGCTGTTCGTCCGCACCGACTACGCCAATGCCGGCGTGCCGATGCTGCCGGTGGTGGCGGGCGCGAAGGCGACCCGGGTGCAGATTGTGCTCTACACGGTGCCGATGGCGGCCGCGGCGGTCGCGCCCTGGGCGCTCGGCCTCACCGGCGTCGTCTACGGCGTGGCGGCGATCGGCCTGAGCGCGGTCTTCGGCCTGCTCGCCGTCCGCGTGCTGCTGAACCAAGCGACCGATCCGAAGGCGATGGGGCCGGAAAAGGCCCTGTTCGGCTTCTCGGTCCTCTATCTGTTCGCGATCTTCGGCGCCCTGGTCGCCGACACATGGCTGCTCGCATGACCCCGCAGGACGAGCGGGAGATCCGGCGCCGGCAGAAGACCCGCGCGATCGTGATGGCGGTGCTGCTGATCGGCTTCGCGGCCCTGGTCTATGCGATCAGCATCGCCAAGATGGGGATGTACGGCGGATGAGCTGGTTCAGGCGGCTCAGCCGGAACGCGCGCACCGCGGTGCTGATGTTCGGCCTGGTCTTCGGCATGACCGGCCTCGCTTATGCCAGCGTGCCGCTCTACCGGCTGTTCTGCCAGGTGACCGGCTTCGGCGGCACCCCGCAGGTCGCGCAGGGCGGGCAGGCGCCGGGCGCGACGGGCCGAATCATCTCGATCCGCTTCGACGCCAATACCGATCGGCAGCTGCCCTGGACCTTCCGGCCCGAGGCGACGCATACCAGCATCCCGATCGGCTCGCGCAACATCGCCTTCTACACCGCGCGCAACGATTCGGGCGTGCCCGTCACCGGCACGGCCGCGTTCAACGTCACGCCGGCCCAGGCGGGGCGCTATTTCACGAAGATCCATTGCTTCTGCTTCAACGAGCAGACGCTGCAGCCCTTCCAGGAAGTGCGCATGCCGGTGACCTTTTACGTCGATCCGGCGATCCTCACCGATCCGGACGCGCGGAACATCAGCGAGATCACGCTTTCCTACACCTTTTACAAGGTGGACCAGCGGGCGGCGGCGAGATAGAGACCCATGACCGCCGCGCGGGCCAAGGCCCGCAGGCGATGGAAGATAACGGGGAACGGACGAATGGCCGGAGCGAAGAACCACCAATATCATATCGTTAACCCGAGCGTCTGGCCCCTGGTCGGCTCCTTCTCGGCGCTCGTCCTGTTCGGCGGCCTGGTCATGTGGATGCACGACATCGCGGCCGGCCCCTATATCGTCGGCGCCGGTGTCATCGGCGTCGCCTTCACCATGTTCTCCTGGTGGGCGGACGTGATCCGCGAGGCCAATCAGGGCGATCACACGCCGATCGTCCAGCTTCACCTGCGCTACGGCATGATCCTGTTCATCGCCTCCGAGGTGATGTTCTTCGTCGCCTGGTTCTGGGCCTATTTCGCGGCCGCGCTCTTCCCCTCCGCGGTGGACGCGGTCGGCGGCACCTGGCCGCCGGCGAACAGCCAGGTGCTCGATCCGTTCGGCTGGCCCCTGCTCAACACCCTGATCCTGCTCTGCTCGGGCTGCACCGTGACCTGGGCGCACCACGCCCTCATCCACGGCCATCGCGACGGCCTGATCAAGGGCCTGTGGTGCACGATCGGCCTCGGCCTGATCTTCAGCGCCGTCCAGCTCTACGAATATATGCACGCGCCCTTCATGTTCGTCGGCGAGAATGCGAACATCTACGGCTCGACCTTCATGATGGCGACGGGCTTCCACGGCTTCCACGTCATCGTCGGCACGATCTTCCTGATCGTCTGCCTGGTCCGCGCCTATAAGGGCCATTTCACGCCCCGGCAGCATTTCGGCTTCGAGGCGGCGGCCTGGTACTGGCACTTCGTCGACGTGGTCTGGCTGTTCCTGTTCCTGTGCATCTACGTCTGGGGCGGCTGGGGCGCGTCCTACCACTAGCAATCCGGAGGGGGACGATGAGGTCCCGTGACTGAACCGTCCCCTCCCCCACCGATGATCGCGGCGCTGCGCGGGATCTGCCCGCGCTGCGGCAACGCGCCCCTGTTCAGCGGGCTTGCGGGCTTCCAGCCGAGTTGCCGGGCCTGCGGGCTCGATTATGCGGGCTTCAACGTCGGCGACGGCCCGGCTGCCTTCCTGATCTTCATCGTCGGCGGAATCGTGGTCGCGCTCGCCATCTGGCTGGAATTGCGCTTCGCCCCGCCTTTCTGGGTCCACATCCTGCTCTGGGTCCCGCTCGCCGCCGTCTTGACCGTCGGCCTGCTCCGGCTCGGCAAGGGCCTGCTGCTCGCGCTCGAATATCGGAACCGCGCGCGGGAGGCGCGGTTGCGGGACACGGAATGAAGCGCCTGCCGATCCTTTCCACGCTCATCGTCGCGCTGGCCGTAGCGGTGATGATCGGGCTCGGCATCTGGCAGCTGCGGCGCGCGGCGTGGAAAGAGGCGATGCTCGCCGATTATGCGCGGGCGGAGAGCCTGCCCGTGGTGGACCTCGATCCGCTGCTGGCGAGCGGCCGGCCGCTGCCCCCTTTGTCGTTCCGCCGCGTGCTCGTCACCTGCGCCGCCCGGGACGCGCCGGTGGAGGCGCGGGCCGGGCGCAGCACCGGCGATGTCTCCGGCCAGTCCTTCCATGTCGATTGCCGCCCGGGCGCTGCGGGCCCCGCCGGGCGCCTCCGGGTCAATGCCGGCTGGGGGACCCGGCCGGATGCCGTGCGGACGCTGACCCTGCCGGGAATCGTCGCCGGGCGGCTCAGCCTGGTCGAGGCGGACGGCCCGATCATGCTCACCGCCGCCACGCCCACGCCGCCGCTGGTCGGCGCCAGCGCCCCGCCGGGCATCGACACCATCCCCAACAATCACCGCCTGTATGCGCTGCAATGGTTCTTCTTCGCGGGGCTCGCATTGGTCATCTTTGCGCTCGCCCTCCGGCGCCGGAATCGCCCGAAGTTGCCGCCGGAGCCCTGAGCGCCTAAATCCCGCGCTCCATGATGAAGCTCACCACCCTGGACAACGGCCTCAAGGTCGCCAGCCGGACGATGCCCGGCGTCGAGACGGTCGCGATCGGCCTCTATGCGGAGGCCGGTTCGCGGCACGAGCCGGCGCGAGTCAACGGCATAGCCCATCTGTTCGAGCATATGGTGTTCAAGGGCGCGGGCGGCCGCTCCGCGCGGGAGATCAGCGAGGCGATCGAGGATGTGGGCGGCGATCTCAACGCCTGCACCGAGCGCGACCAGACCAGCTTCACCGCCTCCCTGCTCGCGGAGCATCTGCCGCTCGGCATCGAGCTGATCGCCGACATGATCCTGCGACCGCATTTCGCGGCGGAGGATCTGGCGCGGGAGAAGGAGGTGGTGCTGCAGGAGCTGGGCGAGGCGCGCGACACGCCCGGCGACATCATCTTCGACGAGCTCTGGACGGCCGCCTGGCCGGACCAGCCGCTCGGCCGCTCCATCCTCGGCGACGAGACCAGCATCGGCGCGATCGGGCTGGACGATCTCCATCTCTGGCGGACCGACCTCTACCGTGCCGGCGGCCTGACGCTGGTCGCCGCGGGCAAGCTCGACCATGATGAACTGGTGCGGCTTGCCGAGGCGCGTTTCGCCAGCCTGCCCGCCGGGACGATCGACGCGGCGGCGCCGGCCCGCTTCGGCGGCGGCGCGCGGGCCAGCCGGCCCCGGGCGGAGCAGGCGCATCTTACCGGCGCCTATGCCGCGCCGGGCATCCACGATCCCGGCTATTATCCGGCGCGGCTGTTCAGCGACATCGTCGGCGCCGGCGCCTCCTCGCGCCTGTTCCAGGCGGTGCGCGAGGAACGGGGGCTCGCTTATTCCATCTGGTCGTCGCTCCAGCCCTATCAGGATGCGGGCCTCTTCTATTTCTACGCGGCGACGGCGCGGCGCGAGGCGGCGGCGGCCTCGGCCCTGATCGTCCATGTCGTGGCCGATGCGGCCGGGACCGCGACCCAGCGCGAGCTGGACCGGGCGCGGGCGCAGGCCAAGGCCGGGCTGCTCATGTCGCTCGAATCCTCCTGGGGCCAGGCCGCCTATGTCGCGCGCCAGCTGGCCATCCGCGGCCGCCTGGTCGAGCCCGCCGAGGTGGTGGCGGAGCTGGACGCGGTGACCCTGGACCAGGTCCGCGCCGCCGCCGCGGCGATCCTCGCCGGCCCGCAGGCGCGCGCGACGATCGGCATGCCGGCGGTGAAGGCCGCGTGACGCTCGCGACGCTGATCGCCGAGCCCTGGGCCGATTACGGGCTGGTCGATTCGGGCCATGGCCGCAAGCTGGAGCGCTACGGCCGCTACCGCTTCATCCGCCCCGAGCCGCAGGCGCTCTGGGCGCCGGCCTCGGCGGACTGGGCGGCGGACGGCGAGTTCATCCCGGGCTCGGACGACGAAGGCGGCGGCCGCTGGCAGTTCGCGAAGCCGGTGCCGCGCGAGGGCTGGGCCCTGCATTGGGAGGAGGTGCGGTTCCGGGCCCAGTGCACGCCCTTCCGCCATCTCGCCTTCTTTCCCGACATGGCTCCGCAATGGGCCTGGATGCGGGACCGGCTCGGCGAGGGCAGCGAGGCCCTGAACCTGTTCGGCTATACCGGCGTCGGCACGCTGGCCATGGCCGCGCGCGGCGCGCGCCTGACCCATGTCGATGCGTCGAAGAAGTCCGTCGAGGCGGGCAAGGCCAATGCCGTTCTGGCCGGCATGGCGGAGCGGCCGATCCGCTGGTTGGTCGACGATGCCGGCAAATTCGCCGCGCGCGAGGTCAGGCGCGGACGGCGCTATGACGGCATCATCCTCGATCCCCCCAAATTCGGCCGCGGCCCGGAGGGCGAGGTGTGGCGGCTCGAGGAGGGCCTGCCGGGGCTGATCGCGGACTGCCGGAAATTGCTGGACGCCGACAGCCGCTTCCTCGTGCTCACCGTCTATGCGGTGCGCATGTCCGCGCTGGCGATCGGCGAATTGCTGAACCAGGCGCTCGGCGATCTCGGCGGCCGGATCGAATGCGGCGACATGGCGGTGCGCGAAGAGGCGCGGAGGCTTCTCCTGCCCACGGCGATCTTCGCGCGCTGGTCCAGAGGGTAAGGGCGGATCGTCATCTTCAACTTGGTTCAGGGTCCAAAGTCGAGCGGCACTGACGCAGGATTTTCTCGCTGGCGTGGTATCGCGTTCGAGCTGGATGCTGAAACAAGTTCAGCATGACCGCCTCTGGTCAG
Source organism: Allosphingosinicella sp. (assembly GCA_035502235.1). Lineage (GTDB taxonomy): Bacteria > Pseudomonadota > Alphaproteobacteria > Sphingomonadales > Sphingomonadaceae > Allosphingosinicella. The sequence goes on from DATJUQ010000001.1 coordinate 271,788, forward strand.
TCCCGCCCCGCTCTGAGCGCGGCGCCGGCGGCGAAGGGTGCGCCTGCGACCAGGAGCAGCGAGACCGCGCCGAGCAATTGCAGCGCGCCCGAGTCGTTGCCGCGCTCGAGATAGCCGGCGCCGAAGATCAGCAGAGGTACGGCGAGCGGCAGCAGGAGCAGGCCGGCCAAGGCGCCCGAGCGGCGGAGGCCGGCGGTCATGGCGGCGACGCCGACGCTGAGCGCCGCGAGGCCCGGCGTGCCGATGGCGAGGCCGATCTCCAGCCGCAGCAGCGTCTCGCCCGGCAGCTTCATCAGCGCCGCGGCGGGAAGCGCGGCGAGCATCAAAGGCGGGCCGAAGCTCAGCCAGTGGCCGAGCAGTTTCGCCGCGGCGATCGTCTCCTCGCCGAAGCCCTTCAGGTGAAGCTGGTCGAGGATGCCGGCGGCACGGTCCGGCTCGACCAGCCGGTCGACCGGCAGCAAGGCTGCGAGCAGAGCCGCCGTCCAGAGCGCGCCGCCGCCGGTCCGCGCCAGCAAGGCGGTATCGGGGCCGATCGCGAACGGAAAGAGGGTCGCGACCAGCAGGAAGAAGACGAGCGGCAGCGCCGCCGCGCCGCCGGCCAGGGCGAGCCTGAGTTCGCGCAGGATCAGGCCGCTCATTGCAGCGTCACGCGGCGCGCGTCCGGCAGGGCCAGCGGCTGGTGGGTCGCCGCCAGGATCGCGCCGCCCGCCGCGCGGTGCGCCGCCATCGCCGCCTCAAGCCGGGCGAGGCCGTCCGTGTCGAGCCCATTGCCCGGCTCGTCGAGCAGCCAGAGCGGCGTGCCCGAGGCGATGACGCGGGCGAGCGCGGCACGCTTGCGCTGGCCGGTGGACAGCATCCGCACGGGCACCTCGGCGAGCCGCGCCAGGCCCATGGCGGCGATGCCGGGCGCCGGATCCGCGGCCCAGAAGGCGAGCGCCTTGGCCAGCAGCTGACGCTCGTCCAGCGCCAGATGCTCGTCGGCGAGCGCGGCCTCGCCGCGCTCCACCGTCCCCGCGGCGGCGCGGAGCAGCCCGGCGGCGACGCGCAGCAGCGAGGATTTGCCGACCCCGTTCGGCCCGCCGACCAGAGCCGCCTCGCCCGGCGCGAGCATCAGGTCCAGCCCCTCGAACAACAGCCGGCCGCCGCGCAGGCATGCCACCCCCCGCAACGTGAGCAGGGTCACGCGCCCTCCTCGTCGGCGTCCTCGATTCGGTGCATGTCCGCGTCGGAGAAGCCGAAATGGTGGCCGATCTCATGGACGATCACATGGGTGATCAGATCTTCCAGCGCGACGCCGGTCTCCACCCATTCGTCGAGTAAGGGGCGGCGGTAGAGGTGGACCATGGGCGGCAGCTCGCCCGAGGCCCAGGCGGTCTCCTCGCTGACCGGCCGGCCGCTGTAGAGGCCCGACAATTCGAACGGATCCTCGATGTCGAGCTGCCGGAGCACCTCCTCGTCGGCGAACTCGTCGATGCGCAGCACGACATTGGTCAGGTGCCGGCGGAACACCTCCGGCAGCCGCGCGATCGCGGCCTCGGCGAGCGTCTCGAGCGCCGCCCCGTCGGGCGCATAGGTTTGACCTTCGGCCATCGGGAGGGACATAGAGGGACGCAGGCGACGGAGGAAGAGGGGTGGCGATTCTCGGCGAGGCGGAGCGGGCGGCGGCACTGGCGGGGCTTGCGGGCTGGACCTATGACGCGGCCCGCAACGGCATCGCCAAAAGCTTCGCCTTCGCCGATTTCGGCGAGGCCTTCGCCTTCATGACGCGCGTCGCGCTGGCGGCCGAGAAAGCCGATCACCATCCCGAATGGGCCAATGTCTGGAACAAGGTGGACATCCTGCTCTCGACGCACAGCGACGGCGGCGTCACCGCGAAGGACATCGCCCTCGCCGCGGAGATCGAGCGGATCGCCGGGTAGCTTGCCCTCGGCGCGACACCCCACTAGAGGACCGCTCTTCCAGTGCGAATTGGTTGCGAACCCGATTCACGCCCGCCGCGATGCGGCGAACGGTCGAGGTTCGATGCGGAGCGGTGGCCGAGTGGTCGAAGGCGCTCGCCTGGAAAGTGAGTATACGGCAAAACCGTATCGAGGGTTCGAATCCCTCCCGCTCCGCCATTTACCCTCTCTTTCGGGCTCGCCAAAACCCCCTTAAACTGCTATAAAGCTGAGAGAAATTCGAGATTTTCTGTCTCATCGGATTTCACTCAATCCTACCACTTCCCACCACAAAGTGGTGGGTAAAATGGTGGGTATTTTGGAGCAGGGTTATGGGAAAGCTCACTGCGCTCAAGATACGCTCGCTGGCGGAGCCGGGGCGGTACGCCGATGGCGACGGCCTTTTTCTTGATGTCACCGGCAAAGCTTCGGGCAGGTGGATTCTTCGCGTTCAGTCAAAGGGACGGCGGAGGGAGATCGGACTCGGCTCTCTGAAGAACGTCTCCTTGGCCGATGCCCGCGATGCGGCCTTCGTGACGCGCAAGAAGATCGCCCAGGGAATCGACCCAGTGGCGGAACGCAGACAGGAGCGTCAGGCGATCCCGACCTTTCGCAAGGCTGCTGAGTTGGTCCACGAGGAACACGAGAAGGCGTGGAAGAATGGCAAGCATCAGAACCAGTGGATTGCGACTCTCAGGACATATGCCTTTCCCAAGATGGGCGATCTCCTGGTCAGCGATATCGAGGGACCGCTGATCCGCGACGTGCTCGCTCCAATCTGGCTTGCGAAGCCTGAGACTGCGCGGCGAGTGCGGCAGCGCATCGGCACTGTCCTCGACTGGTCATATGCTCGGGGGTTTCGCGCGACCGAGGCGCCGATGCGGTCGCTTTCCAAAGGATTGCCCCGGCAGCCCAAGAAGGACAATCACTTCGCCGCTCTGCCCTACGCCTCCGTTCCCGGTTTCCTTGAGAAGTTGGGCGAGCGTGAATCGGTGGGCCGGGTCGCCTTGGAGGCGCTGATCCTGACAGCGGCGCGATCAGGAGAGATACGAGGCGCGACTTGGCAGGAACTCGATCTGGACGCCGCGTTGTGGTCCGTCCCGGCGTCCCGCATGAAGATGGGGCGAGCTCATATCGTGCCTCTCTCGGCGGAGGCTGTGGCCGTGTTCGAGCGCGCCCAGAGCTTCAAAGTGGGCGCCAGTGACTTGGTATTCCCAGGCCAGAACGTGAAGAAGCCGCTCTCCGATATGACCCTTCTCAAGATTTTGCGGGACATGGACCTCGCTGTGACGGTGCACGGCTTTCGCTCCGCATTCCGCGACTGGGTAGCCGAGCAAACGGATTATCCCGGTGAAATTGCCGAGGCGGCGCTTGCCCATACGGTCGCAAACAAGGTGGAGGCCGCCTATCGTCGAACCGATTTCCTGGATAAGCGCCGCCTTCTGATGCGTGATTGGGGCACCTTCTGCAAAGGATCGTCCCCGCTCTCGAATGAGACGGCAGAGGAGGCCGAAGGCGTTAGCGCGGCTTGAACGGAAGGGTCCTTTCGGGCCGTTACGGGCGTTGAAGTGCCGCCATTCTTGTTTTGATAAGGCTACGGCGCTACATTAGTGCAACTTGTCCGGGCATGCGCCCGTTAGAGACAGATGACGATGAATGTTGCGACACAGGTGCTTGCGACGGTTAACGCCCCTTACGGGGCGGACCTCTCCGCGCACCAACTCGCCGCAATGATTGCCGATCCGAAGAGCGCAAGCAACTTCGAGGCACCGGTATTCTCATTCTTCTCCGAAGTAGCACTGCCGATGCAGAAGCAGTTTATCGCTGGCATGGGCGTGGATGCTGTCAAGGCGACTCAGGTCGCGGACGAGTTCTCGAAGCTGTCGGGTTACGCCCTGCCGTTGGCCGCTTAAGCGGTGTCGCAAGGGCGGCCAAGCGAATGGCCGGTTCTGTTCGATACCGCCATCCAGATCCTTCAACATGTTGAAGCGCAGATCGGCTTCGCTCCAGCATGGAGTTTCGGTGGCGGCACGGCGTTGATGCTGCAGATCGATCATCGTGAGAGTCACGACATCGATCTCTTTCTCGATGACCCTCAACTGCTGCCTTATCTCAACCCGGAGACACAAGGCATCGAGCTCGAGCGACGGCCCGACAGCTATAGTGTCGAGGGGACCAGCGTTCTAAAGCTTGCTTATGCGCAAACGGGCGAGATCGATTTTATCGTTTGTGCGGACATCACCGGCCAGCCGACCGAAAGGCACGACGTGCGCGGACATGATGTAGCTCTGGAGACGCCGGCCGAGATCGTTGCCAAGAAAGTCTACTATCGCGGCTGGAGCTTCCAACCTCGCGACATGTTCGATCTCGCGGCGGTCGCAGAGCATTATGGCAACGAATATGCGGTCTCAGCCCTAAGGCAGGCCGGCCAAGATTCATGCGGGAAAGCGCTTGGGATCGTTGAGAACGCAATCCCGGCGTTTGTTCAATCTATCAACGCCCAGTTGATGGTTCGGGAGAAGACCCGTCATTTGATCGGCCAGGCGCAGGACATCAGCCGTCAGCTCTTGCAACAAGCGCTGACGACCTAGTCGACCCATCGCGGCAAGCTCACTGGGCCGTCACGAACAAATGCTCGTCCACCTGTCCGGAAATCACCGGATCGAGACGATCGGCTTCTGCCGCGGCCCATTCTCGCCATTCGGCGAATGCAACGGGATCCAGATTCTGGCGGCCATTCTCAATGGCCGCGCTCACCGAGGCGATCAGCGCGCGTAGATTTTCCGCCTGCCGCAGCATCTCGGCACTGCGATGTAGCGCTTCCAGTCGCTCCTTGTTACGCTTGGCCGATTCCTCCTGCCGACGCTCCTCGCGCCATGCATTCATTCGCGCCTCATGCGCGATGCGCTCCGCGATGCTGAGCCGGTGTCGCGCTTCCCCGGCTGCAACGATCGCCGCCGCGATCTCCGAAACAAGCGCTTCCAATTTGACCGCGCCATCCTCCCACATACGAGGAAAACCTTCTGGCAGTGCAGGAAACAGCTCGATCCGGAGCGGAGCTTTAGGACTCGGAAGCGCGTCACCATGACGCCGATGCGTGGGCGTTGGCTCACCTGGATGCTGGATTTGCACTCTAACGTTATGGTCGCCGACCGTGGCGCGAAAGCTGGGTTCGTGCTCGCCCGACAGCAAGCAGGGGCATCCTAACGGGGCCAAGGCAAGCATGAGTGAATTGGCGATACGCAGTTTGCGCTCCTGATCCGGCTGATCGAAGACGGGAGCGAGCTCCCATCTCGGATAGGTCGAGCCCGCGATCTTCTCGCGACGGCGTTCGTCGCGTCGAAGAAGCGCCTGCAATGCGAGATGAGGGCGCTCCAGTTTCCGCGAGACCGAGATCTTTCCGATCTGCCTCAGTATGTCCCGGCGCAACTGGTCGAGGTCTTCGGGAACGGCATCGCTCGCGAACGGACCCTCGGGGCTTTCGACCGCGGCCGGCTCGGCGCGGAATCGATCGGCAAGCGCACCATAGACCAGCAAGAGACTGTCCTGGCCCGGCTTTCGCGCCGGTAGCGGTGTCCGCAGAACCGGCTTGCCTGCCTGGAGCTTATTCCAATAGCCGGGCTGTGGAAGCGGGATGCCCTGCTTTCGAAGTGCCTTGGCCAGCCCGCTGTCAGAAAGGCCGAATTCGGCTGCCAACTGCCGCATGGGCGCAGACCACGCGAGATCGTATAGCTGCTCCCGGCTGACCCGTACTTCCGCCTGCTGGTTGGGCCACCAAGCGCCGCCCGAACCTCCGATCAACGTCATGCGAATCTCCGTCAGAAACTGACGGTCTGGTGCTTCAGGCGGCGCGTGTCGGCAACGGCTTGCGACCCATCAGGCCGTGGTGCCCATCGGTCGCGGCGACTACCGCTCGCCGACCTCATAGAACATAGGATTGCGCAGCCAGGCGTTGATCGCGGACTCGCGCCAGCCGGCACAGCGCGTGCTGATCTGGATGTTCTTCGGGAACGTGCCGTTCTGCATCTTCCGGTACATGGTCGAACGGCTGAGGCCGGTGCGCTCGAGGACGGCCTTGATCCGGAGGATGCGGTCAGGGGTATCGATCTGCATTGGTATCGCCTTGCATGAAGTGCTTCGTGGTGGTGCTCGCCGGGAGAGTTGGGCGGGTATCCTGCGCCTTGAAAAGGGCCCCCTGGGCGTCAGAGAAGGACAGGCGACGACAGCGTGTACAAACGTACCTCTGGCGCAGGTTCGATATTTCAGGGGCGAAGTCTCAGGGCGTCTCACGCTTCGCGTAACCGCGCTCTACGCCGCTCGTTCGGCGCCGAGTCGCTGAGCGTCTCGGCCCATGCGGGTGACATGGGGTAACAGCGGGCGGTCTGATCAGCCGATTCGCAGCTAGTCTCGCTCCTTTCTTAGATGGAGGGTGCAATGGCTCTGTTCGTGGGTTTGGACGTGTCGGTGCAGGAGACCAGCATGTGTGTCGTCGACGACGCCGGCCTGGTCGTTCACGAAGGCAAGGTGAGGACCCACCCGGACTCGCTTGGTGCCGCGCTATCCGAGTGTGCACCCGGCGCCGAGCGTATCGGCATTGAGGCGGGTGGCTCGAGCAGCTGGCTCTGCCGGGAGCTCCGATCGCAGGGCTTCGCGGTAGTGCACATGGAAGCGCGGCATGCCCATCGGGCGCTGTCGATGCGTCTCAACAAGACTGACCGCAACGATGCGCGCGGCCTGGCGGAGCTGATGCGGGTCGGATGGTATAAGGCCGCCCATGCCAAGTCGGTCGAGGCGCATCGGACCCGCTCGCTGCTTCTGGCGCGCAAGCGCCTGGTCGATACGCGGCGCAACCTGCACAACCAGATCCGCAACATCGTGAAGACGAGCGGTGCCATGCCCGGCAGCACCGGCGGCCGCGGCTTCCTCGGCAAAGTCGAGCATCGATGCTCGCAGGACCCGGTGTTGGGTGCGATGTGCGGTCCCATGCTGGAGGTCATCAGGGCGATCCGATTGCAGATCAAAGCCTATGATCGGTCGCTGGCGCGGATTGCGCGTTCCGATGCGGTGATAAAGCGCATGATGACCGTGCCAGGGATCGGCCCGCTGACGGCGCTCGCATTCGTGAGCGCCATTGATGACCCGCATCGGTTCAGGCGATCCTCGGATGTCGGCGCATATCTCGGCCTCACGCCTCGCCGGCACCAGTCGGGCGAGATGGACTGGTCGGGACGCATCTCGAAGCAAGGTGACGGCTTGGCCAGGACCTATCTGTTCGAGGCAGCTTCGGTGACGGTTACGCGGATCGACCGCTGGTCAACATTGAAGGCATGGGGGCTGCGGCTGACCAAGCGGATCGGCTCGCGCAAGGCGCGGGTGGCGGTCGCCCGCAAGCTGGCGGTCATCCTGCACTGCATATGGGTCGACGGGACCGAGTTCGAGTGGACCAGGCCCGTCGCGGCATGAGGAGGAGATATCCAGTTCCGCTCGCTTGAGCGGATCGTCCGACCGGGACGATGGGGCCGATGACCTCGTAGCGATCGTTGCGGCCAGAACCGCGCGGGTAACATTGAGGCATCGCACCGACGCAGCCCATGGTGAGGCGGCATTGCCGACCTCGGAAAGAACGACGACCCGGCGCGCGACGATCCGAAGGTGAGCAAAAGCAGGAGAGAGACTGCCGATTGACAGGCAGTTCGCTGTTAAAGAACGATCGCATGACGTGGACCGGGCGCTGCCAGGCTGTGGAACGCGACGGCAATGAGCGTGCACTGGCGGACTTCTGCGAAGCCGCCAGGGTCCGCGGCGCCTTGGTTTTCCGCGTGGCACACTCGATCCGGCCGGAGGGCGTGGCGGCGGCTGGCGCACGGAAAGCGCGCGCACGGCGCCACGACGGCCGACCGGGTTCGAGGGTGCTGCTTTGCTGGGCGCCGTTGGCGCGGGGCGCTTCGCGCTGAGATCTGCGGACGGCGCTGGTGCGCCGACGTTGCCTGCCGGCCGCGGCCAAGGGGGGTGGGCGTCGCTCCCTCTAGTCCCGTCGCGGTGTGCCGCAACTTGGGCTGCGCCCAAGTCCTGCTCTTCGTTTCGGCCCTGCGGGTGCTGCCCGCCGCTCAGACGGGACTGCCGGTCTGCTCCTTGCCGCCCACCCCCCTTTTTCCGGGGCCGGTGCGGTGTTTGAAGAGGAGTCGGACCAATGGAACTCAAGCATATCGATATCGCAAAGCTCTGCATCTCCGCTGCCAACATGCGGGCCAAGGGCAAACCGGACCTGTCGCACATCCTGCCGTCGATCCGGGCGCGGGGCGTACTGGTACCGCTGATCGTGCGGCCAGCCGAAGCCGAGGACCGGTTCGAAATCGTGGCGGGCAAGCGGCGCTACCATGCGGCGCTGGCGGTTGCGGAGGAAGGCGGTGGGGAGGACTCGTTGCCGTGCGCGATCATGGCGGCGGGCGACGACGCGGCGGCGCTGGAGGCCTCGCTGATCGAGAATATCGCGCGGCTCGACCCCGACGAGGTGACCTTGTGGGAAACGTTTACGCGGCTGGTGCGCGAAGGCCGTGCGCCCGAGGACATCGCCCTCACCTTTGGGCTGACCGAACTGCAGGTGAAGCGGACGCTGGCGCTGGGCAATCTGCTCCCCCGCATCCGGGGGCTTTACCGCAAGGGCGACATCGACGTTGCAACCGTGCGGCATCTGACCCTCGCGTCGAAGGCACGGCAGCGCGAATGGCTGGCGCTGGTTGACGATCCCGAGGCGCGTTGCCCGACCGGGCATCAGTTGAAGGCGTGGCTGTTCGGCGGCGCCTCCGTGCCGGTGAGTGCGGCGCTCTTCGATCTGACCGAGTATTCGGGTGAGCTAGTTTCCGACCTGTTCGGCGACGAGCGCTACTTCGCTGATACGGCCCAGTTCTGGACGGCGCAGAATGCAGCCGTCGAGGACAAGGGCGAAGGCTATCGCGAGGCGGGATGGTCCGAGGTCGTGGTGCTGCCGACCGGCGAGACGTTCCACAGCTGGGAGCATGAGCGTTGCCCGAAGCGCAAGGGCGGCAAGGTGTTCCTCTCGATTAGCGCGCGCGGCGAGGTGACGGTTCATGAGGGCTACATTTCCACCAAGGAAGCCCGTCGGCGCGAGAGGGGCGAAGTCAGCCAGGACGACAAGCCGGTTCGTCCCGAGGTCAGCGCTCCGATCCAGAACTATGTCGATCTGCACCGGCATGCGGCGGTTCGCGCCGACCTGATCGACCGGCCCTCCGTCGCGTTGAGATTGATGGTGGCGCATGCCATTGTCGGGGCTCCGCTCTGGAATGTCCGGGTCGAAGACCGGCGAGCCACGAGCGATGCGATTGCCGAGAGTGTCGAAGGCTGCGCATCGGAAGCGCGGTTCGACGAGAAGCGACGGGCAGTGTTGGCGCTGCTGGGCTTCGATGCCGAGGCTCCGACCGTGACGCGCGGCTATGACGGTGAACACGGTGTTGCCGGGCTGTTCCTCCGGCTGTTGCAGCTTCCCGATCCTGCACTGCTCGATGTGGCGGCAATCGTCATGGGCGAGACGCTGGAAGCCGGAAGCGCGCTGATCGAAGTGCTGGGGCCGCTGCTCGGCACCCACATGGCCAAGGTCTGGGAGGCGGATGACGCCTTGCTCGACCTGATCCGCGACCGGGAGGTGATAGGCTGCGTCCTTGCCGATGTGGCAGGCGATGCGGTGGCTAGCGCCAATGAGGGTGCGACCGGAAAGGTGAAGCGCGGGGTCGTCCGCGATTGCCTGACGGGCGAGAACGGGCGCGATAAACATGTAGGCTGGGTGCCGAAGTGGATGGCATTTCCGCCTGCTGCGTACACCGAACGCGGTGGTGTCGGCACCGTCAGCCGCGCTGCGCGGGTCGCGGACCTTACTCTCACCCCATCTCAGGCCGAGCCCCTGCGGCAAGCCGCCTGAGCATGGGTCTGGCGGCCACCGTGCCGCCAGACCTCCCATCGTGGAGGCCATCATGACCCATGATCCTGATCCGGTGACCCTGAAGCGGATCGAGCGGGCAGTTCGCAAGCTGCCCCGCTTGCAGCGCGAAATCTTCCTCGCCGCCCGGCTCGACGACATGAGCTACACCGAAATCGCCGAGCGCACCGGGCTCCCGGTGCGTAATGTCGAACGGCACATCGCCAAGGCGCTGGCGAGCATCGACCGCCGCCTGAACAAGCCGCCGAGGCGCTGGTGGCGCATCTGGTAGCTTCGAAATTTCAGCCTCGCGGGGCGGTCCCGCGAGGCTGTGCTTTGTCCGGATGCTCGGTTAGGATCAGCCACCCATGCGTACCGACCTCGACCATCTGCCCCCGGCCAAGCAGCGCGAGCTGGAGCATGTCGTCCAGCTTCTCTTCGAGGAATTCGGCGACGCGACCGCGATTGCGACCTCGCCCTGGAAGAAGCAGGCGCGCATCCTCAAGGTGATCCTCTACGGCAGCTATGCGCGCGGCGGCTGGGTCGATGAGCCGCACACCGCCAAGGGCTATCAGTCCGATTTCGATCTGCTGGTCATCGTCAATCACGAGAAGCTGACCGACCGCATCGAATATTGGTCGACTGCCGAGGACCGGCTCGATCGCGAACTGGCAATCACCAAGACGCTGCGCACGCCGGTCAACTTCATCGTCCATACCACCGCCGAGGTGAATGCCGGTCTGTCCGAGGGGCGGTACTTCTTCATGGACATCGCACGCGACGGGATCGCGCTTTACCAGAGCGATCCCGCCGATCTGCCAGAGCCGCAGCCCAAGACACCGCCTCAAGCACTCGCGCTGGCGCGGGAGTATTTTGAGGAGTGGTTGCCCTCTGCCGAGCAGTTCCTGATCCAAGGAAAGGAAGCGTCGGCGAGGGGGTGGTCGAACAAGGCTGCCTTCGAACTTCACCAAGCGGCCGAGCGCTATTATCACTGCGTGCTGCTGGTTTGCAGCTTCTACACGCCGCACGTTCACAATCTGGGGTTCTTGCGCACCCAGGCCGAGCGGATTGATCCGCGCCTGATCGACGTCTGGCCGCGCGAAACGAAGGCGGATCGGGCGCGCTTCGAGAAGCTCAAGGAGGCCTACGTCAAGGCGCGCTACTCCCGGCACTATCGCATCACTGAAGAAGAACTCGCCTGGCTGGGTGAGCATGTCGAGGCGCTGGGCCGGGTCGTCGAATTGATCTGCGCCGAGCATATCGGCGTGCTTGAACGCAGCGCCGCCGCAGCATGAGCTGCTTCGGGCAGGCCACAGATGAAAATCGAAGGGCGAGCGCCAGCCCATGCGTCTTGACGTAAGACTCCGCCCAACCCGGTTCGCCTATCTCGCGGCGCCCGACGACATGGAAATGCTCCAACGCGTGTTCGAGACGAACACCTGCCTATGGGGCGGCAAATACAATCCGATCATACCGATGCTCGACTCGGTGCCCGAATGGTGGGATCGGCATGGCACCTCGGAATCCGCCGAGCAGATCGTCAACGGCTATCTTGATTATTTCGAGCCGGACATGCTCGTCGAGACGAAGCCGGGCCAAGCCGCGGCGCTAGGGTTCCACGAGGATCGCGTGATCGCGATCGAAGACCTGCAACCGAAGTTCGGTCGCCTCGATGCAGCCTATATCAGCTCCTGCGGCCTGCAGATGTTCTCGCTCTATCGCGACCTCTATCGCTCCGAATTCCAGTTCAGCCGCCGCGAGCCCGAGACCATCGTCCGCGTCCTAGCCGAAGAAGCAAGCCTGGAAGCGCTGACAGCGTGCATCTTCGGCGCGTTTCCGGCCAAGGGGATGCTGCACGATCTCGAGCGTGTTTTCGACCAGGTTTTCACGCCCGAGGTGCTTCGGCTCGGCCCCGCCAACGCCGGCGAAATCTTCCAGAACAACTGGCTCAACGCGCTCCGCCTCACGCATGCGAAGCTGGAAGTACGATATTCGAGGCACATCGAACCACGCCTCTTCGTGTTCGATGGAACAACGGCCAGCGACTTGATCGACTATTGGAACTTGCGAGCCGGCGTCGCTCCGGTGGTTCCTATCCCCTTGCAACTCGTCAGTGAGCTCTCGGGCTTCGCGCGAAACTTCGTAAGCGAAAATTTTCGCCCGCACCCCGGCAATCCGGACGGCGTTATGATCCGGCCGACGGTCATGTTCGGGCGTTCCATCGCTGAGGACGCGATCCAGGCGATCTTCGACGAGCATCTGCGCGTCGAGGCAGAAGGCGCGAATTGCGTCCAGCCTTGGTATCCCCCGATCTGGCGGCCCGCTCCGGAGATGAGCGTCAGTCCCATGCGGCCCGTGATCACGGCGAAGGAGGCAACTCGTGACGCGCCCGTGACCGGAGACAAACCGGGCATTCGCTTCGACGGGCTCGAGCCGGATTTCGACGCGCCGATGGGCGGACATGCCCGGTGGGTGAACGTGGTTCGCTTCGACAACTACCGATGGGATGGCGATTTCGCCACGGTCTATCCTGACAACTATCGCGACCCGAAGATTCCGACGTTTGGCGGAGGCCGCGGGGACGTCCTACCCACGAGCGAGGGATATGTCGTCCTAGCGAGATACTCGACCGAGCGGCACTATTGGTCACTCGAGAGCCATCCGTCGGCGATCCGGAACTGGCTGGCCGATCGAGGGATCAAAACGACCCTCTCGGGATCCGGCCGCGCGACGCAGCAGATAATCGAGACCCTAGGCGGATTTCCCTGGGTGTCGGCCTTGGCCAGCGAGGCGGTGGTGAAACTGCTGAACGACATCAGCCGAAAGCCGGTCAACAAGAGCATGGAGCACCATCAATTCCGCAACCGCATAAATGCTGCGGTGAAGGACAAGCTCTGGCACCGTGACGCGTTCAAGGTACTGGTCGAAAAGAACGCGGTCGAACTCGGGTTGGAGGTGCGCTGCGAGAAGTGCGGAAGCTGGAGTTGGTATTCACTCGCAGAGGTGGACGCCGAGCTCAAATGTCATCTCTGCCTCAAGCGCTACGGCTTCCCTGCGATCAATCCGACGGACCGGGACGGGACAAATTGGGCATATCGTTTAATTGGTCCATTCGCGCAGCCCAACTATGCTCAGGGCGGATACGCCGCCGCGCTCTCGATGCGCTTCTTCGCGGATGTGCTGGGCGGCGTGACGGAATCAAGCATCACCTGGTGCGCCGGTCAGGAAATGACCTTGGCCGGCAAGCAGCTAGTCGAGGCGGATTTCGTCCTGTGGTACCGGCGCCAAGAATTTTCGGGTTCGCCCCATGCCACGCAGCTCCTATTTGGGGAAGCGAAGAGCTTTGGAAAGGACGCCTTCACCGCCGAGGATGTTTCCCGGATGAAGCAACTCGCGATCGCCTTTCCCGGTGCCGCGCTGGTGTTCTCCACGATGCGTCAGCCCTCGGACCTCACCGAGGAAGAAGTGGCGCGACTAAGCGAACTGGCGCGATGGGGCCGGCATTACGAGGACGCGCGATCGGAAGCACGGGCACCAGTCATAATCCTCACCGGCGTGGAGCTGTTCGCCGATCACAACCTATCTCACAGCTGGAGAGAGCGCGGCGGCCGTCATGCCGAGCTTATCAACCCGGCCTATGTCCGCCCCGACAATTTGCGAGAGCTCGCCGACATGACCCAGCAGCTGTATCTGGGGATGGACTCGCATCGTGACGAGATGCTCCGGGATTTCCAACGCGGTATTGATCCCTGAAATGTCCCCAACCGGCGCCACGTGAAGTCTGTCATCGACGGCTGATCGCAATCACTAAATCTTCGCGTCATCGAGCTGTTCAAATGCCCGCTGGCCGCAGCGTCGCCAAACAGCCAAGGCCCGTTCACGCTCTTCGCCTCGAAGCTCGACTGCCGCCTCAATCAGCACTCCAAAGATCGCCGCGCGGTCGCTATCAGCAAGTTCAACCAAGCCAGCCTTAGCGATGAGACCGCCAAGCTCGATAAGCTGGCGCGTTCGCTCGCGGCGGGTCACGACCCACACTCGCTTGTCGTCACGCGCAATCCTGGCTTGCAGCCGGTGGCGCTCCGCCGTGGTTCGCCGGATTGCGGCGCGCGTCACGCCGATGGCTTCCGCCAGCGTCCCGCGACTTCTGAAAAAGCGCCGCGCCGCGTTTGCGCCAATCTTCCTTCGTCGCATTGTCCGCAATTCCGACGGCGGCAAGCAGTGCACCCGCGAGTTGCTCGATCGGTAGCGTGTCGGCTCCCGTTGCAGCCACCAGTTCGCCCAGCTGGTGCAGCTTTTGATCCTTCAGGCGCTTGGCTTTGTCGGCAAGCGCCTTCAGCTCGGCGTCGAAATCGCGAGGTTTGCGCATCGATCCTGCTCCATTTGCACAGCGAGGATCGCCCAGTTATCGGCGCATTCGATTAGGTGCAATGTCTTGAAATCTACTGGGATTCCGCAGTCCCGAGAAAGATGAAATTTTTCGAGGGCGCGCTTATACGTCGTGCCGACGTGCAGCTTGAGGTGTAGATGGATTGCCGCAATGGCAATCTACCACTTCTCGGCAAAGGTCATCTCGCGTGCTGCCGGTTCGAGCGCGTTGGCGTCGGCGGCATATCGCTCGGCCTCGCGGCTGCACGACCAGCGCCTCGACCGGCATCACGACTTTTCGAACAAAGCCGGCGTCGTCCATTCCGAAGTGATGCTACCGGAAGGTACGCCCGAGTATCTCTCCGATCGCGAAACCCTCTGGAATGCAGTCGAGGTCGCTGAGTTGCGCAAAGACGCGCAGCTTGCTCGCGAGATCGAGTTCGCGATTCCGCGCGAGCTATCCCGAGAAATGGGTATTGCGCTCGCGCGCGATTTCGTTCGCGCCGAGTTTGTCGAATGCGGGATGATCGCCGATCTCAATGTCCATTGGGACATCGGTGCCGATGGTCAGCCCAAGCCTCACGCGCATGTGATGTTGACGCTGCGCGACGTCGACGAAGTCGGGTTCGGGAAGAAGAACCGCGAATGGAACCGCACCGACCTGTTGGAAAAGTGGCGCGAACGCTGGGCCGAGCATGCGAATCAGCGGCTGGCTGAACTCGATATCGATGCGCGGATCGATCACCGATCGCTTGAGGCGCAGGGCGTTCAGCTGGAGCCGCAACACAAGATCGGCCCGGCTGCATCGCGCATGGCAGCGCAGGGGCTCGAGTCCGAGCGCGTCGATGAGCATCGCGAGATCGCACGCTCAAACGGCGCGAAGATCATCGCGGAGCCGCGCCTTGCGCTTGATGCGATCACCCGCACCCAGGCGACCTTCACGACGCGCGACCTCGCCATGTTCGTGCATCGGCACAGCGAGGGGAAGGCTCAGTTTGATCATGTGATGGCGGCGGTTCGCGCATCGCCGGAACTGGCCGCGCTCGGCAAGGATGGTCGCGGTCAGGACCGCTTCACCAGCCGGGACATGATCGAGACCGAGCAGCGCCTTTCACGCGCGACGCAAATGCTCGCCGACCGCGAGCGGCATCGCGTCAGCGAGCAGGATCGCGGCCACGCACTCGCCAATGCCGAGCGGCGCGGCCTTGTACTCTCCGCCGAACAGCGCTCAGCGTTCGAGCATGTCACCGAGGCCAAGGATCTCGGCATCGTGGTTGGCTATGCTGGCACCGGCAAATCCGCGATGCTCGGCGTTGCGCGCGACGCTTGGGAACGCGCCGGCTATCAGGTCCAGGGTCTCGCACTTTCCGGCATCGCCGCCGAGAATCTGGAGAGCAGTTCGGGCATCGCTTCGCGCACGATCGCCAGCATTGAGCATCAATGGTCACAGGACCGTGAGCTGTTGTCGCGCGATCATGTGTTGGTAATCGACGAAGCCGGGATGATCGGATCGCGCCAGATGGAACGCGTGATCGCCGAGGCGGAAAAGCGTGGTGCCAAGGTCCTTCTCGTCGGCGACCCTGAGCAGCTACAGGCGATCGAGGCTGGCGCTGCTTTCCGTTCGATTGCCGAACGGCATGGCAGCATCGAGATTACCGACATCCGCCGCCAGCGCGAAGACTGGCAGCGCGATGCCACTCGGCATCTTGCTACCGGGCGAACCGGCGAGGCGCTGCGCGCCTATGACGAGCAAGGCCATGTCCAAGTCGCCGAGACGCGCGAGCAGGCCCGCGCCGATCTGGTCGATCGCTGGGATCGTGATCGTGCCGCGACCCCAGGGGCAACGCGGATTATCCTCACCCACACCAATGACGAAGTGCGGGCGCTCAATAATTCCGCGCGGGCGCGGATGCTTGATGCCGGGCAGCTCGGCGAGGATGTCACGCTCCGCGCAGAACGGGGATCGCGGTCATTCGCTTCCGGCGACCGCATCATGTTCCTCAAGAACGAGCGCAGCATGGGGGTGAAGAACGGCTCGCTTGGTACCGTCCAGAGCGTAACCGGCGCACGCATGGCCGTGATGCTCGATGACGGGCGCGCGGTGGCGTTCGACCTTAAGGATTATGCGCAGATCGATCACGGCTACGCCGCGTCGATCTACAAGGCGCAGGGCGTCACCGTCGATCAGGCGCATGTGCTGGCGACACCCGGTCTCGACCGGCACGCGGCCTATGTTGCGCTGTCGCGGCACCGCGACAGCGTGGATCTCCACTACGGCCGCGACGACTTTGCAGAGCCGTCGAAACTGGTCCGTGCTTTGTCGCGTGATCGCGCCAAGGACATGGCCTCCGATTACACACGCGACTTTGCCGATCGGCGACAGATACGACTGCCCGAACCGGCTTCGGAGAAGGCGAAGCCGGTTCCGTCGCGCGATCCGTTCGCCGGACTCGATCTGCGGCCAGCGTCGCCGCCGCCCACACGCGGCATATTCGAGGGAGTTCAGCTCAGGTCCGCACAGGTCGTGCGCGCTCCACAGCCGCTTGGCCTAGAAAGCGCAGTGCAGCGGTTCGCCCGCGCTACCGCTGACATCATGCGCTTGCGCAATGACGGCTACACCGAGCTACCGCACCAGCGGATCGCTTTCGACAAGGCGAGTAAGGCGCTGGACGCCCTGCGACCGAAAGCTTCACAAGACCTCCGTTCGGCGTTCGCACGCGATTCGGGCCTGATGAGCGAAGCGGCGCAAGGCCGTACCACTTCCGCCATCCGTGCGATGGCGCTGGAAGGGGAGATCAGAACTAGCCCGGAGCGACGAGCGGATCGGCTCGTAGATGATTGGCAGAAGCTTGCCCGGCAACATCGCTCGCTTCGCCACGCCGGTGATGATGCTGGCGCCCGCGCGATCGGTCACCAGATGAGCGCGCTGGGCAAGAGCATCGAGCGTGACGCGCAGGCCGAGTCGCTGATCCGGAAACGGCTTCCGGAACTTGGAATTCAGCTGCGCGAGGGCGCATCGATATCCCACAGTATCCAGGATTGGCTCGGCCTCTCGCGTGGTCGCGAGCTTGGGCGATAGACACGTCCAATGGACGAGGACGGCACCCGCGAAGTCGGCAACAGCTTAGCAGCGGATGCCTTTGGCGAACTCCGCGCAGAGGTCAGTCTAATGCGCCGGGCGGTCGAACGGCTGACGGACGAGCGGACCGCGCAGCCCGATTATGCGCCGAGCCTGGAAGAAATTTCAAAGCGGATGGAGAAAGTTTCGGCGTGGGCGGGGCGCATCGCTCAACACCCGGCAATGCAGATAACCCCGGAAAAGATTGGCCGGGATATCGCTAGCGCGGCAGGGGCGACCCGCGAACAGGATCGCCAGATGCTGCAGAATGCTGCGAGTGGGATGGACGCTGCTGCGGACCGAATCGATGCGGCACTCGTGCGAGCGCGATCGGCTGCTGAGCAGGATCGAGAGTTGGTCCGGAACCGTGTCGCTTTTGCCGTTGCTGGGATGGTGTTGTGGGCAATTCTTCCCGGCGTGGTTGCGCGATCCCTTCCGGCCAGTTGGGCCGTACCGGAAAGAATGGCCGCTCGAACAATTGGAAAAGATATGTGGCATGCTGGGCAGCAGATGATGGAAAAGGCCGATCCCGAGCGCTGGGCGCGGATCATCGATAGGGAGCGGCGAGAAGCGCAGTCACGGGGGAATTAGTGGCCACAAAGCCCCACTATCTTGGCCTGCAATCTCAGCAAGAAAGCGGCTGCAAACTTCCAGCGTCCTCTTCTGGCGCAATACGCCCAAGCTCTGCGAGCAGGCCTGTGGCTTCGGGTGCTTCAATTACGCTGAGACAGGAGTCCCCCAAACTTCGCGCCCCAAACGCTGGCCTGTCAGGCCGCCTGCTCCTCAATCCGCATCGCAGCCGGAATTCTGGGAAGGCCCGGGCGCTCGACATAGGCGGCATAACGCTGTTGCACCCGCGTGATAAAGGGCGGCAGCAACCGGCCGACGCGCTCACCAGACTGCTTGCCGATCTGCTTCAGGGTCTTGATCTTCATGTCCTTGAACTTGATGGAGAACGTCGTGCCGCCAACCATCGCAAAGATGATAGCCTCGTTGTCCTTTTCGCCAAGGAAGGTCCCGAACTTCGGATCGATTTTGGCTTCCGCGTCAAGCACAGGTTGAGCCTTCAGCAGATACAGCTCGAGGTCGCTGCCTCCCCGCAGGCAATCGCACTCTGCCCTGAGATTCAGCCAGTAGGAGGTACCGTCATCGACGGGGAAGGCGAACAGATCTCCAGGAGCATATAGCTCTTTCGTGAGGCGCTCCTCGCGAAGGAAGCGCTCCCCCTCCAAAACCTTGTACATCGATTCGCGGTACTTGGCCTCGTCCGCCTTCCGCCGTTCTTCTGCCGCGTTCAGATAGGGCTTCAAATCAAGTTCTAGTGGTCCCATCCGCGACTCCACGAGCCGATTGAGCAGCTTGGCCATTTCAAACTCGGGTGGGACCTCGTCGTCGCTGAAGGTCTGCCACATCAGGACTGGCCAATATGTCGTCCGATTGTGCAGGTCGATGAAGAGGTCGTTCGCTGCACGAAGATAGCCGCGCTCCCAGCTTTTCAACGTGAGGACCGAGGGTGTCTCCTTCGCCCACTCCTCCAGTACCTCGTAGAGCTTGTCCATCACGTCGGCTTTTGACTTAACCAGGATGTGCGATTCTTCAATGCTCCTGAGAAGCTCAGGGTCGGCTGAGAGGTATTCCACGACGGTGTCGGGCACTTCATTGGTGAAGATAAAAACGGGTGCGTGCCGATTCCCGCTAAGGCGCTTCAAGAAAGCGATATTCTCGGCTGCCATTTCCTTCTGGACGGCATCGGGCAATTTCACGCCAGGCTCTAGGTCATCATCCTTCAGATTCCAGTCCATGATGAAAAAGGAAACGCGCGAGAGATGCTCCAGGTCATAGTCGTCAGCGGGTAACGCGGCCATGGAGATGTAGTGCCCGCCGCTTGCGGTGATGTTCGCGAGAATCTTGTCGATCTCAGATTCCTTGCCGATGCTGTTGTCAATGACCAGCGCAATGCCCTTGAACAGGTTCGGCAGTACCGCAGTCATCTTTCACCCCTCACCAATGAGACCACAAGGTTCGCTCCCTTCAGAATGCGCTGATCCTTGTCGGCGATGTCAATACTATACTCGTGTCGCTCGAGCAGCTGCCTTGCAATATAGAGGCCCAAGCCGCGTCCGTCTTCACCCTTCCCGGAGAAGAACGGTTCAAACAGGTACGGAATATCTTCCTCACGAAATCCTGGTCCACTGTCCGCAAATGTGAGCGAACCCTCATCGCCATTCAGCAGGATCTCGATCTCGCGAGGCTGGGGCGCCGCCTGCAACCAATAGACCGCGTTGTCGAAGAGGTTCAGTAAGAGCTGGAGTAGGACGGCGTCCGTTGTCTTGGCCACGAGCGGAGAACCCACGGTCTCGACCCTCACATCGATTAGGTTGCGCTCGAGAAGGCTCTTAAAGATCTTTGTCACCTTCTCGACGAGGTCGATGACACGAATATCCTTGCGTCGCTGTTTCGTGGACCGGAACAGCAGCTGCATGTCGGTCATCTGGGACTGCACGAAACTTAGCAGGCCACGAACCGTCAGCAGCTCGGCTTGCAACGCGGCCTTGTCGATCGGCGCATCCGTGTCACAGGCGGCGCTTAGTTTGTCGATCGTCCCAATCGCCCGCTGCATGGCGATCATCAGGTCGTGCGACGCGGCCTCGACGGACAGGCCGACGCCAGCGAGATGCTCGGTATTCTCGGCGCGCTGAACAAGGTAGCGCCGCTCGGCTTTGTATTGCCGATTGGCTTGACCGATCTTCTCGCGGACGGCCGTGGGCACGCCCTCGGCTCCGGCTGCGGCGATCGCGTCGTCCATGAGCGTCTGCACTTCGCCGGAGCGGAAGATCTGGACGTCGTTGGAGCGTTTGTTCGCAAGCTTGTACTTGCCGTAGGGGTCCTTCCGCACCCAGGCGAGGAAGGTCTGCAGCAGGGATCGGAAGTCGTCGACGGGCTTCCCGGTATCGACGAGTCCCTCACGGCTGGTCTTGTCTCGAAGCTCCGGATTTTCCGCTTGCGAGATGTTGACGTGACCGACGACCTGGTCGTTGCTAAGGAACTCGCTCGCCCGGACGGTGCCGCGGCGAACGTCGATCAGGAGCCAGTCGTCATCGGGATCGCCATAGGGGTACACCCTTATGCCATCTCGGTAGACATAGATGCGGTGCTTCTTGATTAGCTCCTTGTCGTCCTTGTCCAGCAGCAGCTTGCCCCTAGCATCGGCGCTGAAATCGAACACATAGAACGAGAAGTCGAAAGATCCGCACGACGTGCGAAGCTTCTCCGCCTGATCAGGCTTGAGGCCCTGGCGCGCGAGATACTCCCTGAAGACTGGGGCGCCGGTCACCGCGGCATCGGTGAGCTTCAGCGTCTCGGACCGGCCATCGATGTCAAACTTGAATGCGAGCGATTCTTCATCGTAGCGTCCCGTGATCCTATGGACCGAATTTTCCTGGATCAGGGTGTCGAGCTTGGTCCGCAATTCGGAGCTTAACGGCTCATAGATTTCGTCACGATAGATGTAGACTGCAAACTCATCGTCGCCAGCGGACGCCAATTTGGCGGCGCCCGAGGCTGTGCTCGCCTTGTCCGTCTCCGCCTGGTCTTCATCCTCGGCGGGTGACGCGTCGAAGATGTTCTGAAGCCTTGTCAAATCCTCATACACCTTCTCGACCTTGACCCGGTTCCAGTTTCCGATCGGCGGCGATATCTCGATGCGGGTGCCTTGGGGCCGTCGCGAGCGCTTGTGACCGCCCAGATCGATCTTTCCATCGACGACGGTTGTCGCAGGCGCGACCGTCTCGAGCTGGATATCCAGCTCGTCGAGAAACATCGCGCGATCGCCTTCGAGAAAGTCCTCGTCGAACCTTGCCAGCTTGAGGTCGACGACATTTTCGTCTGCCGAGCCGGCCGGCCGCGTGATCATCCTGATATCTCGCCCGAGCTTCAGGAGTGCGAAACGACCAATTCCCTTTTCGCCTTGGATGATGCGACCACCGGCGGTCGTGCGCTGCGCCTTCTTCTTTCCTAGTCGCTTTATGGGGGTGGCAGGATTCACCCAATGGTTCTCGATGACCTCGGTCGACATCCCATGGCCATCGTCTTCGATGACGATCCGGGCATTTGCCGCGGGGCGAAACTCGTCATCGAAGCCCGAGAAAGTCACCTTCACCCAGCTGGCATCGGCATCGTAGGCATTTTTGATCAGCTCGGAGAGCGCCACCTGCTCGTTGCGGATCAACTGATCGCCGAGCATGGTGAGAAGGCGGGCGTAGGGTTTGAACTTGAGTGGCTTCTGGGTCATCGGCGCTGCGCCATCAGGACATATTCCTCGGAATAGATCGACATCTCGGTGGGCGCGGCGGAAAGCCGGCCAGAGGGTAATCGATAGGGTGTGTTCGGCTTGTTCGAGAGCACTCTCTTGATCACACGGACGTTCTCGAAGCCGGCATCGATGAGGCTCTCCACCAGATGGTTCGCGTTGTCGATCCTGATACCATCAAACTGGGTGTTGCCGATCACAAAGACGGCAAGCCCGCCCGATCGGAGCAGAGCATGGCAGCGCTGCGCCGTCCGCTGCATATCCAAGAAGTAGGCCGCCATTGCCTCCGCCAGCCTCCGATTCCGGTTATAGAGAGCAAAGACCACCTGAAGGCCGATCGGGTTGAGGTCGCTCATTGCCTTGGCAAGGTTGGCTCGCCTGCTTGCGGTGCCAATGAAGCCCGCGCGCAAATCGCGATAGTCGTCGACATATTCCAGCCAGAGCGCCGATAACTGGTGGAGATCGGCGTATTCGTAGGAAGTAGCATATGGCGGACTGGTGACGATCATGTCGATCGGTGCGCCAGGATTCTCGGCCTTGGTCGCACAGCCTCGCACGATCTCGACCGAGGCTCTCGAACCGGAGGGCATTTCAGCCCAAGCTGCCGCCATGCTGGCACATTGCGCATGGAACGCGGCCCCAACGCTTGCAGGGCGCTTTGTACCGTCACGCGCCGGTTTGGTGGAACGTGACCGCCATTGCGAAGCTGCCTTTAGGATCGCGGAGAAGGCGCAATCGAATGCGAGCAATTCGAGCTCGTTGCTGACTTGCGAAAGAATTGAATTGCGAAGCTTGACCAGGTCCAAGAACTGTTGCGGCTCGTACCAGCGAGCCAGGCGCTCGACCGCGCTCGGCCTGAGGGATGAGGTTTCGGAAGCTTCGGGTGACCGTTCCCCGACCCGCCTGGCTGCTTCGGCGAAGCGATCCGGATCGAGACGGACGGTCTTCGCACGCGCGATGAGCGTGGCGACCGGATTGATATCGCAGCCCCAGAAGTCCAGATCTTCCGCGGCTGCCTCAACCGCAACGGTCCCGCTACCGCAGAACACGTCGGCGACGCGCTTGACTTCAATGCCTTGCGTGCGGGCGTGCGCGAATGCGCTCTTCGCCACCAGCGCCGGAAATCGAGCGGGATAGGCATGCAGACGATGCGCCTTCGCTTCGCGCTCGTCTGAACTGCTCCACCTGGAGGAAATCGGCGCATCCGCGAGCCGATTGTACTTCCAGCGACCGAGAAGCTCGCGTTGATGATCGTCGATCAACAGCATATTGGTGAACGAATACTCACAAGATTCCAGCCCTGTCGATGGATAATCGGCCATCGTTAAAAAGGCGTCATGTCGGTCACGCCATGGCTTCGGTCTCTCTAGAGTTCCGCGGCCCGCACCGCTCAACTTCCATTCCCGCGCGAACGCAATTAGGGGGGAAGGATGAAGGTCAAGACTATCCATCCATTCCCAGCGCGAATGGCGCCCGATCTCGCGCTAGTTGCTCTCGGTGATCTAGCCGAGGGCAGCATCGTGCTGGATCCGATGATGGGGTCGGGAACGGTCGTACGGCAAGCGCTGGAGTTCGGTCACGACGCTCTTGGATATGACTTCGATCCGCTCGCCGTGCTGATGACGAAGACCTGGACTACAGAAGTGGCCGACGCAGACATCGACGCCATGTTCGGCGAGGTGATGAACGAGGTAGCGAGCCTCGGCGAGACGGTGCCTGTTCTTGATTGGCAGTGTGGCAAGGAAACAGCCGGATTCGTCGAGTTCTGGTTTCACGACGCGCAGCGCGGCGACCTCGCGAGGATCGCTTCGGTTCTTTGCCGGCTGGACAGCTTACCGCTCGCCCCGGAGAGACGCGCGGCGCTCGATGTGCTGAGAGTGGCGTTCAGCCGGATTATCATCACGAAAGAACAGTGTGCGTCGCTCGCACGCGACACATCCCACAGCCGCCCACACAGGGTTGCGACGGTGTCCGACTACAAGGTACTGCCGAATTTCGATCGATCCGTGGCACAACTCCGCAAGAGGCTTGCAGAGCATCCGCCCAAAGGGAGCGCTCGCGTATCGCGCGGTGACGCACGCGCACTTGTCCTTGACGCAGAAAGCGTCGACGCGGTCATCACTTCGCCGCCCTATCTGAATGCCATCGACTACATGCGCGGCCACCGCATGTCGCTCGTGTGGCTCGGTCATTCAATTCCGAGTCTGAGGGAGGTTCGCTCGAACTCGATCGGCGCGGAGCGCGCCGCAGACGCGCACGAGCGCCACACCGATGTGGAACTAGTGCTGGCGGCGATGCGGGGCGTCGACGCGCTTGATCGCCGGCTCGAAGGAATTATGACGCGTTACGCGCTCGATCTGATCCATGCGACATCCGAGATCGCGCGCGTCCTCAAGCCGGGCGGTCGCAGCACCTTTGTGGTGGGCAACAGCTGCATCAAGGGGAAGTTCATCGACAACGCAGGCGGTGTTTCGGTCGCGGCGGGGATCGCCGGCATGTCGGTCGTCAACAGCCGCGAACGCGACCTGCCAAATGCGAGCCGGTATCTGCCGGTTTCGGGAGACAGCCT
The DNA here is from genome assembly GCA_035502235.1 of Allosphingosinicella sp. Classification (GTDB taxonomy): domain Bacteria; phylum Pseudomonadota; class Alphaproteobacteria; order Sphingomonadales; family Sphingomonadaceae; genus Allosphingosinicella. Next base: position 296,016 of record DATJUQ010000001.1, read on the forward strand.
TTCCAAACGCATGCGCACGGAAGTTGTCTTGGTGTGCCGCAAGCCTGACTAGGCTGGCGGCTGTAATCGCGCCCTTTGGTTGCCGTTCCTCAAATCGAATCTGCATTTCGCCGCGCGGCGAGGCATTTGGCGAGCCCCATGGCGGCGAGCTTCGACGCTTCCGGCTGGGAGCGGGCCCTGGCGGACGCGACCGATGCAACCGCAGCAGACAATAAGTTGCTAGAGGCCACGTTCTGGATCGGACGGGAGGCTGAGGCTCTTGTTCGAGATCAGGCGGATCGGTTTGGGCCGTTGAGCGCCGATCAGGCGATCGCGCTAGGGGTCGCCCTCGCAAATGGCGAGTATCGAGCCTCGATCAGGGGTTCCAGCGACGAACGGCGCGGTATCTCCACCGAGCAGCCGGTCAGCTTCGACTATCTGGCGAACGTGCGCTACGAGAACATTCACGGCCAGCGCATGAGCGCATCGGACTTCATCGAAACCGGCATCGAAGCACTTTCTAGCTGGATATACGATGCACGGCGGATGTGTCCCCAGGACGCGGCCGAGAGCGCAGATGTCGGCACCCTCGCACGAAATGCCATGTACTTCTACTCAATGCGCCGGGTGCTGAAGAGCCTCTTCGATCAGGCGCTGCACCAGGGCCACTCTCTCGCAGAGGGTCGAGACGATCACTGGATTGCGCTCGACGCGGAACTGCACCGTCTGCACCAAGCGTGGCTGGCCCGCGCCGAAGCGAACTTCATGAATGAACCGCTCAAGTTCAGGACAGAATGGGCCGACATGGCGCCCAATGAAAGACGCCGTCACGGCCTTACGCGGACGATCAGCTCGGTGCGTTGGGCCGAAAATGGCTGGCAAGCAAAGGTCGGCCGAAAGGAATATTTGTCGGGCCGCCCGGAAGGTTGTTCGATGGAACGCATCGGACTGCGAGCAAGCTATTTATCGCCATTTCTGGACGAAGAGCTTCCACTGGCGCCCGGATTGTCAGCAATGCTGCTTCAGGATGCGTGGTGGGTGTTGAACCACTTTGCACGCAGGGTCGCGAGCGCCGTCGGCAAGATCGCGTCCCGGGACCAGGTCACGCTTCTGCAGGCCGCGTTCGTCGTGAGCGAACGGGAAGTATCCCGGATACTGGCCTCGGCCTTGCGCGTGACGCAGGCTCGTGCGCGAGCGATCGTCGATTTCTTGACCTTTCGTGAAAGCAGCGGGCGGCAGGGTCGGTCGAGAGGATCGGCACAGGACGATCCGGACAAGGGCAATCGGGGACTTTGGTCAGCACCGCTGATCTCGATCGGCGATGGTCTGATGGTGCTGCCTCAACCAGTTCTAGAGATTGGCGGCCCAATCTACCGCGTGGAAGCTTGGCTGGAGAGAGGTGGGATTGACGATCAAACCGGCGAACATCGCGGCGATCGATTCGAACGGCGTTGTCGGCGTGACCTTGTCGAGGCAATCAATGCAAATCCCTTGTTCACGACCGGGTCAATCGCGGCCGATGAAATCCGGGCGAGCGAGGATTTTCCGTTCCAGACCGATCTGATCTTTAGGCTCGGGCACCGCGCCTTTGTCGGCGAGGTCAAGTGCTGGCTAACGCCCGCAGATCCTCACCACTGGGATCGCTTTTACCGTATCCGTATCCCCGCTGCTGTTGACCAAGCACTGCTCCGGGCCGAAGCGTTGCGGAAACGTCGCGATGTACTGGCCGGCGCACTTGGCATCGACCTGCCCGATGCCAGCGCGCTGGAAGTCGTGCCTGTGGTGGTCCTGAATCTCAGCGCAGGCTTCTCGCTGGAGAGCGGTGGATGCAGGATCATCGACGCCGATTTCCTGCTCTCATACCTTCGAACCCCACACATGACGTCTGCGGTCACATGGCACTATGGACGTCCAGCCGCGGGGCGCGTCGTTACGCTATATGAGACCGAGGAAGAAGCGTCGGACCGGTTCGACGCTGTCATGGCCGATCCCTGGACATTGCGACGGTTCACGGATCGCCTGGACGCTGCCGACGTGCCTTACCCACGACCGTCTGACGGTACTTTCACTGTGGCGACGTTGTTCAGGGGCGACCTCACGCCCGCCGAACGTGTTGCGCACGCCCAGATGATGGCGGAATATGACGACTAGGCTCTGCGCCAATTCCGCTTGACGATGTGCCCCCTACGGCCGCGCCCACCAGTGATCGGATCTGCCGGAACAATCGCTGAGCCGGCGCGAAAATTGCCCCCGGCAAGGCGGCCGGGGGCAGCATCGCACGTTACGGATCAATTGTCAGAGAAAGTGTAGCTGATGCGCAGCATGCCTTCCTTCTGCTGGACCTTGCGCACCTGAAGGCCGAGCAGCGCCCGCGCCGACGCGACATGTGTGCCGCCGCACGGCACCGGCTGGTGATCGGCGATCTGGAGCGCTCGGCTCCGATTGGGATCGCCCACGATGCGGAAGGGGATGTCTTCCTCGATGGCGGCGGCGAGCATCTGCGGGAGACGTTCGCTGAGCGCACCGAGACCGATCGCGTCACCCTGGAATTCAACGCGCCCTTCCTGCGGCCAGTGATGGCCGCGAAGCGGCCGGAGCTGCCCGTTGAGCGCGACCACGCAGTCGGCGAGGAGATGCCCCGCCGAGTGCCATCGTCTCGCCTCGTCCCGCCAGGCCTGATCGACAGCGAGCGCGACGCGCTGGCCCGCCGAGAATGACGAACCGAGGACGACATGGTCTACTTCGCCATCCTCGGTATGCCGGACATCGGCTACCTCAAACTCGCCTATCGTGCCACGATCAGCCTTCTGGCCACCGCCCTGGGGATGGAAAAGGGTTTGATCGAGGCGGACACGCTGCCGGTCGCCGAGGTCGATAACTTCGACGACGGTGGCGGTGCCGCTGAGCGCGTCGCTGGCGAGATAGAGCTTTTCGGTTGCCATCAAATTTCTCCTTAAAGAAGGCGGCCGGGCGCGGGAGCGCCCGGCCAGGGGGTCAGGAAAAGAGGGCGAGATCGCTGTTACGCAGAACGCCGAGGAAGGCGGACAGAGTGTAGCGGGCGCGCGGCCCGCTGCAGGCATCCACCCGATGCGGGAAATTGGCATCGAAGAAGTAGATGTCGCCAGCCTCCGGACGGATGATAACGGGATACGGCGGCAGGCATTCGTCCCGTAGCGCATAGTCCTCCGGGGCCGGCCGCCGATTGGCGTCGTACTCGTTGCGAGACAGGCGCCGCGGGTACACCCGGGTCGCGCCACCATGCTCTGCCGACTGGATGAGCAGATTGAACGCGATCTGGGTGTCGATCGACTGGGCGATGAGAGAATACTCGGCGTCCGCCGCCGCCACATCATTGTGCGGCAGGATTTCGCCTCCTTTATCGACGAAGCGCAGGAGGCCGAGACCGCACAGGCCCTCCTCCAGCCGGAGGCGGCCCACACGGCCCGACCATTGGTCGTCGAGCGCCAGACGGAGCTCGTCGAGCGGATAGCGTCCCGGCGGGAACATGCCGCGCGACACCTCGAGGTCCGCCTGTGCCCGGGCGAAATACTCGACATAGTCGGCGCGGGAGAACTGCACCTCGTAGAGCGCCTTGCCGATCCGCCCGACGCTCGGCGCGCCGCTATAGCGCTCCTTATCCGCATGCGCGTCCAGCTTTGCGGTGGCATAGTCGCAGACATCGGCGGGGATCGCCCGCTTGAAGAGCGCGGCCACGAGCTCACCGCGCGCGATCATCCGGTTCGCTTCTGCGATGGCGGCAGCTGTGTAGCTGCCGGCTTCGTAGACCTTGAGCCGCGGGTCAGGCCGCTCATTGCTGTGCTCCCTCGACGCGTCCTGACCTCGCTGGAGCATTTCGAGAACTACATCCGACGGGCGCTCAGGCCGGTCGAAGATACTAAGTCGTTCGGCTTCGTTGGTCATGTCGGTTTCCGCCCTTTTGGGACGCCTCCTCTTCGTCGGCCTCGCAGGCGACCGAGCGATTGCTTCCGGCGGGAAGAGGAGATGGGCTCCGGCGGCTTTTTTTGACTCCTGAGGTCCTTTATGCGACTCTCAGGGCGCTAGTGGTGGCTCTTGAGCCATCACCCCCTAAGCCGGAGGCCCTGCGGCCCCCGGCTTTTTTTCCCAGCCTCAACATGACACGTGCGCAACGAAACTCGCGGCCACGAGAAGTGCACGACTTTTCCTACAACGCGCACCGCGATGAGGTTGCTAACCAGTTAATTTAACCAGATTTTTCAGTCACGAGCGGGGCCGCCCAAAGACTTCTCCAGGCCTGTCCCCATAGATTATCGGCCGAATCGGAAAGTTGGGCGAAGTGGCAGCACAAACGTTTTCTCGCGGAGCCTAGTCCAGAGTGGAGGTGATCGCCTCTGGCGCCGTTGAGAATAAGGTGACGCGCAAACTTTTCTTGTTCCTATTAATCAGAGGGATCCGAGAAAAGAAGCGGCGGGGGGAAGGTGGAAGAAACGACCTACGATCAGGTGGTGGCAACGTTACGAAGCCTTTCGAATGAACGCCAAGCAGCCATCATCCATAGTATGAGCGGCAAGATCCGCTCGACGGGTACAAGGCAGCCAACGTCAGACGATCTTCCGATGGCTGCACTGGCTCGGCGGGTCTACTTGTTCGGTCTGCGGATCGCTATGGCGCGAAAGGCCGCGTCGGCATCCAAAAAGGATAAAAGTGGACCGCCAGCGCCGAGGCACCTTGAGGTTGAAGCAGCCCTCGATGCGTTAGCCGCAGAACTGTCGCTCGCTGGCTTTGGTGCGGTGGGCGATCATAACCGAACCGTCGAATACTTCTGCACCCACAAGGTCACCGGCAGAGGGAACGACGTCGAAGGTTTCTATGTGCTGGCGGCGTTATATGTCTGGCGCGAGGAAGCTGCTGGTCGGTTCGACCCGAAAGAAAACCGGCACATCATCCCCGAGAATGAGATATTCCTTGCACACAATATCTTCCTCTTCTTCGCACGACGGTTGAATGAAGAGGCGGGGCAGCATCACGAGAAGATGCCGTTTCCGCATGTGCTGCCCGCGCGGCCAGATTCTGATTACCTCCGTGTCCCTTTCTTCTACCTCCAGCAGCGCGAATATGCTGAGCGGGTTCAAGGCTTGTACGACGCACACAAGACCCCGAAGTTGCCCGACGAGTCGTTCGGCGACAATTGCGCGCACTTCATTCTCTATCGGTCGCGACGGTCGAAGCCGGTCGATTTGATGAAGAGCTTCCTGGTGATAAAGCCGTTGGTAAAGAACGCGCAGGATGACCGCGTGCAGCACTATCCGACATTCCACGTCTACCAAGCGCCACGAAATCTCGGCGGATCGGCATGGGGAACGCCTGGGCGTGTTCTGCCGTTGAAATCCGGCCTGTTCATCGTCGGTGGACAGCATGCGCGCGAACTTGAGCCTCGTACTGGGCGTGTTAACGATGCCGGCGCACCTTTCCGCGCACTCGAGATGATCTTTCTCCCTTGGGGGGGCTTTGACAGTGCGCCGATCGCGGGCGGTATCATCATGTCTGTAAACCGGGACGGAGATCCGCTCGTCGGCCGCATATGCGTTCGGCCGACACTAATTCAAAATGCTCTTGATGCACGGATTGGCTCGGTGCCGGTCGCTGGTCTTGCGGAGGATATCGCAGCAGATCGAGAGGCGGAGGAGAAGGCCGCCGCGCTCGCTACGAACATCGATGGTTCGAACTTCCTCGACATCTATACTAGGTTCGACGCGGGAACGGGTGGCGAGGGCGAGAGAACTTTGATCGGCATGGCGCAGCGGATCGCGGAACTGAGCAACAACCACAGCGGCGAGAATTGGAGTCTCGTCTCAGGCATGCTGAAAGATGGTGGTGGCGCGATGCGTGATGCGGACATCCAGGGATTCTTTGAGGAGGCGGTCGCCGGCGTCATGGATGCCCAAGGCGAACCGTTTAGCATACCGCGCGATCTAAGGATTGCCCCTCTTACGCCGCTTTCCTAGCCACGATTGACGAAAATGCAGCAGCTTGTCCGCGCTGCGGGCACCTGCGGAGCGACACAGCGTAGCGAACTCAACTGCGTTGCGTTGTTCTATAATGTCTCACGCCAAGTGGGGGGAAAAATGTGGGGTAAGCAATGATGAGTTGAGAGATTTCGTAGGTAAATCAGATAATTAATCGAGAATCTCAACTTCCTCCCGCCCGCCATTTAGCCTAAGCATTCAGATAAATGGAGAATTAGCCGATTTTCGGTGCAAGTTCGTGCGCTTTTGGCCGGTTGGGTACTGAGGAGAGCCCCGCCAAGGGCGCTCGGCAGTGAATTTGCCGGGCGAGGAAAAAATGTACTGGCGGACGGCCTCCGGTGACCCGCTCCCGTGCTCCAGGCGAGCGGTTGCGAGGCATCTCCCGGATCGTGGACCTCGTCGGTCCAAATCTTGCTCACGTAGCCGACAACGCCGCCTAGCAGCCGCACTCGATAATGGCGCAGCAGGTCAGCAGGAGCCTTCATCTTTCGCGCCCAGCAACACCAGAGGGGCACTGGCCCCCTTGGTCTCACGATCATGACTATCCTTGCATGGTCGGGGGGAGACCGAATATTCTCGGGTTTTGTGAGGGTCTGGGGAGAGAAGCGAATAAAGGAGCGCGTGATCCCATCTGAATGTGTTGGCAAACGCATTGGGAATTTTGCGGCGCGCAGTCCGACGCAAATGGCCTCCCCACTCTAAGCTCGTAGTTCGGCCGTAACTGAAAGGTAGCGGAGACTTTCCCTTGCTGTCTAAAGCGGACGGCTGCGTCCGGTAGGTAAGGAGCTGGTCAGCAACGCGAGCGCAGCCGTTTCATTCGCGCCCGCGCTCTCTTCAGATGCGCTTTTTGCCCCCCTCCTCGATTATGTCGGAAACACATATCTCTCGGCGACGACGGCGTCAGGCGAGGTCACCGGTGACTTTAACTTGACATGGCAGCGCGCTGGGCGCGATTTGATCCTACTGCAAGGCTTGGCGCACGCCGGCCAGCGCGCTTTCGGTGTCCAGCAATTCTTTGAGGATCGTCGCTCGGTCGCGGTGGGTCAGCTCGGTCCCCACCTCAAGGGAGGCGACGACGATCCTGAAAAGATCGACCACCTCCTGTGTGGCGTGGGCAACGGCGATCCGAATGCTGGCCGAGGGATCGAGCATAGGGTCCGGTCGTGCGGCGAGGACGAATCGCCGCCCGTCGATGAAGAAGCGGATCAGGCGTGGATCGGTGACGATCTCGATCAGCCTCCTGATCTCGGTCGCGCGAAACGGCGTCCGACCAATGATCCGGCTATGCAGCGCCGCATAGCTCATCCCCATATCGGTCGCGACCTCGGCTAGCGACGCCTTCTCTTCCATCACGATGACTTGGTGCACGAGCTGAGCGAACGAGCATGGCGCGAATCTTGGGGGTTTTGCGGTCATCGCCCTCCTCCCGACGACTGCGCAACGTGAGCGGCAGAGTCGTGACTTGTCAAACTCGCAACCACGCTTTGACGTCAACGGCAATTGAAAAATAGCGAACGGTGCACAATCACGCTGACGAGCTCAATCCATTTGGTTTCCGGTCGATCACGAGGTTGCCATAGCAATAGTAGCTACAGATGAAATTTTCCTCGCCGCGGGGACTTCACCCGTAGGCGCTATAGTCTATATTATTGGGGCTTTGTCGGGGGGCAGGTGATGAATTCATCGAATCGGCTGCGCGGTCCCGTTTTTCAGTCCCTTTGGATCTGCGGCGCGATTTTCGTGGCGGCTCTAACCCTATCTAGCGGACAAGCCGCCCAATCTCGAGAGCGGGAAGTTGCGCTCGCGCCGCTTGCGGCATGTCCGACGTTAAAGGCGGTTCTCAACACGACACTCCCGGTCAGAATCGCGAACGGCCAGCTCGATCCCAGAGAAGGTGGGGAGGGCGACATTTTCCAGAGGCGAGTCGGTGAGGCATTGGCGGTCTTTCAAGCGGCGAAGGCCGCGCGACGCGCGGATTTCTATCAGCGGTTTCCGGAAGGACGGGTCCCCCCGGTCGATCAGGCGTCCGCCCGCGCCCGGAATGAGAATGACCGAGCGCATGAGCCCTATCTCAGGCGCTTTCAGGCTGCACATAGCCATCTTCAGGGCAGGCTGGACCTCGTCCGTCGCGCCTCCAATCGTTTCTGGACGCGCGATTATCGGCCGAGAGGCGCCACCCAGCGCGTCGCCCCGCGCGACCCCGAGGCCGAAGCCATGGCCACCGATCTTGCGGTAAGGATTGTCGCGGAGGCCGGGGCGACCGACGCGCAAGGCGACTGTCGAATTGTCCGCGATGCGCTCATCGAGGCGGCCGCCTTGGCACTGATCAGCATCGCCCGAGAGCAGGTGCGGCGTGACCCGCGGACCGACGTCGCGCCTGACCATTTGAACGCCATTGCTTCGGCCGAAAGGCGGCTTGGCCTTGACGATCGCCCCTGTGCCACCATCCAGCATTGCGTGCTCGCCGCGAAAATCGCCCTTCTTCGTGCCGAACGGCAGCGGGGGGCCGGCTCGGCGGCGACCGAGCTCGCGCGGACCCGGATCGAGGATGCGTTGCGGCTTTCGGCGGTTCACGGGCCGAGCGCCGCGACCGCCGAGGCTTGGATGGCGAAGGCCGAGTTGGAGCCTGTCGAAACGACGCGCGGACCGGTCCTCAACCCGCGCTACGTCGACAATGCCTTCGCCGGGCTACAAATGCTCACGCCGTTGCAAGCGGCGGAGTCGGCGTGGCTCGAAAGGCAGCTCCCCAACCAGTTCAGGCACCGGCTGCTTCCCATTTTCCAAGCGGCCGCGGATTCCGCTTATCGCCGCGGTCAAGCGGGAGACGCGTCGGTGCGTGCGCTGATCGTCGTTGGCGAGGCCTCTCGCCGCGCCCAGATCGAAAGCGTCTTAGGCGATGCCTGCGAGCCGCTGGACGTCCCCATGGCGCCGCGTCACCTGCTGCAGGACGAGACGATCGTCTATCCGGTGGTGGGAGCGGAGCGGACCTATATGCTGGTCGGCACCAACAGTCAGGACCTTCGAGCCGATCGCGGCAATGGGGACGGATGGGAACTCTTCGCGTCCGATCCGACGAGCGGCGCGGCCGAGGTCGCGGATCGCGCGGACAAGCTGGTCACCCGACTCGACCTCGCCGCCGCCGAATTTGGGGGGGACAATCTTCAGGTGGATGGGTTGGATTGGGGTAGCGGCGACGCCCGCTGGCTCCATGCTCGCCTTGTGGCCCCTCTCGGGGACCATGTGCGTCGCAACGCCAATCGGCGCTCCCACGGCCAGGCAGTCGCAGAAATCGATGCCGACGCGCCGACCCTCATCTTCTTCCCCGATCCGGCGCTTCGCAATACGCCTTGGGCGCTTCTTCACACGACTTATGACGCAAATGACAGGCGCAGGACAGACTATTTGGTCAGGAGCGCGGCAATTGCGGTGGCTCCGGCGCTCGCTTATGTCCGGCCGCTCGCGCAGCCGCAGCGGCGGGGGGGATTGCTGGCTGGCGGATTGGCCGAGGCCAATCTTGACCTCTTCGTCGAAGAGCTTGGAAATTACGGGCTTGCGGCCCGCCTTCTCGACAGCCTCACGGGCGGGGAGTTTACCGCCGACAATCTGCGCAACCGGCTGGCGGCAGGGGGCGCGTCGGTCCTGTTGCTTGCCACGCATGCCAGATTCGACGGCGCGTCCAGTCGGATCGCCGTGTCCGCGCCGATGCCCTCAGCAGCGGGGGCGTATGGGGAGTTCGGGATTGGCGAGATCGAACGCAGTATCCGGCAAGCGCATCGGCGGACCCGTGGCCTCGACCTCCTCATCCTTATTTCCTGTGAAGGCGCGGTTGGCGACGCTGGCCAACTCGGTCTGGCGGGTGCCGCGCTTCGGGGCGGAGCGGCCAGCACGATCGGCCCGATCGTCTCCGTCGCGGCAGACTTAGCGCCCCGTTACTTCGCACATCCCGTGATGGGCGGCTCGCGCGATGAAGGTCAGTCTCGGCTCGACGAGGCCGAGCGGCCCGACGCCGCCTTCCTGACCGAATATTATCGAGGCCACTCCCCGGCACAGGCGATGCGCCGGGCCCAACTCGCCTACCTCCACCCGACGGCGAGCGACTACGGTCATGAGGCCAATTGGGGCGTGTTCATGGTGGTCGGGAACTGGCGGTGAGGGGGATCGCATTCTCCTGCCGATCCCGAGAAACGTCGGTGCGCGCATTCCCAGCGAGCGCGTGCGCGCTGTGGCTTTCCCTGTGCCTCCTCGCTCAACCAGCCGCCGCGCAGGACAATTTGGGCGCGCGCGAACGCCAGCCTGTCGTCGCGCCGGGTCCTGCGCGGTCGCCGCCCCCTCCTCGTTCGGCGACGGTCGGTTTCGACCCAGGCGACGTTGCTCCGCAACAGGCCGCTCAATCTTCGGACGCTCCGACATCCGTCGTCATTGTCGGGGCGGTGGACTGGCAACGCCTGTTCCCCCGCTTGATCGAGGCTACTTCCGATCACGGTGATTGCGGCGCGGCCGCGCGCGCCTACCTGGATCTTGCGTGGCTGAGAAGCTGCTTCGGCGAGGCGGCGGTTGCGGGCCATGGCCCGGATTTGCAGCTGACCGTAAGCTCGCCGGGTGAACTCTACGCCGGGATTGAACGCGCCAACCGGGTTTTTTTCCAGCAAGGCTATGTCAATTCGGGCGTCCGCCTCGTGACCGCGCCCGTGGGCGCAACTGGGCTGGTCCTGCGGGTCGTCGACGGACGCGCCGGAATGCTGCCGGAGGGCGGCCAGTTCGTTCCCTGCCGACTGTCACATGACAATTCAGCGGGGCGAGGGACTGCCCACCGTTATGTCGAGCGCCGGCTGATGCGCGACTGTGACCCCGATCGCCCATTCAACGTCTATTTCCTCGAACTCGATTTCCGCCGCCTCGCGGATGATCGCGAACGCTGGATCGACCGGATCAACGCGCGATTGGAACCGGTGCCCGGCGAGGAGCGGCAAGGTCTCGCCACGGTCAACGAGGCGCCGTCCGGCGAGGGGGCAATGATCGTGCGGCACCCGCCGGTCGAGCTCAGGGTCGGCGTCGCAAATGACCGCTCGCCGTCGATCGGAAGCGTGCGCGGCTTCGCGGCGGCGACGCTGCGGGGGCCGACTGGGTCGTTGATCGACGCAGAAGTCGGAACTACCGAAGGCGCGCTCGATACGACGGCGACGCTTTACCTGGCGCTGGCCCCCCGCTGGACGGCGGCCTTCCGAGGCGACATCAACGAGGCGGGGGTCGTCGATCCGATCCTGCGCCCGCTCCGCATACGCTCGCGCGGTTGGGGCGGTGAGGTGTCGCTGGTCTTCAACCCAATCAACTGTCCGCTCACTCCCTTGTTCGGGAGTCCGACCGGACGAGAGACACGCCAAGCCTACAGCCGCAACGGCGTGGAAATCTGCGCCCTGGGCGCCAGATTGCCTGGAGATGCGCCGCTCGACTGGAGTCCGGCGCGGGACCTGAGCGTTGCCATCACGCTCTCGCATCAGGTCTCGCGAACCTATTTGCTCGGCGAGCCCTTCTCATTCGCGCCCGGGTCGGTCGACGGTCGGTCCTATGTCACTACGCTTCGCGGCTCGCTCGATTGGCTCGTGCGAGGCCGCGCGGGTGCCGGCGGCGAGCGCGGCTGGACCTTCGCAGCGCGCCTCCAGCTTTCACAGGGCCTAGACGGGAGCGCCACGGACATCGCCGGCCTTGCTGCGCCTCCCCGACATTTCTCGCTGGTAGCCGGGCAGATCGGCTATGCGAAAGAATTGCCGGTCTCGCGGCTGGTGCTGACCGCGCGTGTGGCGGCGCAGTGGACGCGAGACCTGCTCTATACGGCACTGAGATTTCCGGTGGGCGGCGTGAACTCTGTGCGCGGGTATCCGGAGGCCGTGCTTCTCGCCGACCGCGGCGTGGCCGGATCGGTAGAGCTAAGCCGCGTCGTCAGTCTCGATCCCCGCAGCGATGCCGGGACAGTGGCCGGTCGCGACCTGCTACGGTTCCGGATCTCTGCCTTCGCCGACGCGGCCTATGCCCAGATCCTCAATCCCGATGCGCGGAGCAGGAATGGCCTCGCCTCGGTCGGCACGGGGATCGCCTGGATTCCGTCCGACGCGGTCGAATTGCGCGTCCAATACGGCCTACGCCTCGGCGATGCGTTCGATCGGACCGACTCGTCCCTCGCCCGCAGAGGTCTCCATTTTCGCCTGACGGTGGATCCCTTGCGGTTGTTCAGGAGTAACCAAAGGAGCGGAACATGAGGAGAGGGTCTTCGCAAAGGGCAGTCTTGGCGGCTGTCGCCGTAATGATCATCGGCGGTCAGGGGAACGCGGTCGCGCAGCGGCGTACGCCCGGGGCTGAAAATGGCAACGTTCGGATTGTCAGTCCGGACGGATTGAGCTGCCTTCGCGCGCGACTGATGTCCGTCGCAAGCCAGAACGGCTACCCGAATAGGCAGCGACCTGTCCCTGTAAGTTGCGAGGGCGTTCTCCAAGGCGGGCCCTTTAACCCCGAGGACGTCATCCCACCGCCCCCACTATTTAGAGTGGTCGCCTTGGCAGCAACTCCAACTCAGGCCAGATGCGCGCTTCGGTTATTGAACTCGAGTTCTTCCGTGCCGAGGAACGTCGCCTTCGGCGCCTGCGGCGTCCATATACAGCGGGCCTCGCACCCGGTCTCACGATGAGGCCAGCGTCGATCCGGGCTCGTCTCGGCACAGCAAAGATCTGGCTCGTGCGCGCCGCCCGTTCCGTCGGATATGGCATCTGGCGCTGGGTAAAGAGCATCCGGTCCTGGACCGGCCAGGCATGGTTTGTTGTGGTGACGATCATCCTTGCCCTGCTCGGCTATTGGCAGTGGCGTTATAATAACGTCCTGCAATTGCAGACCCGCTGGGCGTCGGCCGAAATGCTCGTGCGGCATGAGCGGCTCAACGACGCGCTGAATTGCCGGTTCATTCCAACTTATCTTCAGCAGGATCCGAGGCAGCCCGCCGATCCGGTAGAACAAATGGCGTTCGCCTCGAACAATTATATCGGGATCGAACCAGATCTTACCGCCTATATCGAATTCTTCGCTGAGGTTGAGATGTGCATCGACACTTCTTTGTGCGATCCCACTGCGGCTTGTCGACGCTTCGCGCCCGCGGCACGGGCGCTCCAGTCCTCCTATCGGCCCACACTTGCTCAGGTCCGTCGGGTCACGGGAAATTATAGCTTCGGAGGGGAATTCGAGCGGGTCGGCCGGCTGTGCGAAGGCTATTGGGATCCGCCTGTGCGGCCCGAACGCCGGGGCCGGACGCGAGAGGAAAATGCCGAGGTCGAGCGCACCCAATTGCAATTGATCCAGAACAGAGGGCCCGCCGCCTTCCGTCGCGACCAGGCCTGCGAGCGAATGACCCCGGCACGCCAGCAATCGCAAAGGCAGTCCGCACAATGATCGCCGAGGAGCTCAGCGGTGGAAAGGAGGACATCGTGTCTCATCGCAGCATTTACCGGTGGAGCCCCAGCCGGCTCGCTGTCGCGGTCGCGGCCTTTCTCTGCGGCGGAGAGGCAGCGGCGCAGACGGTGACCGCGATCGTGCCCGACACGGCGCCTCAGCTTACCACCAACACCGTCGTGGTCCCGCTTCCCGCTCCGCCAGGCAGGACAATCGTCGGCATCGAGGGCGGGCGCTATACCGGCCCGGCCGGCAACCCTTACCAGAACCTGTTCCACAGCTTCCAACGCTTCGATCTCGGTGCGGGTGACACGGCCCGGTGGACGGGAAGCAATGCCGCGGACGTGCGCTACATCATCAACCGAGTCACGGGCGGCGACATTTCCGACTTGGACGGAACCATCGACGCAAGCGGCTATCCAAATGCCGACTTCTATTTCATCAATCCCGCAGGGGTGGCGTTTGGCGCAGGCGCGCGGGTAAACGTTCCGCGGGCTTTCTATGTCTCGACGGCCGACACGTTGAATTTCGCGGATGCAACCCAGTTGCGGGCGGCCTCCGCCGACGGATCGACATTCTCGATGGCCGCGCCGGCGAGCTTCGGCTTCCTCGGCGCGCAGGGGGATATCGTGTTTCGCGGCGACAACGACGGCAGCGGCGCGCGCATCGTCACGGGAGCGGCCTCCGCCGCCCATTTCAGCGCCCGCGACATTCATGTTGATGGGGCCAACCTGGTTTTCGAGGACACCATGGTGCGCATGGCGGCCGTCGGCGCCGCCGCAATGCAGCTTGGCGTGGATCCGAGACAGTCGCTTCCAGTAACCTCGGGCGAGATCAGGCTCACGAACGGACGACTCGCGGTGTGGAGCCCGACCACGGACCTGCGTGGCGACGAGGCCGCGATCGAATTGTCCGCGGGCGAACTGCGCATGATTGGCGGCGACGAGCGGCCAAGTCCTGGCGTGAATGCCGCTGCGATCCGGGCGGGTGGGCTCGGTGGGCCATCGGGAAGCGCCGACGGTGGCGACATCATGATCCGCGCGGCGCGAATCTTCATGGACGGTCGGACCCATATCGGCATTCTCGGCGATGCCGGCGGCGCGCCTTACGCGCTCACCCTGAACGTGCGGGAACTGCTCGACATGCAAGGCCTCCAAAACAGTACGCACTCGGCGCAGATCGGTGCGCTGGGAACGACCGAGTTCGGTAGCGCGCGGATCGACATCTTCGGCCCGCAGGCGGCTCTAAGAATGTCGAACGCCGCGATCCGCAGCCGCACCGGCCTCGCCGACGCCGGCGACATCACCATTACGGTGGGAGACGCGACCTTGGCTTACAGCCATCTCGAGACGAGCAGCTCGGCGGGTGGTGCGGCAGGCGATATCAATCTGAATGCCGACACACTGAAGATCACCGAAGGGCGGATCGAGACGGTGTTGGTCGGCGCCGGGCAGGCGGGCGCGGTGAATATCCGCGTCGCGGGCGCGGTGACCATGGGTACGGGCATTCCGCCAGGGCGTGAACATATCGTCAGCCGCACCTCCGGACCGGGAGAAGGGGGGGCAATCCGGATCACCGCCGGGTCGATCACCCTGACTGACGGCTTCCATATCGCCACATCAACGACAGGCGCCGGGCGCGGCGGCAATGTCGAATTCGTCACGACCAACGGTTCGATAAACCTCACGCGCGCAGCGATCGGCACGATCAGCGGCCTGAATGCGCCGTCGGACGCGCTATGGATCGGACGGGCGGGCTCGATCCTGTTCCGCTCGGCCGAGGACATCATCCTGTCGAATACCAATATCTCGTCAACGGCGATCGGGTTGTCCAGCGGCACCGGGAGCATCCAGATGCTGGCCGCCGACCGCTTCGTGTCCGGCTTTCTGCCGGGCGACAGACTCTCGATGGCGCCGCTGCCCGACAATTCGCCCGGAGGCCTTCTGCAGCTGGTCTCGAGCGCGACCGGCGATATCGGTTCTGAGCCGGTTGGAAGCATTGATATACGCGCACGGGAGATTGAGCTGCTCGATCAGGAACCGTTCGATCCCGCTGCGACCGCAGCACGCGCAAGGGTCGCGTCCGAGACGAGCGGCTCACAGCCGGGCGGCGCAATCTCGCTGGTGGCTACGCAGAACATACGCATCGATCATGCGGATGTCGTCTCCCAGTCAATCTCCCGGCCTGACAGACCGGCCGCAACCGGACGGGCGGGCGACGTCAGGATCGAGGCGCCGAACGTCACCTTCCTGAACGGAACTGCGAGCTCGGAGAGTCTAGGCGATTACGGGACGGCATTGGCGAGTAGGGGCAATGCGGGCGCGGTCAACGTCATTGCAAGCAACAACCTTTTGCTCGACAACCGCTCGATCATCTCGACCTCGTCCAGCGGGTTTGGCGCTGGGGGTGCGGTCAATGTGACGATCGGTCGAATGGGCTCGATCCTCGGCTACAGCCGAATCCAGTCGGATATCCTGGGCGATGCGACAGTCGCCGGCCACGTCCAAATCAACGGTCCGAACGCGACGCTTCGCATCGCCGGCTTCGACCGATCGATACTCACCAATGCGCCGCGTTCAGCGGTGTCCACCAGTACGGGCACGTCGGGAACCGGCGGTTCCATCGCCATCAACGTTGATCGGCTGGAGTTTCTGGACGGCGGGGTCGCCATCGCCGCGGCCGTCGGCCCCGGCAATGGCGTCGGCGGCACAATCCGCATCTCCGCCCGGATCGTGCTGGCTGATGGCATGGGCTCTGGCGTTGCGGCGACCTCACTCGACGGAGGCGGCGGGGCGGGTGCCATTGAGGTCAGGGCCGAGCGGCTTATCATGACCGATGGCGCCGTGATTACCACGAACGGCGAAAACGCCCCTGCGGGCGATATCATAATCATCATGTCGCGCGATGGTCTGATCATCCTGAGAGGCCGCCAGAATGAAGTGACCATAACCACCTCATCGGACACTCTTACAGGAGGGCGTATCACGATCGGCGAGCCGCGGGCGATCATCAGCGACGGCGCCCGCATCCTCGCACTGGGTGAAGCGGGTGGCGCGAACGTCCGTATCACCAGCGGTTATCTGATTCGATCCTCGGATCGCCTGAACCAGATCCTCGTGAACGGAAACCTCGTGCTCGACAGCGAGATCGAGGATGTGAGCGAAGGGACGCAGGAACTCGAGGCCAGGTTCGTTGACCCCTTTGGCATCCTGATTGGTCGGTGCGCAGGAACCCGTAATGATGGTCTGATCAGCCAGCTGGGCATATCCACCGTGGGCCCGTTCTCGGTGCGAGCGCGACGTCGATGCGATCAACCCCGGACAACGTGGCCCGATACCTCAGTCGTCCCGCCGCGCTAAACCAAGGGCCATCGCGCAATTTTCAAGGACGCCTGCGGCATCGGGCAGGCCCTTCCAATGCAGGATTCCTGTCCGAGCCTCGAACGGGGTTCGCCTCGCGCCAGCCTGAAGACGAGTTCGCACCTGACTACAGCATCGCCACCACGCCAACCCTTGAGACGAAGACCCGCGCTTAGGACCGGGCCGCGACCGCGAGCCCCCGCGCATCTCCGTCGACCGGACGGTCGAAGACCATCTCCCGATAGCCGCCGTTGCGCACCGCGTCGCAGCGTTCGCGATAGGTCTTGGCGCTGCCCACATACATGACGACGCGCGGCGTTTCCCGGCCGTCGACATTGGTGTTCACGCCGGTGAACCAGGAGCGGACGTCGCCCATCAGCAATTGCGCCTGGCCCTCGCGGACGAAACTGGTCCAGGCCCATTCGGCGTCCGGATCGGCGTCGACCCGGTCGAAGCCGTGCGCGGCCATATGGTCGAGAATCCCGGTGATCCAGTCGACGCTATATTCGAGCGCCGGCGTGAAATTGCCGACCGAGGCGAGCGGGCCGCCGGGCATGAAGAAATTGGGGAAGCCGGCGCTCTGCACGCCGAGGAAGGTGACCGGGCCGCCATCCTCCCATTTGTCCTTCAGGCGCCGGCCGCCCTCCCCGACGATCTCGATCCGGTCGAAGCTGCCGGTCACCGCGTCGAAGCCGGTCGCATAGACGATGATGTCGGCTTCGAACCGCGCCCCTTCGGTCTCGATCGCATCCTCGGTGATCCGCGCGATCGGCGTCTCGCGCAGGTCGACCAGGGTCACGTTGGGCTGGTTGTAGACCTCGTAATAATGCGTCTCCAGCGGCACCCGCCTGGTGCCGAAGCCGAAGCTCTTCGGGACCAGCCGCTCGGCCACGGCCGGATCCTTCACCCGCGCCCGGATCTTCCGGCGCATGAATTCCGACACGATATGGTTGGCGCGTTCGTCGAGCGCGATGTCGTGGAAATTCGCCTTCCAGACGCCGATGCCGCGATCGGCATAGAGCCCTTCCAGGAAGGCCTCACGCTCGGCGTCGTCCAGATCGAAGACACTGCGCGGATCGGCGTCGTGCATGAACCAGCTGTTGGTCGCGCGGCAGCGGGCGATGACCTCGGGATAGCGGGCCTTCAGCGCCGCCAGTTCCGCCGCCTCGATCGGCGCGTTGTTGAGCGGCGCGCAATAATTGGGCGTGCGCTGGAAGACGGTGAGCGACGCGGCGCTCTTCGCCGCCTCCTGGATCACCTGGACGCCGGTCGCGCCGGTGCCGATCACCGCCACGCGTTTCCCCGCGAACGACACCGGCTCCATCGGCCAGCGCGAGGTGTGGAAGGTCTGCCCGGCGAACCGCTCGCGCCCCTCGATCCGCGGGAAGGTGGGGTTGGTGAGCGGGCCGACCGCCGCAATCAGATAGCGGCAGGTGACGCCGGCGCCGTCCGCCGTGGTCACTTCCCAGCTGCGGCCGTCGGCGCGGAGCCGGGCGGCGGTGACGAGGCTGTCGAAGCGGACGTGCCGCTTCAGGTCGAAGCGCTCGGCGACATGGTCGAAATAGCGCTGGAGCTCGGCTTGGCCGGCGAAATGCTCCGACCATTGCCACTCGTCGAGCAGCTCCTTCGAGAAGCTGTAGGCGTAGGAATAGCTTTCGGAATCGAGGCGCGCGCCCGGATAGCGGTTCCACCACCAGACCCCGCCCACCCCCTTGCCGGCTTCGAGCGCGAGCACCTTCAGGCCGCGCTCCTTCAGGCGGTAAAGCTGGTAGAGGCCGGCGACGCCCGTGCCGATGACGATCGCGTCATAGTCCGGCGCCGAGTCGTCCATCGGCTGTCGCCGTTCCGAGAGGACGTCCATGGAATTTCCTCACCCGATGCCGGCCTGGAATGCAACCGGCGTTGCGGTCCATATATTACCCATGGGTAAATTAGCGTCAATCCGCTTCGCTTCGCCGGGGCGGGAAAAACCCGCTGGCAAGCGCCCCATGGCGGCGTTATGCAAAATGTCCCGCGGGTAAGTTTGGGGGCCGGGAATGGGAAAAGAGCAAATGTCGCCGGAGTCGGCGTTCGATACCCGGCATCGCGCGCGCGACCAAAAACGCTATGCTGTGCTGACCACGGCCGCCGAGCTGTTTCTGAGCAAGGGCTACCATTTGACGCGACTGGACGATGTCGCCGACCGGCTGCGCATCACCAAGCCCGCGCTCTACAATTATTTCCGGTCGAAGCACGACATCCTGCTCGGCTGCCACATGCTCGGCCATGACTTGATCGACGCGAGCCTCGCGGAGATCGAGGAAACGGGCGGCGACGGCCTCGCCCGGCTGCGCGCCCTGATCCGGGCCTATGCCGGGGTGATGACCGAGCCGTTCGGCATGTGCCTGGTCCGGCTGGACGAGCATGAGCTCAACCCCAAGGCGCTGGCCCAGGTCCGTAAGCGCCGGCAGTCGGTCAACGAACGGTTCGAGGCCTATCTGAACCAGGGGATCGCGGACGGGTCGCTGCAGCCCTGCGACGTCCGGCTCACCGCCTTCTGGCTGGCGGGGGCGCTCAACTGGATCAGCCGCTGGTACAAGCCGGGCCATGGCATGACGAGCGCGCAGATCGGCGACTATTTCGCGGAGAATCTGACGCGGGGCCTGGTGTCTTTAAAGGCGGGCTAGGATCCGTAGTCGATTGGACTTGGCGCGGATCGGCTCAAGGAGCCATCCCGGCGACGGCCGGGACCAATGCACACGGAAATCGAGCGAAAGGCGGCCGCGTTGGTCGCCATTTTCTCGGCCATGAATTTTCTCGGCCGCCAATGTTCATGGGTCCCGGCCCTCGCCGGGATGACTATGAAATTACACGCAAATCAGCCTTGGTCCGTTGCGTGAGAACCTTGACGCGCGCGCCCCATTTCGCCCTCTCGGCGCGACGGGAGCGGACGTTCGGTCGGCTTAAAGCGAGCGCGGGGCGGCGATGGTCGCTTCGGCCTGGCCGGTCGCCATGCTGAGGATCGCGTCGCCATAATGGAGCGCGGCGCGGCGCTGGCTTTCGCTGGCGCCGCCCTCCGCGTCCGCCGCCTGCAGCGCCGCGGCGAGCGTGCCGCCGGCGATGGTCGCCCCCGCCAGCGCGGCGAAGGGCGCGGCGGCGGCCAGCCTGTCCTCGTCGGCCCGCTCCGGCGCGAGCAGCCAGGCGGCCGCCCGCCGGGTCTCGTCCACGGCGATGCCCAGGCGCGCGGCGAAGCCGTCGCCGGCATCGGCCAGCCGGTCGATCGCCTCCAGCTCGCGGTCCAGCGCCGCGCCGCCGTCCGGGACGAGCTTGCGCTGGACGAGGTCGATCGCCTGGATGCCGTTCGTGCCTTCGTAGATCGGGATGGCGCGGGCATCGCGCAGGAACTGGGCTGCGCCCGTCTCCTCGACATAGCCCATGCCGCCATGGACCTGGATGTTGAGCGCGGCGACCTCGCAGGCGGCCTCGCTCGCGAAGATCTTGGCGAGCGGGGTCAGCAGCCCGCCGCGCCCGCCCGGGCCCGCGTCCGGCGCCTCGGCCTCCACCGCCGCGACCGTGCCGTAGGTCAGCGTCCGCGTCGCCTGGGTCAGCGCCGCCATGCGCGCCAGCATCCTCTTGACGTCCGGATGCGCGCCGATCGCCACCGTGCCGCCGGGACCGCGCCCCTGCAGCCGCCCTTCGGCATAGGCCCGGGCCTGCTGCAGCGCCCGCTCGGCGAGCCCGACGCTCTGCAGGGCGCAGGCGATCCGCGCCTTGTTCATCATCACGAACATGGTGGCGAGGCCGGCATTGGGCGGGCCGAGCAGCCAGCCGGTCGCGCCCTCCCCGGCCTCGCCATAGGCCATGGCGCAGGTCGGCGAGGCGTGGAGCCCGAGCTTGTGCTCGACGCCGGTGCAGAGGGCGTCGTTGCGGCCGCCGTCGGGGAGCCGCCCGGGCACGATGAACAGCGAGATGCCGCGCGAGCCCGCTGGCGCGCCCTCGACCCGGGCGAGCACGAGATGGACGATATTGTCGGTCCAGTCATGCGCGCCGAAGCTGGTGAAGATCTTCGCGCCGAACAATCGGTGGCTGCCGTTCGCGGCGGGAATGGCGCGGGTGGTGAGCAGCGAAAGGTCGGAGCCGGCCTGCGGCTCGGTCAGCCCCATGGACGCGGTCCACAGGCCCGCGGCGAGGTTGGGGACATAGGCCTGTTTCTGCTCGTCCGAGCCATGGGCCAGGATCAGCTTGAGTGCCGCCTGGGTCAGCGTCGGGCAGACGTAGAAGGACATGTTGGCGCCGTTCCAGATCTCGTCCAGCGGCGCCGTGACCAGCGGCGAAAGCCCCGAGCCGCCCCAGCTTTCCGGGATGGAGACGCCCATCCAGCCCGCCGCCGCCCAATCGCGATAGGCCTGGGCGAAGCCCGCCGGCGTGATCGCCTCGCCCCCCTCCAGCCGGACGCCGGCGCGGTCGCCCGCCAGGTTGAGCGGGATCAGCCGGTCGACCGCGAACCGCCCCGCCTCGGTCAGGATCTGGGCCAGGGTCGACTCGTCCGTCCCGGCCGCCCCGGCGACGGGCCGGAGCGCGAAGCGGATGTCCTCGAGCGGCACTTCATAGGCGGTCAGCATGACGGTCGATTCTCCCTGTTCGCGGCCGATGCCGCGACGGAAGGCGTTGACGCGGCGGATTCGGTATATTACCCACGGGTAAATTTTGGAAGCCGGGAAAGGGCGTGATGAGCGGCGAGGCGAGGATAGCGGGAGTGGGCATGACCCGGTTCGTGAAGCCGGGACAGGGCGAGTATCGCACGCTCGGCGCGGAGGCGGCGCGGGCCGCGCTCGCCGATGCCGGGCTCGATTATGCGGACGTGCAGCAGGCCTATGTCGGCTATGTCTACGGCGATTCGACGAGCGGCCAGTCGGCGCTCTACGAGGTCGGACTGACCGGCATCCCGGTCGTCAACGTCAACAACAATTGCTCGACCGGCTCGAGCGCGCTCTATCTCGCGCGGCAGGCGGTCGCTTCGGGCGCCGCGGATTGTGTGCTGGCTCTGGGCTTCGAGCAGATGGCGCCCGGCGCGCTGCAGGAATATTATACCGACCGGCCCTCGCCGCTCAGCCGCTTCACCGACATCGCCGACAAGGCGATCGACACGGCCGGCGCGCCGATGGCGCTCAAATTGTTCGGCGGCGCCGGCGCGGAATATCAGCGGCGCTACGGCGCCAGCGACGAGACCTTCGCCCGCATCTCGGTCAAGGCGCGGCGCCATGCCGAGCATAATGAGCGGGCGATCTTCCGCGGCCAGGTGACGGTCGAGGAGGTGCTGGCCTCGCCGCACATGCTCGGCCCGCTGACCCGGCTGCAATGCTGCCCGCCCACTTGCGGCGGCGCGGCGGCGGTGATCGTCTCGGCGGAATTCGCCCGCCGGAAGGGCCTGAAGGCCGACGTCCTCATCCGCGGCCAGGCGATGCGCACCGACTTCCCCTCGACCTTCGAGGAGGACAATCTGATCAAGGTGGTCGGCGCCGACATGACCGCGGCCGCGGCCGCCGCGGCCTATGTCGAGGCGGGGGTGGGGCCCGGGGATATCGACGTCGTCGAGCTGCACGATTGCTTCACCGCCAACGAGATCCTCTCCTACGAGGCCCTGGGCCTCGCGCCCGAGGGCGGCGCCGAGCGCTTCGTCATGGACGGCGACAACACTTACGGCGGCAAGGTGGTCGTGAACCCGTCGGGCGGCCTGCTGTCCAAGGGCCATCCGCTCGGCGCCACCGGCCTCGCCCAATGCGCGGAGCTGGTCTGGCAGCTGCGCGGCGAGGCGGGAGTTCGCCAGGTCGAGCAGGCCCGGCTCGGCCTGCAGCACAATATCGGCATTGGCGGGGCCTGCGTGGTCACGCTCTACGAGCGCGCCTGACATGGTCGATACGCGCCTGATCGGCCACCGCCTGCCCGACGTCCGCGCCCGGGTCGAGCCCGGCCGGCTGCGCACCTTCCGCCGCACGATCGGCGCGGCCGACGCCGCCGATCCGGTGGCGCCGCCCACCTATCTGTTCGCGCTGGAGATGCTGGAATCGGACCGGCCGCTCGCCTTCGTCGAGGAGCTGGACGTGGACATGGCCGCCGTCCTGCACAGCGAGCAGGCCTTCACCTATCACGCGCCGATCCGCGCCGGCGACGAGATCCTGCTGCGGACGGTGGTTTCCGACGTGTTCGAGAAGAAGGGCGGCGCCCTCCTGTTCGTCGTCCAGGACACCAAGGCGACCAACCAGGACGGGCGCCATGTCGCCGACGTCCGCCGCACGCTCGTGATCCGGAACTGAGGGGGTAAAGTGGCGACAACCGACCTTGCGGGTCTGGACGCGGCGGCGCCGCGCGCGCCCGTCTTCTCCCGCAGCTTCCCGCCGATCAGCCGGCACATGCTCGCCCTCTATTGCGGCGCCTCGGGCGACAGCAATCCGATCCATGTCGACATGGATTATGCCCGCGCCGCCGGTTTCCCGGACGTGTTCGCGCACGGCATGCTGGTCATGGCCTATCTCGGCGTCGCGCTCGAGGAGGCGGGGCCGCGCGAGGGCGTCCGCTCCTTCGGCGTGCGCTTCGTCGCGATCACCCAGCTCGGCGCCGCCATCACCTGCGAGGCGCGGGTCGCGGAGGTGGAGGCGGAGACGGTCACGCTCGATCTGGTCGCGAAGGACGAGGCGGGCGAGGTGAAACTGCAGGGCCAGGCGGTCGTCGACCGCGCTTCATGGGGGAATGTTCTTGGGCAAGCTTGACGGCAAGGTCGCTTTGGTCACCGGTTCGGGGCGCGGCATCGGCAGGGCGATCGCGCTGAAGCTGGCGCGCGAGGGCGCGCGCGTCGTGGTCAACGATCTCGACGAGGCGCCGGGCGACGAGGTCGCGGCGTTCATCGAGAGCGAGGGCGGCGAGGCGGTGGCGGTCAACGGCAGCGTCGCGGGCGAAGGCTTCGCCGACCGCTTCGTCGGGACCGCGCTCGACCGGTTCGGCGGGCTCGACATCATCGTTAACAATGCCGGCTATACTTGGGACGCGTCGATCCAGAACCATAGCGACGCGCAGTTCCAGGCGATGCTCGACGTCCATCTGGTCGCGCCCTTCCGCATCCTGCGCGCCGCCGCCGAGCCGATCCGGGTGATGGCCAAGGCCGAGGCGAAGGCGGGCCGCGAGGTGTTCCGCAAGGTCGTGAACATCTCCTCGATCGCCGGCCTCTACGGCAATTTCGGCCAGGCCAGCTATGCGTCGGCCAAGGCCTCCCTGACCGGCCTGACCCGGACGCTGGCCAAGGAATGGGGCCGGCACAAGGTCAACGTGAACTGCGTCGCCTTCGGCTACATCCAGACCCGCCTGACCGAGGCGATCGAAGGCGAGCAGAAGGTGATCGACGTCGCCGGGCAGGAGATCAAGGTGGGCGTCCAGCCGCACCTGCTCGAGACGTTCAACAGCCTCATTCCGCTCGGCCGCGGCGGCACGCCCGAGGAAGCCGCCGACGGCGTCTATTTGTTCTGCAGCCCCGAATCCAACTACATCAGCGGGCAGGTAATCGTGTGCGGAGGCGGGCTGCTGCTCTGAGGGACGCACCGCCACAGGAGAGGAAGAGGCGTTCATGTACCTGACCCAGGGCCTGCACCGCGGCCTGCAGCAGACTCCCGACGCGGTCGCCACGATCTCCGGCGGACGGACGCAAAGCTATCGGACGCTGGCGGACCGGGTGGCGCGGCTGGCCGGGGCGCTGCGGGCGCTCGGCGCCGCGCCGGGCGGCCGGGTCGCCTATCTCGGCTGCAATTCGGACCGGTTTCACGAATATTATCTCGGCGCCTTCTGGGCGGGCCTGGTCGTCAACCCGGTCAACACCCGCTGGAGCGCGGCGGAGATCGCCTATTCGCTCGACGACAGCGGCAGCCGCATCCTCTTCGCGGACGAACTGGTCCTGCCCCGGCTCGACAGGATCCGCGCCGATTATGCCGCGCTCGACGCGCTGATCTGGGTGGGCGAGGGCGCGGCGCCCGCCGGGATGCTCGACTATGAGGCCCTGCTCGCCGGGGCAGCGCCGGTGCCGGACGCGCGCCGCGGCGGCGACGCGCTGGCCGGGCTCTTCTATACGGGCGGGACGACGGGCTTCCCCAAGGGCGTGATGCTCACCCACGCCAATCTGGTGACCGGCGCGCTCGGCTCGGCGGCGTTGCGCTTCGTCCATCCGGGCGCGACCTTCCTGCATGCGGCGCCGATGTTCCACCTCGCCGATCTCGCCGCCTGGACGATCATCAGTCTGACCGGGGGCGTCCATGTCACCGTGCCGGCGTTCAGCCCGGTCGCGGTGCTGCGGGCGATCCAGGCGCACCGGGTCACCGACACGGTGATGGTGCCGGCGATGCTGCAGCTGCTCGTCGACGCGCCGGAGCTGAAGGATCACGACCTGAGCTCGCTGCGCCATGTCGGCTATGGCGGCTCGCCCATAGCCGAGGCCTTGCTGCTGCGCGCCCAGGCGGCCTTGCCCGGCGTCACCTTCTGCCAGGCTTACGGCCAGACCGAGCTCTCGCCGATCACCACCTTGCTGCTGCCCGAGGAGCATGAGGCGGGGAGCACGCGCCTGCGCTCGGCCGGGCGCGCCGTTCCCCATGCGGAGATCGCGGTGGTCAACGAGGCGGGGGAGCCGGCCGCGACCGGCGAGGTGGGCGAGATCGTCGCGCGGGGCGGCCATGTCATGGCGGGCTATTGGAACAAGCCGGAGGAGACCGCGGCCGCGCTCCGCGACGGCTGGATGCATACGGGCGACGCGGGTTATCTCGATGCCGAGGGCTATCTCTATGTCGTCGACCGGGTAAAGGATATGATCATTACGGGCGGCGAGAATGTCTATTCCGCCGAGGTGGAGAATGCGCTGGCCCGGCATCCCGCGGTCGCGACCTGCGCGGTGATCGGCCTGCCCGACGAGACATGGGGCGAGCGGGTCCATGCCGTGGTCGTGCTGAAGCCCGGCGCCGCGGCCACGGCGGACGAGCTGCGCGACCATGCGAAGGAATTGATCGCCGGCTACAAATGCCCGCGCAGCGTCGACTTCGCCGAGGCCCTGCCCATTTCCAGCACCGGCAAGGTGCTGAAGCGCGAGCTGCGCGCAAATTATGCCGAAGGAGCCTGAGATGACCGACGCCGAGAAGCTGCAGCGCCTGCTCGACCTGGAGGACATCCGCCAGCTCGTCGCCCGCTACAATTTCGCCTTCGACGAGCGCGACGTGGCCGCCTATCTCGAGTGCTGGGTAGAGGACGGCTTCGTGGAGCGGCGCAATTCGAAACCCTCCTGCCGGGGCCACGAGCAGCTCGCCGCGCTGGTGAAGGACTTCCCGGTTGACGGCCGCCACGTATCCACCGATCTCGTCATCGATCTGCACGGCGACGAGGCGGAGATGCGCCACTATCTCCTCTACCTCGACATGAACGGGCCCTGCGAGGTCAGCATGTTCGGCGTCTGGAACGACAAGGTCGTGCGCACGCCGACGGGGTGGAAATATAAGGAGCGCATCTTCGACCCGCTCACCATCCGCGAATCCGAAGTGTCCGAGGATTTCATGACCAAGGTCGAGGCGTTCGAGCGCTAGACGCGCGCCGCCTCATAGTCCGCCACCAGCCGGGCGCAGAGCGCGGCCGTCGAACTCACCTCGGTGATCGCGCCCACGCCGTGCCCGGCCGACCAGATGTCGCGCCAGGCCTTGCTGTCCTCGCCCGTGCCGAGATCGCCCTGCGGCGCGGCGGCGGGATCCAGACCGGCGGCGTCCAGGCTCGGCTTCAGGAAATTGGCGGTGACGCCGGTCAGGCGCGCGGTGGCGACGATATCGCCCGCGGCCGCCTCGACCAGCATCTGCTTGTAGGCCTCCTGCGCCAGGCTCTCATGCGTGGCGATAAAGCGCGTGCCCATGGAGACAAGATCGGCGCCCATTACCCGCGCCGCCGCCACGTCGCGGCCGGTCGAGATGCCGCCGGCGAGGATCAGCAGGCCGTCGAACACCTGGCGGATCTCGGCGAGCAGGGCGAAGGGGCTGAGCGTGCCGGTATGGCCGCCCGCGCCGGCGCTGAGCGCGATGATCCCGTCGACCCCGGCCGCCGCCACCTTCTCGGCATGGCGGCGGGAGATGACGTCGTGGAAGACCATGCCGCCATAGCTATGGACCGCGGCCACGAGCTCGGCATTGGCGCCGAGCGAGGTGATGACGATGGGCACGCGCCGGGCGACGGTCAGCGCGAGGTCGGCCTCGAGTCGCGTGTTGGTCTTGTGAACGATAAGGTTCACCGCGTACGGCGCATCGTCCGGGCCGAGCGCGCTTTCGATCCGGTCCAGCCATTCGCCATAGGCCTGGGTCGTCCGGCAGTTGAGCGCCGGAAAGCTGCCGATCACGCCGCTTTTGCAGGCCGCGATCGTCAAAGCGGGGCCGGAGACGAGGAACATCGGCGCGGCGATGGCGGGCAGCTTGAGCCGCCGGGCGAGGGCGTCGGGCAAGGGCATGGCGCCGAGCCTAGCCCTTCTTCACGAACCGAGTCACGGCGGTGACGAAGGTCTCGGTCGCCATGCAGCCGATCAGGGTCTCCATCTCATCCTCGAGATGGGCGGGCAGGGGCGCCTCGGCGCTGGCGTGGAGCAGCCGCTTGGTGCCCGCGACCGCCTCGGCGCTGGTCCGGGCCAGGCGCGCCGCGTAAAGCGCCGTCTCCTCCGCCAGCGCGGCGGCGGGGACCAGCTTCGTCACCAGCCCCCATTCGGCCGCCTGCGCGGCGGTGAACCTGTCCTCGCCCAGGAAGGCGTGCAGCGCGCGGCGGGCGCCGATCGCGCGGGCGAGGCCGTAGGTGCCGCCGCCGTCGGGGGAGACGCCGATCTTCGCATAAGCCGGGGTGAAATTTGCGTCGTCGGCGGCGATGCAGAGGTCGCACATCGCGGCCAGCGACAGGCCGGCGCCCGCCGCCGAGCCATGCACGCTGGCGACGGTGAGCTTGGCCATGGTCCGCAGCTGTTCGAGGAATTCGTGATAGGGCGTCAGGAGGGCGCGGATGCAGGGTCCGATCTCGTCGAGATTGCTGACGAAGTGGCGGATGTCGCCGCCGCCGCAAAAGGCTGGGCCCTCGCCGCGGACGACGACGATCTTCACCGCCGCGTTCGCCGCCGCCGCGCGCGCCAGATCGCGCAGCCGCTCGGCCATGTCCCGGTCGATCGCATTATAGGCCTCGGGCCGGTTCAGGACGATGGTGGCGATCTCGCCGGACACCGCGAGGAAGGCGGGGCGGCGATCCTGGTCCGTGGCGTCGCTCATCTTCTCCATCGCTCCCGATTGACTAAATATTACCCGTGGGTAAGATGTGGCCGACCGGGTGTCAATGGCGCGAAAGACCGCAGGGCCCGGCGGGAGGAGTCCAGCCATGCTCAGCGAAAACGCCCGCGACGCCAGCTTCGGCCGCATCCTTGCCGGCGAACCGGCGGCGGTGCGCGATCCCTATCCGGTTTACGAGGCCTTGCGCGAGAGCGGCGACATCCACCTCTATCGCGGCGCCGTGCCGATCGCCGTGTCCCACGCGGCGGTCCGCGCCCTTTCCATGGACGACGGCCGCTTCCTCACCCATCGCGGCATCGACCGGTTCAAGCTGGACGGGCTGGACGAAGCGGATCGCCGCAAGGTCGAGGAGATCTGCGCCTTCGAGCAATTGCAGATGAGCGGCATGAACGGCGTCGACCACAAGCGCGTCCGCACCGCCGCGCAGCAGGGCTTCGGCTCGCCGCGCGCGGTCGAGATGGCCGCTTATGCGACGCGGCTCGTCACCCAGATCGCCGACCGGATGGCGGCCGAAGGCGGCGAGGCGGACCTGATCGAGCTCGCCTATCGGCTTCCCCTGCTGGTGGTGATGCGGATGCTTGGCGCGCCGGAAGAGGATATGGATCTGCTCCGCGGCTGGAGCGACGACATCGCCTCGGTGAAGCAGTTCGTCGGTGCCGACATCCCGCCCGCGCGGGTCCGCGCCGCCCATGCCGGGATCATGGACCTCAAGACCTATATCGGCGACATGGCGCGGGAGCTGCGCCGCAAGCCCGACCGCACCCATCTCATGGGCATCCTGCTCGACGCGGCCGATGGCGAGCGGCTGAGCCCGGACGAGCTCAGCTCCACCTTCGTCGTGATCTTCTATGCAGGGCATGAGACCACCACCAACCTGATCGGCAACGGCATGCTGGCCCTGCTCGACCGGCGCGACCAGTGGCGGCGGCTCTGCGGCGAGCCGGCGCTGGCCGCGGGCGCGGTGGAGGAGGTGCTTCGGTTCAATCCGCCCGTGCAGATGATCGTGCGCCGCGCCGCCGAGGACGTGACCGCCTTCGGCCGCGAGATCGCCGCGGGCACCAACGTGATGCTGCTCTACGGCGCCGCGAACCGCGACCCGGCGGTGTTCGAGCGGCCCGACGCGTTCGACATAGCGCGGACGCAGAACCGGCATCTGGGCTTCGGCCATGGCGTCCATGTCTGCCTCGGCGCGGCGCTGGCGCGGCTGGAGGGACGGATCGTTTTCAACCAACTCGCCCGCCGCTTTCCGGACATGACGCTGGCCGCGGATCCGGCGACGCTTGACTGGCATCCTCATGCCGTCTTTCACGGCCTCAAGCGGCTGCCGGTGACGCTCGGCGCGGACCGGGGGGCGGCATGAGCCGTCTCGCCGGCAAGGTCGCGATCGTCACCGGCGCCGCGACCGGCATCGGGCGCGAGACGGCGCTCCTCTATGCCGAGCAGGGCGCGAAGGTCGCCCTGTCGGACCTCCGGGCCGCGGAAGGCGAGGAGGCCGCCCATGCGATCGCGGCGGCGGGCGGCGAGGCGATCTTCGTCCCCGCCGACGTCGCCACCAGCGCGGATCTCGCGCAACTGGTCGCCAGGACGGAGCGGCATTTCGGCCGGCTGGACATCCTCACCGCCAATGCCGGCGTGCTCGGCCGCAATCCCTGGACCCCGCTGCACGAGACGCGCCGGGAGGATTTCGAGCAGGTGATCGCGGTCAATCTCTACGGCGTCGCCGACGCCTTCAAATATGCGATCCCTGCCCTGCTGCGCGCGGGGGGCGGCGCGCTGACCGCGACCACCTCGCTCGGCGCGCATCGGGGGGTGAAGGGGCTGGACGCCTATTCCGCGTCCAAGGCGGCGGTCACCGGCCTGGTCCGCTCGCTGACCGCGCAATATTCGCCGGGGATCAGGATCAACGCGGTCTCGCCCGGCGCCGTCGCCACCGAACTGGCCGCCCACACGGCCGAGTTGAACGACGGCAAGGTCGCCTGGCCCGACCGCTCCAGCGTCGCCGTGGCCGGCGCGCGCGATATCGCTTATGCGCACCTCTTCCTCGCCTCGGACGAGGCGGCCTTCGTGATGGGACAGGTGCTGAAGGTCGACGGCGGCCGCTCGATCCTCGATATCGCCTGAACCTTCGTCAGGCCGGCTGCGCGGCCGGGAGCCGGCGCATCAGCAGGGCGATGATCAGGATCGCGCCGGCGGCGACCAGCCCGGCCGAGGCGGCGATGAGGTAGATGCCGCCGAGGGGCATATCCATGGCCAAAGCCGTGCTCGCCGCGAACGGCCCGCCGGCCGCGCCCGCCTTGCCGATGGACAGGGCCCAGCCCACGCCCGCCGAACGGACGCGCACCGGATAGACCGCCGCCGCGATCACGTTGAAGCCGGCATAGGAGCCGAGGCCGAAGAAGCCGGCCAGGAAGACGAACAGGATCGTCATCGCCGTGTCGGGCGCGGCCATCCCGATCAGCGGCACCACCAAGGCGGCGGCGAAGGAGGCGCCGATGATCACCCTGGGCGCCCCCACCCGGTCGACCAGGAAGGCGAGGACGAGGCCGCCGACGATGCCGGCGCCGTTGAGGATGGAGGTGGCGACGATCGCCGTGCCCATCGCCACGCCCTGGCCCTCGAGCAGGATCGGCAGCCAATAGATGAGCAACACCGTCATGAAGAGGTTCGCGGCGACGCCGAGCCAGAGCAGGAGAGTGATGCCGGCGAGGCCGCCGCGGAACAGATCGGCCATGCCGGCGGCGTCGCGCTCGCTCGCGGCCAGGGTGAAATGCTGGTCGCTCCGATAGACGCGGCCCGGATCGAGACGGCTCAGGATGCGGGCGACCAGATCCTTGCGCCGGCCCGTCGCGATCAGGAAGCGCGCCGATTCGGGCAGGCCGAAAACGGGGATGAGGATGAGCAGGCTGAGCGCGCCGGCGCCGTAGAACACCGCTTCCCAGCCATAAGCCGGGATGACCCAGCGGCTGGCGAGCCCGCCCAGCATGCCGCCGGCGAGCGGCGCGGTCGCGACGATGGCGACGAACAGGGCCCTGACCTTGGTCGGCGCATATTCGGAGACCAACGCGATCGCATTGGGGGTGACGCCCCCCAGGCCGAGGCTGGTGAGGAAGCGGATGATGGTGAGGCTCTGCACGTCCCAGGCGAGCGGGGTGACCAGGGTGCCGATCGCGAAGAACAGGATGTTGGCGACGATCACCGGCTTGCGGCCGAACTTGTCGCCGAGGGGGCCGAGAATGGCCGCGCCGACTAGGGCGCCGATCAGGCCGACCGAGAAGACCGAGCCGAAGGCGGACGCCTCCACCCCCCAGTCCCGCATGATCGCGGGCGCGACGAAGCTGATGCACTGGATGTCGATGCCTTCCAGCACCATGACGATGGCGACGATGACCAGGATGCGGAGCTGCAGACCGCGCAACGGGGCGTTGTCGATCACGGCCCCGGCCGGGATCGCCTCCGCCCGCGGCCCCTGCCCGTCATTCGCCGCTCCCGTCATGTCATCCTCTCAGGTCAATTTTCTACTCATGGGTAACTTATTGAGCCGCCAGCGGCCAGACCCTTTCTGGGAAGGGTTGACATCCGGGCCCTTTATATTACTCTCCGGTAATAAGAGTTACCCACGGGTAATAGAACTGGAGGGATCAGGTGGTGAGCGCCGCGCCGGCGACCGTGAACACGCGCTCCCCCGCTTGTGTTGGCGGGCGAGGCGAAGCGGCCGGCGCGCTGTTCTCGCCCTTCCGTTGCGGCGCTCTGACGCTGCGCAACCGCATCGTCATGGCGCCGATGACCCGCTGGCATTCGCCGGACGGCGTGCCCGGCGACGACGTGGCCGCTTATTATGCGCGGCGCGCGCGGGGTGGCGCCGGGCTGATCCTCACCGAGGGCGCCAATATCGACCATCCGGGGGCGGCCGGCTATGACGACGTCCCCAATCTCTTCGGCGCGGACGCTGTCCGCGGCTGGCGCGCCGTCGTCGATACCGTCCATGCCGCCGGCGCCGCCATCATGCCCCAGCTCTGGCATGTCGGCGCCTTCCGCCGGGCCGGCGTGGGGCCCGTTCGCGATGCGCCCGGCTTCGGCCCGGCCCGGCGCGTGGAGAACGGACGGACGGTGGTGCGGCGGCTCGACCAGGCGGGGATGGAGGCGATCGTCGCCTCCTACGCCCGC
Source organism: Allosphingosinicella sp. (assembly GCA_035502235.1). Taxonomy (GTDB): domain Bacteria; phylum Pseudomonadota; class Alphaproteobacteria; order Sphingomonadales; family Sphingomonadaceae; genus Allosphingosinicella. Next base: position 328,254 of record DATJUQ010000001.1, read on the forward strand.
GCCGCGCGGACGGCGGCCGAGGCCGGCTTCGACGGCGTCGAGATCCACGGCGCGCATGGCTATCTGCTCGATCAGTTCTTCTGGCTCGGGAGCAACCGGCGCCGCGACGCGCATGGCGGCTCCATCGAGAAGCGCGCCGGCTTCGCCGCGGCGGTCGTCGCCGGCATCCGCCGCGCCATCCCGCGCGACATGCCCCTGATCTTCCGGTTCTCGCAATGGAAGATGCACGATTACGACGCGCGGATCGCGCGCACGCCCGACGAGCTGGCGCGGCTGCTGACGCCGCTGCGCGCCGCAGGCGTCGACATCTTCCATGCCAGCACGCGACGCTTCCGGGACCCCGCCTTCGCCGGCTCGCCGCGCAGCCTCGCCCGCTGGACCCGCGACCTCACCGGCCTGCCGGTGATCGCGGTGGGCAGCGTCGGGCTCGACACGGCGCACCGTTCGCGCGCCTTGGGCGGCCATGAGGCCGCGCAGGCGGAGGTCGCCGATATCGGCGCGGTCCGCGACGGCTTCGCCGCGGGCGATTTCGATCTGGTGGCGGTGGGCAGGGCCATGCTCGCCGATCCGGAATGGGCCAACAAGATCCGCGACGGCCGCGAGGCCGAGATCGCGCCCTTGCGCCCGCATCACCTCAAGACGCTGACCTGAATTCGGGCGGCCCAAGCGCAGAACATAAAGGGAGGGGAAGATGATTACCAACAAGGCATTCTGGCTTCGGTCGACGGCGCCGTTGCTGTGCGCCCTCGTCGCGGTCCCGGGCGTGGCCAACGCCCAGGAGGAGCAGCCGCAGGCCGCCGCCGAAGCGCCGGCGGCCGCGGCTGTTCCGGAAGCGACTCCCGAGGACGAGGGGCTGACCGAGGTGGTGGTGACCGCGCAGAAGCAGGCGGTCGGCGAATCCCTCCAGCGCGTGCCGATCTCGGTCACCGCGGTGAACACCGAGATCCTGCAGCAGACCCAGGCGATCAGCATCGTCGACGTGGGCCGGCTGGCGCCGAACGTGTCGCTGCAGACCGCGGCCTCCTTCCCGGGCTTTCCGAACTTCACGATCCGAGGCCAGTCGATCAGCACCAGCCTGCGCACCCTCGACCCGACCGTGACCCTGGTGCTCGACGGCATGCCGCTCGCCGATCCCTATGGCGCGCTGATCGACACGTTCGATCTCGAGGCGATCGAGATCCTGCGCGGCCCGCAGGGCATCCTGTTCGGCCGCAACGCGACCGGCGGCGCCGTGGTCGTGCGCACCCGCCGGCCGGGCAACGAACTCCAGTTCGAGGCGGCGGTGCGGGTCGGCAATGCCGGCCGGTTCGATCAGTCGCTCTATCTCGGCGGCCCGATCGCCGGCGAGCAGGTGCGCGGCAAGATCACCATCCTGCACCGGCAGCGCGACGGCCTGAACGTGGACCGCAACGCCGGCACCTTCGTGCCCGCGCCCGGCAATCCGAGCGGCACCTCGCCGGCGACCAATTCCGAGGTGGACCAGGTCCGCGAGGACGTCTGGATGATCCGCCCGACCCTGGTGTTCGAGCCGTCCGACGCGCTCGAGATCACCCTGCTCGGCGAGTATATCAACGCCGAATATGGCGGCTCCAGCGCCCGCCTGATCCAGGCGCGGCCGATCCTCGGCGCCGGCTTCGGCTACACGCCGCCGCCCTTCGGCCACCAGATCGACCAGAATGCGTCGAGCGGCTCGGAATTCGAGATCGGCCGGCTCGGCCTGGAGGTGAACTGGAATGTCGGCCCCGGCGTGATCACCGCGATCACCGGCTGGCGGCGGGTTACCGGCACCTCGCTCGGCGACAATGACGGCACGCCCTTTTCCTTCCTGGAGATCACCGACAATCCGGAATCGCGCCAGTTCAGCCAGGAGCTGCGCTTCGCCTCGACCTTCTCCGACACGGTCCGCTTCGTCGCGGGCGGCTATTATTCGGATACCGATCTGGACTCGGTCGAGACGCGGGTGATCAACACGGTGATCGCCGGCGCGCAGGCCAATTTCGCGACCCTCGCCCAGCGCGCCGAATATCAGCAGAATGCGAGCATCGCCGCCGTGTTCGGCAATATCGACGTCATGCCGCTCGAAGGGCTGACCATCTCCGGCGGCCTGCGCTACACGCACGAGAAGAAGGATATCGACATCATCCTGCTCGCGGTCTGCCCGGGCGGGGTCTGCTCGACGACGCGCTACCAGCGCGAGCAGAGCTGGAACGACGTCTCGCCGCGCGCGGCGATCAGCTACCAGATCAATCCGAACGTCCTCGTCTACGGCTCCTACAATACCGGCTTCCGCAGCGGCAATTTCAACGGCCGTGCCGCCAACCCCCTGGGCATCGGCCCGTCCGATCCGGAACGGGTGGAATCCTTCGAGCTGGGCCTGAAGACCCAGTTCTGGAACCGCCGCGGCCGCTTCAACATCACCGCCTTCCAGTCCAGCTATGACGACATCCAGCAGGTGATCACCAACCAGCAGGCGATCCAGACGATCGTCAACGCGGCCAGCGCCACGATCAAGGGCATCGAGGTCGAGGCCTCGCTGCGTCCGGTGCCCGGCCTGCAGTTCGATGCGGCCTTCGGCTATACCGATGCGTCCTATGACGAGTTCGTCGGGCTCGACCTGACCGGCGACAACGTCCCCGATCCGGCTCTGGCCCGCCAGCTCCGCTTCCAGCGCGTGCCCAAGTATACGTTCACGGGCGCCGTCTCCTACGAGTTCGACCTCGGCAGCCTGGGCGATCTGACCGCGCGCACCTCCTATTCCTGGCGGAGCCGGCTGTTCACCGATCTCGTCAACACGCCGCAGCTGATCGTGCCCTCGACGGGCATCTGGGATGCGAGCCTGACCTGGGAGCCGGACGCGCGCTGGCGGGTCACCGTTTTCGGGCGGAATATCGGCAACCAGAATTACTGGGATCTCGGCCTGACCCTGCCCTTCGGCCACATCGCCTATGGCGGCGAGCCGCGGACCTACGGCGTCGAGGTCGGCGTCCGCTTCTAGGTTCGCTTCCAAGGACAGACGCAGAAGGCGCGGCCTCGCCGGAGCCGCGCCTTCTCGCGCATGACGGCCGATCGCCGTCGCCGCCAGCCCGTCTTCGCTTCCGGAAAAAGACCGTCCGGCCGAAGCCGGACGGTATGAGGGACGCGGGAGAGGTTGCCGCGCGTCCGAAAGCGTCGCTCAGATCCTCGCCTGTTCGAGCGCGGCGGCGGCGAACAGAGCCTCCGGCGCGAGCCTTTGCGGGCTCAGGCCCTGCCGATGATGATGCGAGAGGAAGGCGTCGAGCGTGACGCGGTTCGCCTCGAGCCCATAGGGCCAATAGTCCGTCCCCATCAGCGCGCGGATGCCGCGCGCCGTTTCCTCCAGGAAGGGCAAGGCGACCGCGCTCGCGGCCGGATCGACCAGTCGGGCGAGAGCGATGTCCTTGGCGCGGGTGAAGGCCTTATGCACGCTGGCCGGCAGCCACGGATGCGCCTCGACCAGCCGCTTGCGGATGGCCAGCACATGCATGATCGGGAAGATGCCGGTGGCTTTGAAATAATCGGCGGCCGCGGCCGCCGGATCGTCGAACAGCCAGCCGATGTCCGGATGGACGCCGAAGCCGCGCGGCGCGCGTGGGGCGATCATGGCGTCGATGTCGCCCGCCTCGAGCAAATCGGACAAAGAGCGGCCTTCCGGCGCGGGCTCGATCCTGACATCCTCGGGCAGGCTCAGGCCGATCTTCTCGATCCGGCCGGGCTCGTCGATGCCGCCCTGGACCCAGTGCAGGTCGCGGGGGGCGATGCCGAACATGTCCTCCAGCAGCGCCCGCGCCCAGACATTGGCGGTGAGCTGATATTCGGGGATGCCGACGCGCCGCCCCTTGAGGTCGGCCGGGGCCCGGATCCGGTCCTTGCGCACGTAGATCGCCGTGTGGCGAAAGGCGCGCGACGGGAAGACGGGGACGGCGAGATAGGCGCTGGTCCCGGCGCCGACCCCGATCGTGTAGCTGGACAGCGACAATTCGCACAGATCGAACTCGGCGTGCCGGAAGGCCCGGAAGAAGATCTCCTCCGGCTCCAGGAACAAGAAGGTGGGGTCGACGCCGTCGATGGCGACCTGGCCGCGGGCGAGCGGCCTGACCCGGTCGTAGTCGCCGATCGCGATGGAGAGGCCGAGATCCGCCACCTAGAGGTCGTCCTTGACCCGCATCCGGGTCACCAGCAGGGCGGCGAGGAACATCGGCAGCGCGGCGACCAGGAACAGGCCGAAGCGGCCGGTCTCGGCCGCCAGCAGGAAGCCCGCGATGGTCGGCCCGATCACCGAGCCGATCCGCCCCAGCGCGAAGGTCAGCCCGACCGCGGTCGCGCGGACCTCCGACGGATAGGAGCCGGCGACGAGCGCATAAAGCGGGACCTGGGTGGCGAAGATGCTGAAGCCCGCGATCAGGGCGATCCCGCCGAGCAGCACGTAGATCCCCGGCGCGGCGCCGAACGCGACCAGGCAGGTGGCGATCGCGCAATAGCCGATGGCGGTGGTGCGCACCAAGCCGACCTTCGGGGTCGCGAAGCCGACCAGCAAGGGCCCGAAGATGCCGCCGAGATTGATCATCATCGCGATGGTCACGCCGGCCTGGTCCGACGCGCCCATCTCGGTCATCAGCTTGGGCGACCAGTTCACGAAGATATAATAAGCGAACATGAAGATGAACTGGACGGCGCCGGCCATGATGGTGACCTTCAGCAGCCGGCCCCGCAGCACCTCCCAGGCGCGGACCCGCTCCGCGGCCGGGACCGGCGGCGGCAGCGCCTCGAGCGGCGGCAGACCCGCGCGGTGGAGAGAGGCGTTGATCTTCCCGAGCGCGCCTTTGGGCCGGCGCACCAGGCCATAGTCGATCGATTCCGGCATCCCGAAATAGGCGGCGGGGATCATCGCGAGGGTCAGCACGCCGCCGACGACGAACACGGCCTGCCAGCCCCAGGCATGGACCACCGCCAGCGAGACCAGCCCGCTGATCAGATTGCCCGCCGGATTGCCGACGAGCATCAGCCCCAGCGCGCGGGTGCGCTTCGCCAGCGGAATGAACTCCATGATGAGCGTGCCGGTGCTGCTGATCATCGCGCCGATGCCGAGGCCGGCGAGGAAGCGGTAGAGCGCGAGGCTGGTCACGTCGTGCGCCGTCGCCGTGAGCAGCATGCCGCAGCCGATCATGACCAGGTTGATGACGATCGCGGTGCGGCGCCCCAGCAGGTCGCCGAGCGGGGACAAGGCAAGGGCGCCGACCATCATGCCGGCAAGCCCGGAGCTGAAGACGATGCCGAGCTCGACCGGCGAGATGCCCCAACTGCGCGCGATGATCGGCGCGACGAAGGAGATGGACAGGATGTCGAAGCCGTCGATGATCGTGATCATCAGGCAGATGCCCACGATCATCCGCTGCGTCCGGAGCTTCGTATTCTCGCGGACGAGGGTCCGGATCTCGTCGGCCGTCACCTGGCCGTCCTCGCCTTTGGCTTACGCCGCCTGGATCCGGTCATCGCTACATCCGCCTCTCGGCCTGGCTGAAAACAGGGGCCGTCGCCCATTCAGCTGTGCCGCCTTCCGCCGTCTCTAGCCCAGGGGCCGAGGCGGACGAAAGGCGGCAAGCCCCCAATCACCGACCGAGCCGGGCCTCCAGCGTGAGGCCGAACAGACGGGGCGGGTTGTTGTAGTTGGACAGATAGCCGTTGCGCTGGCTCGAGCCCTGCGTCGCGACATATTCGTTGAGCAGGTTGGTCACCCAGAGGCGCGCGCTGAACCGATCGTCGTTCGACGTCCAGGTGATCGAGGCGCCGAGGATATTGTAGGGCGACTGCGACAGGCGGTTGTCGGCCTCGTGATAATAGCGGCCATTATAGCTGTTGTTCGCCGCGAACAGCAGCCGGCCCCAGCTCGTCTCGTGCGTATAATTGATGCCGACGTTGAAGGTGACCGGCTGGGCATAAGGCACCCGATTGCCGGCGGCGTCCGCGAAGGTCAGCACGTTGGCGTTGCCCGGCACCGTCGCCGGGATGCTGGCGCCCGCATTCGGGTAGGAAATGAATTCCGAATGGAGCAACGACAGGCCCGCGGTCAGGAACAGATTGTCGGTGGCATAGGCCTGGAGCTCGAGGTCGATGCCGTACATCTCGGCGCTCGCGGCATTGGTGATGACCGACACGACGTCGAAGCGGACCACCTGCAAATTGGTATAGTCGTAATAGAAGGCGTCGGCGTTGAAGCGGAGCCGGCGCCCGAACAGGTCGGCCTTGAAGCCGACCGAATAAGCGTCGAGCTGCTCCGGCGCGTAAGGCGGGTTGGTCGGGTCGTTGAGGTTGAAGCCGCCGCTCTTGAAGCCGCGGTTGAAGGCGGCATAGACCATGATGTCCTGCGAGAAGCGGTGGTCCAGCGCGGCCCGGAAGCTCCAGTTGGTGGCGGAGACGCTGCTGTCCACAACGACGGCGTTCGGAATGAAGGTGCCGTCGTTGCGGGTCAGCTGGCGGACGCCGGTGAAGTCGCGGGTCTCGTCCGTATAGCGAATGCCGAAGGTGAGCCGGGTCTCGTCGAACAGGCGGTAGGTCGCCTGGCCGAACGCCGCATAAGAGGTCGCGAGCTGGCGGGTGAAGGTGTCCTGCCGCGCGTTCGAGGTCGGCAGCGGCGCGGCCGGGCCCTTGAAGAAGACCCGCGCCGGATCGAGCGAGTCCATGAAGCGGAAATAGAAGCCGCCGAGCACCCAGGTGAACCGGTCGCCCATGTTGGAGACGATCTGGATCTCCTGACTGGTCGAATTGTAGTCCTCGGTGCCGCTGGTGAAGGTCGCGTTGGTCGCGGTGCGGTCGATGTCGAACTCGTAATAGGCCTGGCCCCAGCGCCGCGCGGTGATGCTGCGCAGGATCACCGGCCCGGTGTCGTAGTCGATGGCCATGCTGACGCCGCCATCCTCCAGGGTCTGGTAGGAGCCGTCATTGTAGCGCGTGTCGAACACGTCCGAATTGGTGTCGTTGGCGCCGACCCGGACCGGATCGAACTGCAAATAGGTGCCCGGATAGGGGACCTCGTTCTGGCCGATATTGCCGGCGCGCGAGGTATAGTCGGCGGCGAGCCGGACGCGCAGATTGCCCGCGTCGACCAGCACGCGGCCGCGTAGCGCATAATCCTCGTCGATCTTGAACGTGTCGTAGCCGGCGACGGTGTTCCGGCCCCAGCCTTCGGCCTGGGTGGTGTAGGCGCCGGTCAGGCTGGCGCGCACGCCCTCGGCGATGCCGCCGCCGAGCCATAGGCCGTTCCGCCACGTCCCGTAATTGTCGATGCTGGTGCGGGCATGGAGCTGGAAGCGCTCGGTGGGCTCGCGGGTGCGGATCTGGAAGACGCCGCCGGTGGAATTGCGGCCGAACAGGGTGCCCTGCGGGCCCTTGAGCACCGACACCTGGGCGACGTCGATGAAGTCGAGATTCACGGCGCGCTGGGTCGGCAGGTAGATGTCGTCGACATAGACCGCGACCGGATTCTCCACCACGGTCGCCGACGTGCCGACGCCGCGAATGTAGAATTGGGCCGCGCCCGAGGCGTTGCGGATGTTGATGCCGGGCACGATCGTGCTGAGCTGCTGCATGCCGGTGATGCCGGTGGTCGCGATCTGCTCCTCGGACACCGCGGTGATCGCGATCGGCACGTTCTGCATGTTCTCGGAACGGCGTTGCGCGGTCACCACGATCTCCTCGACCGTGCCGGCCTCGCGCTCGTCGGCCGGAGCGGCGGCGGCGGGATCGGCCGGCGGCTCCTGGGCATGGGCCGGCGAAGCCGCCAGGGCGAGCAGTGCAAGGGTCGAGCTGCTGAACAGGGCGGCTCGCGAAAGTCGCGTCGAATTGGCCATTTCGTCCTCCCCAAAGCGAGCCGCGCTTATCGGCGCGGTCTCTTTCATCCGGCCGGCGTCCACAACGGCGCCGTCTCGGAACCTGGCCTGCGTGAACCCCGCGCGACATGAACGCAGCCTCGGGCGGGGATCGGCGGCCGGGCCAAGCGCCCGCCGATTGTCAGCACACAAACAATTTATCATCGCGCGGAGGAGTGTCAAGGCTGGCCGCGAGGATCGTCATTCTTGTGATAAACGATTGGCGCCGACCCTTGCCATGCGGGGCGCGCGGACCGGGCATGGTCGGGTCCGGCAAGAAGAGGGGCGGCAGCGGCCAATATCGTTACGGCCGTGTGGCTTATTGGAAAGGTCAAAGAATTATAATCTCTTATCGAGATATTTGACGGGTCCTGCCGTGCGTCTCGACCCTGATGCGGCGCGAGCTGTCGGCGTGCCCGGCGGCCTCGTCCGAGGTCATTCGCGGCGTCGACCGATAGGGGTCCGGATGGGGGTCTCGGCAGCCCGACTTCGAATGCTCCGCCCCGGAAAGCGAGGTGGCTTGCGCTGCCAATCGCGAATCAGCAATATGATATGAACGGCAAGGAGGCGCGCGTGATTGGCTTCGTCGGTTTGGGACATATGGGCGGGGCGATCGTCAGGCGCCTGCTCCGGGAGGGCGCGGACGTCCTCGTCTTCGACGTGAACGAGGAGGCGGTCGCGGACGCCGTTCGCCGCGGCGCGCGGGCCGCGCCCTCGGCCCGGGCCGTCGCCGACGCGGCGCCCTTGGTCATGGCCTGCCTGCCGTCCGTGGCGGTCTCGAAGGCCGTGGCGGGCGAGATTGCCGGCGGCGCCGCGATCGCGGTCTATGCGGAGCTGTCGACGATCGGCCGCGAGGCGATCGCCGCGGTCGAGGCGATCCTCCGCCCGGCGGGCGTCGCGGTCGTCGACGCGCCGGTGAGCGGCGGGCCGATCGGCGCGGAGCAGGGCACGCTGAGCGTGATGCTGGCCGGCGAGGCCGGGGCGGTGGACCTGGTCGCGGCCGCGGCGGCGCCGTTCGCGGGCGCGATCATCCGGCTCGGCGACCAAGCCGGCCAGGCCCAGCTCTGCAAGCTGGTCAATAACGGCATCGGCATGACCGCCTTGCTGGTGTCGTGCGAGGCGATCGCGGTCGGGGCCGCCGCCGGCATCGACCCCGCCATCCTCGTCGAGATCGTCAATGCGGGCACCGGCCGCAACAGCGCCACGGTGCAGAAGCTCCCCCGCTACATATTGCCGCGCGACTTCAGCATGGGCGCGCCTCTGGGCTCCGCGCTCAAGGATCTCGACCTCTATCTGGCCGAGGCCGAGGCGGCCGGGCTCGAGCCCGGGGTCATCGCCGAGACGCGCGCTCTCTGGGCGCGGGCGACGGACGCGCTCGATCCCCATGGCGATGCCGCCACCGTCGTGCGTTATTTCGAAGGGCTGGTCGGCGCCGAGGTAAAGGCGGCCTAGGCGCGCGCCACGTCCGGAAAGAGGTCGGCGCAGGGCGGGAGGTCTTCCTCCTCGGCGCCCTCATCGGCGACCGCGAGCAGCATCGAGATGGTCGCATAATGGCCGAGCAGGAAGGCGAGATCGGTCACCCCCTTCTCGCCGAACTGATCGCGCACCGCGCGGAAGGCGGCGTCGCTGAGCCGGCGGTCGCGCGCGAGCTCGACCGAGAAGCGGAAGATCGCGGCCTCGTCCGGCGCCAGGTCCGCGGGCGACCGGCCCTCGCGAATCGCCGCCACCGCCTCGGCGGCGAGCCCGGCCCCGATCGCGCGCGGCGCGTGGAGCATCCATTCATATTGATCGGTCCAGATCCGGGCGTGGACGACCACGGCCAGTTCGAACTGGCGCAGGTCGAAGGGCGTGCCCTGGCGCAGATAGTCGCCCTGCAGCTGGAAGCGGTCGCAGCCGTCGGGCGCGCGCAGCATCATGTTGAAGGCGGCGTTCATGCCGCGCAGCGAGAAGCTCATAAACTCCTCGGTCATCGCGCGCTGGCGTTCCGTCATGCTGTCCTCGGTGAGCAGGGGAAAGCGCGGCGTGTTGCTGGGGGAACCGGTCATGAAGCCTCCGATCGTTCGATCTGACAGTATAGTGACATTTTTCCGCGCGGCAATTGACACCATCTCCGCCCGACCGCATCGTTCGCGCGCATGGCCCGGTCGCGGCGCGGAGGAACTGGCATGAGCGAAGAGACGGTCGGCTTCATCGGCCTCGGCCTTATGGGCGGCGCGATCGCGATGCGCATGTTGAAATCGGGCCGACCGTTGATCGTCCATGACATCGACGCCGAATCGCTCGCCCGGTTCGTCGCGGCGGGCGCGGTGCAGGCCGGCTCGGTCCGCGAGATCGCCGACCGTTGCTCGCTGGTCATGGTCTGCCTGCCGACCGGCGGCTTTCCCGACGTCGCGCGCGAGGCGGCGGAGGGCGCGGCGCTGCAGGTCTATGCCGAATTCTCCACGATGCGCCCGGAGACCGCGCGCGAGATCGAGGCGATCATGGCGACGCAGGGCAAAATGCTGGTCGACGCGCCGGTCAGCGGCGGCGTCACCATCGCCGAGCGCGGCGCGTTGAGCCTGATGATGGCCGGCCCCGCCGAGGCCATGGACCGGCTGGAGGCGGCAATGGCGCCGGTCATCGCCCACGCCTTCCGAGTGGGCGACACGCCCGGGCAGGCGCAGCTCTGCAAATTGGTCAACAATGCGATCGGCTTCACCATGTTCGTCGCCTCCTGCGAGGCGCTGTCGGTGGGCGCGGCGGGCGGCATCGATCCGGTCGTGCTGCTGGAGGCGGCCAATGCCGGCACCGCGCGCAACAGCTGGACGACCGACAAGTTCGGGCCGCACGTTCTGTCGCGCAGCTTCGATGCGGGCGGCAAGCTCGGCGGCGGGCCGCGGGCGCTGGATCTCTACCTGGACCAGGCCGAAGCGGCCGGGATGCCGCCGGGCCTGGTCGCGCGGACCCGCGCGGTCTGGGCGGCGATCGCGGCGAAGATGGATCCGAGCGCCGATTTCACGACCATGATCCGCCATTTCGAGGGGCTGGTCGGGGCCGAGCTGCGCGGCTGAATCCGCGTCCACGACGCGCGCACGCATCGGACCGACTTGCTATTGTGAGTGTACTGATTATAATCTCCCGAGACCGTGCGACAGGCATGGCGCGTTGATTGAAGGCGGAGGGGAGATGGAACAATTCGCACTGGATAGCGGGCCCTTCGCCGAGAACCCCTATCCGATCTTCGCGCGCCTGCGCCGGGAAGCGCCGGTCTTCTGGCACGAGGGCCTCGAGGCCTGGCTGCTGACCCGCTACGAGGATTGCCGCAAGCTCAACGAGGACGGGGTCAATTTCTTCCCCTCCTATGACGGCAATCCGCCCATCCCCTACGTCCAGCAGCTGTCCGGCGATCCGCACCGCCGTATCCGGAAGATGATGAATCCGGCCTTCACGCCGCGCGCCCTGATGGACACGGTCGAACCGGCGCTGGCGCCGACCGCCGAGTCGCTGCTGGCGCCCTTCCTGCCGACCGGCCGGATCGAGATCGCCAACGATTATGGCGAGCCCATGGCCACCCGCGTGGTCAGCAAGCTGCTCAACGTCGCCCGCGAGGACGAGCCCTGGATGGTGAAGACGGCCGACGACCTGCTCGAGGCCGAGGCCAATCCGACCAACCAGGCGCTGCAGGCGGTCTACCCGAAGAATCTCGCGGACCTGCGCGCCTTCTTCGCCGCCCGGCTGGACGAAGAGCGCAAGGCGCCTTCCGACACCCTGATCAGCCAGATGGTCGCCGCCGCGGAGCTCAACGAGGAAGAGCTGCTCGCCAACACGATGGGCATGGTCGTCGCCGGGATCGAGACGACGAAGCGGCTCATCTCCAACCTCATCTATTTGCTCGTCACCCATCCCGAGCAATTGCAGATGGTCCGCGACGACCCGACCCTGCTGAAGCCGGCGATCGAGGAGACGCTCCGCATCCATTCGCCGAACCAGCCGATCATGCGCTATGCGCAGACCGACGTTGAGTTCGGCGGCATCGCCATGCCCCGAGGCACGCGCATCTACGGGCTTCGCGGCGCGGCCAATCGCGATCCCGACGTCTGGCCCGATCCCGACCGGTTCGACGTGACCCGCTTCCTCGAGCGCGGCCTGCCGCCGCATCTCGCCTTCGGCGTCGGCCCGCATATCTGCGTCGGCGCCTATCTCGCCCGGCGCGAAACCGCGGTCGCGACCGAGATCCTGCTAAAGCACGCCACCAATATCCGCCTCGATCCGGACCATGAGGTTCGCTTCGTCAACTTCCGCAATCGCGGGCCGAAAGAGCTGCACCTGCTGTTCGACGCGGCCTAGGAGAAACGCCATGCCCACCGCCGAAGCCCTCGCCCAGCACAGGCAGCGCCCCGCAGAGATTGGCGGCCGCCGCCAGATGCTGATCGGCGGGCGCTGGGTGGATGCCCTGTCCGGCCAGACGATCGACGTGGAGGATCCGGCGACCGGCGAGATCATAGGCCAGGTGCCGGCGGGCGACGCCGCCGACATTGATCTCGCCGTCCGGGCCGCGCGCGCCGCCTTCGAGGACCCCTGGGCGCAGCTGCCGCCGATGCAACGGACCCGCCTGCTCCTGAAGCTTGCCGACGCGCTCGAGGCGAAGGCCGAAGAGATCGGGCTGATCGAGACCTATGATGTCGGGCAGCCGCTCTGGCTGTCGGGCGGCAGCGCCAAGGGCGCGCCCGACGTGATCCGCTATTTCGCCGGCTGGGCGAGCAAGCTGACCGGCGACACGATGACTCCGCTCGCGCCGGGCAATTGGCATGCCTATACGATCCGCGAGCCGGTCGGCGTGGTCGGGCTGATCGTGCCGTGGAATTCGCCCTACAGCATCGCCGTCACCAAGCTCGCCTCGGCGCTCGCGGCGGGCTGCACGGTCGTCGTCAAGCCGGCCGAGCAGACGCCGCTCTCCACGCTCCGCCTGGGCGAGATCATCCAGGAGGTTGGCTTCCCGGACGGCGTGGTGAACATCGTCACCGGCCTCGGCCCGGACGCGGGGGCGGCCCTGGTCGAGCATCCCGACGTCAACAAGATCTCCTTCACCGGCTCGACCCGCACCGGCCAGGCGATCGTCCGCGCCGCGGCGGGGACGATGAAGCGCGTGACGCTGGAGCTGGGCGGCAAGTCGCCGGTCATCGTCCTGCCCGACGCCGATGTGGATCGGGCGATCGAGGCGACGGCCAAGGGGATCTTCCTCAACACCGGCCAGATCTGCCTGGCGGGCTCGCGTCTCTACGCGCACGAATCGATCCTCGATCGCATGGTCGACGGCATCGTCAGCCACGCGAAGAAGCTCCGCGTCGGGCCCGGCACCGAAGCCGGCGTCGAAATGGGCCCGGTCGTGTCCCGCGCGCAATTCGACCGGGTGACCGGCTATATCGAGCAGGGCCGCAAGGACGGCGTCGAGGTCGCCACCGGCGGCGGCCGGCTCGGCGACACCGGCTATTTCGTGGAGCCGACCATCCTCACCGGCGCGACGCGCGACATGTCCGTCGTCCAGGACGAGATTTTCGGCCCGGTGCTCTGCGCGATGGCGATCGACGACGCCGCGCTGGAGGAGATCGCGCGCAAGGCGAACGACACGACCTACGGGCTCGGCGCGAACATCTGGACCCGCGATATCGGCGCCGCGCACAAGCTCGCCAAGCTGATCAAGGCGGGCAATATCAAGATCAACACGGCCCAGTTCCCGGAAACCTCGATGCCGTTCGGCGGCTACAAGCAATCGGGCATCGGCCGGGAGCGCGGCCGCGAGGGGGTGGAGATCTATACCGAGGTGAAGTCGATCGTCGTCGGCCTCTGAACGATCGCCCCGGCGCGCGTCCTCGACGCTGGATTGCCGTCGGGAATTGCGGTTAAAGAGGCAAGTCTTGCAGCGACGTTCGACCTATGGGGGCCCATGAAAAAAGAAAACAAGCCCGAGCCGGGCGAGGAGACGCCCGATGTCGCTGATCCCTCGGCGCTCAAGATCCTCTACCGGCCGGGGCCTCTGGTCCGCCGCCTCCACCAGATCGCCGTGTCGGTCTTCCTGACCCACGCCAAGGAATTCGATCTCACCCCGATTCAATATGGCTCGCTGCAGCTGGTGGAGACCTTCCCGGGCATCCACCAGGCCGGGCTCGGCAAGTTGCTGGCGCTCGACCGGCAGACGGTGAGCAACGTCGTCCAGCGCCTCGTCGACAAGGGGCTGCTCGACCGGCGCGAGCGCAATGCCCGCACCAGCGCCCTCTATTCGACCGGGGCGGCCCGCGCTCTGACCCGGGTGATGCACGAGCGGCTTCAGGTCGTCGACGAGATCATCCTCGGCCCGCTCGACGGCGAAGAGCGCGAGACCTTCATGCGGCTGCTCCTCAAGCTGGTCGAGAGCAATAACGAGCTCAGCCGCGCGCCCAGCGGCGGCCATCAGAAAGGCGAGGGCGGCGGCAGGGCCAGGAAGGCCAAGACGGCCGCCTGACCCCGCGCCGCCGCCTCGCGCGGCTCAGGCGCTCCGCTTGCGCCACCCCGCATCCGCATAGATTTCCCGCGCGGCCGGCGCATAGGGGACCGCGCTGACGATGGCGCGGATCTCGGCCTGCACATGGCGCTCGACCCGCGGCTTGGCGGTGCCGCCGCCTTCCTCGCCCCAGACCAGGGTGACCTCGGTGCCGGGCGTCGCGAACTCCTCCTCGATCGTGGCGAGGGTCAGCATCTTCGACTGGTTGTAGCTGTAGCCGATCCAGGTCGAGATGCCGATATCGCGGCCGTTCGCGGTGACCTTGTCATAGGGGTAGAGCGAATAGACGGCCGACGGGAATTCGATGAACTTGGCGCGATCGCTCCCCGTGCCGAACAAAGCCGAGCCGATCACCTTCAGCACGTCGTCATTCTCGAGCGCGAGCGTCACCTTCTTGCGGTGCTTTTCGCCCGCCATCTTCTCCAGCGCCTGGCGGCCGATGAAGTCGTGGTCGAATTTGACGAACTGCCCGTAACCCAGGTCCCAGGGCGTCAGATAGCAGTCCTCCACCCGCGCCGGATTGAAGCTGCCGCCCAGCGACGCGGTGGCTTCGAAGCTGCTGGCCGGGAGCCATTCGCGATAGGGCTTCATCTTCTCGCCCGTGAAGATTGCCGGCAGCGGACAGGGGATCCAGCCCGATTCCAGCGTGTTGGACGAATAAGCGCGCCCACCGGACAGGTGCAGGCCGAATTCCTGGCCGGCCTCGATCAGCGTCTCCAGCACCCGGTCGAGATGCTGCCATTCGCCGAACAGTTCGAAGCCCGCCTGGCCGGCCATGCCGTGGCGCAGGGCGCGCACGTCGACGCCGGCGATCTTCAGCCATTCCATTTGGAAGAACTTGACCTCGGGTACGGGCGCACCGGTCACCTTCTCGATGATGTTCGAGGCGGTCGGCCCCTGCAGCTGGAAGCGGAAGGTCTTGCGGTTCAGCGGGTCCGGCCGCGAGGCCGAGCGCTCGTCATATTCGGCCTCGACCTTCCAATTGCCGGTGTCGGCATGGAAGTGCGTCCAGTGCAAAGCGGGTTCGCGGCCGACGACGTTGAAATGCTCGTCGTCCAGATAGAAGAGGATCGCGTCGCCGACGACATAGCCGTCATAATTGCAGGTGACGAACTGCTTGGCGACGCCGGGGCGGAAATTTTTGAACGTGTTGACGCCGATGCTGTTCAGCATCTCGAACGCCTCGGGGCCGCGCACGTGCAGGTCGGCCATGTGGTAGGACTGGTTGAAGAGGACGCAGCTCTCCTGCCAGGCGCGCTGCTCATCCCGCCAGTTCGTATATTCGGGCAGGACGACCGGATAGACGTTCGGCCCAGTCTGGCGATGGCGCATCAGGTGCAGCGGATCGGGATGTTCCTGGAGAAGCTGTTCGAGGGACTGTTCTGGCACCTTCGGTCCTTTCCGTTCGCGGCGTCCGCTCCGGAAGGAGGGGCCATTGTCTGTATCCTGATGCTAGTCGCGCCTGGCTTCGGAGCCGCTCGTGGCCGACAATCGGATTTGCGGACTCAGGCTTAATCCTGTCCGACAAGATATACAATAGCGGACGAAAATTCGCCCGCTATTCGGCATAGTATCTCTTACAAAATGCTGATTTTGGTCGTGAAAATTATGGTCAGACGAAATGCTGAAATGGCGCGGCGCGCGTGGCGGCAGCACGCCGCGATGCGGCCCTCCTTGCCCTCATCCCGCCCCGCTCCACCCCCGTTTCCGACCGGTCGGCAACCGGAAAAACTCTCACATTGACAGTGTTATGATGAATTTGTAGCGTCCGGATACAGCGCCGCCGAAGGCGCGGTGGACAGCGGCGCTTTCGCCGCCAGGAGGGGCTTCTTCATGTCGGTCTTGCCGGCGACTTCGGAAGGCGATCGCGACAGTCTGAGAGCGGGCTGGCGCGATGTCCTGCTGTCGCCGCTCTGGGAGAGCTCCGCCCACCAGCCGACGGAGGCGCCGCGCAAGGGCGGGCTCTGGTCCTGGCGCGACATCGCCCGCTGCGCCCATGAGGCGGCGAAGCTGACCTCCCCGGAGGTGGTCGAGCGGCGCGTGCTGCGGCTGATGAATCCCGATCCGGCCTCGGCGGAGGACGAATCCACCGTCGGCAATCTCGCCGCCGCCATCCAGATCCTGCTGCCCGGCGAGACGGCGCGGCCGCACCGCCATTCGATCAACGCGCTGCGCTTCGTGCTCGAGGGCGCGGGCGCCACCACCCTGGTCAATGGCAAGCCGGTCGAGATGCATGTCGGCGACATGCTGCTCACGCCGGGCGATTGCTGGCACGAGCATTTCCACGCCGGCAGCGAGCCGGTGATCTGGCTCGACGTGCTCGACGCGCCCTTCCACAATGCGATCGGCACGACCACCTTCGAGGGCGGGCCGATGACCGAGCCGCCGCCGACCTTGTCGGACAAGGCCTTCGCCGCCCCCAATTTGCTGCCGACCGACATCGAGGCCGTGCCGCCGCACTCGCCGGTCTTCGGCTATCCCTATGCCGATGTCGCGCGGGTGATCGACCATGCCCCGCCCGGACCGGACGGCGCCCGGTCGGTGCGCTACATCAACCCGCTGACCGGCGGCGCGGCGATGTCGACGCTGGACTGCCGGATGATCGGCCTGGACGCCGGCGCGACCACGCGCGCGCGCCGCACCAATGCCGATGCGGTGCTGCTCGCGGTCGACGGCAGCGGCGAAAGCTGGATCGGGGACCGGCAGTATCGCTGGTCGAAACATGATATCCTCGTCGTCCCGAAGAACAATTGGCTGCGCCACAAGGCGGACAGCCAGGCGCGGCTGTTCGAGGTGAGCAACAGCGAGATGCTGTTCCGCATCGACCTGCTGAAGGAAGACTATCGGGACTGAACGGCGCTGCCGCGCCGCGATCGGGAGGGGGCGATGGAATCGGACGCGGTCGCGGCGCTCAAATCGTCGATCGTCCTCGCCAACCATATCCTGCTTCACCACCAGGTGCTGGACGGGTTCGGCCATGTCAGCGCGCGCCATCCCGAGCGGCCCGACCGCTTCCTGCTGGCGAAACGGATGGCGCCGGGCCTGGTGACCGAAGGCGACATCCTGGACTTCGGGCTCGACGGCGAGCCGGCGGAGGACGGGGGAGAGCCGACCTTCCTGGAGCGCTTCATCCATAGCGAGCTCTACAAGGCGCGGCCCGACGTCCAGGCGGTCGTGCACAGCCATGCCCCGACGATGGTCGCCGTCGGGCTGGTCCGCGAGAATCCGCTCCGGGCGGTCTGCCATACCTGCGGCTTCCTGGGGACGGGCGTGCCGCTCTTCGAGATTCGCGACACGGCCGGGGACGCCACCAACCTCCTGATCACGAACCGCGCGCTCGGCGCCGCGCTTGCCGACTCGCTCGGCGATGCCGCCATCGTGCTGATGCGCGGCCACGGCTTCACCGCCATCGGGCCGAGCGTCGCCCATGCCGTCTACCGGGCCGTCTATGCGGAGATCAACGCCCGCATCCAGACCGGCGCCGCGCAGCTCGGCACGATCGTCCCGATGACCCGGGCGGAGGCGGATGCCGCCGAGGAGACCGCCGACCTGCAGGTCGAGCGCAACTGGGCCTTCTGGCGGGATCTGGTGCAAGCGTGACGGGCCGCCGCATTCGCCATAGATGAGGGGGATGTCGATCCCCAATGGCCCCGACTCGGACGGCGCGCCGGATCCGTCCGCGACCCTTCTTGTCATGCAGCACGTGCGCAACGCGATCCGCGCCGGCCGCCTGTCGCCGGGCGAACGCGTGCGCGAGCGCGAGCTGACCGCCGCCTGCGGAGTCAGCCGGAGCGCGATCCGCGAGGCCCTGCGCGCGCTCGCCGCCGAAGGCACGATCGCGCTCGAGCATCGGCGGGGCGCCGTCGTTCGCCAGTTCAGCCGGGCGGAGCTCTGGGACTATCACCAGGTCCGCGAGGCGCTGGAGGGGCTGGCCTGCGCGCTCGCCGCGGGCCGGGCGCGGCTCGAGGACCGGCGCGAGCTCCTCTCCCTGGAGCGGCGCATGGCCGCCTGCGCGGAGAGCGGCGAGACCGACGATTATCTGAAGCTCAACCAGCTTTTCCACGCCCTGATCGTCGAGATGAGCGGCAATCCGGTGATCCAGCAGCATCTGGACCGCGCGCTGACCGCCCAGGTGCGGCTGCAATCGGCGCGCTTCATCGACGCCGCCGCGATCCGCCAGTCCCATGCCGAGCATGGCGCGATCGTCGAGGCGATCCTGAACGGCGATCCCGCGGGCGCCGAACGGGCGATGCGCCATCATCTGCGCCACACCAGGCGCACCTTCCTCGAAATGCCCGACAGCTTCGTCCGCCCGAACGGCGCCGAGGAAGGCTAGAGTCCGCGTTGGATCGCCGGGCGGGCGGCCATCTCCGCCATCCAGCGCCGCATCGCCTCGAAGCCGGGGACGGGCGCGAGGATGGTGTCGACGAAGTGGGAGATGAGGATCGGATAGGTGGCGATGTCGGCGAGCGAGAAATCGTCCGCGAGATAGGCGCGCGCGCGCAGCCGCGCATCGAGCCGTTCGCAATAGAAGAAGAGCCGCTCGTGGATCATCGCGACCGCCTTGCTGCCTTCCTGTTCGGTCAGCGACAGGCGGTAGAGACTGCTCCCGACCGGGCCGAGATCCGTGGTGCCGAAGGCGAACCATTGCAGCGCCTCCGCCCGCTTCGTCCCACTGGCGGGGAGCAGCAGGCCGGTCTTCTCGGAGAGATAGAGACAGATGGCGGCGGACTGGGTGAGGGTGAACGGCCGTCCGTCAGGCCCCTCGGACTCCCGGATCACCGGCACCGCGCCGGCCGGGTTGACCGTCGCCATGAAATCGGGGTCGCGTTGCGCGCGGCGGGTGAGGTCGATCTCGTGGCGGACATAAGGCAGGCCGCATTCCTCGAGCGTCATCGTCACGCGCCGGCTGTTCGGCGTCGGCGCGCACCAGCATTCGATCATCTGTTCCTCCGCGCGGGGCATTCGTCGGACAGGCATTCTATTGACTATCATAATTGTGATCAATATCGCTGGCAGAGGCTTTTGGGAGAGGGCGATGCGGCTCTGCTGGTTCGACGATCGCCGGTTCGGCCTGGTCCGCGGCGACCATGTGCTCGACGTCACCGCCGCGCTCGAAGGGATGCTCCCGGACGATTATCCGGCCCGCGGCGGCGATCCCGTGCTGGGCCGGCTCGAGACACTGATACCGCGCATCGAGAGCGCCGCCAGCACGGCGGCGGCGCGGCCTGTCGGCGATGTGCGCTTCCTCAGCCCGGTCGGGCGCCCGACCAAGATCGTCGGCACGCCCGCCAATTATCTGAAGCATGTCGCGGAGGCGGAGGCGGACATCGCCACCTTCACCAACCGCTATTCGGGCCCGATCCGCGAGCAGGGCCTGTTCCTGAAATCGGTCAGTGCACTGATTGGCCCGTCCGAAGGCGTGACCCTGCGCTTTCCGGACCGGCAGACCCACCATGAGATGGAACTGGGCGTCGTCATCGGCCGCAAGGCGTCGCAGGTCAGCGAGGCCGAGGCGATGGATCATGTCGCCGGCTATGCGATCGCGCTCGACATGGTGGTGCGCGGGCCCGAGGATCGTAGCTTCCGCAAGTCGATCGACACCTATGCGGTGCTCGGCCCCTGGCTGGTGACCAAGGACGAGATCGCCGATCCGCAGGCGCTCGATTTCTCGCTGAGCGTGAATGGCGAGCAGAGGCAGGCGTCGAATACCGGCCTGATGATCCTCTCCATCGCCGAGCAGATCGCCTGGGCCTCGCAATTCTACACGCTCTGGCCGGGCGACATCATCATGACCGGCACCTGCGAGGGGGTCGGCCGGGTCTTCCCCGGCGACGTGATGCATTGCGCGATCGACCAGGTGGGCGCGATGGACGTCGCCGTGGCATAGGCCATTCCGGCGCGAGGGACGACAGATGAAACGGATGCCGCCGATCCCGCTCGACGCCATGTCGGGCGCGCAGCGCGAGGTCTATGACCGGATCGTCTCCGGGCCGCGGGGCCATATCGGCGGCCCGCACTGGTCGTGGCTGCGCAGCCCGCCGCTCGCCGAGGCGGCGCAAGCCTATGGCCGCTATTGCCGGTTCGAGACGCAGGTCCCGCCCCGCCTGATCGAGATCGCCATCCTGGTCACCGCGGTGCACTGGCGGGCGCGGCTCGAATGGGATCTGCACGTGCCCGTCGCGACGCGGCTCGGCCTGCCCGCCGAAGCGATCGAGGCGATCCGGCTTGGGCGAGATCCGGGCTTCGCCGATCCGGCCGAGCGTGCCGCCCATGCCTTCTGCCGGGAGCTGCTGGGCGACCGGCGGGTCGCGGCGGCCACCTATGACGCCCTGCTCGCCGCGCTCGGCGAGCCGGCGGCGGCCGAGCTGGTCGGCATCCTCGGCTATTATGCCTTGGTTTCGATGACGATCGTCGCCTTCGAGGTGCCGACGACCGGGGAGGGGCCGGATCCCTTCCCGGCCCCCGGCGCCTAGAGCTGCACCACCACCGTCTTCAGCTCGGTGTAGATCTCGACGCCTTCCTTGCCCCGCTCGCGGCCGATGCCGGATTGCTTGTAGCCGCCGAAGGGCACGGCGGGATCGACATTGCCGCCGCTGTTGATCCGGATCGAGCCGGCCTTGATCTTGCCGGCCAGCTTGTGCGCGACCTTGACGTCCCTGGTCCAGATCGTCGCCGCCAGCCCATATTCGGTGTCGTTCGCCTGGCGGGCGAGGTTCTCGAGGCTGTCGTCGCCCATGGGTAGGACCGAGATGACCGGCCCGAAAATCTCCTCGCGCGCGATCGACATCTCGCGATCGGTGTTCACGAACAGGGTCGGCGCGACGAAATAGCCTTGGCTGCCGATCCGGCCGCCGCCCTGTACCACCTCGGCGCCATCGCGCCGTCCGGCCTCGATATAGCCCAGCACCCGGTTGAGCTGCACGTCGGAGACGACCGGGCCAAGATCGTTGGCCGGGTCGAGCCCGGAGCCGAGCTTCAGCTTGGCGGCCACGTCCGCAATGCCCGCGACCACCTTGTCTAGCACCTTCGGATGGACGAACAGCCGCGAGCCGGCGACGCAGACCTGGCCCGAATTGGAAAAGACGCTCATCGCCGCGCCGGGAATCGCCGCGTCGAGATCGGCATCGTCCAGGATGATCACCGGCGACTTGCCGCCGAGCTCGAGCGTCACCCGCTTCAGCGAGCCGACCGAGGCGGCGAGGATCGACTTGCCGGTCGCGGTGGAGCCGGTGAAGGTGACCTTGTCAACGTCCGGATGGGCGGCGAGCGCGGCGCCGGCCGCCTTGCCATAGCCGGTGACGATGTTGACCACGCCTTTGGGGAAGCCCGCTTCCTCGATCAGCTCGCCGAGGCGAAGCGTGGAGAGCGGCGTCTGCTCGGCCGGCTTCATGACCACCGTGCAGCCGGCGGCGAGCGCCGCGCAGACCTTCTGCACGGCCATGCCGAAGGGCACGTTCCAGGGGATGATCTGGCCGACCACGCCGCAGGGCTCGCGCAGGGTGTAGACGTGCCATTCGCCGGCGGTGGCGGGGATGGTGTCGCCATAGAGCCGGCCGGCCCAGCCGGAGAGATAGCGGGCGACATCGGGCGAGGTGCCGATCGCGCCGAGCCGCGCCGCCCGAAAGGTGACGCCCATGTCGGTGGTCTCGATCACGCTGAGCGCGTTGGCCTCGCGCTCGATCAGGTCGGCGAGCTTCCAGATCAGTTTCGCGCGCTCCGGACCCTTCAGCGCGGGCCAGGGCCCTTCCTCGAAGGCGCGGCGGGCGGCGGCGACGGCGCGGTCGATATCGGCCTCGCCGCCGGCGGGAACATGGGCGATGATCTCGCCGGTCGCGGGATCGCGCACCTCGATCGTCTCGCCGCTGGCCGCCTCGACCCACAAGCCGTCGATCAGCATCCGGTGAGACCGGGCGATGAACTCCGCCGCGGGCGCCCGGCCCGCCTCGATAAGCTGTGCCAGATCCATCGCCCGCTCTCCCTCCGAAAGTTTCTTATGTAGCATTATGACATTCACAGTCTCAGGGTCAACCGGAACCACATCCATAGAGAGGAAGTCATGAGGCCCCCACGGCGGAGTTGAAAAACTCATAATACAGACTATAACGCCAAAAACGAAGTGCGGACGGGAAGAGGAACATGCCGACCATCACCTTCATCGGCCATGACGGCGACTCGACCGAGATCGAGGCCGAGCTCGGCGAATCCGTCATGGAGGCGGCGACGCGCAACTACGTTCCCGGCATCGTCGCCGAATGCGGCGGCGGCTGCTCCTGCGCCACCTGCCACGTCTATGTGGACGCGGCCTGGGCCGATCTGGTCGGCGGCGCCGGGCCCGGCGAGGACGATCTGCTCGAATGCGCCTTCGAGCCCCGGCCGAACAGCCGCCTGTCCTGCCAGATCCTTGTCGCGGCCGAACTGGACGGGCTGGTGCTGCGCGTGCCCGAGAGGCAGATGTGAGCAGGGAGACCTGGACCATCGTCGCGGGCGGCGCCGAGGCCGGGCCGGAGATCGAGACGGACGTCGTCATCGTCGGCGCCGGGCCGGCGGCGCTCTTCGCCGTCTTCCAGCTCGGCCTCGCCGGCCTGTCCTGCCATCTGGTCGACATCCTGGACCGGCCGGGCGGCCAATGCGCGGAGCTCTATCCGGAGAAGCCGATCTACGACATTCCCGGCTATCCCGCGATCGGCGCGCAGGAGCTGGTCGACCAGCTGCTGCTGCAATGCGCACCGTTCAAGCCCGATTTCCATTGCGGCGAGATGGTCGCGGCGATCGACCGGCTCGAGGCGGGCGGCTTCCGTGTCGTCACCGACGCCGGCACCCGCCTGCGCGCGCCGGTGGTGGTGATCGCGGCCGGCGGCGGCTCCTTCCAGCCGAAGCGCCCGCCCATTCCCGGCATCGAGGATTATGAGGGCCGGAGCGTCTTCTATTCGGTGCGCCGGATCGCCGATTTCGCCGGCCGCTCCATCGTCGTGGTCGGCGGCGGCGATTCCGCTTTGGACTGGGCGATCAACCTGCAGCCCCATGCCGAGCGCATCACCCTGGTCCATCGTCGCGACGAATTCCGCGCCGCACCCGCCTCGGTCGCGCGGATGCGCGAACTGGAGGCGGCGGGGCTGCTGACCTTCATGCAGGGCAGCGTCGCCCGGCTCGCCGGCGGCGACGGCCTGCTGCGCGAGGTGACGATCACCGGCCCGGCCGGGGAG
This sequence comes from Allosphingosinicella sp., assembly GCA_035502235.1. GTDB lineage: Bacteria > Pseudomonadota > Alphaproteobacteria > Sphingomonadales > Sphingomonadaceae > Allosphingosinicella. Next base: position 351,857 of record DATJUQ010000001.1, read on the forward strand.
ACGGCCCTCGCCGCCGACCGGCTCCTGCCCTTTTTCGGCCTCACCATGAAGCTCGGCCCGATCGCCAATTGGGGCCTCAGGCTGGAGGGCGAGCTGATCGCCGTGGACACCGAGCGCTTCGAGACCTCGGTCCCCGGCATCTTCGCGATCGGCGATATCAACTGGTATCCGGGGAAGTTGAAGCTGATCCTCAGCGGGTTCCACGAGGCCGCCTTGATGGCCCACGCCGCGCGCCGCATCGTCCATCCGGACCGGAAGGTCGTCTTCCAATACACCACCTCGTCGACCAGCGTCCGCAAGATGCTGGGCGTCGCCTGACGGGAAAGGTCACGTGGAGCAGTTCGCACTCGAATCCGGACCCTTCGCCGAGGATCCCTATCCGATCTTCGAACGGCTGCGCCGCGAGGCGCCCGTCTTCTGGCACGAGGGGCTGCAGGCCTATATCGTCACCCGCTACGCCGATTGCCGCCGGATCGCCGAGGACGCGGTCAATTTCTACAACTCGCCCGACGGCAATCCGCCCATTCCCTATGTGATGCAGCTCGCCGGCGCCAATCACGCGCGGCTGCGCAAGCTGATCAACCCGGCCTTCTCGCCGCGCGGCCTGGCCAATGCGGTGGAGCCCGCCTTGGTCGGGATCGCCGACGAGATGATCGACCGGTTCATCGATCGCGGCCGGGCCGAATTGGTCGACGAGCTGGCCGAGCCGATGGCGACGCGCGTGATCAGCCTCCTGCTCAACGTCGACCGTTCCCGCGAGAAGTGGATGGTGAAGACGGCCGACGAGATGCTCGAGGCCGAAGCCAATCCCGCCAATGCCGAACTGCAGAAGGATTATCCCGAAAAGCTCGCCGCCCTCCGCGCCATGTTCGCGGCCCGGCTCGCGGAGGAACGGCGCAGCCCGTCCGGAAACCTCATCACCGAGCTGGTCCAGGCAGAGCAGGACGGCGGCAAGCTCAGCGCCGAGGAGCTGCTCGCCAACACGATGATCCTGGTCGTGGCCGGGGTCGAGACCACGAAGCGGCTCGTCTCGAGCCTGATCTATCTGCTCCTCTCCCATCCCGACCAGCTTCGCCAGGTGCGCGAGGACCGGGCGCTGCTTAAGCCGGCGATCGAGGAGACGCTGCGCCTCCACTCGCCCAACCAGCCGATCATGCGCTTCGCCCAGAACGAGGTCGAGGTCGGCGGCCTGACGATGCAGCCCGGCACCCGGCTCTACGGGATGCGGGGCGCCGCGAACCGCGACCCGGAGGTCTGGCCCGATCCCGACCGCTTCGACATCCACCGCTTCACCGCGAAGGGCCTGCCGCCCCATCTCAGCTTCGGCTGGGGCCCGCATATGTGCGTCGGCGCCTATCTGTCGCGCCGCGAGACCACGGTCGCGATGGACCGGCTGCTCGACCGCACCCGGGACCTGCGGCTCGATCCCGACCATGAGGTCCGCTATATCGGCTTCCGCAATCGCGGGCCGAAGGCGCTCCACGTCCTGTTCGAGCGCGCCTGATGGCCGGGAAGACCATATCCAGGGCGAAGAGCCCCGCATCCGCCCGCGCCGCCGCCCGCCCGCTCGCCCGCAAGACGGCTTTGATCACCGGCTCGGTGCAGGGCATCGGCCTCGCCACCGCCCATGCGCTCGCAGCGCTCGGCGCCAAGGTCATGCTCACCGACATCACCCGGCCGGCGGACCTCAACCCGATCGTCCGCCGGCTCAGGGACGAGCATGGCACCAAGGCCGCGTTCGAATGCGCGGACCTGACCTCGGAGGCGCAGATCGATGCGCTGGTCCGCTCCACCGTGGCCGCGTTCGGCTCGCTCGACATCCTCGTCAACAATGCCGCCGTGCGCACGCGGGAGTCGATCGAGACGATCGCGCCGGAGGATTGGCGGCTGGCGCTGGCCGTGAATCTCACCGCGCCGTTCCACCTGATCCGCGGCGCGCTGCCGCACATGCGCACGCGCGGCTGGGGCCGGATCGTCAACATCGCGTCGGGCTTCGGGCTGATGGCCTCGCAGCGGCGCATCGACTATGTCACCACGAAGACGGGCATGATCGGCATGACCAAGGCCGTCGCGCTCGATCTGACCGGCACCGGCATCACCTGCAACGCGGTCTGCCCCGGCTCGACCTGGACGCCGCGCCAGCAGGGGCGGCTCGACCGGCTGATGGCGGAAGAGGGGCTGAGCGAGGCGGACGCCCTGGAGAAGCTCCGGACCGGTCTCGGCGCCAGCGTCTTCCTCCCCGCCGAGAGCATCGCCGCCTCGGTCGCCTATCTGTGCGGCGACTCGGGCGCCTATGTCACCGGCATCGCTCTGCCCGTGGACGGCGGTCATCTGGCCGGCGGCGGCTGGTCTTAGGCATAGTACTGATTATCCGATATGTCTCGCGATCGCGGCTAGCGCGGGAGCAGGGTATCGGCGATCACCCGGACGATCTCGAGGAAGAGCAGCATCAGGAAAAGCGCGGCGACGCCGGCCAGTCCGGCCGCGATCCACAGGGTTGGGCCGAGGTTTGGCCAGGCCAGAAGGACGATCAGGGTCGGCGGCAGGAGAGCCCCGAGAATCGCCAGAAGAAGCTTATATTTCAAGCTCATGCGAACGATGATATAGGTTGGTTCGGCGTCCATTTCGGCTCCTCTTCCCGGCCCGATGCCGTTTGCCAGCGGGCATTGCCCTCGATCCACGATCCGCCTCGCGCGCCGATCAACGGAAGCGACGCGTCGGCCACTTCGTCCGACCGCCTGCGGGCCGTGCTCTTCAACAAAAAATCATACCTCTGACATTTCATTTCGCGGTGGATTGTGTCAAGAGTGGCGCAACGGGTCGTACCAGAAGGCCGGAAGGAGAGGCGAGCGTGGAGTCGGGGATCAACGATCTGGTGATCATCGGCGGCGGGCTGGCGGGGCTGGCCGCGGCCGCCCGCGCGACCGAGCTGGGGCTGAGCGTGCTCGTCCTCGAGGCGGGCGCCGACGCCGACTATATGTGCAACTCGCGCATCACCGGCGGCATCTTCCACGTCGCGATGAACGACATCCAGGTCGGCCCGACCGAGGCGCGCGCCAATATCGAGGCGGCGACGCGCGGCCATGCCGATCCGGCCCTCGCCGACGCGCTGGCCGGCAATGCGAAGCGCACGGTCGACTGGCTGCGCACGCAGGGCATCCGTTTCATCAAAGGTGGGCCGACGCCCGAGTTCAGCACCGTGCTGGCGCCGCCGCGGCTCCAGCAATTCGGCATGCACTGGAAAGGCCGGGGCGGGGACGTGCTGCTGCGCACCCTGGCCGAGCGCATCGCGGCGCGGGGCGGCCGGCTGGAGCGCGGCGTGCGCGCCATGGCGCTGCTGGTCGAGGAGGGCCGGATCGCCGGTGTCGACGCCGAGCGCGACGGCGCGCGGCTCCGCTTCGGCGCGCGCGCCGTGCTGATCGCCGATGGCGGCTTCCAGGCCGATCCCGAGCTGGTCGGGGCCCATATCTCGCCGGCGCCCGAAAAGGTGCGCCAGCGCAACGCCCAGACCGGCCGCGGCGACGGCCTGCGCATGGCCGAGGCCGTGGGCGCGAAGCTCAGCACCCTCGATTGCTTCTACGGCCATGTCCTGCACCGCGACGCGATGTTCAACGAGCAGCTCTGGCCGCATCCGATGATCGATTCCATGGCGGTCTCCGGGCTGATCGTCGACGGCGAGGGCAATCGCTTCACCGACGAGGGGCTGGGCGGCGTCTCGATCGCCAATGCGATCGCGCGCATGGCCGATCCCCTCTCCGCAATCGTGATCTGCGACGATGCCGCCTGGCAGGGCCCCGCCCGCGAGGCCGTGCTCGCGCCCAATCCGAACCTGGAACGCGCCGGCGGCGCCGTAACCCGGGCGGACGATCTGGACACGCTCGCGGTCGCCGTCGGCCTGCCGCCGGGGCGGCTCGCCGCGACCGTCCAGGCCTATAATGCGGCCGTCGCCGCGGGCACGGCGGACGCGCTGTCGCCGCCGCGCACGGCCGCCCGCGTCGCGCCGATGCCGATCCAGCGCGCGCCCTTCCATGCCGTGCCGGTCTGCGCCGGCCTCACCTACACGATGGGCGGCATCGCGATCGACGGCGAGATGCGCGTGCTCGACCGGAACGACGCGCCGATCCCCGGCCTCTTCGCCGCGGGCGCGGCGACCGGCGGGCTCGAGGGCGGGCCGTTCACCGGCTATACGGGCGGTCTCTCCAAGGCCTCGGTCTTCGGGCTGCTGGCCGCCGAGACGATCGCCCGCGAGGCCGGCCCGGCCCTGCGCGCCACCGCTTGAGAGGGAGAGGATAATGACCCGGATCCGCACCACCCATGTCGGCAGCCTGCCGGACCTCGAACCGCTCGATCCGGACGCGCCGGGCGCCGAGGCGCGGCTGTCCCATGCGGTCGAGGCGGTCGTCGCCCGGCAGCGGGAGATCGGCCTCGATGTGATCAACGAGGGGGAATATACCAAGGGCGGCGGCTGGGTCGAATATGCGGTGCGCCGGCTGGACGGCTTCGAGCAACGCGCCCCGGTCGGGCCGAGGGCGGCCTATCTCGGCAAGGACCGGGAGGAGTTCGCGGATTTCTACCGTTATGCGGCCGAGCGCGGCACCCTCTTCTTCCGGCCCGGCCAGCGCGAGCCGGACGAGCGGCCGATCATCGTCTGCAGCGGCCCGGTCTCCTACAAGGCGGAGGCGGCGCTCGCGCGCGAGGTCGACCTGCTGAAGCGCGCCGCGGGCGACGCGCCGGTCTTCATGACCAGCGTCGCGCCGTCGAGCTACGAGGTCGATCACCCCAATGCCTATTATGCTACCGACGAGGAGTATCTCTTCGCCTTGGCGGAAGCGATGCGGGTCGAATATGAAACCATCGCGAGAGCGGGCGTGCTCGTCCAGGTCGACGATGCCTGGCTGCCCGCCTTGTGGGACCGGATCGGCATGGCCATGGGGCTGGACGCCTTCCGCAAGCGCTGCGCGCTCAGGGTCGAGGCGCTGAACCACGCCTTGGCCAACGTGCCCGAGGAGATGATCCGCTACCATCTCTGCTGGGGCAGCTGGCACGGGCCGCACGCCCACGATCTCGAAATGGCGCATCTCGTCGACATCATGCTCAGCGTGAAGGCGAAATATTATCTGTTCGAGGCCGCCAATGCCCGCCACGAGCATGAATATGATGTCTGGGAGACTGTGACCTTGCCCGAGGGGAAGGTCATCGTTCCCGGCTGCATCACCCACAGCACCGACGTGATCGAGCATCCGGACCTGGTCGCCCAGCGCATCCGCCGCTTCGCCGACCGGGTCGGCGCGGCGCATATGATGGCCGGCGCCGATTGCGGTTTCGGCGGACGCACCCACCCGCAGATCGCCTGGGCCAAGCTCAGCGCGCTGACCGAGGGCGCGAAGCGCGCGAGCGACGCGCTCGCTCTGGCCTGACCCCATATGGTTGTGCGGATTTTGTGTCAGTGATATGATTTTTCCCGGAGGCGGAGCATGAAAGTCACCAAGGTAACCGGCAATATCGGCGCCGAAATCTCGGGCGTCGATCTCGCCACCTGCGAGGACGCGCAAATCTATGCGGACATCCGCGCCGCGCTCAACGACCATGCGGTGATCTTCTTCCGCGATCAGGAACTGAGCCTCGAGCGCTACATCGCCTTCGGCGAGAGATTCGGCGAGCTGTTCCGCAACAACAGCCCCACCATCGTCGCGATGGACGGCCATCCGCAGGTGGAGATCATCCGCAAGGAGCCGGAAGAGAAGAGCAATATCGGCGACGAATGGCATACCGATCAGGCGCACCGGCCGAACCCCTGCATGGGCACGATCCTCTACAGCCGCGAGGTTCCGCCTTATGGCGGCGACACGCTCTTCGCCAATACGGCCGCCGCTTATGCCCATCTCCCCGCCTATCTTCGGCAGCAGATCGAGGGGCTTGAGGCGGTCCAGTCCTCCGCCTTCCTGATCGCGCAGACCGCCGAGCGCACCGGCGATCCGGACGGCAAGTTCGGCCGCGCCAAGGTCAATTCAGACGATTGCGTCCACCCGGTGGTCCGGGTCCATGCCGAGACCGGCAGGCCCGTCCTCTACGTCAATCCCGCCTACACGCACCGCTTCGTCGGCTGGACGCGCGAGGAGAGCATCCCGCTGCTCGAGGCGCTCTACCGGCACGTGCTGCGGCCCGAATATACCTGCCGCTTCCGCTGGACGAAGGGCGCGATCGCCTTCTGGGACAACCGCCAGACCTGGCATTATGCGGTCAACGACTATGCCGGCCACCGGCGCGAGATGCACCGGCTCATCGTCAAGGCGCCGGAGCGGGCGGAGGCGCTGGCGGCCTGAGGGGGCGTAGTCACCTGGATCCGTAGTCGATAGTCGAAGCCGTTTTGTGCGTGATTTCATAGTCATCCCGGCGAAGGCCGGGACCCACGAACATAGCCGGCGGGGGAATGGCTACCGACGCGACCGCCCTTCCCTCGAGCGTCCGTGTGCATTGGTCCCGGCCTTCGCCGGGTGACTCCGTTGGGTCGATCCGCGCCAGGTCCGATTCAGTCCGGACCTTGGGCCGAAGGCGCCGCCGCGGCGAGAGAGCGGGCGACCAGCCGGCCCGAGGTAAAGGCCCAGCCGAGCCCGTGGCCGTGGCCGGAGAGGAACATCGCGCCGACGCCCGCCTGCCCGACGGCGTAAAGGCCCGGAATGGCCCTGCGGTCGGCGTCCAGCACTTCCAGGCGGGTGTTCACGGCCAGGCCGATCGAGCCGACCAGCACCCAAGTCTTCACGGGGCCGAGCGCGTAATAAGGCGGCTCGACGAGTCGCAGCGCCTCCTCGCGGCCGGCATTGGTCGCGGCGATCGTTGCCGCGAGCGCATCGGCGGGCATGCCGAGCCTTGCGGCCAGCTCCGCGATCGAGCGCGCCTCGTTGTAGAGATCCGGCCGCGCCGCGCGATAGTCGCGCAGATAGGCGAAGGCGACGCCGGGCGCGGTGGAGATGAAATAGGGCCAGGCGGAGAATTTGCGGCCGAAGCGGCCGTCGAAGACGATATAAGCCTCGCCCTCTGGCTGCTCGGTGAGGTGGATGGCGGGCGCGCGCAGCTCGTCGACGAAGCGCTCGCCCTTGCGGTTCACCAGGATCGCGCCCTGCTCGTAGACGCCCCGGTCCGGGCCCAGAGCGGTGGTCAGGAACTTCATCGTGAAGGGCCGGATCAGCGCGGCCGGCAGGAGCTTCTGGGCCAGGATCATCGCCCGGGTGAGCCAGGGATAAGGCGGGACGCGGTGCAGCCAGCTTGGTCCCGGCCGGACGAAGCGGATCGCCGCCGCCATTTCGGGCCCGAGCTCCTTGCGCGAGACGATCTGGCCGCCGATCGCCGCCGCCGCGACCTGCCCGTCGCCGGTGCTGTGCGGATTATAGGGTTCGATCCCCTTGGCCCAGCTCTTCATATGCGCGTGCATCAGCGCGTTGTTCGCGCCCATGTCGCCGGAGGCGAGCACGACGCCGCGCGTCGCGCGCAGCCTGACCGGTCGGCCGTCCCGCTCGGCGACGACGCCGGTCACCCGACCTTCGGTCACGATCAGCGCGGTGAGCCGCGTGCCGACGCGGATCTCGACGCCGCGCCGGCGGCACAATTTCTCCAGCCGGTGCACATAAGCGCGCGAGGTCGGCATCACCTGGTGCAGGCGGGATTTCTCGTGCGGCGGCTGCGGCAGCGGGCCGAGAAAGTTGACGCCGATCGACTGCAGGAAGCGGACCGTGTCGGCGACATTGTCGGTGAGCAGCTTGCGCAAGTCCGGATCGTCGTGCGCGCCGAGCGCGCCGCTGATCCTGGCCAGGTCCTGGTCATGCTCGGCGGGGCTGTCCGCGATCCCGGCGCGCCGCTGGAAATCGCCGCCCGCCGCCATGATCGAGCCGACCGACAGCCGGGTCGTGCCGCCCACCACCTGCGCTTTCTCGATGATCACGACCTTCAATCCCGCCGCCGCCGCCTCGGCCGCCGCCGTCATCCCGGCGCCGCCCGCGCCCACGACGACAACATCGACCTCGATATCCGCGCTGTCCGTTCCCATCCGACCTGCTCCCCCGCCGGTTGCGCCTTGTCGTTTCGAGGCGGCGGCGATATGTCCTGTTCTGATAAGTCAGTATAGTGATTGATCAGGAGATGTCGATGTCGGTCGCTACGCGCGTTTCCGTCCCGGAGGTCGCCGTCGATCCGTTCTCGGATGAATTCCTGGCCGATCCCTATCGCTTCCATGCGGCGCTCCGCGATGCCGGCCCGGTCTTCGCGATGCCGGCCTGGGGCGCCTATGGCATGGCCCGTCACGCCGAGGTGGCGGCGGCGCTGCAGGATTGGGAGACCTATTGCTCCTCGCGAGGCGTCGGCCTCGCGGATTTTGCGCTCGAGACGCCCTGGCGGCCGCCGTCGCTGCTGCTCGAGGCGGATCCGCCGCTGCACGACCGCACCCGGCGGCTCATGAACCGCGTCGTCAACCTCGCGGCCCTGAAGACCTTGCGGCCGGTCTGGCAGGACCGGGCGGACGCGCTCGTCGAGACGCTGGTGGCACGCGGCAGGTTCGACGCCGTCGCCGATCTGGCGGAAGTCTTTCCGCTCTCGGTCTTTCCCGACGCGATGGGCCTGCGCGACGACGGGCGCAGCCTGCTGCTTCCCTATGCGGTCGCCACCTTCAACGCCTTCGGGCCGCGGAACGAGCATTTCAGGCGTACCGAGGCGGAGGCGCGCGAGGCGATCGCCTGGGTGGCGGAGGCGTGCCGGCGCGAGAATCTCAAGGAAGGCGGCTGGGGGCTCGAGGTCTATCGCGCCGCCGACCGGGGCGAGTGCAGCGCGGCGGAGGCCGAGCGGCTCGTCCGCTCCCTGCTCACCGCCGGCGTGGATACGACCGTCAACGGCATCGCCAATCTGATGCTCGGCTTCGCCAGCCATCCCGACCAGTGGACGCGGCTGCGCGACGACCCCTCGCTCGCCAGGAAGGCCTTCGAGGAATCGCTGCGCTGGGATTCCACCGTCCAGATCTTCTTCCGGACGACGACCCGGGCGACCGAAATGGCCGGGACGGCGCTGCCCGAGGGCGCGAAGGTGATCCTCTTCCTCGGCGCCGCCAACCGGGATCCCCTGCGCTGGACGACGCCCGACGCCTTCGACATCGGCCGCACCGCGAGCGGCCATGTCGGCTTCGGCTTCGGCATTCACCAATGCCTCGGGCAGATGGTGGCGCGGCAGGAGGCGGAGGTGGTGCTGAACGCGATGCTGCCGCGCATCGCCCGGATCGCGTTCGGTGGCGCGCCGACGCGGCGGCTCAACAACACGCTCCACGCGCTTGCGTCACTGCCCGTGCGCGTCACCCCGGCCTAGCGGCGCATCGCGATCTCAGGCAGCCGGCGGGGTCTCCACCTGCCAGCCGCCGCCCAAGGCGCGGAACAGGTCGATCTGGTTCGAGACCAGACGCGCGTCGGAATCCGCCAGCGCCGTCTCGGCCGCGGCCAAGGTGCGTTCCGCGTCCAGCACGGCCAGCGAGTCCGAACGGCCCTCGCGCAGCCGCAGCCGCTCCAACTCGGCCGCGCGCCCCGCGGCGTCGCGGGCGGCGGTCAAAGCGGTCCGCCTGTCCAGCTCGTGGCGATAAGCGGACAGAGCGGTCTCGGTTTCGCGCAAGGCGGTCAGCACGGCGCCGTCGAAGCGGGCGAGATCGGCTTCGCTCGTCGCCTCGGCGGCGCGGATCCGGGCGCGCACCGTCTCCTGATCGGTGAACGACCAGCTGATCAGCGAGCCGAGCAGCCAGCGGAACGGGCCGCCGGTGAACAGGCTGCCGAGCGACGGCCCGCTCGCGCCGACCTCGCCGCCCAGAGTGACTCGCGGATAAAGGTCCGCCGTGGCCACGCCGATCCGCGCGGTGGAGGCGGCGAGCCGGCGCTCTGCCTCGCGGATGTCGGGGCGGCGGGCGAGCAATTGCCAGCCGTCGCCGACCGGGATCGGCCGGTCGAGCCGCAGCACAGTCCGGCGCGCACCCGCCGCGGGGGACAATGCGGCGGGCGCGCGGCCGGTGAGCGCGGCGAGGCGGAACAACGCCCCGTCGCGCTCGGCCCGAAGCGGGGGCAGGGAGGCGCGCTGCTGCTCGAACAGGGAGGTGACGCGAGCAACGTCGAGCCCGGTTCCCCGGCCCGCCTCGAAGCGACGGATGGTGACCGTGCGGGTGCGATCGATAAGGTCGAGGCTGCGCTCGGCGACCTCGAGCCGCTGGGCGGCGGCGGCCGCGTCGGCATAGGCCCGCGCCGTCTCGGCGGCGACGAGCACCCTGGCCGCGTCGCGCGCCGCCTCCTCGGCGGCGACATCGGCGCGGCCGGCCTCGATGCCGCGCCGGACCCGGCCGAACAGGTCGACCTCATAGGAGACGTCGAGGCCGACGTCGAAGGCGCTGCCCTCGCGGTCCGCGCCGGGAACGCTCTGGCTCTCCGGCACGCGCGCATAGTTCCCCCCCGCGCTGACTCCCACCTGCGGCAGCCGGCCGGCCCTGGTCTCGCGCAGCAAGGCGCGGGCGCGGGCCAGATTCGCGGTGGCGACGCGCAGGTCGGTATTGTGCGCGAAGGCATCCTCGACGAGCTGGTCGAGCACCGGATCCTGATAGAGCCGCCACCAGCCGGCCGGCGGCTCGGCGGGCGCGAAGGCCGGATTGGCCGCGCCCAGAAAGGCGCCGCCGGCCGCCTGCGGGCTTTCGGGGCGGGCATAGTTCGGGCCGACGGTGCAGGCGGCAAGGGCCAGCGAACTGACGAGGGGGAGGAGAAGCTGCTTCATGACGGTGACTCTTATTCCGCCGGCTGCATGCCGGGACCGACGGCGGGCTTCGGCTTGCCGCGCCGCCACCAGCGGGCGACGCGGTCGCCCAGCGCGCGGCTGACGACGTAGAAGATCGGCGTGAAGATCAGGCCGAAGATGGTCACGCCCAGCATTCCGAAGGAGACTGCCGTGCCGAGCGCCTGACGCATTTCCGCGCCCGGCCCCGAGGCGATGGCGAGCGGGATCACGCCGAAGATGAAGGCGAAGCTGGTCATCAGGATCGGGCGCAGGCGGGACTGGGCGGCGCGGACGGCGGCGGCCATCGGGCTGAGCCCGTCATGCTCCTCCGCCTGCTTGGCGAACTCGACGATCAGGATCGCATTCTTCGCTGCGAGCGCGACCAGCACGATCAGGCCGATCTGGGTCAGGATGTTGTTGTCCTGCCCCCGCAGGTTCACGCCCAGCAGGGCCGCGAGGATGCACATCGGGATGATCAGGATCACCGCGAGCGGCAAGGTCAGCGACTCATATTGGGCGGCGAGCACCAGGAAGACGAAGATCACCGCCATCAGGAAGATCAGCACGGCCGTCGAGCCCGCCGCTTTCTCTTGGAAGGCGAGGCCCGTCCATTCATAGGCGAAGCCCTGCTGCAGCGTCTGATCGGCCAGCGCCTCCATCGCCGCGAGGCCGTCGCCCGAGGAGATGCCAGGCGCGGCCATGCCCTGCAGCTCGACCGCCGGGAACAGATTGTAGCGCACCACGCGCACCGGCCCGCTATCCTCGCGGAAGCTGGCGACCGAGGAGAGCGGCACCATCGCCCCGTTCGCCGAGCGGACCTGGATGCGGCCGATATCGGCGATGCTGTCGCGCGCCGACGGCTCCGCCTGCGCGGTCACGCGGAAGGTGCGGCCGAGCAGGTTGAAGTCGTTGACATAGGTCGAGCCCAGATAGGTGCCGAGCGCGTCGAACACCTGTGCCGGCTGCACGCCCAGCAATTGCGCGCGGTCGCGGTCCACGTCCGCCTGGATGCGCGGCGAGGCGGTGTTGAACAAAGAGAAGACCTGGGTGACGCGCTGCTCCTGCTGCGCGGCGCCCATCATTTGCATGGTCGCGCCCTCCAGCGCGCGATAGCCGGCGCCGGAGCGGTCCTGCAGCATCATCGTGAAGCCGCTGCCATTGCCGAGGCCGGGCACGGCCGGCGGCGACAGGAAGAAGACGTTCGCGCCCTGCTGCTGCGCTGCGATCGCGCCGGTGAGCCCGGCGGCGAGTTCGGTCGCGCTCTGCCGCTCGCCCTGCGGCTTGAGCCGGATGAAGAGTACGCCGCTGTTCGAGGCCTGGGAGAAGCTCGCGCCGTCCAGGCCGGCGAAGGTCGCCGTGCCGTCGACGCCCGCCGTCCGCTGGGCGATCTCGCGGGTGCGGTTCAGCACCGCCTCGGTCCGGTCGAGCGAGGCGCCCGGCGGCAGCTGGACGACGCCGATGAGGATGCCCTGGTCCTGTTCGGGGATGAAGCCCGTCGGCGTCGCGGTGAGGCGCCAGCCGGTCATCACCAGCAGGCCCGCATAGATGACCAGCATCACCGCCCCGCGCCGGACCGCCTTGCCGGTCAGCCGGCCGTAGCGCTCCGACAGCCGGTCGAAGCCGTTATTGAAGGCGTTGGCGGCGCGGCGGAGCGGGCGGGTGAAGCGATTGCCCTGCTTCTCGTGGCCGGGCTCGTGCGGCTTGAGCAGGAGCGCGGCGAGCGCCGGCGACAGCGTCAGCGAGACCAGGAGCGAGATCAGGGCGGCGGCGCTGATCGTCACCGCGAACTGGCGGTAGAAGATGCCGGGAATGCCCGAGATGAAGGCGGTCGGCACGAACACGGCGGTCAGCACCAGCCCGATCGCGATCAGCGCGCCGGAGACCTCCTTCATCGTCCGGTGCGCGGCCTCGCGCGGGCTCAGCCCCTCGCGGATATGCTTCTCGATCGCCTCGACGACGACGATGGCGTCGTCGACGACGATGCCGACCGCAAGCACGAGCGCGAACAGCGACAGCGAATTGATCGAGAAGCCGAGCATGAGCTGCACGGCGAAGGTACCGACCAGGGAGACGGGGATGGCGATGATCGGGATGATCGCCGCGCGCCAGGTCTGCAGGAAGACGATGACGACGAGAACGACGAGCACGACGGCTTCGAGCAAGGTGCTCTGCACCGCCTCGACCGACGCCTCGACATATTCGGTCGGGTTGTAGGGGATGGAATAGCGCACCCCCGGCGGGAATTCGCGGGACGCGGCCTCGACTTCGGCGAGCACCAGATTGGCCGCGTCGAGCGCGTTGGAGCCCGGCTGCTGGACGATGGCGAGGGCGACGCCGCGCTGCCCGTCGAAGCTGCCCCGGATGCCGTAATCCTGGCTGCCCAGCTCGACCCGAGCGACGTCCCGGACGCGGGTGATCGCGCCGTTCGCGTCGGTCTTGATGACGACGTCGGCGAATTGCGCCGGGTCGCGCAACCGGCCCTGTACCTCGACCGGAAGCTCGAAGGCGGGATTGCCCGAGCCGGCGGGCGGCTGGCCGATCGCGCCGCCGGCGACCTGGACGTTCTGGGTGCGCAGCGCGGCGACGATCTCGGCGGCGGTGAGGTTGCGGGCGGCGGCGCGGTCGGGATCGATCCAGACGCGCATCGAATAATTGCCGCCGCCGAAGACGGTAACACCGCCGACGCCGGGCAGGCGCAGCAGCCGATCCCTGAGGCGCGAATTGGCGTAATTGCCGACATAATCGATGTCGACCGACGGATCGGTCGAGGTCAGCGCCACGATCATCAGGAAGCCCTGGGACTGCTTGGCGACGGTGACGCCGATCTGGCGGACCTGCTCGGGCAGGCGCGGCTCGGCCAATGCCACCCGGTTCTGGACCAGCACCTGCGCGGCATCGAGATCGGTGCCGGGGCGGAAGGTGACGGTGATCGCGACCTGGCCGGCCGAGGTCGAGGAGGAGCTCATATAGAGCATGTTCTCGACGCCGTTAATCTCCTGCTCGATCGGCGCCGCGACCGTGTCCGCCAGCGTCTCCGCGGAGGCACCGGGGAAGGCGGCGTTCACGGTGATCGTCGGCGGCGCGATCTCCGGATATTGGGAGAGCGAGAGCTGCGGATAGGCAAAGGCGCCGATCAGCACGATGAAGACGGCGATGACGCCGGCAAAGATCGGCCGCTCGATGAAGAAGCGCGAGATGTTCATGGCTCGTCCGTCCTCAGCGCTGGCCGGCGGGCGTCGCGACCGAGGAGGGCACGGCCGGCGGCGCCTGGCGCGCGGGCTCGGTGGCCGCGGGCGGCTGGATCCGGCCGGCATTGGCGGTCACCGGCTGACCCGGCTGGGCGCGCTGGATGCCGTCGATGATCACCCGGTCGTTCGGCCGCAGGCCGGAGCGGATCACGCGCAGGCCGCCGAGGAGCGGGCCCGGCTCGACGGGCCGCGTGCCGACCTTCCCCTGAGCGTCGACCACATAGACGACGCGGCGCGCGCCGTCGGTGACGATGGCGGTGTCGGGGACGAGCAGGGCGCGATAGGGCCGCGTCGCCGACAGGCGCAGATGGCCGAACATGCCCGGGCGCAGGAAGCCGTCCGGATTGGGCACCACCGCCCGCGCCCGGATCGTGCCGGCGCCCGGGTTGATCGCATTGTCGACGAAGTCGAGCGTGCCGGCATGGCGATAATCGCCCTCGTCCTGCAGGCGGATGCGCACCGGCGTGCCGGCGGCGGTGCCGGATTGCTGGCGCTGATATTTGAGCAGCAGCGCCTCGGAGCTGTCGAAGACGAAATGGAGCGGGCTGGTCGAGACGATCGTGGTCAGCACCGTCTGGTCGGCGGTGACCGCATTGCCCGGATCGATCCGCCGATCGGAGACGCGGCCGGAAATGGGCGCGGTGACGCGGGTGAAGCCGACATTGAGCGACTGGGCGCGCACCGTCGCCTGGGCGGCGGCGAGATCGGCCTGGGCCGAGCGCATCGCGGCGCGGCGCTGCTCCACTTCCTCGAGACTCGCCGCTTCGGAGCGCTGCAGAGTCTGCGAGCGGGCATATTCGGTGCGGGCGTTGACCAGGGCGGCCTGCGCGCGCGCGACCTGGGCGCGGGCCTGGTCGAGCTGGGCCTGGGCGGGGCGCGCATCGATGGTGAAGAGCAACTGGCCTTGGCGCACCTGGTCGCCGTCGCGGAAGTGGACGGTCCGCAGATAGCCCGAGACGCGCGGCTTGATCTCGACATTCTCGACCGGCTCGAAGCGGCCGACATAATCGTCCCAGTCGACGACGTCATAAGCGAGCGGCTGGGCAACGGTCACCGCCGGGGGCGGCGGCGTGGGCGGGGCGGCCTCGCCCGCGAAGAACAATTTGTAGATCCCGAAGCCGACGAGCGCGAGCAGGGCGACGACGATGACGCCCTTCGCCCTATTGGAGAGCGGACGCCTGTCCTCCCGCGGCGCCTCGCTTTCGGTCGCGGGCACGGAGGAGTTCTCCTCGGGGACGCTGTGATACATGAACGATAATCCTCAAAGAACGGGCCGGGCCGCGCGGCGCTGGAGCGCGCGGGCCTGCGACAGGGAGAACCCGGCGGCGAGGAAGCGCTTCACCTCCTCGGCGGGAAGGCGGCCGGCGGCGACGCGGGCGAGCACGGCGAAGCGGCGCAGGGCCTCCAGCCTTTTGTCCGCGAGCGGATTGTGGCGCTTGAAGCCGAACCAGCGCTCGAAGAGGCGCGCAAAGCGGCTCGGCGCGCCGAGGCTGGCCACTGGATCGGCCTCGGCGAGCGCGATAACCGTCTGCTCCAGCGGGGCGAAGGTCTCGGTCTCGGCGGAATCGCCCGAGTCGGTGGGCGAGTCGCCCGAGGGAGGGAATGCGAAAGGCTCGCTTCCGAATGAACGATATGCCATTGAATTCACCTGAAATTCATGCCGCCCGTGTCAGATGAATTTTGTTACTGACCGGTACGTACTTTTGTGGTACGTACCGTTCTGTTACATTTCGTCAAGGCCAAAAAGAAAGCCGGAAGCAAGATTGGGATGAGGAAAGAAAGTCTGCCCGAGGGCTGCTGCGACGCGCTCGACGCGCCGCGCAAGAAAGCGGCGACCCGCATCTTCGAGACGGCGCTCGAGCTGTTCTACCAGCGTGGCATCCGCGCGGTGGGAGTGGACGAGATCGTCTGCCAGGCCGGCGTCACCAAGCCGAGCCTCTACCGCAGTTTCGAATCCAAGGATGCGCTCGTCGCCGCCTGCCTCGAGAGCTTCGCGGCCGAGGGCATGGCGGAGTTCGACGAGAAGCTCGAAGCGGCCGGCCCGGACCCGATGGCGCGGCTGCGCGCGATCATCGCCCACATGGCCGGCGAGCTGGAGGAGCCGGGTTTCCACGGGTGCCTGATGTCCAACGCCGCGGTCGAGTTTCGCGACGACGGCCATCCCGGCCGGCTCGTCATCGAGGCGTGCAAGGCCAAGTTCCGCGAGCGCCTGCGCGGCATCATCGACGAACTCGGGGCCGAGGAGCCGGAGACGCTGACCGACGGGCTGATCCTGCTGATCGAGGGCGCCTATTCCGCGCATATCGTCTTCGGCAAGCGCGGCCCCGCCAATGCCTTCGTGCTCACTGCCGAGCGGCTGGTCGCCTCGCACATGCAGGCCTGAGGCCGGCCGCTCAGTCCAGGTGGCGGAACAGGTGGCGGTTGCCCTTGACCTGCGGCGCCGGCCCGCCGGTCGTGCCGGACATGGCCAGCGCGCGTTGCCCCGCCGGCCGCGCCTCGATCCAGGCCATCAGCCGCAGCAGGTTGGGAAAATCGCCCGGCGCGTCCTCGTCCAGGATCCGGGTCAGGAAATGGGCCCAGCCGAACAGGGCCATGTCGGCGATCGAATAGGCGTCGCCCGCGAGGAAGTCGCGATTCCCCAGCCGCCGCTCGACGATCGCGAAATGCCGCCGCGCCTCGTAATCGTAGCGCCGCGCGGCATAGGGCACCGCCTCCGGCGCGCCATGCTTGAAATGGACCGCCTGGCCGCTGAACGGGCCCAGCCCGGTGGCGACGAACATCAGCCATGACAGCAATTCGCCGCGCCGCGGGTCGTCCGGCGGCGGCGCGAAGCGGCCGTGCCGGTCGGCGAGATGGAGCAATATGGCGTTACTGTCGAAGATCGCATTGCCGTCTTCCTCGACGATCACCGGAATCTTCTGGTTGGGATTGAGCGCGGTGAACGCCTCCGAATGCTGCTCGCCCGCCAGCGTGCGGACGCGCACCGGCGTGTAGGCAATGTCCAGCTCCTCGAGCAGCAAAGAGACCTTGAGCGGATTGGGCCCGCCGCCGAAATGATAGGTGAGCATGGCAATCGCCTCCCGGCTCCGTGGGGCCGCCGCGAAGCTCGACTGTCAACGGTGCCAGCCCGTGGTTCGCGTGGAGCAAAACGGGCGTGCGCGCGCGGCAAACCCGGCCGCGGCGCGCTTGACCGGACCAGTCCGCTATGTCCTTATCGCGCGATTCCGGGGACCCGGCCGTCGGAGCGAGGGCGAGGAGAGGATGGAGATTTCCGCCAGCAGCGGCAGCCGCCCCGTTTTCGCGGCGCCCCAGGCCCTGCAGCCGCGCACGGTCGGTCCGCTGACCTTCTGGAAGATCTCGGATTGCGAGCGCCAGGCCTCGGACCTCGCTCGCGTGCTGCCGCCCGAAGGCTCGCCGGATTTCGTGAAGATCGTGCTCCAGCTCCGCGGCGAGGTAACGGTCGAGAAGCGCGGGCGGCGGGTCACGCTGCGGCCCGGCACGTTCGGCTTTTACGGCCTCTCGCGCAGCTGCGATTCGCTCCACGTCGAGGCCGGCGCGACCCAGATCGTCGGCATCGTCCCCCGGCACGAGCTCGCCGCCCGGGTCCCCGGCCTCGGCGGGATCATGCAGCGGCAGCTCTCGCCGGACAGCGCCACCTGCGCGCTCGCCTTTGATTTCCTGACCGGCCTGTACGAGGGCGCCGACGCGCTCGGCCCGGCGCGGATGGACATGGCCAATGTCGCCATCCATCTCCTCCAGGTCGCCCTCGCCGAGCAGGTCGGCGAGCTGTACGGCCGCTCCTACCGGGAGAAGGCGCGGGCCCGGATCACCTCCTATGTCGATCTCCGGATCGGCGATCCCGAATTGTCGGTGGAGGGGATCGCCCGGGCGATGCGCTGCTCCAGCCGCTATCTGCAGAAACTGTTCGGCGGGGACGAGACCCTCGGCCGCTACATCTGGCGGACGCGGCTGGAGCGCTGCCGCGCCGCGCTGCAGGACCCGGCCAACGCCAATGTCTCGGTGACCGAGATCGCCTTCTCGCTGGGCTTCAGCAACGCCTCGCATTTCAGCCGCGCCTTCAAGGAAAGGTTCGGCCTGACCCCGCGCGAATGCCGGGACGCGGTCCGCCACTAGCCCGCAGCGGCACGAGAACTTTGCCCGGTCCGAACCACGTCGCCCGCCGGCCCGCGCGGGTTTGACAGCGCCGCCGCCGCCGACCCACTCTGCCGCAAAAGACGGAGAGGATCTGGAACCGCATGGCCGACGCCGACGACCTGCAATGGCTACTCGATCGCACGCGCATCGCCGATTGCCTCGGCCGCTATGTGAAGGGGCTGGACCGGCACGACAGCGACCTGATCGCCAGCGCCTTCTGGCCCGATGCCCATATCCGCTACGGCGCCCGCTATGACGGCGGCCTCGGGCCGTTCGTCGAATGGAGCAACGCCTCCCATGCCGAACGCTGGATCGGCCATTCGCACAATATCACCAACCAGCTCGTGACCTTCGAAGCGGATCGCGCCGCCGCGGACGTGGAAAGCTATGTTCTCTTCTTCCACCGCCGCGCCGACAGCAATGTCGACGTCGGCGTCGGCCGCTACCTCGATCGCTTCGTCCGGCGCGGCGAGGAATGGCGGATCCTCAACCGCCGGCTCGTCGCCGACATGATGTTCGAGGCGAAGGGCTTCGCCTTCGACGCCTCCGGCTTCCCGGCCGGCGCCCGGGTGCCGAACGATCCGTCCTATGTCCGGCCCTACGGGCCATTGCCGCCCGTGGAGGAGAAATGATGGTCGAGGGGGAACAGCTCGCCGCGCGCATCGCGGCGCTGGAGGCGCGCCAGGCCTATCTGGATGACCGGCTCGCCATCCGCGACTGCCTCTGGCGCTATTGCCGCGGGCTCGACCGGCACGACCGGGAGATGGAGGCGAGCTGCTTCTGGCCCGACGGCCAGGTCAATTACGGCCACACCTTCTCTGGCAGCCTCGCCGACTTCGTCGCCTGGGCGAACCAGGGCCATGACGCCTTCTTCGACATGCACCAGCATCATCTCACCAATACCAGCGTCGACTTCGAGGCCGACGGGGAACGCGCCCATGTCGAAAGCTACATCATCAACCTGATGCGGCGGAAGGACGGCCTGCTCGACATCGGCGGCGCCCGTTATATCGACCTGTTCGAGAAGCGCGGCGGCGAATGGCGGATCCTGATCCGCGAGTTCATGCCCGACGTGCGCACGCAGGGGCCGGTGACGATCAACAATCTCGGCCACCCGCCCTCTGGCCCGGGCCGCTGGGACAGAGAGGATCTCTCCTACCGGCGGCCGCTCGAGCGGCGGCCCGACGGCGATCCGGCGGCGCAGGCATGGCGGAAATAGGCGCCGAACCGCCGCGGCCGCTGCCGGACCCGCACCATGCGCGGCTGCTGTCGAACGGCTACAAGACCTGGTTCCTGGCGGTCCTGCTGATCGTCTCGACCTTCAATTTCACCGACCGTTTCATCTTCCAGCTGCTCGCCGAGGCGATCAAGCGCGACCTCCAGCTCAGCGATTTCCAGTTGGGCGCGCTGGGCGGCATCGCCTTCGCGCTCTTCTATTCGATCATGGGCATCCCGCTCGCCCGCGTCGCCGAGCACAGGAGCCGCGTCGGCCTGCTCTCCATCTCGATCTTCATCTGGTCGATGATGACGGCGCTTTGCGGCGCGGTCGGCAATTTCTGGCAGATGCTGCTCTGCCGGATCGGCGTCGGCGCCGGCGAGGCGAGCTTCACGCCCGCGGTCAATTCGCTGATCGGCGACCATTTCCCGCCGACGCGCCGGGCGACCGCCATCTCCATCGTCCAATTGGGCTCGCCCATCTCCGCGTTGGTCGGGGCGTTGATCATCTCGGTGATCGTCGCCCATTGGGACTGGCGGGTGGCCTTCTTCGCCGCCGGCCTGCCCGGCATTCTCGTCGCCCTGCTCGTCTGGTTCGGATTGCGCGAGCCGCCGCGCGGGCTCGCCGACGGCAAGATCATGCCCAAGGGCAAGCCGCCGCCGCTGAGCGCGGTGCTGCGCACGCTCATGACGAAGCGCGCGGCGATCCACATCATCGTCGGCGGTTCGCTCGCCCATATCGGGCTGACCGCGATCGGCTCCTTCCTCAGCCCCTTCTACATGCGCGTCCACGAGCTCAGCCTGCGCGAGGCGGCGGTCCTGTTCGGCTTCATGCAGGCCGGCGCCGCGGCTCTGGGCCTGCTCATCTCGGGCGTCGGCTCGGACTGGGCGGCGTCGCGCGACCGGCGCTGGCACGCCTGGGCGCCGGCCCTCGCTCTGTTCGCCGCCGCCCCGCTGTTCGCCGCCGCCTTCGTCCAGCCGGAGCTCAGGCAGGCGGCCTTCCTGATCTTCCCGGGCAGCGTCGTGCTCTTCATCTATCTCGTGCCGACCTATGCGATGCTGCAGAACATGGTGGAGGCGCGGATGCGGGCCTCGGCGGTCGCCATCTACGCTCTGATCAGCTCGATCGTCGGCGGGCTCGGGCCGATGCTGTTCGGCTTCGTCAGCGACCGCTTCGCCGCCGCCGAATTCGCGGGCGGCGATTTCATGCAGCTCTGCAAGGGCGGCACCGCGGCGGCGGGCACCGCGCTCGACCTCTCCTGCCGGGCGGCGGCGGCGCACGGGCTGCAGCTCGCTCTGGCCGCCGGCATGATCATCTTCGTCTGGGCCTCGGCCCACTATCTCCTCGCCGCGCGGACCCTCAGGCGGGATTCGGAATAATCCGATCAGGCCGCGACGTGGCTTTCCTCGCGGATCGTCCGGCCCAGCAGGAAATAATGCAGGGCGGCCCAGAGGAAGAGCAGGGAGACGAGCGCCAGCGCCCAGCTGAGGCCATAGGCGCCGGCGCCCTCGCAGGCCTGGCGAAGCGAGTCCGCCGCGCCGCCCGGCGCGCGGCCGCCCGGGCACATCGCCGGATAGTCGCCGCCCGCCGTGAAATGCCCCTTGGCGACGCGGTCGCTGATGAAACCGGTCACGGTCGGGCCGAAGCCGGTGCCGATCAGGTTGGCGGCCAGCGAATAGACCGCGATCGCCGTGGCGCGCGACTGGGCGGGGACGAGGTTCTGGGTGATCGCCAGGGTCGGCACGAAGAAGATGAAGAAGCTCACCCCGCCGAGCAGGATCAGGCTCGCGGAGAGCCAAAGCGAGCCGCTGAGGAAAGCGAAGAAGTAGAAAGGCGCGGCCAGCGCCAGCGCGACCGCGGGCACCCAGGCCCGCCAGCGCGCGTCGGTGGAGGCGGCGATCCGGTCGCTGCCGAACCCGCCCGCGAGCAGGCCGGCGACGGCGGCGATGAACTGGACGATGCCGAACAAGGTCCCCGCCTCGCCGAGGCCGAGGCCGTGCACGCGGATATAATAAGCGGTGAGGAAGGAGCCGATCGAGTGGAGGCCGAACATGGCGAGCGCGCCGCCGATCATCAGGTGGATGAAGGAGCGCTTGCCGAGCAGGGTGCGGATCGTCCGCCAGAGCGGCGCCGGCACCGGCTTTTCCTGCACGCCGTCGACCAGCCCGCGCCGCGGCTCCTTGAGCAGGAAGAGCAAAGAGAGGCCCAGCAGGATGCCCGGTATGCCGACGATGATGAAGGCGGCGCGCCAGCCCCAGATGCTCGCGATCCAGGCGGCGACGATCCCGCCCATGATCGTCGAGGCGGGCGAGCCCAATTGGACGATCGACATGGCCGAGGCGCGGCGGTTCGCGGGATAATGGTCGCTGAGCAATGAGGCGGTCGGCGGCAGGAAGCCCGCCTCGCCGACGCCGACGCCGGCGCGGGCGATCAGCAGCTGGACGAAGTTCGCCGCGAAGCCGCTCGCCACGGTCAGCAGGGACCAGAAGGTCACCGCGCCGGCGAGGATGCGGGTGCGGTTGTAGCGGTCGGCGAGCCAGGCGATTGGCAGGCCGACCAACGTGTAGACGAGCGCGAAGCCGAGCCCGGTGAGCAGGCCGAACTGGAGGTCGCTGAGATGCAGGTCCTGCTTCAGCGGCTCGGCAAGCACGGGCACGAGAATGCGGTCGGTATAGTTGAAGGTGGAGACCGCGAGCAGCACGGCGAGCAGCCGCGCCCGGTAGCCGCGCGACAGCAGGGGCTCGCCGGCCGCCGCCGTCATCGCAATGTTCTCAGCACGGAGCGGTCGAAGGTGATCAGCTCGGCGCTGCGCCCGTCGCGGATCTTCGCCGGCCATTCGGGGTCGCCGATCAATGCGCGGCCGACCGCGACCAGGTCGAAATCACCGCGCTCCAGCCGCCGCACCAGCTCGTCGAGCGGCGCGGGCGCCGCCTGCTTGTCGGTGAAGAAAGAGAGGAATTCGGTGGACAGGCCGATCGAGCCGACGGTGATCGTCGGCTTGCCGGTGAGCTTCTTCGCCCAACCGGCGAAATTGAGGTCGGAGCCCGGAAATTCCGGTTCCCAGAAGCGGCGCTGCGAGCAGTCGAACATGTCGACGCCCGCCTCCGCCATCGGCTCGAGCCAGCGCCGCATGTCCTCGGGCGTCGGGGCGAGGCGGGCGGCATAATCCTGCTGCTTCCATTGCGAAAGGCGGATGACGATCGGCAGATCGGGCCCGACCGCGTCGCGCACCGCCCGGATCACCGCGACCGCATAGCGCGACCGGTCGACGATGTCGGGCCCGCCCCAGCGGTCGTCGCGCACATTGGTGACCGGCCAGAAGAACTGGTCGATCAGATAGCCGTGCGCGGCATGGAGGTTGATCGCGTCCGCGCCAAGCGCCTTCGCATGGCCGGCCGAGGCGCCGAAGGCATCGACCGTGTCCTGCACCTGCTCCTCGGTCATCGGCCGGCCCATCCGGCCTTCGGGGGCGAGGATGCCGGACGGGCTGTCGACCAGGCCCTGCGGATCCTCGGGGTCGAAGTCGGCGGCCTGGACCGAGCCGACATGCCAGAGCTGCGGCGCGATCCGACCGCCGGCCGCGTGCACCGCCTTGAAGGCCGCGTCCCAGCCCTCCAGCCCGGCGCCATGGAAATCGGGCTGCGCCTCCTTGTTCTTGGCGCCGGGCCGGCCGATCCCGGTCCCTTCCGTGAAGATCAGGCCGACCCCGCCCTCCGCGCGCCGCCGGTAATAGGCCGCGACCGCTTCGTCCGGCACGCCGCCGGGCGAAAAGGAGCGGGTCATCGGCGCCATGCAGATGCGGTTGGGGATCGTCAGCGCGCCGACCTTGAACGGCGTGAAAAGTGCTTCGGTGGACATGCGGTCGACTATCCCTCCCCCTCTGGTTCGCGCGGGACATGGCCGGTTGTCCACCCTTGTCCTTTTCGCCGCGCGGCGCCTTCCAGCGCCTGCCGGCAGCCTTGGGGATATGGGCCGTCCGGCAAGGCCGCTTTTCTCCTTCCGAACGTCCGTTTTTCCCAATCCGAAGCAGGCCCGGGAAACGCACCTCATCGCATTGACACCGGGCCGACCCCGCCCTTCCGTAAAAGAAAAAACAAAGATCAAGGCCCACGCAAAGGAACCACGAGCCGCCGACGAGCGGCGCCCGCATCGGGGTCGGCCAAGGCCCGCGGGACGAAGCAGAGGGAGGGGAGAATGACCCGTTACAGCCAGGCCGTGCCGCCGCGCAGGCGCCGCGCCGCGATGATCGCCGCCGTCAGCTCGCTGGCGCTGGCCGCGTTCGCCTCGCCGGCATATGCGCAGGACGCGGCGCCCGACGAGGCCGCGCAGGCGACCACCGCCGCCACGACGGCTGAGGGCGAGACCGACATCGTCGTCACCGGCAGCCGCCTCGCCGGCACCGGCGCCACCGCGCCGACGCCGCTGACCGTGCTGGACGGCGAGCAATTGCGCCTCACCGGCGACACCAATGCGGCGGACGCGCTGAACCGGCTGCCGTCCTTCCGGCCGCAGGCGGGCCCCACCGTGGTCGGCTTCACCCAGGCCAATGCGGGCTCGCAGATCCTGGACTTGCGCGGCCTCGGCGCGCAGCGCACCCTGGTGCTCGTCGAGGGCCGCCGCTTCGTGCCCTCGACCACCCAGGGCACGTTCGACGTCAACCTGATCCCGAGCAACCTGATCCGCCGCGCCGAGATTGTCACCGGCGGCGCCTCCGCCGCTTATGGCTCGGACGCGGTCGCGGGCGTCGTCAACCTGATCCTGGACACCCGTTTCACCGGCATCCGCGCCTCCGCCCAATACGGCATCGCCGGCGCGGGCGACAATGAAGAGTATAGCGCCAATGCCGCGATCGGCAGCGAGATATTGGGCGGGCGCGGCCATATCGTGGTCGCCGCCGAATATGTCCGCAACGAGGGCATGGGCGATTGCTATACGAGGCGCTGGTGTTCGCCCGACGGCGATACCGACTTCTTCACGACCACCAATCCCGGCGGCCCCGGCGCGAACGGACTGCCGGCCAACATCCTCGGTTATGTCAGCAACGCCAATCTGACGCCGGCCGGCCTGATCAACAGCGGCCCGCTGCGCGGCACCCAGTTCAACGACAACGGCACCACCTCGACCACGCCCTTCGTCTTCGGGATCGGCGCCTCGCCGACCGCCTCGTTCCACATCGGCGGCTCGGGCCGCATGTACAATCATGACGATCTGCTGCTGAAGGTGCCGATCGAGCGCTTCTCGATCTTCAGCCATATCGATTACGACATCAGCGATTCGATCCGCGCCTTCGCGGAAATCTCCTTCGGCCGGACCAACGCCCGGGCCAACGGCGCCCAGCCGTTCGACACCAATCTGGTCATCCGCCGCGACAATGCCTTCCTTCCCGCGGACATCGCCACGCGGATGGACCAGCTCGGCATCACCCAGTTCAATCTGGGCAAGCGGACGACCGAAGCGGGCCTTTCCATCACCCGCGCCAGGCGTGAGAATTTCCGTCTCGCGGCGGGCCTCAGCGGCGATTTCGGCGGCGACTGGCAGTGGGACGCTTATTATCAATATGGCGAGACCAGCAGCGTCCAGAGCTCGACCCAGAACAAGATCAACGCCAATTTCACCCGCGCGATCGATTCCGTCCGCAACGGCCAGGGCGTCGCGGTCTGCCGGTCGACGCTGACCGATCCGACCAACGGCTGCTCGCCGTTCAATCCGTTCGGCGTCAACCAGGCCTCCGCCGCCTCCCTCGCCTACACGTTCGGCACGGCGCAATCGAACTTCCGCTATACCCAGCATGTGGTGGCGGCCAATTTGCGCGGCTCGCCGTTCAGCACCTGGGCCGGAGAGGTCCAGACCGCCATCGGCGCAGAATATCGGGCCGATACAGCGCTCGGCACCTCCGATCCGATCAGCGCGGTCAGCGGCTTCCTGACCAACAATGCGGCGCCGATCGACGGCCGGATCAACGTGCTCGAAGGCTATGCCGAGACGTCCGTCCCGCTCGCCCGCGACACCGTTCTCGCCAACCTGCTGGAGGTCAACGGCGCCATTCGCCAGACCCATTATTCGCGCGAGAATTCCCGCAACGCGCACAGCACGGTGGACGCCACCACCTGGAAGGTCGGCGCGATCTGGGAACCTGTCCGCCAGATCCGCTTCCGCGCCACCCGGTCCCGCGACATCAGGGCGCCGAACATGGTCGAGCTCTTCTCGCTCCCGGCCAGCACGCAGACGTTGATCAGCGAAACCGTGATCATCAACGGCAATCCGGTGAACTTCAACGGCAACGTCACCACCTTCACCGGCGGCAATGCGCAACTGGCGCCGGAGCGGGCGGATACGACCACCTTGGGGGTCGTGCTGCGGCCGGACCAGGCCTGGCTGGGCGGGACCGTCACCCTCTCGGTCGACTATTTCAACGTCAACCTGAAGGGCGCGATCGCGACCCTGGGCGGCCAGCTCGTCGTCAACCGCTGCAATGCCGGCGTCACCGAATATTGCCAGTTCGTGACCCGGGACGCGACGACCGGCCTGCTCACCCGGATCGACAATGTGAACCTCAACCTCAACCGCCTGATGGCCCGCGGCATCGACATCGAGTTCAACGCCTCTTTCCCGGTGAACCTGTTCTCGCGCTCCGGCACGCTGAGCTTCCGGGCGCTCGCGACCCACAATATCGCGCTGACCACGGTCGAAAGCACCGGCATCCGCACCAATCGGGCCGGCATGAACGGCTTCCCCACCGGTCAGACCTCGGGCATTCCGGACTGGATCCTCGACACGACCCTGAGCTACGCGACCGGGCCGCTCACTCTGGCGGTCCAGACCCACAGCCTGACGGCCGGCAGCTACAATGTGGCGCTCGTCGGACCGGAGGATCCGGGCTACAGCGTCACCCTGCCGAACAGCGTCAACATCAATCGGATCGAGGGACGGACCTACGTCCACTTCTCGGCGAGCTACGATGTGTCGCAGAATTTCACCGTCTTCGGCGCGGTCCGCAACCTCTTCAACTCGACGCCGCCGCCCAATCCGACCGCGATCGGCGCCTATAATCCGGTGCTCTACGATATCGTCGGGCGGGATTTCCGGATCGGGGTTCGCGCCTCCTTCTAGCCGCCCCAGGCCTAACCCCTCCAAGGGGCACTTGGGCGGCCTTCGTGCCGCCCGCTTTTTTGGCGGCGCGGTCGGGCCGCGCCGCTTTGACAAAGAAAGGCCGGGACCTATGCTCGCCGCAGCGCGCCAGGAGAGCAGCTTGGAGGCCAGGATGCCGCACTCCGTCTCACCCTTGTCCCGGGCCCGGCCCGGTGCGCCGGACCTGCGCGAGCGCAGCGTCGGGCGGCTGACCTTCTGGATGGTCGAGGATTGCAACCGGTTGACGGTCGACTTGGCGGAGGTGCTGCCGCCCGAGGACACGCCGGACTATCTGATGATGGTCATGCAGATTTCGGGCGAGGTCAGGATCGAGAAACGCGGCATGACCAACGTCCTGCGGCCGGGCACTTTGGGCCTCTACCGTTTCTCCCGCGGCTGCGACTCGCTCTATGCCGAGGAGGGCGCCCGGCAGCTGGTCGGGATCGTGCCGCGCCAGGATCTGGCGGCGCGCATGCCCGGCATGATGCCCGTGCTCCAGCGGCAGCTGCCTGATGACAGCGCCGTCTCCACGCTCGCCTTCAACTTCCTGACCGGCCTCTACGACAGCGCCGGCGAACTCGGCGCGGTGACGCCGGACATGGCCAATGTCGCGATCCACCTCCTGCAGGTGGCGATCGCCGAACAGCTCGCCGGGCTCGACGCTTATTCCTATCGCGACAAGGTCCGCGCTCGGGTCACCGGCTATGTCGATCTCCATATTCATGACCCGGACCTGACGGTGGAGAGCATCGCCGGATCGATGCGCTGCAGCAGCCGGCACCTGCAGGCGATCTTCGGCGATTCGGAGCCGCTCGGCCGCTATATCTGGCGGACCCGGCTGGAACGCTGCGCGGCCGCGCTGGAGGATCCGTCCAAGGCCGTGCTGTCGATCACCCAGATCGCCTTCTCGTTCGGCTTCTCCAACGCCTCGCACTTCAGCCGCGCGTTCAAGGCGCGCTTCGGCCTGAGCCCGCGCGACTATCGCTCCCGGTCCTGCCACTGAGCGCGGCCGGGCGAGGCGCTACACCCGCCGGTTTGCGCGCCAGACCGAGGCGAGGATGATGGTGAAGGCGGCGAGGCGCAGCAGATAGAGCCAGCTGCGCTCCTCCGCCGGCACGTTGCTCAAGGCGAGCAGCGCTTGGGTGATGCCGAGCAGCCAGAAGGCGAGGGCGAAGGCAGCGAAAAGCGGCTCGCGGGTCCTGGTCCAGAAACGCAGGAAGAACAGCCCCGCCACCAGGAAGCCCATGCAGATCGCGCCGGAGAGGAAGCCGGTCAGCATCGCTCAGCGCTCCCGGTCCCAGACGAAGCCGAACAATAGCACGCCGACCGCGGCGAGCGAGAAGAGATGCCGGACGAGGGCGAGGTTGACGTCCGGCAGGACGAGCATGTCGAGGATCACCACCAGGCTGTTGCCGGCAAGGAAGAGGAAGCAGAGCGCGCTCCACAGCAGCAGCCGCATCCGGGTGCGCCGGTAGGTGCGCAGGAGCAGTAGCGCGCAGGCCGCCGCCGTCAGGAAGCAGAGCAGATAGACCGCGGTGGGGAAGACCTCAGCCATCGCCCGGATCCCGGCGGAAGCGGAAGGCGTCGATGAAGGCGCTGAGCGCGGGATTGGCGGCCGAGACGATCAGCCGGCGCACCGCGTCGGGGCTCTTCGCATACAGCTCCTCGACCCGAGCGGCGCGCTCGGCGAGGGCGGGCGTGGCCGGGGCGTAACGCGCGGCGCCGTCCGCTTCGGTCGCGACCAGCCCGGCCCGGACCAGCGCATCGACGCTCTGCGTGATCACCAGTTCGCTC
>DATJUQ010000002.1:0-3166 GCA_035502235.1 Allosphingosinicella sp.
TACGCCGAAGGTCACGGGCTTTCTCGGCAGCCGGACCCGGCCGAGCCCGATCAGCGAGGCCGAGGCCGAGCGCATCCTGAAGCAGACCCGCGAAGGGGTGGAACGGCCGCGCCCGGCCGTGCTCTTCGAGGTGGGCGAGCAGGTGCGGGTCGCGGACGGGCCCTTCACCAGCTTCAACGGCACGGTCGAGGACGTGGACGAGGAGAAGGGAAGGCTCAAGGTGAGCGTCTCGATCTTCGGCCGCGCGACGCCCGTCGAGCTCGAATACGGTCAGGTCGAGAAGCTTTAGAGCGTGATCGCCGAAGGTGGATTCACCGAAGGCGTGAATCACGCGGGAAAACAAAGACCTCGAGCGGGATGCGTGAGCCTGTGCGAACGCATCCCGCTCTAGATCGATATGGCTTCCGGAGGAGTCGGGGCAGCTATTTGGCCCCGGGATGAGATCGCCTGCGCTCACCCATCCCCCTCTCGCTCATCGTTTTCTCGCCTGATTCACGCTCTGGCTGGTCGCGTCCTACGTCGCGCTCAGAGGGTGATACCGTAGCGGATGCCCTTGCGGTAGAGCGTGCTGCGCGAGATGCCGAGGGCGCGAGCCGCGAGCGCGACGTTGCCGCCGGCTTGGTCGAGCGCCCGATGGATCGCAGCCTTTTCGGCGTGATCCAGATTGAGCGGCGCCCCGTCAGATGGCGCATGGGGAGGCGCGGCGGGAGGGACCTCCGCGGGCAGCGCGGCGCGCACGTCCTCGCGTCTGACCGGGGCGCAGACCTGGCTCAACAGCAGCGTCTCGATGACGTTGCGGAGCTCGCGCACATTGCCCGGCCAGTCGAATTCCCGGAGCGCCGCCAGCGCGTCGGCGGTGAAGCGCCTTGGCGGAACCTCGTGGCGGCGGGCGAGGACTTCGTTAAAATGCGCGACCAGCAGGTCGATGTCCTCGCGCCGCTCGCGGAGCGGCGGAACCCTGAGCCGCATGGCGCTGATCCGATAATAGAGATCGCGGCGGAAGCGCCCCGCAGCGACCTCGGCCGCAAGATCGCGGTTGGTCAGGGCGAGCAGCCGCACCTCCACGCGGCGCGGCTGGGGATCGCCGAGGCGATAGACCACCCACTCCTCGAGCACGCGCAGCAGCATGGGCTGGAGATCGAGCGGCAGTTCGCCGATCTCGTCGAGGCAGAGCGTGCCGCCGTCAGCGAGCTCGAAGCGCCCAGGCCGGCCCTCGGACGTGGCGCCGGTATAGGCGCCGCGGACATGGCCGAAGAGATCGCTCGCCACCAGCTCGCCGGCGGCCGCTCCGCAGCTATAGGCGATGAAGGGCCGCTCGCCGCCCGCTTCGCCGTGGATGGCGCGGGCGAACAGCTCCTTGCCCACTCCGGTCTCGCCGTCGATCAGCACCGAGACCCGCTTGCCCACGAGCTGGCGGGCACGGGCCAGGGCGGCGCGGAGGGCGGGGCTCTGGCCGACGATCGGGGCGAACCCGCTGCGCCGCGGGTCGGTCTCCGAGGCCTGGGCGGCGCGCCCCCGGGCGAGCGGGCGCGGACGCGGCGGAATGACTACCAGCGCGCCGATGGTCTCCCCGGCCAGCCGAACCGGGCTGAACCATTCGGGGCGCAACCCTTCGGGCAGCCGCTCCGCCCAGGACTCGATCTCCGCCCCCTCACCCATCTCGGCGCCCGGATCGGGGCCGAGATCCGGCAGAAGCTGGCCGAGCGGCGCCAGGGCGCGCGCCCGGCCGGTGCTGTGAACCAGGCGCCCCTTGCGGTCGATCACCATCATCCCGCCGGCGGCATCCGCCGCCGAGAGCCGCTCCAGGCAGGCCTCCAGCAGGCCCGTGCGCTCGCGCTGCACGCGCTCGGCCAACGCCATCTCGATCTGCCGCGCGGTCGCCACCGCCAGCGTCAGGTTGTGGCGCTGATAGGTGCTGGGCGGGCCGGAAACGTCGATGATCCCGAGCAGCTCGCCGCCGCCCGGCTCGCGGATCGGCGAGGCGGCGCAGGTCCAGCTCTTGATGCCCTCGCAGAAATGCTCCGCTGCGTGCACCTGGGCCGGGCGGCCGGTGGCAATGGCGGTGCCGATGCCGTTGGTGCCGATCACGCTCTCGCGCCAGTCTCCGCCCTGCATCAGGTGAATGCCCTGGCCCTCCTCCAGCGTTCGCCCGTCTCCCAGCGCCTCGAGCACGACCCCGCTCGCATTGGTCAGCAGCAAGATCGAGCCCGATCCGTCGAACAGCGCGGCGGCCTCGCCCAGGATCCCCGAGGCGGCGGCGATCAGGTCGCGGTGGCGCCGGTGCAGCGCCTCGATGGCGCCGCCGCGCGCGGCCAGCGGCGCGGCGCGGCCGGTGGGATCGATGCCGAGGCTGCGGCTGCGCATCCAGGAGGCGACGACGAAATTGCGCACCGGAACCGCGGCGCGCGGCCCGCCGGTGAGGAAGAGCTCCCAGGCGCGCATGGTGTCGCTGCCCTCGGCCGGCTCGCGGATCTGCGCGGCCGCCAATCGCGGGTGCGCCGCCCGTGAATGTCGCTGCGGCGGCAGCAATTCCGTCGTTCGCTCCTCTCCTGGCATCATCCCCTCTGCGCCGTGCTTCTGTCCGGAACGGCGGCGGCACCCATGGGCGACGCTTGGCGCGAACATAGGCGTTCCCGCCCGCGACTCCCACCGCGAAGCGCGCGGCCCGAGATCAGGGACGTCCGAGCCGCTCTGCCCCGCCGCCCAGCGCCGGCCCTTCCGTGGGGTCGGGGCCGCGATCGGGCTTATCGGCGATCAGCGTATCCGTTGACAGGATCAGTGCCGCCACCGACGCGGCATTGCGCAGCGCCGTCGTGCTGACCTTGACCGGATCGACCACGCCGGCGGCGACGAGGTCCACGAGGCCGCGGCTCCTCGCGTCGAGCCCAGTTCCCGCCGGCGCCTGCGCGACGCGCTCCACGATCGCGCGCGCATCGAGGCCGCAATTGGCGGCGATGCAGGAGAGCGGCTGGGCGAGCGCGCCCTGCACCAGCCCCGCCCCCTGCCGCGCATCGCCGGAGAGCCGCGCGATGACCGGCGCGAGCGACGATGCGGCGTGCAGCAGCGCCGTGCCGCCGCCGGGCACGACGCCCTCGGCGATCGCGGCGCGCGTCGCGTTGATCGCATCCTCGATCAATTGCGCGCGCAGCTTCTGCTCGACCGGCGT
>DATJUQ010000003.1:0-81736 GCA_035502235.1 Allosphingosinicella sp.
CAGCTCCACCGCCACGTCCAGCGCATTGTCGACGAAATGCGCATCGTCCCCCGACCCGCCCTCGGTCCGGTCCGCACCCAAACCGCCGATCAGAACGTCGTTGCCCCCAAGCCCAAGGATCACATCGTCCCCGGCAAGACCGTCGATCCTGTCCGCGGCCATCGTGCCGGTCAGCACGTCGGGACCCGGCGTCGGGCCGTTCGGCTGCAACGTCAGGATCTGGCCGGAGAAACGGGTCTGGCCGCCCTCATAGTCGGACCAGAGAAAGGCGAGGTCGCCGGACTCCAGGCCGACCGCCTGCGCACCGTCGTCGCCGTTGATCTGGAACGCTTCGCCGACCGTCCGGCCGGCGGAATCGAAGATCTGGAAGAAGTTCTTCGCGTCATTCTCGTCCAGCGATTCGAGGGTCAGGCTGGACCAGCTCAGCATGAAGCCGTCGGCCGCGGCATGGAGATCGCCACTCCAGCCGCCGGCGATGAGGGTCGTGACCTGCTCGCCGACCGGCGCTCCGCCCGGTTCGAACACCCGCGCGTGATACGCGTAGAGCTCGTCCTCGACGATCTCCTCGCGCCAGGCGAGGACGAGATTGCCGTCGGGCAGGGCCAGGACCTGGGTCTCGAAATAATCCAGCTCGGCCAGGATCGTCACCTCGCCGCCGAGCTTGCCGCCGGCGGCGTCGAACCTCTGCCCGCGAAGCGAGGCCGATTCCGCCCCCGGCTCGCCCGTCACATGCGTCCAGGTGATCATGAAGCCGCCGTCGGGAAGCGCCACGACCCCCGCATCGCGCTGCGTGCCCGCCACATCGGTGTTGACCGTGACCGCGCCGAGCGGCTGGCCGTCCGCCCCGACGAGGCGCGCCCTGACTTCGGCACCCCAGGACCAGGTGGCGACGAAGCCGCCGGAGTCCAGCGCGGTCAGCGAGGCGGGCGCCAGGCTGCCAGGCTCGCTGTCGAGGCTGATCTGGATTTCCCCGCCCACCTCGTTGCCGGCGGCGTCGTAGCGCTGGGCGGCGATCGGGCGATGGGTGTCGTGGCCTTCGAAGACCAGGGGGCCCGCCACGAGGATGACGAAGCCGCCATTGGCGAGGCCCGCCGCGGCGAGACCCGAGCCCAGGGCGAGCGGCACGTCCACTTGGCCCGCGCCGAGCGGCTGGCCGTCCGCGCCAAACAGCCGAAAACCGAATTTGGGGCTGCCCATATAATTTTCGGTGAAGGCGACGAAGCCGCCCGACGCCAGCGGGGCGACCACCTGGGGGAAGCCGATCAGGCCGCTCTGGGCACCCGCGTCCGACGTCTCACCCGCCGAGAAGCGGGTCTCGGTGACCACGTCGGCGACCGCGATGGTGAAGGTTTCCTCGTAGCTCGCGCCGTTCGAATTGGTGACGCGGATGCGGACGTCGACGCTCGGATTGGATTCGAAGTCCAGCCTGCTGTTGTCCGCGATCACCAATTTGTCGCCGTCGATGCGGAAGGCGCCGCCGGTCTCGTCCGCGACGATCGTGTAGACCGGCGTTGCGTTCAGCGCGCCGGTGGTCGCGCTCAGCGTCGCCACGGCGAGATTCTCGATCGCGACCTCGCTGATCGACAGGTCGGACAACGCGATGTCGGTCGGCACCGCGTCATTGGCCAGCGCGAGGACCTGCATCCTGACGCCGCTTCCCGAGGCGTCGCCGGCGCTGTCGGTGAAGATGATCACGATCTCGCCCGAGGGTAGCACCTCGATCCGCGGCCGCTCCTGGTTGCCGGCGGTCGTGGTGGTGACGATGAACTCGTCGCCAACAGGAGCGCCGTCGCCGTCGAAAACCTGGCCGTAGACGTTGATGTCGTCCGTCCCCTCGGCAGGGCCCTGCCAGACGATCAGGACGCCGCCGCCTGGCAGTTCATGGGCGTCGGCGAAGCTCTGGATGCCAGTCTGTGTCGTGTTGACCAGGATCTCCGGACCGATCTTGGTGCCGGCGGCGTCGAAGCGCTGGGCGTGAACATCGTAGGTAACCGGAATGCCGACGCCCAGCGGCGAATCCTGCTGCGCCCAGGTGACGATGAAGCCGGCGCCGAACGCGTCGATGCCGATCGCCGTGAAGCTGCCCGTATCCTGGGCGCTGACGACCTGGACCCCGCCGACCCGGGAGCCGTCGGCGGCGAACAGCTGGAGCTTCGCGTCGCCGGCGCTCCAGGCCACCGCGAAGCCGCCATTGGCCAGGCCGAGCACCGCATGATTCACACCGCCCGAAACGGGCGGCGTCTGGACCATGAACTCGCCGCCGACCGCCGCGCCGCTGGCGTCGAAGCGCTGCCCCTTCAGCAGGATATAGCCGTCCGGAAGATCGATCTCGCTGAAATCCACCCAGGTGATGACGAAGCCGCCGCCCGCCAATTCGGTCACCTGCGGGCTGAACTGCTCGACATTGCTCACGGTGTTGACCTGGAATTCGCCGCCGACCGGGGTCCCGTTCGCCTCGAACAGGCGGCCGCGCACCTGCAGGTCCATGCCCGTGCCGGCGCTCAGATCCTCGGTCCAGGTGACGACGAAGCGGCCGGAGGCGAGCGTGGCCACGGCGGGGCCGAACTGGTCGCCGGTCGTGGTCGTGTTGACCAGGAACTCGCCGCCGACCTTCTCGCCGTTCGCGTCGAACAGCTGGGCCTTGACGCCGAGCGAGGAGGGGTCGCCGCCGAGCTGGGAGAGGTCGTGCCAGACGACGACGAAGCCGCCGCCCGGCAGCAGCGACAGCCGGCCTCCACCCTGTCCGTTCAGGGTCTCGCTGTTGACGAGGACGTCCGGACCCTTGCGCCGGTAGAGATTCACCATGTCGCTCCCCCCGCGAGGCGGCCGGTTCATGCCTCGCCCGATGTCCGCACGTCGAAAATGTCAGGATGCGGCGACCGCGCGGGCCGCGGCCGGCCATTCCCCCGGATCCCCGCGAGGAGGCTAGGCGGAACGCCGGAACGGCGTCAAGCGGCGGCGCCATAACGGTTCTGCTTTCAAGGCGTTGTGGCCAAGAATAGCGGGCCGCCGGCGAAGTCCGGGCGCAAGCGGGAAAGTCAGCGGCGTCGCGGCGGAAGAAAGGCGCCGATAATCCGCTTGCCAAAAATGCCTTATTGTCCACCATGTCAGTAGGGCGCCCGGGAAAGCGCCGTCACGAGAGCGTCACGCGAACAAGAGATGACGCCTCGCACCGAGGGGAGACATTCTATGCACCGCGCCGTCCTGCTGTCCGCCGCCAGCCTGTTCGCCTTTGCCGCCGCGTGTCCGGCGGTCGCCCAGGATGCGCCCGCGTCCGCGCCCGCGCCCGCCGCCGAGGTGCAGGACGATGACGGCGAGATCGTGGTCACCGCGCAGTTGCGCGAGCAGCGGATCAGCGAAGTGCCGATGGCGATCACCGCTTATTCCGGCGAGTTCCTCGAGGAGCTCGGGCTCAACGATTTCGAGGATGTGTCGCGCTTCGTGCCTGGCTTCGAGGTGCAGAACCAGTCGCCGAACAATCCGGGCTTCGTGATGCGCGGCGTCACCTCGGACAGCGGCGAAGCCTTCGTGGAGCCGCGCGTCTCGGTCTTCCAGGACGGCGTCTCGATCGGCAAGTCGCGCGGCTCCTATGTCGAATTGTTCGACATCCAGCGCATCGAGGTGGTGCGCGGGCCGCAGTCCACGCTCTACGGACGCGGCGCGCTGATCGGCGCGGTCAACATCATCCAGAACCGGGCCGACCCCTCGGGCTTCGCCGGCTTCTTCGAGGCCGGCTACGGCAATTTCGACTATTGGTCGGCGGAGGGCATGCTGAACCTGCCGCTCGGCGAGAATGCGGCCTTCCGCGTCGCCGGCCGCTACCGCAACCGCGACGGCTATATCGAGAATCTGCTCGGCGGACCCGATTTCAACTCGGTCGACACCGGCGCGATCCGCGGCACCTTCCACTGGGCGCCGTCCGACCGGATCACCGTCGACATTTTCGGCAATTATCAGGAGGACCATCCGAACGGCACCTCCTTCAAGTCGCTGGGCTTCTCGCCGACCGACCCGGTCACCGGACAGGTGCTCGGCGACCGCAGCCCCAATACCGGCGCGGCGCTCGTCGCCGGCGCCGGTTTCGACGGCGGCGCGCCGCTCGGCCTCGACCGCGAGGTCTGGGGCGTGACCGGCATCGTCCGGGCCGGCCTCTCGGACGATTTCACCCTGACCTCGATCACCGCCTATCGCGAGTTCGACGGCGTCGAGATCCTCGACGCGGACGGCATCTCGCTGCCGATGATCACCGCCGGCGCGGACGAGAGCGGCGAGCAGTTCAGCCAGGAATTGCGGCTGACCTATGACAGCGATCGGGTCACCGCCTTCGTCGGCCTTTCCTATTTCAACGAGGACGGCGCCCAGCGCACGCCCGCCCAGTTCGACGAGCGGGTGCTGCTCGCCCGCATCGCCGGCGCGCTGAACGGCGGCGGCCTGATCCCGGGCCGGCCGACGACCGATCCGGCGCCCATCTCCGTGCTGGGCAATCCGGCCTTCACCACGCAATTGCTGCGCGGCGTGGTGCAGCAGCAGATCGCGGCCCAGGTGCCCGCGAACACGCCGAACCGGGACGCGGTCATCGCCGGTTTGCTTGACGCCACCCTGCCGCTCGCCGTCGCGCAGGGGATCGCCGCCAACCTCAAGCCCAATCATATGGAGACGACGACCAACACGTCGCAGACGGACGCGTTCGACATCTTCGCGGACGTGACC
Organism: Allosphingosinicella sp.; assembly: GCA_035502235.1. GTDB lineage: Bacteria > Pseudomonadota > Alphaproteobacteria > Sphingomonadales > Sphingomonadaceae > Allosphingosinicella. The sequence goes on from DATJUQ010000003.1 coordinate 4,711, forward strand.
TTCCGGCTCTCGCCGGAATTCGAGATCGGTCTCGGCGCCCGCTACAGCCATGACAGCAAGACGACGAGCCTGAGCGCGGCGGTGCTGAACGGCCGCTCGATCCTCGGCGGCTTCATCGGCGCGCTGTCGCAGCCCGCGCCGGTACGCGACGCCTTGCTGCAGGCGCTGGCCGTGCCGGGCGCGGCGACCATCCCGCCGGGACCGGGCTATCCGGTGCCCCTGTTCGGCCTGACCTTCCAGCCGACCGCCGGCAACGGCGCGGTGGAGAGCCGGGATCTGGACGACAGCTTCACCTGGCGCATCATCGCGCGCTGGGCGCCCAATGCGAGCACCTCGGTCTACGCCAATTACGCCCGGGGCCGGCGCCCCGAGGTCCTCTCCGCGCTGCCGCCGGCGACCCCGTTCGGCTCGGCCCGCTTCAACATCGTCGACGCAGAGACGGTGGACAGTTTCGAGGTCGGCGCCCGCACCCGCACCGCGGGCGGGGCGCTCAGCCTCGACGGCGCCCTGTTCTATTACAAATATTCGAACTTCCAGACGACAGAGCAGGTCGGCACGATCTTCGTCACCACCAATGCGGGCGAGGCCGAGGCCTATGGCTTCGAGGGGCAGATGCGCTGGCGGGCGAGCCCGAACGCGACCTTCTTCGCCACCTATGCCTGGAACCACAGCCGCTTCACCTTCGGCGTGCGCGACGGCAACCGCTTCCGCCTGTCGCCCGATCACACCCTCTCGCTCGGCGCGAATTTCGGCGTCGACGTGGGTCCCGGGCGGCTGAGCTTCGTGCCCAGCGTCACCTACCAGTCCAGCATCTTCTTCGACGACAATAACGACATCCCGGCGCTCCAGCAGCCGCCCAACGCCCTGGTCCCCGACAATGTGCAGGACGAGCGCCAGGGCGGCTATGCCCTGGTCAATGCGCGGCTCGCCTACACGCTCAACGACCGCTTCACGCTCGAGGCCTTCGTCACCAACCTGTTCGACGAGGAATATGTCCTGGATGCCGGCAATACCGGCGACGCGGCCGGCATGCCGACCTTCATCGGCGGCGCGCCGCGCCTGTACGGGCTCCAGGCCAGCGTCAGGTTCTGATTGTCACAAACTCCCGGCACGGGATGCGAGGGAGGAACGGGGCATGAGTCTGACGATCGACCGGCGCCTGCTGCTGAAGGGCGGCCTGCTCGGCCTCGGCGCGCTGGCCGCGCCGGGGGCGGCGCAGCTGCTGGCGGCGCGGGGCTTCACGCACGATGTCGCCAGCGGCGAGCCGCGCGCGCGTTCGGTGATGCTCTGGACGCGCTATCTGCCCGCGGCGGGAGAGAGCGGGCGGCTGAGCTGGCAGGTCTCGACGAGCCCGGACTTCGGCCGGATCGCGGCGGCGGGCGAGGCGGAGGCGTCGGAGACGCGCGATTTCTGCGTGAAGCCGGTGGCGGAGGGGCTCGAGCCCGGCCGCTGGTATTATTACCGCTTCCGCGACGCGCGCGGCCGCCTCTCGCCGGTCGGGCGGACGCGGACGCTGCCGGAGGGGCGGGTGGACAGCTTCCGGCTCGGCCTCTTTTCCTGCTCGAATCTCGGCTTCGGCTGGTTCAACGCCTACGGCCATGCCGCGGCGCGGCGCGACATCGACCTGATGGTCCATGTCGGCGACTATCTCTACGAATATCAGCCGGGCCGCTATCCGGAGGCGGCGGAGGCGCTGCCCGGCCGGCTGATCGCGCCGGCGAGCGAGATCGTCCGCCTCGCCGACTATCGCCTGCGCTTCGCCGCCTATCGCGCCGATCCGGACCTGCGGCGGCTGCACCGGCTCTTCCCGATGGTCGCGATGTGGGACGATCATGAGAGCACGAACGACAGCTGGGAAAGCGGGGCGCAGAATCACCAGCCGGCGACCGAGGGCGACTGGGGCGAGCGCAAGGCTGCCTCGGTGCGGGCCTATCGCGAGTGGATGCCGGTCGCCGATCATGACTGGGCGAGCTACGAAATCGGCGACCTCGCCACCCTGTTCCGCCCGGAGACGCGGCTGACCGCGCGCAGCCGCTCCAACTATCTGGCGGCGGTCCTGCGGAACCAGCCGGACCGGCAGGCGGCCCTCGCCGCCTTCCGCGACGGGCCCTGGCAGGATCCGGCGCGCACCATCCTCGGCCCGCGCCAGGAGGCCTGGCTCGCCGAGGGCCTCAGGCGCTCGACCGGGCGCGGCGCCAAATGGCAGGTGATCGCCCAGCAGGTGATCATGGGCTCGCTCGCCGCGCCGCGCGAGACCGCTTCCTGGCTCGGGGCGAACGCGACCGACGGCGAGCGCGCCTTCGTCGCCAATGCGGTCGACGCCGGGCTCGCCGGCCTGCCGTTCAACCACGACCAATGGGACGGCTATCCGCAGGCGCGGCGGCGGCTGCTCCAGGCGGCGCTCGACGCGGACGCGAAGCTGGTCGCCCTCACCGGCGACAGCCACAATGCCTGGGCGTTCGATCTCGACCTGGACGGCCATGCCGCCGGCATCGAGCTGGCCGGGCAGAGCGTCACCTCGCCGGGCCACGAGGCCGACCTGTCGGGCGTTGCGCCCGCCGTGCTGGCCCGGGCGATCGTGTCGCGCAACCCGCAGCTGAAATGGGCGAACACGCATCAGCGCGGCTATGCGACCCTGCACCTGACGCCGCAGCGGGCGACGGCGGAATGGCTGTTCCTGCGCACCATCCGCGCGCGCGACACGGCGCTTGCCGGACGGCATGTGATGACCAGCGCGCGGGGCGCGAACCGGTTCGGCTAGGCAGAGGCGCCGGAGCGATGTAGCGTGTCGGCATGTACAGCTTGCTCCTCGCCGCCGCGCTCGCGCTCGCGCTCCCACTCCAGCCCGCCACGCCCGAGCCGGAAGGCGACAGCATCGGCGGGCGGGAATTGCCGGAGAGTTCCGCCAATCTCGATTTCATCATCTTCAACCGCACCGGCCAGACGATCGTCGAGCTCAACATCTCGCCGCGCGGCGACGAGAGCTGGTCGGACAATCTGCTCCGCCATCGCGACGTCCCGGACCAGGAGCGCGCCGCCGCCGTCTACAGCCGCGACGTCGAGCTCTGCCGCTGGGACATCCGGGTGCGCTTCGAGAACGGCACGCGTCGCTCCTGGCCGGCGGTGAACCTCTGCGACACCGTGCGGGTGGAATTGCGCTAGGGTCGCGCTCAATCAGCCTAATTCTGGACGATCCGCACCAAAGCCAATTGTGTCCGGCCTAGGCGGCGAGCCGGACCAGGTCTCTCCCGTCTTCCTTCGCCTTGTACAGCGCCCCGTCGGCGCGGGAGATGAGGTGGTCGCAGCCTTCCTCGCCGGCGAGCAGGGCGACCCCGCTGGAGATGGTGACCCGGCCGACCGTGCCGTTCGGATAGTGCATCGTCCGGCCCGCGACCGCCTTGCGCAGCCGTTCGCAGGCCCAGCGTGCCTGTTCGAGGTTCGTCTCCGGCATGACGATGGCGAATTCCTCGCCGCCGAAGCGGCCGAGCAGGTCGCCCGCGCGGGTGACCTTGCCGAGCTCGTCCGCCACCGCCTGCAGCACGGCGTCGCCCGCCGGATGGCCGTGCGTGTCGTTGATCGATTTGAAGCGGTCGATGTCGAGCAGGGCGAAGGCGAGCGGCCGGCCGTTGCGTTCGGCGCGGGTGACCTCCAGCTCCATCCCCTCCATCAGCCTGCGCCGGTTGGGCAGGCCGGTCAGCGCGTCGGTGCTCGCCATGCGCTGCAATTCCTCGGTCAGCGCGATCGCGCGCTTGTGGCCGAGCGCCGCGCCGAAGCCGGCATAGGCCATCAGGCAGACGACGATGAAGGCGGCCGCCGCCATGAGGTAATTGTAGCGGTCGGCCCTGGCGTCGGCGATCGCGCTCCAGCGGGCGCGCTCGCCGAGCAGGCGCCGCTCCTCGAGGTCGACCCGGCGCAACGCGGTCAGGAAATCCTCGATATGGGTTCGGCCTTCGCGCGCGCGCACCGCCGCCACCGCCTCGGCGCCGCGGCCCTGGGCCTGCAGCCGGACCAGCCGGTCGATCGTCGCGACATAGGATTGGAGCCGCGTTTCGACCCGGGCAAGGTTCGCCCGCTGGACCGCATTGTCCGCGGTCAGGCTCTGGAGCCGGCGCAGCAGCAGGCGGCTCTGCGTGCGGCCGCGGAAATAGGGAGCGAGGAAGTCGCGGTCGTTGGTGAGCAGATAACCGCGCTCGCCCCGCATGGCCTCGTTCACCGCGGTCTCCAGCCGGCCGGTGACGAGCAGGACGTTGCGCGAATGGCGCTGCCAGCGCTCGGCCTCGCGGCCCTGCTCGGTGACGCGGAAGGCGTTCACGATGATCAGGGTGAACAGGGCCGCGATGGCGATCAGCGCACAGAGGCTGATCAGGCGCCTGCGGCCCGCTTTCTTCCTGAGGACAACGGCTCGGTCGAGCAAAGCAGGGCTCCTGCTGCAACGCCGCCCAGTCTAGGTTTTCGTCGTAAACAGAAGGTAACCAGGGCCTATCGCATCGGCCGAACGCGCTCGCGGCGGGGCGAACGGAGCCTTGTCAGAACATGAAATCGGCGGCGACGAGCGCGGTGGCGCTGGTGACGAGCGAGAAATCGGCGGCGCCGTCGCCGTTCGTGTCGGCCATGATCTGGGAGAGGCCGCCTCTGACCTCGTAGCGCAATTCGCCGGCCTGGCCGCTGAACGCCGCCGTGCCGATGAAGCTGAAATCGTCATGCCCGGCATTGCCCGCGATCGCGTCGATCCCGGACAGGTCGATCCGGTCCTCGCCCGACGCGAAGTCGCCGATGATATCGGGCAGCGACTTCCGCCCGTCCGAGCGGAGCGCGGTCCGGCTGTCGGCGGCGCGGGTGAAGACGAAGATATCGGCGCCGGCGCCGCCGAACAGTTCGTCATGACCGAGGCCGCCGAGCAGGCGGTCATTGCCCGCGCCGCCCTCCAGCCGGTCGTCGCCGGCGAACCCGTTCAGCAGGTCGTTGCCGCCGCCGCCCTGGAGCGCGTCGGCATGGGCCGAGCCGGCGAGCTGTCGGCCGGGCTCCGGCACGAACGCGACCTTGCGGACGAAGCTGGCCGTGTCGGTATTGCCGTCGGTGTTGCTGCCGCCGTCGACCAGGGTGAAGGTCACCGCGCGCACGCCCGTGGCCGGATTGGCGGCGGTGGAGGAAATGCGGACGGCCTCGGTCAGCAGCTCGACCGTCTTGTCGACCGCGCTCGCATTGAAGCTGATCGCCAGGCTGGTCGCGGTGCTGGCGAGGGTGCCGACCATGACGCCGTTGACCAGCACCTGGTTGCCGAAAAGCGCGATGCTCTCGCCGGCCGCGCTGGACAAAGCGAGGGACAGCTGGTCGCCGGCGAGGATGCCGGCGGTGAGCGCGACGGTCAGGCTGCCGCCGCCATAATTGTCGCCGGTAAGATCGGAGACGCTGATCGTGGGGACGATCTGCACGGCCGGGCCGCCAATGGCGTAACGGGGCGCCCCGGTCAGTGTCGCCATATAGGTCTCGGCCCTGCCATTATTGTCGAGCGGGACCAGCATGTCGCTATAATAGCCGACCCGCGATCCGTCCGGCGAGAAGACGGCATTCTCGCTGCCGGTCCCGTTCTGCTCGCCGGTCTCGCGCCGGGCCAGGAGCAGGATCTCGCCCGTCAGCAGGTCCTTCACGAAGACGTCGAGGAACTGGTTCTTGTCGTTCGGGTCCATCTCGGCGCCGGCGGTGAAGGCCACCTTTGTCCCGTCGGCGGAGATGACCGGCCGATAGCCGCCGACCAGCGCGCCCGCGGCGTTGACCGAGACCGCGGTGATGGCGCCGGTCGCCAGATCCTTGACGAAGATATCGGAAACGCCGTTGCTGTCGCCGGCGACCATATTCCTGGCGGTGCTGGCGAAGACGATCCGGCTGCCGTCGGCGGAGAAGCGGGCGTCCTCGCAATGGAAGTTTGCGGGCTCGCCCGCGCCGTTGGTCGAGACCAGGCTGACCTCGCCGGACGCCAGATCCCTGAGGTACAAGGCGAAATAACCGGTCGACGTGTCGTAGGCGCGATAGAGGAGCTTGGTGCCGTCCGGCGAGAATTGCGGCTCGGGCTTGTCGACGCCTTCCGCGAAGCTGCGCGGGGCCGCGATGTTGAGCGCGCCGGTGAGGAGATCCTTGAGATAGACCGCCGCCGCGGCTCCGTCGTGGAAGGCGAAGGCCATTTTCGTGCCGTCGGGGCTGAACACGGGCTCGCCGATGCCGACCGAGGCGGAGCTTCTGTCCGCCAGCTCGAACTGGGAGCCGTCGCTGTTGGTCGACACCCGCGTGATCGCGCCGGTCGCCAGATCCTTGATGAAGATGTCGGCCAAGTGGTTGGTGTCGCCCGCCACCAGATCGCTCGAGCCGCTAATGAAGGCGATCTTGCCGCCGCCGGGCAGGAAGACCGGATGGCTGCTCAGGCCGTTGCCGAACTTGCCGGCCGCGTCGGTCGAGACCGGGGTGACGGCGCCGGTCTGGAGGTTCTTGACGAACACGTCGAACCAGCTGTTGGTGTCGCCCGGCGCGAAGTTGGTCGCCATGCTGACGAAGGCGGCGTGCAAGCCGTCCGGCGAGAAGGCGATGGCGACGCTGTCGCCGTCCCCCTGCTGGCCGTCGGCGCCGACCGAGACGCGCGTGTTGATATAGTCCGGCGCCTTGAAGAAGGGGGGCTGGTTCGCGGCGGCCTGCGGGCCGGGGGCTGGCGCGTCCGCCCGTCCGGGGCCGGCGGCCAGCGCGCGCGGCACGTGCCAGTCGCCTCCCTGGCCGGCCATTTGCTCGGCGGTCACGGTCTTTCCCGACCGGTTCGCCCGTCCGCCCGCCATCGGCAATACCCCGCCTAAATCCAGCCTGTCCGCCCAACAATTCGTCCGGCGCGGATCATGCTAAGTCAAGAAAAACACTTCGATAATGCTAGTCCGTCGGCGGTGGCCGATCAAGCGGCCAAATAGAGCGCCTCCGGTCTCCGCATTTCCCCATTGCGGCAGATTACACCTTTAGCTCTCCCCCGAACGATCCTAAGGCGCCTCCATGCTGAAGAAGACCGAAGGGCCCGACCGCGACGCGCTGCGTCTGATCGACGACCGGCTGCGTTGGTTGTCGTCCTGGACCATTCACAACGCCAACCATTTGCGCGAGAGCGCGGACGGGCTGAAGGTGGGCGGACACCAGGCGAGCTGCGCGTCGATGACCGCGATCATGGCGGCGCTCTATTTCCACGCGCTCGGGCCGAACGACAAGGTGGCGGTGAAGCCCCATGCCGGGCCGGTGCTGCACGCGGCGCACTATCTGCTGGGCTCGCAGACCAGGGCGCAGCTGGAGGCGTTCCGCGGCTATGGCGGCATGCAGAGCTATCCCAGCCGGACCAAGGACCGGATCCCGGTCGACTTCTCGACGGGCTCGGTGGGCCTCGGCGTCGCGATCACCGCCTTCGCCAGCCTGGTGCAGGATTATCTGATCGCGCACGGCAGGATGGCGGCGGGAGAGGCAGGCCGGATGGTCGCGCTGATGGGCGATGCCGAGCTGGACGAGGGCAATATCTACGAATGCCTGATCGAGGCCGCCAAGCACGACATCCGCAATTGCTGGTGGATCGTCGACTATAACCGGCAGAGCCTCGACGCCACGACGGCGGACCGGATGTTCAGCCGCTTCGACGAGATTTTCGCGAGCTGCGGCTGGCGGGTGGTGACCCTCAAATATGGCCGGCTGCAGGAAGCGGCGTTCAGGGAGAAAGGCGGGGCGAAGCTACGCGACTGGATCGATCAATGCCCGAACGCCGATTATGCGGCTTTGACCTATCTGGGCGGCGCGGCCTGGCGGGAACGGCTGGCGAGGGACCTGGGCAAGGCCATCCAGCCGATCCTCGAGGCGCGCAGCGATGCCGAGCTCGGCGCGCTGATGACCAATCTGGGCGGGCATGACATCGACGCGCTGGTCGACGCCTTCGACGCGGCGATGGACGACGCGCCGACCCTGTTCATCGCCTACACGATCAAGGGCAAGGGGCTGCCCTTCGCCGGCCACAAGGACAATCATGCCGGGCTGATGAATCCCGGCCAGATCGCCGCCCTGCGCGAGGCGATGGGGATCGCGGAAGGGCAGGAATGGGAACCCTGGGCCGGGCTCGGCGGCAACAGCGCCGAGGCGGCGAAGGCGCAGATCGCGCAGAGCCGGATCGTCCGGGAGAAGAGGGCGCGGCCCTGGAATGTGGCCGAGGTCCCCGCCATCGCCGCGCCGGCGGGCGTGGAGCAGTCCACTCAGGCGGCGTTCGGCAAGATATTGCTGGACCTCGCCAAGACGGGCGGGCCGCTGGCCGACCGGATCGTGACCACCTCGCCGGACGTCACCGTCTCCACAAATCTCGGCGCCTGGGTGAACCAGCGCGGCCTGTTCCGGCGGCAGGACCTGCCGGACGTGTTCGCGGCGGCGAAGATCCCCTCGGCGCAGAAATGGGGCGGGCACGATGCCGGCCAGCATATCGAGCTGGGCATCGCGGAGAACAATCTGTTCCTGATGCTGGCGGCCCTGGGCCTGGCCGGCGACCTGTTCGGCGAGCGGCTCTTCCCGGTCGGCACGGTCTACGATCCGTTCATCGCCCGCGGCCTCGATGCGCTCAATTATGCCTGCTACCAGGATGCGCGCTTCATGCTGGTGGCGACGCCCTCGGGGGTGACGCTCGGGCCGGAGGGCGGCGCCCACCAGTCGATCAACCCGCCGCTCATCGCCATGGGCCAGCCGGGCCTGCGCCATTACGAGCCCGCCTTCGTCGACGAGCTCGCGGCGATGATGGAGGAGGGCTTCCGCCTGATGCAGGCGGAGGAGGGCGAAAGCCTCTATTTGCGCCTCACCACGCGCAGCATCGCGCAGGTGGCGCGCGAGGACGAAAGCTGGAAGGCGGGGGCCCTGGCCGGCGGCTACTGGCTGCGCGCGCCGGCGAAGGGCGCCGAGGCGGCCCTGGTCTATAGCGGCGCGATCGCGCCGGAGGCGCTGGCGGCCTGGGAGGCGCTGAAGGAGGACGTGCCCGGGCTCGGCCTGCTCGCCATCACCTCGCCGGACCTGCTGCACCGCGGCTGGAGCGCACGGCGTTCGGGGCGCTGGACGGGGCAGGGCGCCGCGCCCAGCCATGTCGAGCAATTGCTGGCGCCGCTGTCGCGCGCCGCCGGCCTGGTGACGCTCATCGACGGCTCGCCCGCCTCGCTCTCCTGGCTGGGCGGGGTCGCCGGGCATCGGGTCAGCCCGCTCGGCATCGACCGGTTCGGCCAGACGGGCAATCTCGCGGACCTCTATCGCGCCTACCGGCTCGACGTGGACGCCGTGGTCGAGGCGGCGGCGGAATTGTTCCTGGACTGACGGCTACTGACCCGGCGTCGGCTCCACGCGGGGCGGGGCGGGCAGGATCACCGCATTGCCTTCCGGGATCAGCGGCTCGGGGCCCGGCGGGACGGGCTGCGGCTCGGGCGCGATCCCGTTCGCGCCCGGCTCCGCCTCATTGACGTCGCGGCGGTCCGCCTGGGAGAGCGGGACCGGCGGCGCGGCGGGCGCCGGGCGGCTGCCGATCGCCTCGGTCATGAAGGCGCGCCAGATCCGCGCCGGCGCGCCGCCGCCCGAAGTGCCGGGGAGCGGGCTGTTGTCGTCATTGCCGATCCACACGCCGACGACGAGATCGCCGGCAAAGCCGACGAAGACGGCGTCGCGATAGTCGCTGGTCGTGCCGGTCTTGCCGAAGGTCGGCACGGAGAGGTTGGCGGCGCGGCCGGTGCCGCCCGCCACCACCGCGTGCAGCACGTCACGGAGCATCGGCATATGCGGGTCGCGGCGGAAGGCGGAGGCGGACGGCGCGTCCTCGGGCAGGCCGTAGGGGCGGATCGGGAAGCGGCCCGAAGCGATGCCGGCATAAGCCGCGGTCAGCTCCAGCAGGGTGACGTTGTTGACGCCGAGCGGCAGGCTGGGATCGGCGCGCAGCGGCGTGGTGATGCCGAGATCGCGGGCGGCGCGGATCACCTCGTCGCGGCCGACCCGTTCCGAGACCTGCACCGCGACGCTGTTGCTGGAAAGCGCGACCGCCTGCCGGAGCGTGATCGCGCCGCGATACTGGCCGTCATAATTGCGCGGCGACCAGTCGCCGAGCCGCAGGGGCGCGTCGTTGACCATCGACTCCGGACGGTAGCCGGCGCGGAAGGCGGCGAGATAGACGAAGGGCTTGAAGGCCGAGCCGGGCTGGCGCCGCGCCTGGGTGGCGCGGTTGAACGGGCTTTCCGCATAATCGCGCCCGCCGACCATGGCGACGACGCGGCCGTCGAGCCGCATCGCGACCAGGGCGGCCTGGGTGCGGCCGAGGCCGGCGCGGCGCACGGCGCGGACCGCGGCGCGCTGCAGATCGCCCTCCAGGGTGGTGCGGATGCGGCGGTTGCCATAGTCCTCGTCCGAGCCGTCGCTGGCCTCGCGCATCACCCAATCCGCGAAATAGGTGCCGGTCGGCGTGTCGTCGCGCGGGCCGAGGCGGACCCGGGCCGGGCGGACGGCATCGCGCTGGGCATCGGTGATGAAGCCGTTCTCCACCATCGCGTTGAGCACGAGGCCGGCGCGGCGCTGGGCGGCCGCCAGGTTGGTGGTCGGCGCGAGCCGGCTGGGGATGTTCACCACGCCGGCGAGCATCGCGGCCTGGGCGAGGGTCAGATCCTCCGGCGCGACGTTGAAATAATGGCGGGCGGCGGCGCGCAGGCCGTACACATTGTCGCCGAAATAGACGTTGGAGAGATAGCGGCTGAGGATCTCGTTCTTGGTCAGCCGCGCCTCCAGCCAGAGCGCGATGAACGCCTCCTGCGCCTTGCGCGTCCAGGTCCGGTCCGGGCTGAGGAAGCTGGTCTTGGCGAGCTGCTGGGTGATCGTGCTGCCGCCCTGCAGGCCGCTCGACGTGCGGTTGCGGAAGAAGGCGCGGCCGATCCCCCAGGGATCGATCCCGCTATGATAATAAAAGCGCCGGTCCTCGATCGCGACGAAGGCGAGGCCGACATGGGGCGGCAGCTGGGTAACGTCCACCGCGTCGCCGATATTGGCGCCGCGCCGCGCGATCGGCTCGCCCTCGGCGGACAGGATGGTGAGGCTCGGCGCCTCCAGCTTCGGGCTGAGCGAGCGCGAGAGCGGCGCCGTGAAGAACAGCACGGCGATGATCAGGAAGAGCAGCAGGAAGAACAGCTTGATCCCGCGTTTCAGCATCCGGACGCGGCGGGCGCGCTTGGTGCCGGGCGGCGGCGGGCCCTCGATGCTGCCCTGGTCCCCGATGGCCTCAGCGGTCATGTCATCCTGTCAGCATGTTTTCAGCGCGCCAGCAAGCGCTCCGGTGCGATTTGCGCCGGGTCCACGTCCGGGAAGGGCCAGGGCGAATCGGTGACGAGGGCCTCCACCGCCTCGGCCATGGCCGGGCCGGTCTGCAGCCCGTAGCCGCCCTGGCCGCAAAGCCAGAAGAAGCCCGGCGCGTCCGGCGCGAAGCCGGCGGTCGGCGTGCGGTCCGGCGTGAAGGTCCTGAGGCCGGCCCAGCGATGGGCGATGCGGCTGACCTTCACGTTCGTGTAATGCTCCAGCCGGTCGGCGGCCAAAGCGATGTCGTAATCGTCGGGCTGGGCGTCGCAGGGATCGTCGGCGACCTCGTCGACCGGCGAGACCAGCAGGCGGCCCGCTTCCTCAAGCATGTAGAAGTCACCGGAGACGCTGTGCACGAAGGGCCAGCCAGCCATGGGCAGGCCGGGATCGACGGTGATGATCGTGCGGCGCTTGGGTTCGAGGCCGAGCGGCGTCACGCCGGCCATGGCCGCGATCCGGTCGCACCAGGCGCCGGCGGCGTCGATCAGGATCGGGGCGGAGACCGCATCGTCCACCACCCAGGCCTCGCCGCGCCGCTCGAGCTTGGCGACACGCCGGCCGAGCCGGAGCTCGCCGCCACGGGCGCGGACCTGCCGCGCATAGGATTGGAGCAGGGCGTCGGCGTCGAGCTTCAGGCCGGTCGGATCGAGGATGCCGCGCACCGCCGCGCCGGGGCCGGTCTTCAGCACCGGGCAGAGCGCGGCGAGGGCGCCGGCGTCGAGCGGCTCGAGCGTGGCGACATGGCCGGCCATATTCTCGGCCAGCGCGTCGAGCAGCGGCAGCTGCTCCTCCTCGGCGAAATAGAGGGACGGGGAGAGCCAGGCGACCGGCGTCTCGCAAAAACCCTCGGGCTGGTTCTCGAAGAGCGGGCGGCTGTGCCGGGTCAGCGCGCGCACCGCCGCATTGCCGATTCCGTAATGGGAGAAGGAGACGCTGCGCCCGGAGCTGTGATAGCCGAGCGCCTCCTCGGCCTCGAGCACGATGACCTTGCCATGCGCGGCGAGCCGCGCCGCCGCCGAGAGCCCGGCGATGCCGCCGCCGATGATGATGAAGTCCGCGCCGTCCATGGCGCGATGCGCTAGCCGATCCGGCGCAGTCCCTCAATGCGTGGCCAGTCGCGCGCGAACTGCTCGACCGGACGGCCCATCAGCGCCGCGACGATCCGCTCGGCGGCGTGGCCGTCGCCATAGAGCTGGGAGCGGGTCGCCGGGGCGGGCGGCGCGTCGAGCAGGCCGTGCGCGGCGTGGAGGATGCGGGCCGGGTCCGTGCCGACGCGCAGGGCGGCGCCGGCCTCGACCCCCTCCGGCCGTTCGGTCGCGTCGCGCAGGACCAGCACGGGCCTGCCCAGCGCGACCGCTTCCTCCTGCACGCCCCCGCTGTCGGTGAGGATGAGGCTGGCGCGTTCCATCAGGCGCACGAAGCAGGGGAGGTCGAGCGGGGGCAGCAGGCGGATGCGCGGGCGCCCGCCGAGCGCCTTCTCCGCCGCCATGCGCAGGCCGGGATTGGGATGGAGCGGGAACAGGATCTGCAGATCCTCGCGCGCCGCCAGCTCGGCCAAAGCCGCGCAGATCGCCTGGAAGGGCGCGCCGAAGCTCTCGCGGCGATGGGCGGTGACCAGCACCTCCCGGCGCTCGTCGATGCGCGGCGGCAGCGCGGCCTCGACGGACGCGGCAAAGGCCGGCTCGCCGGCCAGGCGCCGAAGCACGAGGTCCAGCGCGTCGATGCCGCTATTGCCGGTGACGAAGACCTCGCCGTTCAGCCGCTCGGCCGCCAGATTGTCGCGGGCGCCGCGGGTCGGCGCGAAATGCATGTCGGCGATCAGGCCGATGGCGCGCCGGTTATATTCCTCGGGATAGGGCTCGGCGCCGCGATAGGTGCGGAGGCCCGCCTCGACATGGGCGACGGGGATGCGGCGGTGGAAGGCGGCGAGCGCCGCGGCCATGGCGGTGGTGGTGTCGCCCTGCACGATGACGCGATCGGGCATGGTCCGCACCAGCACCGGATCGAGCCGCTCGACCAGACGCGCGAGCAGCGGGTTCAGTGCCTGCTGCGGGGTCATGACCTCGAGGTCGAAATCGGCGTGAAGCGAAAAGAAATCGAGCGTGGAGCGAGTCAAATCGCGATGCTGGCCAGTCACGCAAACATGAATTTGCGTGTCCGGCTCGTCCTGAAGAGTCCTCAGTACGGGTGCGAGCTTGACCGCTTCGGGTCGTGTGCCGAACACGGCCATGAACTTCACGACTCGACTCCCCCTTATTCAGGAGGGAGGTAAGCACAGAAAGTCTAATACTTAAAGGCGCTCAATATTGATGAGCGTTCAATAAGTCCCGCCCGAGGAACGGCGCGCATCGGCGCGGCCCGCGAGATAGGCGGCGCAGCTCGCGCGCAGCGAGGTGCTGTCGGCGGCCGACAAAGCATAAGCGGTGGAGATGCGGCCGATGAAGGCGGCGGGATCCTCCTGATTGCCGGCGGCGCGGCAGATCGTGGTGATCGAGGCGAGGTCGAGCGGGCCGCCGCTGGTGGCGCGACGCGGCTGGTTGCGGCGCTGCGCGGCGCTGCCGGCATTCGCGCTCTGGGTCTGGGTCGACCGGGACGGGCCCGGGCGGACGGTCTGCGGGCGCGCGGCGACGGTGCGGGACGGCTGCGCGACCGGCTCGGCCGTGGGCTTGCGCGGCCCCGGCGCGGTGGTCCGGGCACGCGGCTGGAGTGCCTCGGCGCGCGACTGCAGCTCGAGGGCCGTCCGGTCGATCTGCGGCAGCGCCTGGGCGGCTGCCAGCAAGGCCGTCAGCGTGATAATCATCTCAATTCCCCCCGGGAGACCTCTCCCGCCTGGTCGTGATTATACGCTGTTGGTAAACAAGGTGTTAACCAAATTTTCTCGCGAGCCTTGTGAAGGCGCGTGGTTAGAGTCATCAGATTCTAAGGAAAGGGAAATTTCGGTGACGGACGAGGATCTGGCGGCGCATCTCGCGGCCGAAGCGGGCCGGCTGCTGTTGGAACAGCGCAACAGTTCGCTGCTCGAAGGCGCGGCCCTGGGCCATGTCGCCGACCAGGTCGCCAACGCGTTCATCCTGACCGGCCTGGCGGAGTGGCGGCCGGGCGAGGCGGTGCTGTCCGAGGAGAGCCCGGACGACCGGTCGCGGCTGGCGCGCCGGCGCTGCTGGATCGTCGATCCGCTGGACGGCACGCGCGAATATGCGGAGGGGCGGCCGGACTGGGCAGTGCACGTGGCGCTGGCCGTGGACGGCGTGCCGACGCTCGGCGCGGTCGCGGTGCCGGCTTTGGACCGGCTGTTCCGCTCGGATGCGGCGGCGGTGCCGGCGGTCGCGCGGGCGCGGCCCCTGATGCTGGTCAGCCGCACACGCCCGCCGCGCGAGGCGGAGGAGATCGCCCTCCTGCTCGGCGCGGAGCTCAGGCCGATGGGCTCGGCCGGGGCGAAGGCGATGGCGGTCGTCGCCGGCGAGGCCGACCTCTATTATCATGCCGGCGGCCAGCATGAGTGGGACAATTGCGCCCCCGCCGCGGTGGCGCTCGGCGCCGGGCTTCACGCCAGCCGGCTCGATGGCGCGCCGCTCGTCTACAACCAGGCCGACACCTGCGTTCCCGACCTCGTCATCGCGCGCCCCGACTATGCCGGGCGCGTGCTCGATTTCTGCCGTCAGAGATAGGCGGCGAGTTTCAGCCAGGCCTCCCGCTTCCGCTCGAAGCCGAGGCTCGCATAAGCCGGGCTTGAGGACGGCAGATCGATCAGGGCGAGGTCCGGCGCCGGCCCGAGCTGGCGCCGCCCGATCCTGGCCGAGGTCGCGCCGTTGAAGCCGATCGCGCGCAGGTCCGGGAGCGTCGCCACCAGAGCGGCGAGATCGCTGGCCGCGTGCAGGCGGATGGCGGCGTCGAGGCTGCCCTCGCGCGTCGCCGCCGCGACCGTGTCCCAGAGGCCGATCTTCGCGTCGAGCAAGGCTTCCAGCCTGTCCGCATAGGCCAGGGGCACGAGGTCGCGGCCGGTCACCGCGCTCATCAGGCGCCAGAACAGGTTCTGCGGGTGGGCGTAATAACGCTGCTCCCGAAGCGAGATCGCGCCCGGCAGGCTGCCGAGAACCAGCAGGCGGATGTCGGGACGCGTGACGGGCGGGAAGCAGCGGTGCATAGGATCGGCATGAAGATAGAGGGTGGCTGCCATTGCCGAAAGGTCCGCTTCGAGGCGGAGGTGCCCGACGCCGTCGAGGTGCTCGCCTGCAATTGCTCGATCTGCCGGGCGACCGGCTATCATCACCTGATGGTGCCGCATGCTGATTTCAGGCTGCTGACCGACGCGGCGGCGCTGACCTCCTACCGCTTCGGCACCGGCGCCGCGGACCATCTCTTCTGCGCGACCTGCGGGATCAAGAGCTTCTACCAGCCGCGTTCCCACCCCGGGGCGTGGAGCGTGAACTGGCATGCGCTGGACGACGTCACCGCCCTGACCGCGCGGATAAGCGCCTTCGACGGCCGCGACTGGGACAAAGCGCGCGCCGCGCTCGACTGAGCGGCTTGCCCCGGCCGCGCGGGCCAGCCTAGAACCTTCCCGGGCAAAGGGGAGGCGAAGATGTCAGAAGCGGTGGCGGCTGCGCCCGTCGATCATGATCACACGATCGATCCGAAGCGCGACCGGATGGTCATCTTCGCCTCCACGCTCGGCACCGTCTTCGAATGGTACGACTTCTTCATCTACGGGACGCTGGCGGCCGTCATCAGCGTCCAGTTCTTCCCCTCCGCCAACCCGACCGCCGGCCTGCTGCTGGTCCTCGCCACCTTCGGCGCGGGCTTCGGCGTGCGGCCGCTGGGCGCGATCCTGTTCGGCATCCTCGGCGACAAGCTCGGGCGAAAATACACCTTCCTGGTCACGATCACGCTGATGGGCGTCGCCACCGCGGCGGTCGGCGTCCTGCCCACTTATGCGCAGATCGGCATCGCCGCGCCGATCCTGCTCGTCATCCTGCGGCTGCTGCAGGGCCTCGCGCTCGGCGGCGAATATGGCGGCGCCGCGATCTACGTCGCCGAACATGCGCCGCGCAAGAAGCGCGGCTTCTACACCAGCTTCATCCAGGCGGGCGTGATCGGCGGCTTCCTGCTCAGCGTCGTCGTCGTGCTCACCGTGCGCGGCGCCGTGGGGACGGAGGCCTGGGCGGAATGGGGCTGGCGTGTGCCGTTCCTGGTCTCGGTGCTGCTGCTCGGCATCTCGCTCTGGGTGCGGCTCAAGCTCAAGGAGAGCCCGGTCTTCCAGGCGATGAAGGATGGCGGCCATATCGAGAAGCATCCGCTGCGCGAGAGCTTCCGCACCTGGCACCGGGTGAAGATGATCCTGGTCGTCCTGTTCGGCATCGCCGCGGGGCTGACCGTCATCTGGTATACGGCCCAGTTCCAGGGCCTCTATTTCCTGCGCAACGCGCTCCGCATCGAGGACGTGGCGGCGGAGACGATGGTCGGCATTTCGGCCTTCTTCGCGACCTTCTTCTTCATCCTGTTCGGCTGGCTGTCCGACAAGATCGGCCGCAAGCCGCCGATCCTGATCGGCTATGCGCTGACCCTCGTCCTGCTCTTCCCGCTCTTCCACTGGATGGCGGCGGCCGCCAATCCGGAGCTGGCGACGGCGATGCAGCGCAATCCGGTGACGGTCCAGGGCACCAATTGCGACTATAACCCCTTCGCCCAGGGGCCGCAGGCGACGCCCTGCGCGCGGGCGCTGCACAAGCTCACCACGCGCGGCATCGCCTATACGGTCATCCCGGCCGAGGGCTGGAGCGGCGACACCTATCAGGTGCGGATCGGACCGAACGTGGTCGATGCCGAGAGCGATGCCACGCTCACCGCGGCGCTGACGACGGCCGGCTATAGGCTGGAGAAAAGCGTGCCGAGCTTCGGGAAGGCGGTGCAGGTGGTGCTCGCCATCACCATCATCGGCTTCCTCTCGGGCATGACCTTCGGGCCCGTGGCGGCCTTGCTGGTGGAGCTGTTCCCGGCGCGGATCCGCTACACCTCGCTCTCCGTGCCCTATCACATAGGCACGGGCTATTTCGGCGGCTTCCTGCCCTTCATCAGCCAATATATCGTGGCGCGGACCGGCGACCCCTTTTCCGGTCTCTGGTACACGATCGGGGTGGTGGCGATGGCGCTGATCGTCACCTTCTTCTGGCTGCCGGAGACATCGGGCAAGAACCTGGATTGACGGGCAGGGGCGGGGCGCTACGCTTTTCGTAATGGTCCATCATCCCCTGCGTCTCCGCATCGACGGCGACGCGCTCGTCTCCAACTGGCATTGGCTCGCGCACAAGAGCGGCGGCGCGGAATGCGGCGCGGCCGTCAAGGCGAATGCCTATGGGCTCGGCGCGCGGCAGGCGGCGAAACGGCTGCAGGCCGCCGGCTGCCGTTATTTCTTCGTCGCAAATTGGGCGGAGGCGGAGCTGCTCGCGCCCTGGCCGGGCGACCTCGATCTCAGCGTGCTGCACGGGCCGATGCCGCAGGACATGGCGAAGGCGGCCAAGCTGCCCGCCCGGCCCGTGCTGAACAGCGCCGAGCAGGTCGCGCGCTGGCGCGACACCGGCCGGCCCTGCGACGTGATGATCGACACCGGCATGAACCGGCTCGGCCTGCGTCCCGAGGAGGTGGCCGGCGGGTTGCTCGACGGCCTGCAGATCGAGACGCTGATGAGCCATCTCGCCGCGGCCGACGAGGACAGCCCGACGAACAAGGCGCAGCGCGAGGCGTTTCACGCCATTGCCGGCAAGGTCCGCGCGCGGCGGCTCAGCCTCGCCAACAGCGCCGGCATCTGCCTCGGCGCCGATTATGCCTTCGGCCTCACCCGGCCGGGCCTCGCTCTGTACGGCGGTGTGCCGCGGCGCGAGGCGAAGGGGCATTTGCGCCAGGTCGCCCATGTCGAGGCGCAGGTCGTCCAGCGCCGCAGCGTCCCCGCCGGCGAGAAGGTCGGCTATGGCGGCACCTTCACCGCCGAGGCGGACTGCACCCTGTTGATCCTCAACATCGGCTATGCCGACGGCTATTTGCGGGGCTTTTCCAACCGGGGACGGGCGAAGGTGGCCGACAAATGGGCGCCGGTCGCGGGCCGCGTCTCGATGGACCTCACCGCCGTGCAGGTGAATCCCAAGGCGGATGTCGCCGAGGGGGACTGGGTGGAGCTGGACTATGCTCTTCCCGAGGCGGCGGTGCAGTCCGGGCTCAGCCAGTATGAATTGCTGACCACCCTGGGCGGCCGGTTCAAGCGGACCTGGGCGTAGCCGGGCGGGTCAGCCCATCACCTCATATTCGCCGATCCGGTGCTCGGCGGCGGTCCAGCTTTCGGTGGAGCGGTCGAGCGATTCATAGTCCGCGCGATGCACGTCCAGGAAAGCGTCGAAATCCGCGCGGGACCGCCAGATGTCGAGGGTGAGGTAGGAGCCGTCCTCGGCGCGGAACAATTCGGTGCCGCGATAGCCGTCGCCGCGCGCGAAGAGCTGGGCCCAAGCCCCGGTCGGCGCATAGGTCGCCTCGAACGCGGCCCGGGCCTCGTCCTTCACCTCGTAGCGCCACACCAGTGCGATCATTCCCGCCGCTCCATCGAGAGCGCGCAAATTACCGGCTTTGTGGCCCGCCGACAAAGGGTCGGAGGCGGGCGCGGCGTCGCTGTTTCGGAATGACACGGCGGGGATCGCCTTTCTCAACGGCGGGCTGCCTGCACCCGGCGGTAGACCGCTTCGGTCAGGCTGAACAGGCCGAACAGCAGGACGCCGGCGGCGACGCCGAGCTGGACCGGGCGCGGCAGCGAGCCGAGCGCGTCGTCAATGCCGCCGGCGGCGCCCGAATGGTGCATCTGCGCGGCCCTGACCAGCAGCCAGCCGACGACGAGGAAGATCACGCCGCGCGCGGCGAAGCCGATCCGGCCCAGCCAGGCGATCCAGTCGCGTTGCGCCCGGCTGCACTGGAGGTGGCGGAGGAATTTCAGCGACCAGGCCTTGCGGAATTGCTGGACGCCCGCGCCGGCCGCCACCGCCGCCGCGAGGAAGAGCAGCCATTCGCCGCCCGGAATGCTGAGCGCCATCGCCGCGCCGCTTTCCGGCCCGTCCCCGCCACCGCTCCGGCCGTGGAACGCGGCGAGGACGGCGCCGACGCCGAGACCGAGGTGGATCAGGCCCGAGCCCGCGCCGGCGGCGCGGACGGCGATGCCCTTGGCGTCGCTGCCATGCCCCTCCGTGTCGAGCCGGGCCTCGAGGAAGCGCCAGGCCGCGTAGCTGAAGAATCCCGCCGCCATGATCGCCACGAGCACGGCGCCGGCCTGCCGCTCGAGATAGGTCAGGATGCCGCCGGTATCCTCGGTCCGTCCGCTGACGATGGCGAGCCAGCCGATCGCGCCGTACATCAGCCCGCGCGCGGCGAAGCCGAGCCGGGTTACGACCTCAAATGCCTGCATGCCGACCGTTTCCGCGAGTCACGCCGCGTCAAACGGCGCTGACCCAGGACCGTTCCGCCCCGAGATCGAGAGCGTCGCGGACTCGCCCCTCAGTCCCGCTCGAGGCAGACCGCGATGCCCATGCCGCCGCCGATGCAGAGCGTGGCGAGGCCCTTCTTCGCGTCGCGCTTCTGCATCTCGTAGATGAGCGTGGTGAGGACGCGCGCGCCCGAGGCGCCGATCGGGTGGCCGATGGCGATCGCGCCGCCGTTGACGTTGACGCGGTCGCTTTCCCAGCCGAGTTCCTTGCCCACGGCCAGAGCCTGCGCGGCAAAGGCCTCGTTGGCCTCGATCAGGTCGAGATCGCCGATCGTCCAGCCGGCCTTCTCCAGCGCCTTCTTCGAGGCCGGGACCGGGCCGATGCCCATGATCGACGGGTCGACGCCGGCCGAGGCCCAGCTCTTCACCGTGGCGAGGATCGGCGCGCCGCGGCGCTCGGCTTCCTCGCGGCTCATCAGCACGAGCGCGGCGGCGCCGTCATTGATGCCGGAGGCGTTGGCGGCGGTGACGGTGCCGTCCTTCTTGAAGGCGGGGCGCAGGCCGGAGACGCCGTCGACGGTGGCGCCGGCGCGGATATATTCGTCCTGCTCGACGACCGTGTCGCCCTTCTTGCCCTTGATCGTGACCGGCGCGATCTCGTCCTTGAAGCGGCCGGCGGCGCGCGCGGCCTCGGCCTTGTTCTGGCTGGCGACGGCGAATTCGTCCTGTTCGGCCCGGGTGACCTGATATTGCTCCGCCAGATTCTCGGCGGTGATGCCCATATGATAGCCGTTGAAGACGTCGGTGAGGCCGTCCTTGATCATCGTGTCGACCATCGACAGGTCGCCCATCTTGGTGCCGGGGCGCAGGTTCGCGGCATGGGCGGAGAGGCTCATGCTCTCCTGGCCGCCGGCGACGACGACGGTCGCGTCGCCGGTCTGGATCGCCTGCATGCCGAGCGCGACGGCGCGCAGGCCCGAGCCGCAGACCTGGTTCACGCCCCAAGCCGGGACTTCCTTCGGGATGCCGGCGGCCATCGAGGCCTGGCGGGCGGGGTTCTGGCCCTGGGCGGCGGTCAGCACCTGGCCGAGAATGACCTCGGAGACGTCCTCGGGGGCGACGCCGGCCTGGGCCAAGGCGGCCTCGATGGCGACTCGGCCGAGCTCGTGGGCGGGGGTGGCGGCGAAGCTGCCGAGGAAGGCGCCGACGGGGGTGCGCTTCGCGGCGGTGATGACGACGTCGGTCATGGGGCGAGTCTCCGAGCGGGAAGGGGGATTGGCGGGCGGCCTAGCATTTTGCTGCAGCGCGGGAAAGCCAGGCGGCGAGCGGCTCCCAGAGCGCCTGCTTGGCCTTCGAGCCGACGACCATGCCGACATGGCCGAGCGCGAGATCGAGGCGCTCGCCGGTGCGCGGCGCGGTGGCGTGCGGAACGATGCGGTCGGTGGTCGAGACGATGTTCAGGACGGGGCAGGCGAGCGCCTCGGGCGCGATGATCTCGCCGCCGACCCGCCACTGGCCGGTGCCCGGCAGATCGTCCCAGAACAGGGCCTGAAACATCTCGCGCGCGGCGGCCTCGGCGACGGGCGGGCCGTCATTGGCCCAATCCTCCAGCCGCACGAAGACCCGCGCCGCCTCGCCCTCGAGCGACGCGAAATCCGCGAACTTGCCGACGGTGCGGGCGGGATCGAGCGTCCAGAAGGCGGCCTGCAGCACCTCCATCGGCAACAGGCCGAGCCGCGAGGCCGTCGGTTCGGCGGCGGCCCAGAGCGCGGCGAGCTGCTGGACCGACTCGGTGGGGAAGCCATTGAAATGCCAAGGCGCCGCGATGGTCGCGACGCCGCGCGCCGGGGCCAGCTGCGCCGCCGCCAGCGCCATGGTGCCGCCGAGGCAATAGCCGACCAGATCGACCGGCTCGCCGAGCGCGCGGAGCAGGGGCAGGGCGATCGCCTCGACATGGCCGGCGACGGACAGGGCCTTGCGGTCCGGCCCGGGCCAGCCCCAATCGAGCAGCAGCACCCGGCGGCCCCGCGCGGCGAGCCAGCGCAGCAGCGAGCGCTCGCCCATGTCCAGCACGGTCGGCGGATTGATCAACGAGGGGATGAACACCACCGGCGGCCCGGCCCCGCCATAATCGCGCAGCATCGCGCCATGCGCCTCGGAAACGGCCGGCATCGGCGCGGGCGGCGCGGGCCGCTCGGCCTCCTGATAGCGCCGCAGGCCGGCCAGCGCCGTCTTCATCCGGGACGGATCGCCCGCGGTTTCGCTGCGCAGCATGGCGAGGAAGAGGGGCAGAGGGCGCGGCCGATGTTGCAGTGCGGCAATCCTTGGTGCTAGGCTGCTGCCTTCATCCGAAAAGGAGCCTGTCATGGCGGCGTCTCGGTCCCCGGACGATGTGGTTATCATCAAGAAATATGCGAACCGGCGGCTCTATGACACCGAAAGTTCGACCTACATCACGTTGGAACGGCTGGCGGAGATGGTGCGCCAGAAGCGCGAGTTCCAGGTGGTCGACGCGAAGAGCGGCGAGGACATCACCCGTTCGGTGCTGACCCAGATCATCATGGACGAGGAAGCGCGCGGCTCGACCATGCTGCCGGTCAACTTCCTGCGCCAGCTCATCTCCATGTACGGCGACCAGATGCAGGCGGTGGTGCCGCAATATCTGGAGGCGTCGCTCGACCAGCTGTCGCGCAACCAGAGCCAGCTCAGGGACGCGATGGCCGGCGCCTTCGCCGCCAATCCCTTCGCCGAGATGGCGCGGCGCAACATGGAGATGTTCACCGGCGCCGCGCGGCCCAAGGCGGGGGAGGGCCCGCCCGAAGCGGCGGCCGCCGCCGCGCCCGCGGGCGGCGAGGACACCAAGGCCGAACTGGCCGGCCTCAAGGCCCAGCTCGCCGAGCTGCAGAAGCAGCTGGACCGGCTGAGCAGCTGAGCCGTCGGATCCTCCCCGTTCTGGGGAGGATTTGATCATCGCGGCCGGACGAAGCGCAGGGTCATGCGGTCGCTTTCGCCGATGGCGAGATAGCGCGCGCGATCGGTGTCGCCGAGGCGCAGCCGCGGCGGCAGGGTCCAGACGCCCTCGGGCCAGTCGGCCGTGTCGCGCGGATTGGCGTTGACCTCGCTCGCGCCGACGAAGCGGAAGCCCGCCGCCTCGGCGAGCCGGCGGACGGTCGAGACCTTGATATAGCCGCTGGTCCGCTCGCGCTCGGCGGACGCATTTTCCGGCAGGCGATGATCGACCACGCCGAGCGTGCCGCCGGGCTTCAGCATCCGGTACATCTGCCGGAAGGCCTCCTCGCTATAGGCCTGGTCGTTGCGCTGATAGCCCATCTGCCAATTGTGCACGTTGCGGAAGGTGAGCACGACGTCGGCGCTGCCGTCCGGCACGCGCGTGTCCGCGGCCTCGAAGACCGGGAAGGCGGCGAGGCGGACGTCGCCGTAGAGCCCGGCATTGGCCTCCATCAGCCGGCGCATGCCGTTATGGCCGTTGGCGCCCATCGAGGCGGCATAATAAGTGCCGCCGCCCGCCTTGAGCCAGGGCGCGAGGATCTCCGTATACCAGCCGCCCGCCGGCCAGATCTCGACGACCGTGTCCGAGCGGCGCACGCCGAAGAAGGCGAGGGTGCGCTCGGGATTGCGGTAGCGGTCCCGCGCGACATTGGCCGCGGTGCGCGACGGCGCGGCGATCGCCGCCTTGAGCGCGGTCTGGTCCGCCGGCCCCATCCGCTGCTGAACGGCGCCCGCCGCGGTCACGGTCAGGCCGATGGCGGCGGCGGCCACAAAAAATCGCGCGGCGGTCTGGCGGAACATCACTCTCTCCCTAGATTGCAGTCCTTGATGCTCGGGCTCTAGAGGCAGGCGGGATGACGACGCAAGAATGGTTGTGGGGCGCGGACGGCGCGGCGCTGGCTTTGGTGCTGGTCGCGGCGGTGGCGGACCACCGCCGGCACCACCGCCGCGACATCGACGCCACCGGCTGGGTGCCGTGGCGCGGCCTGCAGGCCTTCGGCTTCTTCGCCTTGCTGGCGCTGACCGTGATCGCGCTGAAGGCGGGGTGAGCGGGCGGAAGACCGCCGGCGCGGCGAGCGGCCGGGAGTCGCGAAAGGCGGGGTTTCCCGCCAAAGGTCACGCAAAGGTCAGGCCAAGAAACGGTGCCAGGGGGCGCTGGTTTTGAGGCAGGCCACGGCCGAATGGTCCGAATGTTCGCACTGCCCATGGGGGCTTCCGGGACGGGGCGACGCGCTGGGCGGATGGGCGGAGGATTGCGAAGATGACGGGATGAGCCAACGGGCCGGGGGCGCGGGATCGGGCGGATTCCGGGTGCGGAGGCGTGCGCGGTCTTGGCGGATTCCTGTTCAGCTTGTGACTGCCCCGGCTGAATAAGGTTCAAAGTTTCCGCTTCCCAATGGGTAGAAAACTTTCGAGCTTTGTAGTGGTCGAAAGCGCGTCCCGTCCTGAGCCCCGGAAGGCCACGATTGTCACCCCGGATCGGGTCCGGGGCAGGCTTCGCGTCATGAATGACACGAATGTCACATGGAAACGCCGGGGGGCTCTCCCGCGATGAGGCGCCTGCCGGTGTGAGGCGGGGGCGCGGGGGCGGGGGTGAGCAGGGGACGCTGGGAGTCGGCATGGGCCGAGGGTGACGGACGAAATCCTACATTGCGAGGATTATTGCCTTGGCATTGCCGGCGAGTCCTGGCCGATAGCCACCTGTCTGCTTCGGAAGGATTCTGACGCAGACCGGCCGTAGCTCGACGGCGGCAATGGGTGGAAAGCGGACCTAGGCGGACCCAGTAGTCAGGAAGATTTGATGAAGGTGCTGCTCAGGACCGATCAAGGCACCCTCTGGCGACCATGAACCTTGTAGCTCGGCACCTAGCATCCTGAGAGCCGTTAGCACGGTTTCGTATCTGCGAAGGGTTGCACCGCTCTCTTCGTCGATGACAACAATGTCATCTCTGCCATCACACGCGATAATGGCCTTCCGGGCATAACCCACAAGGCTCCCAATCGGGAAATAACCAAGCCGGTGCCAGCGGGGGTGAAAGGCCGTGAAGCAGCGGACTGCCACCCTCGGACAGAACGGTTTTGGGATGCCCGATGTCCTATCAATTAAGTCGCCTACTAATCCATCGATGTTCAGGGACGCCTCGAATAGCTGAACTCCGTTCATTGCCTTATAGAAGGCACGCAGTTGGGGAGGGAGCT
The DNA here is from genome assembly GCA_035502235.1 of Allosphingosinicella sp. Taxonomy (GTDB): domain Bacteria; phylum Pseudomonadota; class Alphaproteobacteria; order Sphingomonadales; family Sphingomonadaceae; genus Allosphingosinicella. Next base: position 29,729 of record DATJUQ010000003.1, read on the forward strand.
TGCGTTGATACTCGTGCTCCAACTCCGCGATGCCTTGCGGGTCCAAGGGGCCGTGCAGGACGTGGAGATAAGCGCAATCCCCCCGCCATGGCTGAGGGCAAATAAGCCTTGCTCCACCTTCTGCGACGACTGGCGGACATGCTGATCCGATTAGCGAACTGATCCAAGAGGCTGGGTCGTCGCTGCTCAAGAGCTATCCCTCCGAAGGTTCGACTTCTGTCAGTCCTCCGGCGATTTGCCAATGTCCGCAATGGGTCGATAACCGCGCGGCAGCTTTCGACCCACTCCGGTCATTCGCGTAGCACCCGACCAGTCGGTCAGCGGTTTGCCAATGCGGCACTGAAGCGGGCTTGGGCAGTAGCGAGCCAAGCGTCCACTGCAGACTGTTCACTCGCGCTCAACTCGCCGTCGTCCAGTGTAATCTGGAGGCGACCGTTGGTTGCCGAAATCCATAAGTTTCGAGGCCCATTGGCTATCCCGAAGGCGACACCCCACTCGATGAGAACACGGACGTCGTCAGGCAACGGGACAATGGAAGGGCGAGCGCACATGACCGCTGATGTGCGCACTGGCAGCACCGCCGCGTCCAACCTGGCACTACTGCCAAGGTCCACATCGATGTGCGGATAACGCCAGCCGCCGCTCACATTGGTTGATGCAGCAACGCACTCCTCAGCGTAGGCGGGAGGACTCGCTGCGACGACCAGCCCGGCAGTTAGTACTGACTTAATTGCCCTCATTGCGCTCTCACTAACGCAGCTCAAAGTAGCTGTCCCGGCGGCCGCTTTCCACCCATTGTCGCCATGCTGAATCCGACCCGTTGCCGACGTTGGACGTATCAGCCTAAGTCGGTACATGCTCAGTCCTGAACTTTCCCTTCTCGCGGACGCGATCGCTCGAACGAGACACCTGCTCCAGAGGCATGGTGATACGCACACGGCTCAGCGTCTGCTTGATCTGGAGAACAAGCTTGGTCGCGGAGAGCAAGACGCTATCTCTTGGGCCGTATCCGAAGCCACCGGCAGCATGGGCTCTCTAAATGATCGTTTTCTCTGCGTGGAAAATGGCAATGCGATCGAGGCGCACGAAGTCGGAAGGGTAAACGCTCGTCTTCGCGAGCTTGTCAAAGAGGTCGAGCAACGAGCGCGCGCCGCCGCCGCCGTTCACAACGTGCACTTAGTCCGCTGACGTCCGCTTTCCACCCCTGACAGGCGATTTCCTCCGGACCGAATGCGACCCGTTGCGGGCGTTGCCAACGGTCAGATGATGTCGGGGCGGCGTGATCTACTCTAGCAGCAAAGCAAACCGTTCGCATTCCCGCCTGAAACCACCCTCGAACCTGACCCCGAAGGATCCCAAGCTCTCACCGGGACGCAGTCGATCCGACGGGGGAACGGCGGCCAACGCCCGTTGCATGTCCGCGTCACGCTCGCCACGTGACTTGTGCATCAACTTCGCGGCTACCGCGACCGAAAGCCTTAAGCTTCGCCCCAGCATGCCCAACCGTGAAGTCATATCACTAGCCTCGGCCCCAGTCGCACGGCGACCAACAACGTCGTCAAAACCGGCGGCAACAACCGCCCAGCACCGCAGCGACCCAGCATAGACGGCCTCGCTATCGGTGGATGCAGTTTGGTCGTCCGAAACGTTGTTTCCGGGACCGCTCGTGCACGCGACCACGCATAGGGCTATCAGGCCAGAAAGCTTGCGCATCGGCTTCCCCTCAAATTGGCATTCGGTCAAAGCTCACTACGCCGTACGGCGTTAATGCTTCAGCTGGACCATTAGCAGGGGGGTACTTCTCTTAACGGTCACTTTACACCCCGCGCCGCCAAGCTTCACCCGACCTGTTGCGGACATTCTAAAACCTTGGCACTTTTGACCAATGCCAACGCGATATCAACAGCTGCGGGGAGCCGTTTTCCGCCTGAGCTTAGGCGCGGATGAGCAACACGCCTACTTAGAGAGCATTCTTGCGCATCTCAGTGGCAATGGAAGCAGCGTCTGTTACGGCAATGATGAACTCGCACTCGAACTCGAAGATATTTTCCTGGCCGCTGGAGATATGCGGGAGTGGCGCGAAATCGGCGATGCGGAGATAGCCGCGATCAAGCCTCTCGACGACCTGCTGGAGAAATGGAGCGGAGAGACGGACGCAGACTTTTGGCGACGAGACGCATTGTGGACCGATCCTCGGTGGGACGAAGTCCGCGCGCTTGCCTCAACGGCGTTCGCCATGTTGCCGGATGAAGAGCGCGACACTGGCTGGCAGGCCACCCTTTGAGTGTCCGCTGTCCACCTATTTCGGACTCCGCGCACGCGAGAGAAGCTTCCGGAAGCGGGCCTTCCGCTTTCGAGATCGACGCGAACCGGCTTCATTGACCCCGATGGGCGCAACTCGGCCATTCACCACCCGCCGCTGCAGGAGGCGCGGCGTGGATCGGCGCCGTCGGTCCTGTCGCAGGCGCGGCTTTGGCCGCTTCCGCGCAGGCCGGCCGGTTTTTCGCGGCTCTTCGCCTAGCTCGGGATTGCCGTTCGGCCCCTCCACCACGCCGGTATGCGGCGCGGTCCCCCTCCCCGTTCCGGGGCGGATTTACAAACAAGCTTCGAGGTAAGGCTGATCAAACCCGAACATCTTGGCCTTTTCCAGCGTGTACGGCCGCAGCCCCATGCTCCGATACTCGCCGATGATCTTGCCGTCGGGCGTCTCGTCCAGATATTCGAACTTGAACAGCTCCTGGGTGACGATGACGTCGCCTTCCATGCCGATCACCTCGGTGATGTTCGTGGTGCGGCGGGAGCCGTCGCGGAGGCGCTTCACCTGGACGATGAGGTCGACGGAATCGGCGATCTGGCGGGAAATGGCTTCCTTCGGCACCTTGATGTCCGACATCATCACCATGTTCTCCATACGCGCGAGGCATTCGCGCGGGGAGTTGGAGTGGAGCGTCGCCATGGAGCCGTCATGGCCGGTGTTCATGGCGGCGAGCAGGTCGAAACACTCGCTGCCGCGAATCTCGCCGAGGATGATCCGGTCCGGCCGCATACGTAGCGCGTTGATGACGAGGTCGCGGATGGTGATCGCGCCCTGGCCCTCCAGGTTGGGCGGGCGGGTTTCGAGCGGCAGCCAGTGCGGCTGCTGCAGGCGAAGCTCGGCCGCGTCCTCAATGGTCAGCACGCGCTCGCCCGGGTCGATCAGCTTCGACAAGGCGTTGAGCATCGTCGTCTTGCCCGAGCCGGTGCCGCCCGAGATGATGATATTCATCCGGCTGGCGCCGGCGATCTTCAGCACCGTCGCCATCTTCTCGTTCATCGAGCCGAAGCCGCGCATCATGTCGACGGTGATCGGCTTCTCGGAGAATTTGCGGATCGAGATGGCGGTGCCGCGCAGCGAGAGCGGCGGGATGATGACGTTGACGCGGCTGCCGTCCTGGAGGCGGGCGTCGGCCAAAGGCGTGGTCTGGTCGACGCGGCGGCCGACCTTGTTGACGATGCGCTGGGCGATCTGGAGCAGATGCTCCTCGTCGCGGAACTGGATCTGGGCCAGTTCGAGCCGGCCCTTCTTTTCGATGTAGGTCTGCTGCGGGCCGTTGACCATGATGTCGCTAACATCCGGGTCGTTCAGCAATTCCTCGAGCGGGCCGAGGCCGAGCAATTCGTCGACCAGCACCTTCTCCAGCGCGAACTGCTCGCGCCGGTTGAGGTTGATCTTCAGCTCGGCGAGCACCTCGCCGATGATCGGGCGGAATTCCTCGGCCAGCTCGTCCTTGGAGAGGGTGGCGGCGGCCTCGGGATCGACGCGCTCCAGCAGGCGCGGCAGCACCTGCTCCTTGATGCGGTGGATCGAGGCCTCGAAGCCCTCGCTCTTCGAGCTGCCCTGCTCGCCCGACTGCGCCTGGCGATCGGCGAGACGGGCCATGGCGTCGGCATGGTTGGCGGGAAGCGAGGTGGTGACGGTGCCGTCGATATCGAGCGCTTCGGGCTCAAGCGGCGGGAATTGCGCGCCGCCCGCGTCGACCGGCTTCGGCTGGGCGGGCGCGGGCCCCTTCATCGGCTGGGCGGTGCCGAAGCTCGGCCGGCCCGTCCCCGCCGTTCCATTGCGTCGTCCGAAAGCACTCATCTGGTCGTCAATCCCGCGCTTGGCCTTGCCGGGTCTCCCCGGATCGAAGGGTGAATAGGATCGAAACTTTGACAATTAGCTAACCGGTGGCGATGGCGCAGGGATGCGTGCCGCCACCCCCCAGAACGTCCGCGCCGCCCTGCTGCTCGCGCTCAGCGGCTTCGCCACCCTGTCGATCGGCGACGCCCTGGTGAAGACGATGGCGGGGCAGTGGCCGGGGACGGCGGTGGCGATGCTGCGCTACACCTCGGCGGCGCTCGGGCTCGCTCTGCTGGTCGCGATACGGGAGGGGCGCAGCGGCCTGCGGGTGCCGAAGCCCTGGCTGCAATTCGGCCGCGGGGCCGGGGTGAGCATCGCCACGATCTGCTTCTTCCTCGGCGTGATGGCGATGCCGCTCGCCGACGCGACCGCGATCCAGTTCACCAGCCCGATCATCACCGCGATGCTGGCGCCGGTCCTGCTCGGCGAGCGGACCACCAGAGCGGTCTGGTTCGCCATGGCGCTCGCCTTCGCGGGCGTGCTGGTCGTGCTCCGGCCGAACGTGCTGGCGCTCGGCGGCGCGGCCTTCTATCCGCTCGGCGCCGCGGTCGGCATGGCCTGCCTGATGCTCTGCAACCGCAAGGCGGCGGGCGTCGCCTCGCCGCTCGCCATGCAATATCTGGCGGCGATCATGGCCGCGCCGATCCTGATCGCGGCCACCCTGATCCTCGCCGCGACGGGCGGGGCGCAGTTCCAGGTGGGGGTGCCGCCGGCGAGCGTGGTGGCGAAGACCCTGGTGATCGCCTGCACGGCGACGGTGGCGCACATGCTGATCTACATGGCCGCGGTCCGCGCCTCGGCGGCGGTGGTGGCGCCGATGACCTATGTGCAATTGCTGGTCGCGGCCTTGCTCGGCTTCCTGATCTGGGGGACGGTGCCGGATCTCACCACCTTCGCCGGTGCCGCCCTGATCATCGGCGGCGGGCTGCTGCTCTGGCACTCGCAGAAGCCGAAAGAGGTGCCCGAGCCGGAATGATCAGCCCGGGTACAGGTTGAGGCGCGCAGCAATGGGGTTCGGGAGGGAATGGCCGTGACGATAATCGCCCTGATCGCGACCGCGCTGCAGGCCGCCCAGCCGCTGCAGCGGCCGCCCGATCTGTTCGACCTGCTGGAAGGGGAATGGGCCTGCCGGCAGGAGATGCTGGCCGGCGGCCCGGTCTTCCGGCGCGAGCGCTGGCGGAGCCAGGAGGACGGGCGCGTGGTCGGCGAGATCCGCAGCGTCCCGCCGCGCGCGGACGGCACCGCGTTACCGCCCGAGGCGGAACTGGTCTTCTCGCGGCAGGGGCGGGTGCCCCGGCTGACCTATCGGCCGGCCGGCGGTCGGCCGGTCTATTACCGACTGGCGCGCGGCACGCGGGACGAGGCGGTGTTCGAGGCGGTCGGCAACGGCTCGCCGCGGATCATCAGCTACCGCGTCGGCGCGCTCCAGCGGCTGGAGGTGATGCACGGGCTGGCCAACGGCGGCAGCCGGCGCTGGACCTATCGGCCGCAGGGCATGCGCAGCGCGGTGCCGCGCTGCGACAGCTAGAATCGTGACTCCAACGGATAGGCGGTTCGGACGTCGAAATCTCAATGAGTCATCCCGGCGAAGGCCGGGACCCATGAACACGACGGATTGACGTGCGGCGAAGGCGCCTAACCCTCCACCAAGTCGGCGTTCATGGGTCCCGGCCTTCGCCGGGATGACTATGAAATGATTACGAATTCCGAAAAATAGCTGGATATGGACCTCAGCCCTCAGGCGCCCGCATTCTCCGCGAGGACGGTCAGGCCCTTGTCGCTGACCTCGGCGAAGCCGCCCTGGACCGGCACCGTCTCCGGCGTGCCGGGGAAGGTGCGGTAGATGGCGATCTCGCCGTCGCGCAAAGTCGACATGTAGGGCGCGTGGCCCTCCATCACGCCGAAATCGCCCTCGGTGCCGGGGACGACCACCATCTGGACGTCCTCGGAGCGGAGCAATTTCTCCGGCGTGACGAGCTCGAAATGGAGGGCCATGACCTTAGGCGTCCTCGGCCAGCTTCTCGGCCTTGGCGACCGCTTCCTCGATGCCGCCGACCATGTAGAAGGCCGCCTCGGGGAGGTGGTCGTATTCGCCGTCGACGACCGCCTTGAACGAGCGGACCGTGTCCTCGATCTGCACGAACTTGCCGCTGATGCCGGTGAAGACCTCGGCGACGTGGAAGGGCTGGGAGAGGAAGCGCTGGATCTTGCGGGCGCGCGAGACGGTCAGCTTATCCTCTTCCGAAAGCTCGTCCATGCCGAGAATGGCGATGATGTCCTGCAGCGACTTGTACTTCTGCAGGATCTCCTGGACGCGGCGGGCGGTGTCGTAATGCTCCTGGCCGACGGTGCGGGCGGTGAGCACGCGCGAGGTCGAGTCCAGCGGATCCACGGCCGGGTAGATGCCCAGTTCCGAAATGGCGCGCGACAGCACGGTGGTGGCGTCCAAGTGGGCGAAGCTGGTGGCCGGGGCCGGATCGGTGAGATCGTCCGCGGGCACGTAGATCGCCTGCACCGAGGTGATCGAGCCCTTGTTGGTGGAGGTGATCCGCTCCTGCAGCGCGCCCATGTCGGTGGCCAGCGTCGGCTGGTAGCCCACCGCCGACGGGATGCGGCCGAGCAGAGCCGACACTTCCGAACCCGCCTGGGTGAAGCGGAAGATGTTGTCGACGAAGAACAGCACGTCCTGGCCCTCGACGTCGCGGAAATATTCCGCCTGGGTGAGGCCGGAGAGCGCGACGCGGGCGCGGGCCCCCGGCGGCTCGTTCATCTGGCCGAAGACGAGCGCCACCTTGGACCCCTCGGGGGTCGGGTTGCCGTCCGCGTCCTTGGCGATGACGCCCGCCTCGAGGAATTCGTGATAGAGATCGTTGCCCTCGCGGGTGCGCTCGCCGACGCCGGCGAACACCGAGGTGCCGCCATGGCCCTTGGCGATGTTGTTGATCAGCTCCTGGATCAGCACGGTCTTGCCGACGCCGGCGCCGCCGAACAGGCCGATCTTGCCGCCCTTCGCATAAGGCGCGAGAAGATCGATGACCTTGATGCCGGTGACGAGGATCGAGGTCTCGGTCGACTGGTCGACGAAGAGCGGGGCCTCGGCGTGGATCGGGGCGGTCTCGGTCGTGCCGATCGGGCCGCGCTCGTCGATCGGCTCGCCGACGACGTTCATGATGCGGCCGAGCGTCTGCGGGCCGACGGGGACGCGGATCTGCGAGCCGGTGTCGGTCACTTCCTGGCCGCGGGTCAGACCCTCGGTCGCGTCCATCGCGATCGTGCGGACGGTATTCTCGCCGAGATGCTGCGCGACCTCGAGGACGAGGCGGTTGCCGCCGTTCGTCGTCTCCAGCGCGGAGAGGATCGGGGGCAGCGCGCTGTCGAAGGTCACGTCGACGACGGCGCCGATCACCTGGCTGATCCGGCCGACATTGTTGGTGGTGGCGGGCTTGTCGCTCGCCTTGCGCTTGGTGGCCGTCTTGGGCTCGAGCATTGTCTTTCTTCCTTCTTGTTCCCCTGTGAAAGCAGGGGTCCAGTCCTAGGTCGTTCTGGGCTCCTGCTTTCGCAGGAGCACCGGTTGGTTAGAGCGCTTCGGCGCCCGAGATGATCTCGATAAGCTCTTTGGTGATCGCGGCCTGGCGAGTCCGGTTGAACTCGATGGTGAGCCGGTTGATCATGTCGCCGGCATTGCGCGTCGCATTGTCCATGGCGGTCATGCGGCTGCCCTGCTCCGACGCGGCATTTTCCAGCAGCGCCCGGTAGATCTGCACGGCGACGTTGCGCGGCAGCAGGGCGGCCAGGATCTCGTCCTCGTCCGGCTCATATTCGACCGCGGCGCCGGTGGCGGCCTTGGCCGCGCCGGCCTCGACCGCGGGCACCGGGATGATCTGCTGGGCGACCGGCTCCTGCACCAGCGCGGACTGGAAGCGGGCATAGAAGAGGTGAACGACGTCGATGCCGTCGGTCAGGTAGCGCTCGACCACGTCCTTGGCGATCTCCTGCGCGTCGGCGAAGCTCACCTGCTTGATATGGCCGGTCTCGTGCTGGTGGATGATCTGCTTCGGATAGAGGCGCTGGATCACCGCGCGGCCCTTGCGGCCGACCAGATAGAAATAGACCTGCTTGCCGGCGGCGGTCAGCTCCTCGGCCTTGCGGCGCGCGGCGCGGACGATGTTGGAGTTGAAGCCGCCGGCGAGGCCGCGGTCCGAGGTGCAGACGATCAGCAGATGCGTCTGGTCCTTGCCGGTGCCGCCGAGCAGCTTCGGGCTCTCCGGGCCGACGACGACCCTGGAGACGATGCTCTTCACCACGTTTTCCATGCGCTCGGCATAGGGACGCGCGGCCTCGGCGGCCGTCTGCGCGCGGCGCAGCTTGGCCGCGGCGACCATCTTCATCGCCTTGGTGATCTTCTGGGTCGACTTGACCGAGGTGATCCGGGTCTTGAGCGCCTTTAGGCTGGCCATTTACTTCCCTCTTCGTGCTCCGGCGAAGGCCGGAGCGCTGTGAGTTTCATTCGCAACGCTCCGGCCTTCGCCGGAGCACACTTCATTCACCGATCAGGCAAACGTCTTCACGAAATCGCCGATGATGGTCTTCAGCTGACCGGCGGTGTCGTCGTCGAGCGTCTTGGTGTCGCGGATCTTGCCGAGCACGGCGCCATGATCGGCGCGCATGTGGGCGAGCAGGCCGGCCTCGAAGCGGGTGACCGCGTCGGTCGGCACGCTGTCGAGGAAGCCGTTCACGCCGGAGAAGATCGAGACGACCTGCTCCTCGACCGGCATCGGGCTGAACTGCGGCTGCTTCAGCAGCTCGGTCAGCCGGGCGCCGCGGTTCAGCAGGCGCTGGGTCGAGGCGTCGAGGTCGGAGCCGAACTGGGCGAAGGCCGCCATCTCGCGATACTGGGCCAGCTCGAGCTTGATCGAGCCCGCGACCTTCTTCATCGCCTTGGTCTGCGCGGCCGAGCCGACGCGGCTCACCGAGAGACCGACGTTGATCGCCGGGCGGATGCCCTGGAAGAAGAGCTCGGTCTCGAGGAAGATCTGGCCGTCGGTGATCGAGATAACGTTGGTCGGGATGTAGGCGGACACGTCGCCGGCCTGGGTCTCGATGATCGGCAGCGCGGTCAGCGAGCCGGCGCCATTGTCCTCGTTGAGCTTGGCGGCGCGCTCGAGCAGGCGGCTGTGCAGGTAGAAGACGTCGCCCGGATAGGCCTCGCGGCCCGGCGGACGGCGCAGCAGCAGCGACATCTGGCGATAGGCGACGGCCTGCTTGGAGAGATCGTCATAGACGATCACGGCGTGCATGCCGTTGTCGCGGAAATATTCGCCCATGGTGACGCCGGTATAGGGCGCCAGATATTGGAGCGGGGCCGGCTCGGAGGCCGTGGCGGCGACGACGATGGAATATTCCATCGCGCCATTCTCCTCGAGCGCGCGGACGATCTGCGCGACCGTCGAGCGCTTCTGGCCGACGGCGACGTAGATGCAATAGAGCTTCTGGCTCTCGTCGTCGCCCTTGTTGACCTCGCGCTGGTTGATGAAGGTGTCGATCGCGACGGCGGTCTTGCCGGTCTGGCGGTCGCCGATGATCAGCTCGCGCTGGCCGCGGCCGACGGGGACGAGCGCGTCGAGCGCCTTGAGGCCGGTCTGCACGGGCTCGTGCACCGACTTGCGCGGGATGATGCCCGGGGCCTTCACCTCGACGCGCATGCGCTTGTCGGCGACGATCGGGCCCTTGCCGTCGATCGGGTTGCCGAGGCCGTCGACGACGCGGCCGAGCAGGCCCTTGCCGACGGGGACGTCCACGATGGTCTCGGTCCGCTTCACGGTCGAGCCTTCGCTGATCGTCGAGTCGGAGCCGAAGATCACGACGCCGACATTGTCGGCCTCGAGGTTGAGCGCCATGCCCTTGATGCCGCCCTCGAACTCGACCATCTCGCCCGCCTGGACGTTGTCGAGGCCGTGGATGCGGGCGATGCCGTCGCCGACCGAGAGCACGGTGCCGACTTCGCTGACCTTCGCGTCGGTGCCGAAGCTGGCGATCTGGTCCTTGATGACCTTGGAAATTTCAGCGGCGCGGATGTCCATTTTCAGCCTTTCATCGAAGCCTTGGATACGGGCTTTCAGCCCTTCATTACCTGGGCGAGGTTGTTCAATTTGGTGCGGATGGAGCCGTCGATCATCTGGCTGCCGATCTTGACGACGAGCCCGCCGAGGATGGCGGGATCGACGTCCAGGTCGATCGCGATGTCGCGGCCCATGCGGGTGCGGAGATTCTGCCTGATCGCGTCCACCTGGCCGTCGTCGAGGCTGTGCGCCGAGGTGACCTCGGCGGTGAGCTCGCCGCGGTGGCGGGCGGAGAGAATGTTGAAGGCGCGGATCACGCCGGGGAGCTGGGCCAGGCGGCGGTTCTGCGCCAGCACGCCGAGGAAGTTCGCGGTGATCCCGTCGAGCTTCATCGCCGTGGCGGTCGCGGCGACCGCCTTCTCGGCCTCGTCGCGGCCGACCAGCGGGCTCGTGGTCAGCGCCTTGAATTCGTCCGATTCGTCGAGCGCCCGGCGCACGGCGGCCAGATCACGGCCGACCGCCTCCAGTTTCTTCTGCTCGTTGGCCAGCTCGAACAAAGCCAGTGCATAGCGGCCCGATAAGCTTGCCTGAATGCCGCCGGAAATATCCACGCGCGTCGTAGCTCCTGAATAGGATTTTGGCCCCTGGCGATTTGATGAGCGCGCGAGGCGCTCCCGCAGGGTCGCGGGCGCCCTAGCAGGGCGCTTGCTGCGATGCAAGGTGGCCGTGATTGCCCGAGCCCGGACGTCGGGCTAAGCCTCGCGCGACCACAGGGGACGATCCGGATGAGCCGCTTCCATGCCGACCGCGCCGCGATGTTCGATCTGGAGCGGACGGCGCTGCTCGACCGCCTGTTCAACGGCGGCGCCCCGCGCGACGATGCCTGGTTCGAGCAATTTTACGACGCCGCCTGGTTCGCCTCGATGGTCCTCGTCTCGAACGAGGCCTTTTCAGGGCCAGACGGCATGCCCTATTTGCGGCTTGAGCTGCCGCGCGAGAATGAGCCGTTCGACTCGCAATGCGTCGCCAACCTGGCCGAACATTGCCTGGAGCGGGGCTGCGGCCTCGCCTTGTTCGCTTCGCCCGGCGATCCGCCCGAGGCGGCGCAATTCGTCTTCCCGTTCGGCGTGCTCGATTCGATGCTGCGCTTCGACAGCCCGGCCGGCGACCCCGTCGACCTGGCGGACTGGGCGCTGCCGCCCGCGCTGCCGCCGAAGCGCGGCTTCCTCGGCTTCGGCAAGGCAGAGCCGCGCGAGGTGCTGATCTCGACGCCCTCCGCCGACTATCTGCCGCCGCATGCGGCGCGCGCGCTGCATCATTATCTCGTCCACCGCTGGGACCTGGCCGATCCGCGCATCCAGCTCCTGATCGGCGCCCATCTGCGCCCCACCCGCAACCTGATCATCGGCCGCAAGCGCAGCTCCTTTCCCGACGGCGACGTCCTGCAGGACCTGATGCGCTACACGAGCTGGTACCTGCCGCCGGGCCGCGGCTTCGCGCTGATGCCGGAGGATTGGTCGCTGGGCCAGATGACCCCGCTGCGCGAGCTGTTCGGGGAGGTTTGACAGCAAGGTCCGGGACGCGGAACGAATCCGGATGGGCCAGAAGCGCTCCAACGAAGGAGACGGAGCATGGCCTACAGGATCGAGGGACTGGCGCCGGCGGCGTTCGAGAGCCTCTACGGGATGATGGACGGGGAACTCGCGGCGCTGGGCGCGCGGCGCGTGGTCGCCGAGGCGTCGCGCGGCTGGCCCTGCCGGGTGACGCTCCGGGACGCGGAGGAAGGCGAGCGCCTGATCCTGCTCAACCATGTCTCGCACGACGTCGCGACGCCCTATCGCTCGGCCTATGCCATCTATGTACGCGAGGCGGCGACGGAACCGGCCGTCTATGTCGACGAGACGCCGCCGGTGTTCGAGGGGCGGCCGCTCGGCCTGCGCGGCTTCGACGCCGAGGGGATGCTGCGCGGCGCCCTGCTGGCCTTGCCGGGCGAGGCCGACGCGAAGATCCGCGAACTGTTCGCCCGGCCCGAAATCGCCACCATCCATGCCCACAATGCGGCCCATGGCTGCTTCGCGGCGCGAATCGAGAGGAACTGAACATGGCCAGCCTTGCAACCCTGCCGCGCCCGGCTAGACCGATGGCCGTGAACGACCGGCACGCAGTCACCGACGACGAGGGCGCCATTTCTCCGGAGGAGGCCTGGGCGGCGTTCGAGCGCCGCGACCGGACCTGGGACGGCCGCGTGTTCGGCGCGGTGAAGACCACCGGCATCTATTGCCGCCCGAGCTGCCCGGCGCGGCGGCCGAAGCGGGAGAATGTCGAATTCTTCCAGACCGCGGCGGCGGCCGCGGCGGCCGGCTACCGGTCCTGCCTGCGCTGCCTGCCCGACGACGTGAACCGCGAGGAGGTGGCGCTGGAAAAGGCGTTCCGGCTGCTCGGCGCGGCCGAGGAGGCGCCGTCGCTGGAGGAGGTGGCGGCCGCGGTCGGCTATTCGCCGCACCATTTCCACCGCCTGTTCAAGCGCGCCACCGGGGTGACCCCGGCGGCCTATGCGCGCAGCCTCCGGGCGAAGCGCGCCCAGGAGGCCCTGGCGGGCGAGGGGCGGATCACCGACGCGATCTACGATGCCGGCTATTCGGGCCCGGGCCGCTTCTATGCCGATGCGGAGAAAAGGCTCGGCATGACCCCGTCCGCCTGGCGGGACGGCGGGCGCGGGGCGGTGATCCGCTGGGCGACGGCGAAGACCGATCTCGGCACCATGCTGGTCGCGGCGACGGAGAAAGGCATTTGCCGGCTTTCCTTCGACGAGGACGAGAGCGTGCTGCATCGGCGCTTCCCCAAGGCCGAGATCGCGCATGGCGGGCCGGACATGGCGGACCTGGTCGCGCGCACGGTCGCGGCGGTGAACGCGCCGGAGAAGCCGCACGATCTGCCGCTCGACGTCCACGGCACCGCCTTCCAGGAGGCGGTCTGGCGCGAGCTGACCCGGATCCCGGCGGGCGAGACGCGGACCTATTCGCAGATCGCGGCGGCGGTCGGGCGGCCGGCGGCGGTGCGCGCGGCGGGCACGGCCAACGGCGACAATGCCGTCGCCGTGCTCATCCCCTGCCACCGCGTGATCCGCACCGACGGCACGCTCGGCGGCTATGCCTATGGGCTGGAGCGGAAGGCGACCTTGCTCGCGCGGGAAAAAGGCGAGGCCTAGGTTGCGGGCTCGATCCGCCTCTTCGGATTGGGAAGCAATTTCATAGTCATCCCGGCCTGCGCCGGGACCCATGCACACGGAACAGGGAAGGCGATCACGTCGATAGCCATTTCTCGGCCGCCTATGTTCATGGGTCCCGGCCGCCGCCGGGATGACTAGGTTCTCATGATCAACCAGGGATCTGATCAGCGTGCGCTCGGAGTCCGGCGCCTAGCTCCCCGCCTCGGTTTGCCGCTGTCGGTCGCGGGGGCTGAGCAGGCCCTCCAGCCGGCGCAGCATCTCCAGCGGGGTTTCGTGGCGGACGGTGCCGGCCTGGCGATTGCGCTCCTCCAGTTCCTCGCGGCGGCGGCGCTCGGCGGCCGATTCGTTGCTGTGGTCGACGGCCGAGTTCGCCTCGGGGCGGATGATCGCGATCGCCTCGGGGATCATCCGGCGCTGCTCGAAGTCCCGCGCCAGCTCGTAGCGGAGCTCGCCGTCGCTCGGGGCCAGCTCCATCGCGTCGTAGAGCGCGTTCTGCGCCTCCTCGGGCGGCAGGCCTCCCTGCATGGCGAAGCTGCGGTAGAAGGCGCGCAGCACGAGCGGGTCGCGCGGCGCGACCCGCTTGGCGCGGAGCAGGGGCTCGCGCGCCGCGGTCCAGGCGGCGGCGGTGCGGTTGTTCGCGGCGACCAGGCCGGCGAGCTGGATCATGGCCTTGGTGGTCAACGCGCGCGGGTTGTTCGGCTCCACCGCCAGCAGCCGGTTGGCCGCGTCGAGCGCGCCGGCATTGTCACCGGCCAGATAGGCGCTCTCCATCACCAGCCGCAGCGCGAAAGGATCGTTGGGGAAGCGGGCGGCGATCCCGCGCACCTGGGCGGCGAACTCCACCGCCTCGCGCTGCGGATAGCCCTGGCTCAGCTTGATCTCCTGCATCATCAGCGCCTGCTCGGCGGCGCCGGGCGTGGTGACGGCGATCTGGCCGACGTCGATCGTGCGGAAGGGCAGGCGGATCACGCCGAACCGGCCCCGGCCCGCATAGGAGAAGAGCTCGGAGTTGAAGGTGGCGAGGTCCGGAAAGGCCTGGCGCGACGCCTCGGCATAATCGGTGCCGTTGTTGATCAGCCGCAAATAGGTCTGCAGCTGCCGCTGGCGCTCGGGATTCTCGAACGTGTAGCGGACGAGCAGCCAGCCCTGGGCGTAGAGCAGGAAGACATTGGCGCCCCCCGCCTCGCGATAATTGTGGATGCGCAGCAGCCGCTCCAGCGGCAGCCAGCCGAGCGCGTCGAAGGTGGAGAAGCGATGCTCGGCGGGCAGGCCGATCTCGACCACGTCATTGGCGAGGAAGCGGGTCGCGCCCCAGAATTCCGCGAAGCCCTCGCTATACCAGGTCGGATAGGCGGCCGGAAAATATTGGTACATGAAATGATGGGTATATTCGTGGAGCAGGATGCTCTCCGGATCGAGATTGGCGACGCTCCGCGCGGAGCGCAGATCGCCATTGCCCCGGCCGCCCTGGGCGCGGGTGCCGACCAGCATCAGGCCGCGGGAATCGGGCACATAATAGCCGGCCACGCTGGCCCCGCCCGCGGCGCGGCCCACCGCGCCGGCGCTGGAGAGGAGAAAGACGCGCAGCCGGTTCGGCACGGTCGGCGCGTTGATCCGGTGAAAGGTACGCAGCACGTAATGGAAGCGCTCCAGCTTCGCCGCGAAGGCGCGGGCGTCCTCTTCGCTGCCCTCGCTGTAGACGATGAAATTGCTCGACGTCGCCTGGTGCCATTCGGCCCGCGCCGCCGTCGCGGACAGGCTCGCCGCCAGCACGGCCACACCCGTCAAGAGCTTGCGAATCATTGATTTTCCCCCAAAGAAATCGTCGCGCGCCCTAATCGCGCCCGCGTCCGGCGGCAAGCCGGCTCATTGCGGCCGGCTCCGGCTGCGGCCCTGATTCTCGCAGCTGTAGACCAGCCGCTCGTTGGGCAGCTGCGGCAGCATCGCGGCGATGTCGCGCTGCTGATCGGCGAGAATGGTGCGCGCCTCCGCGTCGCTGCTGCATTGCCGGGGCTCGTTCTGACGCCGCGCGGCGCGGACCCGCTCCATGGTCGCATTGTCGAGCTGGTAGCGGGTCAGCACATATTCGCCGCTGCCCGGCCGGAATTCGGAAACGGAGACGACCGGCTGCTCGCTCGATACGAGGATGCGGCTCCAGGCCTGGCCGTTCGGCGCATATTGGGTACGGCCGTTGACGCAGCCCGAGGCGGTCCAGTCGAGCGGCACGTCGTCGGTGCGGCTGATCGTGATCCGGCTGCGCTCCTGCACCAGCCGGCAGACATTCTGGCCGGCGAAGCGGTCCGGCGCCGGCTGCGTCTCGTTCGCCTTGGCCTGCGCCTCCTCGATCGCCGACAGGCTGGGGCGGGCGAGGAAGGCCACGATCGCGCCGATCAGCAGCACGCCGCCGACGCCGCCCATGATCTGCGCCGGGCGGACGCGGTTCTTGATGATCAGGACGAAGCAGCCGCCGAAGGCCAGCAGCGCGAAGACGAGCAGCAGCACGGCCAAAGCGAGGCGGTTCTCGCGGGTCTCGGTGATCTCGGCGACGCTGCGCTCGCGAGTCTGCTCCGCCTGGCGCGCGGCGGCCTCCGCCGCCTGCTGCCGCGCCCGCTCCTCGGCGGCGGCGCGCTCCTGGTCCTGGCGCAGCCGGTCGGTCATCGAGACGCAGGCGGTGGTCACCGACTGATAGGGCTGGCGCGCCTGGCCGAGAAAGGCGGTGACCTCGCGGTTCGCGACGGCGAAGGCGAAGGGCGCGTCGCCGTCCTGGTTGCGGGTGATCAGCGTGTTGACGCCGAGCACGCGCCCGCACTGATCGAGCAAGGGCCCGCCCGAATGGCCGCGCGCGATGTTCGCGGTGTGCAGCAGGGTGGTGATGCCGTTGATCGGCCGCACATTGGAGAAGATGCCGACCGAACGGGTCGGCGGCAGCGGCTGGATGTAATCGTCGGCCGAGCGGGCGGTGGCGAGATCGACATTGCCCGGATAGCCCAATGCCGCGATCGGCGAGCCATCGTCGAGCGGGCCGACATAGAGCGGGATGGAGGGCAGGTTGCCCTCCTCCACCTCGAGCAAGGCGAGGTCGCGGGCGGGATCGAAGGCGACGATCCGGGCGCGGCTCGCCTGCGCGCCCTGCGAGGGCACCACGCCGACCGAGACGGTGCGCCCCTCCTGCGCCGCCTGCTGGGCCTGGGCCACGACATGGGCGTTGGTGACGATCCGGTTCGGCGCGATCGCGAAGCCGGAGCCATGGCCGAAGCCGACCACCTCGCCATCCTCGCCGAAGCTGATCACCACCACGCGCACTACCGACCGCCCGGCGACGGAGATGTCGTCGGCCCGCGCGGGCGCCGCCGGCAGGGTGAAGGCCAGCATGGCGAGGAGGAGCAGGATGAATCGGGACACGGACATTCCCGAATTCTCTATGGGATGGGGCGGGGAGGTGGCAAGCGGAGTGGGTGCATGCCGTGTTGGCGCGATGGGCAAGCTCTCATCGATCGAGTCCGAATTCGAGACGAGCGAGGCGGCGGAAGAACATGACAGGTGGTTCCGCGCCAAGGTGGCCGGCGCGCTTGCATCCACCGAGCCGGCGGTGCCCCATGACGAGGTAGTGGCCGAGGCAGACGGTCATCGACGCGAAGCGCCGTGCCGCCGCTCGTTTGGCGCGCTGAAGTTCGCGCCGACCTGATCGCCATCCTCGGTTACATCGCGGAGCGCGATCCCGCAGCCCCGGAAAAACTTCGCAGCGCGATCGAACATGTCGCCGAGAGTCCGGCCGGCCGCTACAAGAACGAATAAGGATCGACGTCCACCGCCACCCGCGTGCTTGCCTTCCACTGCAGGCCGCCGAGCCAGTCGCGGATGATGTCCTGGACGGGCACCGCGCGGTTGGCGTGGACGAGGAGGCGGAAGCGGTGGCGGCCGCGGAGCATGGCGAGCGGGGCGGGGGCGGGGCCGAAGACCGCCATATTCTCGTGGCTGGGGGCGGCCCGGCCGATCATGCGGGCGACCTCGCTCGCCTCGGCCTGGCTTTCGCTGGAGACGATGATCGCGGCGAGGCGGCCGAAGGGCGGCATGGCGGCGGCGCGGCGGGCGTCGGTCTCGGCCGCGTAAAAGCCTTCGGCGTCGCCGGAGACGAGCGCGTGGAGGACGGGCGCCGAGGGATCGTGGGTCTGGACGAGGACCCGGCCATGCTTCTCGCCGCGACCGGCGCGGCCGGAAACCTGCTGGATCTGCTGGAAGGTGCGCTCGGCCGCGCGCAGGTCGCCGCCCGCGAGGCCGAGATCCGCGTCGACCACGCCGACCAGGGTCAGGTTCGGGAAGTGATAGCCCTTGGTGACGAGCTGGGTGCCGATGACGATGTCGATCTCGCCAGCCTCCATCCGGGACACGAACTCGGCGGCCTTGGCAGGCGACCAGATCGTGTCGGAGGTGACGATCGCGGTGCGCGCGTCGGGGAAGAGCGCGGCGACCTCGTCGGCGATCCGCTCGACGCCGGGGCCGCAGGCGACCAGCGCGTCCTCCTCCCTGCATTCCGGACAGGCCTCGGGCGCCGGCATCATATGGCCGCAATGGTGGCAGGCGAGCCGGTGGGTGAAGCGGTGCTCCACCATCCAGGCCGTGCAATTGGGGCATTGGAAGCGGTAGCCGCAGCGCCGGCAGAGGGTGAGCGGAGCATAGCCGCGGCGGTTGAGGAAGAGCAGGCTCTGCTCGCCCGCCTCGAGAGTCTCCTCCAGCGCCTTGACCAGCTTCGGCGCCAGCCAGCGGCCGCGCTCCGGCGGATCCTGCAGCAGATCGAGCGCGGCCATGTCGGGGAGCTGCGCGCCGCCATAGCGGGCGGGGAGCCGGAGCTCTTTATAGGTGCCGATCTCCGCCATGTGCCGGGTCTCGATGGCGGGGGTCGCGGAGGCGAGGATCACCGGGATCGCCTCCAGCTTGGCGCGCATCACCGCGACGTCGCGGGCATGATATTGGACGCCGTCCTCCTGCTTGAAGCTCGCCTCGTGCGCCTCGTCGACGACGATCAGGCCGAGGTCGCGATAGGGGAGGAAGAGGGCCGAGCGGGCGCCGACCGTGACCCGCGCCTCGCCCGAGGCGATGGCGCGCCAGGCGCGGCGGCGCTGGCTCTGGCGCAGGCCCGAATGCCAGGCGACGGGCTCGCAGCCGAACCGCGCGGCGAAGCGCTTGAGGAAAGGCTCGGTCAGCGCGATCTCGGGCAGCAGGACCAACGTCTGTCTGCCCCGGCGGATCGCCTCGGCGATCGCTTCGAAATAGACTTCGGTCTTGCCGGAGCCGGTGACGCCGTCGAGCAGCCAGGGGGCGAAGTCGCCGGCGGCGACGGCCTCGCAAAGCTCTTCCGCAGCATCGGCCTGGGTCTCGTCGAGCGCGGGCGGGCCGTGGTCCGGATCGGGCGTCGGATAGGGGTCGTCGATCTGCACCTCGACCGCCTCGATCGCGCCCGCCTTGACCAGGCCCCGGATCACCGCGTCGGAGACGCCGCCGATGATCGCCAGCTCGCTGACCAGCCCCTGCCGCTCGCCGATCCGTTCCAGCGCCTGCTCGCGCTGCGGGGTCAGCCGGTCCGGGACGCGGCCGGTGGCGCGATATTCGGTGATCGAGCGCGCGCCCTCCAGCGCTCCGGAAGAGGGCAGCGCCATGCGCAGCACCGAGGCGAGGGGGGAGAGATAATAGTCCGCGGTCCACTCGACGAGCCGGCGGAGCGGCGCGGCGAGGGGCGGGATGTCGTAGACGTGGAGGAGGTTGCGCAGGCGATTGTCGCCCACTTCGGTCGTCGGCAGCCGCTCCGGCTCCCAGACCACGCCGATCATCTGCCGCGGCCCGAGCGGCGCGACCACGATCGCGCCCGGCTCGACCGCCATGCCGTGCGGCACGCGATAGTCGAGCGGACCCAGAGCCGCGTTCATCACGATCAGGCGGGCGCGGGCCATCGGCGTCAGGCGAAGCGCAAATGCAGGTTCGAGTTGAGATAGGAGGGGTCGTCGGTCACCTCCCGGCCGAGCCAGGCGGGCCGCGCGAAGGGCGTGTCGGCGCTCGGCAGCTCGATCTCGGCGAGGACGAGGCCGGCGAGTTTGCCCTCGAACGCGTCCACCTCCCAGACCAGGCCGTTGGCGGCGGGGACGAGATGGCGGACCTTCTCGATCGCCGGGCCGGGGCAGAGCGCCAGCATCGCCTCCGCATCCGCGAGCGGCACCTCATATTCGAATTCGTGGCGGGCGAGCGCGTCCATTCCCGCCTTCACGGTCAGCCAGGCCCGCTCGCTTTTGGTGCGCACCCGCACCGACAGGCCCTGGCCGCGGGCGAGATAATTCTGGCGGATGGCGCCGGCACCGGTCACCTCGGCCCGCCAGGCCTCGCCCTCGACGAGGAATTTCCGTTCGATCTCCAGGCCCATCGTTCCGCCGCTCCGTTGCTGGGCGGCATATAGGGCCTGCGGAACGGGACGGGAACCGGCGCGGCGCCGGGAAGCCGGACGCCCGATCTGTGGCGGATGGGACACAGACCTGCGGTTTTCCGCAGGCAACATGGATCAAAGGGCCATGGGCGCACGTTGCGATGCGGTCTCAACCACGGAGAATTCCTAACATGCGTAAGCTTGCCACCGCCGCCCTTCTCGCCGGCGCCGCCCTCGTCGCGACTCCCGCTCTTGCCCAGGACGCCGACGACTGGACCGGCTTCTATGTCGGCGGCCAGCTCGGCTACGGCTTCCAGTCCGGCGGGAGCAACGAAACGATCCTGTTCGACACCAATCTCGACGGCAATTTCGGCGACACCGTCAACACGTCGGGAGGCGTCAACGCCTTCTCGCCCGGCTTCTGCGACCAGGCGGCGAACGGGCCGACCCCGGCCGACGGCTGCGACGGCGACCGCGACGGCATCGAAGGCGGCGTCCATGCCGGCTTCGACTTCCAGACCAGCGGCAATTTCGTGATCGGCGCCGTCGTCGATTACAACCGGAGCCGGCAGCGCGACAGCGTTTCCGCTTTCTCCACCACCCCCGCCCGCTACACGATGACGCGGCGGCTGCGCGACGTCTTCACGATGCGCGCCCGCGCCGGCGTCGCCAGCGGCCGGACCCTGTTCTACGCCACCGGCGGCCTCGCCTACGGCAAGATCCGCAACAGCTTCACCACCAGCAACGGGGTGAACAGCTTCACCGACAACGGCAATGAGGGCGGCTGGGGCTATACGTTCGGCGGCGGCGTCGAGCACAGGCTCAGCAGCAATTTCTCGATCGGCCTGCAATATCTCTATCGCAGCGTCGACGCGGGCGATTATCGCGTGGCGGTCGGCCCCGGCACCGCGCCGGCCACCAATCCGTTCCTGATCGTGAACGCGAACGGCACGGACTTCGCCCGCAGCCGCGACAATTTCAACACCCACGGCGTGCACCTGACCGGCAGCTTCCGCTTCTGAGCCGACACAGACGGCGCCCGACCGGTCCGGTCGGGCGCCGTTCATCCTTGCCCGCCTATGGGCCGGGCGCGTAACGAACGCGTCTGGAGGGCATATGGCGGGCTTGCGGACATGCTTGGGACTGGCGGCGGCCCTGGTCGCATTGCCCGCGCCCGCGCTGGCGCGGGAGCAGGTCGACGTTTGCGGCCCGCTCGGGCAGCTCATTGCCGCCGCGCGCGAGCGGCCGGCCTTCGCCTCGGTCCAGCGCCGGCTCGCGGCGGGCGAGACGCTGCTGCCGGGCTTTGGCGAGGACAGCAGTCGCTGCGCGGTCACGCCCGGCCGGGAGGCCTCCTGCCGCGATTCCTTCGGGCGTGTCAGCTTCATCGGCTGGCCGGACCTCGATACCTGCCGGGGCGTCGTCGCCGTGGGCGAACAGCCGCCGCTCGTGCCGGATCCACTGAACCCCCGCCGCGACTGGACGCGGACCTACCGTGCCGGAAACCTGCGCATCGAGCATGGCATGACCTGCACGTCCTGCCGCGGCCCGGCGCCGAGCCATTTCCGGATCTTCGTCGAGCAGCCCCGCCGGCGTTCCCGGTGAGGCGGTTCGCGATCGCGCTTGCGCTCTCCGCCTTGCCGATGCCGGCCGCGGCCCAGGAGATGTGCGCGGGCCTGAACCGGATCGCGGCGGCGGCACGCGAGCCCTTGCCCTTCGCCTCGCTGGATCGGGCGCGTGAAGAGATCGTGCCGGGCCTCGGGAATCATTGCTGGATCGCCACCGTGGAGGGGCAGCGGACGTTCGTCTGCTCGCGCGGCCAGTTCGCGCCGGCAAGCCTCGAACGGGAGGCGCTGGGGCCGATGGTGCGCGACTGCCTGGGCGCCGAACGCCTGCCCGCGCGGCACTTCGATTCCACCTGGCGCTACCGCACGCCCGACCTCGTCGTCACCGTCGGAAGCCATTGCAATGAACGGTGCCATGTCGGCCGGAGCGCGATGCTCACTTTTCGCCGGCGCGCTGCCGGCGATGCCGCCCAAGCGCCTGATTCCCGATAGCCTTTTGGCGGGCTGACCCTATCTTTCCGCCTCCATTCCGGGGGCGAATCATGGTCGGTGCGGGTACGCTTTTCTCCTATCTCGGCGCGTTCGTGACGATCGTGCTCGCGCTCGGCCTGTCCGATCTGCTGATGAGCTTCCACCGCTTGCTGCGCAAGGCGCGGACGGTGCGCTGGGCCGGCCTGCCGATCGCGGCGGCGGCCTTCGTCCTGCTCTCCCTCCTGTCCGAATTCTTCTCGATGTGGGGGCTGGTGGCGGTGGAGCGGGTCAGCTTCGTGGGCCTGATCCTGCACCTGCTGCCGACCTTCTTCATCTTCCTCGCCGCGAGCGCCGTCCTGCCCGACGAGGTGGACGAGGAGCCGTTCGATCTCGACGCCTTCTATTTCTCCCAGCAGCGTTATTTCTACGTGACGCTCAGCCTCGCCTTTCTCGGCGATGCGCCGCGCGCGCTGGAGGGAGTGCCGTTCGACCTCGGCGAGATCCTGGCCATCGTCGCGCCCTCCACCGTCGTGGCTTTGATCTTCCTCACCCTCGCCGTCTCGCGCCGGCGCTGGCTGCACTGGCTCGGCCTCGGTCTCGTCTTCGCCCTGATCCTGATGCATTTCCCCGAAATGGTGATCGAGGCGCCCGCGGCGCTGCTGCCGCCCGGATCCTGAGCGATTATTCCATCGTCATGAGGTCGGCGACGGCGGCGATGCCATTCAGCAGGCTCTCGACGCGGACATTCTCGTCCTCGGCATGCTGGTTGTTGTCATGGTTCCACAAGCCGAGCGTCGCCGTGGCGGCGCCGAGCTCCCGGCGGATCAGATAGAGCGGCAGGCTGCCGCCGAGGCTGGGCAGGACGACGACCGGGCCGCGCGCGCGCATCGCCCCGGCCAAAGCCCGGGCCAGCGGGTGATCGAGCGGGGTGCGCTCGGCGGGATAGCCGGGCGTCCGCTCGACCCGCGCGATCCGGGGGAAGCGGCGGCGCTCCTCGAGCGTGGGCGTCCGGTCCATCACTTCATAACCCTGCGCCCGGATGTGGCGGATCACCCGCTCCACCTGCCGGTCGGGATCGTTGCCGAGCACCAGGCGCAGGTCGAGCGCGGCGGTCGCCTCGGTGGGGACGACGTTGCGCTGGTTGGCGCCGACATCGGCGCTGCGCATGCCGTTGACGTTGAGCGAGGGCAGGTTGATCAGCTCCAGCAGCGGCGCGCCGCTTCCCTCCGTCCAGCCCAGGCCGAGCTCGTTGCGCATCTGCGCGTCCGGCGACGGCGCCTCGGCGATGGCCCGGCGTTCCGCCGCGGTCAGCGGCACGACGTCGTCATAGAAGCCGGCGATCGTCACCCGGCCGGTCGCGTCCTTCATCGAGGCGAGCAATTCGGCCAGCATCATCGCCGGATTGGGCGCCCAATTGCCGTAATGGCCGCTGTGCAGCGGCCGCGCCGGCCCGTAGACGGTCACCTCCATGTTGATGTCGCCGCGCACGCCGAGGCTGACCATGTGCGGGCCGGACTGGTGGGCGGGGCCGTCGATGATGATCCAGCCGTCCGAGGCGAGCGTCTCGCGGTGGCGGCGGAGCAGGGCGGCGAGATGCGGCGAGCCCGCTTCCTCCTCGCCTTCGAGCACGATCTTCAGGTTGAAGCCCGGGCGCCGGCCCTCGGCGCGCAGCGCGTCGACGGCGGCGAGGATCGCCATCACCCCGGCCTTGTCGTCCGAGGCGCTGCGCGCATAGATCCGCGCCTCGCGCCCGTCGCCGACCAGGCGGGGCTGAAAGGGCGGCGTCACCGTCCAGGCGGAGGGGGTGACCGGCTGGCCGTCATAATGGGCGTAGAGCACGTAGGTTCGCGTCGCCCCCGGCACCCGCCACTCGCCGTAGATCAACGGCGGCGCCTGGCCGTCCTCGCTCTCCAGCAGGCGCGGAGAGAGGCCCCGGCGCCGCATCATGCCGACGATATGATCGGCATTGCGGCGGATGTCGGCGCGGTTCGAGGCGACGTTCGGGATGGCGAGCAAGTCGACATAGTCGCGGAGCAGCGCGTCGCGATTCGCCTCGGCCCAATCTCGGGGCGCGGCGGCGGCGGGAGAAGCGGAGAGGGCCAGGGCAGCGGCGACCAGGGAGCGGATCATAATCCGAAACGTACCAAATTTGCGGCGCGACGCAATCGCCCCGTTCGGATCCTAGTCGCCGTCGCCGGAGCTCGACACGTTGAACGACAAAGTGAAGGTCGCGGCATGGTCCATCTGGTCGCGGGCGCCGCCGCGGCCGAAGCGATATTGGTTGAGATAGCCGATCTCGCCGCGCAGGCTGCCGCCCAGCGGGATCGAGACGCCGATCGCGTTGCGCATCCGTTCATAGCCGGCGCGCGCGCCCCAGGCGGTGCTGTTGAAGTTCACGAAATGCTCCTGCGTCGCGAACAATTTGAAGTCGCGGCCGAGCGGCGTCTCGAAGCCGATCCTCGGACGCAGCCGGAAGCCGATCTCGCCGCCGCTGCTGTTGAAGCGCTGCTCGAAGCGCAGGCGGCCGTTGAAGCCGGAGCCCAGCGGGACGAGGATCATCTGGCGCAGCCTTTCCTCATTGGGCAGCCGGCCGTTCGCGTCCCAATCCTCGACATGGCGGTAGCCGACCGACAGCTCGACCCCGCCGCTCGTCCTGTGGGTGAACAGGATCCCGGTCTCGGCATGGGAGAAGCCTTCCGCCCGGTCGCTGAACCGGCCGATCCCCTCGAGCGTGATCCGGTTCCGCTCGCTGATCGCGAAGGAGCCGTTGACCTGGAACCAGAGCTGCTCGTCCTGCCGCTGCGCCGCGGCCGGGGTGGCGGTGAGGAGGAGAAAGGGCAAGGCGACAAGGATGGAGCGCATCGGATTCCGGTGATAGAGGGCTGGCGGGACGATGTCCGCGCTACAGCGCGGTCACCGAGATGTCACATTTGATTTCCGAGAGGCACGATGAAATTCTTCGCCGACACCGCCGATACCGCCGACATTCGCGATCTGGCCGAGACCGGCCTGCTCGACGGCGTCACCACCAATCCGACGCTCATCCACAAGGCGGGCCGCGATTTCGTCGAGGTGGTGACCGAGATCGCCGGGATCGTCGACGGTCCGGTCTCCGCCGAGGTGGTGGCGCTCGACCATGACGGGATGATGCGCGAGGCCGAGATCTTAAGGAAGATCGCGGACAATATCGCGATCAAGGTGCCGCTCACCGTGGACGGCCTGAAGACCTGCAAGAAGCTCACCTCGGACGGCACGATGGTGAACGTCACCCTCTGCTTCTCCGCCAACCAGGCGCTGCTCGCCGCCAAGGCGGGCGCGACCTTCATCTCGCCCTTCGTCGGCCGCCACGACGATGTCGGCTATCCGGGCATGGAGCTGATCGCCGACATCCGCATGATCTACGACAATTACGATTTCGGGACCGAGATCCTGGTCGCCAGCGTCCGCAACCCGATCCACATCCACGAGGCGGCGAAGCTGGGCGCCGACGTGATGACCGCCCCGCCCGCGGTGATCCGCCAGCTGTTCAAGCACCCGCTGACCGACAACGGCATCAAGGCCTTCCTCGCGGATTGGGAAAAGACCGGGCAGAAGATCGGCTGAGCGTTATGCCAGCCATGGCCGTTTCCTCGGTGTCACCCTGAACTCGTTTCAGGGTCCAGGGTGGCGCCGCGCGGAGGTTTGAAGAAGCCCGCAGGCCATCGGGTCCGGCTCGACCTTGGATGCTGAAACGAGTTCAGCATGACGGGAGGGCAAGCTAACGTGGAAACCAGATGCGCTCCGGCGAAGGCCGGAGCGTTGCGAGACCCGCTTCCGAGCCGGCCAACGCTCCGGCCTGCGCCGGAGCACGGCAGGGGTATACCGGGAAACCCGCAGCTGTGGCCGCCATGCCATTCCCGCGCCGTAACCATCACGCCGACTGGAGACTCGAAGCGATTCCAATCGCTTCTTAACCATATCCGTATTAGCCTGCGATCATGGGCAGGGTGATCAGCTTCGAAAATCACGCGCTCGCGAACCTGCGGGCCCGCGTGGCGGCGGCGGAGGAGGCCAATCAGGACCTCATCGCCTTCGCGCGCGGCCATAGCGGCGCGGTCGCCTCGATCCACGAGGCGGTGCTCGCCGCGGTCGAGACGGACGGGCTCGATCATCTGCTCCACGTCGTCACCCAGGAATGGCCGCAGATTCTCGGCCTCGACGCGGTCGCCGTCGCGCTCCATGCCGGCGACACGGGCGTCCGCGCCGACGCTTCGGGCCTGCAGTTCGTCGACGCCAAATTGATCGAGCGGTCGATCCGGGATTTCGAGGGCGTGCTGCTGCGCGGCTGCGCGCGCGGCCATCCCCTGTTCGGCCCGGCCTGCGAGCTGATCCGCGCCGAGGCCTTGATCCGGCTCAGCAGCGAGCCGCCTTTGCCGAGCGGTCTGCTCGCGCTCGGCCAGCGCGGTCCGCAGACCTTCGACAGCCGCCATGGCTCGGAGCTGCTCATCTTCCTGGGGCGGGTGCTGACCCGCTGCATGGGCCGGTGGCTGATCCCCTAGACCCCGCGGATCATGCGGCGGTCGCGATCGCCGCCCGCTGGCACGACCATCTGACCCGCGAGCGCCGCCGTTCCGACCATACGGTGCGCGCCTATGTCGCCACCGCGCACCGGCTGATCGGCTTCCTAGCCGGCCATCTGGGGCAGGGGGTGGACGCGGCCGCCTTGGCGGGTCTGCAGCCGGCGGACCTGCGCGCCTATCTGGGCATGCGGCGGACCGGCGGGCTCGGCAACAATTCGGCGGCGCGGGAGCTTTCGGCGGTGCGCGCCTTCCTCGCCTTCGCCGCCGCGGAGAGCGGGCGCGAGGCGGCCTTGCCCAGGCTGCGCGGGCCGAAGAAGCCGCGCTCCGTGCCGCGGCCGATCTCGCCGGACGAGGCGGTGGCGCTGGCCGAGGAGGCGGCGGAGGACGCGGCCGAGCCCTGGCTCGCGGCGCGCGACCTGGCCGTGCTCACCTTGCTCTACGGTTCGGGGCTGCGCGTCGCCGAGGCGCTCGGCCTTACCGGCGCGGCGCTGCCGCTCGGCGAGGCGATGCTGGTCACCGGCAAGCGCAACAAGACGCGGGTCGTGCCGTTGCTGCCCTCGGTGAAGGCGGCGATCGAGGATTATCTCCGGCTCTCCCCTTATGCCGCCGGCCGGGACGCGCCTTTGTTCCGCGGCGCCCGGGGCGGACCCCTGCGCGGTGAGATCGTGCGCCGCGCGGTGCGCAAGGCCCGGCGGACGCTCGGCCTCTCCGAGCGGACCACGCCGCACGCCTTGCGGCACAGCTTCGCCACTCATCTGCTCGGCCGCGGCGCGGACCTCCGCGCGCTGCAGGAACTGCTCGGCCATGCCAGTCTCAGCTCCACGCAGATCTACACGGCGGTCGATGCGGCGCATCTGATGGATGTCTATCGCCACGCCCATCCCAGGGCGTGAAGGCATGGCGGCCTATTCGGCCGCCATGCGCAGCATCTCGACCTCGCGCTGCAGCCGCTCGATCTCGAGCCGGTAGAGGCGATTGCAGTCGATCCGCTCCGGCCGCCGGCCGAGCGGCACGGTGACGCGGACATAAGCGGTCGCCTCGCGGTCGCGGGAATCGCTGCCATAAGCGTAGGCGCGGGCCGACTCCGGGACCGGCGCGGCGGCGCTGCCGGTGGCGCCGACGTCCAGATAGGCGCCGTTGCTGTTCATGCTCTGCCGGCAGCGCGTGCCGCCGGCCGTCTCGATGGAATCCTCGCCGCCCGGGCCGGTGGGCGCCTGCGGGAGATAGATGCCGCTCGGTCCCGCCCAGGCCGTCGCGCTAGCGAGCAGCAAGGCGGCGGGCAGTGAGTTTCGAACAAACGCGTGCACGAATCATCCCCTCGACTGGTTGGGCCCGTTCCGCGCAGACGCGGAATGCGTAGGTTTCGCCCGGCGCCATCCCGCCGGCGACGACGAGCAGCTGACGATTGCTGTTGCCGCCAAGCCGGACCTCGTCGCCCGGCAGGATGCGGACGCGGGGCTGCGGCGTCTCGTCCGCCATGCCGATCGCATAGGCCCGGAAGGCGGTCGCGGAGGCATAGGGATTGGTCAGCGTCAGGTAGAAGGCCTTGCGCGGACCGTCGGTGAGGCCCGCCTTGGTCAGTGGCCCCAGGCCCACCGCCGAGGCGGAGGCCAGCGGCAAGGCGGCCAGGGTCAGCGCCGCGAGCGCGACGCGACGGCTCATTGCTGACATGTCGCCACCGTGGCCACCAGGTAATTGCCCGACTGGAAGCCGGAGGGGCTCGTCACCCGGCCGTGCACCGTGAAGGTGTCCAGCAGCCGCACATTGGTGCTGGACGAGGCCGCGCTCGTATAGGCCTGGTTGGCGCCGCCCAGCGAGGTGTAGCGGATCGCGACCTGGGCGCCCGCGGGCATGCCGGCCGGCGCGTCGAGGGTCGGCGCGGTGAAGCTGACCTGGGGCGTGCCGCCGATCGCGACCACGGCCATGATCGCGGGCAGGCCGCCCGCCTGCTCCGAACCGAGGACGGTGGCGTCGCCGGACAAAGACAGGGTGCCCTCGGTGCTGAGCGAGAGAATGCAGCTGCCGCCGAGATTGGCCCGCAAGCGCACGTCGGCCGCCTGAACCGGGGTGGCAAGACACAAAGCCGCGGGCAATGTCGCAGCGAATACTTTTCGGACTCGAAACATCTTTACTCTCCGTAACTTTGGAGAGTTCAAATTAATCGAGTCGAGTTAAGCGAATCATAATGATAAGTAAGGCGAAATTACTTTGACATAAGTCAAAAAACAAAGTTGACCTAAATAAAGTTTGTTATGAATGATCGCGCCTGTTCCAGGTGATCTGGCGCCAGACATACCAGAGCAGGCCGCCGCCGACCATGACCAGAGCGAGCGGCGCGATGACTTCCTCGACCCGCTCGAAGCTGAGCCCGAGCGCATAGCCGGCCAGCGCGAGGATCGTGCTGAAGGTCGCCGTGCCGATCGTCGACCAGAGCAGATAGCGGCCCACCGGCATGCGCAGCAGCCCCGGCGGGACGGAGATGAAGGTGCGCAGCGCGGGCAGGACGCGCCCGACCATCACGATCGCGGCGCCGTAGCGCTCGAACTGGCGCTGCATCTTGTCGAGGTCCCTGAGGTCCATCGCGACCCAGCGGCCGTGGCGCTCGATGAAATAGCGGAAGCGCTCCGGCTTCACCGAGCGGGCGAGCTGATACCAGAGGAAATTGCCGAGCATGGCGCCGGCCGTGGCGAAGGCGATCACGCCGGGCAGGCCCAGCGGCCCCTGCGCGGCGCGGATGCCGGCCAAGGTGAGGATCAGCTCGGAGGGGATGGGCGGGAAGACCGTCTCAAGCAGCATGAGGAGGAAGATGCCGAGATAGCCGCCCCAGTCGATCAGCTCGATCACCCAGTCGTACACGCCCCGCAACTCCCCCACCCGGTCCCGGCGGATCCCGGGGAAACCCGCATATTCCCGACGAACATGGCAGAGAAAAGACGGAGAGCCCGCATTCCTCCCGCGCGCCACGGTGTATTATGCTAATAAATCACCCTGGCGTCGGAACGGGCGGAGGTCAAGCGGGAAGGGAAGGGGGAGAGGGGAGGGCGCCGCGGCGCCCTCGCTCAGGCGTAGCTGACGATCTCGAACTCGATCCCGTCCCAGTCCATGAAATAGAAGCGGCGGCCCGGCTCGTAGTCGCCATGGGAGAAGGGGACGAGGCCGGCGGCGATCACGCGCCGTTCGACCGCGTCGAGATCCTCGACCTGGATGCCGACATGGTTGAGCGGCGCACCCTTCGGCCAGTCGCGATTTTCGAGCTGGCCCTCCCAGGCCCGGTCCCGCGGCCGGGGTTCGGCATAAACGGCGATGTAATTGGTCTCGTCGCCGACATGGATGGCGGTGCCGCCGTCGCGGGCCGGGCCATGCCAGCGGACGCGCCAGCCGAACAGCTCCTCGAAGAGCCTGGCCGACCGTTCGGGCTGGCTGACGGTGACGTTCACATGTTCGATGAAGCCGGTGCGCATGAAGGCCGTCCTTTCGATTCGGGTCATGCTTGAGCGATCTACAACCTCAAGCTAAGTTGAGATCAAGCTGTTTGTCGAAGAGGGGAAACATGCGCGGCAACGAGCTTCTGGCGATCGGCGAGCTGGCCGCGCGGACCGGCCTCAGCGTTTCGGCGATCCGCTTCTACGAGGAGAAAGGGCTGGTCCAGGCGCTGCGCACCGCAGGCGGCCAGCGCCGCTTCCTGCGCTCCGACATCCGCCGCCTCTCCTTCGCCCTGATCGCCCAGCAGATCGGCTGCACCATTCCGGAAATCGCCGCCGAGCTCGCCAAATTGCCGCAAGGCCGGACGCCCACGCCGGCGGATTGGCGGCGGATCAGCAACGGGTTCGGCAAGTTGCTCGACAAAAGGATCGCGGCGCTGCAGCGGATGCGCGACACGCTCGACGGCTGCATCGGCTGCGGCTGCCTCTCGCTGAAGAAATGCGGGCTCTACAATCGCGACGACCGCGCGTCGCGCACGGGCGTGGGGCCGCGCTACGCGCTTGGGGTGAAGTGGGACTCGCTCGCCTGACCTAGGCGCGGCCGACCTTCCGCTCGATCGCGTCCCAGATCTTCGCCGGCGTGTCGGTGCCGTTGAAGCGGTCGATGGCGACGATGCCGGTGGGGGAGGTGACGTTGATCTCGGTGAGCCATTCGCCGCCGATCACGTCGATGCCGACGAACAGCAGCCCGCGCCGCTTCAGCTCCGGGCTGAGCGCGGCGCAAATCTCCTCCTCGCGGGCGGTCAGCTCGGTCTTGGCCGCGGTGCCGCCGACCGCGAGGTTGGAGCGGATCTCGCCCTCGCCGGGAATGCGGTTGACCGCGCCGACCACCTCGCCGTCGACGAAGACGATGCGCTTGTCGCCCTTCGCCACGCCGGGGAGGAAGGCCTGGATCATGTGCGGCTCGCGATAGGCGGTGTTGAACACCTCGATCAGCGAGGAGAGGTTCTCACCCGAGCTGCCGATCTTGAAGATCGCCTTGCCGCCATTGCCGTGCAGCGGCTTCACGACGATCTCCTTGTGCCGCTCGAGGAACTCCCGTGCGACGCCGACGGAGCGGGTGACAGCGGTCGGCGGCATGAAGCGGGCATAATCCAGCACCCAGACCTTTTCGGGCGCGTTGCGGACGCTGGCCGGGTCGTTGACCACCAAGGTCTCGCCCTGGATGCGCTCCAGCAGGTGCGTGGCGGTGATGTAGCCGAGGTCGAAGGGCGGATCCTGGCGCATCAGCACCACGTCGGCGTCGCGGCCCAAATCGAGGATCTCCGGCTCGCCGGCGGTGAAGTGGGCGCCCGGCACGCGCTGGACGGTCACCGGCCGGGCCATGGTCCACAGCCGCCCGTCCACCCAGCTCAGCGCCTCGACGTCATAATGATAGAGTCTGTGCCCGCGCGCCTGCGCGCCAAGCATGATCGCGAAGGTGGAATCGCCAGCGATGTTGATCGATTCAAGCGGGTCCATCTGGACGGCGACGGTCAGGCTCATGCCGTCCCCTTAGCCGCTGAATGGGAACAGGTGAATGGGGACAGGCACGAAGACCTGTCCCCGCTCCCTAGCCTCAGGGCACCACGACCCAGTCGCTGGTCCGGATCGTCTCGGCGGCGTGGATCGTCACATATTCGATGAAGCCGTGATCGTTGATCCGCCACAGATCGCCCGAGACGCGGGTGAAGGTCGTGCCGGCGGCATAGCCTTCGAGCCGGATCGAATCGCCCGCCGCATTGCCGTTGCCGTCGAAATCCATGATCTCGTCGCCATTGGCCTGGCCCTTCTTGAACACGAAGACGTCGAAGCCCGCGCCGCCGGTCAGATCGTCGGCGCCCGCGCCGCCGTCCAGCCGGTCGATGCCGTTGCCGCCGTTCAGCTCGTCGAGACCGGCCCCGCCGAACAGCTGGTCGTCATTGTCGCCGCCGAAGAGGACGTCATTGCCGCCATTGCCGTAGAGGAAGTCGTTGCCGGCATCGCCCGAGATGGTGTCGTTGCCGGTGTCCGTGGTGTCGGCGGCGCTGCCGCCGCCGTAGATCGTGTCATTGCCTTCCTCGCCGGTGAGCACGTCGCTGTCGGCGCCGCCCGCGATGACGTCGTCGCCGCCATTGCCGGCGATGATGTCGTTGCCGCCCTCGCCGAACAACTGGTCGCCCGCGTCGGTCGGATCGAACAGGATGTTGCCGCCGGTGATGATGTCGATGCCGCCGCCGCCGCGGATCACGTCGGAGCCATGGCCGCCGAGCAGGATGTCGGTCTCGGCGCCGCCATAATAAGTGTGGTTGGCATTGTCGCCGATCACCAGCTCGCCGTGCCGGTCGGTGACCGTGACGTTCACGTCGAACTCGGAAATGCCGCCTTCATTGTCGTCGACCCGGACGCGGATCACGTGGCTGGCATTCTGCTCGTAATCGAGCAGCAGCCCGTTCTCGACCGTCACCGCGCCGCCCGAGGAGATGTTGAAGCGGCCGCCGGCGTCGTTGACCAGGCTGTAGGTGAAGGTGGAGCTGTCCGGATCCGCCGCCACCAGGGTGCCGACGAGACTGCCATTGGCGGAGACCTCCATGATGCTGAGCGTGCCGGTGACCCCAGTCGGCGGCGTGTTGCCGGCGATGACGGTCTGCGCGAGCGCCACGGTCCCGGTGCTGTAGCGGGTCGTGCCGCCGGTCACCGAGGCGTCGACCACCGCGCCCGAGCTGATCGCCCCGCCCGAGGCGTCGACCAGATGCACGGTCAGCGACGGCGCGGCGCCGAAGAAGCCCGGCGCCGGGTTGAAGCGGACCGAGGTGGAGGCGCTGAGCAGGACCGCCGCCCCGTCCGAGGCCGGGCCGATATTCACCCAGATCGAGCCATTGAAATATTGCCACTGGCCGGACGCGCCCGAGCCGTTGGCGGTCACCGCGACGCCGGCGAAGGCGTCGGCGGAGGAGCCGCCGGCGACCTGGTCGGCGGCGTCCGAATATTGGCCGCCGAACAGGCTGGCGACGCTCTGGCCGACCGGGCTGGGCGTGTCCTGCACGATCGGCGCGGCATCCTCGGTGCCGTCGCCGGCAACCGTCGGCGCGTCGTTCACCGCCGCGACGTTGATCGCGACATTGTCGCTGTCGCTGGCGCCGCCGTCGCTCGTGGAGATGCTGAGCGTGTCGGCGCCGTTCACGTTCGGCGTCGGCGCATAGCCGAGGCCGGCGAGCGCGGCGTTGATCGCGGCGGCGCTGCCGCTGAAGGTCATCGTCGCGTCGCCGGTGCCGTCGCCGGTGGTGAAGGCGAGGCCCGCCGTCCCGGACAAGGTGAGCGTGCCCCGGCCGACCGACAAAGTGACGGTGAGCGGGTCGCCGTCGGCGTCGCTGACCGAAAGGCCGGCCACCGCCGTCGCCGCGTCCTCGGTCGCCGCGACCGGGCCGGGGACACTGTTGACCGGTCCGTCATTCTGCGCGGCGACGTCGAAGGTGATCGTGTTGGGCGTCGGATCGGTGTCCACGCCGCCATTGGCGGTGCCGCCCGCGTCGCGCACCTGGAAGGTGAAGCTCGCATAGCCGGCGCCGTTGCCGTCCGCGCCCGGCACGTAGAAGACGCGGCCCAAATTGATGTCGCTGGCCGAGACGAAGCTGCCGGCCGGAATCGCGACCGGCGCGGCGCCGCCGGGGCCGTCGGGATCGAGGAAGATCGTCCCGGCGGCCGGCAGGGTCGTGAAGGTGACGCCCGCGAAGGCGTCGCCCTCGACCGGATCGGAGAAGCCGAAATCGGCCACGCTGAACACGTGGCTCGTATCCTCGTTGAGGCCGATCGTGTTGTCGGTGCCCTGCGGCGCGTCGTTGACCGAGGCGACGTCGATCGCGACCAGGTCGATATCGGCCGCGCTCCCGTCATCGCTGGTGAAGGTCAGCGAGTCCGGGCCGTTCAGATCGGCCGTCGGCGTGTAGGTGAGGCCGGCCAGAGCGGCGTTGATCGCGGCGGCGCTGCCGCTGAAGGTCATCACCGCATCGCCGCTGCCGTCGCCGGTGGTGAAGGCCAGCCCCGCCGTTCCGGACAAGGTGAGCGTGCCGCGCCCGACCGAGAGCGTCACGCTGAGCGAGGCGTCGTCGGGATCGGCGACCGACAGGCCGGGCACCGCGACCGCCGCCGAATCCTCGCTCGTGGCGACGGGGCCGCCGGTGCTGTTGGTAGGCCCGTCATTGGTGCCGACGATGGAAACGTCCGTGTCGAACTCGTCGCTGACCAGCAGGCCGTCATGGACCGAGTAAGAAAGGGTGCGGCTGGTCGAGGTGCCGAAATTGTCCGGATTGTCGCCATCGATCGAATAGGCGACCAGCGCGAGCGCCGCCTCGTAATTGGCGAAGGTGGAGGCGCCGGTCAGGGTCATCACCCCGGTCAGCGCATTGTAGGAATAGGTGATGTCCTGCGTTCCGAAGTCCAGGACGCCGCTGGTCGTGCCGTTGATGGTCAGCAATTCGGTGCTGCCCGGC
Organism: Allosphingosinicella sp.; assembly: GCA_035502235.1. Classification (GTDB taxonomy): domain Bacteria; phylum Pseudomonadota; class Alphaproteobacteria; order Sphingomonadales; family Sphingomonadaceae; genus Allosphingosinicella. The sequence continues at coordinate 64,107 of DATJUQ010000003.1, forward strand.
GAGGTGCCGAAGCCGGCGCTGATCCGGACCTGGGCGCCGCCGAGCTGATCGACATGGGCGGCGCTGTCGCCGTCATTGGCGTCGGGCGTGGCGAGGGCCAGAGCGGCGGTGCTCTGCCCGGAGCCGGTCCCCACCGTCTCAATGGTCGCCGCCGCCGCCTCGATGCCGTTCAGCGTCGGCGCGTTGAGGATCGTGATGCCCTGCGGGATCGAGCCCGAGACATGGCCGACATCGGCGAAGAGCGTCGGCGTGCCGGCGCTGAGATCGTGGACGAAGACCGCGCTGGTGTTCGTGCCGGTCAGGTCGTCGAACGAGGCGCTGGTCACGTAATAGCGGCCGGTGGCCGGATCGACGTCGATATATTCGAAGCTGTAATCGGTCGAATTGCCCTCGGTGTAGAGCACTTCGTACGTGCCGGTGGCGAGGTTATAGCGGAAGATGCCGCCGACCTCGCCGAACGCGCCGCCATTGAGCTGCTGGGTGGTGAAGTAGAGATAATTGGCGCCCGGATCGATATCGATGCTCTGCAGCAGGCCCATCGCATCCTGCAGATCCTGCCCGCCATTGTCGCCGCCGACCCAGTTGAGCCGCGCGATCGTGGTGCCGGCGGTGGAGGTGTCGCTGCGGTCGAGCCCGGAAATCTGCCAGATCTCGTTATTCGTGACGTTGGTGGCGATAATGTACCAGATGCCGCTATCCTCGTCGTAGATCGCGCCCGGCGTCCCTTCGGGGACCTCCGTCGGCTCGCTGGTCGAGGCGGTGCTGAGCACCCAGGCGCGGTTGCTGGCGAGGTCGAGCGCGATCTCGTTGGCGAAGCTGCCGGAGGGCAGCTGGCCGAGCAGGGTCGGCACCTGGTTGGTCGGGCTGGTCCCGTCATGATCGTAGGTGACGCGGTTGAAATTGCGCTGGTTGACGAAATAGAGCGCGCCCTGGCCGGTGGCATGGTCGACGTCGATGGCGAGGCCGAGAATCTGGCCGCCGGCCGTGCCGGGGCTGAGGTCGCTGTACAGCACGGTCAGCGCGGGCGGCCCGCTCGGATTGACCAGGTCCGCGATATTCCCCTGCAGGATTCGCCGGTTGCCGTTGATCGAATCGGCGAAGAAATAGAGGCCGTGAACGGTGTCGAAGACGATGTCATGCGGCTGGTTGACGCCCGTCGTGCTCGAATAGACGCTGAACTGGTCCGATGCGGTGTCCGCATTGTCGCGGTTGAGACGAAGGAAGCCGCGGGTTCCCAAGTTGCGGGTGATCCAGATCTGCTGATCGGGCGATGTGTTGGAAATGGGCATGACAAATCCTCCCCACGGGACTCGGGGGCTGAGTCCCTCGGCCAGCATTTTTGTCATTGAAGCTGGGTGTAGGAAAGTCGTTTCGAAGTTAAGAGAGGGGTAGGCAATGCTATTCGAAGAATCTCCGGCGCCATTGCTCGATTTTCAATTTGGGGTGGTCATCCCTGCGTAATATTGCGGAGATGACGGGGTAATCGCCACGGGACGATGAACAGGGCGTCGATGCGCAGATCGTCGCCTGGCCGCTGGTAGCGGCGGGCCAGAACTTCCGCGGCCGCGACCACCCGGCGCAGGCGATAGTCGTCCAGCGCCATGCCCGCATCCGCCTCGGCGGCGCGGGCCTTGACCTCGATGAAGGCGAGCACCTTGCCGCGCCGCGCCACCAGATCGACCTCGCCGACCGGGGTGCGGGCGCGCATCGCCAGGATGTGCCATCCCTTGAGCCTCAGCCACCAGGCCGCGAGCCGCTCGGCCCGCCGGCCGCCGCGCTCGGCCCGGCGGCGCGTCATTTGAGCTGCTGCGCGCGTTCGTAGACGGCGCGCTTCTGAAGGCCGAGCCGGGCGGCGACCTCGGCGGCGGCGCGGGAGGGGGAGAGCGTCCGCATCGCCTCGCGCAACGCGGCGTCGACATCCGCGGCGCTGGCCGCCGCCGCCTCGCCGGGCGGGCCGACGACGATCACGATCTCGCCCTTGGGCGGCACGGCTGCGTAGCGCGCGGCGAGTTCCGAAAGGGTGCCGGTGACGGTCTCCTCGAAGCGCTTGCTGATCTCCCGCGCCACCGCCGCGTCGCGCTCGCCCAGCCCGTCGCGCATCGCCGCCAGCGTGGCGGCAAGGCGCGGTCCGCTCTCGTAGAAGGCGAGCGTGCCCTTGAAACCGGCTGCCTCGGCGATCGCGGTGGCGCGGGCGCCGGGCTTGGCCGGCAGGAAGCCGAAAAAGGCGAAGCGGTCCGTGGGCAGCCCGGCCAGGGTCAACGCCGCGATCACCGCGCTCGGCCCGGGAATGGTCACCACCTTCACCCCGGCGGCGCGCGCGTCGCGGACCAGTTTGTAGCCGGGATCGGAGATGAGCGGCGTCCCCGCGTCGGACACCAGGGCGACGGCCTGGCTCGCCATCCGCGCGATCAGCCCGGGCCGGACCTTGTCGGCATTGTGATCGTGATAGGGCTGCATCGGCCGCTTCACCCCGATATGCTGGAGCAGCTTCGCGGTGACCCGGCTGTCCTCCACCGCGATCAGGTCGGCGCGGGCCAACGTCTCCGCGGCGCGCGGCGAGAGATCGGAAAGATTGCCGATCGGGGTCGCCACGATATAGAGGCCGGGTTCGAGCTTGCCGTTCATGGGGATCAAATCATGGCATCGCTGACCCTCCGCCCGCAATCCCATCCCGTGCCGGGCGAACGGGGCGCCTCGCTGTTTCGCTGGCTGGGCCTGGCCATCCTGTCGATCGCGATCGCGGGCTGCGTGCCGCGCTCGTCGCGCCCGACCACGACCCTGCCGACCGAGCCGGTGCTCCGGCCGGAGGAGCCGCGGGTCAATCCGCGCCTCCCCGCCGACGAGACCCGCAACCGCGTCGCCGTGCTCGTGCCGCTGAGCGGCCGCGACGCCGCGCTCGGCCAGTCGATCCTCAACGCCGCCAATCTCGCCTTGCTCGACACGGGCGGCGAGCGGATCCGGATCACCGCTTACGACACGGCCGGCGCCGGCGGCGCGGTGCGCGCGGCGAACGAGGCGATCGCCGAAGGCGCCGGGCTGATCCTCGGGCCGCTCCTCGCCGAGGACGCGCGCGCGGTCGCCCCGATCGCGCGGCAGCATGACGTGCCGGTGATCGCCTTCTCCAACGACGTCAGCGTCGCCGGCAACGGCGTCTTCCTGATGGGCTTCACCCCCGGCCAGTCGATCGCGCGGGTGGTGAGCTTCGCCCGGACGCGCGGCGCGCAGAGCTTCGGCGCCCTGGTGCCGACCAACGTCTACGGCGAACGCGCGGCGCGCGCGATGACCCAGGCGGTGGAGGGCGCGCAGGGCCGGCTGGTCGGCATCCAGACCTTCGAGCCGAGCGCCGCCGGCGTGCGCGGCGCCTCCACGCGCCTGCTCGCGCAGGGCGGCCTGGACGCGGTGCTGCTCGCCGACGTGCCGCGTACGATGCTCCCGGGCGTGCCGGTGCTGCGCGCGGCCTCGCCCCAGCCCCGCCTGCTCGCCACCGAACGCTGGGCGACGGAGGGCAATATCGGCGCCAATGTGGGCCTGCGCGGCGCCTGGTTCGCGGCGCCGTCCGACACGGTCTACAACCAGTTCCGCACCCGCTACCGCGCCCGCTACAACACCCAGCCCTTCCGGCTGGCCTCGCTGGGCTATGACGCGGTGCTGCTGAGCGTCCGGATCGCGGCGGACTGGCAGGTCGGGCGGACCTTCCCGGCGCGGGCGCTGCGCGACTCCGAAGGCTTTTCCGGCGTCGACGGCGCCTTCCGCTTCGGCCGCGACGGCGTCGCGGACCGGGCGCTGGAGGTGCGCGAGGTGGGGGCGACCGGCACGACCGTGGTCTCGCCGGCGCCGCGCGGCTTCAACTGACGATTTCGGCCAGGATCGCGTCGAGCAGCAACATGCCGCGCGGCGTGACGCGCAGGCGGTTGTCCGTGCGCGCCAGCAGGCCCTGCGCGGCCAGGCGGTCGACCGCGGCCAGGTCGAGACCGGCCGGCGCATAAGGGATGCCCTCGGCGAGGCGCAGGCCCATGAGCAAGGCCTCCACCCGCTGCTCGGTCGGGGCGATCGCGGTCTCTTCGGCGATGCCATGGCCGTTGCGGGCGAGGCCGGCGAGCCAGTTCTCCGGCTTGCGGTGCCGCTGCGTCGCCAGCCCGTCGCGGCGCCCGTGCGCGCCGGGGCCGATGCCCGCATAGCTAAGGTAGCGCCAGTAAGCGAGATTGTGCCGGCTCTCCTCGCCCGGCCGGGCATGGTTGGAGATTTCGTAGGCGGGCAGGCCCGCTTCGCCGGTCATCTTCTGGGTCAGTTCGTAGAGGGCGGCGCTGTCATCCGGGTCGGCGGGGACGAGGTCCCCTTTCGCGGCGAGCGTGGCGAAACGCGTGCCGGGCTCGATGGTGAGCTGGTAGAGCGAGAGGTGGCCGGTGCCGAAGCCGAGCGCGCGCTGCAATTCGGCTGCCCAGGCGTCGGCGCTCTGGCCCGGCAGCGCGTAGATCAGGTCGAAGCTGACCCGCTCGAACACCGACTGGGCGGTGCCGAGCGCCGTCAGCCCTTCGTCCACGTCGTGCGCGCGGCCGAGGAAATGCAGCGCCTCGTCGTCCAGCGACTGCAGGCCGAGCGAGACCCGGTTGACCCCGGCGCGGGCGAGGTCGGCGAAGCGCGCGGCCTCGACCGAGGAGGGATTGGCCTCCAGCGTGATCTCGATCCCCTCCGCGAAGTCCCAATGGCGCCCGGCCGCCTCGATCAGAGCGGCGACCGTGGCCGGGGGCATGAGCGACGGCGTGCCGCCGCCGAAGAAGATCGAGGTCAGCATCCGCCCAGGGGTATGTTCGGCCTCATGAGCGAGGTCGGCGAGCAGGGCGTCGCGCCATTGCGCCTGGTCGACCTGCGCCCGCACATGCGAGTTGAAGTCGCAATAGGGGCATTTCGAGACGCAGAACGGCCAGTGGATATAGAGGGCCAAATCGTCATTCCCGCGGAAGCGGGAATCCAGACCGGATTCAGCACTGGATTCCCGCTTTCGCGGGAATGACGCGGATTTGTTCACACGAGAAGCGCCGCCACCAGCTTGCGGAAGGCGTCCGCGCGGTGGCTCATCGCGTGCTTCGCCGCCGCGGCCATCTCCCCGAACGTCTCCTCATGCCCCGCGGGCACGAAGATCGGGTCGTAGCCGAAGCCGTTCGTGCCGCGCGGCGGAAAGACGAGGGTGCCGTCCACCCGGCCCTCGAACCATTCCGAATGGCCGTCGGGCCAGCAGATGGCGAGCGCGCAGACGAAATGGGCGTTGCGGCTGGCGTCGGGGCCGAGCGCCTCCAGCTCCTGGCGCACCCGCTCCATGGCATAGTTGAAGTCGCGTTCGCCGCTGACCTCGCCGGGGCCGGCGACCGGATCGACATGCGCCTCGCGCACGGCCCAGCGCGCCGAGAAGATGCCCGGCCGGTCGCCGAGCGCCTCGATGCAGATCCCGCTGTCGTCGGCCAAAGCGGGGAGGCCGGACAGGTCCGCCGCCGCCCGCGCCTTGAGGTCGGCATTGTCGATGAAGGTCGTGCCGATCTCGTCGGGCTCCGGCAGGTCGAGCTCCGCCGCGGAGACCGGCTCGATCCCATAGGGCCCGAGCAGGTCGCGAATCTCGCGGACCTTGCCCTCATTGTGGCTGGCGATCACCAGCCGCCCGGCCTCGAGCCTGCGGGTCACCGGCCGGTCGCCCGGTCCTGGGCCGCGAAAATCTCGCCGCAGCCGATCCGCGCCAGCCGGAGCAGCCGCAGCAGCCCTTCCTCGTCGAAACATTCGCCTTCCGCGGTGATCTGCGATTCGACCAGCAGGCCGTCGTCGGTCAGCACGAAATTGCCGTCGCAGCCCGCGCTGCTGTCCTCGGCATAATCGAGGTCGAGCACGGCATTGCCATTGTGGATGCCGCAGCTCACCGCCGCGACCTTCCTCCGGATCGGGTCCGCCTCCAGCAATTTGTTCGCGATCAGCCCGTCCACCGCGAGCCGCAGCGCCACCCAGGCGCCCGAGATCGCCGCGGTGCGGGTGCCGCCGTCCGCCTGGATGACGTCGCAGTCGAGCGAGATCTGCCGCTCGCCCAGCGCCTCGAGATCGACCACGGCGCGCAGGCTCCGGCCGATCAGCCGCTGGATCTCCTGCGTGCGGCCGGATTGCTTGCCCGACGCGGCCTCGCGGCGGCCGCGCGTATGGGTGGCGCGCGGCAGCATGCCATATTCGGCGGTGACCCAGCCCTTGCCCTTGCCGCGCAGCCAGGGCGGCAGGTTGGTCTCGACCGAGGCGGTGCAGAGCACGCGCGTGTCGCCGAAGCTCACCAGGCAGCTTCCCTCCGCGTGGCGGGTGAAACCGGGTTCCATGACGATGGCGCGCATCTGGTCTGGCGCGCGGCCTGAAGGACGCATAATCACTCCTGAGTTGAAGGGGCGGCCTTTAGCCTGCGGGCGGAGAGAATGAAATGGCGGTCGTCAGGTTTCTCATGGTCGCGATCGGCCTGCTCGCCATCGCCTTCGGCCTGCTCTTCACGCTGCAGGGGCTCGGCATCGTCCACTGGCCGCGCAGCTCCTTCATGCTCGACGACCGCAGCTGGGCGGTGCGCGGCGCGGTGCTCGTGGTCGGCGGCGCGCTGATGGCCTGGTACGGCCGCAAGCTCCGCTAAGCCGCGGTTCAGGGGCGCTCGGGCAGAGGCGGCGCATGAAAACGCTCCTCTTCCTCCTCGCCACGACCCTCGCCGTTCCCGCCGCCGCCCAGGGGCCGACGCGCAGCCCGACCCGCTCGATCACCTACGAGACCGGCGTCTGCTTCGGCCGTTGCCCGGTCTATTCGGTGACGATCTACAGCGACGGCCGCGCGACCTTCACCGGCCGGCGGTTCACCGCGGTCGAGGGAACGCGCGAATTCCGGGTGCCCGCCGGCACCTATCTGAGCTTCGCGCGGCACCTCGAGCCGCTGCGGCCGGCCCGCGCCGAGAACATCCGCTATTCCGGCGACCGCTGCCGGGTGATGGCGACGGACCTGCCGTCGGCCACCGTGACCTGGCACGGGCAGGGCGGCCAGCGCAGCCTCTATTTCTATTATGGCTGCGACATGCGGAAGAACCGCGCCATCGCCGACCGCCTGCGCCGGGCGCCGGACCTGCTGCCGCAGCTGGGGGATTTCATCGGCCGCCCCCGCTGACTACATTCCGCCGATGGCGACCAGCATCGGCGAGATGAGCGACCGCGCGCGGGATGTGTTCCGCATGGTGGTCGAATCCTATCTGGAGAGCGGCCAGCCGGTCGGCTCGCGGACCATCTCGCGGACCTCCAGCCTCAATCTCTCCCCCGCCTCGATCCGCAACGTGATGCAGGATCTGGAGGAGACCGGCCTGCTCGCCGCGCCGCACACCTCCGCCGGCCGCATCCCGACCGAGACCGGGCTGCGCCTGTTCGTCGACGCGATCATGCAGGTGGCCGAGCCCCGGCCCGAAGACCGCGCCGCGATCGAATCGCTGATCGACCGCGGCGGCCCGATCGAGGAGGCGATCGCCAGCGCCACCGCCGCGCTCTCCGGCCTGTCCGCCTGCGCCGGCATCGTGCTGGTGCCGAAGGAGGAGCCGGCGCTGAAGCAGCTCGCCTTCGTCCCCCTCTCGCCCCGCCAGGCGGTGGCGGTGGTGGTGGGCAGCGACGGCAGCGTCGAGAACAGGGTCGTCGACCTGCCGCCCGGAGTCACCTCCTCCACCCTCGCCGAGGTCGGCAATTATGTGAGCGCGCGCCTCTCCGGCCTCACCCTGCGCGAGGCCCAGGCCCGGCTCGGCGACGAAATCCGCGCCGGCAAGGCGGCGCTGGACAAGGCGGCCCAGGCCCTGGTCGCGCAGGGTCTCGCCTTGTGGTCCGAGGACGGCTCGCGGCGCCCGGTGCTGATCGTGCGCGGCCAGGCCAATCTGATCGACGAGCATGTCGCCGCCGATCTCGACCGCGTCCGCCAGCTGCTCGACGAGCTTGAGGGCAAGGAGGAGATCGCCCGCCTGCTCGACCGCGCCCGCGCCGGCGCGGCGATGAAGATTTTCATCGGATCGGAGAATGAGCTGTTCGCGTTATCGGGTTCGTCGGTTATCGCCGCGCCCTATCGCGGGCATGACGGGAAACTGGTCGGCGTCGTCGGCGTGATCGGCCCGACCCGGTTGAACTATGCGCGCGTGGTACCCATGGTGGACTTCACCGCGAAAACATTATCGAGATTGTTGGGATGAACCAGGAAGATACCAAGATCGAATTGGAGGGCGAGATCGACTTTGACGGGGTCGGCGCGAAGCCCGACGCCGCGGAGGCGGATACCGATCGGCTCGACGCGCTGGCCAAGGAGCTGGAGGAGGTCCGCCAGCACGTCCTCTACGCCCAGGCCGAGACGCAGAATGTCCGCCGCCGGCTGGAGCAGGAGAAGGTCGCGGCCGCGGCCTATGCCGCCACCGCCTTCGCCCGCGACATGCTGAGCGTGAAGGACAATCTGGAGCGCGCGCTCACCGCCATCCCCGAGGAGATGCGCGGCGACGAGACGATGAAGGGCCTGGTCGCCGGCCTCGAGGCCACCGGCCGCGAGCTGGACAGCGCCTTCCAGCGCCACGGCATCGTCCGCATCGAGGCGATGGGCAAGCCGCTGGACCCGCATCTGCACCAGGCGATGATGGAACTGCCCTCCGACGAGGAGCCGGGAACGATCGTGCAGGAGATGCAGGCCGGCTATACGATCAAGGACCGGCTGCTCAGGCCGGCCCTGGTGGGAGTGGCGCGGAAGGGCTGACCATGTCCGCCTGGGGGGAGACGCTCGCCCGGATCGCGCTGCCCCTGACGGTGGTCGCGTTCCTCGTCTGGCTGTCGTTCCGCCGACGACAACCCACGGTTGCTGCGGACGGCCCGTCGGACGAGCCCTATCGAATTTACACCTGCGCTTTCGATCTGGAGCTGCGCGCCCATGAGGTCCCTGTCTACCTCCCGACAGCGAGTCCCGACGCGAGGCTCGGCTATCTAGATGGCGCCCCGGCGTGGGACCGGGCGGCCACCGGCATGGAAGCCTTGCTCACGTCAAAGCGGGCGGCCTTCGATCTCGACGCGGAGCGCGCGAAGCTGCGCGCCGTGGCGACGGATCCGGGTGGCATCTTCGTCACCCTGCTCGTCGATCAGTCGGGGTCCATGAAGGGCGCGCCGATGACTTCCGCCGCCGTGACTGCCACCTTGCTGGCCGACCTCCTGTACAGTCTCGGCGTGTGCACGGAAGTGCTCGGCTTCTCCACCGCCGGCTGGCGCGGAGGCCATGCGCGCGCGCAATGGCTCGACGCCGGCCGGCCCGCGCGTCCCGGCCGGCTGTGCGCGCTGATGCACGTCATCTACAAATCCGCGGACGAAGCCGGTCTTGGCGGGGACGCGCGCAGGGTCATGGTGCATCCCGACCTCCTCCGGGAAAATCTGGACGGCGAAGCCATATTGTGGGCGCGCGATCGGCTGCTCGCGCGGGCGGAGCGCCGCAAGCTGCTGATCGTCATCTCGGACGGGGCGCCCGTCGATGACAGCACATTGCAGTCAAACGGCCCGACCTACCTCTTCCGCCACCTGAAGACCGTCCTCGAAGACGCCGAGGCCGACCCGCGGGTGACGATCGGCGGCGTCGGGATCGCTTGTGATGTGGGCGCCCTTTACCGGCTGGCCAGCACGGCGCTCACGCCCGACGATCTGACCGACGCGGTGCTGCGGCTGTTGCCGCAGATGCTCGCCGCGGGCGCCGAGCCGGACCCCGGACCTCTTAGCCCACCCGCGTCCAGTCCATGAACCATGTGTCTTCCCAGGTCGCGCCGCCGTCGCGGGAGACGCCTTGGCGCCAGCGGCAGGAGCGGGACGTGACCCGGTCCCAGATGCCGCGCGCCTTGATCGGGGTCTCGCCGTCCATGTCGTCGGACAGGAAGGTGCCGACGCCATTTTCGAACGTGCCGGCCATCGGGCCGTTCACGCGGCGCTGCTGGCCGTTGATCCAATGGTCGTTCCAGACGCCGGCCGCCGCATCGTAGAGGCGAAGCCCGATCCCGCTGAAATTGCGGGCGGGGATGCGCAATTCCTCGATGCTGGCATTGCCGGCGAGCGCGGCGTGGACGGTGGCCTCGCCGGGGAAATCGAGCCAGGTCTCGCCTTGCTTCATCCGGTTGGCGATCCGCCATTCGCCGGTGAGGAAGGCGAAATCGCCCGTGGCCGCGCGGCCCGCCGCCGACGCCGCGCCGCCCGCCAGCAGCTTCCCGACCGCCAGCGCCGCCGCGCCCGTCAACATTGTCCTGCGTCCCATCACCCCGATTCTCCCTGTCCGGCGAGCCCGAGGCGACTATCGGCGCCGACAACTGACATAGTGCGTCAGGATTTTTCGGCTAAGCTCGAAAAATGCGCGCGAGCCGGCTCCTCTCCATCCTGATTCTGCTGCAGCTGCGGGTGCGGCTGACCGCGGAGCAATTGGCCGAGGAGTTCGAGGTCTCGGTCCGCACCATCTATCGCGACATCGACGCGCTCTCGGCGGCCGGCATCCCGGTCTATGGCGACCGCGGCCCCGGCGGCGGCTTCAGCCTGCTCGACGGCTATCGGACGAAGCTGACCGGGCTGGCGGCGGACGAGGCCGAGGCGCTGCCGGTGATCGGGCTGCCCGCCGCCGCCGCCTCGCTCGGCGTCGGCGTGGCCGCGGCGCGGGCGCGGGGCAAATTGCTCGCCGCCCTGCCGCCGGCGGGCAGCGCCGAGGCCGGGCGGATGGCGGCGCGCTTCCACGTCGACGCGGCCGACTGGTACCGGGCCGAGCAGCCGGTCCGGCATTTGCCGGCCATCGCCCGCGCGGTGCTGGACCAGAAGCTGCTCGCGATGCGCTACGAGAGCTGGACCGGCATGCGCGACTGGCGCGTCGAGCCGCTCGGCCTCGTGCTGAAGGCGGGCGCCTGGTATCTGGTCGCGCGCGGCGCGGACAAGATCCGGACCTTCCGGGTCTCGAACATCCTGGCCCAGGCCGCGGAGGCGGAGAGCTTCGACCGGCCCGGGGATTTCGACCTTCCGGCCTGGTGGGAGGCCTCGCTCCGGCGCTTCGAGGCGGAATTGCGCCCGGGCCTCGCGGACCTGCGCGTCTCGCCCGAGGGCCTGCGGCGGCTGGCCGAGCTCGGCGCCTGGGCGGCCGAGGCCGCGCTCACGGCCGGGCCGCCGGACGCGGAGGGCTGGTCCCGCCTCAGCCTGCCGGTCGAGACGCCCGACCGGGCCGCGCTCGTCCTGCTCGGCATCGGGCCCGAAATCGAGGTGGTCGCGCCGGCCGCGCTCAGGGCGAGGTTGCATGAACTCGCGGAACAGGTTCTTCTGCGCGCGTCATGACGCGCTTCCTTTTTCTCGTCGCGGTCCTGCTTGGAGGCTGCGCCACCATGCCGCCCGCCGCCGGCCCGCGCCCGGCTTATGCCTGGGCGACCTTCGACCAGGCAGGGATCACCGCTTCGGGCGCGTCCGGCCTCGCGGATCGCGCGAGCGGTCGGCGGCTGACGATCGACGATCCGGTGCGGATCGCCTCCATCTCCAAGCTGGTCGTGGCGATCGGCGTGATGCGGCTGGTCGAGCAGGGGAGTCTCGAGCTCGACCGCGACGTCTCCGACTATCTCGGCTGGCGGCTGCGCAACCCCGCTTTCCCGGACCGGCCGATCACGCTCCGCCTGCTCCTGTCGCATCGCTCGTCGCTCAAGGACGATATCGAATATTGGGCGATTCCTTTGGGCGCGACCCTGGAGCAAACCCTCGCCAATCCCGTCGCCTTCGATGCCGCGCACGCGCCCGGCGGCTATTTCCGCTATTCGAACCTCGGCTATCCGGTGATCGCCTCGGTGATGGAGAAGGCCTCGGGCGAGCGCTTCGACCGGCTGATGCACCGACTCGTGCTGCGGCCGCTCGGGCTGGACGCCTGCTTCAACTGGTCGACCTGCAGCGATCCGGCCATCGCCCGGGCGGTCGTGCTCTACCATCCGGACGGGACGGTGAATCGCGACGATCTGCGGGGGCGGCGGCCGGATTGCCCGGTGCTGGCGCCGGACGGCTGCGACCTGGCGACCTACCGGCTCGGCGACAATGGCGCGCTCTTCTCCCCGCAGGGCGGCCTGCGCATTTCGGTGCGGGACCTGGCCGTGGTCGCGCGCATGCTCATCTACGGCGGTATGCACGAAGGGGAGCGCATCCTGAGCCAGGCGAGCGTGCAGGCGCTCACCGCGCCGCTCTGGACCTTCGACGGGAGCAACGGCGCCACGGAGGAGGGTTTCTACTGTTCCTACGGCCTCGCCGTGCAGTTCCTGCCGGTGGCGCGGGAGGGCTGCCGCGACGACCTGTTCGGCGGCGGCCGGGCGATGTGGGGCCATGCGGGCGACGCCTATGGCCTGCGCTCCGGCCTCTGGATCGATCCGCGCCGGCGCATCGGCATCGCCTTCTTCGCGACCGGCAATGGCGGCGATCCGCCGCGCGGGGCGCGCTCGGCCTATCGGGCGATCGAGGAGGAACTGGCGGCGCATCTGCGGCGCTGAAGGGAAAGAGGGGGAAAATGCCATGAAGAAGCTTGTGGTCGGTCTGATCGCGCTCGCCATTCTCGCCGGCGTGGGCCTGCTCGTGGCGGGCCAGTTGGGCGACAATGCCTTCCGTCTCGCCGAAAGCGAACGGGACGCCTGTTACGCCAGTCAGGGCTATTTCCTCGGCACCGGCCAGACGATTCCTGACGGCGTCCGCAACCAGTGCACGCAGTCGATCCTCGACTATGAGAATGGCGTGGCGATGCGCCTCGTCTATGGCGCGCTGGCGGGGCTGGTGGCGGCGGGCCTCTTCCTGCTCATCGCCTGGTTCCTGATGTTCCGCCGGCGCGAGCCGCAAGGGGCGCCGCCGCCGGCCGTCTGATCAGATGCCGGCATACCATTCATAGTCGGCGACATCCTCCCAATAGCCGCCTTGGCCGCCATGCAGGCCGGCGAGGGTGGCGCGCGCCTCGATCCGCGAGATATATTTGGCGTGCTTGTAGCCCAGCTGCCGTTCGACCCTGAGCCGGAGCGGCGCGCCATTGGGAATGGGCAGGATCGCATCGTTCATCGCCCAGGCGAGAATGGTCTGCGGGTGGAAGGCGTCGATCAGGTCGATGCTCTCGTAATAAGGCCGGCCGCCGAGCCGATCCATGCAGTGGAAGACGATGTAGCGCGCCTCGTCGCGCAGCCCGGCCTGGTCGAGGACGAGCGCCAGCGGCACGCCCGTCCATTTGCCGATCGCCGACCAGCCCTCGACGCAATCGTGGCGGGTGATCTGGGTGCGGCGCGGCATCCGGCTGATCTGGTGGAGGGAGAGGCTCTGGGGGCGGCTGACCAGACCGTCCACCGTGAGCCGCCAGTCCGCGAAATTGCCGGCGGCGAGACGATTATAATCGGGCGTGCCTGGATTGGCGGTGCCGTTGGAGCGGAAGACCGGCGACATGTCCGACGCGTCGAACTCCCGCGCCATGGCGTCCCGGCTGGTGATCAGCCGCTGCGCGCGCATGGTGAGGCCCTCGCTGGAGCGGAGCAGGCCGCGATAGGTCGGGCTGTCGTTGAGCCTGTCGCAGCCGGCGAGCAGAGTCCCCGCGCCGCCGAGCAACAGGGTGCGGCGGGAGAGGATCATGGCTGCGTCTCCTCGGGGGGGACGGGTGCCGGCGCTTCCTTATGCCTGGCCTGCGGCACCCGGTACCAGCCGGTGATCATCGCGCGAACCTCGTTCAGCGGCCCGGCCAGCAGCACCATGATCAGGTGCACCAGGATGAAGAGGATGAGCAGGAAGGCGCAGATGAAGTGAATGGAGCGCGCCGACTGCCGCCCGCCGAACAGGTCGATCAGCCAGCCCCAGGCCGCGTTCATCCCCGGCGACATGGTCAGGCCGGTGAGGATGACGACGGGCAGGATGACGAAGATCACGCCGAGATAGCTGACCTTCTGCAGCACATTGTAATCGAGCGCCTTCGCCCCGGTGGCGAAGCGCAGCCGCGCATGGTCCTTCACCTCCCCCCAGACATGGCCGGGCCTCAGCTCGGCGCGCCGCGGGAAGAGCCGCGTCCGGCCGCGGCCCGCGAGCAGGTAGATCCAGTAGGCGATCGCCCCGATCGTCAGCACCCAGGCGAAGGCCAGGTGCCAGCGTCGTCCGGCCGAGAGGCTGTAGGTGGAGGGGATGGTCGCCCAGCCGGGGAAGGCGCGGCGGTTCACCTGCCCGTTGGCGTCGGTCCGGTAGCCGAGCACGCCCGTGGTCGGGATGGTCACCGCGCCGACGCGCAGGAAGCCGGCGTCGCGGGTCGAGCCGATCTCCAGCCAGGCATAATCGCTGTTCGCCCCGTAATGGCCCCAATAGAGACGCGGATGGGCGTTGAAGATCATCAGCCCGCTCATCAGCATCACGAAGACGGTCAGCGCATTCACCCAGTGCCAGAGGCGGACCGGCCAGCGGTGCCGCTTCACGATCTCCCGCGCGCTGTCGTCGACGCGCGGCTGGTTGTCCCTGCGGACCTGGGGGGCGAGAGAGGCCATCTCCAGCCCATAGACCCGCGCGTTCGAACCTGAAACTCTTCCGTGGTGCCTGTGGCCAGCGCTCCGGCTTTCGCCGGAGCACGATGAGAGCCGCCAAAGCTGTGCTCCGGCGAAGGCCGGAGCGTTGGGTGAAGCGCGCGGCGAACTTGACAGCGGCACCCCAAAGCCCGATCTGCATCCCATGCAGCGCGTGATCGCCAGCGTCACTTATTATCGGACCGCCCGGGCGGGACCGATCTGACGCGCGCTTAGCACAGCCGAGTTTCAACAGATCGCCACCCCGTCCGGACCTCCGGGCGGGGTTTTTCATTATGCCGAAGGAAGACCCCATGTTGACCGAGACGATCATCGCGGGAAAGACCCCGCCGCCCGCCGGCGCCGCGGCCGACTGGACCATCCCCCAGCATTGGGAGCGGTTCACCGCCGAGGAGCATGGCGTCTGGGACACCCTGTTCGCCCGCCAGGAAAAGCTGCTGCGGGGGAGGGCGGTCTCCGACTTCTTCCGCGGCCTCGACGTGCTGCATCTGTCCAGGCCCGGCATTCCCGATCTGGACGAGCTCAACGAGAAACTGTTCGCGCGCACCGGCTGGACGATCGTCTCCGTCCCGGGCCTAGTGCCGGACGACATCTTCTTCGACCATCTCTCGAAGCGCCGCTTCCCCGCCGGCAATTTCATCCGCGCCGCCGACAGTCTCGACTATATCGAGCAGCCGGACGTCTTCCACGACGTGTTCGGGCACGTTCCCTTGCTCGCCCAGCCGGCGGTGGCGGATTTCATGCAGGCGATGGGCGCCGAGGGGCTGGCCGCGCTGAGGGCCGGGGCGCTGCACCGGCTGGCGCGGCTCTACTGGTACAGCGTCGAATTCGGCCTCGCCATGGAAGGCGGCGAGACCCGCATCTACGGCGCCGGCCTGCTGTCCAGCTTCGGCGAGAGCCTGTTCTCGCTGGAGAGCGGCGCGCCGACCCGGCGCGCCTTCAGCATCCCCGAGGTGCTGCGCACCCGCTACCGCTCGGACGCCTTCCAGCACGGCTATTTCGTGATTCCGAGCTTCGCGGCGATGCTGAAGCTGCTCACCGACGCGGATCTGGCGGCGCTCTACGATGCGCTGGCGGGGCAGCCGGATCTCGATATCGACCGGGCGGACTGAGCCTCAGGGCAGGTCGTCATGCACCATGTCGACCTCGCGGACGCGGCGCTTCTGGCGGGCGATGTCGACCAGGCGGCGCAGTTCCTCGCGCCGGGCCTGCGCGCGATCGACGTCGCGGATGACGAGGTCGCCGTCGCGCGTCGTCTCGTCGGACGAGGAGATGCTGAGCGTGCCTATGCCGGCGAGCTGGTTGATGATCGAGAAGTTTATCCGCACGTCCTTGATCCGGTAGAGCTCGATCTCGTCGACGCTCTTGGCGATGATCCCGCGCCGGATGATCAGCCGTTCCTCGGTCAGCTGGAACTTTGACGCCAGATTCTCGAACCAGCGCCAGACGAAGATGCCGAGCGCGACGGCGCTGAGCGCGAGCCAGTATAGCCCCAGATCGGCCGTGCCGAGGATGGCGAGCACGATCCCGGCGACGAACAGCAGCACCGTCCCCCAGCCCGCGAGCGTCCCCTTCAGCCAGCCCAGGGTGGAAGGCCGGTAGGTGTCGAGCGCTGCATCGGTCATGGGTCGTCTCCCCGTTTGCGGGAAGGCTAGCATTTGCGGCGCGGAAGGGAAGGGCTCTCGAACCGTCGCTAGTGCCCGCCATGGCCGCCCGGGCCGACGGCGGTCTGCACCGGCACGTCCACGGTCACGTCCGGCGCATTGTCGAAATCGAAGGTCAGGCGCACCGTGCCGCCGGCGCGGACCTCGGACGCGATGCCGAAGAGCATGGCGTGCGGGCCGCCTTCCTCGAACACCTTCAGGCCGCCGGTGGTGAAGCTGTTGTCCTCCAGCGGGCCCATGCGCATGCGGCCGCCCTCCATCTCGCTCTCGTGCAGCTCGATGCGCTGGATCTGCGGGCTGGAGACGCCGAGGATGCGCATCGGCGTGCGGTTCGCGCGCAGGGTGAAATAGGCAGCGCCCGGATTGCCCTGCACCGCGGGGAGCCGGACCACCGGATCCTCGACCGAGACCGCCGGGTCCCCCGCGCTGCAGCCCGCGAGCAGGGCGGCGAGGGGAAGGCAAAGCAAGGCGGTCTTAAGCATCTTATCTCTCTCCGGGACTGCGCCTGCGCGTCTAACGCTTTGCATGTCCTTGTCGCAACAAATTCGGCACCTATATCGACCCCGAAAAGCCTGCGCGTGCCTTCCAGAAGGGCCGCGGGCTGTGCAGCTTTTTGAGGGGCCTAGAGGAACGAATATGGCAAGAGTGATCGGCATCGATCTCGGCACCACCAACAGCGCGGTGGCTGTCATGGAGGGCGGCAAGCCCAAGATCATCGAGAATGCGGAAGGCGCGCGCACGACGCCGTCCATCGTCGCCTTCACCAAGGACAGCGAGCGCCTGATCGGCCAGCCGGCCAAGCGCCAGGCGGTCACCAATCCCGACAATACGGTCTTCGCGGTGAAGCGCCTGATCGGCCGCCGCTTCGACGATCCGATCACCAAGAAGGACACCGAGCTCGTCCCCTATCACATCGTGAAGGGCGCGAACGGCGACGCCTGGGTGCAGGCGGGCGGCAAGGATTATTCCCCGTCGCAGATCAGCGCCTTCATCCTGCAGAAGATGAAGGAGACCGCCGAGGCCTATCTGGGCGAGACCGTCACCCAGGCGGTGATCACGGTTCCGGCTTACTTCAACGACGCCCAGCGTCAGGCGACCAAGGATGCCGGCCAGATCGCCGGCCTCGAGGTGCTGCGCATCATCAACGAGCCGACGGCCGCGGCGCTCGCTTATGGCCTTGAGAAGCAGGACGGCAAGACGATCGCCGTCTATGATCTCGGCGGCGGCACGTTCGACATCTCGATCCTCGAGATCGGCGACGGCGTGTTCGAGGTGAAGTCGACCAATGGCGACACCTTCCTTGGCGGCGAGGATTTCGACGCGAAGCTCGTCGAGTTCCTGGCCGAGGAGTTCAAGAAGGCGGAAGGCATCGACCTGCGCGCCGACCGGCTCGCGCTGCAGCG
>DATJUQ010000004.1:0-22790 GCA_035502235.1 Allosphingosinicella sp.
CAGCTCCACCGCCACGTCCAGCGCATTGTCGACGAAATGCGCATCGTCCCCCGACCCGCCCTCGGTCCGGTCCGCACCCAAACCGCCGATCAGAACGTCGTTGCCCCCAAGCCCAAGGATCACATCGTCCCCGGCAAGACCATCGATCCTGTCCGCTTCGGCCGTGCCGGTCAGCACATCCGGACCCGGCGTCGGGCCGCTGGGCGCCTGCGAATCGGAAATGCCGAGGATCCGGCCGTAGACGTCGCTCAGCGACAGGCCGTCGGTGGCGCGGCCGTGGAAGGTGATGACGATCTCGCCCGAGGCCAGCACGGCGATCCGGGCGTCGCTCGCCTCTCCCGTCCCGCTCTCGGGGACCTCGAAACCGGTGCCGATGGGCTGGCCCGCCGCATCGAACAGGAAGGCGCCGACATGATCGGGGCCGTTTTCCTCGACCGGACTCGCCAGGGTGACGGCGAAGCCGCCGTCGGGCAGGGCCGCCACCTCGTAATAGGGCTCGAGACTCGCGAACAGCGGCTGGACGTCGCCCAGGCTGCCGTCCGGGCTCACCAGCCGGGTCCGGATTTCGTAGACGCTCGGCTCCTCGCCGACGACCGCGGCCCAGCTGAGCAGCATGTCGCCGTCGGCGAGGGCGGTCAGCCGATAGGTGCCGACCGGGTCGTCCTCGACGATGGGCAGATCGAGCAGCAGCAATTCGCCGCCCAGCTTCGCGCCGGCGGCATCGAACCGCTGGCCCTCGATCCGGTAGCGGTCGGCCTCCACCTCGACCCAGGTGGCGAAGAAGCCGCCGCCGGGCGCGCTCGCGACCTGCGCCCAATATTGCCCGTTCTCGACGCCGGTGTTGAGGCGAAACTCGCCGCCGATCTTGTCCCCGTCCGCCTCGAACAATTGCGCCAGGACCTGGCTGCCCAGCGCCCCCGGCACGCCCGATTCGTCCGGCCCGCCCCAGGCGACCACGAAATTGCCGTCGGCGAGCGCGGTGATGACGGGCTGATAGCCGCTGACGGTGCCGCCGCTCACCGTGATCTCCGGGCCGACCGCATTGCCGGTCGCGTCGAAGAGCTGGGCGGTGATCGGATAATAATTGCCCCCTGGATAGCTGACGCTCCTGCCCTCATAAGCGAGGACGACGCCGCCCGTGGAGAGCGCGGCCATCGCGATCGCGCCGTTGCCGAGCCCGAGGTCGAGCTCGTGCGCCGCGCCGACCGGGGCGCCGGCCGCGTCGAAGACCTGCAGCCTCTGCCCTTCGTCGCTGGAGCTGCTGCCGCCGCCGAAGTCGAACCAGCTGGTCAGGACCGCGAAGCCGCCGGAGGCCAAGGCCACGACGGCGATGCCGCCGCTGGTGTCGTGCGCGTCGGTGGTCACCAGAAACTGGTCGCCGGCGGCGTAGCGATCCTCGGTCGCGCTGTCCTGGATGTTGAGGGTCAGCGTCTCCTCGTAGGAGCTGCCGTTGAGATCGGTGGCGCGGATGCGGATCTCGACGTTCGGCCGGGTCTCGAAATCGAGCAGGGCGCTGTTGTCGACGACGAGCAGGTCGCCCTCGATCCGGAAGGCGCCGCCCGTCGAATCGCTGACGATCGTGTAGCTGAGCCGCGGGTTGAGCCCGGACGAGGCGGCGGTCAGGGTTGCGACCGCGACATTCTCCACGGCCACCTCACTGATGTTGTCGTTCGACAGGGCGATGTCGGTCGGCGCCAGCGCGGTCGGTACGAAGACCTGCATCTTGATCCCGGTCTGCGATGTGTCCGTCCCGGTGCCGCTGCCGTCGGTCCAGATGACGACGATGTCGCCGGTCTCGGTGACGTCGACCCTGACCCCGGTCTGGTTGGCGGTCGTGACCGTGTTGATCAGGAATTCGGCGCCCAGCGCATTGCCGTCATCGTCGAAGAACTGGCCGAAAATATCGGTGTCGACGCCGTTCGCGCCGGTCCCTACCCAGGTGACGAGAAAGCCGCCGCCGGGCAGCCGGTCGACGTCGTTGGTCGTCTGCGAGCCCGCGGTCGTCGTGTTGACGACGAAATCCGGGCCGACCTTCGCGCCGTTCGCGTCGAACATCTGCGCGTGCAGGTCGTAGGTCACCGGGATGCTGGGATCCTGGGAGGAATCCTGCTGCGACCAGGTGACGATGAAGCCGCCGTTCAGCGCGCTGACGTTCACCGAATTGAGATTGCCATAGGGATCTTCGTTGACGAGCAGCTCGCCGCCCACCTTGGTCCCGCCCGCGTCGAACAGCTGCACGTAGACCGAGCAGCCGATCAGGCCCTGGTTCGAGCCCACCGTTCCATAGGCCACGGCGAACCCGCCGGACGCCATAGCGACGAGGTTGATGCCGCTCGACCCCTGGCTGAGGAAGGTCGTCGCGTTGACCAGGAACTCGCCGCCCACCGGCACGCCCGCCGCGCTGAAGACCTGCGCCTTGACCGCGCTGCCGCTGGCGTCGCCGCCGATCCCGCTGCTGTCGGACCAGGCGATCACGAAGCCGCCGCCGGCCAGCTCGGTGACGGCGGGCGAGGACTGGCTGTTCGCGGTCTCGGTGTTGACCAGGAATTCGGTCCCCACCCGGGTCCCGTTCGCCTCGAAAATCTGCGCGCGCACCGCGTTGCTGCTCGTGTCGCCGCCGGTCGCGCTGCCGTCGATCCAGGTCACCACGAAGCGGCCGGAGGGCAAGGTGGCGACGTTCGACACGCTCTGATTGCCGGTCGTGGTCGTGTTGACCAGAAATTCGCCGCCGACCTTGCCGCCGTTCGCGTCGAAAAGCTGGCCGACAATGCCGAAGCCGCTCGCGTCGCCGCCGGTCAGGCTGTTGTCGGACCAGGTCACGATGAAGCCGCCGCCCGGCAGCATGGCGATGCTGCCGCCCGATTGCGTATTGAGCGTGGTCGTGTTGACCAGCAGCTCGCCGTCGGCCCGGCGCTTGTAAAGTTGTACCATGTCGATCCCCTCCACCGCGCGGCCGCGCGGTTCCGCTGTCCCGAAACGATGACCGAAAAGATGACGCGACCGGGCCGTGAACACGGCCGGTCTCCCTCCCCGATATTGTCGCGAAGGCTAGGCGGAGCCGGCGCCGAGGGTCAAGCCGCCGCTGCGATTAGTCCGTTCGTTTTGCACGATATTGTCCGCGCGGGCGCCCGGCGCGCACCTTTTCATCCGCAATGGCGGAAAAGCCGGGAGCCAGGGCCGGCGCCTTCGCGCGAACCGGCGCTCGCTCTCCCTAGCCGCGCCTGCGCTCCGCGCGATAGACATCCGGCCGCTCGAAACTCCCCTGCCACACGCCGCGCCGCGCCCGCCGGGCCGCGGCCTCGTCGCCCTCATAGTCGCGGGCGTAGCGCGTATAGGCGACGGCCCAGCCCTCGGCGACCATCGCCTTGTTGAGATCGCGGCCGCCGATGCTGCAGACGGCGACGCTGCGGCCGTAGCGGTCGCGGTCGCGCTCGGTGCAGACGGGGCGGTCGTCGCCGATCAGGCGGGACAGGGCCTCGGTCGCCTGCCGGCCGCAGGCGTAGCGGCGGCCGTTCGCGCCGGTGCAGCTCTGCGCGCGCTCGGGCGCGTCGATGCCGTGCAGGCGGATGCGGGTGGCGCCGATGCGGAGCGTGTCGCCGTCGACGACCTGGACCGCGCCGGCATCGTCGATCCTCCTGTCCGCCCGCCCGGTCTTCGCTTCCCCGGGCAAAGCCGGGATATCGCCGGAGGCCGGGCTCCGGCCGGCCAAGGCAAGGCCGACCGCGACGAGGACGGGGACGAGCAGGAACAGGCCTTTACGGCGGCGACGCATGGCCCGGTTTCGGGGGAAACGCGCCGCGCTTCATCACCGATGAACGCAAGTTCGCGGCCGCAATTCCGCGCTTTGCAATGGTCGGGCGCCCCGCGCGGCCCCGCCGCAGAGTCGTGCGCCTGCTTCGCGACCTCCGCGCCCGTGCCTCCATATTCCCACATGACCGCCCGCACCGCGCTGGCTATAGCACCCCGAGGCGCGCCCCGTCCGGGCGCGCGGGAGTGACGTCTGGACGTGGGCATCGGCACGCAAATCGACCGCTATCTGGCGCGGCTGATCCTCGTGCCCCTGATCGGCACCTTCGTCCTCGCGGCGATGCTGCTGCTGCTCGACCGGATGCTGAAATTGTTCGATTTCGTGGTCAGCGAGGGCGGGCCGGTGGCGATCGTCTTCCGGATGCTCGCCAATCTGCTGCCCGAATATGCGGGCCTCGCCATTCCGCTCGGGCTGACGCTCGGCGTGCTGCTCGCCTTTCGCAAGCTCGCTTTGTCGTCGGAACTGGATTCGCTGCGCGCGGTGGGGCTGAGCTACGGGCGGCTGCTGCGCGTGCCCTATCTCTACGCGATCGTGCTGCTGGCGCTGAACCTGGTCGTGGTCGGCTTCGTCCAGCCAAAGTCGCAATATGCCTATCAGTCGCTGCGCTACGAACTGAGCTCGGGCGCCCTGGGGGCGCAGATCAAGGTGGGCGAGTTCACCAATCTCGGGCGGCGGATGACCTTGCGGGTCGAGCGGAGCGAGAATGGCGGGACGGACCTGCACGGCGTCTTCCTCTACCTCGCCCAGCGCGACGGGCGGACGGTGACCGCCAGCGCCTCGCGCGGCACCTTCCTCGCCACCGACGATCCGGACACCATCCTGCTCCGCCTCTCCAACGGGCGGCTGGTCCATGACGCCGCCAATTACCGGATCCCGCGCGTGCTCTCCTTCACCCAGCAGGACATCCCGATCGACCTGCCGACGATCGAGCAGTTTCGCGGGCGCGGCGACGGAACCAAGGAGCTCACCCTGTTCGAGCTCTGGGAGCGCGGGCACAATCCCGCGGTGGAGACGCGGCTGCGCAACGCGGCCATGGCCAATTTCTACTTCCGCATGGTCGAGGTGCTGATGATGCTGGTGGTGCCGCTCTTCTCGGTGGCCCTCGCCGTGCCGCCGAAGCGGAGCACGTCGGGGCTCGGCATCTTCATCGCGATCGTGTTCGTCGTCACCTATCACAAGGTGAACCAGTCGATGGAGAGCCTGGGCGCGCGCGGCACGGTCGATCCGCTGATCGCGATCGGCCTGCCCTTCCTGCTCTTCGCCGGCCTGATGGTCTGGATGTACTGGACGCTCGCCCATAAGCCCGGCGGCCAGCCCATCGGCGCCCTCGAAAGGGTCTTCGCCAAGGTCTCCAAGCGCTTCAAGCGGCTCTTCCGCCGACGCGGGCCGCCGGAGGCCACCCAGACATGATCAACCTGCATTTCTTCCCGTCGAAGCGGATCGCGCTGTACATGGCGCGGCTGTTCGTCACCCGGAGCGCCGCGGTGCTGGTCGCGCTCGTCGGCATCCTCCTGATCCTCGATCTGCTGGGCAATAGCGGCAAGGTCCTCGCCCATCCGGAGAACGGCAATGCCGAGCTCTGGCGCTATGCGGGCCTGCGCGTGCCGCAGCTGATCCAGCGCTTCCTGCCCTTCTCGGCGCTGCTGGGCGCGCTGATCACGCTCGCGGCGCTGAACCAGAATAGCGAGATCATCTCGATGAAGGCGGCGGGCATTTCCGCGCACCAGATCATCGCGCCGCTGATCCTCACCGCAGGTCTCGTCGCCCTCGTCCATTTCGCCTTCCAGGAGCGGGTGGTGACCCGGGCGACGGCGGCGCTGAGCGCCTGGGACGCGGTCGATTACGGGCCGGTCCCACCCGACAGCCATGTGCTGGCCAATGTCCGGCTCGCGCATGGCGACGATCTGATCCTGGTGGACCGGGTGACCGGACAGGGCGACGCGGTCAGGCTTTCCGGGCTCCAGGTCGTCGACCGCGCCGGCGGGATCATGCACCGGATCCTGCGCGCCGACAGCGGCCGCTATCTCCCCGGCCGCGGCTGGGAGCTAACCAACGCCACCCTGTTCGACGTCGACACCAACCGGGAACAGCGCGTGACCAGCATGATCTGGGGCACGGGGCTCGAGCCCGACCAGTTCACGCTCGCCCAGATCGACCCCAACCGGCTGAACTTCTGGGAGCTGCGCGACACGATCCAGCAGGTGGCCGCCACCAACCGCTCGACGGCGACGCTCGAATCCAATCTCTGGCACAAATTCGCCTCGCCCTTCTCGACCCTGCTGATGCCGTTGCTCGCCGCCATCGCCGCCTTCGGCCTCGCCCGCTCGGGCCAGCTGTTCATGCGCGCGGTGATCGGCATGGCGCTGGGCTTCGCCTATTTCGTCGCCGACAATTTCGCGCTCGCGATGGGCAATCTCGGCGCCTACCCGCCCTTCCTCGCCGCCTGGGGGCCGTTCCTGCTCTTCCTGCTGGTCGGCGAGGCGGTGCTGATCCGGACCGAGGAATAGACCGGCGGCCGCGCTTCCCGTTCGGAGCACGAGCGACTACCAGTCCAAGCCGATGGCCACCGAACCGCCCGCGCCCGCCCCGCCCGCCGTCACGCGGAACGAGGTCGCGCGTGGCGCCGGGCTCGCCGGGCTCTCCCGGGCCGGCGCGCTGATCGAGGCGCTCGCGCAGCCGCTCTACACGCGCTTCTTCGGCATCGAGACCTATGGCCTCTACGTCGCCCTCTGGGGCGCGGTCAGCCTGCTGGTGAACTTCATCCATTTGTCCATGCCGGTCGCCCTGCAGCGCCTGGTGCCCGCCCAGGACGAGGAGGCGGCGCACGGGGCGGTGAAGCTCTCGCTGATCATCGCCGTCCTGCCGGCCGCGCTGATCGCGCTGCTGATCACGCTGAACGCGCACGCGGTTGCCGGCATCTTCTCCGCCGCGGCCGACGATGCCGAGCGGCTGCCCACCGCCATCGCGCTCTTCGCCTGGGCGCTTCCGCTCTGGGCCTTCATCGAGACCGCGACCGGCGCCGCCCGCGCGCGCCGCGCCTTCGGCCCGGAAATCCGCCTGCGCATCTTCTGGGAGCAGATCGCGCGCATCCTCTTCGCCACCGGCTTCTTCCTCGTCGGCGCGACGAACAACGGCCTCGTCATGGCGCACCTCTGCTCGCTGACCTTGACCGCCTTGCTCTGCATCCCCTTGCTCGGCCGCTATTACGATCTGAAGCGCCTGCTCCGCGCGCCGCTGCCGCGCGGGCTGGTCCGGGAACTGGTCGTCACCGGCGTCGCACTGCTGCCGACCAACCTGTCCCGGCGCGCGCTGATCGACGCGCCGCCCTTGGTGCTGAACCTGCTGATCCCCGGCGCGCGCGGCGCCGCGGCCGCCGGCCTGTTCGAGATCGCCCGCAAGATCTCGACCGTGCCGTTGATCGTCCGCCAGGCCTTCCAATATGTGCTCGCGCCCTTGTCCTCGGCGCAGGCGCATGTGGATCGCGGCCAGGTCGCGCCGCTCTATCATTTCGCCAGCCGGGTCTCGACCGCGCTGGTCGTTCCCTTGAGCGGCCTGCTGATCTTCGCCGCGGTCGACATTCTCAGCCTCTACCAGCCGCGGGCGGCGGCCGCCCTGCCCCTGCTCTACATCCTCGTCACCGCCCGCGCGCTCGAGGCGATCGTCGGCCCGGCCTCGACCATCGTCGAGATGATCGGCCATCGCGCCCTGCCCGTGCTCAACAGCTTCATCGCCATCGCTTTGTGGGCCGGCCTCGCCTGGTGGCTGGCGCCGGACGGCGGCGCGATGGGCATGGCCTGGGCGATCGCCGTCGCCACCGTCGTCTCCACCTACGCCGCCACGCTGGAGCTTCGGATCAGCGACGGCCTCAGGCCGTTCGACCGCAAGCTCTTCCAGGGTCTCGGCCTGGCCCTCGCCGGGGTCGGGCTGATGGCCGCCGCCGAATATCTGCTTCCCGGCCCGCTCCGCTTCGCCGTCATCCTCGCCCTCTGGGCGGCCACGTCCTGGCTCGCGCTACGCTACGGCCTCACCCGCGAGGACCGCGAGGCGCTGGGCGGATTGTCGCGCAGGCTCCGGCTGGTCTAGAGGCGCGGCGATGAGCGACAATCCCGTTCTCGCCTACGGCGCCTGGCTGGCCGAAACCCCCGCCGACTGGCCCGAGCCCGCCTGGGCGGCGGCCCACCGCGCCTTCATCGACATCGTCGCCGTCACCATGCCAGGCGCGATCGAGCCCGTGACCAGGCGCGTGCTCGCGACCGTGAAGCACTGGGGCGCGGGGCCCGCCACCGCCATCGGCCAGGGTGCGCGGCTGGCCGCGCCCTGGGCCGCCTTGGTCAACGGCACCGCCGCGCACGCGCTCGACTTCGACGACAATTTCGATCCGGCCAAGGCCCATGCCACCGCCGTGCTCGCCCCCGCCATCCTCGCCTTGGCCGAACAGGAAAAGGCGTCGGGCCGGGATTGCCTCGACGCCTATATCGCCGGCCTGCAGATCCTCGGCCGCGTCGGACAGGGCGTGAACCCCGCGCACCGCAACCGCGGCTGGCATGCCACCGCGACCGTGGGCGCGATCGGAACGGCCGCCGCCTGCGCCCGCCTGCTGAAGCTCGATGCGACGCGCGCCGCCTACGCCGTCTCCATGGCGACCAGCATGGCGGCCGGGTTCATGGCGCAATTCGGCACGATGACCAAGCCGCTCCACGCGGGCCTCGCCGCCAAAGCCGGCGTGCTCGCGGCCAGCCTCGCGCGGCAGGGCGTCGACGCCGGTCTCGCCACCCTGGACGGCCCGACGGGCATGAACCGGCTCATGGTCGGCCCGGACTATGAACAGCTGCGCGACACGCTCATCCATGTCGAGCACGGCCAGACCCTCCGCTTCGAGACGAAGCAGGTCGGCGAGCCCCTGCTGCTCCTGTCCAGCGGCCTCAAGCTGAAGCGCTTCCCCAATTGCGGCAGCGCCCATCGGGCCATGGACGGCCTTTCCGACCTGATCGCCGCGCACGGCTTCACCGCGGACGCGGTGGCGCGGGTGGAGGTGCGGGCGCCGGTCACCCATCTCAACAACCTGATGTACACCGTGCCCACGGACGGGCTGCAGGCGAAGTTCAGCCTCGAATATGGGCTCGCCTGCATCCTCCTGACCGGCAATGCGACGCTCGCCGACTTCACCGACGAGGCCGCCCGGCGTCCGGATTTCGCCGCGCTTTACCCGCTGATCCATCGCCATCCGGTCGACAAGGCCGAGGGCGAATTCCCGACCGAGGTGGACGTGCTGCTCAAGGACGGCAGGCGCTTCGAGACCGCAACGCCCTGGCCCGCGGGCAGCCTGGCCCGTCCGTTCACCGAGGCGCAGCTCTGGGCGAAATTCGACGGCTGCACCGCCGGCCTGCTCGCCCCCGCCCCTCTCGCCGCCGTCCGCCAGGCGCTTGCAGATTTGCCACAATTGCCGGAAATCGGCGCGCTCACGGCCCCGCTGGCGGGCGAGTTCGCTTCCTAAGCGGGCGGCGCGAGAGTAGAAACCCGCCGGATATGGGCGAGAGAAGCTACACCGCTTTGGTGCTCGCGGCGAGCCGCGGCAATCTGGACCCGCTGGCCCAGGCCGGCGGCGTCAGCCACAAATGCTTCATCGACATTGCCGGCCGGCCGATGCTGCAGCGCGTGGTCGAGGCGGTGCTGGCCAGCCCGCGCGTGAAGCGCACGATCGTCGCCATCGAGCCCGAGTCCATGGCCGAGGCGAAGCAGATCCTCGCCGCGCTGCCGGGCGCCGAGGCCATCGACTATGTGCCCAGCCAGGACAATATCGCCAGCAGCGTCGCCGCGGTCGCGACGCCGGACTTGCTGCCCCTGATCGTCACCACGGGCGACAATGCGCTTCACACCGAGGAGATGGTGAGCTTCTTCTGCTACGCGCTCGACAGCGTCCAGGAGGATGCCGCCATCGGCCTCACCCCGGCCAGCTACGTCCTCGAAAAATATCCGGAAGGCAATCGCGCCTTCCACCGCTTCCGCGACGGCGCCTTCTCCAGCTGCAACCTCTATGCGATCCTCACCCCCAAAGGCATTGAGGGCGCGCAGGTGTTCCGCTCCGGCGGGCAGTTCGGGAAGAAGCCGAAACGGTTGATCGGGGCGTTCGGATTGTTCGCGTTCGTCCTCTACAAGAGCCGGCTGTTCACGCTGAAGACGGTGCTCAGGACGCTGTCGCGGGGGATCCGGGTGCGGACCGCGCCGGTGCTGATGCCGTTCGCGGAGGGGCCGATCGACGTCGACCGGCAGGTGGACTGGGACCTCGCCAACCGCATCGTCGCCGCGCGCGAGGGCCGCCCGTAGCAGCCCCTTGCCGGACCCGCCCGGCCGCCATATGCTACAAATGTAGCAATGAGTCGGAGGCGAAGATGCGCGTGACCGGTCGAGCCCTGTGCCTGGCGACGTTCGCCATTCTCGCCCCCGCCCTCGCTTTCGCCGGCGCCGCGGCGACCCCGCCAGAGGAGTCGCTGAACCGGATCATCAACCGCGAGCTCCGCGCCGGCGGCCCCTTCTTCACCGCGCCCGAGCGGGCGCTGGTCGAGCGCAAATGCGGCGACGCGCCGGGGACGTGGGACGGCTTCCAGGTCAATATCAACAATGGCGTGCTCACCTGCGCCAACGGCCGCCGGGTCGACGATCCGGAGCTGCGCGCCTTGCTCCGCGCCGCCGAGCCCCGGATTTCGCGCCGCGTCGAGGCGGTGATGGACCGCCCCGTCGTCACCGCCGCGATCGCGCGGGTCGCGGCGGAAGCGGAGGAACGGGCGCTGCGCGAAGTCCGCGCCCGCCACGGCGACTGAGGCGCGCGCCGGGCAACGGCGCGCCCGTTTCCGCGCCAAACCGGCCCGTCCCGACCCCCGTCCAAGACGGCGGGGCGGAAAGCGCCCAAGAATCGCCTCATTGCGAAACTAGGTGCCCGTCCCATATGGACAGGAAAGCGCTCCCCCGCGGGGCCGAAGCGCGCTATACTGGATTCAGCGAGGACATGACGTGAAGACCGCAGAAGCCCCCCGTTCCTCCTTCTGGAGCCGCGAGCATCATCTCGACAAGATGACGTTCCGCGAGCTGGTCGTCGCCTATTTCCAATATCCGGCGATCATCGCCTATCTGCTGCTCAGCGCGGTCGCGATCGGCGCCTGGGTGTGGAGCCCCGCCCCCATCGTCCCGACCCTGGCCGCGATCGGCGCGGCGGCGGCGGCCTATCCGCTCTTCTGGTACCTGATCCACCGCTACATCCTGCACAGCCGCTGGATGTGGCGGCACAAATGGATGGCCTCCACCTGGAAGCGCATCCATTACGACCACCACCAGGATCCGAACCATCTCGAGGTCCTGTTCGGCGCGCTGCACACCACGCTGCCGACGATCGCGCTCGGCGTGATCCCGATCGGCTGGGGCCTCGGCGCCGGCTATGACGCGCTGGTCGGCAATGCCGCCGGCACGTCCGGCTTCGGCGCCGCCGCCGCCGCGCTGGCGACCGGGCTGCTGACGACCTGCTTCTACGAGTTCGTCCACTGCATCCAGCACCTCGCCTACAAGCCGAAGAGCAAGCGGATCGCGGAGATGAAAAAGCGCCACATGGCCCATCATTTCCACGACGAGGACGGCAATTACGGGATCACCACCTTCTTCTGGGACAAGGTGTTCAAGACCTATTACGACCGCCCCGAGCGGCCGGTGAAGAGTCCGACCGTGTTCAACCTCGGCTATACGGACGAGGTGGCGAAGACCTATCCCTGGGTGTCGGAGCTGAGCGGCGGCGTGGCCAAGGGGCATCCGCGGCAGCGGGACAAGGGCTGAGCCCCCGGCGGCGGCGCCCGCGGGCGCTTGCCTCCTGACCACGCACCCGTCAGGATGCGGCCATGCTGATCGCCGCCATCCTCGCCGCCCTGCTGCAACCGACGGTGCCGGCCGGCCCGCCCGATCCGATCTCCCGCGCGCTCGATGGCCTGGTGGCCGTGGTCGAGGAGGACGGCAATCCGGACGCGCGGCTCGAGGGCATGGCCACGCGCGACTGCGAGACGCACGTCACCGCCACCGGGCGCCGCTGGACGATCGACTGGCGGCAGGAGACCAGCGTCGCGCTGGCCGACACCTTCGTCTTCATCACCGCCCCCGCCTTCCGGATCGCGATCGTGGCCGACACCAGCCGGCCGGACCAGGCCTCCCGCCTCGGCGCCCTCAACGAAGCGCTGCGCGGTCTCGCCGAGCGCTGCGCCGCCGGGGCGCGATAGCCGTCGCGCTCGAAGACAAGTTTGCCGCCGCTCGCCCACCCCGCCATGAGTGGCCCGAAAAGGGCCCGACCGTCGGTTATGCCGTGGAGGTGACGAAGACCTATCTCTGGGTGTCCGAACTGAGCGGCGGCGTGGCAAAGGGGCATCCGCGGCAACGGGATAAGGCCGTCTGAAGCTGCCTTAGCGAGAGCGCCCCCTAAAAATCTGCCTCGTCTGCTGCCTCTTCTGCGAGCCTCTTATCTTCTTCAAGGGCTTCCTCAACCTTGCGAGGTAGCTTCTTGAGGGGCCTTCCCGCGAAATAGTCGGCCACGCGCTGAGTGAGAAAGTCCGTCGTAAGACCGCTTTCCGCAAGTTTGTTGGCAAATAAGCGACCGCGATGCAGGATATCCCACGGTGATCGAAATTGGTTCGCGCGGCGCCGGCCCGGGTCCTTGTTCCCGAAGCCATCGATCGCGCGGTTCCAAACTGGCTGAAAAGTTTCGATTAGCATATTCTCGCCCAGCGGGATCCATATGTCATCGACTACCAAGTGCCGCACCCAGAAATCTGCCAATTCCAAATTTCCGGCTTCGTCGACTGATGCGGCGTGCTGCTTGAGGCGATCCCGAAGGGCCGTGCTTCGACCGGAATCTTTGGTTAGACCGCCCTTACGGCCGCCTTTTGGGATCGCCTTGCCCACATATATCGGCGTGTGAAACACATCATTTTGGGCATCGCATCGAATTGCGCCGTAGGGGCCAAACTGGCCAGCGTAATAAATTACATAAATGCCGGCGCCTTTGATTTCATCGACCGCAGATAGCGGCTCTGGCCTGCGGCTCAGAAGCTCCCCTTCGATGCTTCGCGCTAAATTGACTTTGTCCAGGGGGTTGTAGGGTGGCAAGTTCATGCGGCCTTTCGTAACCGGCTAGCCACATCGCTGGCAATCACGCGCGCTAGTTCGACTGGCACCGCATTGCCAAGCTGCCGCATCGCCTCGCTCCACGAGCCATGCAATTCATAATCATCCGGAAAGGTCTGCAGCCGCGCGCTCTCGCGAACGGTGAAATAGCGTACCGTACCATCCGGCCGCATCAGCATATTTTCGCCACCGGGCACGCCGTGCACCCCCGCCTTCAGCGTCTTGGCGGCCTCGTCCAGTGGGCTGCCGGTATGCCCAGGATAGGACCGCGCGCCCGGCTGAAGGCGATGATTGAGCAGCTCCGCGTGCGGGAAATCGGTCGGCTCGGGGATATCATGAATCGCGTCTCTGACCGTCTTCCAGGCTTGTTCACTGGGCTTCTCGTGAAGCTTCATGCCTTTGGAATGGACCCTGAGATCAAGACCGCGATGCGCCATCGGAACGCAGTGCCGCTCCCAATATTCTCCAGAGTGCACCTGCTCCCAAAGCAGCGCCTCCAGCGAATGCGTTTTCTCCGGAAAGCTCCAGCGGATTCCCGTGTCCGCGCGGAACCCGACGAAGACCACCCGCTCCCGCCGCTGTGGAACGCCATAATTCGCCGCGTTCAGGACCTGGACGACGACCTTGTAGTGCAGCCCGGATTCGGAACTGGCCGTGTGATGCTGCTCAAGCCGAGCCAGGTGATCGGGCCACGCCTCATCGCCGCGCCTGTCGATTTCGGGATAGTGAAGCTGAAGATTGATGTAGGAAAAATAGGTCGCGAAAGACGCGCGAGTCAGACCTTTCACATTCTCGAAAATGAAGGCGCGGGGCTTGGTTTCGCGGACAACCCGCACCGCCTCCGACCACATATCCCGATCGTCGGCATGCGCGCGATGTTTACCGCCAAGCGAAAATGGCTGACATGGCGGGCCACCACTCACCAGTTCGACGCGCCCCTCGAACCGCTCGAAATCCACGTCCCGAATGTCACCCTGTGTCGGCTCGGGCCAACTCAGAACCGGCCGCTTCTTGCCCCAGCGATTCCGATTAATGGTGTCGCAACACCACTTGTCGCGCTCGACGATCTCAAGCGGCTTGAAGCCCGCCTTGCTGATCCCCATCCCCAGGCCGCCAGCCCCCGCGAACAGCTCGATGGCTCTCATTGCTGGCTTCCCTCGGTCAGAAATTCGCGCAATTCGTTCTCTAATTGTTCTTTATCGCGCATCCGACATTCCCAGACAACAAAAATCCGCCATCCGAGCTTTTCCAGTTCCGCCTGGTGGCGAAGATCCCGCTCCCGATTGCCTTGCAATTTGGGCCGCCAGAAATCCAGCCTCGACTTGGGCCAGCGGGCCAATTTGCAGTGGATATCTTCGTGCCGATGCCAGAAGCAGCCATGCACGAAAATGACCTTTCGAAGTCTCGGGAACACGAGGTCGGGCGAACCGGGCAGCCGACGATCATGGAGGCGATAGCGGAAGCCCATGGCATGGACCAAGCGACGGACGAGCATCTCAGGCTTGCTGTCCTTGCCTCGAACCCTGGCCATGCGCGCGCTGCGTTCAACCGACGTGAGCGTGTCCACGGCTAGGCAGCCCCACGCATATCGACATTACCCATCCCGCGTGCCTTGCCAGCGTTTGATCACGAATGAAACGCCGCTAGCATGGTGGCGTGACCGGCTGGGACATTCCGCGCCTTTAGAACCGCTCCAAGTTTACCGGAGCATAGCAGAAACATTCTCCTTCCAATGTAGGATTTCCCATGAGAGACTCCGCCCCTTGCGAGAGGAGAAGCGGATGACCTGGGACAAACCGGCGCCGCCGGGCGGGCCCGCGCGCCGTCCCGAATGCGACAGGGCGATTTCGTTGGCGCGGGCGGCGGGGTTCGTGCTGGCGTTGCGGGACGGGGCGACGGTGGCGGGCGCCGCGCGGGTGGCCGGGGTGGCGGTGCAGACGCTTTATCACCGGCGGCGGATCGACGCGGACTTCGCGGCCTGCTGGGCGCGGGCGGGGGCGAGCGCCGACGCGGCGGCGGCGCGGGCCGCCGCGCGGGCGGCGGACGACGCGGCGCAGG
This sequence comes from Allosphingosinicella sp., assembly GCA_035502235.1. Lineage (GTDB taxonomy): Bacteria > Pseudomonadota > Alphaproteobacteria > Sphingomonadales > Sphingomonadaceae > Allosphingosinicella. Next base: position 15,020 of record DATJUQ010000004.1, read on the forward strand.
GCATGGCGGTGCGCGAACATGCGACGCGCTGGCTGGTCCGCAAGAGGCTGCGCGCGGTGGAGTTCACGCGGGCGCGCAAGCAGGCGTTCCTCGACCGGTTCGCCGACGGCTGCAACATGGCGGCGGCCGCGGCGGCGGCCGGGGTCACGGACTGGACGGTGCGCAGGGCGCTGGCGCGGGACGCGGCCTTCGCCGCCGGCTTCGAGGAGGCGCTGGCGATCGGCTACGACCATGCCGAGACGGAATGCCTGCGCCAGGCGCTGACGGCGCAGGAGGCCTATTACGTGCGGCCGACGGAGGAGGGCGGCGCACTCGCCTTCGACCAGGCGCTGGCGGTGCTGCGCGAATATAAACGCGGCCATGGCCGGATCGGCCGACGACCCTATGCGCAGCGCCCGATCCTGCTGAGCCATGAGGAGGGCTTCCTCGCGCTGGAGCGGGAGCCGGACCGGCTCGGGCGGCGGGAGGCCCTGCGGGCGCGGCCGGCCGCGGCCGCGGCTCAGCGACCGCCGCCGTCGAACACCAGCGCCCGGTGCGCGGCGAGATAGCGACGCTGGCGTTCGGAGAAGGCGCCGGCGTTTCGAGCGCAGGCGGCGTCGAGGCCCAGGCGGGCGAGGTCCTCCGGCGGCAGAGCGGGCGAGCGCAGCACCGCGCCGTCGTCGGAGAAGCCGATCAGGCCGCGATCGAACAGGCGGTCGACATGCGGGGTGAGCAGCAGGCCGTTGGCGCCGTCCAGCCGCTCCTGCGTGGTCTCGCAGAGGCGCCAGGGCTTGATGTGGCTGGCGATGAGCAGGTCCGGCCGGGCGATGCCGGTGAGCCGGCAGGCGGTTTCGAGCTGGAAGACCCGGAAACGGAACAGGCCCTGGCCACGGCGGGCGCGGATCGTCTGGTCGCGGACCGAGGCGGCGAGCGCCGGATCGTAATCGAGGCGGCGGTCGGCGAGTTGCGCGGGTTCGGGCGCCGACGCCTCGGGCGGGAGCGCCGGCGGCCAGGCGGCCATATCGGCCGCCTCGAGCAAGGCGAGGAACCTCTCCTCCGGGAGCGCGGCGAGAGTCGCGGGCGGCGGCGCGGCGGGCGCGACGGGGCGGGGGAGCGGCGTCCAGTCGACGGGCAGCCACCAGCCGGCGCCGTTCGCCACGCTCTCGGCCAGGGCGCGGCCGGCGACCCGGCCGACATGGGTGAGCCGGCCGCCGGCGCCGGCGAGGATGGCGTCGCCGGGCGCGGCCCGGCGCGGCGCGTCGTGCGGGCGGCCGCCCTCGCCGCGCGGCGGCGACCAGAGCCAGCCGCCCTCCCGACCGGCCGGATCCCCGTCCTTCACCCACCAGTATTCCACCCGGCGAGGCTGCCCGAGGCCGGCCGGCAATGCAGCCGACGTAAACCGCAAATGGATGCGGAGGAGTCACCGCTTTCCGGTGAGGCGCGCGTCTTCCGCGTCCCAAGTAACCGGCCGGGAACCTAATCCAAGTTATGGCCGTTATCCTGGCATGTCGGGGCGTATTACTCCCAGCCGTGTTCGGGCGGACCATTGCCGCCAGCTCGCCCAGTGGACCGACGACGAGCGGACCCACCATATCCTGATGGAGATGGCCCGCGAGCTGGAGGAGGGCGAAGGCCGGGCCGCCGAGGGCGCGCCGCGCGACGGGGACGCGCCGGGGCTGCCGCGCTCGCTGAGCTGAGGCGCGCGCGGCGCTTCACCTTCAGCGATCAGGCTCTCGCTCATTTTGAAAAGAGCCCGATTCACGCTTCCGGCGGAAGCGCGCGGCGCTTCCACCTACAGCGATCAGGCACCAGGCCTTGAAGAGAGCCTGATTCACGCTTCCGGCGGAAGCGCGCGGCGCTTCCACCTGCAACGATCAGGCTCTAGGAAGCGCGCATGAGCAGCGCCGCCCTCACCGTCCGCCCGATCGCCTCCCGAGCCGAGAAGAAGGCCTATATCGCGCTCGCCTACCGGCTGAACCGCGACGATCCGAACTGGATCCCGGAACTGAAGGACGAGGTGAACGGGCTGATCACGCCGGGGAAGAATCCCTGGTTCGAGCATGGCGAGGCCGAATTCTTCCTCGCCTGGCGCGACGGGCGCAGGGAGCCCGTCGGGCGGATCTCCGCGCAGGTGGACCAGCTCGTCCTCCAGCATATGGGCGACGGCATCGGCCAATGGGGGATGCTGGAGGCGGAGGACGAGGCGACCGCCCAGGCGCTGATCGCCGCGGCGGAAGCCTGGCTGCGGACCAGGGGCATGACCCGGTCCATGGGGCCCTTTTCGATCGGCATCTGGGACCAGCCGGGGCTGCTGGTGAAGGGCCACGATCATCCGCCGATGGTGATGATGGGGCACAACCGGGCGGCCTATGAAGGCTGGGTGGAGCGGGCCGGCTATCGGGGCATCAAAGACCTGCTGACCTACGACCTGCCGACCGCGCCCTTCCCGCCTTTGATCCAGCGCATCGTCGCGGCCGGCGAGAAGAATGTGCGGATCCGGATCCGCAACGTCGACAAGAGCCGCTTCGACGAGGAGGCGAAGCTCATCCTCGCCATCCTCAACGAGGCCTGGTCCGACAATTGGGGCTTCATCCCGCTGACCGACAGCGAGATCGCCTATGCGGGCAAGAAACTGAAGCCGATTGTGCTCGAGGACATGATCCTGATCGCCGAATATGACGGCGAGCCGGTCGCCTTCATGATGGCGCTGCCCGACATCAACGAGTTCATCCGCGACCTCGGCGGCAATCTCTTCCCGTTCGGAATCTTCAAATTGCTCTGGCGGCTCCGGAAGATGCGGCCGACGGGCGGGCGGGTGCCGCTGATGGGCGTGCTTCGCAAGCTGCACGCGACGCGGCTGGCCAGCCAGCTCGCCTTCATGATGATCGAATATATCCGCCGCGCCGGGACCAGCCATTACGGAATCACCCGCGCCGAGGTCGGCTGGGTGCTCGACGATAACGGGCCGATGATCTCCATCGCCGAGGCGATCGAGAGCCGCAACAACCGCATCTACCGGATCTACGAAAAGGATTTGTGAGGGCGCGGGGCGCACGCTCCGCCCGCCGGAAACCGCCCGGAAGCGGCCGCCGAGGCCGGTCGTTACGGCGGCAATAGCCTGTGCCGATCCGCCCCGAAGGTGTACAGCGCCCGTGCCGGGGCTTTCCTCCCCTTTTACTCGGCGCCGGCAATCGCTATGTTCGGCGGCTGAAACATTCGGGGACCTCAGAATGAAGTTCATTCCTTCTCTGGCCGCGGCGGCCGCTCTGCTGGGCCTTGGCGCCTGCGACCGGCTGTCGCCCTCCGGGCAAAGCGCGGCGAACGAGAAGGCGCGCACCGCGCCGAGCCAGCAGCAGACCGGGCCGAACGCGGTCCAGGCCTCCAGCACGTCCAGCCTGCCCGCCACGAACGGCCAGCCCGACGGCCAGGGCCTCGCCGGTAACCCCAATGCCATCCCGGCCACCTCGACGCTGACCCCGACCGTGGACCGCGCCTTCCTGATCGGCCGCTGGACCGACGCGCGCGACTGCCACGAATCGGGCCAGTTCACCGCCGACGGCCGCTATATCAACACCGCCGGTCAGACCGCCGCCTGGACGCTCGAGGGCGACCAGCTCACCCTGACCTTCGACGGCGCCCCGCCGCGCACGCTCCGGGTCAGCGCCGCGGATCAGAACAGCCTCAACGTGATCAATCCGGACGGCTCGACGGGCCGTTCGACGCGCTGCTGAGGAGCGCAGCCTGGGGAGGGGACAGTGACGAGTAAGGCGTTCGCGAAGAGCATCCGTACCATGGCCGCCGCGGCCCTGCTCGCCTCCTCTCTCTCGGCCCCCGCCGCCCAAGCCCAGCGGTCCCGCGGCGACGCCTCCTCGGCATCCCGCCTCTCCCCCGACCGCGACTTCCTCATCGGCACCTGGTCCGATGCCGGCGACTGCACCACCACGGTCGTCTTCACCCCCGACGGCGGCTATGCGACCGCGGACGGCCTGCAGGGGGAATGGAGCCTCAGCGGCTATGTGCTGACCCTGAGCGGCGAGGCCGGCGCCACCCGGCTCACCATCGTCCCGATCGACCGCAACACGATGGAGGTGATCGGCGAGGACGGCTCGCACGAGCGCTCCACGCGCTGCGCCGGCGATCTCGGCGAGGTCCATTTCGACGACCTGCGCGTCGCCTGAGCGGCGCTCGCCGTCGATAGAGCGGACACCTGCCGAACCGGGCCGCCCACTTGGCCGCGGGCGGCCGGTCCGGACGCCCGGGTGGAGTGCCGAGCAGAGGGGTTCGGCACCCGGGCGGTCAGGCCAAGATGAGGCAAGTAAAGTGATTCCCCTTTTTCCCCGCCCTCCTGACGGGATGCTTCATATTATTTGCGGTTGTTATTGTCTCCCCTTGATTTGATGCTTTGGGTTAGCCGCGCGAGGTGGCGCGCGATTGAGCCGGGACGGCCGGGGGACGCGACGGACGGGGGCCGCATGCGCATTCTCGACTCGGTGCCGTTCTGCTATGCAGGTCTCGGCGCGCGCAACACGGTGAATCTTGCGGCCGTAGCACGGGTCCGGCCCCCAGGCCGACCGAACGCTCAGTGGGGACGGCAAGTCCCACCGCGCGCCGGAGAGTGGGGACAGCCGAAGCTTCGGCTGTCCCCATTTTCGCGAGCCCAGTCCTCGATCTTGTCAATCCTCCCCTTTAGGGGAGGGGAGCCGCGCGAAGCGCGGTGGAGGGGCGCGAGCGAAGCGAAGGGACGGCAGCCGGCGCTATCGCGCCGCCCCTCCACCACCCTGCGGGTGGTCCCCCTCCCCATTGGGGGAGGATTGTCGGCAGCGCGATCCGCCCGAGCGGTCCCGGCCTTCGCCGAAATGTTGCTTTATTCCTCGATCTCGACCCAGGTCGGCGCGTGGTCGCTGGCTTTCTCGCGGCCGCGATACTCCTTGTCGACGCCGGCATCGCGCAGACGGTCGGCGGCCTGCGCGCTGAGCAAGAGATGATCGATGCGGAAACCCGCGTCGCGCTGCCAGCAGCCGGCCGTATAGTCCCAGAAGGTGTAGACCTGCCCCTCCGGATAACGGGCGCGGATGGCGTCGGTAAAACCGAGGTTGAGCAGGCGGCGCAGCGCCTGCCGGCTCTCGGGCTGCATCAGCGCGTCATGCGCCATCGCCTTGGCCGAGAAGACGTCGTCCGGATCGTCGGTCGGGATGACGTTATAGTCGCCGGCGAGGATGGTCGGCCGCTCCTCGGTGAGAAGTTCCGCCGCATGGGCGCGCAGCCGGTCCATCCAGGCGAGCTTGTAGGCGAACTTCTCGGTGGCCACCGGATTGCCGTTGGGCAGGTAAATGGAGGCCAGGGTCACGCCCCGCACCTCGGCCTCGATATAGCGGCTGTGGGTGTCGTCCGGATCGCCCGGCAGGCCGACACGGCGCAAGACCGGCGGGGTCGCGGCCGGGGTCAGGATGGCGACGCCGTTAAAGCCCTTCTGCCCGTGCCAGACGCCGTCATAGCCGGCCGCCTGCACGTCCTTGATCGGGAAGGCGTCGTCGTCGCACTTGATCTCCTGCAGGCAGACCGCGTCCGGCTTCTGCTCGTCCAGATATTCGACCAGCCGCGGCAGGCGGGCGCGAATGCCGTTGAGATTGTAGGTGACGATCTTCATGCGGACGGCTTAGCGGGGCGGAGGGGGATCGTCACCCCGATCTCGCTTAGGCCCACCTTAACTTACGTTCGCTATCGCCGCCCGATGGCGACGCAAGTGCTTCTCACCGTGGATACCGAGCTCACCTGGCGGCATTATGCGGCGGGGGCGGACTGGGCCGAGAATCTGGCGCTGAGCTATGACGCGGCGGGGGCCGGCGTGCCCTATCAGCTGGAGGTGCTTCGCGCGCACGGGCTCAAGGCCTGCTTCTTCGTCGATCCGATGCCGGCCCTGGTCTACGGGATCGAGCCGATCAGGCGCATGGTCGCGCCGATCCTGGAGGCGGGACAGGAGGTGCAGCTGCACCTGCACAGCTTCTGGCGCGATCTCGCCGAGGGGCGGATAGACGATGCCCGCTTCGAGCTCACCGATTTCGACCTGAAGGGGCAGCGCATTTTGCTCGAGACGGCGCGCGGCCTGCTGATCGAGGCGGGCGCGCCGCCGCCGACCGCCTTCCGCTCCGGCAGCTATGCCGCCAATGCGGACACGCTGAAGGCGCTGCGCCGGATGGGCATTCGCATGGACAGCAGCCACAATGGCTGCGAGCCCGGCAAGAACGGTTTGCCGCTCGACCCCGACCAGATCGACCCGGTGGTGCTGAACGGCGTGACCGAACTGCCCGTGTCGCAGATCAGGCAGGCGGACGGCGGGCTGCGCCACCTGCAGGTCTGCGCCATTTCCAGCCAGGAGATGATCGCCGCCTTGTGCCACGCGGCGCAATATCGCCACCGCATCGTCACCATCGTCAGCCACAGTTTCGAGCTGGCGACGCGCGACGGCAAGCGAGCGAACAAGCTGGTGCGCGGCCGTTTCAACCGGCTCTGCGCCTTCCTCGCCGCGCATCGCGCCTTGCTGCCGACCGCGCATCTGCGCGGGCTGAAACCCGGCGCGCCCGCCGGAACCGCGCGGCCGCTGGAGGCGGCGCGGCTCAGGACGGCGCGCCGCGTCGTCGAGCAGGCCTGGGGCACGGCGCGCTACGAGAAGCCGGCGCTCGGCGCGGCCATGCTGGCCGTGCCGCCGATCGCCGCACTCGAGGAGATCGTTACCCTTGCCGGCCTCTGAGATCGCGCTTCCGCTCCGGATCGGCGCGCGCACCTTGTTGACCCTGCGCCGCCGGCTGGTCCGGCGCGGACTCTCGCTGAAGGAGGGGCTGAGCGGGGCGGCGCCGGCGCTCGCGCCGCTCGGACCGGGCGACCATGGCTATCTGGTCACCGCCTTGCCCGCCGAGGCCTTGCCACGGCTGCTGGAAAAGGCGCCGGGACTGAAGCCGTTCGTGCGCCAGCTTTACCGGCGCCGCTATGCGCGGCTGGACCAGGATTTCGAGACCTATTTCGCCGGCTTCTCCGCCAAGAGCCGGTCCACCTGCCGGCGGAAGCTGAAGAAGTTCGCGCAGGCGGGCGGCGGCGCGATCGATCTCTCCTGCCACCGGACCGAGGCGGAGATCGAGGCCTTTTACGAGGCGGCGCGCGCCCTCTCCGCCAGGACCTATCAGGAGCGGCTGCTCGACGCGGGCCTGCCCGAGGGCGAGGCCGCCTTGGCGGGCATGAAGGCGCTCGCCCGGGCCGACCGGGCGCGGGGCTGGCTGCTGCGGCTGGACGGCAAGGCGGTCGCCTATCTCTGGGCGCCCGCCGAGGGTTCGACCCTGATCTACGCCTATCTGGGCCACGACCCGGCCTTCGCCGAGCTCTCGCCGGGGACGGTGCTGCAGCTCGAAGCGATGCGGGAATTGATGGCGGAAAGGCGCTTCGCCCTGTTCGACTTCACCGAGGGCGAGGGCCAGCATAAGAGCCTGTTCGCGACCGGCGGGGTGGATTGCGTCGACCTGCTGCTGCTGCGCCCGAGCGTCGGCAACCTGCTCGCCGGGCATGGCCTGAACGCGTTCGACGGCGGCGTGAAGCTGGCGAAAAAGGCGGTGGGGGCGCTGGGGCTGGGTCGCGCACTGAAACGGCTGCGGCGATAGGTTGTATCGACATTCAGCTTTCTTTCCCTCTCCCCGGTGGGGAGAGGGTAGGGAGAGGGGGCTCGGCCTCCGGAGCCGACTTCGGCCGCAGAGCCCCCTCACCCCAACCCTCTCCCCCCAAGGGGAGAGGGGGCTGATGCTGTCCC
>DATJUQ010000005.1:0-282430 GCA_035502235.1 Allosphingosinicella sp.
CCCCCCCCCCCCCCCCCCGCCCGCCAAACTGGGCCTCTCACGAGAACAGACCCCTCCCCGCAGGCTCCACTCCCGCGCCATGCGCGCGGTCAGCCGGGCAGGAACTCAGGTTCTGGAAGGATTGCCGGGCGATTGCGCCAGCGGGCGCGAGGTCAGCCATTTGCCGCTGGGGGCTTTCTCCAGCGGCAGGCCGCAGCCTTCGCATAAACCGGAAAGATGTTCACGATGGCGGGTGATTGAGACGAGCGACGGCCGATGTCGGCCAATCAGGCAGCCCAGGCTCATCGCCAAACTTCGCCTACAAAAGCCATCCAAAACTCCAACGCGGCGGAGCCGGCTTAACCCGGTCCCGCACATCAATACTAACGCAACTCGCGACGCCACCACCGCCATTTGCGACGAGCCGCGCCGCAATTTTAACGCCCTGTGCCCCTCAAGCCGCACCCACGCGGAAGGGCCCCGGCGGCATCGCCGCCGGGGCCCAAGCCTGCCTCACAGCGGCAGGTCGTCGTCGCCATCCGGTTCGCCAGAACCGCCGGCCGCGCGCGGGCGGGAGAGGAACTGGACGTCGTCGGCGATGATCTCGCAGCCGTAGCGCTCGACACCCTCGCGGTCGGTCCACTTGCTGTAGTGGATGCGGCCGCGCACCGAGACGAGCATGCCTTTCGAGGCATGCTGCGCGACGATCTTGCCGAGCCCGTTGAAGCAGGTGATCCGGTGCCACTCGGTCTCCTTGGCGGTGAAACCGCTCTCGTCCTTGTAGGTCTTGCCGTCGCCGTCGCGCTTCGGCCGGCTCGTGCCGAGGTTGAAGGTGGCGACGTCGGTGCCGCCATTGGTGGAGCGAAGCTCGGGGTCGGCGCCCAGATTGCCGACGAGAAGGACGATGTTGGTCATGTGAAATCTCCTGTTCCGGCCGCCGGGACCGCCCCGTCGACAGCCCGGAGAAAGGCGCGAGCAAAGCGGCGGCGCGCACCGCAGGCGAAGCCGCAGGGGAACCCCAGACCGAAGGCCGGCGCGGGCAGCCCGCAGGGCAACACGGGCCGAAGGGGAGCGGGTTGCGCGACGCCGCAGCCGCGCCACGGGGCTGATCAAAGAGAGGGGATGGGCCGCGGAAGGGACGCGGAAGCAATCACGCCGGCAGGAATTCGAAGGCTAAATCTGCGCCGCCGGTCAGCGCCAGCACAATCAACCGGCGCCTATCTTGCGGCCGCGACCTCAGCCTCGAGCTGCGCGATCCTTTCGCTGCAGACGGCATGAACGACCTGGCCGAGGTCTTCGACGCGAGCACCGAGCCAAGCCAATTCCTCTTGGCTGATCCGGTAGTGCTGTGAGTAGCGCGCCTTGACGTAGGCATCCTTCAGCTTAGCGAAACGGGATCGCTCTTGCCGCGTATCCGAAGGCCAAACGTGGACCAGCCGCCGATCAATCCGCTCGGCCTGGGTGCGCAGAAACGCGAGATTGTGCACATGCGGCGTATAGAATGTGCAAACTAGCAGCACGCAATGATACAAGCGCTCGGTCGCCTGATGTAAATTGAAAGCTGCCTCGGGCAGATTTCCTCGGTCGCTTAGAAACCGGGTCGATGCGTGGAATGCATCCGCGCTAGGAAACCATTTCGACCAATAATCCTTCGCCATCGCCAGCGCCTGCACCGGCGTCTTCGGCTTCGGCGTATGCAGCTCGCTGTCGTCGCTCTGGTAGAGCGCGATCCCTTCCGCCTTCACGTCCATGAAGAAATAGCGGCCATGTGCCAGGCCGTCGTTCACCTCGTGCAGGCTGTGGACGATGAAATTGACCGGCGTGCGCAGCGTCCTGGTGATCGACAGCTCGCGGATCAACCGCTCCTCGGCCTTCGCCCAATATTCGACGCGGTCGGTCAGCCGGTCGTCGTTGACGATGATCAGCAGGTCATAATCCGACTGATAGCCCTTGGCCGTGTGCGGTTCGTCGACCCAGCCGCCACGCGCGTAGGAGCCGTAGAGGATGATCTTGAGGATCCGGCCCTTTTTCTTCCAGTCCGAATTGGCGATCGCGGTCGCCTCCCCGAACTCCTCGAAGAGGATCCGCACGACGCGCTCCAGCTCGCGCTGCTTGGCCGGCGGCAGATGATCGAGATCGGTGCGCATTTCCGAAAAGTCCTAAACGGCGCGGGCGATATTGCCCATAGGCTCGCGCACGGCACGCGACCTCTCCTCTCGAACAGCTCCGCCTCCGGCGAACTCGCGAACTTCGGCCGCCTGCACCGTTCAATGGCTATGGTCGGGCATGCCTCCTATCGGCCCGACCGCGAGCGTCACATTCACCTCGCCTGCCCGTTCGAACACGAGCGTTATCGGCACCACATCGCCCTCGACGAACGGGGCGTAGAGGCCGGTGAACATAAGGTGGTAGGAACCCGGCGCCAAAGTGATCCGCCCGCCGGCAGGAATGGCAAGCGACTCGATGTCGCGCATTCGGGAGATATTGCCGTCCATGCTCGAGCGGTGGAGCGTGACATGCTCGGCCCATTCGCTGCGCGCGGCGACGAGACGGTCGGCGAAAGGCTGGTTATTGACGAGAGTCATGTAGCCACCCCCGGTTCCTGCCCCGCCGGGCATGGCGGGGGCCCAAGGCGAATAGACGGCGATCGGGCCGTCGACCTGGGGCGCGCCTGCCTCGGCATGGACGCCATCATGATCCTCGTGCGGCGACAAATAGGTCGTGAGGAAGGCGGTCGCTCCCATGATACCCACAAAGAGGCCAAGCTCTGCGAGAATCGCACGCCTTAGCCACGGGAGCGCGCGGTCTGATGACGCCAGGCGGGGGGTCAGCACAAACTTGTTCACTCCGGCGAGCAGCAGCAGCAGCGCAGTCAGGCCGGCTTTGGCGAGCAGGCCGCGCTCGTAAGCGAGGCCGAGATCGAAGCGAAACTCCAGGATCAGCGCGGCCGTCAGCAGCGCGGCGGCGAGGAGGATGAGCACGACCCAGATTGCCTGGCGGCTGAACCGGCTCACCAGTGCGACGAACTCGTCCGGCGTGGAGCGCCGCGCGGCGGACAGCAACAGCCAGAGCCCGCCGAACCACCAGGCGGCAGCGCAGACGTGAACGACCACCGACAGCGACGAAGGCAGCCCGCGCGCCGCGGAATGGCCGACGGTCCCGAAGGCCGCCAGGATGAGCAAGGCAGCGACGAAAGCGGCCGGCCGTCCGGGCGCGAGCGCCAGCCAGAGTCCCCCGACCAGTTGCAGCGCCAGCGCCGCGCCCAGAGGCGACAGGAACAGAGCCCCGAGAATGGCAGCGTCGGCCTCTCCACCCAGCCGAAGGAAATAGAGAAAAGCGGAGTAGCATGCCGAGATCGCCAGCAGCGCGCCGGCGGCGCGCACCAATCGGCGCGGGCCGGGCGCGAGCGCACCGCCGAACCCGGCAAGACTATTCTGGGCGAGCGTGATCCCCACAGCGCCCAGTGCCGCCGCATAGCCCAGTCCCTTGACCGCCGCCGCGGCGAGATCGAGCATGGCTCAGCGAGCCGGCGCGCGAAGCACAATGATGATCCTGCCTTCGACGACATGGCCGTCCCTCGAAAGAGCCCGCCAGCGCACCTCGTTGCGCCCAGGCGCGAAGCGCGGCTGGGGCGCCGTATAGGTAAGCGGCCCGGCGGCCGAGAATGGCAAGGCACGCTCGCCAGCCGACGACACGAGGTTGAGCGAGGTGAGACGCGTCGGCTCGATGAAGGTCAGCGTCAGCGCGGATGGCGAGCGGGTCAGCACGCTCCCGCTTGCGGGCGAGGACGAGCGAAGGGCGGTATGCGCCATCGCCATGGCGGGCAGGGTCAGTAGCAACGCGGCCAGCATGGCCTTCACAAATCGCGTCATCTTCTTCTCTCCTCTCGGGGCCACGGATTGGAGTAGCGCGGATCGCGCACGAACGCCTGGTCGGTAAGCGAGCGCAGGAAGGCGATCACGTCTCGCCGCTCGGCGCGGGTGAGCGTGAAGCCCGGAATGAACGAACTCTTCAGCGGGTTTGTCCGGCCGACGCCGGCATAAGGACCGTGCCGGATCGTCCGCCCACCCGCCGCATAATGGTCGAGCACGCCGTCCAGCGTCGCGATCGAGCCGTCATGCATATAGGGCGCGGTGAGCGCCACGTTGCGCAGGCTTGGCGCGCGGAAGCGGCCCATGTCCTGCGCCCGGCCGGTGATCTCGGCGATCCCCCTGTTGTTGGAAGGATAGGCGCCGCGTCCGTCCAGATTGTAGAGGCCATTATTGTGAAAGGCGATCTCGCCCGCCGGGTTGCGCTCGTGCAGCACGGTGTCCGCGAAATTGATCCCGTTATGGCAGTGATGGCATTCGAGCCGCTCGCTGAAGAACAAAGCCTCGCCACGGATCGCCGCATCGGAGACGGCACTCACGTCATTCTCGTAGCGGTAACGGTCGTAGGGCGACCGCAGCGAGATGAGGGTGCGCTGGAACGCCGCCAGCGCGCGCACGATCGTCGCGAGCGAGATTTCCCCATTGGCTTCGGGGAAGGCCGAGGCGAAGAGACGGCGATAGACCGGGTCGGCGGAGAGACGGCGCACGATCTCCGCGTCCATGCCGGCAAGCCCGAGCTCGACCGGCTCCTGGCCGATCAGCGGCACCAGCGCCTGCTGCTCCAGATGACGAAGCAGCGGATTCGCCCATGTGAGGACCGGGAAATAGGCGACATTGGCGAGCGACATGGCGTTGCGGGGCGTGTGCGCGCCGGTGACGCCGCGGGAGACGGCCCGCCCGTCGGTGAATGCGCGCGCCTGCTGGTGGCAGGTTTCGCAGGACATGCTCTGGTCGCGCGAGAGGCGCCTGTCGTAGAAGAGGTGCCGGCCGAGCTCGACCTTGGCGGCGGTCGTGGGATTCGCGGCGGGTTCGAGCGGCACAGGCGCCCAGCGGGGCAGGCCGTAATCGTATCGGCTCGGCACCAGCGCATCGATGGGCTGAAGGCCCGTCTCGCGCTGCTGGGCACGCGCCACGCTGAAGGCCGCCAGCAAGGCGGCCCCCAGCAGGGCAAGCGCGGATGCACGCATTATTATTCCGCCCTCACCCATTGCTGCCCGGCGGACGGACGGCCGCGGAACGGCAGGCCGAACCGGTCCATGACCGCGACACAATCGTCGTCGTCGGGGAAGGCCATGCAGCCGGACATCGAACCAGGCGCGTTGACCGTGATGTCGGTCCCGGCCAGCAAGGCGGCAAGGTCCAGCACGACCGTCGTCGCCGCCGGGTCGAACCGGTCCAGCCGGTAAGACGGCCGGTTGCCGTTCCGGCAGGGTGTCGACGGCGGCGTCACCGGCGACCCCTCACCGCAGTCCGTGCTGCCGAGATGGATCGAGAAGCCGGTCGCCGCATTGGGACCGCCGCGCCCCCCGCTCGTCTCCAGATCGATCGTCGTGAACTTGTAGCCGATCCGCCACGGCCAGGTCAGCGCGGTCACGTTGAGCGGCGCTGCGGCGAGCGTCGGATCCTGGTGGTTGACGGACTGGGGCACGCCGATCTCGAAGACGAGGCCCCGATAGTCGCCGGCCGGCACGGTGCCGCGGACGACATGGTTGGTGACGGCATTGCCGTTGCAATTGCCGGTGCCGTCCTCGAAGTCGAGCAAGGCGACCGCGGCGCTCTGCCACTGTCCGTCCGGGGTCAGCGCGACCGGCACCTCGTGACCGGTCGCGTCGATCAGGCGCACGGCGGACACATAGATGCGGAAGTCCTGAAGGGTCAGCGTCGCGGATGACGAGCCGATGCCCGAATAGCTCTGGCCGCAGCGGAGCGGCTGGGCGCCCGCCCGCGCGTCGAACCTGATCTGGACGGCCTGGCTTCCGTCCTGCGCGAAAGCGGGGCTGGCGGCGAGGAGAGCGGCGATGATCGGTGCGAACTTCATGTCGAATTTCCTTTCGGGGAGAGGTGCCGGGCGTAGGTCAGGCCGCAAATTCGGCGTTGCTGTCAGGATGCATCCAGCCGGTGCCCTGATATTCGAGCCGGCGCGCCGTCTCCCGCGCGACCTCCCGCCCGAAATAGCGCTCGACGATGCGCATCGCGAGATCGACCCCCGAAGTCAGCCCGCCGGAGGTCGCGAGACGGCCATCCTCGACATAGCGGCGGCCAGGCATCACCCGGACATTGGGAAACCGCTCCTGGAGCAGGCGGTAGCCGCCATGATGGGCGGTCGCGCTCCGCCCATCCAGCAGACCCGCCCGCGCAAGCACGAAGGAGCCGTTGCAGACCGACATGGTGACGGCCGTGCCGGGGTGCACGGCGCGCAGCCAGTCGAGCGCGGCGGGACTGAGACGGCCGAGATTGAGCGCCGGGACCACGACGATGTCGGGCGCCGGCGCATCGGCAAAGCCGTGCCTGGGAACGATGGTCATCCCGCCCGAGACGGTGACCGGCTCGCGCGACGCGCCGACCGTGTAGAGGTCGAACGGCTGGCGGCTGCTCTCGCCGAGAAGCACATATTCGAATACGCCCCAAGGGCCGCTGAAGTCGACGACCTCGGCGTCGGGCGAGATCAGGAACGCGGCCCTGATCCTGCCGCTTGCCGGGAGGGCGAGCGGGGCGGTCAGCCGCCCGTCCGGAACCGGCGCGGATTGCGCGCCGGGGGTCGCCGCCAGGGCGTCGCCGGCCAGAACTAGCGGCGCGGCCCCGGCCAGCACGGCTTTCATCGCGTCACGACGGTGCATGTCACTCTCCTTCGTTGCGGGGCGAGCCCGTTGCTTCTCCGCCGCCGCTCATGACGGCATCTGCTCGGCGGTTACGGTGCCGGAAAAGGCGCGCATCTTCGCGAGTCGGTCCGGCGCGACCGAGCGCTCCGCGTCCGCCAGCAGGCGCACCAGCGCCTCGGCGTCGGCGGCCGGCACCCGTGCGCGGGTCAGATAGCCTTGGTCGCGCAGACCGTCGCCGCTGCACAGGACCAGGCTCCAGGCGCCGTTATGCCGACGGAACAGGGCGCGCCCGCCCATCGGCCCTTGCGTCCAGTCGGCGATGGCATGATCGCCCCTGACCACCACCGGCCCGGCTTCGAGCCGGCTGTCCGGCCGGTCGAAGCGCTGGTGCATCTGGGTCTCGATCGAAGCCACGTCAGCGGACGTGTCCACGGGCGCGCGTCCGCAGGCGGCGAGCATGAGCGCCAGCGCGAGCAAGGCCGGGCGCATCAGAAGCGCATCCGGATGCCGCCGAACAGCGAGCGGCCTTCGCCGGGATAGAAGACGTCGGTTGGCGCGCTCGTGGCATCGGTAATGGCGCCGAACTCGGCGACGTAATTCTTGCCGGTGAGGTTGCGGGCATCGACGAACAGGCTGAGCCCGTTGGACAGGTCGAACCCGGCCGAGACGTTGAGCAGCGCATAGCCGGGCGCGCGCAGCGTGTTGGCATAATCGACCCAGATATCCTTCATTCGCCAGTCCACGAACGGCTCGATCCATGCGCCGGACGGATGATCGTAGCGCAGCGAAACCCGGTATTGATGCTGCGGCACGACCGGCAGCCGGTTGTCGCCGTAAACGGGGTCGCCGTCGAATGTGAAGTCGGACCAGGTATAGGTCTGCCGCAGGCGCAGGCGCCCGCTCGTCCGGCTGTCGAGAATGCGCCAGTCCAGGCTGGCTTCGATGCCCTGATGGGTGGTGTCGCCGGCGTTGAAGAAAGTCGCGGGATAGCCGGTCGCCGCATTGAAGCTCAGCAGCTCGTTCTCGATCCATGAGCGGTAGAAGGCAAAATCCCAGGTGAAGGCGCCGGATCGCCCGCGCGTGCCGACCTCGGCCGTCCAGGCCCGCTGCGATCGCACGGGCACGAATTGCGGAACCGGCGCCTGGACGAGCGCGCCATAATGGGGCGGCTCGACCGAGCGCGTGACATTGGCGTAGATTTGATAGCCCCCGGCGCCCTCATAGAGCAGGCCGACGCGCGGCGAGAACCATTGGAAAGTCTTTTCGGCATTGTTGGCGGGCGCGAGCCGGTCGGCATAATCGCGGGTCGCGCGCCCATAGGAGCCGCCGGCCACGAGCGCGAAGCGGCTGGCGAGGAAGAAGCGCCCCTCCGCGAACAGGTCCAGCCCGCTCGCTTCCTGCCGGCTGTTGCCGAACTGGAAGCCGCTCAGGCCGCCCATGTTGACGAACAGGCCCTGGTTGTTCTTGCCCGTCCGGTAGTAGGCGCCGAAGAACAGGTCGGCACGATGCCCGCCAAGCTCGCCGGCGAGATCGAACCGGCCGAACGCACCCTGCGTGTCGATGTCCTGATCGATGACGATCGGGATCGGGTGGTGGATGTTCGTCCAGGTCGAATAGATCCCGCCCTCGAAGGTCAGCCCGGCGGTGAGCCGGAGCCTGGTCTGCAGGGTGATCCGCTGGACATCCTGATCGCGCGCCCAGCGGCCGGCGATGACGCCGGCTCCGGCTTGGCGCGGCGTGGCGAGCGCGGCGGCGAGCGTCAGCGTGCCCGGCACCTGCTGGTCGATGTCGGCGGCGTAGCCGATCAGACGGATCTCGTTCTCCCCCCAGCGATAGCCGAGATTGAGCGTACCGCGGATGGATTCCTGTTCCTCATTCTGCCGGTAGCCACCGGCATGGATCGCGTTGATCGAGCCATAGGCGTCGAACGCGCCGAACCGGCCTGAGGCGGCCGCCTGTCCGCGATAGGTATCGTAGGAGCCGGCCTCGGCGCGGACCATGAACGGCGATTCCGCGGTCGAGCCGTTCGGGGTGATCAGGTTGATCGCGCCGCCGAGCTGGGCGCCGCCGAAGCGCAGGGCGTTTCCGCCCGTATAGACCTCGATATAGCGCGCGCCGAGTGGATCGACCTTCTGGAAATCGGAAAAGCCGTCCGCGTCCGCGAACGGCACGCCGTCCTGGGCGATCAGCACGCCGCGCTGGTGATAGCTCTGGTCGATGCCCGAGCCCCGGATCGACAGGCGCGATTCCTCGCCATAGCGCTTGTTCGACAGCACGCTGGGGACGTCGCGCAGGAGGTCGGGAAAGCCGATCGCCAGCCGGTCCTCATAGGTTTCCGATGCGACCACGGAAACCGCGCCCGGCGTCCGCGACAATCGTTCGCGGGCTTCGGCGACGACAGCCGGATCTTCGGCGTTGCGACGGGCGGTCACGATGATCTCGGGTTCGCCGCCGGCGCCGCCTTGCGCGAAGGCGGGGCCGCTCAGCGTCGAGCCGACCAGCAAGGCGATGCCAGAGTTCCTGATAAAGTGGTTCATTCTTTCAATCCTCGGTGTCGATAAGGTTGATGATCTGCTTGTTCATGGACCTGTCTGGGTCAGCGCCGCGGCGATGCGCGGCGCCAATGCCCGCCGTTCCGCGACGCCGACGCAAAGTCCGACCGGATGCCGCGTCCCGCGGTGGACGAGCCACAGGCGGCAGTCCGTTTCCGAGCGGTCCTCGATCTCGAGCCGCGTCCACCAGCTCGGCAGCTCGAGCCGTGTCGTCCGACCGCGCCGGTCCACGCCCGTCAAAAGGACGCGGCCCTCGCCGATCCTGAGCCGTTCCTCGGCCGGTCTGGTGCGGACGAAGACGGCCAGCGCCAAGGCGAGCGCGCCAACATCCAGCAAAGCGAAGACCATGACCGGCCAGGCGCCGAGCAGCGCGAACCGCAACGAAAGCAGCAGGCCGGCAACGATGACGAGGACGAGCATCCACCGCCCCGCGCTGGGGATCGGCGAGCGCGGCGACGCGATGCGCAGGTCGAGCGTGCCCGGCGCCACATAGTCCGGGTCCCAGGGCCGCGGGCGCGGCCCCGGTTTGGCGGCGGAGATGGCAGGACGAAGCATCGCTCAGCCCAGCCGGGCGATCGTCGCGCCGCCGGACACCGGCTGGAGCAGCTCCTCGCCGATCTGGAGCGACTGGCACAAGACGACCGCCAGCCACGCCGCGCGGCGCGTGCGGCGCAGCCCGACGATCAGCCCGGTCGCCGGGACCGCGACGGCGCTCATGGCTGCCCCCCCGCGGTCGCCGGGGCGGCGCTGCCGATCGCGCGCAGGGTCTCGCGAACGCGGCCGGGGAAGGAGGCATACATGGACTGCATGATCGCCTGCACCTCGGCCGGTGCGGTGCGCGTCGAGCCCGCATTGAACGGCGGCGCGGGATCATATTCGCAGCCGAGCTGGACGCCCTGCGCGTAGAGCGGATCGCGCAGCTCCGCGACCATGGTCAGGCCGAAGTCGAGGCCGGCGGTGACGCCCGCGCCGGTCACCCGGTTGCGGTCGCGCACCACCCGCTCGC
Organism: Allosphingosinicella sp.; assembly: GCA_035502235.1. Taxonomy (GTDB): domain Bacteria; phylum Pseudomonadota; class Alphaproteobacteria; order Sphingomonadales; family Sphingomonadaceae; genus Allosphingosinicella. The sequence continues at coordinate 10,226 of DATJUQ010000005.1, forward strand.
TGACCGGCGTCGCGCCCATGTCGGCGAGGGTCTCCAGCGCCGCCCAATGCGTCGTCGCCCGATGGCCCCGCAGCAGGCCCGCCGCGCCCAGCACCAGCGCGCCGGTGCAGACCGACGTGACGTAGCGCGCGCGGGCACCGCGGTCGGCGACGAAATTGCGGGTCTCGTCATCCCGCATCGCCGCGAGCGTCCCCGTCGTCCCGCCCGGCACGAACAGGACGGTAAGATCGCGCGGGACGTCCGCGAAGGTCGCGTCGGGCGTGATCGTGACATTGGTGTCGCTGGTGATCGGCGCCCGCGTCTTGCCGACCAGCTGGACGGTCGCGCCCATGAGCGCGGCGAACATATATTGCGGGCCGATCAGGTCGAGGACCGTCATGCCGGGATAAGCCAGCATGGCGATCTTGTCGGGGCGGGTCCAGGAGACGGGCATGCCAAGGGCGTCCAGCTCCGGCGTCGCCGCGGCGGGCTGGGTCTGCACGGCACCCGCACGGCTGGCGGCGAGGACGGTGGCGAGGCCGCCGAGCAGGGCGGCGCGCCGGTCGAGTATCGGTCCGGTCATCAGAAATCTCCCCTGAGCGTGAGGGTGAAGGCGCGCGGCTGGGTCGGGATCACATAGGCCCCGCCGAAATATTGATAGGGTTCGTAGCTGCGTGCGCCGAACAGGTTGGTCGCGGAGACGGCCAGGGTGACCGGCCCCAGATCGTAGGAAGCCTGGGCGTCCACCAGCGCCCGCCCCCCGATCGAGATCGTGTTCGGCATGGTCAGCTCGCGGCGGGAGACCGCGCTGATTCCCGCACCGAGGCCGAGGCCGTGCAGCGGCCCATCACGGAAGCGGTAGCGTGCGGCGAGCCGTCCCGAGTGACGCGGCACCGCCCGCAGCTGGTCACCGACCGGGAGCACATTGTCCTTGCTGATCTCCGCGTCGGTATAGGCATAGTTGAACAGGAGCGAGAAGGCGGGGTTCGGCTCGTAGATCAGGTCGAGCTCCACGCCCTGCGCCCGCTGCTCGCCCGCCTGGATATAGGCGAACGGTATTGCGGAATCGGCTGTCAGCACGTTCTGGCGAGTGAGACGGTAGAGCGCGGCCGTCCCGGTCAACCCGCGGATCGGCGCGGTGAACTTGAAGCCCGCCTCCCAGGATTGCGAGGTCTCGGGCACCGGGGCGATGCTGTAGAAGCCGCCTGCGACGACGCCCTGGAAGCCTTCCGAATAGCCCGCGAACAGCGACAAGCCCGGCACCAGCCTGAAGGTCGCGCCGACCCGCGGGGTCACCCGATGGTCGACGTCGTCGGTGGTGACCCCAACGGTGGCGCTATGGACCCTGAGCCGGGTCCAGCGCAGGCCGACGGTGACGTCCAGCCGCTCGCCGATTCTCATCTGGTCCTGCGCGAAGACGGCGAAGGTCCTCAGGCGGTCGCGCTGATCGAAATAGAAGGGCGGCACGGTGAAGGATTGGGCCGGCAACGGCGCCGCATAATCGACCAGCCCCCAGACCGGATCGAAATACATGGCTCCGAAATAATTGGTCCGGTCGTAATCGACGCCGACCAGCAGGGTGTGGCGGAAGCCCCCCTCCCCCAGCCGCGCGGTCAGTTGCGCGGTGCCGTAGCTCTTGTGGGAATTGGAGGGCAGGAAGGCGCTGCCGAAATTATAGACGGTTCCGCCAATCTGGCCGTAGGGAAAGGTGCTGTACTCGTCGAAGCCGGTGATCGTGCGGTTGAGCGAGACCATCGCCTCCAGCCGGCTCGAGAAACGGTGTGTCAGCGTGGCCGTCACCGCCTTGCTCTCGATCGTGGTGCGCGGGGCATTTCGGGCCCCGGCGAACACGTCACGGTCGATCAGCCGGGCGGGCTCCAGCAGCTCGATCGGCACCCCCGCATATTCGGTCTGCTCGATCCGGCTGTAGCGGCCGCGAACGACAAACTGCGTGTCCGAGCCCAGGCCGACCGCAAGCGTCGGGAAGAGAGCGTAACGATCGCTTGTCAGGAAATCGATGAAGCTGTCGGCGCTCTGGATGGAGCCATCGATCCTGAACCCGACGCCGGGCGCGATCGGAATGTTGAGCCCGGCTTCGGCGCCGAACGTGTCGAAGCTGCCGTAACGCGCCTCCCCGCTGAAGCCGAACCGGTCGCCCGGCATGCGTGAGACGAGGTTGATGATGCCGGACAAGGGGGCGCCGGAGCCGCCGCCATAAAGGGTCGCGGTCGGGCCCTTGGCGACCTCGATCCGCTCGACATTGACGAGGGTGGCCGGGTCGGCGACGCCGGCCGGAAGCTGGTAGCTCGGCATGCCATCGAAATAATAATTGACGCCGAAGCCGCGGATCAGGGTCGGCTGGAGCACGGTCTGCTCCGTGCTGGTCGGCACGACGCCGGAGACATTGACCAGCGCATCCGGCAGCGTGCGCAGGTCCTGCTCCTCGATGATGGCGCGGGTCACCGTCTGGATCGACTGTGGGACTTCCTCGACCGGCGTCGCGGTGCGGGTGGCGGTGGCGGCGTCGGGCGCTGCATAGGAATCGGGACGGCCAGTGACGATGACATCGTTGTTGGCGGTCCAGCGCGGCGCGTCGCCGGTCTGATTATCCTGCGCCAGTGCGGCGCCCGGCGCGACGACGAGCATCGCGGTGGCGAGAAGAGATGGTTTCAAGGGTTCCCCCTGCATGTTCGATTGATGCGCGTTTACGAGAGGCGCACGCGCGCCTCGCTCGCGATTCCGAACATCCGATCGGTCCCGTATGTGCGGGAAATGAGGGAGACGGACCGCGGCTCAGGCGGCCGCGGGAGGACCCTGGGAGGGTGGCTGGAAATGCGGTTGCGCGGGAAGGTTCAGCCGCGCGGGAAGCGATGACTGAACCGTCTCGGCGACCTGAATCAGTGCCGGGAGCTGCGGGGACGCCTCGCCGTCCAGAGTTGGAAGCGAAATGCCCGCGAAGGCGCAGGGCTGTGCGTCTGGTGAGCGATCGTGCTGATCACCACCGTCCCGTTGATTGCCGGCACCGGCAAGCGCCTCGTCGAGCCGCTGCTGCGCCTCGCGCTGGAACGCCGCGCCGGCGCCATTGTCCATCCAGCCGGAACAGACCTCAATCTGGAAGCCGCCGCCCGCGACGGGCATCCAGCCGGCGGGGATCGCAGCGCGGACGAGCAGCGCGCAGAACAGCAGCAGCGCGAAGGCGCTCCGTGCTCCCGCCGATGCTTTCCGCAACTTCACCCCGAATCTCCCCGCGCGGTCCCGCCCGCCTAGGCTCGCCCGCCCTTTTTGGAAAGCCCTGCCTGGCTTAGCGGCGCCGCGTCGCGGCGCGATAGCGGCGAGATACCCGATCCCAGTCCACCACGCGCCACCAGGCCGTCAAATAGTCGGCGCGACGGTTTTGGTAATTTAGATAATAAGCATGCTCCCAGACATCGTTGCCGAGCAACGGCTCACCCTTGACCTCGGCGACATCCATCAGCGGATTGTCCTGATTGGGGGTCGAGCTGACCGCGAGCCGCCCGTCAGTGCCAAGGATCAGCCAAGCCCAGCCGGAGCCGAAGCGCGAGGCGCCGGCCGCGTTGAACGCCGTCTTCATTGCGTCGAGCGAGCCGAATGCCCGGTCGATCGCCGCGGCCAGCGCCGGACTCGGCGCGCCACCCCTGTCCGGGGCAATCATGCTCTCCCAGAAGAAACCATGATTCCAATGGCCGCCGGCATTGTTGCGAACGGCCGTGGGCAAGGTCCCGGCCCGCGCGACCAACGCCTCGATGCCGAGCCCCCGCAGGGCCGGGGTCGCCGCCACCGCATTGTTGAGGTTATCGACATAGGCGCGGTGGTGACGGCCGTGATGAATCTCCATCGTCCGCGCGTCGATAACCGGCGCGAGTGAGTCATAAGCGTAGGGGAGCCGGGGCAAAGTGAAAGGCCCATCGGCCGTCCGAGCCTGGGCACGAAGCGCCTGCGGGAGCAGCATCGACGCCCCGAGGCCGGCGAGCATCACGCGTCTGGTCAACATATCGGGCAACATTCCGGTCCTCCGGTTCAAGGTTCTGGCGGATCAAGTGTCGACGAGATGCGGAGGTTCCGTCATGCGCGGCGCCATCTGCGGGAGACCCAGCCCACGGCCATCGCCACGAGCATTGAGGCACCAGTCAGCGGGAAGATCAGACCCACGACCAGCATGATCGCGAGCGCTCCCCTTGCCCTGGCCGGATCGTCCGGCCTTGGTGGGGCACGAAGGCCGTTGCCGTTGCGACGCTTCCACCACATGACGGGTGCGCTGAGCGCGAGGAGCAGCATCCCGATGCAGCCGGCGAGCATGACGAGGCGGTTTATCTCGCCATATTGCTGTCCCTGATGTGTGTAGATCCCCCATTCGAAGACCCTGGCGCCGGGTCCGAAGTCGGCGCTGGAGACATCCTGAAGGGCGCCGGCGGTCGCGGGATCGACATAGATGATCCGCACGTCGCCAGTGCGCTGCGCGGCGAAAGAGACACGATAGGGACGGCCTGGGGAGCCCGGCAGATCGAGCACCCAAGGCGTGCGCAGGCCGCGCGCCGTCGCCGCTGCTACGGCACGGTCGGGTCCGACATCTCCGGGCCCGGTGACGGCGGGCGGCATGGTGCCCCGGACCGACCAGGGCAGGTGTGATTCATGATCCTCGTGAGCTCTCGTCGGCTCCGGGGGCGCCGGCCTGCCGATCTTCTGGCTGGCGACGACAGAGTGGAAGCCGGCACCCCAGAAGATCGTCCAGGGCATGCCGGTGACAGCGAGGAACAGGATCACCGCCCCGGCGAGCGCGCCCGCCGAGGCATGAAGATTCCGCCAGAAGCGTCGTTCGCCGACCTTACCGGCAAGCGACAGCGCCCTGTTGCCGGCGCGCGGCCACCACAGGAAGAAGCCGGTGAGCGCCAGGATGATCGCCCAGCCGGCGACGATCTCGATCAGGACGTTGCCGGCCGGGCCGGCGACCGTGAGGCTGTGCAGGTTCTTGACCAGCTCCATCGGCCCGCCCGCCCTCGTCGTGCCGAGCACCTGACCTGTGTCGGGGCGGACAAAGGCCATGCGCTGCTCACCAGACCCCGTCGCGAACGCCATGCGCCAGCTATCACCAGCTTCCGCGCTGCGCGTGACCTGCGTGACACGGCCGCCTGTCTGGCGTTGAACGGCATCGACCATCGCCGCGACCGGCAACGGAGCCGCGCTCGCCGGCGCCTCGATCCAGTCCCGATAGAGCGCACGCTCGATCTCCGCCTTGTAGAGATAGAGGCCGCCGGTGACCGCCATCCAGGCGAGCACCGGCAGCACAATGATCCCGGCGAAGAAATGCCAGCGCCAGACCGAGCGGTAGAGGTCAGGACTTGTCATCGCCGCCGCCTGTGCCGCGTTTGGTGCGGGCCAGCGTCAAGCCCGACTGACCCCGCTATCCGGCAAGCTGGATGAAGCATGGCGAAGCACTCTCCCTCAGTCACCAGCCGAACCGCAGGCCGCCATAGACGGCACGGCCAGTGCCGGAGTTGAAGATCTCTGCCCCCGCGGTTGCCGTCCCGGCGATCGCCACGGTCGAGATGTAGTTCTTGCCGGTCAGGTTGCGCGCCTCGACATAAAAGGAGAGGCCGCGGTCCCGGTCGAAGCCGACCCGCAGGTTCAGCAGCGCATAGGGATCGACCATCAGGCTGTTTGCATTGTCCGCGAAATAATGGCCGGGCGCCCATTCGAGGTTCGGCCCAGCGAAGAAGCCGCTCGGATGACGGTAGAGCGCCTCCGCGCGCAGATAGTGCTTGGGCACGCCCGGCAGGCGGTTGTCGCCATAGCGGCTGTCGCCGTCGAAGAAGAAGTCGTTATAGGTATAGGCTGCGGTGATCGACAATGTGTCGCCCGCCGCGAAAGCCGAGAGCGGGACGGCGGCGTCGAGCCCGGCTTCGATGCCCTGATGCACCGTGCGGTCGACATTGATGACGCTGCACGCGCTGAACGGCCCGGTCGTCAGGCATTGGAGCTCGTTCCGCAGCTCGGACCGATAGACGGCAAGGTCCCAGCCAATCCCACCACGCCGGCCGCGCGTGCCGATCTCGTAAGTTGTCGCCCGCTGCGCGCGAACATTGGAACTGGCCGGCGTCGCGAAGCTGTTGGAATCGTAGGTCGGCACCTCCGCCCCGCGAGACACATTGGCGAAGACCTGCCAATTCGGATCGACATCCCAGAGCAAGCCGGCGCGCGGGCTCCACAGATCATAGCTCCGCGCGCCCGACTGGTCGCCGTTCGACAGGAAACGGTCGCGCCGGTCGCGGCTGGCATGGAGGAACTGCATGCCGGCGATGAGCGCCAGGTTCGGCGCGACGTAGAGCGAGTCCTCGGCGTAGAGCGAGAAATTGCGCGACGTATCGACATAGGAGGAGACGAGATTGCCCTTCACCGCGCCCGGCAGGTTGACGAACTGCTCGGTGTCGATCCTGCCGTTCTGAAGGGTGGCGCCGAGCACCAGGCGGTTGCGCAGCCCGCCCAGCGACCGGTCGTCCACGGCGCGGACGAAGCCGCCATAGTCGTCGACGGTGAAGTCGAGCCACTGGAAGATCGGGTGCTTCACATGGCGATTATTGTAGAAGAGCCCGACTTCGACATTCGTCTCGCCGAAGCGCAGGGTCGTCCGGTTGGCGAGCCGGATGGAATCGACATTGCGCTGCTGATCCTGCGTGACCCAGACTGGGTTTGCCGAGCGCGGAGCGTTGAGGGCCTGAGCCTTGCTCACCTCGCCGGGGATGCGCTGGTTGGTGCTTGCCCCGTAAAGATAGAAGCGCGTCTCGACGGTCGGCGAAACCTGGAAGCCGAGGTTGAGATTGCCGCGCAGGGCGTCGCCGTCGCTATGGTCGCGATAGCCGTCGATCCGCTGGCCCGAGACCGTCGCGAAATAGTCGAAGGAGCCCGACACGCCGCCGGTGCTGGCCTGGCCCTTCACATAGCCGAAGCTCCCGGCGTCCAGCCGGCCGGTGAATCGCGCGGCGTCGCGGCCCGTCGGCGTCACGAGATTGATCGCGCCGCCGAGCGCATTGGAGCCGTAGCGCAGTGCGTTCGCGCCTCGGTAAACCTCGACATGGCGATAAGCGGTGGGATCGATCTCGAAGAAATCGAGCAGTCCGTCCGAGGTGTTCAGCGGCACGCCGTCGAAATAGACGGAGATGCCGCGATTGCCATAAGCGCGTGACAGGCCGGAACCGCGCACCGAGACGCGGGCGTCGTCGCCCATGCGCGGCTGGGTGATCACGCCGGGCACGTAGGCGAGAATGTCCTTGATGTGCTGGACAGGCGTGCTCCGGAAGGCGGTGTCCGGGACGATCTCGACGGCGCCGGAGATCTGCTGGAGCTCCTGCGCGGCCTGCTCCGTGTCGGTGGCCGGACGGCTGCCGGTGACGATGATATTGTTGGGTCGAGTGGTACCCTCGGGCCGCGCGTCCTGCGCGAAGGTCGTGGTCGGCAACGCCAGGCCGAGCAAGGTGCTCGACGCAAACAGGGCGGCTTTGATGCTGCGCATTTGACAAGTCTTTCCCGGCAGCCTCGCGGGCGCCGTGTCTTCGATGATCCGATAAGCGAAGGGTGCCGGCGAGCCAGAGGGCCAGTGTGGCCGGCTCAGGCAGTCGCTGGAGGTCCGCGCAGCGGCGGCCGGACATGATCGGCTCTCAGAGGGGCATCGCGTGTGATGCTCGGCGCCGGCATCGCCAGCGCGGCAAGCGCGGCAAGGTCCGGTGCGGACGGTGGATCTGCGCTGAGCATGGGCGCCGAGAGACCGGCGAACGCGCATAGCTGGCCTTTGCGGGTCCCGTCCGATCCTTCTCGACCATGATCTGACGAGCGGCCTTTCGGCGATGCCTCGTCGAAGACGCGTTGCGCTTCCCGGGCGAAACTCGCCGCTTCCTGCCCGCTGGAACCGTCCGTGCAGACCTGGATCGCAAGTCCCTCTCCCGGAGCCGGCATCCAGCCGGACGGGACCAGTGCCCGGAGCAGCAACGCGCAGCCGAGCAGGATCGCCACGGGCGTAGGGATTCTCGAGGCGGCGATGCGATGGCTCACGGGATGGCCCTATAGAGGGCTGTGACCGAAAGCGGCAACCTGTGCAAATGGCCACGACCGTCCGCTGCGCCGCGACATTCCTGAGGCCGGAACAAAAATCGGGTTCGCCTTCATCAGGAGTGGTGTGGCGCGCGCAGCCCTGCCGCCAGCGTGGCTAGCAAGGCTCTATTGCGAACCGCGCCGCGACCATCGGATGAAGAGGCCGATCGAACTTCAATCCGCCTCTCCAATCGTCGAACCAGACGACCGTCGCCGGCCATTTCTCGAGGCCCGGCAAGCCGAGCCAGACGCTCGCGCCCGGCCGCAAGGTCCAGGATTCGTCAAACCCGCAACCCTCCGAAGAGATATCGAAGATCCGTACCGATTGTTGAGCCCGCTGGACCTCCCGAAGCGTGGCTGGGGCGTCGGCAGCGGCTCTCGGCGGGCGCGCCTGTCGCTCAGGCCCCTCGTCAATCGTTTCGACGCTGATTCTCACCGGCGGGCTGCTAGCCGACAAATATTACTTAATCCCCAAGCCACGGTCCTTCGTGAGCTGCGTGGCCGGATAGCGTTCGCAATTCGCTCGCTGTGAACGCGGGGAGCCGGGCCGGAGTGAGCGGCCCGGCTGCGAGGCTGTCAGTCAGCCACGGCTTGACGCGCGCTATATTTCGGATGCGTGCCCGATGGGCCGCGCCGATCGATGACGGAAATGCCCTTTTCCTTGGCCTGAATGACCAGACGCTCAAGGACGCCATTGCCGGCGAACGCCACCAGATAGCGCGGTTTCAGCGACAGCATCTGCTCGTTGCGCCTGAACCCGGCGCGCTGGCCGAGCCTGCGGTCCAGCGAGAAGGTCAGCTGCGGTACCTTGCGCCGTTCGGCCCAGGATGCCGCGAGCCGATCTGCGCCCATAGTGTCGCCGCCATGCACCAGGACCAGATCGGCGACGCGCTCGCGGACCTTGTCGAGCGTCTCCCAGACATTGGTCGCGAACGTCTTGGCCTCCTCGTCCGTCGGGAAGGACAGGCGCCCGCCGGCGAACACGACCGGCGTGCCCTCGGGCGTAAGGGCCATGCGGCGGCTCTCGATCCGTGCCCGCAGGAAGTCGCGGCCGTCGACCACAGCGGAGGTCAGGGCCGCACCATGATTGGCGCGGGAGCCGCCGGCGGGACGCCACGAACGACCGGTCTCGTTGAGATAGAGACGGGCGGCCGTCTCGCGCATATGCTCCAACGCAAGCATCGCGGCCTCGGCGGCCTGCGCGCGCACGATCTCGGTTTCGAGCCGGGAGGTGTGGACTTCAGAGCCGTCGCCGGATGCGATCAGGCATCTGATCTCGTCGGTGGCGCGATCGATCTGGCCGGACCTTTTGTGTGCTGCCCGGTGGAAAAGGTTCACGAAGGCCCAACCGAGCTCCTCGGCGTCGTCCTCCAGAGTGGTGTCCGGAAAGAGCGCGAAGAGGTCTGACCAGACGGCGAGGAGAGTTTGTTCGACCGCTTCCGCGTCCAGAGGATCGGTGCAGGGCGCCCGATCCAGCGAAGAGATGCTGAGATGGCCAAGTTCCAGCGCGGCGAGCTGGGCGGCTAAAGTGGTGTGCATGGCAGGCTCTCCTGAAGCGCGCCGGGGATCGGCGCCGGGAGCCCGAAGCCCCGGCACGAGGCGACGGAGCGCACCGCCGCGCCAGCGGCGGGAAACCCCGAAGCCGCGGCAGGCGCGGGCAGGCTGGCGCCCGGCGCCATGCCAACTCGGGCCGCAGGCGAAGAGGGTTGCGGTCCACCGCCGCCGGGGCAGGGCCTCTCCGCCGTCGAACCCGGCCACGCCCCGGGCAGAAGCAAGGATTGAATGGCCAAATAGCCAATCGGCCGTCATGCGCGATCAAAGATGACATCCAGCCGCACCGGTCGAAGAGAAGGACCAGATAAGAATCTGAGCGGCTACGACTCGCGCATCGGTACACGTTCGGGCAATTGAGCGCTCTCGTTTAGCTCCGGAATGGTGGATTCTTGCCCGGACATGCTAGGGCTGGGCGGCTCAGAATTTAGTATCGGCCAACCTGGCCCGCCTTATTCGAGCCAAAGCTAAGTTGTTCCGCTATTTAGTGAATTGCGTTACGGCGCAACAGGACGCATGATCGCGGAGTGGACAGTCTTGCCGATCTGACGGCGAGGGTGGTCACGCCCACTGGCGGCCATGGCGCGGAGTGAGACCCCTGACATGACCTATTGAGGGCGGCACGTGGAACTGGCGCGCTTGGACGCCCCTCGTGACCGTGCGGGACGAACCGGTTCGTCATGTTCGAACGTGTTGGTGCCTTCATCGACGGATTGAAAGCCGTCGGAACGCGATCCGAACTGCGGGAAACCTTGGCAGTGACGTCTAAAGAGCTGGGCTTCGCCTATTTCGCGCTGACCGAGCATCGGGACCCGCTCAACTTCACCGAGCCAGTGATCCGCATCCACAATTATCCCGAAAAATGGGAGCGCTATTACGACCGCAAGCAAGTGGGATGGACGGATCCGGTTCACCGGGCATGCCAGACGACTTCGATCGGATTTGCCTGGTCTCAGCTGCCGAGAATGATACCGCTGACACGGAGGGATCATCGGATATTGGCGGATGCGGCGCGGGAGGGCGTGGCCAACGGCTTCACCGTACCCGCGCATGTACCCGGCGAGATGATCGGTTCCTGCTCTTTCGCGACCAACCGGGGAGCCCCGTTGCGGACGGAAGTCCTCGCGGCAGCACAGCTGGTCGGGGCCTTCGCATTCGAGGCCGCCCGGCGCCTGGTGAAGCGGGAGCGCGAGAAATTGAGCGATCCCGCCCGCTTTTCTGATCGGGAGCGGGACTGCCTGATCTGGGTCGCGCGTGGGAAGTCGGATTCGGAGATCGCAACTATTCTCGGGATAAGCCCCGAGACCGTGCATCAATATGTGAAGAGCGCCCGCGCCAATTACGACGCGGTCAGCCGGTGTCAGCTGGTGGCCCACGCCCTGTTCAGCGGTACGATCAGCTTCGGGGACATATTCAAGCGGTAGTCGCGATGCTGGTCGAACCGTTCCATCTGCTCACCAGAACCGCCACCAGACCTGGTCCTCGCGCCTCAGCGCTGCGTCGAGCTTGATCAGCGCGTCGGCCAGCAGACGCTCGGCCTCGGCAGGGTGCAGGCCGAGCCTTTCCGCAACCGCCCGCAATTCGAGCCCCTCGGCGGCGCTCAGCACCAGTACGGCCCGCTCGCGACGGCCAAGGCAGCGCGCGGCGCGCTCGATCCGCGCCGCATCGAGCGGGATGTCGTCGTTCGTCATGTCGGCCTCCGGGCAAGGCGCCCGGAACGGGTGGGGACGGTGAGGATTCCGGGCGGCGATCCGTCCCGGCCCGTCGCGCCCTGATCGCCAATCTCCTGTGAGGCATCCGCCGCCCATCCGGACGGGTGAAGGCGGACCGCTCAGTGAGGCGCCTCGGCGAAGCGCATGAGCCGGCGTCGATCGCGGCGGTATGTGGGGCCTGCCTGCATATCCCGTTGGGCAAACCCTGCGCGCGCTTTTGACAAAGTCCGGGCACCGTCCCCGCCCGTGCCGGGCGGAGTACGGGCGGCCCGACTGGACCGCCCGGGATCAGCGAAGCTCAAGCCGCCTCGTCCATCCGCTCCAGGTCGCTTCCTCTGCTCTCCGCCCCCGGCCGCTCCTCCCATGGCGGCACGTCGCTCTCGACCGGCGGGCGAACCTCGCCGTCATCCTCAGGCAGCGCCTTGGTAGCCGGGACAGCAAAGCGCATCACCTTCGGCACCCAGGCGAGCGCCGCCTGCTTCACCTCCGCGTCGCAGATGAAGTCGCCGGCGAAGACGCGTTCGCAGGTTTCGGCCAGCTCGACCTTCTTCGCCTTCGCATAAGGGGCCGCGAAGGCTGCGCCGCCGACGTCGGCCAAAGCCTCAAGCGCGAGCGCCTTCGGCACCCGGTCGAAATAGTTCGCGCCGGTCGGACGCCACCAGCGGGCGACATCGATCGCCAGCAGCTGGCCGAGATGGTCGTGAAAAGCGCAGTAGCGGCCGCCAGCATGGTTGAGGCTCGCCTCCATCGTCTTCGCCACGGCATAGCCGAGCCAGGCGATACGCGCCTCCTCGCCAAGCGCGCAGAACCGGTCGAACCGCTCCGATCTTGTCGCGCCCTCGGCCCAGCTGCGGTCCAGCGCTTCCGCCGTTTCGGCCCGGGCGACGCTCGCGGGCGCGCCGGGCGTCTCGAAGTCCAGAACGGGATTGGCGGGTGCCATCGCGATCAGCGAGGAGCCGCTGCGCTCGCTCGAATAGACCGCCTCGCGATCGATCATCAGGAAGATGGCGAGATCGAGCGCGAAGCCGGGATCGGCAGCGATATGGACCGCAAGCACATCTCGCCGCTGCATCGCCAGCTCATCGACCAGGCGCTGGGAAAGGGCCGGCGCTTTGCCAGCCTCAACCGGCTGCGCGCCAGCCGCCTCATGCCCAATTTCCTCCGGCGCGCCCTCTTCAGCATCGGCCGACATTTCGGCATAATAGACGCTGTCGAGCTTCGGTCGGCCTTCGTCGTCGAGGACGAGAAAGGCGCCGAGTGTCGGCTTCAGTTCGTCTCCGGGGACCGGAGGCCGGTCGATCAGCGTCTCCAGCTTCGTCCCCAGAGCGCGAACCTGCATCTCGATGTCGGCGCGTCGGGCCTCCTCGAGCTCTTGATGTTCAAGAGCATTGACGAGCTCGGCGATTTCGTCGTCGAGCCGCTCGACCTCTTCATTCTCGTCGTCCGTGAGCGGGACCGGTGTCAGCGGCACCCGCCGGAGACCCTCGGTCTGGCCATGGCCGATCCAGCTGTCGAGCGTCGGGCGCACGAAGGCGAGCCTGCTTGCCGCCTGGGCGTCGGCGGCGGCGGCGGCGAGCTTCTCGAAGGCGAGCCGCTCCAGGATCGCGATGTCGAGCCAGCGCGCCTCGGCATCCCCGGTGAACAGGTCTCGCTCGATCCGGCCGCCGGCCGCGACATAGGCCTGCTCGCCGACGAACAAGGCGCGCCGGTCCGTTGCAGCGACGGTCGCTTGCGTCATCATCCGCCGGACACTGTCCGGGCTAGTGGAATGATAATGGCGCATTTGCTCGAATACATGCTCTTGCCGCTCGCGGTCGGGCGTGGCGGCATAGGCCTTGGCGACGTCGAGGCTGATCTCGCCGGCGCCAAGGGCGTCGAAGATCACCGGCGCGAGCCCCGCTAGGCGCAGGCGCCCCTCGACGAAGCGCTCGGTCAATCCGAACCGCCGCGCGACACCCTCGACGTCCGCCCCCGCCTCGACCAATGCCGAGAAGGCGGTGCATTCGTCCGCCGGGTTCATGCTGAGCCGTTGGAAATTCTCGGCGAGACTTGCTTCCTGCGCGGTGTCGCTGTCCTGCAGCACGAGGCAATTCACTTCAAAATTCCTGGGCAAAGCGCCTTCAGCGGCCAGGGCCTGGAGCGCCGCCAGCCGACGGCCGCCAGCTTCGACCGCGAAGCAGCCGCGCGGCTTCTTGACGCTGGTGACGACAAGATTCTGGAGCAGGCCGCGGGCCGCAATGTCGGCCCTGAGCTGGAGGTCCGCCTGCTCGTCGATCCGCCGCCGCACATTGCGGGCCGAGGGAATGAGCTTGGCGAGGGGAATGGTCCTGATCATCGAGAGTCTCCTGATTTGAGCCGGCACGGCAAATCCGCGCCCGTCGCTCATCGCCCTCCCGCCTCCTCCCCTCTTTGCCCTCCTCCTCGGGCGCGCACGCCAGCAGGAAGTCGGCCGCCTTGCTCGCCTGACTCGCGGCGCGAAAGATGGCGCGCTCGTCGCCGCGCAGCACCTCGAGCCACGATCCGACATAATCGGCATGGCGCACGGTCGGCTGGATGCCGAGGGAAGCGCAGGTGAACGCGCTCGCCAGCTCGGCGACCAGCTCCTCCCGCGCGTAGGCCTCGCTCGCGAAGCCGCCCTGTTGGTCGCGGTCCAGCCGCGAGCGATGCCCGGTCCAGTGGCCGAGCTCGTGCAAGGCGGTGCGGTAGAAATTGATCTGCTGGCGGAAGGCCTGTTGCGGCGGCACCTGCACGAAATCGAGGGCGGGCGAGTAATAGGCCGCATGCCCGCCGATCCGGAAGTCAGCGCCGGTCGCTGCGATCAGCGCCTCGGCGATAGGGATGGTCTCGCGCTCGCCGCGCACGGCAGGCGGCGCCGTCATCGCCTCGGGCAGGCCTTCGCACTGGTCGACGTTGAACACGGTGAACCGCTTCAGGAACGCGACCTGCCGCGCCTCCCGATCCTCGTCCCGCGCCCGCTCCTTCTCGCGCTCGGGCGTGAACCGGTCCGCATAGCAGACGCTCGTCCCCTTCTCGCCCTTGCGGACATTGCCGCCAGCGCCAAGCGCCTGCCGGAAGGTCAGCCAGCGCTGCGACGAATAGCCGCGCTCGATACCCATCGACCAAAGGATCAGAATATTGATCCCCGAGTAGCCCCTGCCGGTCACGGCATTGGCGGGCATGGCACAGCCGCACGCGGCATTGTCCCAGGGCTGCACCCAGGGCAACCGTCCCTCCTCCAGCTCAATGATCACCCGCCGGGTCACCTCGGCGTAGATGCTCTCGCGCCGCAAGAGTGTCGGATCTGCTGTCGCCTGATCGATTGCCGCACGACGATCGCGTACTCGGGCGCTGGTTGCGCCTACATGCGGCGCTACGCTCCGATCGCCTCTCCGCTGCAATGCGAGAACGGACCGGGCAGGACGCCCGGGCGGCTTTCTCATGGACATAAGGCCTCCGGAATGAGAGCCGGCGCGGAAAATCCGGGCCCGTCGCTCCATCTCCGCAAGCGTCGCCTCTCCTCCCGATTCGACCCGAGGCGTGGTTTTGGCGGCAACGTAGCAGCCGTGAAGACCTGCTTTTTCGACGCACCGTAGGTCCGTCCGACGTCCTTCGACACCGGTCGCCTTGCGACGTCATGCGGGGATAGATCAGAACTGTGCAGGAAATAGCTACGACCTCCAGGAGGCCTCATGCCGATTGACCGTCCCGACCGCATCTTGCGCTTGCCGGCAGTGCTCGAGCGCACCGGCCTCAGCCGATCCACCCTTTACCGGAAGGTGGGCGAAAGGAGCTTTCCCAGGCAGCTAAAGATATCGGATCGTTGCGTCGGTTGGCGAGAATCCGATCTCGAGGCTTGGCTGACCCGCCAATCCAACGACGCCGCAGATGCGCGCGCCTGAACTGATCGCCCTCCACTGGTTCATACGGACGATCCAGCTCTCAAACTTTGGACGTCTTGTCCGGCCACCCAAAGCCGGCGACGCGGAAGCTTCGATTTGATCCGTTATCGTACCCTGCCCGCACGCCTCGACGACGGCCGTTTCCACGCCCGATTGGTGTGCTGACACTGTGTTGGCTGGTCGACTGGCATTGGGGCGTGGACGAGATGCGCTGCCACCGGTGCCGGCGAGGTCGCGGTTGCGGGATTCATCGCGCGCGCAAGTTCGTTCGCCCACCCGTCGAGCGCCTGCCTCTTCTCCGGCTCATAGGTATGCAAGGCATAGACTCTGGCCGTTATTCCCTGCGGCGAATGGTTCAGGACTCTGGCGACCACTTCGACGCGCGTGCCGAGACGAACCATATGAGTCGCAGCGGTCCGCCTGAGATCGTGGAGCCGCCACGGCGCTATGTCTCCACCAGTCGCGGCGATGAGCCCGTCTATCCGCGCTTTCAGCTTGGCGTAGCAACTCAAATGCGTGCGGCCATCCGTCGTGAAGACGTAGGCGCCAAGCGTGGGCAGCGACCCCAGAATCTGGACCGCCAGGGCGGGCAGTGGCACGATATGCGAGCGTTTCGACTTGGTGTCGGCCGACGGCATAATCCAAGATGCCGCGTCCAGGTCGAGGTCGCCCCAGCGCATGCCGGCCACTTCAGTACGCCGCTGTGCCGTCAGAGCCAGCAGCTGCAGGTAGGGGCCGAACGGATAGCCGAGCAGGGCGGCACCGCGCCAAACCTGCTGGAGTTCGGGCATCGACAGGATCCTGTCGCGCTCCCTTTCGACACTGGGCTTTCGGATGCCTTCAACCGGGGAGGCATCGATCCAATCTTCGCTGAGCGCAAAGCGGAAGATCGTCTTTAGCAACGCCAGGATGCGGTTCGGCAGCACGATCCCTTCGAGGCGGTCGAGAAGCTCTCGAACGTCCGTCCGGCGTATCTTCACCATCTGCCGGTCTCGCCAGAGCGGAAGGACGTGGCGTTGCAGCATACGCTCTTGGAGGTGCCAGCTGTCATTCCTCCGTTTGGCGACTTTCTCGATCCAGTAATCCGCGACCGCGCCAAAGGTTCGGTCGATCACCTCGGCGCCCCCTCCCCGCGCCATGGCCGAAACCAGCTTCAGTGCCGCCGCCCGCGCCTCGGCGAGGTTCATGCCCGGGTAGCTTCCCAGCTTCTTGTTGATCGTCCGGTGGCCGGCGCGCGCGCGAAAGATCCAGGCCTTCGCGCCGCCAGCCCCGACACGAAGGCGGAGTCCGGTCACCTTCCCGTCAGGATATTCCTTTTGCCCTTTTGCCG
The DNA here is from genome assembly GCA_035502235.1 of Allosphingosinicella sp. Taxonomy (GTDB): domain Bacteria; phylum Pseudomonadota; class Alphaproteobacteria; order Sphingomonadales; family Sphingomonadaceae; genus Allosphingosinicella. The sequence continues at coordinate 26,797 of DATJUQ010000005.1, forward strand.
GCGGCTTGAACGCCGCAACCTTCGCATCCGTAAGCATCATGCACTCCTTCGCTCAAACCGGTCGGACTGGAGGCAAAGACGCCTGATAGCCTCGCCAGCAGAGCCGCCTTCCTCTCCTCTGGAAGACGCAAGGGATGCACTTACCCCTGGGACGAATCTGGAGCTTTTCCGCCGCAATGGCGGTGTTACCTAGCTTGCGGCTAGGTAACATATAGGTAACAAATGCCTGGATTCAGTGGAATCGCCTGGGACGCTATGACACTGATTTTAAAGGATTTGGCACTTCCCGAAATCTGCTGAAATGCCCCTCGGCACAACTTCTAAGCTTGGGGTCGCAGGTTCGAATCCTGCCGGGCGCGCCATTGCGACGGGAATCAACCTCCAGCCGCACGGCGTTTTGTCTACCGGACAGGTCGAATTTGCGACGGGCTGTTTCCCCCGAGCGCCGTGCCGCGCGTCGATGACTCCGTGGCGGCATCGTCATGCGACATGATCCGTTGGATTGCCTGGGAGTCGCGTAGATGCGGGAGACCTGCGGTGAATGATAGAGACGTCCGGCTGGCCTATGCCCATGGCGGCATGGACGAGGAGACCGAGCAGGAGTCCCTGGACAGGAACAGCCTGCTGACCCTGCTCATCCTGTCCCTGGCGGCAGCGATCGTGCCCTGGTTCGGGCAGGCCGATGTCGGCGTGTCGCTCGCTTTCTCCCTGGTCTCGCTTGCCCTGCCCGCCGCCGCCTTCCGCGCCGCCGGCCAGGCGGAGGACGAGACGGATGTCGTCCGGCATGAGGCAGACTGGACCGCGCTCGCTCCCCCGCCCCCTGCCCCGCCGGTCCGCCGCGCCGCGCCGCAGACTCGGGAGGTGGCGATCGTCGGCGGCGGCTTTTCCGGCACGATGCTCGCCGTCCAGCTCGCCCGGACCGAAGGCGCGTGCATCACCCTGATCGAGCGCGCGGGCGCGCCCGGCCGCGGGCTTGCCTATGGCACCGACAATCCGCGCCACCTGCTCAACGTCCGTGCCGAGCGGATGAGCGCCTATCCCGAGGATCCCGGCCATTTCGCCCGCTGGCTCGCCGCGCGCGACCTTGGCGGCCCGGCCGATTTCGCGCCCCGCCGCGTCTATGGCCTCTATCTGGAGCAGCAGCTGCGCCAGGCCCATGCCGACAGCTTCCCGCGGCTGAAGCTGGTCGCCGGCGAGGCGATCGGGATCGAGGCGGACGGCGAGCGTCGGCGCGTCCTGCTGGAGGACGGCCGCGCCGTCTCGGCGGATGCGGTGGTCCTTGCCACGGGCAACCCGCCGCCGCCATGTCTGTCCGCTTTCGCGGATTTGCCGCCGCATCTCTATGCGCCCGATCCGTGGGGGCGTGGGCTGGCGGACGGGCTCGGCCGCAACGATCCGGTGCTGCTCGTCGGCACCGGTCTCACCATGGTCGACGCCGCGGTCTCGCTGGCCGATGCCGGCCATGAGGGCCGGATCCTGGCGGTGTCGCGCCGCGGCCTGCTTCCCCGCGTGCACGCCGCTGGCCCGCACGGCCACGCCAGCGCAGACGACATGGCCGGCCTGCCGCTGTCGCGGCGCCTCGCCGCCTTCCGCACGCGCGCCGCGGACCAGGGCTGGCGTACGGCGATGGACGAGATCAGGCCGGCCGTGCAGGCGATGTGGAAGGCGCTGAACCCGACCGAGAAGAGCCGCTTCCTGCGTCACCTTCGCCCGTGGTGGGAGGTGCACCGCCATCGGCTCGCGCCGGAGATGGCCGGCCGGCTGGACGCCCTGCGCGCGGCCGGGCGGTTCGAGGCGGCGGCCTGTACGATCATCGGGGCCGAGGCGCGCTACGGCCGCGTCGCCGTCAGCCTGCGGCCCCGGGGAACCGACCAGGTCGTGCGGATCGAGGTGGCGCGGGTGGTGAATTGCGCCGGCGCCGAGAGCGACCTCGGCCGCGCCGGCAACCGGCTGCTGCAAAGCCTGCGCGACGCGGGCTCGATCCGCGCCGACGCGCACCGCTTGGGTGTCGACACCGGCCGCAACGGCGAGGCGATCGGGGCGGACGGCTTCGTCACGCCCGGCCTGTACGCGCTCGGCCCGCTCGCGCGCGGGCGGCTGTGGGAAGCGACGGCGGTGCCGGAGCTGCGCGCCCAGGCCGCGGCGATGGCGGCGCTGTTCGGCGCGGAGGCACCCGTGGACGTCGCCGTCGGCTGAGCCTTGCGGACAGCGCGGAAAGCCGTCTACCCGTCCCCGGACGGAGCGGCGGGGGCCTGAAATGAACGATGCAGTGCAATCGGTGGCGATCGTCGGGCTGGGCCTGATCGGCTCCTCCATCGCGCGCGCCGTCCGGGCGCGGCTGCCGGAGGCGCGACTGACCGGCTTCGACGGCGATCCGGCGATCCGCGCGCGGGCCGCGGAACTCGGCCTCGCCGACATGATGGAAACGGCGGCCGCTGCCGTCGCCGGCGCGGATCTCGTCATCCTCTGCGTTCCGGTCGGCGCGATGGCGGCGGCGGCGGATTCGATCGCCGGCGGACTGGGCCCGGACACGATCGTCAGCGATGTCGGCTCCTCCAAGGCGGCGGTCGGCGAGACGCTGCGGGAGCGGCTGCCGGGCGCGCGGATCGTTCCCGCCCATCCCGTGGCGGGCACCGAGAATAGCGGGCCCGACGCGGGGTTCGCCGAGCTGTTCCAGGGCCGCTGGTGCATCCTCACGCCGGACGAGCAGGCCGATCCGGGGGATGTCGCGAGCCTCTCCGCTTTCTGGACCACGCTCGGCGCCAGGGTGGAGGTGATGGAGGCGAGGCATCACGACCTCGTCCTCGCCGTGACCAGCCACCTGCCGCACCTGATCGCCTTCACCATCGTCGGCACCGCGTCCGATCTGGAGCGGGTCACGGAGAGCGAGGTGATCAAATATTCGGCCGGCGGCTTTCGCGATTTCACCCGCATCGCCGCCTCCAACCCGACCATGTGGCGCGACGTCTTCCTCAGCAACAAGGCGGCGGTCCGGGAGATATTGGCGCGGTTCAAGGACGACCTCGCCTTCCTCGAGCGCGCGATCGAGGCGGATGACGGCGCGACCCTGTTCGACCTGTTCTCCCGCACCGCCGCGATCCGCCGCGGCATCGTCCAGCAGGGCCAGGATGTCGCCAAGCCCGATTTCGGCCGGTCGCCGGGCTAGGGCCTCAGGGCCTCCACGGCGGCGACCGCCGTCTCCAGCCGCCGCTCGTTCGGACCGCTGAGCTTCACCCAGGGCACGCCCGCCTCCTCCATCACCCGCACGCACGCATCCATGAAGCGCTGCCGGTCGACCGGATCGGGATAATAACGGCCGCCGTCCTGTTCCCAGGGAATATCAATATCCGTAAGCAGATAGAGGTCTGCCTTCGCAAAATTGTCGAACAATCCCTCGGGCACCCGGCCGAGGATCATCAGCGACCAGGCGGCGGTGGTCAGCGCGTCGGTGTCGACGATCAGCCGCTTGTTGCACCAGGGCAAGGCGGCGCGGGTCATCGCGCTCTGCGTCCGGCCGATGGTGACGAGACCGGCATCGTCGAGGTCGGTGCCGTAGAGCTCGCAATGGGCACGGCCATATTCGGGGACCCAGAGCGTGTCGAAATGCGCGGCGAGCGGGGCGGAGAGCGTGCTCTTGCCGGTGCTTTCCGGTCCGTGCAGGCAGATGGTGCGGGCATAATGCGGCCGCACGGCGTGCGGGATCAGTGGCCAATGCGCCCAGGGATCGGTCCGGACCACGCTCCCCGAAAGGTCGGAAAACAGCCGCGGCTCGACCGGGGTGAAGGTCGCGCCCAGTTCCTCGGCGAGGTGGAGGCCATAGCCCTCGCCGGCGAAGACGATGTCGATCGGTTCGGGATGCGCCGCCTGGACGATGCCGCGCCAGATCGGCCAGAACTCCGGGCTCTCCGCCGGCGCCTGGGGGACGATCGCGTCGTGGCCGATCACCCGGCAATCGGGGAAAAGCGCTTTCATCCATTGCAGGCGCAACGGCCCCGGTATCGGATCGTCGGGCAGCCAGCAGACGAGGATGGTGAGTTGGTCGACCAGCGCGCGGGCGGTCTCGCACAGGTGGACGTGGCCCGCATGGGGCGGCATGAACTTGCCGAGGACGAAGCCGCGCGTCATTGCGCCGGGGCTCCCTGGGCGATGAGCTTGCGCCGCCAGTCCGCGAAGCCGACGAGGCAGAGCACAAGCAGCAGGCCGTAGAGAATCGCGGTCGGATAGAGCGCCTTGCTGAGGTAGAGGCCGATCGCGACAATGTCCGTGACGATCCAGAGCACCCAATTTTCGAGCTTGCGCCAAGCGAGCAGGATCTGGGCGGAGATGCTCATGCCCGCGATCGAGGCGTCGATATAAGGCGCGGAGGCGGGCGTGTAGGTGGCCATGACGTAGCCGAGCGCGAGGCTCACGCCGACGGTCAGGGCGACGCAAAGGGCGCGCTCGCGCCCGCTCAACAGGCCGACGCGCACCTCGCCCGCATCCTGCTTCGCCCGCGCCCAGCTCCACCAACCGTAGAGCTGGACGGCGAAGAAGAAGACCTGCAGCCAGGCGTCGCTGTACAGCCGGGTCTCGTAGAAGATGAAGAAATAGAGGCTGACCATCGCCAGCCCGAACGGGTAGTTCCAGATGCTGCGGCGGACGAGCAGGCCGACGTTGATCACGCCGAGCCCCGCCGCCACCCACTCGAGCGTGTTCATGGCGCGCGACGCTAGAAGGTCCGCGCATTTCCGCAAGCACGATCAAACGGGGATGGCCCGGGCCTCGCTAGAAAGCTGGGGATGAGAAGACTGCTTCCCGCCGCCATGGCGCTCGCCCTCGCCGCCGCGCCCGCCGCCGCCGAGCTTCCCCGCCGCGCCCAGCTCGGCATCGTGATGCCGCCCGCCCGCCAGCAGGGCCAGGGCGCGGTCGTCGCCGAGGTGGTGCCGGGCGGCACCGCCGCCGCGCTCGGCCTGCGCCCCGACGACGCGATCGTGCGGATCGACGACCGGCCGGTGACCCGGCCGCAAGATATCGGGCCGGCCCTTACCCGCTTCGTCGGCGGCACCCCGATCCGGCTTACCGTGCGCCGCGGCGGGCGCGAGCAGGTGCTGCGGGGACGTGGCGTGGCGCGGCCGCTGGACGCCTATCCGGGCGCGACGGTCAGCTACGGCGCGGTGCCCTTCCGCGGCGGCCAGCTGCGCGACATCCTCGTCACGCCCGACAATGTCGCCAACCCGCCGATCGTCTATCTGCTGCAGGGCTTCTCCTGCGTGACGATCGAGAATGCGCTCTACCACCGGCTGATCGAGGAATTGCTGAAGGACGGGATCGGCTTCTACCGCGTCGAGAAGGCCGGCATCGGCGACAGCGCCGGCGGGGTGAATTGCGTCGACATCGACTTCGCGACCGAATTGGACGGCTTCCGCGCCGCCTACAACCATCTCAGCCAGGCGCGCGGCATCGAGGCCGACCGGATCTTCATGCTCGGCCATTCGATGGGCGGCTTCCAGGCGCCCTTCCTCGCCGCCGAACGGGCGCCGCGCGGGGTCGCCATTTACGGCGCGGGGCTGCGGAACTGGGCGGACTACAATCTCGATGTGATCCGCTTCCAGTCCTTCCTCCTCTTCGGCCAGGACCCGGCCGCCGCGGCCGAGCAGGCGGAAAGCTATCGCGAGGCGCTGCGCCGCTTCTATTTCGGCCGGGAGGCGCCGGCCGCCGTCGCCGCCGGCAGCGAGGTCAATGCCCGGGCGCTGCGCGAGGCCGTGGCCTGGGACGGCGGCGAGCGCGTCCTCGGCCGGCACTATAAATTCACCCAGGACCTCGCCCACCAGCCGCTCACCGCCGCCTGGCGCGACGCCCGGACCAACGTGCTCGCCATGTACGGCGAAGCGGACATCGTCGCCCTGTTCGACGAGGATCATCGCATCATCGCCGACATGGCCAATCACTACCGCCCCGGCAGCGGTCGCTATGTCGAGATCGCCCGGACGGGCCATCCGATGGACATTGTCGGCGACCGGCTGGAGCTCCGGCGGCGCGTGGTCGAGACAGGCGGGCTGCCGTCGGGCGAATTCAATCCCGAGGTGGCGCAGGCGCTGGCCGGCTGGATCCGCGAATCGATGGCGCGACCGGCCTGGCGGACGGTGGCCGCAACCAGGCCCAATCCGGCACCTGCTTCGAACTAGATCCCCGTCGTGCTCCGGCGAAGGCCGGAGCGCTGGCCAGCGGCACTACGGGTCTCGCGACGCTCCGGCCTTCGCCGGAGCACCAGGTAACCTTGCCAACCCTATTCGTGCCGGAGCGCGTCGATCGGGTTGAGCGCCGCCGCCCTTCGCGCCGGGAAATAGCCGAAGACGATGCCGATCAGGGCGGAAACGCCGAAGGCGATCAGGTTGATCTGCACGTCGAACAGGAACGGCACCTGGATCAAGGGCGCGAGCGCGATTGTCGCCCCCAGCGCAATCAGCAGCCCGATCAGCCCTCCCAGGCAGGCCAGCACCACGGCCTCGACGAGGAACTGCATCAGCACCTCCCGCCCGACCGCGCCGATGGCGAGGCGGATGCCGATCTCCCGGGTTCGCTCGGTCACCGAGACGAGCATGATGTTCATGATGCCGATCCCGCCGACGATCAGGCTGACCGCCGCCACCGCGCCCATCACCGCGGTCAGGATGCGCGTCGTGCCCTGCAAGGTCTCCGAGATCTGCTTCGTGTCGAAGATGTTGAAATTGTCCTCCGCGCCTCGCCGAACATGTCGCCGTTCGCGGAGCAGGTTCTGGATCGAGGTCTGCACGTTCGCGCTGTCATAGGCGTCGTCGACCGCGACCATGATGAAGCGGATGTCGCGATTGCCGGTGAAGCGCCGCTGCACCGCCTTGATCGGCATCAGCACGACATCGTCCTGGTCCTGGAAGCCGCCCTGCCCGCGCGACGCCAGCGTGCCGATCACCTCGCAACTCACGTCCTTGAGCCGGAGTTGCTGTCCCACCGGAACCTCGTTGGGAAAGAGGTTGCGCTGCACAGTGGAGCCGATGATGCAGACCGCCTTGCCCGAATCCTCCTCGGCGCTGTTCCAGGTCCGCCCGCTGGTCACCGACCATTGCTGGGCGATGAAGAATTGCGCCGTGGTGCCGTTCACCGTGGTCTGCCAATTGGCGGCATTGTGCACCGCGAGGACGGAGGACTGGGCCTGCGGCGCGACCGCGCGGACGCCGGCGACCTGCTCCTGGATCGCCTCCACGTCGGCCATGTCGAAGTCCGGCGCCTGCGCGCCGCCGCCGCCGCGGCCGAAGCCCTGGCCCGGGCGGATCTGCAGGATATTGGCGCCGAGGCTCGAAATCTGCTCGGCGACCGCGGCGGTCGCGCCCTTGCCGAGCGTGACCATGGTGACCACCGCGGCGACGCCGATGACGATGCCGAGCACGGTGAGGAAGGAGCGCAGCAAATGCCGCCTGATCTCGCGGACGGCAAGGATGATGGTGGTAAAGAACATCAGGCGGGCACCCCTTTGCGGTGCTCGTTCGTCTCGACGCGTTCGATCAGGCCGTCGCGGAAATGGACGATGGTGCGGGCATATTCCGCCATGTCGGGCTCGTGCGTGACCATCAACACGGTGATGCCGCTGCGGTTGAGGTCGGTGAGCAATTCCATGATCTCGTCCGAGGTCTTGGAATCGAGATTGCCGGTCGGCTCGTCGGCGAGCAAAACGTCGGGGCTGGTAACAATGGCGCGGGCGATGGCGACGCGCTGCTGCTGGCCGCCGGACAGTTCCGCCGGCGTATGGTCCCACCATGTGGCGAGGCCGACCTTTTCCAGCGCGGCCATGCCGAGCTCGCGCCGCCTCGCCTTGTCCTCGCCGCGATAGAGCAAGGGCAATTCGACATTCTCCAGCGCGTCGGTGCGGGCGAGCAGGTTGAAGCCCTGAAAGACGAAGCCGAGATAGCGGCGGCGAAGCAAAGCGCGCTCGTCCCGGTTCAGCGTCTCCACCGGCACGCCCTTGAAGCGGAAGGAGCCGCTGGTGGGCACGTCGAGACAACCGAGGATGTTCATCGCGGTCGACTTGCCCGAACCGGACGGGCCCATGACGGCGATGAAGTCCCCCTCCCCCACGTCGAGATCGACGCCCTTCAGCGCCTGGAAGGCCATTGCGCCAGTGCCGTAGGTCTTGGTCACCCGACGCAGGGAGATGATCGGCTCACCGGCCATCGGATGCGCCGCCATTGCCGCCGTCGCGCTGCTGGCGCCTCTGTTCCCGCCGCTGGCGCATCTGCTCGCGCTGCTCGGGAGTCAGGCTCTCCAGATAGGCGCGGCGCTGCTCCGGCGTCATGTCGCGCATCCGCCGGCCGTCCGGCGGCCCCGCGGCGGCGGCGCCCTGGCCTTGCGGCGGAGGCGGCGTCGAGGACGGCGTCGCCGGGGCGGGCCCCGGAGGCGGCGTCGTGCCCGACGCCTCGGGCGTCGCAGGCCCAGGCTGTGCCGAATTGCCCGCCGGCGCCGCCTGGTTGGCGGGCGCGGCCTGGTTGCCGTCGCCACCCTCGCGACCACGCCGGTCCTGGCCATCGCCGTTACGCTCGTTCTTCTCCTGCACCTGGCCCGGGGCGAGCCGGGCGGTGATGACCTCCTGGCCTTCGCGCAGGTCGCCGCCCACCACCTCGGTCGTCGAGCCGTTGCTCTCGCCGACGGTGATCTGGACCGCCTGCGGCTGGCCGTCGGCGCCGACCACGTAGACGGTCTGACGGCTGCCGCGGCCGATCGAGACCTCGCGTCCGCCGCCCGCGCCGCGCCCGCCGCGCCGGCCGCCCCGCGGGACAAGCACCGAGGTAACGCCGCCCTGGCCCTTGCTCGAGGCGGCGTCGCGCTCCGGCGACCAGCGCAAGGCCGCGTTCGGGACGAGGATCACGTTGCGCCGCTCGGCGGTGACGATCTCCGCGGTCGCGGTCATGCCGGGACGCAGGAGCATCTCCGGATTGGCGACCGACAGGATCGCCGTATAGGCGATGACGGTGTTGGTGGCGCCCGAGGAGGTGGCGTTGCTGGCGCTGGAGCCCGACGTGGTCGAGCCCGAGGCGTTGGCGCCGACGTCCACGCGCAGCACCGTCGCCTGGAAGGTCCGGCCCGGATAGGCGTCCACCGTGAAGGTCGCGCGCTGGCCGGCCTGGACCTGGCCGACATCGGCCTCGTCGACGCGGACCTCGAGCTTCATCTGGCTGAGATCCTCGGCGATGGTGAACAGGGTCGGCGCCGACAGCGAGGCGGCGACGGTCTGGCCGGGATCGACCTGCCGCGAGAGCACGATGCCGTTCACCGGCGAATAGATGGTGCCCTTCGACAAATTGGTCTGCGCCGAGGAAAGCTGGGCGCGCGCCTGCGTCACGCCGGCCTGGGCGGCGCGTACGCCGGCGACGCCGCGCTGGTAGGTGGCGCGGGCGGCGTCCAGCTCGGTGCGGGAGGGCACGCGGCCGTTGGAGACCCGGAACACCTCTTCCTGGCGGGCGAGATCGGCGCGGTTCTGCGCGGCGGTCGCGTTGGCGGTGGCGACCTGCGCCTGGGCAGACGCCAGGGCCGCCTGCGCCTGGGTGACCGTGTCCTGCAACCGGGCGGTATCGAGCCGGGCGAGCGGCTGGCGCTGGGTCACGCGGTCATTGTTGTCGACGAAGACCTGGGTGACGAGACCGGACTGCTCGGAGCCCACCTGCACCTCGTTGGTCGGCTGCAAATTGCCGGTCGCGTTGACCGTGACCTGCAAGTTGCCGCGCCGCACGGTCTCGGTCGCATAGCCCGCCTCGCCCTCGCCCGCGAAACAGCGGGCAAGCAGGAAGACCAGCCCGACGATCACGACGATGCCGATGAGGAAGAGCGGGCGCTTGTACCAGGGCTTGGGCGGCGGCGCGCCGAGAAAGTCCCCAAGCTCGGCGCCGCCGGGCTTCTGGGTGTCGGGGGTGGCGTCGGTGCGGTTGCTGTCGGTCATCTGGTCGTCCCGAGGTCAGGAGCGGCGGTTGCATCCCAGCCGCCGCCCATGGCGCGGTAGAGCTGGACGAGGGCGAGCGATTCATCGGCCCGGCTGGAGGCGAGGCCGTCGCGCGCGGAGACGAGACTGCGCTCGACATCGAGCAGCTGATCGAAGCTGGTCAGGCCGGAGCGATATTGGATGCGGGCGAGAATGGCGCTGTTGTTCGCCGCGTCGAGCGCGGTCGTGAACTCGACCTGGCGGCGGCGGGCGGCGTTCAGCGCGGCGAGCGCATTCTCGACATCCTCGAGCGCGGTCAGGATCGACTGGCGATAGGTGGCGAGCGCGCCTTCGGTCGCCGCCTGCTGCGCGCGGACCTGCGAGCGCAGCCGGCCGCCGTCGAAGAGGACCTGGTCGATGCCGCCGAGGATCGAGCCGGTGATCGCGCTGAACAGCCCGCCCAGCGAGAAGGCGGACGTGCCGATGCTGCCGGACAGGCGCAGACCGGGATAGAGCTGCGCCTCGGCGACCCCGATCCGGGCGGTGGCGGCGGCGAGCGAGCGCTCGGCGGAGCGGATGTCCGGCCGCTGGCGAAGCGTGTCGGCGGGGATGCCGGCGGCGACCTCGCGCGGGCCGCGCGGCACCGGCTTGGCCTCGCCCAGCTCGGCGGTGAGCGTACCCGGCGCCCGCCCGGTGAGCACCGCGATCCGGTAGGTGGAGCTGGCGAAATCCTGCTCAAGGCTCGGGATGGTCGCGGCGGTCTGGGCCCGGGCGGCGCGCGCCTGCTCGCTGTCCAGCGAGGAGGCGAGCCCGGCCTGCACGCGCCACTGCGCGATCTGGAGATTGTCGTCGGCGATGGCGAGCGACTCCCGGGCGAGCGCCAGCCGTTCCTGCGTCAGCCGGGCCTGGATGTAGTTGGTCGCGAGTTCGCCGGCGATCGCGACGCGCAGCGCCTCGCGGTCGTAATAGACCCCTTCCGCGTCCGCATTGGCCGCCTCGATGCCGCGGCGGATGCGGCCGAAGAGGTCGATCTCCCAGGAGGCGTCGGCGCCGATGCTGAAGGTGGAGCGGTCATTGCCGTCGCCGACGCTGCGGCCGGCGCTGCCCGAGGCGCCGACCGTCGGCACCAGCCCCGCGCGCGCCTGGACCAGCGACTCGCGCGCCTGCGTCAGCCGGCTGGAGGCCAAAGCGAGATCGAGATTGGCGGCGCTCGCCTCGCCGATCAGCCGGGTCAGCAGCGGATCGTCGAACTGCTCCCACCAGGCGGCGAGGTTGGCGGGCGCCGCCTGCGCGTCGCGCTGATAATAGGTGTCCGGTACCTGCAGCGACGACGAAGCAGGCGGCCGGTAATTCGGCCCGACGGTGCACGCCGACAAAGCGGCAAGAGATGCAAGGACAGCAAAACGGCGCATGAGACCCCTATGGGTCGCCGCTGTCTCCGAAGTATGTTCGGCGCGGCGACACTTTGTCTCAAATTGTCGCCGCGCCCCGTTGTTCCGCCGGAGGAATATTCCCGGCCCGGCCCTACATCGGCCGGTGCGCACCCATGATCATGCAGTAGAGCATCGGGAAGGAGAGGATCAGGTTGGTGCGCGACGCCATCATCGCCAGGCCCGCCGCCTTCGCCTTGCTCGCATCGTCCACGGTGACGATGCCGAGCGCCTTCTTCTGGTTCGGCCAGATGATGAACCAGACGTTCGCGGCCATGATCAGGCCGAGCCACATGCCGATGCCGATCGTGCGATAGGCCTCCTGCAGGCCGAGCGCGCGCGCGGTGTCGCCGCCCTGGCGCAGCTCCATGATCAGCAGGCCGAGGATCACGGTGAGCAGGGCCGCGTAGCGGAACCAGAAGAGCGCCGCCGGGGCGATATATTTGGTCACGCCCGGCTTCAGCTCGGCGGGCACCTTCGGCATGGTCGGGATCTGCACGAAGTTGAAATAATAGAGCAGGCCGATCCACAGCACGCCCGCCCAGACGTGCAGGAAGCGCAGGAACTCGACCCAATAGGCCTTGTCCATGCCCGTCTGCGTGAGGCCGACCATCGCCCCGATCAGCAGCAGGATGCCGATCAGCAAGGCGTAGTGAAAATTGCCGAGGATCTTCGCCATGTTCATTCCCCCCAAGGAAACCGTTTCGTCGCTCTAACGTAACTCACCCGCTCAATCGAGCCGCCACATCACGCTCTGCTCGAAGGGCGTCCACAGGCCCATACGCACGCCGGCGGCGCGCAGGGCGGCGCCGCTCCAGGCGTTGCAGTTGAAGAACATCGAGAAGCTGCCGTCGCCCTCGTAGAAGGCATCGGCATTCGTGTAGCGGCCCGGGACATGGATCGGCGCGCCGTTCGCATCGGTGCGGAAGCTGGAGCGGATATAGGCGGCGAGCCGGCGATATTGGTCCGAAGTGAGGCGAAGCGGCCGCTGCCAGGTCTCCGGCCTGGGGCGGTCGACATGCTCGACATGGACGAGCGGCGAATCCCCGCCGGTCATCGAGCGGACCGCCGTGCCGACCGAGAGATCGCTCCAGGTCGGCGTGTTCAGGTAGAAGTCGCGCGCGCCATAGCCGAACGCGACATGATCGGCGCGGCCCCAGTTCGGATCGCCGAGATGGGCGGGATCGGCATAAGGCCGCCAGTCCGCCTCCGCATTGACCTTCGGCACCACGATGTCCGTGTGGATGCCGTTGGAGCGGACGTAGATCAGCACGCCGCCCTCGCGGGGCTGGTGGAAGGAGACGTTGGCGGGGACCAGGCCGAGGAAGATGGCGGCGGCGAGATAGAGAAGCGGCAGCGCCACGATCCCTGCCAGGATGCGCAGCGTCCAGACCAGCGCCTTGCGGCCGCGCGCTTTCCAGACCTCCCTCATGGCCTTGTGCTAGCGCGGGCTTTCCGGGACACAAGCGTGGATGCGCGCCGATCTGCTCAGGATGTTTCACGCCGGGATCGCCGCCTGCCTGCCCGAAACCGTGCTGCCGCGCCATTTGCCGGCGGAACGGCCGCGCGTGGTGCTCGCCATCGGCAAGGCCGCGGGCGCGATGGCGCGGGTCGCCGAGGCGCATTATCCGGAGGTTGCGGGGCTGGCGGTGGTGCCGCACGGGTGGGCGGCCGAACTCCGGTCGATCGAACTGCTTCACGCCGGCCACCCGGTGCCGGACGAAGCCAGCGTCCGGGCGGCGGAGCGGCTGCTGGTGCTGGCCGGCGCCGGCGGCGCCCTGGTGTTGCTGAGCGGCGGCGCCTCGGCCCTGGCCTGCCTGCCGGCGGCGGGGCTGAGCCTGGCGGACAAGCAGGCGATCACCGACGCCTTGCTCCGCTCCGGCGCGCCGATCGACGAGATCAACTGCGTCCGGCGGCACATTTCGCGGATCAAGGGCGGCCGCCTGCCCGCCGCGCTCACCCTCGCCATGTCCGACGTCGTCGGTTCCCGTCCGGAAGTCATCGGCTCGGGCCCGACCGTCGCGGACCCGACGACGGTGGCCGACGCCCACGCGATCCTGGACCGCTACGGGCTGGAAGCGCCGCTCACCGAGACGGCGAAGCAGGTGCCGGGCGAATTCCGGCTGGTCGCGGGCGCGGCGGACTTGATCGCCGCGGCGGCCGCCGAGGCCGAACGGCTCGGCTATCGACCCGTGCTGCTCGGCGAATGCACGGGCGAGGCGCGGGAGATCGGGCGCGCCCATGCCGAGGCCGCGCTTGCCCTGCCGCCGGGCAGTGCGCTGATCTCGGGCGGCGAACTGACGGTCACCGTCACCGGCGCGGGCAAGGGCGGTCCGAATCTCGAATATGCGCTGGGCGCCGCGCCCCCGCTGGCGGACCGCCCGGACATTCACGGCCTCGCCGCCGACAGCGACGGTATCGACGGCAACAGCGGCGCGGCCGGCGCCTTCTTTTCCGGCGCGGACGCGGCCGGCGCGGCGGCGCTGGCTGGAAACGACAGCGCCGGCTGGTTCGCCGCCGCCGGCGGCCTGTTCGCGCCCGGCCCGACCGGGACCAACGTGAACGACTTGCGGATCATCCTCGTCGGCCGCTAAGCCTCGGCCATGAGCGAGTGGGTAATCGGCATCATCGGCGGCTCCGGCCTCTATGTGATGGACGCGCTGGAGGATGCCCAGTGGCTCGCCGTCGACACGCCATGGGGCAGGCCGTCGGACGAACTGCTGATGGGGCGGATCCACGGCATCCGCTTCGTCTTCCTGCCCCGCCACGGGCGCGGCCATCCTATCCCGCCGAGCGAGCTCAACGCCCGCGCCAATGTGGATGCGCTGAAGCGGGCGGGCTGCACCGACCTGCTCGCCATCTCGGCGATCGGCTCGCTCCGCGAGGAAATCCCGCCCGGCCATTTCGTCGCGGCCGACCAGTTCATCGACCGGACCTTCGCCCGCGCGCCGAGCTTCTTCGGCACCGGCTTCGCCGCCCATGTCTCCATGGCCGATCCGGTCTGCCCGCGCCTCTCCGCTTTGGCGTCCGACGCGGCCGAGAGCGCCGGCGCGCCGGTCACGCGGGGCGGCTGCTACGTGGCGATAGGGGGTCCGCAATTCTCGACGCGGGCGGAGAGCCGGATGTACCGCGCCTGGGGCGGCGACGTGATCGGCATGACCGCCATGCCCGAGGCGAAGCTCGCCCGCGAGGCGGAGCTGCCCTACGCTTTGATCGGCATGGTCACGGATTATGATTGCTGGCGCGATGGCGAGGCGGTGGACGTGGCCGAAATCGTCGGCCGGCTGCACGCCAATGCCGGGACGGCGCGGCGGCTGGTGGCGGAGCTGGCGCGCGCGCTGCCCAAGGAACGGCCGCCCTCCCCGATCGACACCAATCTCGACAGCGCCGTCATCACCGCGCCCGACGCCCGCGACCTGGCCATGGCGTCGAAGCTCGACGCGGTGTGCCGGGGCTTCTTCGCGCGGCGCGGCTAGCGCGGCCGGAAGGCATCTGCCCGGCAGACCAGACTCGCTTCGGCGCCCGTCTTCAATCCCGCGACCGGCGTGGTCAGGATCTCGAGCACGTCGTAGCGGTGGGCATTGGTCGTCGGCTTGGTCTCGGGATGGGGATAATAGATCAAGCCCGGATGATAGGCGCAGCCGCCCGCACCGCCGCGCGCATAGACGAAGCAGCAATGCACGAAGGAGAAGGTCTCGGGCGGGATCCGCCCCGCGCCCGTTTCCTCCCGGGTCCAGTCCAGCGCCTCGGCGACATGGTCGGCGCGGCCGAGGACCAGTTCCTCGCCCAGCCGCAGGTTGATCGTACCCCAGCGCAGGCCCGGAACGAGGCGCTCGAGGTCGATGCGGAGCGCCGCGAGATAGGGTTGCTGCGTCCGCAACGTGCCGGCCCGGAAGGGCGACGGATTCTCGGCCCGCCCCACCGCTTCGCCGGACGCGAACTGGAAGCCGGACGTGATCGTGCCGGTCAGGATCCTTTGCATGGCGCAACCCTCCTCCCGCCGGATATCGTGCGCGGAGGACGGCGTGCCAAGGGCCCGCGCGGCATGGACGCCCGCGTCCGGCTCGCCTAGGGCAAGCCGATGAAGCCGCTTCCGCCTTATGCCGACTTTCTCGGCCTCCGCACCGAGCGCGGCGCCGACGGCGAGTGGCTTTTCGTCATGCCGTTCGGGGAGCGGGTGACCGGGCGGCCGGGCTATCTCCATGGCGGCGCGATCGCCGGCCTGCTGGAATTCGCCGCTTTCGGCGCGCTCAACGAGGCGCTGGGCGAGGACCGGCCGGAGGCAAAGCCGGTCAACGTCACCGTCCAATATATGCGCGGCGGCGTCAGCCACGACACCTATGCGGCGGCGCGCGTGACCCGGCTCGGCAAGCGTGTCGCCACGGTCGAGGCCCATGCCTGGCAGCGCGACCGGGAGACGCCGATCGCCGCCGCGCAGATGAACATCCTGCTTCGCCGGAACCAGGCCTAGGCCATTGAAGAGAGCCTGATTCACTCTTACGGCGGAAGCGCGCCGCGCTTCCACCTTCAACGATCAGGCTCTAGCGCGGTCGCCCGCGCCGGAAGAGCGCCTCGGCCGACACTACCATCGCCTCGACGCCCGCCGTCACCGCCGGTTCCGGGGTGATCCGGAACAGGGGCGAATGGTGGCCCGGCGCGGTGGCGACCTCGCCGGCGGGCGTGCCGCCGACGTTGAAATAGACGCCGCGCACGCCGCTCTCCGGGGTCACGAAATAAGCGAAATCCTCCGCTCCCATGCCCTTGCGCGGCTGCTCGATCAGCCGGGCCTCGCCCATCGCCGCGGCGATCGCGCCCCGCACGAATCCGGCCGTTTCGGTATGATTGATCGTCGCCGGCGTGGTCTCGGTCGGCGAGCGGGTGACGATCGGCAGCCTATTCTCCGGAACGCCCGCCGCAAGCGCCGTCCCCCGCGCCACCCGGTCGATGCCGTTCAGCAGCCGCTCGCGCACCGTCGGATTGTCGGCCCGCACGGTCAGCGCGAGATCGACCTGCTCCGGGATAATGTTGTTCTTCACGCCGCCATGGATCATCCCCACGCTGACCACCGCGCCCTCCAGCGGCGCGATGTCGCGGCCGACCATGGCCTGCAGGGCGACCACGATCTGCGCCGCGATTACCACCGGATCGACGCCGAGATGCGGCGAGGCGCCGTGGGTGCCGACGCCGCGCACCTGGATGGAGACGCTGTCGGCGCTCGAATAGGCGATCGCCTGGGGCACGTTGATCCGCCCCGCCTCGATGTCCGCCGAGACATGGAAGGCGACGGCATAATCGGGCTTGGGAAAACGGGTGTAGAGGCCGTCCTGGACCATCGCCCGCGCCCCGGAGATCGTCTCCTCCGCCGGCTGGGCGATCAGGATCAGCGTGCCGGACCAGCCCCGCCGCCGGGCCGCCAGCTGCCGGGCCGTACCGACCAGAGCGGTGATGTGCACGTCGTGGCCGCAGGCGTGCATGACCGGCTGCTCGACCCCGGCCGCGTCGGCCTGGCGGGCGCGGGACGGGTTGGCGACGCCGGAGCGCTCCTCCAGCGGCAGCCCGTCCATGTCGGCGCGCAGCATCACCGTCGGACCATTGCCGTTGCGCAGCACCGCGACCACGCCGGTGCCGCCGACCCCGGTCGTCACCTCATAGCCGAGCGCGCGCAATTCCTGCGCCATCCGCGCCGCGGTCTGCACCTCGCGGCCGGACAATTCCGGGTTGCGGTGAAAATGATCGAACAGGGCGGCGAGATTGGCCCGATAATCCTGCTGCACGGCGTCGCGCAGCGCACGATCCTGGGCTTGAACCGGCGCCTGCGCCGCAAGCACAACCAGACTCGCCGCAATCATCCATTTCCGCATGATCTTCCTACCCCCATTGTGCTCCGGCGAAGGCCGGAGCGCCGCGAGATGTCGCACTGCAATCCACGCAACGCTCCGGCCTTCGCCGGAGCACGGATGCGATCTCAGCCCCCGTTCTTGATCGTCTCGCGCGCGATGACAAGCTGCTGGATCTGGCTGGTGCCCTCGTAGATGCGGAACAGCCGGACGTCGCGATAGAGCCGCTCGATGCCGTAATCGGCGATATAGCCGGCGCCGCCGAAAATCTGCACGGCGCGGTCGGCCACGCGGCCGACCGTCTCGCTGGCGAAGTATTTCGCCGCCGCCGCCTCCAGCGTGATCGGCTTACCCGCATCCTTGAGCGCCGCCGCGTCA
Organism: Allosphingosinicella sp.; assembly: GCA_035502235.1. GTDB lineage: Bacteria > Pseudomonadota > Alphaproteobacteria > Sphingomonadales > Sphingomonadaceae > Allosphingosinicella. The sequence continues at coordinate 44,364 of DATJUQ010000005.1, forward strand.
AGCACCAGGGCACGGGCCGCCATCGTCTCGGTCTTGCTGTCCGCAATCAACGCCTGGATCAGCTGGAAGTCCGAAAGAGACTTACCAAACTGTCTACGCTCTGTCGCATAAGCCACTGCATCGACGATCAATCTCTCCGAAATTCCGACGCAGACCGCGGCGATGTGCAGCCGCCCGCGATCGAGCACGCGCATCGCGATCTTGAAGCCCTCGCCCTCCTCGCCCAGCCGGTTCGCGGCCGGCACCGGCACCGCGTCGAAATTGACGTCGCAGACATGGGCACCCTGCTGGCCCATCTTGCGCTCCGGCTTGCCGATCGAGACGCCGGGCAGGCCGGTCGGCACCAAGAAGGCGGAAACGCCGCGGGCGCCCTCGCCGCCGGTCCGCGCCATCACGGTGAAGAGCGAGGCCTTGTCGGCATTGGTGATGAAGCGCTTGGTGCCGGTCAGTCTGTACACCTCCCCGTCGCGCACCGCGCGGGTCTGGACCGAGGCGCTGTCGGAGCCCGCGCCGGGCTCGGTGAGCGCGAAACTGGTGACGATCTCGCCGCTGGCGATCCGCGGCAGCCATTCGGATTTTTGCGCAGCGGAGCCAGCCATTACAAGGCCTTGTGAGCCGATTCCGACATTGGTTCCGAAGACAGACCGGAAGGCCGGCGTGGTCCGCCCGAACTCCAGCGCGACCTTCACCTCCTCGCCCATGGTCAGGCCGAGCCCGCCAAACTCCTCCGGGATGGAGAGGCCGAACAGACCCATTTCCCGCATCTCGCGGACAATCTCCGTCGGGACTTCGTCCTCCTCGGCAACCTGCGCCTCGAGCGGCCGCAGCCGCTCCGCGACGAAGCGCCGCACGGTGTCGATCAGCGCGTCGAAGGTTTCGGGATCGAGCGGCACGTCTGTTTCCCTCTATGGATCCTGATAGCCGAGCGGGCGCAAGCGCACCCCGTCCGGCCGCTGGCTGAAGACAAGGCCGCCGCCCCGCGTCGAGCGGCCCGGAATATAGTCGATCGTCGCGACGCTGGTCTCGCCGCCCGGCAGCGTGCCCTCGATCTGCACCTGCGCCGCGGTGGTGGGGGCGCGGTTGTGCGCCTCGAAGCGGACCAGCCAGCGGCCGCCCAGTTGCTCCGGCGCCCTGGCGACCACGTCGATGTCCGGCGCCAGCTCGGCGCTGCCGTTGAACGCATCGCGCGCGATCGCCGCCATGACGCCAAGCGTCAGCAGCAGGCCGATCGCGGAGGCGAGCCACTCCAGCAGCGGCGGCTTCGCTTTCGCCTTCGCCATCAGACCACCAGCCGCGCGATCGCCGCGCCAAGCGCGCCGGGAAAGGCGATCACCGCCATGGTGGCCGCCACCTGGTCATGGGCGGTGCCGTCCACCCGGCCGAAGGTCCACAGCACGAACAGGGCGACCGCCAGCGCGATGCCGTACCCGGGGACGGTATAGGCGAAGAAGGTGCGCAGCGGCCCCGCGCCTTCCGGATGCTCCTCCTGCCCCGCGAAGCCGACGCGGTAGACGAAGACATGGAGCAGCAGCAGCGAGACGAGGATCAGCCCCAGCAGGTGCCAGGTCGACATCATATAGCCGATCAGCTGCATCTCCTCGGTCGGCGCGACATTGAAGGAAAGGAAGAGCGCGCCCGCCGCCATCAGGAAGAGCTGGCCGCCATAAGAGGCGCCGCGCACCGCTTCCTCCTCGTCGCGCGGCTCGTCGCCGCCGCCGCTGAGCTGCTTGCGCGCGATCATCGCTCCGAAGCTCATCGGCACGGACTGGATGGCGATCTTGCCGGCGATCTCGTCGAGCGGCATATCCGGGCCGACGATCGCGAGCAGGAACAGGACGACCGCCGCGCCGAGGATCCCCACGCCGCAAGCCGCGAACGCATCCATGACGTCCTCGGCGAGCGTGTCGGTCCGCTCGAACCCGCCGAACCGAGACAGCCCGACGAGGATCGCGAAATTGACGAGGAGGAAGACGAGCAGCCGCCCGGAATGGACCGAGATGCCGAGGAACCACATCTCCATCGTCATCAGCAGAGGCAGGCCGAAGATGATCGCCCCGGCGAAGGCGCGCGCCAAGCCCAGCGCATAAGCGCGGTTGGGGCTGCCTGGTCTTGTGCTGGCGGTCACACCCTCTCCGTCACCCTGACCTCGTTTCGGGGTCCAACTCTCCACCGGCCCCGCGGTTCGAAACTGGATGCTGAAACCGGTTCAGCATGACGGCTAGAAACCGTACATGGCCGGGTCCGCCAAAACCATATCTGCCGTGCGCTCGGACGGGTGCACTGCGATCTGGCGCATGATTTCAATCATTCTGGCCCGATCTCGGGAGCGAGCAGCATCGTCCCATTCGTCCAGCAAGCCCATGTTGAACAGGCGCTCATTCACAGTCATTCCCGCCAGATCAGATCGGCTCATTTCGACGCCCGTGCCTGCTAATAGCCCTTCATCCGCGCCAATTTGTCCGCATGATAGGACGGGTCGCCGAACAGCTCGTTCAGGACGCGATCGCGCTTCATGTAGAGGCCGATATCATATTCGTCGGTCATGCCGATGCCGCCGTGCATCTGCACGCCCTCCTGCACCGCCAGCTGCGAGGTGCGGCCCGCCTTGGCCTTGGCGACCGAAACCATCGCCTCGGCGTCGGGGCTGCCTTCGTCGAGCAATTGCTGCGCCTTCAGCGTGGCAGCGCGGGCGATCTCGAGCTCCGAATAGAGATGGGCGGCGCGAAATTGCAGCGCCTGAAATTCGCCGATCAGCCTGCCGAACTGCTTGCGCTGCTTGAGATAGTCCACGGTCATGTCCATCGACGCAGCCCCGACGCCGACCAGTTCGGCCGCGGCGCCGGTGCGGCCGGCATTGAGCGCGCGGTCGAGGATCTCGGCGCCGCCGCCCACCTCGCCGATCACCGCGTCCGCATCGACCTGCACGTCGGCGAAGGTCAGCCGCGCGCCGATGCTGCTGTCGGCGAGGCGGACGCCCTCGACGTCGAGGCCCAAGGCGTCCTTCTCGACCGCGAACAGGGTCAGCCCTTCGTCGGTCTGCGCGGCGACGAGCGTCACGTCGGCGGAGGCGCCCTGCACCACGAACTGCTTGCGCCCGCTGAGCGAGAAGCCGTTGCCGGAGCGCTCGGCGCGCATCTCGATCGCATCGGGCCGATGCTTCGCGCCCTCGTCCAGCGCCAGCGCGGCGACGGTGTCGCCGGCGATGATGCCGGGATACCAGCGTTCGCGGGCCGCCGTCCCCTTCAGCGCCTCGACGAAGGCGACCGCGCTGACCAGGAAGGGCGAGGGCGTGAGGTTGCGGCCGATCTCCTCCAGCACGATCCCAGCCTCGACATGGCCGAGGCCGAGGCCGCCATCGGCCTCGTCGACCAATATGCCGTTGAAGCCGAGCTCGGCGAACTGCTTCCACAAACCGTGCCCGAAGCCGTCCTTGCAATTCCTGTCGCGCCAGTGGCGCAGCTGCTTCGCGATCGCGCCTTCCTCGGCCATGAAGCTCCGCGCCGTCTCCTGGAGCATCGCCTGGTCGTCGGTGAGATAGAGGGGCATGAGGTCAGGCTCCCGGAAGCTCGAGGATGCGCTTGGCGACGATGCCGAGCTGGATCTCGCTCGTGCCGCCCTCGATCGAATTGGCCTTGGTGCGCAGCCATTCGCGCGCGGCCTTGCCGTTGCGCGATTGTTCGCTCTCCCATTCGAGCGCGTCGGAGCCGCCCGCGGCCATGACCAGCTCGTGGCGCGCCTTGTTCAACTCGGTGCCCGCATATTTCATCATCGAGGGCTGGGCCGAGTGCGCCTTGCCCACCTTCAGCTCGTCGATGAACTTCTCGGACATCGCCCGGAAGGCGAGCTGATCGACGTCGAAGCGGGCGACGTCGGCGCGCAGGACGGGATCGTCCGCCAGCACCTCGCTCAGCGCCTCGCCCAGCGCGCCGCCTTGTCCGCCAAGGCCCATGCCGGAGATCATCTCGCGCTCGTGGCCGAGCAGATATTTGGCGACGTCCCAGCCCTTGTTGAGCGTGCCGACGAGTTGATCCTTGGGCACCTGGACGTCGTCGAAGAAGGTCTCGCAGAAAGGCGAATAACCGGAGATGAGCAGGATCGGCTTGGTCGAGACCCCGGGGCTCGCCATGTCGAACAGCAGGAAGCTGATCCCATGATGCTTGGGCGCGGCGGGATCGGTGCGGACCAGGCAGAAGATCCAGTCCGCCTTATCGGCATAGGAGGTCCAGACCTTCTGGCCGTTGACCAGCCAATGATCGCCCTTGTCCTCGCACTTGGTTTGGAGCGACGCGAGGTCTGAGCCGGCGCCGGGCTCGCTATAGCCCTGGCACCAGCGGATCTCGCCGCGGGCGATCTGGGGCAAATAATGAAGCTTCTGCGCCTCGGTCCCGTATTTCAGCAAGGCCGGGCCGAGCATGGAGATGCCGAAGCTGTACAGCGGGTTGCGGGCGTTGATCCGCGCCATTTCCTGGCGGACGATCTTCGTCTCCGCCGGGCCGAGCCCGCCCCCGCCATAGTCGGCCGGCCAGTCCGGCACCGTCCAGCCGCGCGCGGCCATGGCGTCCATCCACTGCTTCTGCGCGGGGCTGGAGAAGGTCGGGTTGCGCCCGCCCCAGCAGGCGTCGCCCTCGTCGCGCATCGGCTCGCGCATCTCGGGCGGGCAATTCGCCTCCAGCCAGGCGCGCGTCTCGCTGCGGAACGACTCAAGGTCCGTCATTGCGGCTCCTCTCCTTTACGTAAACGTCAAGTGCCGCGCCCCGCTTGCGGAGTCAACCGGCGCCCGTTCTTGGTGTGACTTTTGCCTGACCTTTGGCGCGCCGGAACTCCATCACGCCGTCGGTCACGATGCCGAGGCCCAGGGCGGCGAAGTCCCGGTAGTAATTCTGGTAGACCCGCCAGGGCGGCTTCGTCCCCTGCGCGGGCAGGCTCGCCGCGGCGCGCTGCACATAGCCCGAGCTGAAATCGAGCATGGGCTGCCGCTCCACCCCCTCCGCCGGCAGGCGCGGCACGCATAGGTCGAGCCGGTGCCTGTCCATATGACCGAGCAGGCGGCAGAAATAGCGCGCGGTAAGGTCGCATTTCAGCGTCCAGGAGGCGTTGGTATAACCGAAGGACAGGATCATGTTCGGCACGTCGTTGAGCATCATGCCCTTGTAGCTGATCCGTTCCGCCACATTCACCGGCGCCCCGTCCACCGCGATCGCGATGCCGCCGAGGATCTTCATGACCAGGCCGGTCGCGGTGACGACGATATCCGCCTCCAGCGTCGCGCCCGAGGAGAGCGCGATCCCGGTCCTGGTGAACCGCGCGATCGTATCGGTGACGACCGAGACCCGGTCCTCGCGGATGGCGCGGAAGAGGTCGCCGTCCGGCGCCAGGCAAACGCGCTGGTCCCAGGGATTGTAGGCCGGCACGAAATCCCGCTCGATATCGCGGCCGGGCAATTGCTCCTTCACCCATTTGAGCAGGAGCGCGCGCACCTTCTCGGGCCGCTTCCGCGCGCGCCGGAAGAAGATCGCGCCGAGCAGCACGTTCTTGAAACGGATGGTGCCAGCCGCCGCGCGCGCCGGCAGCCGGCGCTGCAGCCAGCGCGCGACGCCGTCCCCGGACGGCCGCGCGACCACCCAGGAGGGCGAGCGCTGCAGCATCGTCACATGCGCCGCCTTGCCGGCCAAAGCGGGGACGAGGGTCACCGCGGTCGCGCCGCTGCCGATCACGACGATCCTCTTGTCCGTATAATCAAGATCCTCAGGCCAGGATTGCGGATGGACGAAGCGGCCCTTGAAATTCTGTTCGCCCGGCCATTCGGGCCGGTAGCCCCCCGCGTAATCGTAATAGCCGCTGCCGAGATAGAGGAAGCGGGCGCGGTAGCGCCTCGGCCCCTCGTCCGTCTCCGCCTCGACCGTCCAGCGGGCCTCGTCCGAGGACCAGTCCGCCTTCGTCACCCGGTGGCGGAAGCGAATGTGCCGGTCGATCCCGAAGTCCCGCGCCGTGTCTTCCACATAAGCCCGGATGTCGCCGCCCTCGGCGATTGATTTGTCCCCGGTCCAGGGCCGGAACGGAAAGCCCAAAGTGTACATGTCGCTGTCCGAGCGGATGCCCGGATAGCGGAACAGGTCCCAAGTCCCGCCAATCCGCTCCCGCGCCTCCAGGATCGCATAGCTCTTGTCCGGAAAGTTCTTCTGGAGGTGATATGCCCCGTCAATCCCGGAAATCCCGGCGCCGACGATCAGGACGTCGAGGTCCTCGGCGCCACCCGTCAAGCGCGCACCGCCGTCTGGAAGCAGAGCCCGTAGCCGTCCGGATCGGCGACGTAGAGCTGGCGCATCCCGTAGGGCGCGTCGCGCGGGCCGTCGACGGCGATGCCCCTCGCCCGCAGCGCGGCGGCCGCCGCGTCGGGATCGGGGCAGTCGAAGAACAGGCCGGTATCGCCATGGGCGGCCTGGCGGGCGGCATCGCGCGCCGGGGGCCGCTCGCCTTCGTCAAAGGCGGTGTTGAGCATCAGATGGGCGCCGCCGAGCCTGAGCCAGCACCAGTGGGCGTAGCGGCCCTCGGCCGCGTCGACCTCGCCGGAGGACTGGACGAGCTCGAAGCCCAGCGCATCCCGGTAGAAAAGCAGGGCCTCGTTCATGTCGTAAACCTGGATGAGCGGGGCCATGCCCGCGACCTCGATCGCCATCGTCACTCTCCCGGCCACTTCTTCACATTGTCGCGCCGCGAAGGCCAGCCTAGACCTTGATCGTCTCAGGCTGAATCAGCCTGAGGCGTGAATCAAGGTCTCGACCATTTGAAGAGAGCCTGATTCACGCTTTCGGCGGAAGCGCGCAGCGCTTCCACCTTAAACCGATCAGGCTCTAGGAAACGTGCATGTCAGATCCCGCCGAACCCACTTTGCTCTATCTTCCCTATGAGCGCTTTCTCGAAGAGGTCGAGACGCTCGCCCGCGCGATCGAGGCGGACGAGTGGACGCCGGACTTCCTGGTCGGGATCGGGCGCGGCGGGCTGGTCCCGGCCGCCTATCTCTCGCACCGGACCGGCATCCAGATGCTGTCGGTGGACCACAGTTCGGGCGAGGTCGGCTTCGGCGACGAGCTGCTGGACAAGCTCGCGTCGAAGATCGGCGAGGGGCGCAACATCCTGATCGTCGACGACATCAACGACAGCGGCGGCACCATCCAGTATCTGCGCGCGGCGATCGAGGCGAAGATCTCCGATCCGGCGGGCCTGCGCGTCGCCGTGCTGGTGCACAATGTCCGTTCGAAGGCGAAGGCCGAATATCACGGCTCGGAGATCGACCGCGACCAGGACAAAAGATGGTACGTCTTCCCGTGGGAAGCCGTCGCCCCGCGGGCAACGCTCAAGGTGGAGGCGCTGGCGGTGCCGGAGCGCCTGGCCTGATCAGCCGCCCCGGGGTCAGCTGCCGAAGCTGACCTTGTTCGCCTGGATGCGGTCGATCGTCCGGCGCTGCTCCTGGCGCATCGCCTCGGTCTCGGCGGCGTTGCGGCAGGTGCGGACGGTGTTGATCCGGCTGCCCGGCTCGGGCCGCATGGTGCAGGTCCGCTTGGTCTGCGGAGTCACCTTCTGCTGGCGGTTCTGGGGTTCGGCGCCGTTGACGGCAATGGGCACGGAAACGACTGCAAGAGCGGCAAGCAAAGCGCGGACGGACATCATCATTCTCCCTGCGGAACGCAGCCCCAAGAGGAGAAAATACCCTCGAAGCCGCGAGCGCGCAAGGTCAAGTGCAGAGCGAGAGATAGGCGATTTCGGTGACCGTCCCGCCTTCGACCGGCGACTGCAGCTGCTCCTCCTCCGCATAAATGCGCTCCTGCGCCACGGCGCCCGCCTCGTCGTAGAGCCGGTGAGCGAGCGGGCGGATGATGCGCGTGCCGCAATCGATCCGCAGGCGATAGGCGTTGCGGTTCTGGCCGGCGGGCGGCGGATCGATCATCCGGAACCAGGCGGTGCGGCTATTCTCCTCCTGCTCGAGCGAGGCGCCGTCCACCGCGATCGCCTGACCAGACGGCGCCGCACCGAGATTCAGCCAGACGGACGGCCGCGCCGCCGCCGCGCCGGGCGCCGGCCCGCCGGACGGGGGCGGCAGCACGCCGGGCACCGGACCGCCGGAGGGCGGCGGCAGCGCGCCCGCGGTCACGCCCGCCGGGGACGGCGCGGACACAGCGACGATCTGCGGCGCGAGCTGGACGTTGCAGGTCCGGTAGGCGCGGTTGATCTCGGCCTCGACCAGGGGATCGCGCATGCTGCCCGCCGCCCAGACGAAGTCGCGCGGCGTGAAGCGCTCCGGGCTGTAGAAAGGCTGCTGGACGTGGCTGGCGGCGCGATAGAGGAAGCGGAGCTGGCGCGGCCGCAGCGTCTCGCCCAGCCGGTCGCCGACGCAGGCGATCTCCGGCAGGCTGAAGCCGTAGCGGATGAGCTGCGGCCGGATCACCGAGGCACGCGGGCCGACATAGTCGCGCAGCTGCCCCGCGCAGCCGGCGAGCAGGCCGAGCGCGAGAAAAGGGGCGAAAAGGACAGGCCGGCGAGTCACGGCGCCCTTATGCCTTGGGCGAGGGCGTCAGCGCCAGCCGTCCGATCCACATCGCGCCGAGCGCGGAGACCAGGTAGGTGATGGTATGCGGGCCGCTGTCCGGCACATAATATTCGCCTTCCACGCCGCGCGACCAGTAGAGCCACCAGAAGAAGCCGGCGATGGCGAGCGAGACGGCCAGGGCCGAGAGGAAGATGGGGGTGGCGAGCCTGGCGCCTTCCGGCCTGTCCGACCAGGTCTCGCCCTTGCCGGTGATCCAGGAGCCGGCGCCGAACAGGGCGATGAAACCGGCGAACACGCCGAGCACGAACCAGATCGCGTAGGGCAAAGCGGCGCTGTTGCCGCGGATGGGCGCGACGTCGAAGATCGTGCAGGCGACCACGCCGGCGACGTCGCCCACGACGAGGCAGGCGAGATAGACCGCCGCCGCCTTCAGGAAGGTGGCGATCATCCTTGCCGGGATCTCATCAATGGCTGGATGCGGGTGCCGTAATCGTCCGTGCCCTTCAGGAAATCGTCGAAGGTGAGCAGCACGCCGCCCGTATTGGGCACCGCGGCGACCTCGTCCAGCATCCGGGCGATGCTCTCATAGGAGCCGACCAATGTCCCCATGTTGAGGTTCACCGCGCTCTCGCGGTCAGCGAGCTGGCGGACGTTGGTGGTGGTGGACGTCTTGTCGGCGGCGGCCTGCCCGCCGAGCCAGGCGATCGCGCCCTCGTCGGCGCCCTCGCGATAGTGAATCCACTTCTCCATCGCCTCCTCGTCCGTCTCGGCGGCGATAACCATGAAGAGCGCGTAGATCTTCACGTCGCGGCCGGTCTTCGCGGTCGCGGCGAGCAGCCGATCGTTGTTGAAGGCGAAGGCCGCGGGCGTGTTCACCCCCTTGCCGAGACAGAAGGCGTAATCCGCCCATTTCGCCGAGAAGGCGAGGCCCTCGTCCGACGAACCGGCGCAGATGATCTTCATGTCGCCGGTCGGCGTCGGCCGCACCCGGCAGTCTTCCATCTGGTAATAGGTGCCCTTGAAATCGGAGACGCCGGTCGCCCAGAGCTCGCGCAGGATGTGGGCATATTCGTCGAGCATCTGGTAGCGGTTCCTGAAATGCTCGTCGCCCGGCCAGAGCCCCATCTGGCTATATTCGGGCCGCTGCCAGCCGGTGATCAGATTGAGCCCGAAGCGGCCGTGGCTGATCGAATCGATCGTGTTGCACATGCGCGCGGCGAAGGCGGGCGGGATGACCAGGGTCGGGCAGGTCGCGTAGATCTTGATCTTCTCGGTCACCGCGGCGAGGCCGGCCATCAGGGTGAAGCTTTCCAGTCCATATTCCCAGAATTCGGTCTTGCCGCCGAAGCCGCGCAGCTTGATCATCGAGAGCAGGAAGTCGACGCCATAGCCCTCGGCCTTCAGTGCGATCTCCTTGTTGAGATCGAAGCTCGGCAGGTATTGCGGGCTGTTCTCGCTCAGCAGCCAGCCATTGTTGTTGATCGGGATGAAGATGCCGACTTCCATGTCCTAGTCCCCCAGAAATTCGAGCATGTGGCGGTTGAATTCGTCCGCTTCGGTGACGTTGCAGGCGTGGCCGCCGCGCATCCGCTCGAGCCTTGCGTGCGGCAGGCCCTGCTCCAGCCGCTCCGAACCGAGATCGGGCACGAGCATGTCGTCCTCCGCGGCGATCAGCAGGACCGGCGTTTCGATCTCGCCGAGCCGGTCGGAGATGTCGAAGCTCGCGAGCGCTCTGATCCGCGCCTCGACGTTCGCGGCGCCCTGGAAATGGGCGATGTGGCCGGCCTCCTCCGCCTCCAGCCGCGCCCAATGGTCCGAGATCCAGCGGGCGGGATAGAGGAAGAGCGGCTGGGCGCGGACGAAGGCGACGACGCCGCTGTGCGCGAGCAAGGCCAGGCGGGTCTCCATGCAGCGCAGGAAATGCGGGTCGGCCCTGGCGAAACCGTTCACGACGACGAGGGAGTCGAGCCGCCGGGGTTGCCGGAGCGCGATCGACAGGCCGATGACGCCGCCGGCCGCATGCCCGATCAGGCTGGCGCGATCGAGGCCGAGCCCGTCCATCAGGGCGAGCACGTCGTCCGCCATGTCGTCGACGTCGAGATCCGCCGACAAGGCGCGATCGGAGCGGCCGGTGCCGCGATGATCGTAGAGGATGACGCGGTGGCGCGCGGCCAAAGCGGCGAGATTGGGCGCCCAATAGGCCGCCGCGCCGCCGAGACCGGGCGAGAGGATCACCGGCGGCCCCTCGGGCAGCCCATGCTCCTCCCAGTAAAGCCCGCTCGTCTCCGGCATCCGCGCCTCTTTCGTCAGCCGAGATGCGCCACGGACGCGATCTCGACGAGGCAATCGGGCTTCACCAGCTCCGCCTTCACGCAATAGCGGGCCGGCTTGTCGCCCGGGAAATACTCGGCATAGACAGCGTTGAACGCCTGGTAATCGGCGAAATCCTTCAGGAAGATGTGGTTCATCGCGACGTCGGCGAGGCTGGCGCCGGCGGCCTCGAGCGTGATCCGGATCGTGTCCAGCACCGCGCGGGTCTGCGCCGAGGCGTCGCCGACATGGAGGACGACGCCCCCCTCCCCAAGCGCCAGCACGCCGGAGACGTAGACAATGTTGCCCGCCTTCGCGCCGGCCGAATAAGGCGCGATCGGCTTGGGGAATTGCGGCGGGTTGATCGGCTCGAAGGGCATTCCAATCACTCCTGGTCGGTGGGCAGCTGGCCGAACGTGCCGCAGAAATCGGCGACGGTGGAGACCCAGCCGAAGAACTTCTCGACATTGTAGAGGCTGGCCTGCTGCATGAAATCAGGGCCGAGATGGTGGGTCGCGTCCTCCAGCATCACGCCGAAATATTCGAGGTGGAAGCCGTCGCGCAAAGTGCTCTCGACGCAGACATTGGTGGCGATGCCGACGAAGACGATGTTGCGGATGCCGCGAGCGCGGAGGGTCGAGTCCAGCTGCGAGTTGAAGAAGGCGCTGTAGCGGGTCTTGTGGAGGACGATGTCGCCGGGCCGAGGGGCGAGCGCGTCGACCAGCTCGAAATCCCAGCCGCCCTTGGCGAGCAATTGTCCCGCCAGCTCCGGCCGCGCGCGCATCGTCTTCAACGCGTTGGACTTGTGCCAGTTGGGCGAGCCAGGGCCGCCCGCCTCGACATAATCCGGGTCCCAGCCATTCTGCAGGTAGACGATCTGCACGCCCGCGGCGCGACCCGTCTCCAGCACCTTGGCGATCTGGCCGATCGTGCCGGCGGCGCCGCCAATGTCGAAGCCGGCCAGATCGACATAGCCGCCCTTCGAGGCATAGGCGTTCTGCATGTCGATGACGACGATCGCGGTCTCCTCGACCGAGACCCGGATCGGCTCCGGCCGCGCCGGCAGGGTCACCGTGCGCCCGCGTCCAGATCCCGTCTCAACCACGCCGTTCATGGGCGAATGTTGGGCCGAATCTAGGCGTGAGACAAGAGCGCGGACCGGGCCCCCCTTATGCGGTGCTCCCGCGAAGGCGGGAGCGCTGGCCGGCGGCAAAGCGGGTCTCGCAGCGCTCCGGCCTTCGCCGGAGCACAGTCAGACCGACCCTTGGAAGTCCCCCGCAAAGGCGAAATCGGCGATCGGCTTGCGGTCCGAGGGCACTTCGCGGGCCCGGAGCTTCTCGTCCAGCACGTCGAGCGGGCCGACCCGGCCGATCACGCAGGCGGCGTCGACGCGGAAGCGCTCCGGCACCTTCAGCTCCGTCCGCACCCGGTCCCAGTCCACACCGGCCATGCCATGGGCGTGATAGCCGAGCATCGTCGCCTGCAGCGCTATCGAGGCCCAGGCGGCGCCGGTATCGAAGCTGTGCGTGTGGGAGGGGGAGGTCTGGCCCGGCTTGCTCTCCATCAGCGTGTCGGAGCAGAGATAGATCAGCACCGAGGCGGTCTGCGCCCAGGCCTGGTTGAACGGGATTAGCAGGGACAGGAACCGCTCCCAGTCCGCGCTCTCGCGCTTGGCGTAGAGCAGGCGCCAGGGCTGGGCGTTGAAGGCGGAGGGCGCCCAGCGCGCCGCCTCGAAGATGGTGTGGAGATCCGCGTCCGGGATGACCGACCGGTCGAAGGCGCGGGGCGACCAGCGCCGGGTGAAGATCGAGTCGACCGGATGGTGGGCCCGGCGGGCGGCGGTGGCGTCGTTGCTCATGCGCGGGGAGCAGCGCGGAAGGCGGGCCGGAGTCAAGTCCCGCGGGTCCCGAACTATACGAACTTTACGCAAAGACGAGGTATTTGAGTGCGGACAGCCCTATTTAAATTTGGCATTTTATATAGATAATTCAATAGCTTAAGCAAAATGCACGCAATTCCTGATTTGGTCGGAAACCTACGTCCGGATGGGCTGGGCATCGCCGCCGCGCCGGCGCTGATCTCGATCAGTGTATGGCCAGGCGAAAGCTGGTAGAAGGGCGCATCGCCACCCACCCTCTTCGGCATGGTGGCGCCTGAGAGACAATCGTCGCGCTCCCGCTGATTTTCGAGGGAATGCGTCATGCCCGACTACCGCCTGTACCGAATGAACCCGCACAGCGGGCATATCGACGGCGTCGAGGAATTCCATTCCGGCGACGACGTCGAGGCGATTCTGCTCGTCCAGAACAAGCCGCGCGCCACCTCCGTCGAATTGTGGTGCGGCGGGCGCAAGGTGGTCCGCTTCGACGCCCCGCCCGAGGCCGCGGCGTCCGTCTCGCCGCCTGTCGCCGCGGAGCGGCAGACCGTCGCCTGAGCGCGCGCGCCCTGTCCCGCGGGCGTCAGAGCGCCGGGGGCAGAGCCAGGCTGAAGACCGCGCCGCCCTTTTCGCCATTGCCGGCCCAGAGCCGCCCGCCATGGGCGCGCGCGATGGTGGCGCAGATGGCGAGGCCGAGCCCGACCCCCGCCGCGCCGGCCTCCCGCGGCTCGAACAGCTGGTCCGGCGCGTCTGGGGTCAGCCCGGGGCCGTTGTCGGCGACCTGGATCAGGATCTCGTCGCCCTGCCACCCGGCCTCGACGACGATGCGCGGCCGCGCCTCGCCGGCCAGGGCCGCGCAGGCATTGGCGAGCAAGTTGGCGAGCACTTGCTCGATCTGGATCCGGTCGGTCTTGGCGAACAGGTCCAGCGGCACCTTCACGTCGATCTCCACACCCTCGTCGCGCGACCCGTTGAGCAGCAGCAAGGCGCGCTCGACCATGGTGCGGACATTCTCGCGCCGGCCGGTGACGCGGCCGCTGACCACGAAATTGCGGGTGCGGCGGATGATCTCGCCGGCGCGCAGGGTTTCGCTGCTGGCATTGTCGATCAGGGCCAGCATCTCCTCATAGCCCTCGCCCAGGTCGCGCAGCCGGCGGGCGACGGCGAACAGATAATTGGAGGCGGCGGTGAGCGGCTGGTTCACCTCCTGCACCAGGGTCGCGGCCATGCTCGTGGTCGCGGCGAAGCGCACCCGCGCCTCCGGCGTGTCGCTCAGATAATCGCGCCCCGCCAAAGGCCAGGCGCGCCGCACGGTGCTGTCCTTCGTCTCGGTCAACAGGTCGTCACGCTCCACTACGCTTACTCCACACGCCATCGCCTTCCCCTTTTTCAGGCGATGATACCGTTGTCATCGATGCCGGGACGGGTCGGCGCCCATTGACTTTGCCCGGACAGGTCAGGATGCTCGGCGCCTACGGCATCGGCCGGTCATTCGACTTGTCAGATCGCGACAGACATCATTCAGTTCGCGCCACCTGGCCCGTCCGTCCGGCGGGATGGCGCTGCCTTCGGACCAGGGGAGGCGCAGGTGGACGGCCAGATCCATACGGCCGCCTTGACCAATTATTTCGAGGTCGCCCGCTTCGTGGGCCTCGACCCCTATGCCATGCTCCGCCGGGTTCGGATCAGCCCGGCCACGCTCGAGGATCCCGACGCGCTGCTGCCCTCCGGCGCCGTCGCGGAGCTGCTCGAGGCGAGCGCCGTGGAGTCACGCTGCGAGAGTTTCGGCCTGCTCATGGCGGAGAGCCGGACCCTGCCCAGCCTCGGCCCGATCAGCCTGCTGCTCGCCCACCAGGGCACGGCCCGCGACGTGCTCAACGCGATGGTCGAATATCAGGGCCTGCTGAACGAGGTGATGGCGCTCGACATCGAGGATGAGGGCGAGGGTCGCAGGGACGGGATGGCGATCATCCGCGCCGGCTTCGTCGGCGGCTATGACGGCCGCCAGGCGATCGAATTGCTGATGGCGATCGTCTGCCGCACGGTCAGCGAGGTGGTGAGCGGGCGCTGGCATCCGGACCTGGCCTATTTCAGCCATGCCGCGCCGGCTGATCCGAGCCATCATATGCGCGTCTTCCAATGTCCCCTGCTGTTCGACGCCGATTTCAACGGGCTGGTCTGCTCGCAGGCCGCGCTGGACGCGCCCAATCCGGCGGCGGAATCGGCGATGGCGCGGCACGCGCGGCGCTATCTCGACATGCTGGTGCCCGACCCGGCCGACGGCAGCGTCACCGAAGGCGCCCGCCGCTCGCTCTATCCCTTGGCAAACTGACGCGCTAAATCAGGCTCTCAAGTGGCTCATCGTTGATGCAAAGGATCGTCACTTCCTGATCAACGCTGCCCCCGGAGCCGGAAAAACGATAGCAGGCTGCGTTTTGGCTCAGCAGCTTTTTGAAAAAGGCGAGATTGACCGAGTCATCGTAATCGCGCCGCGCGTTGAGGTGGTTAACCAGTGGGCCAAAGACTACTATCAAGTAACTGGTCGCTTTATGGGCAAGGTAACCGGTGGTGACGACGCGATCGAGAATTTAGGAATCGATATTTGCGCAACATGGGCCGCCATCCAAGGTCTTCACGACTCATTTCGAAATGTATGCAATGCAAATCGCGTATTAGTGATCTGCGACGAGCACCATCATGCAGCGGTATCTGCTGCATGGGGAAGCAGCGCCGACAGCGCCTTCACCGATGCACGTTATGTCCTAGTTCTCACGGGCACGCCCATCCGGTCGGACCGGCAAAAATCGATATGGTTGGCTTATGACGACGAAGGCGAGATCAATCACCCTCCGGAGGGGACATACACTCTCAGTTATGGCGATGCCGTTGACTTAGAATATTGTCGACCGGTCGCCTTTCACAGGCACGAGGGGCATTTCACCGTAGATCTTGAGGCTGGTCAGCAAGTGCATGTCTCGAGCACTCAGGCAGCCCAGCTTCCTGACACGCTGCGGAGGGTACCAGGTCTGCAGCGGGCTCTAGATTTCTACAAACTTGCATGCACGCCCCAGTACGAGCCGGGCCAGAGGACACCGCTCGCAACCGGGTACCAAGCTACGATGGTCGAGTGGGCGAGCAGGAAGCTCGACGACCTTCGCCTCCGTATGCCGAATGCAGGCGGGCTGGTCATCGCTCCGACGATCGAGATGGCCGAATACATGATGGAGCTGATCGAGATGATGGAGGGAGAGACTCCCTATCTCGTTCACAGTCAAATGAAGAATCCAGAGGGAAAGATTCAGGCATTTCGAAATACCGATCGTCGCTGGATCGTTTCGGTAGCCATGATCACCGAAGGAGTTGATATCAAGCGTTTAAGGGTTCTGCTTTATCTTCCAAATGCCCTTACCGAATTATCCTTCCGACAAGCAATTGGCAGGGTCGTCCGTTCGAATGGGCCTGAAGACGACACACGAGCGTATGTCGTAATGCCATCATTTGATGTTCTGGAAGAATTTGCTCGTCGCGTCGAGGAAGAGATGTCGGCGAACGCTCGGCGAGAGGAAAGCCCGTCGAAAACTAAGAGATGCCCAAGCTGTACAGCTGAGGCCCCGCTAGGAGCGACATTTTGCGAGGTCTGCGGTTTTGAGTTCCCCAAGGCCGCACCACGCCTTAAGCCTTGCCCAGAATGTCAGACGTTGAACCCCATGAGTGCGAAGTCCTGCGGCACTTGTGGAGCTAGTTTTGCTACCCCGTTTACGCTCACGCTGGAGGAGGCCCTCCGTACCGGCGCCATTGTCCGGGGAATGGACGTGGATGAGGAAACGGTTCAGCAAGGCGAATCTATGGCACCGTCATTCCGGCGGAAATTGCTCAACAGTGGTGATGCGAAACTGGTCAAATTCGTATCCACGTGGCCTGAAGAGACATGGGCCACGATCAAAAATATTATCGATGATGAAAAGGGCTAAGCCAGTGCCGGTAGCTTCTGAGGAAACTTAGAACGCGTGAGCATCGTCCGCCGCCCTCCCCCACTTGCCCCGCTCCCCCTCTTTCTGGCACCCCTTCCCCCACAGCTGCAGCGCGTGAAACGAAGGGGTTCGGCCTCCATGGATTTTGACCTTACGGAACGGCAGGCTTTTTACCGGGATCGGGTGCGGGAGTTTCTGGAGACTCGGATCCGGCCGCGAGTCGGGGATTATAAGACGCAGCTGAACGAGGGGGATCGCTGGCAGCCGCTCCCCGTTATCGAGGAGCTGAAGCCGCTGGCGCGGCAGGCCGGGCTGTGGAACCTGTTCATGCCGCCGGGCGGTGCGCTGGCCCATGTCGACGAGAGCTTCGAATTCGAGGGCACGCAGCTCACCAATCTCGAATATGCGCTCTGCGCGGAGGAGATGGGGCGGATCCTCTGGTCGAGCGAGGTCTTCAACTGCTCGGCGCCCGACACCGGCAATATGGAGGTGCTGCACCGCTACGGGACGCGGGCGCAGAAGGAGGAGTGGCTGAAGCCGCTGATGAACGGGGAAATCCGTTCGGCCTTCCTGATGACCGAGCCGGGGGTCGCCTCTTCGGACGCCACCAATATCGAGTGCGACATCGCGCGGGACGGCGACGATTATGTGATCAACGGGCGCAAATGGTGGTCGTCCGGCGCCGGAGATCCGCGCTGCAAGATCACGATCCTGATGGGCAAGACCGACCGTTCGGCGGACCGGCACCGGCAGCAGTCGATGGTGCTGATGCCGCTCGACGCGCCGGGCGTGACCGTGCTCCGGCCGCTCACCGTCTACGGTTATGACGACGCGCCGCACGGCCATATGGAGATCGTGCTGGAGAATGTCCGCGTGCCGGCGTCGAACATGCTGCTCGGCGAGGGGCGCGGCTTCGAGATCGCGCAGGGCCGGCTCGGGCCGGGGCGGATCCATCATTGCATGCGCACGATCGGCGCGGCCGAGGAGGCGCTGAAGGCGATGGTGCTGCGGCTGCAGTCGCGCGTGGCGTTCGGCAAGAAATTGATGGAGCACAGCATCTGGGAGCAGCGCGTGGCGCGGGCGCGGATCGACATCGACATGTCGCGGCTGCTCTGCCTCAAGGCGGCGGACCTGATGGACAAGGCCGGCAACAAGGCCGCCCAGGCCGAGATCGCGATGATCAAGGTCTATGCGCCCACAATGGCGCTGCAGATCATCGACGATGCCGTGCAGGCGCATGGCGGCGCGGGCGTGAGCCAGGATTTCCCGCTGGCGGCGAGCTGGGCCGGGATCAGGACGCTGCGCCTCGCGGACGGGCCGGACGAGGTGCACAACCGGGCGATCGCCCGGATCGAGTTCGCGAAGCATGGTTGAGCTCCTCCCCGGCACGGGGAGGGGGACCGCGACGCTTAGCGGCGTGGTGGAGGGGGCTCCGTGCCCGCAGCAGCGGTGGAGGGCCCCCTCCACCAGCCTGCGGCTGGTCCCCCTCCCCGTGCCGGGGAGGATTAAAAAATGAAACTCTTCGACCTGACCGGGAAGGTCGCCATCGTCACCGGGTCCTCCCGGGGGATCGGGCGGGCGATCGCGGAGGCGCTGGCCGATCATGGCGCCAAGGTGGTGATCTCCAGCCGCAAGGCGCCCGCCTGCCAGGAGGTGGCCGACGCGATCAACGCCAGACATGGCGAGGGGACCGCGATCGTGGTGCCGGCCTCGATCTCCTCGAAGGAGGAATTGCAGCGGCTGGCCGACGAGACTCGGGCCGCCTTCGGGCGGATCGACGTGCTGGTCTGCAACGCCGCCTCCAACCCCTATTACGGGCCGATGGCCGGGATTACGGACGAGCAGTTCCGCAAGATCCTGGACAATAATGTGATCGCCAATCACTGGCTGATCTCGATGGTGGCGCCGGAGATGCTGGCGCGCGGCGAGGGCTCGATCGTCATCGTCAGCTCGATCGGCGGGCTGACCAGCTCCGAGGTGATCGGCGCCTACAACATCTCCAAGGCGGCGGATTTCCAGCTGGCGCGCAACCTGGCGGCCGAGTTCGGGCCGAGGGGCGTGCGCGTGAACTGCATCGCGCCCGGGCTGGTGAAGACCGATTTCGCCAAGGCGCTCTGGGAGAATCCGGACACGCTGAAGGCGGTGACGCGCGGCACGCCGCTGCGCCGGATCGGCGAACCCCACGAAATCGCCGGCGCGGCGGTGTTCCTGGCGGCGCCGGCCTCGACCTTCATGACCGGGCAGACGATCATCGTCGACGGCGGATCAACGGTCGGGGTTGGCTTGTGACCCGCTCGTCATTGCGAGCGAAGCGAAGCAATCCAGCAGGGGGCGGAGGCAGGCTGGATTGCCGCGTCGCTTCGCGCCTCGCAATGACGGAGTAAGGCGAAATGGCGGGTAGACTGGACGGCAAGGTCGCGATCGTCACCGGCGCGGCCTCGGGGATCGGCAAGGCGACGGTGGCCCTGTTCGAACGCGAGGGCGCGACGGTGATTGCCGCCGACGTCGTGGCGAGCCAGGGCGTGGTCGCGGCCGATGCCGGGCGGGAGGAGGACGTGCTCGGGCTGATCGAACTGGCTCGGCGCGAGCATGGCGGGCTCGACGTCTTCTTCGCCAATGCCGGCATTTCGGGCGGCCTCGCCTCGATCTTCGAGCAGAGCCCCGAAGACTGGCAGGAGATTTTGCGCGTGAACCTGATCGGCCCGTTTCTTGCGATCAAGCACGCCGCTCCGGTGATGAATGAGCGCGGCGGCGGTTCGATCATCGCCACCGCCTCGGTCGCCGGCATCCGCGCCGGCGCCGGCGGGCCGGCTTATTCCGCATCCAAATCCGGCGTGATCAGTCTGGTCGAGGTCGCGGCGACGCAGCTCTGCGGCGCGAACATCCGGGTCAACGCGATCTGCCCCGGCCTGATCGAGACGGGGATGACGCAGCCCATTTACGACATGGCGCGCGCGGCCGGGAAAGAGGAGATGATCGGCCATCTCAACCCGATGAAGCGCGGCGGCGAACCGATCGAGATCGCGAAGGCGGCCCTGTTCCTGGCCTCGGACGAGGCGAGCTACGTCAACGGCCATGCGCTCGTGGTCGACGGCGGGCTGAGCGCGTCGCACCCCCATTATCGCCAGGAATATGGGCGCACGTCTTTCTGAGGAGGCTGAGCGTGAGAGCAGTGTCCATCCCGATCGCAGCGGCGCTCCTGGCCGCTCCGGCCGCCGCCCAGGCGCCGCGCGTGCCGGTGCCGCTGATCGCCACCGAAGGGATCGGCGCCTGCTCGACCGCCTATGTCTACAACCTCGCGGGCACGGACGGCTTTCTCTCGGTCCGCGCCGCCCCCTCGCGCCGGGCGCGGGTGCTGGCGCGGCTGGTCGAGGGCCAGAACGTCTATGCCTGCGTCAGGCGGGGCGACTGGTTCGGCATCGTCTTCGAACAGGGCAATAGCCGCCGCTGCGCCGAGGTGCTGGAAACGCGGCGGACGACGGGCGTCTATCGCGGCCCCTGCCGGTCCGGCTGGGTGCATGAGCGCTATCTCGGCGGCTATGCCGACTGGGTAAGCCCCTGAGCCGCCCGCCAGGTTGACGTAAACGTAAAGACAAGCCATCGCCGTCCGCGAAGGAGATCCCAATGAGCAGCCCCATCTCGACCCGCAAACATGGCGACGTCCTAATCGTCATCTCCAACAACCCGCCGGTTAACGCGCTCGGCCATGCGGTGCGCGAGGGGCTGGTCAAGGCGATCGGCGAGGCGGATTCGGATGCGAGCGTGAAGGCGGTGGTGATCCATTGCGAGGGCCAGACCTTCTTCGCCGGCGCCGACATCACCGAGTTCGGCAAGCCGATGCAACTGCCCATGCTGCCGAGCGTGGTCGACATCATCGAGAATTGCACCAAGCCGGTGGTTGCGGCGATCCACGGCACCGCGCTCGGCGGCGGGCTCGAGGTCGCGCTCGCCTGCCATTATCGGGTGGCGGTCCCTTCGGCGAAGCTGGGCGTCCCCGAGGTGAAGCTCGGCCTGCTGCCGGGCGCGGGCGGCACGCAGCGGCTGCCGCGCGTGGCGGGCGTGCTCAACGCGCTGGAGATGGCGGCGACGGGCAATCCGATCGGCGCCAAGGCGGCCTATGAGATCGGCTTGGTCGACCGGCTGATCGAGGGCGAGCTGCTGCCCCATGCGGTCGCCTATGCCGAGGAGGTGCGCGAGGTGCGGCCGCTGCCCAAATCCTCCGCGCGCGACGAGAAGCTGGCCGAGGCGCGCGACAATCCGGGCATCTTCGAGGCCTTCCGCGAGGCCAATGCCCGCAAGTTCCGCGGCTTCGAGGCGCCGGAGAAGAACATCCAGGCGATCGAGGCGGCGGTGGCCAAGCCCTATGCGGCGGGCGTGCTCGACGAGCGGCGGCTGTTCATGGAGCTGATGACGGGCACCCAATCCCGCGCCCAGCAATATTTCTTCTTCGCCGAGCGCAAGGCCTCCAAGATCGAGAATGTGCCCGAGGGCACCGCGCCGCGCGAGATCAGGCGGGTCGGCGTGATCGGCGCCGGCACGATGGGCGGCGGCATCTCGATGAACTTCCTCTCCGCCGGCGTGCCGGTGACCATCGTCGAGACCGCGCAGGAGGCGCTCGACCGGGGCACCGGCGTCGTGCGCAAGAATTACGAGGCAAGCGCGGCCAAGGGGCGGATCAGCGCCGCGCAGGTCGAGCAGGCGATGGGGCTGCTGAAGCCGACGCTCGCCCTCGAGGAGCTCGCCGATTGCGACCTGATCATCGAGGCGGTGTTCGAGAATATGGAGGTGAAGAAGGAGATTTTCGCCAAGCTCGACAAGATCGCCGGGCCGGGCGCGATCCTGGCCTCGAACACCTCCTATCTCGACATCGACGAGATCGCGGCGGTGACCGCGCGACCGCAGGACGTGGTCGGCCTGCACTTCTTCTCGCCGGCCAATGTGATGAAGCTGCTGGAGGTGGTGCGCGGGGCGAAGACGGCGCCCGACGTGCTGGTCACCGCCATGCAGCTCGCCAAAAGGATCAAGAAAGTCGCGGTCGTGGCCGGCGTCTGCTACGGCTTCATCGGCAACCGCATGCTCATTCCCCGCCAGATGGAGGCGATGAAGATGCTGCACGAGGGCGCCACACCCGAGCAGATCGACAAGGTCCATGTCGCGTTCGGCATGCCGATGGGCCCGTTCCAGATGAGCGACCTGGCCGGCGTCGACATCGGCTGGCATCGCGACCCGACGCGGATCGAGAATATCCGCGACGCGCTCGCCGCCGAGGGCCGCTGGGGCCAGAAGAAGGGCGCGGGCTTCTACGATTATGACGAGAAACGAAACCCAACCCCCTCCCCCCGCGTCGCCGAGATCATCGCCGAGTTCCGGACCAAGACCGGCACGCCGCAGCATGAGATTGACGACCAGGAGATTATCGAGCGCACGCTCTACACGATGGTCAACGAGGGCGCAAAGATCCTCGAGGAGGGGATGGCCCAGCGGGCGTCCGACATCGATGTGGTCTGGGTCTATGGCTATGGCTGGCCGGTCTATCGCGGCGGGCCGATGTTCTGGGCCGATACGGAAGGGCTGGCGAAGATCGTCGCGGGCCTCGAGAAGCACGGCTTCGAGGTTTCGAAGCTGCTTCGGGACAAGGCCGAGAAGGGCGAGAAACTCTCCAAGGGCTGAGGTGCGCCGACAGGATTGCATTCCACGCCGTTCGCCCATTGTCGAAGGGCTTCCTTTTTCCGCAGCAAGACCGGAAGAAGGGAGGGCTTCGACAAGCTCAGCCCGAACGGATTTGGGAGTGACCCGGTGACAGCAGAAAAAGGCGCCATCGAAACCGCCCAGGCCATCGCCCGGGGCGAGACCACGGCCCGGGCCGAGGCCGAGGCCGCGATCGCGCGGATCGAGGAGCGGGACGGCGCGATCAACGCGGTCGTGGTCCGCGATTTCGAGCGGGGCCTGGCGGCGGCGGACGCGGCCGATGCGCGGCTGCGGCGGGGCGAGCGGGCGCCCCTGCTCGGCGTGCCGATGACGGTGAAGGAAAGCTTCAACGTCGCCGGCCTGCCGACGACTTGGGGCTTTACCGAGCATAGAGACTATATCGCCGACGAGGACGCGGTCGCGGTCACCCGGCTGAAGCGCGCCGGCGCGGTGATCCTCGGCAAGACCAATGTGCCGGTCGGCCTGGCCGACCATCAGGCGGTGAACCCCATTTACGGGCGGACCCGCAATCCGCATCTGCACGATCGCTCGGCCGGCGGCTCCTCGGGCGGCTCGGCGGCGGCGCTGGCGAGCGGGATGGTGCCGCTGGAGCTGGGCTCCGACATCGGCGGCTCGATCCGCGTGCCGGCCGCGTTCAACGGCATCTGGGGGCACAAGCCGACCTATGCCGCGCTCTGCGCCGACGGCCATTATTTCCCGCGCACCGACGGCACCAACCCGCCCATGGCCGTGATCGGCCCGATGGCGCGCAACCTCGACGACCTGGTGCTGGAGCTGGACCTGCTCGCCGACGTGCCGCTGCAGCCCGCGCGCGACCGGGCACCGGGCGACTGGCGCATCTTCCTGATGACCGCGCATCCCGTGGCGCCCGTGGCGGCGGCCATCGTCGAACGGCTGGAGGCGATCGGGGCCGGGCTGGAGGCGGCCGGCGCCAAAGTGGACCGGGCCAGCCCGCTGCTGCCCGATCTCGGCGCGCAATTCGGCGATTATATGCGCTTCCTGATGATCGCGATCACGCGCGGCATGCCGCAGGCGGACCGCGAGGCCACGACGCTGGCCGAGTGGCTGGCAATGGTCGACCAGCAGGCGCGCGCGATCCGCGCCTGGACGGCCTTCTTCGGCGCGTATGACGCGGTGATCGCGCCGATCTTCGGCACCACCGCTTACCCGCATGACGACCGGCCGGTCGGCGAGCGCATGCTGATCGTCGACGGCCAGCCCTCCCCCAACGGTTTGCAGCTCGCCTGGCCCGCGCTCGGTAATTATCCGAACCTGCCGGGCACCAGCGTGCCGGTCGGGCGGGACGCGGACGGGCTGCCGATCGGCGTGCAGGTGCTCACCGACCGCTGGCGCGACCATGATGCGATCGCTTTGGCCAAGTGGGTGCACCAACTGGCCGCCTCGTGACCCGCGCGGCGGCGCTCGTCCTGCTGCTGCTCGCCGCCTGCGCGCGGGCACCGGCCTTCGATCCCGCCGCCGAGGAGCGCGCGATAAGGCAGGTGATCGCCGACATGGAGGTTGCGTGGAATCGCGGCGACTTCCGCGGCTACATGGCCGGCTTCAAGAACCCGGACGTGGTATTCGTCTCGCGCGGCCGCTTCCAGCGCGACTGGCAAGGCACGCTCGACCATTATGTCCGCGACTATGGCGGCGATCCTGCCCGGCGCGGGCGGCTGCGTTTCTTCGAGATCCGGGTGGAGATGCTGGGCCCGGACGCCGCGCAGTTGATCAGCCGCTACACGCTGAGCGGCGGAGGTCGGCCGCAGGACGGGATCAACACGCGGCTGATGCGCAAGGTCGAGGGGCGCTGGGTGATCGCGCTGAACCATGTGAGTTCGGCGGAGGTCAGCCCCCTACCCCCTCCACGGGAGAGTGGGACTCGGTGATCGCGCCGAGGACCGTCGTGAGCCCCCATCCAGATTGGACATCACGTCGGCATTCGAGAACCGCAACACTTGGCAAATTCGAGAAGTCTGCGGTCTCGCACGACTCCCCCTCTCCCAACCTCTCCCCTGAAGGGGGGAGGGGTTTTTATTCCGTTCGCCTCAGCAGGTCGACCAGTTCGTCCTTCCAGAACAGCGTCCAGGTGTGCGTGCCGTGGCCGCGCGTGTCGGCGCTTCTCGGGATCAGGATATAGCGGGCGCTCGGCATGCGGCGGGCGGCGGCTTCGGCGATCCCATATTCGGGCGGGTTGATGAAATCGTCGGCGCTGTTCACCCAGGTCATCGGGGCGCGGATGCGTTCCAGGCCGGGCAATGGATCGTAGGTTCGGCTCGCCTCGAGCTGGTAGATGAGATCGTTGGCGTCGCGGCTGGCAAGGTCGCGCTCGACGCGGCCGGCGAGAAAGGCGTCGGCGGCGTCGCGGGTCGGATATTCGCGCTGCAGCCAGAGCGGCGCCATGCCGGCGATCTGCAGGACGCTGACCGCGGTGCGCAGGCCCTGGACGGGCTGGGCCCTGTAATTGCCGTCCTGCCAGGCGGGGTCGGCCCGGATGCCCTGGACGGCGAGCTGGCGCCAGATGCGGTTGTGGCCGGCGATCTGGGTCGGCAGGCAGGCCAGCGGCATCAGCGCCCGCGCCGCGTCCGGATGGGTCTCGGCCCAGACGAAGATGTGCATGCAGCCCATGGACGTGCCCATGATCAGGCGAAGCCGGGTGACGCCGAGGCGGGCGAGGAGCTGGCGCTGCGCCGCGACCATGTCGTCATAATCGTAATGCGGGAAGCGCATGCGCAGGCCGTCGCTCGGCTTGGCGGAGCGGCCATGGCCGATATTGTCGGGCAGAATCACATAATGACGCGCGAGGTCGAGCGGCTGGCCCGGGCCGTAAAGCTCGTCCGCGAACTGGGGCGCGAGGAACTGCCGGCCCGTCCCGCCGGTGCCGTGCAGGACCATCACCGCATTGACGATCTCCCCGGCCGCGTTGCGGCGCGGCGTGCCGAGCGTGGCATAGTGCATGCGCAAGACGGGCAGCGTCTCGCCCGAGCGGAAGCGGAAGTCGGCGAGCGCGACATCGCCCTCGGTCAGGCGCGACGCCCAGTCGGTCGGCTGCGCCGCGGCGGGCGCGGCGGCGAGGAGCAAAGCGAGCCAGAGGAGGAGGCGCGTCACCGGCCGCGGCTCAACGAAACCAGGGCAAGGCGCATGCTCGATCTCCCCTCCACGAGCGGGGAGGCTCCGTCATTTCAGGCGCCCGCGCAAGCGCTTCCTCAGGGCCGGTCCAACATGTCGCGCACCCGCGCCGCGAGATCGGCATAAGCAAAGGGCTTGGTGATCAGCTCCACGCCCGGATCGAGGCGGCCGTGATGGACGATGGCGTTGCGGGCATAGCCGGTGGTGAACAGGATCCTGAGGTCGGGCCGCAGCTTCTTGGCCTCCTGCGCGACGACGGCGCCGGTCATGCCGCTGGGCAGGACGACATCGGTGAAGAGCAGGTCCACCCGCCCCTCCTGCCGTTCGAGCAGGCGCAGGGCCGAGGGCCCGTCATGCGCCTCCAGCACGCGGTAGCCGAGCTCGCGCAGGACATCGACCGTATAGGCGCGGACGTCGTCATCGTCCTCGCAGACCAGGATCGTCTCCTCGCGCGTGCCTTCGGGGACGGGCAGCTCGGCGCGTTCCTCCTCCTCCGCCTCGTCGGCGAGCAGGCGGGGCAGATAGATGCGCACCGTCGTCCCCTGCTCCTCCTCGGAGTAGATCTTCACATGGCCGCCGGACTGCTTGACGAAGCCGTAGACCATGGAGAGGCCGAGGCCGGTGCCCTTGCCGACCTCCTTGGTGGTGAAGAAGGGCTCGAAGGCGCGGGCGAGCGTGTCCTCGCCCATGCCGCAGCCCGTGTCGGAGACGCAGATCACGACATATTGGCCGGGCAGCGCGCCGGCATTCTGCGCGGCATAATCGCGATCGATATGGGTGTTGGCGGTCTCGATGGTGAGCTTGCCGGCGCCCGCGTCCCCGGCGAGCATGGCGTCGCGCGCATTGACCGCCAGGTTGAGGATCGCATTTTCGAGCTGGTTGGCGTCGACGTCGATCCGCCACAGGCCCGCGGCGAGCACGGTCTCGACCGCGATCGTCTCGCCCAGCGTGCGATGAAGCAATTCCGACATGCCGGTGACGAGCTTGTTGGGATCGACCGGGCGGGGATTGAGCGGCTGGCGGCGGGAGAAAGCGAGCAGGCGCTGGGTCAGCACCGCGGCGCGCTCCGCGCCGACCAAGGCATTGCCGAGCGCGCGCTGGACCCGGGCCGGCGCCTCCTCGCCGACGTGGCGGCGGGCGGCGTCGACATTGCCGGTGATGATGGTCAGCAGATTGTTGAAATCGTGCGCGATCCCGCCGGTGAGCTGGCCGACCGCCTCCATCTTCTGGGACTGGCGCAACGCCTCCTCGGCCTGCTCGCGCTCGGCGATGGCCGAGGCGATGCGCGCCTCCAGCGACTGGTTCAGCTCGCGCAGCGCCTCCTCGCTCTCGCGGATCGTCTCGTTGGCCCGATATTGCGCGCTGATGTCGCGGGAGATGGACAGCAATTTTTCGGGCCGGCCGTCCGCGCCGGCAATGGCGGAGACGATCACGTCCCAGCGCTTCAGGGTTCCCCGCCCGGTGCGGCAAAATCCCTCGAAGCGTCCGATCCCGCCGCCCAGCGCCTCGCCGATCGCGGCCTTCACCAGCGGCCGCTCCGGCTCGTCCCAGAGATCGGGCCAGAAGGCGCCGCGCACGGTGCCGAAATCGTCGATCTCCATGATCTCGAGCCCGCCCGGGCTCATGCTTTCGAGATGGCCGTCCAGCGAGAGCACCTTGATGCAGTCGTTCGAGCTGGCGAGGATGCGGCGGTTGAACTCCTCGCTTTCGCGCAGCGCCGCTTCGGCCTCCTTGCGGTCGGAGATGTCCAGCACGGTGCCGATGAAGCGCACCGCCTCCCCGCCGGCGAAGATGGCGCGCCCCTTGGCGGCGATCCAGCGCCCGGCGCCATCGGGCGCCAGAGTCCGATATTCGACGTCGTAGCCGCCCGGTCCGCCGGGTGCCAGGGCCGCCTGCACGGCGGCATCGGTGGCGTCGCGGTCCTCCGGGTGGAGGCCGGCGAGGAAGGCGGGATAGTCGACCTCCCCGTCCGGCGGCAGCCCGAACATCTCCCGGGTGCGCACGTCCCAGTCCAGCGCGCCGGTGCGCGGATCGAAATCCCAAATCCCGATCCCCGTGGCGTCGGTGGCGAGCCGCAGCCGGTCCTCGCTCTCCCGCACCGCCGTCCTCGCGCGGCGCAGCGCCGAGGTGTCCAGCATCGCGCCGATCATCCGCACCGCGCGGCCGTCGGCGTCGCGGATCACGGTGCCGCGGTCGAGCACCTCGGCATAGCCGCCGTCGGCCCGGCGGAAGCGATACTGGTCGCTCCAGGTCGCGCCATCGCCGTCGATCACGGCGTGGATGCTCTCATCGATCCGCGCGCGATCGTCCGGATGGATATGGTCGAGCCACCAGGCGCCGTCCTCGCCGGTCTGCGCCGGCGCATAGCCATAGGCGTCCTGCAGCGCCTCGTTCCAGCGCACCTGATTGGCGAGAAGATCCCAGTCCCAGATCGCATCGTTCGTCGCCCTGGTGGCGAGCCGGTAACGTTCCTCGGTCTCGCGCAGCGTGTCCTCGGCCTGCTTGCGCGCGCTGATATCCTGGACGACGCCGATCACGCCCTTCGGCCGGCCGTCCTCGTGATAGATGGGACGGCCCACGGCGGCGACCCACATCCAGGCATTGCCGGGCCGGCGCAGGCGATATTCGATCCGATAGTCGCGCCGGTCCCGTACCGAGGCGTCGACGGCGGCATAAGTGGCGGCGACGTCGTCCGGATGGATCAGCTTGCGCATGTCCCGCCAGCTGATCACCGGGCCTTCCGGCACCTCGAACAGCCGCGCGGTGGCCGCCGAGAAGCTGATCATGTCGCTCTCGACGTCCCAATACCAGTCGCCGAGTTGGCCCGCGTCGAGCGCGATGCGGAGGCGCTCGCCGCTTTCGCGAAGCGCGGCCTCGGCGAGCTTGGCGTCGGTGATGTCGACGGCGAGCCCGACATAGCCGATCACCGCGCCATGCTCGTCGAGGCGCGGCCGGCAGCTGACCTTCATCCAGTGGACCGTGCCGTCGGCGTGCCGGAAGCGCGCGTCGTAGCCGTAATCCGCGCCGGTCTGCCAGGCGCGCGTCCGCAGGTCGAGCACCGCCGGCAGGTCCTCCGGATCGATCATCGCGAGCCAGGTCTCACCGGTCAGCTCCGCCGCGGGCCGTCCGGCGATCTCCTCGAAGGCCCGGTTGACGAATTCGATGCCGTGCGCGTTCGTCACCCAGACCGGCGACGGCGCACTGTCCGCCATGTCCCGGAAGCGCGCCTCGCTTTCCGTGAGCGCCTCCTCGGCGACCTTGCGGTCGTGAATGTCGGTGCAGGTGCCGTACCAGCGAACGATCGCGCCCTCGTCGTCGCGGACCGGCTGGGCGCGGCCCAGCACCCAGCGATAGGTGCCCGAACGATGCCGCAGGCGATATTCGATATGATAAGGCTCGCCGGTCTCCAGGCTGTGGCGCCAGATCGCCCAGGCCCGCTCCTGGTCGTCCGGATGGAACATGCCGTTCCAGGCTTCGCCGTCGGTCGAACCCTCGGGCACGCCCGTATACTGATACCAGCGGTTATTGTAATAATCGTGATAGCCGTCCGGCAGGGTCGACCAGATCATCTGGTCGATCGAATCGGCCATCGCATGGAAGCGGGCCTCGCCGGCGCGGACCCGAAGGTCGGCCTTCACGCGCTCCGTCGTCTCGTTGACGATGCAGAGCACGCCGCCGACGGCGCCGCTCTCGTCGGGCACGGCGGAATAGGAAATGTCGAAATAGACCGTCTCGTCATAGCCGAAGCGGTTGATGCGGAACGGCCGGTCGCTGGCGAAGACCGTCTCCCCCGTGTCGCGCACGCTGGCCAGCAGCGGCTCGAGATCGTCCCAGAGTTCGGACCAGCTTTCCGCCGCCGGCCGGCCCAGCGCGCCCGGATGCTTGTCGCCGATCGTCGGCGCATAAGCGTCGTTGTAGAGCGCCACATAATCGGGGCCCCAGAAGAGCACGATCTGCGCCATGGCCGGCAGCATCAAGCCGACCGTGGTCTTCAGGCTCTGCGGCCAGGCGTCCGGCGGCCCGACAGGCGAGGCGGACCAGTCGTGAGCGTCGAACAAAGCGCGCATCGGGCTCGCCGCGCCGCGGAAGCGGGAGATGCCGAGACTGGATGCGGACGGGCCCGCGGCGCGCTGGTCGCTCAAGCCTTCACCGCCATCCGCCTGTCCGGCTCATCCACATGCCCCTGATTGCCGGCTTTTGCCGGTTCAGCAGCGAAAATGACCGGGTAACCAAAACGTTCCTGGCGGGTCACGAGGCGGGGACGGCCGCCGCCCAGGCTCCGGCGTCGAAGCCGAGCAGGCGGCGGTCGCCGAGATCGAGCACCGGCCGCTTGATCATCGAGGGCTGCGCCAGCATCAGCGCCACCGCCTTGTCCGCGTCCAGCCCTTCCCTGTCCGCGTCCGGCAGCTTTCGGAAAGTGGTGCCGGCGCGGTTGAGCAGTTTCTCCCAGCCCAGCTCCGCGACCCAGCCGCGCAGCCGCGCCTCGTCGATTCCGGCAACCTTATAGTCGTGAAAGGCATAAGCGACGCCGCGCGCGTCCAGCCAGGCGCGCGCCTTCTTGATCGTGTCGCAATTCTTGATGCCGTACATCGTCGGCGCCATCGGCCGCTGCCCTCCCGCTGGTCTTTCGGTGACTGTCGAGGCGCCTTTTCTTCGGCTCCCGGCCCGAAGGCAATCGGATTTCGCGCGCCCCGACAGGCCGTGGCGAGCGGAATTCGTAACGCGGCCGAAAAGCTCATCTGTGTTGTGGCGGCCAATGCCGCAAGTCTCCATTGTCGTCCTGGGCTCGCAACCCGGAACAGGAAATGAATATGGATGTCGCCGCGCAAATCGAAGCCGATCTCAGGCGCGTGAAGCGCCAACTCGGCGAGGTCCACAACCCTGCCATGGCGACGCAGCTTCGCGCGAGGGCGGTGATTCTCGAACATAAGCTTGAGACCTTGCGGGCCGTCGCCCGATTCTAGGCGCAGAGGACTTCCCTCGGTCCTCTACTCGGGCCGCCCCTGCCTCCGGGGCGGCCCTTCTTTTTGCGCGCGGGCAAGCCGGACGCGATCGCACCCATGGCCTTGATGTTATATATTCTTTACATAGGGTAATAGATAGCGTACATGGTGTGCATCACAACGCACACGGGGATTCGCTTCATGTCCTTCCAGGAAAAGAGCCGCTGGATCGCGCTCACCGCCAACCTGCTCGTCTGGGGCTGGTATTTCGTCACGCTCGCCCGCATCCTGACCGGCGACATCGAGGCCCGGATCGGGGACCAGCCCGGGCTCCTGGCGATGATGGTGCCGGTGATCGTCGCGATCACGATCATCCATATCGTCGGCCATGCCGTCGTCGCGGCCCTGAAGCCGAGCGAGGCCAGAACCGGCCTGGACGAACGCGAGAAGGCCATCGCCCGCCATGCCTCGGCGATCGGCTACAACGTGCTGTGCGTCGGAATCGCCCTCGCTTTGGGCACAACGCTTTATTACTGGACCGCTTTCGCGGCGATCAACACGGTGATGCTCGCCTTCATCGTGGCCGAGAGTGTCCGCTACGGCGTTGAGATCGCCCATTATCGCGGCGGCCTGGCCGGATGAAGGGCAAGCGCCTCACCAACGCCATCCGCGTCCTGCGCTTCCATGCGGGCGAGATGACGCAGGGCGAGCTGGGCGAGCGGATCGGCGTCACCCGTCAGACCATCGCGGCGATCGAGCAAGGCAAATATTCGCCCACGCTGGAGACGGCGTTCCGGATCGCGGACGTGTTCGGCGTGACGCTCGAGGAGGTGTTCCGCTGGACCGAGGACTGACCGCTCAGCGCAGGAAGCGGCCGAGCGTCACCACGTCCTGCCGCTCCAGCCCCAGCGCCTCGTAAAAGCCGAGCGCGTCCGCGTTCGTGCCGCGGACCATGAGCTGGAGCTTGGGCGCGCCGCGGCTGCGCAGCCAGGCTTCGGCGGCATCCATCATCCGCCGGCCCAGCCCCGCGCGGCGGCGGTCCGGAGCGACCGCGAGATAATAGACCCAGCCGCGATGGCCGTCGAAGCCGGTCATGACCGAGGCGGCGAGCGCGTCGCCGTCGCGCAGCAGCAGGACGGCCGAGGTCGCGCCCTCCACGGCGAGACGGAAGTCGCCGGCCGGATCGTTCCACGGGCGGGTGAGGCCGCACGCCTCCCAGAGCGCGATCGTCGCCGCGGCGTCGGCCAGCGTGGCCTCGACCGGGCTCACGATCCCGTCCCCCGCCGGAAGCAGCCGGCCATATGATCGTCGACGACGCCGACCGCCTGCAGCCAGGCATAGACGATGGTCGGGCCGACGAACTTGAAGCCGCGGCGCTTGAGGTCCGCGGAGATCGTCTCGGAGAGCGGCGTCTTCGCCTGGACGGTGACGCCGTCGCCGCGGAGCGTCCTACCGTCGGTGAAGGACCAGACATAGTCCGCGAAATCCTCGCCGCGATCCCGCATGTCGCGAAAGATCCGGGCGCCCGCGATCGTCGCCGCGATCTTGGCGCGGGCGCGGACGATGCCGGGATCCGCCATCAGCCGCTCGACATCCGCATCCGTGAAGCGCGCCACCGCGTCCGGATCGAAGCCGGCGAAGGCGGCGCGGAAATGCTCGCGCTTGCGGAGGATCACGATCCAGGCGAGCCCGGCCTGAAAGCCCTCCAGCATCAAAGTCTCCCAGAGCATGCGGGAGTCGCGAACGGGCACGCCCCATTCCGTGTCGTGATAGGCGCGGTAGAGCGGGTCGGCACCCACCCAGGCACAGCGTTGCGGCTCGGTCATTCACGCTCTCCCGCGCTTCGACGAGGACACGGCCGGCGTTCTCGTCCGTCATCCAGCACGCCGGCCTTCGCCGGAGCACAAGGCAGGTTCAACCTCTTTGTGCTCCGGCAAAGGCCGGCGCGGTGGCCTCAATCGGCGGGAGCCGGCGCGAACATCGCTCGCATCCGCTCCCGATAGACGTCCTCGCCCGCCGTCCAGCGCAGCGCGGCGAGCATCGCGCTGTCGGCGCCGGCGGGGAAGCGGAGCCGGTCGCCCGCTTCGGTCGCGGCGGCGAACACCGCCTCGGCGACCTCGGCCTCGGTGCAATAAGCGGTCGGATAGTCCGCCATGCCGGCGAAGGCGGCCTGGGCGAAGGCCTGATAGTCGGCGGGGATCAGGCCCTGCATCCTTGCGCCGCCATTGGCGGTGAAGCTGGTCGTCGGGCCGTAGCCCGGCTCGACCAGCCGCGTGCGGATGTTGAAGGGCTCCAGCTCGTAGGCGAGCGATTCGGTGAAGCCCTCCACCGCCCATTTGCTGCCCGCATAGACCGACACCAGGGGCATCACGCCGAGCGTGACGCTGGAGGTGACGTTGACGATGGTGCCGCCGCCCTGCCGGCGCAGCTGCGGGACGATCGCGCGGCAGGCCGCGAAGACGCCGAACGTGTTGGTCTCGAACAGCTCGCGGATCGTTTCGTCCGGCGTCGCCTCGAGCGCGGAAGCCAGGCCGATGCCGGCATTGTTCACCCAGACGTCGATCACGCCGAACGCGGTCACGGCCTCGGCGATGGTCCGCTCGATGCCGGCCGTTTCGGTGACGTCGAGGGGCAGCAGCCTGAGCCGGTCCGAGGGTGGAAAAGCGGCGGCATCCGGGCGCCGCATCGTGGCGACGACGTTCCAGCCGCGTTCGAGGAACAAAACCGCCGTCGCCTTGCCGTAGCCCGAGGACGCGCCGGTGATCGCGATCGTCTTGGTCATTGGAAATCTCCATCCTGTGATGGGATCAAGATAGACAAAGCGGCGAGACGTTCTATAATTTAAGATCCAGCTTTCATTATGGATCGTCCAGATGGACCCGTTCAGCGACCTGATTTCCCTGCTTCGCCCGCATGCCGCGGTCTCCAAGCCGATCGAGGGGCGCGGCACCTGGGGCGTGCGCTATGCGGCTTATGGCCGGCCCGGCTTCGCGCTGATGCTGCAGGGGCAATGCTGGCTGACCCTGGACGGGGAAGCTCCCGTGCTGCTTGAGCAGGGCGATTTCGTGCTGCTCCCGGCCACGCCCACCTTCGCGCTGTCGAGCGCGCCGGGCCTGGCCTGCGCGCCGCACGAGCCCGCGGAGACGCCGGTCCGGCATGGCGAGCAGGACGGCGCGGCCGAGATGAGGATGTTCGGCGGCGCGTTCCGGCTCGAACCGGGCAGCGCGCCGCTCCTGCTGCC
Source organism: Allosphingosinicella sp. (assembly GCA_035502235.1). GTDB lineage: Bacteria > Pseudomonadota > Alphaproteobacteria > Sphingomonadales > Sphingomonadaceae > Allosphingosinicella. The sequence continues at coordinate 78,085 of DATJUQ010000005.1, forward strand.
GCTCCTGCCCGCGATGATCCATGTCCGCGCGCGCGACGGCGGCGCGGACCGGCTGCGCGCGATCATCGGCCTGATCGCCGACGAATGCGGCGCGGAGCGACCGGGGCGCGACCTGATCGTCGATCGGCTGCTGGAGGCGGTGCTGGTGGAATGCCTTCGCCGCGAGGGCGGCGGCGCGGCGCTGCCCGCCGGGCTGCTGGCGGGATTGCGGGAGCCGGGGCTGGCGCGCGCGCTGGGCGCGCTGCACGCCGATGTGGGCGCGGGCTGGACCGTCGCCGGGCTGGCGGGGATCGCCGGCATGTCGCGCTCTGCCTTCGCGGCACGGTTCGGCGCGGCCCTGGGCTGCGCGCCGATGGAATATCTTGCCCGCTGGCGGATGGTGCTGGCCCAGGACAGGCTGCGCCGCGGCGGGGTGCCGCTCGAACGTCTGGCCGAGGAGATCGGCTACGACTCCGCCAGCGCCTTCAGCACCGCCTTCCGCCGCCGGATCGGCTGCGCGCCGGGCGCGTTCGCGCGCGCCCGGCGGCGGGAGGCGTTGGCCGGCTGAGCCGGGTCAGGCGGGGAAGCGCTCGCCGACCAGTTCCTCGCTCTTCGTCCAGAGCGCCTTCGCATTGTCCGGATCGAGCGCATAGGTGCGGACGCCGTCGCGAAGTTCGTCGCCGTCGGTGAAGCCGGCGACGTGGCAATCCTCGCAATAGCGGCCGCCCACCTCCTCGGCCGGGGCGACCACGCCCGCCCAGACGGAGGTGGCGGCGCCCTGCGGGACGGTCTTGAGCTCGAACGCCTCGCCCTCCGGCCGGGTCGCGTTGAGCTCCTCGATCAGGGCCTCCAGCTCGCCGTCCGCCATGTGCCGGCTGAGCTCGGTCATGATACCGCCGGGATGGATGGCGGTGGCGCGGACGCCGCGGCCCTGGTAGCGCCGGTCGAACTCGACGGCGAACAGGATGTTGGCGGTCTTGGACCGGCCATAGGCCTGCCAGCGGTCATAGGGCGTGCGCTCGAAATTCGGATCGTCGAGATCGACGTCCGAATAGCGATGCCCGGCCGAGCTGACATTCACCAGCCGGCCGCCGTCCGCGATCAGGCCGGTGATGCGGTTGACGAAGAGAAAGTGGCCGAGATGATTGGTGCCGAACTGGGTCTCGAAGCCGTCCGCGGTATGGCCGAACGGCGTCGCCATCACGCCGGCATTGGCGACGATGAGATCGAAGGTCTCGCCTTTGGCGTTCAGCGTGTCGGCGGCGGCGCGGATGCTGGCGAGCGAGGCGAGGTCCATCTCGACGAGATCGATGCCGTCCGCGTCGGCGGCGGCGAGCGCGCGGCGGGCCTTGTCGAGGTCGCGCGCCGTGCCGGTGACTTGCGCGCCGTGGGCGGCGAGGACGCGCGCCGTCTCGACGCCGAGCCCGGCCGACACGCCGGTGACGAGGATGCGGCTGCCGCTGAGGTCGATGCCGTCGAGCACCTCGTCGGTGGTCGATTTCGCTCCGAAAATCTGGGTCATGATGATCTCCTGGCAATGGGGGCCGCCCCCGGCGCGATGGTGCCGGGCGGCGTGCACCTTAGCTGGGCAAGCGGGCGCGGTTCCGCGCGCCGGATCGTATCGAACTCTTGCCCGATCCGCTCAGTTCGTCCCGCCGCCCTTGCCTCCGGCGCTGGGAATGCCATGTACGGTTCATGCAGGACCAGCTCTCCCGCCTTCGCGCCCTCGCCGCCCGCCATGCCGGCCGGACCAGCTATCAGACGCCTGTCCCGCGGCTCAGCCTCTATACCGGGACCTGCCCGACGCCGCCCGTGTCCGGCCTGTTCGAGCCCAAGGTCTGCCTCGTCCTGCAGGGCGCCAAGCAGATCATGATCGGGGAGCAGGTGCTGCGCTACGATCCGGCGACCTTCTTCATCGCCTCGCTCGAGCTGCCGGTGACCGGCTGCGTCGTCGAGGCGACGCCCGAGAGGCCCTATATCGGGGTGACGCTCGATCTCGACCGGACCGTGCTCGCCGCCTTGATCTCGGACGTGCCCGGCCGCGCCGAGGCGGAGACCCAGGCCTTCGCGGTCAGCGCGGTGACGCCCGAATTGCTCGATCCGTGGCTGCGCTTGCTCGGCCTGCTGGAGACGCCGGCGGACATCGCGGTGCTCGCGCCGCTCGTGGAACGCGAGATCCTCTATCGCCTGCTCAGGGGACCGCAGGGCGCCCTGCTCCGCCAGGCGGCGCGCGAGGACAGCCGGCTCGCCCAGGTCCGCCAGGCGATCGCCTGGATCCGCGACCATTACGACCGGCCGCTCAAGGTCGAGGCCCTGTGCGAGATCGCCGGGATGAGCGCCGCCTCCTTCCACCGCCATTTCCGCGCGGCGACAGCGATGAGCCCGCTCCAATATCAGAAGTCGCTGCGCCTCCAGCAGGCGCGGCGGCTGCTCGTCGGCAGCACCGAGGCGGCGCGCGCGGCCTATGCGGTGGGCTATGAGAGCGCCTCCCAGTTCAGCCGCGAATATACGCGGATGTTCGGCCTACCGCCGGCCCGGGATGCGGCCAGGCTCAGGGAGACGGGGTTGGTCGAGGTGGTGGTCGCTGCGGCGGCCTAGGCTGGAAGCGTTAAGGCCGATGCGCTATATGACCAGTTAGTTGGTCAGGAACGAGGCGAATGGACGCAATCAATCTCGCAGACGCCAAAGCGCATCTGAGCGAACTCGTCGATCGGGTCGAAGCCGGAGCCTCCATCGAGATCACAAGGCGTGGCAAGCCTGTCGCGCGGCTGACCAGTCCAGCGAAGCCGCGCAAACCGATTGATGCACACCAGCTCCAAACGCTGACGTCGACCATGCGGCCTGCAGTGCCTGGCGAGGAATTGGTAAGATCGATGCGAGATGACGATCGCTACTGATGCTATATTTGGACACCTCGCTGATCGTCGCGGCGCTTTCCAGCGAGCCGGCGACAGGGCGGGTTCAGGCTTGGCTGGCGGCACAGGATCCGTCGCACCTGCTCATCAGCGACTGGACGATTACCGAGCTGTCATCCGCGATGGCCATCAAGTTACGGACCGAACAGATAGATATTGAGCAACGCGCGGCGGCGCTTGCCATGTTCAATAAGCTCGTCGCAGAGAGTCTGACAGTGTTGCCGGTTGTGAGCGGGCATTTTCGGACTGCGGCGAAATTCGTGGACCAGCATGGCCTTGACCTCCGCGCCGGTGACGCGCTGCATCTCGCGACCGCCTCCGAGCACGGCGCCACCATCTGGACGCTGGATCGCCGGTTGGCCGAAGCTGGACCGCCACTAGGCGTGCCGACCGAGTTGCTCGCCCGATCCGGCTAAAGACGAATGGATCGTTACTCCCACTCGATCGTCCCCGGCGGCTTCGACGTATAGTCGTAGACCACCCGGTTGATCCCCCGCACCTCGTTCACGATCCGCGTCGCCACGCGGCTGAGGAAGGCCGCGTCGAAGGGGTAGATGTCGGCGGTCATGCCGTCGGTGCTGGTGACGGCGCGCAGGGCGCAGACATGGTCGTAGGTGCGGTGATCGCCCATCACCCCCACCGTCTTCACGGGGAGCAGGACGGCGAAGGCCTGCCAGATCGCGTCGTAGAGGCCGGCATTGCGGATTTCCTCGAGGTAGATGGCGTCCGCCTTGCGGAGGATGTCGCATTTCTCCTTCGAAACCTCGCCGGGGATGCGGATGGCGAGGCCCGGGCCCGGAAAGGGATGGCGGCCGACGAAGGCCTCGGGCAGGCCGAGCTCGCGGCCGAGGACGCGGACCTCGTCCTTGAACAGTTCGCGCAGTGGCTCGACCAGCTGCATGTTCATCCGCTCGGGCAGGCCGCCGACATTGTGATGGCTCTTGATCGTCACCGAGGGACCGCCGGTAAAGCTGACGCTCTCGATCACGTCCGGATAGAGCGTGCCCTGGGCGAGGAAATCGGCGCCGCCGATTTTGCGCGCCTCTTCCTCGAAGATGTCGATGAAGGTCTTGCCGATCAGCTTGCGCTTGGCCTCCGGCTCGTCGAGCCCGGCGAGGCCGCCGAGGAACTGATCCGCGGCGTCCACATTGACCAGCGGGATATTGTAATGATTGCGGAAGAGCGAGACAACCTGCTCCGCCTCCGCCTGCCGCATCAGGCCGTGGTCGACGAAGACGCAGGTCAGCTGGTGGCCGATCGCCTCGTGGATCAGCACCGCGGCGACGGCGCTGTCGACGCCGCCCGAGAGGCCGCAGATCACCCTGCCCTGCCCCACCTGGGCGCGGATGTCGGCGATCTTGGTCTGGCGATATTCGGCCATCGTCCAGTCGCCCGGCAGGCCGCAGACATGACGGACGAAATTGGCGAGCAATTTGCCGCCGTCCGGCGTGTGCACGACCTCCGGGTGGAACATCAGGGAGAAGAAGCGGCGCTTCTCGTCGGTGGCGATCGCATAAGGCGCGCCCTCGGACGAGGCGACGACGCTGAACCCCTCGGGCAGCGCCTCGACGCGGTCGCCATGGCTCATCCAGACCTGGTGGACGTCGCCCTTGTGCCAGAGCCCGTCGAACAGGGCGCTGTCGCCCTGAATCTCGATGAAGGCGCGGCCGAACTCCTTCTGGTCCGACGGCGCGACCCGGCCGCCGAGCTGCTGCGCCATGGTCTGCTGGCCGTAGCAGATGGCGAGGATCGGCAGGCCGGCGTCGAAGAAATGCTGGGGCGCGCGCGGGCTGTCCTCCCACATCACCGAGGATGGGCCGCCGGAGAGAATGATGCCCCTGGGCTTGAGCCGCGCGAAGGCCTCGTCGGCGCGGTTGAACGGGGCGATCTCGCTATAGACGCCCGCCTCGCGCACCCGCCTGGCGATGAGCTGCGTCACCTGGCTGCCGAAATCGACGATGAGGATGGAATCGGAGGGCTGGATCGACATGATGAGCCGATAGAGGCCCCGCCCCCTCCAAGGCAAGCGGTGCGGCCGCGCCGCGGATAGTTAAGCAAGTCATGAACTGTCTTGCCAACCGCGTGGCCCGAAGTTAGTTAAGCGCATGCTTAACGAATCGGCCCGGCTCGATCTCGCCTTCCAGGCGCTCGCGGATCCCACGCGCCGGGGCATGCTGGCGCGGCTGTCGCGGGGGCCGGCGAGCGTCTCGGAACTCGCCCAACCCTATCGGATTTCTCTGCCCGCGGTGATGCAGCATCTGCAGCATCTGGAGGCGAGCGGGCTGGTCCGCTCGGAGAAGAAGGGCCGCGTGCGCACCTGCCGGCTGGAACCGAAGGCGCTGGGCGCCGCCGAAACCTGGATCGCCGAGCAGCGCGCCCTCTGGGAGGGCCGGCTGGACCGGTTCGAGGATTATCTGGAAACACTGAAAGCCAAGGAGAGTGACGGTGAGTGAGCATGACCTCGAACTGGAGCGCGTGTTCGACGCGCCGCGCGATCTCGTCTGGAAGGCGTGGACGACGCCGGAGCATATCCGCAAATGGTGGGCGCCCAAGCCCTATGAGACGCCCGAGGTCGAGCTCGACCTCCAGCCCGGTGGCGTGTTCCGGATGCGGATGACGGGGCCGGACGGTTTCGACACCGGCACCGGCGGCGCGGGCTGCGTCTGCGAGGTGGTCGACGGCGAGCGCGTGGTTTGGACCTCCGCGCTCGGCCCGGGGTGGCGGCCGAACGAGGCGGGCGATCCCAATTGCGGCGGCTTCGCCTTCACCGCCATCGTCACCTTCTCGGACGCGCCCGGCGGCAAGACGCATTACCATGTCGTCGCCAAGCACCGGAACCAGGCCGATGCCGAGACCCATGCGAAGATGGGCTTCCACGAGGGCTGGGGCACCTGCGCCGACCAGCTCGGCGAGGTCGCGAAGGAGCTGGCGCGATGAGAAAGCTGATCGCGGCGGCGTTCGTCAGCCTGGACGGCGTCATGCAGGCGCCGGGCGGCCCGGATGAGGATCCGAGCGGCGGCTTCCTTCATGGCGGCTGGAGCTTCGGCCATTGGGACGCGGCGATGGAGGCACGGATGGGCGAGGCCTTCGCCCGCCCCTTCGACCTGTTGCTCGGCCGGCGGACCTACGAGATCTTCGCCGCCCATTGGGGGCATACGCAGGACGAGCCGGGGCCCTTGTTCACGGGCATCACCAAATATGTCGCGACCTCCGCCGACCTCGGCGAACCCTTCGCCTGGGCGAACAGCATGAAGCTGGAGGGAGACGTGCCTGCGGCGGTGGCGCGGCTGAAGGAAGGCGACGGGCCGGACCTGCTGACCCAGGGCAGTTCGGTGCTGGTCCGGTCGCTGCTGGCCGCCGGCCTGGTCGACGAGCTCAGCCTGATGACCTTCCCGGTTATCCTGGGCAAGGGCAAGCGCTGGTATGGCGAGGATGCCGCGGCCGGCGAGTGGGAGTTGGTCGCCAGCGAGACCGCCACCACCGGCGTCATCATGAGCCGTTACCGGCCGAAGGGCCCGGTCAGCACCGGCTCCTTCGCCTTCGAACAGCCCAATGCGGCCGAAGTGGCCCGGCGCGCGAAGCAGGCGGCGGAAGGCTGAATTGAAAAGGGGCGGCCGCGTTGCCGCGACCGTCCCCAATTTCAACGCAACATTATCTTTAGCAGCGGGTCGCCTCGCGGCCGACCAGGGCGCCGATCGCGCCGCCGATGATCGCGCCGGTGGTGCCGCTGTTGCGGCCCCGGCGATAACCGCGGCCGTCACGGCCGATCTCGCGGCCGATCAGCGCGCCGGTGGCGCCGCCGACGATCGCGCCGGTCGTGCCGCTGCCGCAGCGATAGCGGCTGCGCCCGTAATAACCGCGCGGATAGCCACGGCCGTAATAGCCGCCGCCATAATAGCTCGGATAATAGCCGCCGCCATAACCGTAGCCGTAGCTCGGATAGCCGTAGCCATAACCGTAACCCGGGCTGCCGTAATAGACGTTCACGCGGGTGCGCGGGCGGTAATAGCGGCCGCGATAGCCGCGATAACGGTCGCCACGATAGCGGCGATAATCGCCGCGATAGCCGTCACGGTAGCGGCGGCCGTCGCGATAGCCGTCATAGCGGCTGGAATAACCGTCGCGATAGCGCGACTGCGCGCTCGCTTCGGTGGGCGCGAAGGCAACGGTCGCACTGAGCGTCACCGCGGCGCCGAGAATGAATGTCCTGAACATACAGGCTCTCCGATTTTGCAAGTAGGGGCACTCGGGCGAAAAACGCCGCCCGGACCGAAGCGGTTTCACCCAAAGCGCCTGAGCGGGCGATGAACGGGACGGTTAGCAAAGGTACAGGGTGACGTGGCGTCAATCTTGCGCGTGCCTGCCCTTTCCGCCCACAATCGGCGCATGACCAGCCCCGCCTTTCCAGAGCCCGCCTTCATGGCCGACGAGGAGATCCGCATGTTCGCGGATTCGGTCGGCAAGTTCCTGGACCGCAACGCCCCGCCAGAGCGGGTGGCGAAATGGCGCGAGGACGGCATGGTCGAGCGCGCCTTCTGGCGCGAGGCGGGCGAGGCCGGCCTGCTCGGAGTCAGCGTGCCCGAGGCCTATGGCGGCCATGGCGGCGATTTCCGGCACGACGTGGTCGTCGCCGAAACGATCATCCGCAAGGGCGTCGAGGGCTTCGCCGCCGGCCTGCACAATGTCATCATCACGCCGTACATCCAGGCGCACGGCACCGAGGGGCAGAAGCGGAAGTGGCTCCCGAAACTGGTCAGCGGCGAGCGGGTCGCGGCGATCGCGATGAGCGAGCCGGGCGCCGGGTCCGACCTCCAGTCGGTGCGCACCACCGCGCTCAGGGACGGCAACGGCTATCGGATCAACGGCGCAAAGACCTTCATCTCCAACGGCCAGATCGCCGACCTGATCGTCGTCGTCGCCAAGACCGACCCGGCCGAGGGCGCCAAGGGCGTCTCCCTGTTCGTGGTGGAGCCGGACGAGGTCGAGGGCTTCCGGCGCGGCCGCAAGCTCGACAAGGTCGGGCTCGACGCGCAGGACACGTCCGAATTGTTCTTCGACGACGTCTGGGTGCCGGCGGACAATCTGCTCGGCAGCGAGGAGGGCAAGGGCTTCTACCAGCTGATGGCGGAGCTCCCCCGGGAAAGGCTGCTGATCGCGATCGGCAGCGCGGTGGCGATGGAGAAGGCGCTCGAGGAGACGATCGCCTATGTGAAGGACCGCAAGGCCTTCGGCCAGCCGGTCATCTCCTTCCAGAACAGCCAGTTCGTGCTGGCCGACTGCAAGGCCAAGGCGGTCGTCGCCCGCGTCTTCGTCAACGACTGCATCGAGCGGCTGCTGAAGGGCGAGCTGGACGCGACCAATGCGGCGATCGCCAAGCTGTGGGTCAGCGAGGCGCAGGGCGAGCTGGTCGACGCCTGCCTGCAGCTGCATGGCGGCTACGGCTATATCAACGATTATCCGATCGCCCGGATGTGGCGCGATGCCCGGGTGCAGCGCATCTATGGCGGGTCCAGCGAGATCATGAAGCTGCTGATCGCCCGCTCGCTCTGATCTGCAAGCAAAAGGAAATGGCCGGCCTCGCCGGTCCGCGCCTGCCCCGCGCATTCCGGTGACGCCGGCCATGCCGCCGGGCGGGACGTGGACCCAAGGCGACCCCCATCGCCATCCGCATCCCGCCTTGCGGTCTCCCTAGAAGGCGACGCCGACCGAGGCCACGACGCCCGAACCCGAGATGTTGCGGGCGTTGATGGGCGAGAGGGCGGTCGCGTCGGTGTCGACATATTGCACGCCGACGGTCAGCGGCCCGGTCGTGTAGCTGACGCCCAGGTTCCAGTCGGTATAGCCGTCGCCGATGGTCAGGTAGGACGGGCCGAAGCTGTGCCCGAGATGGCCCGAGACGCTGAAGCCGTGGCCGAGGCTCGCGGAGACGTCGCCGGCGAGATAGAGATTGTCCTCGTTGCCGGCGCCGATCGAGAGCGCCGACTGGCTGGGCGCATAATTGGCGGTGGCCTTCAAGGTCACCGGGCCGACGACATGCGAGACCGAGACGAAGGGCTCGAAGAAGTCGGTGTCGAGCCCGGGGACGATCGTCTCGCCGCCCGGATAATAATAATAGAGCAGGCCGACATCGACCGTGGTGCTGCCCCAGGTCTTGCGCCAGCCGACCACGAAATCGATCTCCTGGTCCGAACCGCCGGCGACATAATCGTCGATCGAGGAGCCCCAGATCGTGGCATAGACGCCAGAGCTGTGGCCGAGGCTGAGCGTGCCCTGCACGGCGAAGCGCCGGTCGGTCTGCGAGATCCCGCGGAAGCGATAGTCGGACACCACGGTGGCGCCGCCGTTGATCGTGAAGCCTCCGCCGAGATCGTGGGCCGCGGCCGGCGTGGCGGCGGCGAGAGCGGCGGCAGCGGCGCCGAGGCAAAGGACGAACTTGGTGCGCATCGGGTTTTCCCCTTCTCGAAAATGTTTCGGTGCGCCTTTCGCGGCGGGCGGCCCGCTCTGCGGTGTCCGTCCCGTCCCTCCTCCCGTTCATCGCCGGCGGGCACTTTCGCGCCCGCCGGCGATGCAGTCTCTTCCCGTGATCAGTGGTTGTAGGCGCGCTCGCCATGCTCCCCGAGGTCGAGGCCTTCGCGCTCCACCTCTTCCTTGACCCTCAGGCCAGTGAGCAGCTTGGCGACGAAGATGGCGATGGCGGTGCCGACGGCGGCCCAGATTATGGTCGTGCCGACGGTCAGCGCCTGGACGACCAGCTGGCCGCCCATGTCGTAATCCTCGCCGCTCGGGCCGCCGAGCGAGGCCGCGTAGACCACGCCGGTGCCGAGCGCGCCGACGATGCCGCCGATGCCATGGATGCCGAACGTGTCGAGCGCGTCGTCATAGCCGAGCCTGGGCTTCAGGAAGCTCACCGCGAAGTAGCAGATGATGCCGGCAACGGCGCCGAGCACGATCGCCCCGAGCGGACCCGAATTGCCCGCGGCCGGCGTGATCGCGACCAGGCCGGCGATGATGCCGGAGCAGAAGCCCAGCGCCGAGGGCTTGCGGCCGGTGATCTTCTCGGCGAGCATCCAGGCGAGGCCCGCGGCGGCGGTGGCGGCGAAGGTGTTGATCATCGCCAACGCGGCCGACCCGTTCGCCTCCAGCGCCGAGCCGGCGTTGAAGCCGAACCAGCCCACCCAGAGCAGGCCCGTGCCGATGCCGGTCATCACCAGCGAGTGCGGCGGCATGGGCTCGCGCGGATAGCCGATGCGCTTGCCCAGGATGAGGCAGGCGACCAGCGCCGAGACGCCCGAATTGATGTGGACGACGGTGCCGCCCGCGAAATCGAGCGCGGCCGGCTCCCAGGTGTAGAACAGGCCGTTGCCCGCCCACACCATGTGCGCGATCGGGAAGTAGACGATGGTCAGCCAGACGACGCCGAAGACCAGCACGGCGGCGAACTTGATGCGCTCCACCACCGAGCCGAGAACCAGGGCGAGGGTGATCGCCGCGAAGGTCATCTGGAAGCAGATGAACACATATTCCGGGATGACCACGCCGTCCGAGAAGGTGGCCACGGTCGAATCCGGCGTGACCCCCTTCAGGAAGGCCTTGCCGAAGCCGGCGATGACTGCATTGCCGCCGTCGCCGAACGCCATGGTATAGCCCCAGCCGACCCAGACCAGCATGGCGAGCGCCGCCGCGGCGCCGACTTGGGTCATCACCGACAGCATGTTCTTGGTGCGCGCGAGGCCGCCGTAGAACAGGGCGAGGCCCGGCAGGATCATCAGCAGGACGAGGACCGTCGAGGTCATCATCCAGGCGGTGTCGCCCTTGTTGGGCGTGGGCGCCGCGGCGGCGGCCTCCTGGGCTAGGGCCGCATTGGGCAGCAGCAGGAGGAGCAAGGCGGCCGCGCCGCCCCAGCCCAGATATTTCCCAGTTCGTGTGTTGAGTGACATGTCAGCCCCCCTAGATCGCGTCATCGTTGAGCTCGCCGGTGCGGATCCGGATCGCCTGGGCGACGTCGAGCACGAAGATCTTGCCGTCGCCGATCGTACCGGTGCTGGCGGTGGATTGGATCGCCTCGACGGCGGCGGCGGCCTGCCCTTCGGGCACGACCAGCTCGATCCGCACCTTGGGCACGAACGACGTCGTATATTCGGCGCCGCGGTAGATTTCGGTCTGGCCTTTCTGTCGGCCGAACCCCCTCACTTCGGATATGGTCATGCCCTGCACGCCTGAGGCGGCGAGCGCGTCGCGCACCTCCTCCAGCTTGAAGGGTTTGATGATCGCGATGATCAGCTTCATGTCGCTCCCCCGTTTCGCGGTAACGGACCGCGCGGTGCCTAAAGCGACACCCGTGGGGGACAGCCGCCCCCGCAGGGCGTCGAGGGGGATGCTCGCCTGTTTTGCTGCAGTGCGTCAACGGAGGGGTGAATTTTTCACGTCGCCCCCGTTACGATTAGAATTTTCTTATCTTTCAGCCGATTATCGAATTGTGCAGTGCGGCAGTGCAAGGCCGCTTACCGCGACTCCTTGTCCAGCGGTCCGGCCTTCGCCGGACCACGCGCAGCGATTCAGAGCCGCTCGGCGTGCCAGCGGAGATGGTCGGCCATGAACGATGAGATGAAATAGTAACTGTGATCATAGCCCGGCTGCAGGCGCAGCGTGAGGCCGATGTCCGCGGCCGCGCAGGCCGCTTCGAGCAGGTCCGGGCGCAACTGTTCGGCGAGGAAGGTATCGGCCTCGCCCTGGTCGACGAGCAGTTCCGGCACGCGCGCGCCGTCCTCGATCAGGGCGACCGCGTCGTGCCGCCGCCAGGCGACGCGATCCGCGCCAAGATAACGGCCGAGCGCCTTCTCGCCCCACGGCACCCGCCCGGGCGCGACGATCGGCGCGAAGGCGGAAATGGCGCGGTAGCGGCCGGGATTGCGGAGGCCGATGGTCAGCGCGCCGTGGCCGCCCATGGAATGGCCGGTAATCCCCTGCCGGTCCATGTCCGCCGGGAAATGCGCGGCGACCAGAGCGGGCAGCTCCTCGGTGAGGTAGGAATACATGCGGTAATGGGCCGCATAGGGTTCCTCGGTCGCGTCGACATAGAAGCCCGCGCCCTGGCCGAAATCATAGGCCTCGTCGTCGGGCACGCCTTCGCCGCGCGGGCTGGTGTCCGGGGCGACGAAGATCAGGCCATGCTCGGCGCAAGCGCGGCGAAACTCGCCTTTCTCGGTGACGTTGGCGTGGGTGCAGGTGAGGCCGGACAGATACCAGACGACCGGCAGCCTGCCGATCCGCTCCGCCTGGGGCGGAACGTAGACCGAGAAGGCCATCGGCGTGCCGGTCTCGGCGGACTGGTGGCGGTAGACGCCCTGGACGCCGCCGAAGCTCTTGTTGGTGGAGATGGTCTCGAGGGTCATCGGGCTTCCTCCGGCGCGCCGGCGCGGAAGGAAGCCCGCGCCACGCTCAGAACACGTTGAAGATGTAGAGCAGGATGATGATCGGAATCGGGATCCCGATCGCCCATGCCAATATGCCTTTCATGACCTCGTTCTCCAGGGGCGGTCACCGCCCGTTGCGGCGGGAGAACGAGGCCGCGGTCCACGCGGTTCCTCAAGCGGGCCGGTGGATCGCGCAGAGCTTGTTGCCGTCGGGATCGCGGACGTAGGACAGGTGCATCGGGCCGAGCACGCCGTTGCGCAGCCCGGGCGGATCCTCGGCCGAACTGCCGCCATGGGCGACGCCGGCGTCGTGGAAGGCCTTCACCTGCTCGGGCGAACCGCATTTGAAGCCGATCGTGCCGCCGTTCGCGAAGGTGGCCGGCCGGCCGTCGATCGGCTGGCTGACGCAGAAGGTGCCGCCGTCGTGCCGATAGAAGAGCCGGATGTGGCCGCTGTCCGCGACGTTGCGGATCGGCTCGCCCGCCCCGAGCGTGCCGAACACCGCATCGTAGAAGATCTTGGACCGCTCGATGTCGTTCGAGCCGACCATGACATGGTTGATCATCTTCTCCTCCCGGTCCGGACGCCTAGCCCGGCAATTGGCAGAAGGCGCAGATCTTGTTGCCGTCCGGATCGCGCAGATAGGCGCCATAGGCATTGCCCGGCGCGTTCGGCCGCGGCCCCGGATCGCCTTCCGAGCTGCCCCCATTGGCCAGCCCGGCGGCGTGGAAGGCATCCACCTGATCCTTGTCGGCGGCGGCGAAGCCGATCGTGCCGCCATTGGCCGCCACGGCCGGCTGGCCGTCGATCGGCTTGGTGACCCCGAAAGCGCCCTGCGCGCCGCGGTAGAAGAAGCGGGTGCCGGCGTCGAAGCCCGGATCGTAACCGAGCGCGCCCAAAGTGGCGTCGTAGAATTGCTTGGACTTCGCGGTGTCGTTGGTGCCGACGAGCAGATGCGTGAACATGCCTTCCCTCCTCAATAGACCACGACGCTGCGGATGCTCTCGCCCGCATGCATCAGGTCGAAGCCCTTGTTGATCTCCTCGAGGCTCAGCACGTGGGTGATCATCGGATCGATCTCGATCTTCCCGTTCATATACCAGTCGACGATCTTCGGCACGTCGGTGCGCCCCTTGGCGCCGCCGAAGGCGGTGCCGCGCCAGTTGCGGCCGGTGACCAACTGGAAGGGCCGGGTCGCGATCTCCTTGCCGGACTCGGCGACGCCGATGATGATCGAGGTGCCCCAGCCGCGATGGCAGGCCTCGAGCGCGGTGCGCATCACCTCGGTATTGCCGGTGCAGTCGAACGTGTAGTCGGCGCCGCCGTCGGTCAGCTCGACGACCTTGGCGACCACGTCCTCGCGCGACATGTTCCTGGTGTTGAGGAACTCGGTCATGCCGAAGCGGCGGCCCCATTCCTCGCGCGCCGGATTGATGTCGATGCCGACGATCTTGCCCGCGCCGGCCAGTTTCGCGCCCTGGATGACGTTGAGGCCGATGCCGCCGAGGCCGAAGACCACGACATTGTCGCCGACCTGCACCTTGGCCGTGTTCACCACCGCGCCGACGCCGGTGGTGACGCCGCAGCCGATATAGCAGCTGGTCTGGAAGGGCGCGTCCTCGCGGATCTTCGCGACCGCGATCTCGGGCAGGACCGTGTGGTTGGAGAAGGTCGAGCAGCCCATATAATGGTAGATGGTCTCGCCCTTGTAGGAGAAGCGGCTGGTGCCGTCCGGCATCAGGCCCTTGCCCTGGGTGGCGCGGATCGCGGTGCAGAGGTTGGTCTTGCCCGAGAGGCAGCTTTTGCACTGCCGGCATTCGGGCGTGTAGAGCGGGATCACATGGTCGCCGGGCTTCACCGAGGTCACCCCTGCCCCGACTTCGCGGACCACGCCCGCCCCTTCATGGCCGAGAACCGAGGGGAAGAGCCCCTCGCTGTCGAACCCGTCCAACGTATAGGCGTCGGTGTGGCAGATGCCGGTCGCCATGATCTCGACCAGCACCTCGCCGGCCTTCGGCCCTTCCAGGTCCAGCTCGACGATCTCCAGCGGCTGCTTGGCGGCGAAGGCGACGGCGGCGCGGGTCTTCATGTGTGGCTTGCTCCCCTCAGGATTCGTTTGTGCCGCTTATCATCATCGCGGCCCGGTCAGGAAGCGGTTGATCCACGCGCCGATGCGGGCGCTGTCGTTGGGCGCGTCGAGCGAGGCGATGGCGGCGTCCACGTCCGGGATGCGGTCGCGGCGGCTGTCGTAGAGGGCGCGGGCGAAGGCCGTGCTCATCTCCGGATGGAATTGGAAGGAGATCGCCATGCCGTCGTCCCAGGCGAGGCCGGCATGAGGCGTGAAGGCGGAGGACACAGTCAGCCGCGCGCCGGGCGGCGCCCGCACGACCTGGTCCTGGTGGGAGGCCACGGCGGAGACGAGCGGGATATCGTCCATCCACGCCTCCCGACGGACGACGGGATAGGAATGAAGGCCGACGCCCCAGCCCTTGGGCGACTTCTCGACATGGCCGCCAAAGGCCTGCGCCATCACCTGATGGCCGAAGCAGATGCCGACCAGTTTCGCCTGACCCCGTGCCGCGCGCAGGAAATCGATCAAAGGCGGGATCCAGGGCAGATCCTCATAGACGCCGGCCGAGGAGCCGGTGACCAGATAGGCTTCATGCCGCGCGACATCGGGCGGCAGCTCCCCGGCGCGGACCTCATAGGTGGTCGCCTCGACGCCCAGCAGGCGCTCGAACATGGCCGGATAATGGCCGTGCTCGGGGAGCAATTCGGGCGGCGGCGCGCCGGTCTCGAGAATCGCGAGGCTCATGCGGGGCCGATAAGGTGACAAAAGTGCCGAAACGTCGCGGGGAAATTGCGGTGAACCGAGTGGCCAAGGCGGTTTCGGCCGGTGCGACGGACAGGCGGACGACAGATGGTCATTGCGCCAGCTTGGCAGGCGATTTCCAACTTGTATCCAACAAAGTCGCGGTGCGCGGGGAGTCATCCCGGCGAAGGCCGGGACCTATGCACACCTGCCTGGCCGGACGGGCGAAAGTGCTTGCGCATAGCCTCCGCAAACCGTGTGCATGGGTCCCGGCCTTCGCCGGGATGACTCCTTTCTTTAGATCGCTGGTTCCGTGCTCAGCGCCGCGCCGGCGTGGCCAGCGCGTCGCGGAGGAAGCAGAGGGTCGCGCGCCAGCTTTCGGCGCGGGCGCGGGCATTGCCCTCGACCGTGCCGCCGACGAAGCTGTCGGGCCCCTGGCTGGAGGCGCCGAGCGCCGGCGGCGACGACGCGGCATGGCCGGCATCGTCGAAGGCGAGATGCTGCACGGGGAAGCGGAAATCGTGCGCGCGCAGCCGGGCCACCACCGCGTCCGACATGGCGCTGGACGGCCAGAGCCGGTCGGCACGGCCGGAGATGAGCAGGACCGCGCCGTTGATCCGCTCGACGGGGATCTCCGCGTCGCGATGCTGCGCGAGATTGGCCAGCGCGCCTTCGTAGAGCGCATATATGGAGGTGAAGCCGCGGCTGAAATCATAAGCGAGATGGGGCAGCGGCCGGCCGCCCTCGGACCAGCTCGAGCGATTGTCCCAGGCGGGGCGGATGATGCCCTGCCAGGTCACGTTGCTGGGCACGCCGGCGACGGTCGCGCGCACCCGCGGGTTGCGGCTGGCGACGAGCAGGGCCGCCTCGCCGCCCTTGGAGATGCCGTAGACGCCGAGCCGCGCCGGATCGACCTCGGCGCGGGCGGCGAGCCAGGCGAGGCCGGTGGCGAAATATTCGAGCGGGATCTGGTCGAGATTCTGCGGCACGCCCTCGGCGCCGAAATAGGTGAGCGCGAGCACGGCATAGCCCTGGGCGGCGAAGGGCGCGGCGAGGCGGCGGACCCCTTCCGTGCCGCCCTCGGAGCCGCCGAGGATGAGCAAAGCCGGATGGCGGCCGGGCCGGTTCGGGCGGATATATTGCGCGACCAGGCCGTTCGCGCGGACCTCTTCCGCGGTGGTGGCGGTATCGGCGACAGCGCATTGCGGCGCGGGCTGCCGGGGCACGGCCTGTTGCGCCTGGGCGGCGGCGGCGGTCGCCGCGGCGAGCGATAGACCGGCCGCGAGAATCGGTTTCAGCATCTTGATCTCCCTAATGTACTTTGAATAACAAAGTTCACTGCAGGAGTCAATGATCGCGAGTTAGCCCTTTCAGAATTGCGAGCGCATCTTCCCGCCTGTCCCAGGGCACGAAGACATGGTCGTGGTGGAAGGCGGCGACCATGTTGGCGCTGATGCCCCGGTCGGCCAGCGCCGTCGCGACACGGGCGGTGAGGCCCACGGCGGCGAGGCTGGAGTGGATGGTGAGCGTGATCCGCGCCCAGCCCGCGCCGGGGCGGATCACGGTCACGCCCTCGGCCTCGCGGATCAGGGCGAAGGCGTCGCCGAGCGGCTGTGCCCCGGCGGCGGTCTCGAAGCCATATTCGATCGGGTCGAGGACCGGCGCCATGCCCGCCAGCAGCCGGCCGAGATCGGTCTCGCCGCGCATCGGCGCGTCAGGGATTTTCGCTGCGCCAGGAGAAGCGGCCGGCGCGGTAGGTCAGGATCTCCGCATGGTCGCATTCGAGGCAGGAGCTGACGATGAGGCGGTTCGCGTCGGCGCGCACGGCGATGAACGGCGTCCAGCCGAAATAGCCCCGCACATAGACGAGCGTCGCCCCCGTCGCGGCCGGCTGGACGAGCAGCACGAAGGGCGCGACGCCGCCGTCGCAGGCGAGATAATTGCCGACCACGGCCGTGAGCGGGACGCCGGTCATGCGCGTGGTCGCGCTGAAGATGCTGCCCGCGGGCCCGGTCACGGATTGCGCGATCTCCGCCCGCACCGCGGGATCGGGCGAGGTGAAGGAAGCGGGGGTCAGCACGTCGGCGGCGCACCAGCGGGGCTCGCCCGCGCCCAGCGCGGCGTTGATCTGGGCCAGGGTGATTCCGGCGACGGTCGTGCCCTTGGGCCGGCTGTTCATGTCCAGCAGCCACCAAGCGAGCCCGGTGCTGCCGTCGGCGGTCGGGCTGACGGTGACGAAGGGGTCGGCGGCGGCCGCCTGGGTCGCCGGGAGGACGGCGAGCAGGAGGACGGCGGCGAGGTTGCGGGCGAGGCTCATACCGGAACGATATCAAATCCTCCCCGGCACGGGGAGGGGGACCATGCGCAGCATGGTGGTGGGGCGGCGGTGCAACCGCCGCTGACGCGGCGGCCCCTCCACCACGCCGCTACGCGTCGCGGTCCCCCTCCCCGTGCCGGGGAGGACCTACAGCTAGCCCCGCCGCGCCCGTTTCGCGGCGATGCGGAGGCGCAGGGCGTTGAGGCGGATGAAGCCAGCGGCGTCGCGATGGTCGTAGCCGCTCTGGCCTTCCTCGAAGGTGACCAGATCCTGGTCGTAGAGCGAGAGCGGGCTTTCGCGGCCGATGACGATCGCATTGCCCTTGTAGAGCTTCACGCGGACCGTGCCGGTGACATGCGCCTGGCTCTTGTCGATCAGGGCCTGCAGCATCTCGCGCTCGGGCGAGAACCAGAAGCCGTTATAGATGAGCCTGGCGTAGCGCGGCATGAGCTCGTCCTTGAGATGCATGGCGCCGCCGTCGAGGGTGATGCTCTCGATGCCGCGATGGGCCGCGAGCAGGATGGTGCCGCCGGGGGTCTCGTAGACGCCGCGCGACTTCATGCCGACGAAGCGGTTCTCGACCAGGTCGAGCCGACCGATGCCGTTGTCGTGGCCGAGCTGGTTGAGCCTGGTGAGCAAGGCGGCGGGCGACAGGCGCTCGCCGTCGATGGCGACGGGGTCGCCCTGCTCGAACGCGATCTCGATCACGGTCGGCGTGTCCGGCGCGTCCTCCGGCGCGATGGTGCGCTGGTGGACATATTCGGGCGCCTCGACGGCCGGGTCCTCAAGCACCTTCCCCTCGGAGGAGGAATGGAGCAGGTTGGCGTCGACCGAGAAGGGCGCCTCTCCCTGCTTGTCCTTGGCGATCGGGATCTGGTGCCGCTCGGCGAAGTCGATCAGCTGCTCGCGGCTGACGAACTCCCATTCGCGCCAGGGGGCGATGACGCGGATGTCGGGCTCGAGGGCGTAATAGCCGAGCTCGAAGCGGACCTGGTCGTTCCCCTTGCCCGTGGCGCCGTGGCAAACCGCGTCGGCGCCGACCATGCGGGCGATCTCGATCTGGCGCTTGGCGATGAGCGGCCGGGCGATCGAGGTACCGAGCAGATACTGGCCCTCATAGACGGTGTTCGCGCGGAACATCGGGAAGACATAGTCGCGGACGAACTCCTCGCGCAGATCGTCGATGAAGATGTTCTCCGGCCTGATCCCGAGCAGCTCCGCCTTGCGCCGCGCCGGCTCCACCTCCTCGCCCTGGCCGAGATCGGCGGTGAAGGTGACCACCTCCGCGCCATATTCGGTCTGCAGCCATTTCAGGATGATCGAGGTGTCGAGGCCGCCCGAATAAGCGAGGACGACTTTCTTGGGCTTGGGCAATTCGGTCATGTCTTTTCCCTGATGTGGTGCTCCTGCGGAAGGAGCCCAGTTTTCCCTGGCGGCGCGGCTGGGCTCCTGCTTTCGCAGGAGCACATGCGCGCCATCATGCGTAGACTTCCTTCTCCCGCCCAAGCAGCCGCTCGAAGCGGGCCATGACCTGGTGGATGGCGACGCCGTCGCGGACGGCGACGAACATCGTGTCGTCGCCCGACACGGTGCCGGCGATTTCGGGGAGCTGGGCGGTGTCGATCGCCGAGGCGACGAGATGGGCCGAGCCCGGCGGGGTCTTGATCACGATGAGGGCGCCGGCGGCCTCGATCGACGCGACGAACTCGCGCAGGATCCGCTCGAGCCGGCCCGCGCTCCAGTCGGCGGCGCCGAGCTGATCGGGGAGCGCGTAGGAGAGGACGCCGCCGCGCTTCACCTTGACCGCGCCGAGCTGCTCCAGATCGCGGGAGACCGTCGCCTGGGTGACCGCGAAGCCGAGCTCCCTGAGCTTCTCGGTCAGCTCCTCCTGCGACACGAAGGCGCCCGAGCGGATCAGTTCGGCGAGGATGCGCAGGCGCCGGGTGCGGGTGTCGGTCATGCTGAAATCCTCCCCTTCAGGGGAGGGGAACCATGCAGAGCATGGTGGAGGGGCGGCGGTGCAACCGCCGCTGACGCGGCGGCCCCTCCACCGCACTGCGTGCGGTCCCCCTCCCCTGAAGGGGAGGATCTTACGGACCGCATCATCTGACCCCCGCCAGCCAGGCCAGGGCGCCGCGGGCGGTGTGCATGCGGTTCTCGGCCTGGCGCCAGACGGCGCTGCGCGGGCTTTCCATCACGCCATGGGTGACCTCCTCGCCGCGGCGGGCGGGGAGGCAGTGGAGGAACCAGGCGTCGCCCGCCCGCGCCATCAGCGCCTCGTTGACCTGATAGGGCGCGAAGGCCTCGAGCCGCGCCTCGGCCTCGTCGTCCTGGCCCATCGACACCCAGACGTCGGTATAGACGATCTCGGCGCCCTCCACGGCCTCGGCCGGATCGGCGACCTGCCGCACGCCGTAGGGCGCGTCGGAAAGGCGATAGCCCTCGGGGCTGGCCAGGGTCAGCTCGGCGCCGACCGCGACGCAGCCCTGGGCGAGACTGCGGGCGACATTGTTGTCCGCATCGCCGACCCAGGCGATCCGCGCGCCCTCCAGCCGGCCGAGCAATTGCTTGACGGTGAGCAGGTCCGCGAGCGCCTGGAAGGGATGATCGGTGTCGGAGAGCAGATTGGCGACCGGCACGTCCGCGGCGGCGGCCATGCGGACGAGATGGCGATGGTCCATCACCCGGGCGGCGATGATGCTGTGATAGCAGGCGAGCGTGCGGGCGACGTCCTCCGCGCTCTCGCGCGTGTCGATGCCGACCTCCTCCTTCTGGATGTAGACCGGGTGGCCGCCGAGCTGGACGACCGCCATCTCCGTGGAATTGCGGGTGCGCGCGGACGGCTTCTGGAAGACCAGGGCGACCCCCTTCCCCGCGAGCGGCGCGCCGAGATCGGTCCGCTCGGCGAGCGCGAGGATCTCCGCGAAGGCCCCCTCGGGCAGATCGGCGATGCTGAGCAGGTCGGCCATTGCGTCATCCGCCATTACCAGGGCTCCTTCCGGATCATCGTGCCGATGCCCTTGTCGGTCAGCACCTCGATGAGCAAAGCGTGCGGCACGCGGCCGTCGATGATGTGCGCGGAGCCGACCCCGCCCTCGACCGCGTCGGCGCAGGCGCGAAGCTTCGGGATCATGCCCTTGGACACGCTCTCATGGCTGATCCGCTGCTCGAGCTCGGCGACGGTGAGGCGCGGGACGAGGCTGGCCTCGTCCTTCGGATCCTCGAGCAGGCCGGGCGCCGCGGTCAGGTAGACGATCTTCTCGGCGCCCATGGCGACGGCGATCGCCATCGCCGCCTCGTCGGCATTGATATTATAGGGCTGGCCCGACGGATCGGCCCCGACCGTGGAGACGACCGGGACATAGCCCTGGTCGAGTTGGCCGTGCAGCCGGTCGGCGCGGACATGGGCGACATCGCCGACGAAGCCGAGCGCGGCGTCGCGCGGCGTGGTGATGAGCAGGCCGCCATCCTCGCCCGAGACCCCGACCGCGACCGGATCGTTCTGTGTCTCGCGGTTGATCGTGGCGACGAGATCGCGGTTCACCTTGCCGACCAGCACGGTGCGGACGATGTCGAGCGTCTCCTCGTCGGTGACGCGCAGGCCGTCCTTGAACTCCGGCTGCTTGCCGAGCTTGCGCATCATCTCGTCGACCTGGGGGCCGCCGCCATGGACGAGCACGCAGCGCACGCCGACGCTGCGCAGCAGCAGCACATCCTGCGCGAGGGCGCGGTCCAGCTCCTTGTCGATCGCGGCGCCGCCGAGCTTCACGACGACGGACTTGCCGGCGAAGCGCTGGATGTAGGGCAAGGCCTCGACGAGGATCTGCGCGGTAAGGGCCGGAGGCGTGCTCATGACGTGACCGAATTTTCCTTGATGTAGCCGGGGCCGAGATCGATGCCGATCACCTGCGCCGAGCCGGTGCCGGCGCCGAGATCCACCTCGATCTCGATCTTCTCGTTCTGCATGTGCTTGGCGACCGCCGGGCGGTCATGGTCGATCTCGATGCCGCCGCGCGACACGGTGATCCCGCCATAAGCGACAGCCGATTTGTCGCTGTCGAATTCGACGCCGGCCGAACCGGCCGCGCCGAGCAGGCGGCCCCAATAAGGGTCGGAGCCGTACCAGGAGCATTTGACGAGATTGTTCTCGGCGATATTCTTGGCGGCGGCGCGGGCTTCGGCGTCGGAGGCGGCGCCGGTGACGCGGAGCATGACCATCTTGGTCATCCCTTCCGCATCCTTCGCCATGAGCAGGGTCAATTCCTCGCAGAGCTTGTGCACGGCGTCGGCGAATTCGGCGAGGTCGGGCGGGCCGGCCCGGCCGTTGGCGAGCAGAATGACGCTGTCATTGGTCGAGGTCGCCCCGTCGACGTTGAGCGTGTTGAAGCTGCGGTCGGCGGCGTCCTTCAGGATGCGCTGCAGCTCCTCGCGCGGGACGTCCGCGTCGGTGGTGAGATAAGCGAGCATGGTCGCCATGTTGGGCGCGATCATGCCGCAGCCCTTGGCCATGCCCCCGAGCGTGAAGGTGGAGCCCCTGACCACCGCCTCCTTCGCCACATGATCGGTGGTGAGGATGCCCTTGGCCGCGTCATGCCCGCCCTCGACGGAGAGCTTCTTCGCGAGCTTCGGCGTCGCGGCGAGGATCACGTCCATGGGCAGCGGCGTGCCGATGATCCCGGTCGAGGAGACCAGGACATGGGCCTTGTCGATGCCCAACGCGTCGGCGGCCGCCTGGCTCATCGCCTCGGCATCGGCCATGCCCGCGGCGCCGGTCCCGGCATTGGCGTTGCCCGAATTGACGATCACGGCCGCGGCCTTGCCGCCGCTCGCCGCGAGGCGGACGCGGTCAAGCACCACCGGCGGGGCGACGAACTTGTTCTGGGTGAACACGCCGACGGCGGTGACGGGCTGGCCGTCATCGGTGGCGACGAGCGCCATGTCATATTTGCGATGCTTGATCCCGGCATGGCAGCCGGCGGCGACGAAGCCCGGGGCGGCGGTGACGCTCATGCCTCAAATCCTCCCCGGTACGGGGAGGGGGACCGCGGCGCGAAGCGGCGTGGTGGAGGGGGCCCGGGAGCGAGGCACTGGGCCCCCTCCACCATGCTGCGCATGGTCCCCCTCCCCGTTCCGGGGAGGATTTATCCGCTTCACGGCCACACTCCTACTTTTGACAGGCCCGCGGCCTCGTCGAGGCCGAGCATCAGATTGGCGCACTGGATCATCTGCCCGGCCGCGCCCTTCACGAGATTGTCGAGCGCCGCGAGCGCCAGCACGCGGCCGGTGCGCGCGTCATAGCGGGCGG
Organism: Allosphingosinicella sp.; assembly: GCA_035502235.1. Classification (GTDB taxonomy): domain Bacteria; phylum Pseudomonadota; class Alphaproteobacteria; order Sphingomonadales; family Sphingomonadaceae; genus Allosphingosinicella. Next base: position 100,826 of record DATJUQ010000005.1, read on the forward strand.
TGAGATGGACGGCGTTGGAGCCCAGGGTCCATTTGGTCGAGGGCGCCTTGTCCGAGACATGGATGAAGGGCTCGTCCGCATAGGCGTCCCGCAACGCCTGCAGGGGATCGCAGGGGCCCCTGGCGATCGCGGTGCAGGTCGCGTGGATGCCCCGGTTCATCGGCGCGAGATGCGGCGTGAACAGGATGCTGCCGCCCAGCTCCATCTCCATCTCGGCGGTATGCCGATGATTAAGCAGGCCGTAGGCGTTCATATTCTCGTCGACGCTGTTGAAGTGGGTGATGTCCTTGAGGCCCTTGCCGGCGCCGCTGACGCCGGAAGCGGCATCGACGGTGATCGTGGCGGGATCGATCAGATCGAGCAAAGGCCGCAATGCGAGGATCGCCGAGGTCGGGTAGCAGCCGGCCGCCGCGACCGTCTTCGAGCCCGCGATCGCGGCGCGGTGCAGCTCGGGAATGCCGTAGACGAAGCGGCCCATCAGGTCGGGCGCCTGGTGCGGCTCATTGTACCAGCGCTCGTAGCTCGCGGCGTCGTTCAGGCGGAAGTCGGCGCCGAGGTCCACGAACGGGATGCCGCGGGCGATGATCTCCGGCGCGACCGCCTGGCTGTGGCCGTGCGGCAAAGCGGCGAAGACCAGGCCGGCGCCGTCCAGCGCCGCCGGTTCGAACCGCTCGACGCGGGCGCCGGGATAGGCCAGAGCGAGATGCGGGTGCACGTCCGCGAGCGCCGCTCCCGCCTGGCTGTCACCGAACAGACGCGTGGCGCGGATATGGGGATGGCCGGCGCAGAGCCGCAGCAGCTCCGCGCCCACGAACCCCGAGGCTCCAAGGATGGCGACGTCGATCATGGCGGGCCATATGCATATCTATGCATGAATATGCAATTACGATCTGCAATGACGCCGATAAAAAAACGCCCCGGCGAACCGGGGCGCTTTGATCCGGAATGTCCGGGATAGGGCTTACGGGCTGCTCGGGCCGTCATCATCCTTGGTCAGCTCGATCACGCCCCAGACGATGAGGCCGAGCACGACTGCGCCGATGATGTAGATCCCGATGCCGTTGCGATCGTCGAGCGCGCTGGCGTCCGAGGTGATCGCGCCCGCCGGCGCCACACTGGCGAGGCTCAAGGGCTGAGCGGACTGCGCGACGGCAGCGCTGCTCCCCATGAGCACCGATGCGGCGACGAGCGCCGACAACTTCTTTGAAAGCATTACTTCCTCCCAGCTAGAGTTCGGAGATACCACCGACCCCGCACCGTGAAATACCCAATATCCGTTCAGATTCCACGCCTTTTTTGTTACAAAGTAGATCAGGCGAGGCGGGCGCGCGTCCAATCGGCCACGACCGTCGCCAACACCTCCAGCGGCATATCGCTATTCGCGAGAACGACGTCGTGGAAACCCTTGAGATCGAAGCGGTTTCCGAGCTGGCGGCGCGCGTCCTCGCGGAGCCGGACGAATTCGTTATGGCCGATCTTGTAGCTGCAGGCCTGGCCGGGCCAGACCACGTAGCGCTCGATTTCGCTCGTCGAGCTGAGCTCGTCGAGACCGACATTTTCCATGAAAAACCGAATCGCCTGCTCCCGGCTCCATCCTTTTGCATGCATGCCGGTGTCGGTGACCAGGCGGGCCGAGCGGTACATGAAGCTCTGGATCATGCCGAGCTTGCCGACCTGGTAATCGGCATAGACGCCCATCTCCTCCGCGAGCTGTTCCGCATAGAGGCCCCAGCCCTCGCCATAAGCGGCGATGCCGATATTGCGGTGGAGGAGCGGGATCGACTGGTTCTCGATCGCGATCGAGCCCTGCCAGAGATGGCCGGGGATCGCCTCGTGATGGTTGAGCGTCGGCAGCGCCCATTTCGGCCAGGAGCGGGTGTCGCGCAGGTTGATGTAGAAGGCGCCGGCGCGCGAGCCGTCGAGGCTGGGCCCCATCGCATAACCACGCGGCGCGCCCAGCTCGATCGCCGGCGGCACGCGCTTGATCTCCATCGGCGAGCGCGGGATGGTCTGGAAATAATCCGGCATGCGCGCGCGCAGCCGGTTCATGGCGGCGGTGAGATCGGCGATGATCTGCGCCCTGCCCGCCTCGGTGTTCGGATATTGGTGCCGCTCCTGCCGGCCGAGCGCGGTGATCCGCGCGCCGACGCTGCCCTGGGTGAGCCCCTCGGCGCGGAGCAGCAGCTCCGCCTCGGCGCCGAGCTCGGCGAGCTGGCGAAGCCCGGTCTCGTGGATCTCGTCCGCGCTCATCCCGGTCGACGTATGGTAGCGCAGGCACTGGGCGTAGAAGGCCGGGCCGCCGGGCAGCCGGCCCGCCGCCGGGTTGCGGTTCGCGCCGCGGCGCAGCTCGGTCAGCAGAGCGAGCTGCCGGTCGAGCGCGGCGGCGAGGCGGCCGTCGACGATCGCCGTCGCCTGCCGGCCCCAGTCGCCCGCGATGTTTCGCTCGCGCGTCCGGCGCACCAGCGACTGGACCAGGCCCGCCTGCGCGCCGCGCTGGTCGCGGAGCGCCCGCGTCTGCGTGATCGTCTTGTCGAGGATGAAATCGGGCGGCACCACGCCGCGCCCGGCATCCGCGCGGGCATGCTCCACCTCCAGATCGACGTTGCGGGCGAAGGCCTCCAGCCTGGCGATATAGGCCTCGGCATCGGCGCGGCTCTCGACCTTGTGCTGGCTGTCGAGGAAGTCCGGCACGCTCTGATAGGAGCCGGTGAGCTGCGAGAGCACATAGGGAACGGGATAGCCGTCGAACGTGCCCCAGGGCGTGCGCGAGACGTCGTCGACCCGCTCGCCGAGCCACAGCACCGTATCGGCGAAGGCCTTGTCGCGGCCCTGCAGGCCGCCGGCGGCGAGCCGGCGGAGCGCCGGCAGCTGCGCGACCAGCGGACCGTAGGAGCCGGTCTTGCCGGCCGGGCCGGAGGGACTGAGCTTGCCCCGCAGATCGGCATTGGCGCCGGTATCGAGGCCGAGGCCGGTCGCCATTTCCGGGCTGCCGCGCAGCATCGCCTGGAAGATGCGGTCGTAGAGCAGCCGGGCATCGCCGGCGCCGGAGCGCGGCACCGCGGCACAGCCGGACAGCGCCAGCGCGCCGGTGGCGGCGGCGCTGCCGAGCAGGAACTGGCGGCGATCGAAACGCATCATCTTGGTCTCCCTGTTCATTCGAGTCGGTGCACGCGCCCCCGCGCCATGACGAAATCGATTCGCCGGAGCACGCCGACGTCGGTCAGCGGATCGCCGCGCACGGCGACGATGTCGGCGCTCTTGCCGGGCTCGATCGTCCCCGCCTCGGCGGCGATGCCGAGCAGGTCCGCGGCGTTCACGGTGGCGGCGACGATCGCGGACATGGGGTCCATGCCGTGCTGGACCATGAGCAGGAACTCGTCGGCGTTGCGGCCGTGCATGGAGACGCCGGCGTCGGTGCCGAAGGCGATGCGCACGCCGGCGGGCACGGCGCGGCGCAGCGCCTGGCCGGTGATCGAGATCCGCCATTCGATCTTGCGGCGGACCTCGCCCGTATAGGCATTGGGATTGGCGCGAAGCCGCTCGAGATAGCCGTTCACGGTCGAGAGGGTCGGCACGTAATAAGCGCGGGTCTGGCGGAACAGGCGGAGGCTCTCGTCGTCGAGCAGGGTGCCGTGCTCGATCGAATCCGCGCCGACGCGCAGCGCCAGGTTGATGCCGTCGGCGCCATGGGCGTGGACCGCGACCTTCTTGCCGTAGAGGTGCGCGGTCTCGACGATGGCGCGCGCCTCATCCTCGAACATCTGCGCGCCGAGGCCGAGGCCGATGCGGCTGTTCACCCCGCCGGTGGTGGCGATCTTGATGACGTCGACGCCGCGCGCGATCTGGCGGCGGACGGCGCGGCGGCAATCCTCGACGCCGTCGCAGGTCGTGCCCTCGCGGCGCAGCACGTCGTGGAAAGCCTCGTTCACGCCGAGCGTCTCGTCCATGTGGCCGCTGGTCGTCGACAGCGAGGCGCCGGCGTCAACGATGCGCGGCCCGATCGCCCAGCCCCGGCTCACCGCGTCGCGGAGCGCCAGGGTGATGCCGTCGGAGGAGCCGAGATTGCGGACGGTGGTGAAGCCGGCGTCGAGCGTCTTGCGGGCGTTCCAGGCGGCCTCGTACGCGTGCAGCGGCGTGCTTTCGGTGAAGGCGGCGAGCTGGCCCTCGATCCCGGCCCGGTCCGAGGTCAGATGGACGTGGCTGTCGATCAGGCCGGGCAGCACGAAGCGGTCGGAGAGGTCGATCAGGCGGGCGCCCGCGGGCACCGTGGCGAAGCCGTCCCGCACCGCCTCGATCCGGCCGCCGCGCACGATGATGCTGGCCTGCCGGCGCGGCGCCCGGCCAGGCCGGTCGAGCAGGGTGCCGGCATGGATGATCGTGACCGGCTCGGCCGGCGGCGGGGGCGCCTCCTGGGCCACGGTCGAGGCGGGGACGAGCAAGGCGAGCAGCAAGGGCAGCAGCGCGGACGGGCGCATCGGGATCCTCCGGCAAAGACGCCGGGACGATAGCGGATCGCCTGCCCCCGCCAAGGCCCAAACGACGAACGACATGCGGCGAAGTACCGGCGAAGATCTTTGCAAAGTCAAAGAGTTTTGTGGCGCGACGGCAACAGTGTGATCCAGATTGTTGCGCACCGGTTACAGCGCCATTGTCGGGACTCAGCGCGCGGGTTTATTGCAATCCCGTTCCGCCAAGAGAACAATACCGGAGAGGTCCATGTCCAGATTTACTTCCGCCCGCCGGGGCGCAACCTTCGCCGCCGCGTCGCTGCTGACCCTTGTCGTGGCTTCGCCGGCCATCGCGCAGGACGAGCCCGCGCCCGCCGCAGAGCAGGACGACCAGGAGATCGTCGTCACCGCGACGCTGCGCGCGACGAACCTGCAGGACATCCCCTTCTCGATCAACGCGCAGACCGAGCGCGACATCCAGCGCTCCGGCGCCACGACGATCGAGGATCTCTCCCGCAACGTCGCCGGCCTGCAGATCCAGAATCTCGGGCCGGGCCAGAGCCAGGTCGCGGTGCGCGGCGTCGCCGCCGGCCAGATCGTCCGCGACCAGCCGGGCGTGAAGGAGCAGGTCGGCGTCTATGTCGACGATTCGGTGATCTCGCTGTCGCTGTTCACGCCGGATCTCGACTTCTACGATCTCAACCGCGTCGAGACGCTGCGCGGCCCGCAGGGCACGTTGTTCGGCTCCGGCTCGGTCGGCGGCACGATCCGCTACATCACCAACCAGCCCAATCTCAGCCGCTTCGAAGGTTCGCTCGAGGCCAATCTGAACCTGCTGGACGGCGGCGATTTCGGCGGCGCGCTGCGCGGTATGATCAACGCGCCGGTCAGCGACAGCATGGCGATCCGCGCGGTCGGCTACTACACGCAATATGGCGGCTTCGTCGACGCGGTCGGCCCGGCGGCCGGCGAGAACGTCAATGACGGCCACCGCGCCGGCGGCCGCATCGCCATCCGGCTGCAGCCGGCCGAGAACATCACCATCACGCCGCGTATCATCTACCAGGAGATCCGCGCCAACGGCTTCAACCGGCAGGAGGTGTACAACGTCTATTCCAACGCCTTCACCACGCCGCCGCGCACCTTCCGCGAGCGTGAACATTATCTGCTGCTGCGCGAGCATTTCGCGGACAACACCTTCCTCGCCGACCTCAACATCAACGTCGAACTCGGCGACATCGCGCTGACCTCCATCTCCTCCTATGTGAACCGCGACATCAGCGTCAGCCGCGACGCCAGCGCGCTGACCGGCTCGGTCTCGATCGACCTCGGCTTCCCGACCGCGGCGGTGAACCTGCCGTCCAACTTGGTCGACACGACCGATCTCGAGACCTTCACCCAGGAGGTCCGCCTCGCGACGAACAGCGACGGGCCGTTCAACTTCGTGGCCGGCGTCTTCTACGCGCACACCAACCGCTTCTACCGCCAGCGCCTGCCCACCCCGGGCTATGACGCCTTCACCGACGCGACGCTCGGCGCCGGCACCTCGGCGGCGGTGGCGAACGGCTTCCCGGCCAATTCGCCCTACAATTCCGACCTGCCTTATTCGATCGACCAATATGCCGCGTTCGGCGAGGCGACCTGGGATATCACCGACCAGTTGCACCTCACCGCCGGCGGCCGTTTCTACGACTTCTCGGAAACCCGTCGGTTCAAGTCGGGCGGCCTCTTCGCCAATGGCGACAACCGCGTCGACGACACCTCGTCGAGCGGCTTCAGCCCACGCCTCATCCTGAGCTACGAGCCGGCCGACGACATCCGGATCAACGCCCAGGCCTCGAAGGGCTTCCGGCTCGGCGGCGTCAACGACCCGCTGAACCTGCCGCTCTGCACGCCGACGGACGCGGCCCTGTTCGGCGGCTTCCAATCCTATGACGACGAGACGATCTGGAACTACGAGGTGGGCGTGCGCGGCCGCCGCGGCGGCCTCAACTTCTCCGCCGCCGCCTTCTACACCGACATGAACAACCTGCAGGTGACGCTCGACGCCGGCTCCTGCTCGTCGCGCATCGTCTTCAACGTCCCCAACGCGCACAGCCAGGGCATCGAGGTCGAGCTGTCGGCCGAGCCGGTCGAGGGCCTGAACTTCTCGATCAACGGCACCGTCCTCGAGGCGGAGTTCGATTCGACGCTGCCGGGCGCCCTGGCCGCGACGACGGGCATCCGCGAGGGCAACCGCCTGCCGAGCGTGCCGAAATTCCAGCTCTCGGCGAGCGCGAGCTACGAATTCCCGATCGCGGACGGCGCCAACGCCTATTTCGGCGCCTCCTACCAGCATGTCGGCAGCCGCTACACGCAGCCGAGCGATCAGGAGAACAACCCACGCAGCTTCGTCTCCGGCCTGCCCTTCAACGGCGCGCCGGGCACGGGCGCGACGATCATCGACCTGAAGCTCCCGTCCTACGATTATGTGAACCTCTCGGCCGGGATCGACTGGGACAATGGCTTCGGCGCGATGATCTACGTCACCAACCTGTTCGACGAGAATGCCCTGCTCTCGTTCGACCGCGAACGCGGCGGCCGGGCGCGGCTCGGCTTCAACATCGGCCAGCCCCGGGTCATCGGCATCACGCTGCGCAAGCGCTTCGGCAACTGACGGCGCGTTGACTCCATAATCCAACCGGGCGACCCCTTCCTGGCGACAGGGAGGGGTTTCCTGTTTCGGGAGATGGCATGACGAAGCTCACCCGCCGCTCGCTGCTCATCGCCGGCGCGGGCGCCGCCGCCACCGCCGCTTTGCCCAAATCGATCTCGGCCCAGTCGCCCCGTCCCCGGCGCCACGACGTCATCGTCGTCGGCGCGGGCGTGTTCGGCGCCTGGACGGCGAAGAAGCTGCAGGAGGCCGGCAAAAGCGTGCTGCTGGTCGACGCCTGGGGCCCGGCCCATGCCCGCGCCTCCTCCGGCGGGGAATCGCGGATGACCCGCGCCGGCTATGGCGCCGACGAAATCTACACGCGCATGGCGTGGGAGTCGCTGGCGGACTGGCGGCGGCTGTCGGCGCGTTCGGGCCTGCCGATCTTCCACCAGACCGGCGTGCTGTTCTTCGCGCCGCGGATCGACGATTATTTCCGGCAGTCGATCGCGGTGCACCGGCGGCTCGGCTTCCCGATCGAGGTCCTCGACGGCGCGAGCTTGCGCCGCCGCTTCCCGATGATCGAGTTCGATGGCATCGACGCCGGCCTGTACGAGCCCGGCTTCGGCGCGCTGATGGCCCGCCGCGCGGTGCAGACGCTGGTCGCCCAATTCGTCGGCGCCGGCGGCGACTATCGGCAGGCCCGGATCGCGACCCCGCGCGAACGGACGCGGACGCTCTCCCACATCGTGACCGACGCGAACGAGCGGCTGCACGCGGACCGGTTCGTCTTCGCCTGCGGGCCCTGGCTCGGCCAGGTCTTCCCGGAGGTGCTCGGCCGCCGGATCTTCCCGACCCGGCAGGAGGTCTTCTTCTTCGCGCCGGCGGCGGGCGACACGCGCTTCCAGCCCGGCCGCCTGCCCGGCTGGGCCGACTTCAACGGCGGCGATATCTATTACGGCTTTCCGGACCTGGAGAGCCGCGGCTTCAAGATCGCGCACGACGCGCACGGCCCGGCCATGGACCCGAATACGGGCGACCGCATCCCCTCCGCCCAGGCGCTGGCGGACGTGCGCGGCTTCATGGCCCGCCGCTTCCCGGCCCTGGCCGACCGGCCGCTCAGCGAGGCGCGCGTCTGCCAATATGAGAACAGCTCGAACGGCGACTTCCTGATCGATCTGCTGCCCACCTACCCGAACGTGGTGCTGGTCGGCGGCGGCTCAGGCCATGGCTTCAAGCACGGCCCGGCGGTGGGGCGCTATGCCGCGGAGCTGACGCTGGGGACTCTGCGCGCGCCCGAGCCGCGTTTTTCGCTCGCCACCAAGGCGGAGACGGCGAACCGCTCGGTTCACTGAGCGATCAGCCGGTCCGCGATACGCTGCGCGAAGACGTCGAGATCGGTGCGGTTGGTGTTGGCGAGGAGGATGATGGTGACGCCCTCGTCGAGCAGCCGGTAGAGCACGGCATTGGCGCCGGCGATGCTGCCCGGCCGCTTGGCGACGCGGTAGGCGCGGCCGTTCCGCCTGACGCTGTAGCTCCAGAGGCCGTAGCCATAATCGTCCAGCCCGGGCCGGAGCAGCCGGGCGAGCAAGTCGGGGCGGAGGAGCCGTCCGCCGTAGAGCGCGTCGGCGAAGCGGGCGAGATCGGCGGCGGTCGCGTACATGCCGCCGGACGCGTCCCAATTCTCCCAGTAGACGGGCATGTCGGCGACCAGCCGGCTCTGGTCGTCGCGCCAGAAATAGGTCGGCGCGAGCCGGGGCACGATCCGGTCCCAGCGCGCCATGCCGCTGTTCGCTAGGCCGAGCGGGCGCAGCAGGCGGGTCTCCAGCGCCGCCTCGAAGCTCTGCCCGGTCAGCCGCTCGATCACCCGGCCGAGCACCAGATAATCGGCATTGTTATAGGCGAAGGCGGCGCCGGGCGCCCGCTCCAGCGGGCCCGAGCAGCAGCGCCGGAGCAAGGCGGCCGCGTCGAGCGGCGCCTGGTAATTGGGCAGGCCGTTGGCGAACGCCTCCTGATAGGAACCGACCCGATCCCATTGGGCGAGGCCGGACGTATGGTTGAGCAAGTGGTGGACGGTCACCCGGTCGGCGCCCTCGCCCGGATAATCGGGCAGGGCGGCGCGCAGCGGCGCGTCGAGATCCAGCCGCCCCTCCCCGGCCAGTTGCAGGATCAATACGGCGGTGAAGAGCTTGGTGACCGAGGCGACCCGATAGCGCGTCTCCGCGCCATGCGGGACGCCGAAGGCGCGGTCGGCCAGGCCGACGCTGCGCGCGTGCAGAATGCGGCCGCGCTGGCGGACGAGGATGGTGCCGCTGAAATCGTGCTGGCGGGCATAGCTGTCGACCATGGCGGGCAGCGGCGGCCGCGGCTGGGCCAGGGCCGGAGCCGGAGCCGGGAGGAGCAGGGCGACAAAGGCGGCGAGATGCTTGAAGCGGCGGGCGATGTGCAACATAATGCGCATATCGCTATGAGCAATATATTGCACAGTCAAGACGCCGCGCGGCCGGACATATTGGTCCATGTCGCCGGCAACGCGCGCGGGCTCCGGCAGGCGCAGGGCCTCAGCCAGGCGGCGCTCGCGGCCCGGGCCGGGATCAGCCGGCGGATGATCGTCGGCATCGAACGCGACGGCGCCAATGTCAGCCTGTCCACGCTCGACCGCCTCGCGGCCGCGCTGGGCACCAGCCTCGCCGCCCTGGTCCGAGCACCAGACGCGCCCGACAGCCGCCGCATCGAAAGCCTCGCCTGGCGCGGCGCGACCCCGGACAGCCGCGGCGTCCTGCTCGGCAGCGCCCCGGCGACGCGCGAGGCGGAATTGTGGCTCTGGTCGCTGGCGCCGGGAGAGCGTTACCCGTCCGAGGCGGAGTCCGGGACCTGGCACGAAATGCTGCTGGTGACCGAGGGAATGCTGGTCATCGAGGCGGCCGATGCCCGGCACGAGATCGCGGCCGGCGACTTCCTGATCTTCTCCAGCGCGGCGCCCTATGTCTTCGCCAATGGCGGCGACGGCGTCGTCTGCTTCGTCAGAAATGTCGTGCTGTAAGTGTGGGGGCAATCAGACGTGGCGCGGATCGGCCCAAAGGAGTCACCCTAGCGGAGGCCGGGGATAACTATTGGATCACATGCAAATCGGGTTTGACGAAATGAGCGCGGACCCCGGCGCCGCGATTTGACTCATCGGCTAAACCCGATATATTGCCCTCCATGCCGAGACCCGCCGCCGACGCCTCCCCCTTCAGCGCCATCGCCCATCCGACGCGGCGCGCGGTGCTCGACCTGCTGATGGTGGGCGAGCGGAGCGCCAACGAACTGCGGCTCGGCCTGACGCCGGGCATTTCCGGCACCAGCCAGGCGGCGTTTTCGGAACATCTTTCGATCCTTTCCCGCGCCGGTCTGGTCGAGGCGCGGCCGCAAGGGCGCGAGCGCATCTATTCGCTGAACGCCCGGCCGCTGGCCGAAGCCTTCGACTGGCTGAAGCCCTTCGAGGCATTCTGGGACGAGAAGCTGGCGAACCTTGGCGACTATCTGGACCGGAAAGCGAGGCCCCAATGAAATCGTTCCGACGGGTCAGGACCTACAAACACAGCATCGAGGACGTCTGGGCCGCGCTCACCGATCCCTATGCGCTCGCCGAATGGCTGATGCCGGTCACCGCCTTCGCGCCGACGGTCGGCAGCCGGTTCCGCTTCCAATATGATCCGGAGCGGCTCTGCCCGTCTGGAATCGCCGATTGCGAGGTGATCGAGAGCGACCCGCCGCACCGCCTCGCCTGGTCCTGGCAGCATCGCGCGGTCGAGGGCGCCAAACAGGCGCCGCCGATGCGGGTCGAATGGACGCTGACGGCGGTCGAGGGCGGCACCCGGCTCGAGCTCGTGCAATCCTATGAGGACCAGCCCTGGAGCATCACCTTCGCAATGGGCGTGGGCTGGCGCTTCTACCTGCGCATGTTCCTGCCCAAGGCGCTGAAGAACATCGAAGGCGGGGTCTTCGAGCGGGGCGCGATCCCGCTGAAGAAGCGCGCCTACAAGGCGACGAACCTGCCGCCGGACGTGATCGTCTAGCGGCGCCGCGCCGCCGACTGCTCCCGGACCGCGCGGAATTCCGAGCTCGCGCGCCAGGCGGGCCAGGCGCGCGAATTGGCCAGCTCCATGCCGATCCGGTAGGCCAGCGCCACGTCCTGCGCGGCGCCGGCCAGGTTCCAGCCCGGCGACCATTCGTCGCAGGTCTGGTGATAGCAGCGGGCGGTGAAGTCGCTGACCCAGCGTTCGCCCGCCTCGCGGCCGCCCTCGACCAGGTCGGCGCCGCCGCCCAGCGCCATGAGCAGCAGAACCGGCACGCCGCGCTTGGCGAGCGGGAAATGGTCGGCGCGGTAGAAGAGGCCGCGCTGCGGCTGCGCGTCCGGGGTGACCCGGCGACCCTGGCGCGCGGCCATGCGGGCCATCAGGTCCTCGAGCTCGCTCTGCCCCTGCCCGATCAGGATCACGTCGCGCGACGCCCCCGCCGACTGCAGCGTGTCGAGCGTCAGGTTCGCGGCCATGGTCTCCGCCGGATAGAGCGGATTGGCGGCATAATATTCGGAGCCGAGCAGGCCGCGTTCCTCCGCCGTCCAGGCGGCGAAGAGCAAGCTGCGCTCCGGCCGCGGCCCGGCGGCGGCGAGGCGGGCGATCTCGAGCAGGCCGGCGATGCCGAGCGCGTCGTCATGCGCGCCGTTGCGGATCGTGTCGCCGTTCGCGTCGGCCGGGCCGGCGCCATAGGCGTCCCAGTGGCCGGAGAACATCACCGTCTCGTTCGGGCGCCGCGCGCCGGGCAGGCGGGCGATGAAATTGCGGCTCTCGACGTGCCGGACGGTGGCGCCGAAGCCGGTCGAGAAGGTCGCGCCGAGATCGATCGGGCGGAAGCCGGAGGTCCGCGCCCGCCGCTTGACGACCTCGAAATCCATGCCGGTGCGGCGGAAAAGGTCGACCGCGACCGCGCGCTGGATCCAGCCCTGGAGCAGCACCGGCTGGCGCTGGCCGGGGCCGAGGCGCACCGCATAATTCTCGCCCGCCGGGGCCTGCACCGTGTTCCAGCCATAGCCGGCCGCCTCGGTCTCGTGGATCACCAGCGCGCCGATCGCGCCGCGCCGCGCCGCCTCCTCGAACTTGTAGACCCAGCGGCCGTAATAGGTCATCGCGCGGCCGCCGAAGCGGCCCGCCACCGGCTCGTCCGCGCCGGCCTCGAAATCGGGATCATTGACCAGGAAGACGGCGATCTTGCCGGTCAGGTCGACGTCGCCGAAATCGTCCCACTGCCGCTCCGGCGCGGTCACGCCATAGCCGACGAAGACCAGCGGCGCATTGTCGATGGCCACGCTCTGGGTGTCGCGAACGGTGCTGACGTAGATGTCGGCGGGCGAGCGGAGCGTGCTGACGCCGCCGCGCCGGGCGATCCGGAACTCCGCCCGCTCGGGCACCCGCGTGTTGATCAGCGGCACCGTCTGCGTCCAACTCCCGTTCTCGCCGCCGGGCTCGAGGCCGAGGGCGCGAAACTGCTCGGTGAGCCAGGCGATGGTCCGGGTCTCCCCCTCCGTGCCGGGCGCGCGGCCGAAGGTCTGGTCCGAGGCCAGCTGGCGTGTCCATTCGGAGAGGCGCTGCGGATCGACCGGGGCGTAGGAGGCGGGCGAGGCCGGGTCGGCATTCTGGGCGAAAGCGGCGGCGGGGAGCGCGAGCGCGGCGAGACTCAGGAGCAGCGTCTTCATGGCGGCGCTCATTGGCGCTTTTCCACGGGCTGACAAGGCTCTAGACCCCAGCCTCACGATCGATATCTGTCGGAGACACCTCCCTTATGCGCCTGCTCGCCGCATTCCTGCTCCTCCCCGTCGCCAGCGCCGCTTTCACCCAGCCCGCGCCCCTGCCCCAACCGAACATCGCCTATCCGGCGACCGCGCGCGGGACGGTGGCGGAGGAGCAGTTCGGGGAGCGGATCGCCGATCCCTATCGTTGGCTCGAGAACGACGTCCGGCAGGACCAGCGCGTCCGCGACTGGGTAAGCGCGCAAAATGCCGCCTCCAGCGCCTTCCTGACCCAGCTGCCGGCCCGCGCCGCGATCCGCGCGCGGATGACCCAGCTCTACAATTACGAGCGGCTCGGCATGCCGGAGAAAGCCGGCAATTTCTATTTCTACACGCGCAATGACGGCCTGCAGAACCAGGCCGGCCTCTATGTGCGCGAAGGCCTGAACGGCACGCCGCGGCTGCTGATCGATCCGAACGCCTGGGCGCGCGACGGGGCGACCGCGCTCGGCGAGTGGGACCCGTCCGAGGACGGGCGCCATCTGCTCTACGGCATCCAGGACGGCGGCACCGACTGGCGGACGCTGCGCGTCATCGACGTCGCCAGCGGCCGGCAGCTGCCGGACGAGATTCGCTGGGTGAAATTCTCCAACATCGACTGGGCGAAGGACGGCTCCGGCTTCTTCTATTCGCGCTTTCCGGAGCCGAGCGGCGCGGGCCAGTTCCAGTCGACCAACGAGAATCACGCCATCTACTTCCACCGGCTCGGCACGCAGCAGCGCGAGGACCGGCTGGTCTATGCGACGCCGGACCGGCCGCGCCTCTCGAACAACGGCCAGGTCTCGGAGGACGGCCGCTGGCTGATCGTGACCTCGACCGAAGGCACGGACGCGCGGCACGAGATCACGCTCGTCGATCTCGGCCGGGGGCGGGAACTGGTCGCGCCGCGCCGGATCATCACCGGCTTCACCAGCGAATGGGACTATCTCGGCAATAGCGGCGACGTCTTCTACTGGCGGACCAACGAGGGCGCGCCGCGCCAGCGCATCGTCGCGACCGACATCTCACAGCCTCTGCTGGCGATCCGCGAGATCGTGCCGCAGGACGCCGCGACGCTCGACAATGCCTCGATCGTGGGCCGCCAGCTGATCGGGCAATATCTGGTCGACGCGAAGAGCGAGGTGCGGACCTTCACGCTGGAGGGCCGCCGCACCGGCACCGTCCGCCTGCCCGACGCGATCGGCAATGCCGGCGGCTTCGCCGGCCACCAGGACGGCAGCGAGACCTTCTACAGCTTCACCAGCTTCGCGCGGCCGACAGCCATCTACCGCTATGACAGCGCGACCGGGCGGACGACCCCGTTCGCCGAGCCGCGCATCGCCCTCAACCCGCGCGACTTCACCGTCCGGCAGGTCTTCTACACCTCGCGCGACGGCACGCGGGTGCCGATGTTCCTGGTCCACCGGCGCAACCTAAGCCTGCGCCAGCCGCGCCCGACCCTGCTTTACGCCTATGGCGGCTTCAACGCGACCGAGCTGCCGCGCTACCAGCCGAAATGGATGACCTGGGTCGACATGGGCGGGGTGCTCGCGGTCGCCAACATCCGCGGCGGCGGCGAATATGGCCAGGCCTGGCACGATGCCGGCCGGCGGGCGAACAAGCAGAACGGCTTCGACGACTTCATCGCCGCGGCCGAGCATCTGATCCGCGAGCGCGTCACCAGCCGGCAGCAACTCGCCATCGAGGGCCGCTCGAACGGCGGCCTGCTGATGGGCGCGGTCGTCAACCAGCGGCCGGACCTGTTCGCCGCGGCCCTGCCGACCGTGGGCGTGATGGACATGCTGCGCTTCGACCGCTTCACCGCCGGCCGCTACTGGGTGGACGATTACGGCTATCCGAACCGCGAGGCGGACTGGCGGGTGCTTCGCGCCTATTCCCCCTATCACAACATCCGCGCCGGCGTGCGCTATCCGCCGATGCTGGCCACGACCGCCGACACGGACGACCGCGTCGTGCCCGGGCACAGCTTCAAATATATCGCGGCCATGCAGCATGCCGATCCGGACGGCGGGCCGCATCTGATCCGCATCGAGACGCGCGCCGGCCACGGCTCCGGCAAGCCGACCGACAAGCAGATCGAGGAATATACCGACATGTACGCCTTCATCGCCCATTTCACCGGCCTGCGGCCGCAGGCGCCCGGGCGGCGCAGGCGGTAGGAGAGAAAACTGTCATGAGGCTCGACAAACGCGTCCTGTTCATCGTCCCCGCGGTCGCGGCCTTGTCCGCCCCGCTGCTGGTCGCGTCCGGCGGCGAGGCCGAGGCGGCGCAGGCCGCCGGCGCGGTGCGGGGGAGTCTCTGCGCGCAGGGCGAGGTGGTGCTGTTCCATTGCGGCGTCGGCCGGAAGATGGTCTCCGTCTGCGGCAGCAATCGGGGGCCCGCGCGGGCGGAATATCGCTACGGCGCGCCGGGCGACCTCGAACTCGCTTATCCCGCGCCCGGCCAGACCCCGCTCACTTATGCGCGGGAAATCTATTCGGGCGGCGGGGCGCAGCAGATCCGCTTCACCAATGGCGGCTATGACTATGCCGTGTACAGCCGGACGGTGCGCACCGGTTTCGGCCGCGGCGGCAACAATCCGCGTGTCTCCGACGGACTCATGGTCCGGCGGGGCGATCGGCTGGTCTCGAACCGCAGCTGCACCACGCCGGTCCGCAGCGAGGGACAGATCGAGGATTATATGCGCGAGGGCACGATCCTCGACTGGGCGGACTAAGGAGGCGGGCGGCGGACGGGCATGAACGCCTATACCCCCAATCTGGCCGAGGAGGCCGATGCCCGCGCGGAGCGGCGGCGCGCGACCTTCATCCTCATCGCCTTGTTCTGGGTGTTCGCCTTCATCGTGTTGTCGGTCCGCGGCGCCCTGGTCGACACCGCGTCCTTCGCCACCATGGCGCCGCGGCGGCTGATCACCGCGATCATCGGCACCGGCATGTGCCTCGCCATGGCCTATGCGCTGGGCCGGCTCAGCAACCGCTCCTTTCCCGAGCGCGTGCTCTGGGGGATTGGCGGCGCGCTCATCGTCTCGGCCCTGCTCTCGCTGTTCGGCGCCCTGATGAACCGCGTGATCGTCCCGGTGCCGAGCCTCGGCCCGTTCGAGATGACCGACGCGATCCAGTGGATGATGGTCTGGCTCGGCTATTTCCTCGCCTGGACGGGCACCCATCTCGCCATGACCTATCATTGGGAGGCGCAGGACCAGACGCGGCGCATGGCGGCGATGCGCGGGCTGGCGCAGGAGGCGCAGATGGCGGCCCTGCGCTACCAGGTGAACCCCCATTTCCTGTTCAATGCGCTGAACTCGGTCTCGGCGCTGGTGCTGGAGCGGCAGAACAAGGAGGCGGAGGCGATGCTGCTCAACCTCTCCGCCTTCCTGCGCTCGACGCTGGACGCGGACGCGAGCGGCACCATCGCGCTGCGCGAGGAGATCGCCCTGCAGCGCGCCTACCTCAAGATCGAGGAGGCCCGCTTCGAGGCGCGGATGCGGGTGATCGTCGACGTCCCCGAGGAGCTCGGCCAGGCCGCGGTCCCGGCGCTCATCCTGCAGCCGCTCGTCGAGAATGCGATCCGGCACGGCGTCGACCGGTCCGAGGCGACGACCACGATCCGCATCGCCGCCGCGCGCGAGGGCGACAGGCTGCGGCTGCTGGTCGAGGATGACGGGCAGGCGGAGGGCGCGCCGCGCCCCGGCACCGGGCTCGGCCTCGGCAATGTCGGCGAGCGCCTGCGGGCCCATTTCGGCGAGCGCGGCCTGCTGCAGGCGGGACGGCGCGAGGAAGGCGGCTATCGCGCGGAGATCGCGCTGCCGCTAGAGATGACGACATGACCGCCTTGCGCGCGCTTCTGGTCGACGACGAACCGCTGGCGCTCCGCCGCCTCTCCACCTGCCTGAGGGAGATCGCGGACGTGGAGGTGGTCGGGGCCACGACGAGTTCGCGCCAGGCGGTGACCATGATCGGCGCGCTCGACCCGGACATGGTGTTCCTCGACATCGCCATGCCGGGGCTGGACGGGTTCGACGTCGCCCGCCGCCGCGACGCCGGCAACCGGCCCGCCATCGTCTTCGTCACCGCCTACGACCGGCACGCGGTGCGCGCCTTCGCCGAGGACGCCGCCGACTATCTGCTGAAGCCGGTCGCGCCCGAGCGGCTCGGCGAAGCGGTGGGGCGGGCGCGGCACTGGCTGGAAGGCCGCATCGTCCGCGATATCGCCGCCGGCGGGGACGAGGCGGCGAAGCTGTCGGACGAGGACAGCTTCTGGGTACACCGCCGCCGCGAATTCGCCCGGGTACGGATCGGCGACGTGCTCTGGTTCGAGGCCGAGGGCGATTATGTGCGGCTCCATGCGGACGGGGAATCGGGCGGGCTGGTGCGGATGACGCTGGGCGCGCTGGAGGCGCGGCTCGATCCGGCGACGTTCATCCGCGTCCACCGCTCCGCCATCTGCCGCAGCGCCGCGATCGCCGCCGTCCGGCGCGGCGTCACCGGCGCGGTCGCCGCCACCCTCGCCAATGGCGACAGCGTCCCGGTCGGCCGCGCCTATGGCCGCGGCCTCAAGGCTCTCCTCAAGCGGCTGGAGCAGGAGCGCCGCGCCTCGTCGTGACGTTCGCCGCAGGGAGTTGACGGCGGTCGCAGCGCGTTCGCCAGCGCGCGCCCGGCGCGCCTAATCCCGTCCGAAGGGGAGCGCGGATGCGCGACCGGGCCGGGAGCCCCACTCGCCGGACCGGATCGTCCGTGCCCCCGCCCGCAAAACGAGGAGTCACCATGCGTAAAACCCCCGTTGCTTTCGCTTTCCTGTCGGGTGCCGCGCTCGTCCTGGCCGCCCCGGCTTTCGCCCAGGAGACGACCCCGCCGCCGTCGAACAATACCGCCCCCGCCCAGCCGCAGGCCGATACCGCGCCGCAGGGGAGCCAGACGCAGCAGCCCGCCGGCCAAGGCGAGGCGTCCGCCGAGGCTCCCGCCCAGACCTCCCAGGACAATCAGGCCCAGCCGGCCCAGGCTCCGGCCCAGTCGCCGAACCGCTGACCTTATTCCTCTCCGGTAGGGCTCCTGGGGAGCCCTCCAGACTGAGCAGGCCGCGCAACACCGTCCCTCGCGCGGCCTGCTCATTTTTTTGGCGCCGGCGACCGCGCCTCGTGGCGGAGCCGGTCGAGGGCGAATGCGCCAGGCCCTGTCGCCGACAAGGCGGCCGGCCGAGCGGAAATCCCTCCATTTCGGATGCTTGCCAACTGGCGGAACGTTCAGGCCGCGGTTAGGTTCGGGATATGCGCGACGACAACACGGCCGTCCTTCTCGCCCGCTGGCGCGGCGGCGAAGACGATGCGCGCGACCGGCTGATCGCCCGCCTCCACCCATCGCTCGCGCAGATCGCCGCCGCGCGGCTCCGGGGCGAGCGCTATTCCTCCCTGTCCACCGGCGACCTGATCAACGACGCGGTGCTGCGCTTGATCGAGGCGGACGGGCTGGCGCTGACCGATCGCACCCATGTCATCGCGCTCGCCTCGCGGCTGATGCGGCACATCCTCATCGACCATGCGCGCCAGAAGGGCGCCGCCAAGCGCCGGCACGCCAAGGTCGAGCTCTGCACGCGGATCGACGGCGAGCAGCGCTTTGATCTGAAACAGCTCGATTCCGCGCTTATCCGGCTGGGGGCGATCGACGCCCAACTGATGGAGCTGGTGGAGATGCGCTATTTCGGGGGGATGACGATCGAGGACGTGGCCGCGGTGACGGGCCTGTCCGAGCCGACCGTGAAACGGCGCTGGCAGACCGCGCGCGCCTGGCTCACGGATGCGCTCGCCGATGTCTGATCTCGACATCGAGCGGCAGGCCATCGCCCTGTTCGAGCGGCTGCTCGACATTCCGGACGCGGAGCGCGACGCCTGGCTGGACGCGAACCTGGCCGACCAGCCGGTGCTGCAGAGCCGGGTCCGCGCCATGGTAGCGGGCGACCGCAATGCGCGGATGCGGACCGGCGCGGCCCTGGACGAGGTGGACGAGGAGCTGCCGCCCGAGCGGATCGGCGCCTACCGGATCGTGCGGCTGATCGGCCGCGGCGGCATGGGCTCGGTCTATCTCGGCACCCGCGCGACCGGCGACTTCACGCACGAGGTCGCGATCAAGATCATCAAGCCGGGCCTGCTCTCCGAGTCCCTGGTCGAGCGGTTCGAACGCGAGCGCCAGACCCTGGCCAGCCTCACCCACCCCGCCATCGCCCACCTGTACGACGGCGGCGCGACCGATTCGGGCTCGCCCTATTTCATCATGGAATATGTGGACGGGCTGCCCCTGCTCGACTGGGTGGAGGAGACGCAGCCGTCCCGCGCCGAGCGCCAGCGCCTGTTCGGCGAGATCTGCGCCGCGGTGGCCTTCGCCCACCGCAACCTGATCGTGCACCGGGACCTGACGCCGTCCAACGTGCTGGTGACGCCGGACCATCGGGTGAAGCTGATCGACTTCGGCATCGCCCGGCCCGCCGAGCAGCCGGCCGCCGCCGGCGAGCGCAGCTCGGCGTCGATCGACAGCCTCAGCCTGACGCCCGGCTATGCCGCGCCGGAGCGGATGACGAGCAGCGAGGTGACCACCGCCGCCGACATCTATTCGCTGGGCAAGCTGCTCAACCGGCTGATCCCGCCCGGCCCGAAGGATCGCGAGCTCAAGGCGATCGTCGCCCGCGCCACTGCCATGGATCCGCTCGACCGCTACCCGACCGCCGACGCGCTCGCCGCAGACGTCGCCGCCTGGCGGGACGGCTTTCCGATCTCCGCGGTGGCGGGCGGACGCTGGTACCGGACGAAGAAGTTCATCGGCCGGCACCGGCTCGGCGTCGGCGGCGCGACGCTTGCCCTGCTGCTCATCGTCGGCGCGCTGGCGCTGACCTTTACCGCCTATCGCAGCGCGGAGGCGGCGCGCCAGGCGGAGGCCGCGCGCTTCCAGGATCTGCGCAGCCTCGCGCGCTACATGGTGTTCGAGCTGAACGGCCGGCTCGCCCGCGTGCCCGGCAACACCGCCGCCCGGGTCACTCTCGCCGACCGGGCCCAGACCTATCTGTCCGCGCTGGCCGCCTCGCCGGACGCGGACGACGCGCTCAAGCTCGAGGCGGCGCAGGGGCTGATCACGCTCGCCAATGTCCAGGGCGTGCCAGCCCAGCCCAATTTCGGCCAGCCCGAACCGGCGCGGGCGAACCTGCGCAAGGCGATCGACCTGCTGAACGGGCTGGAGCTGCCGCCGGCGGCACGGACGCCGGACCTCGTCCGGGCGCAGGCCGCGCTCGCGATCATCCAGGCGCATATCGACACCAATGTCGAGGGCGCCAACCGCACCTTGGCCGCGACCGAGCGCCTGCTCGGCGCGGTGCCGGCGGCGGCGCGGACGCCGGCCTGGCACCTCGCGCGGCGGCAATTGCGCCACGCCCAGCTCGAGCTGACCGTGCTCGGCGAGAAGCTCGACGAGATGCAGCGCCTGTCGGGCGTGCTCGAGCGCGAGATAACGGAATGGCCGGCGGCCATGCGGAACGGCCGGGAGGCCGCCTTCGACCGGGCCTGGGCGATCTATTATCGCGGCATGCGCGGCTATTATACGGACGAGCTCGACCAGGCCGTGACCTACATCCTGCAATCGCAGGCGATGCTGCAGGCGCTGGACCGCGCTCTGCCCAACGATCCGGTGACGCTCTACGCTTTGATGTGGAACTCCTATGTCGGCTACGGCTCGTCGTCGGGCGTGCCGAGCCGCGCCGCGGAGATGCGCGCCTTTCTCGACCTCGCCGTGCGCACCAGCGAGCGCCTGGTCAGCATCGAATCCAACGACAACGCGCTCTTCGCCATGTCCGCGACCCTGCGGCAATCGCAGGCGCAGCTGGCGAGTTCCGAGGGGCGTCACGCGGAGGCGATCGCGATCCAGCGCGATGCCGTGGCCACTTTGGCCGCCACGGTGGGGCCGGGCCGGCGGACGAACGTCCTGAACCGGATGATCACCGCCAATGTGACTTTGGGCAATATCGCGCGCCGGGCCGGCCAGCGCGCGCTTGCCTGCGACAGCTACCGCGCCGCCCGCGACATCGTCACCGAAGTGGCGCGGCGCAACGCGCTGGTCGCGCCGACACGGCGCTATATCGCCGGGCTCGACACCAATCTCGGGCTTTGCGCGAGCGGCGCCCCGACGGCGCGGTTCACCAATCTGGAGTAGATTTTTCCGGGTCCTGAACTTTCCGGTGATCCGATTTTTCCCGTTCTCCCGCTGGACCTTGTGAGGGTTTGTTGCGGGAGAGTGTGATGTTGCGTAGGATTTCGGGCAAGGCGGTCGAGCTCAACGCGGACTCCAGCGGGCTCGGCGCCCTCTGGCATGCGGCGCGGGAATCGGGGCCAACGGGCCCGCAAGCCGGCGCCGCGGAAACGCTCGCCGGCGAGACGCTGGCCAATAGCTACCTGACCGGCAACCAGACCAATCCGGCCATCGCCCGCCTGACCGGCGGCGGCTTCATCCTGACCTGGGTCTCGGCCGGGCAGGACGGCTCCGGCGACGGCATCTACGCGCAGCGTTTCGCCGCCGACGGCACGCCCGCCGGAGCCGAGTTCCGGGTCAACAGCGTGACCAGCGGCGACCAGCGCAATCCCGCCGTCGCGGGCCTGGAGGGCGGCGGCTTCGTGATCAGCTGGGAGGGCCGGACCACGGCGAACAGCCTCGACGTCCATGCCCAGCGTTTCGACGCGGCGGGCGCGGCGCAGGGCGGCCAGCTCACGGTCAACACCACCCTCGCCAGTGCCCAGTCCCTGTCCAGCGTCGCGGGCCTGCCGGGCGGCGGCTTCGTCGTCGCCTGGCAGTCGCTGAACGCGCAGGAGACGGCCGACGTCTATGTCCGCCGCTACGACGCCGCCGGCGCGCCGCTGGACGGCGAGATCCGCGCCAACACCTATCTCACCTCCAATCAGGAGTTGCCCGACGTCACCGTTCTCGTCGGCGGCGGCTTCGTCGTCACCTGGACTTCGAACGGGCAGGACGGCTCGGGCGAGGGCATTTACGCCCAGCGCTTCAGCGCCGCGGGCGCGCCGGTCGGCGTGGAGTTCCGGGTCAACACCACGACCGCCAGCAATCAGCGCGTGCCGGACGTGGTCGCGCTGGAGGGCGGCGGCTTCGTCGTCGTCTGGGTCGGCAATGCGATCAACGCGCAGGTCTATGACGCGAGCGGCAATGCCGTGGGCGGCGAGATCATGGTGGCCAACGCCTTTACCGGCGCGGCGGTGACCGCGCTGGCGGACGGCGGCTTCGCCGTGGCTTGGGAGGTCTTTTCCACCGGCGGCTCGGGCGACGGCGCCGGCTACGGCGTGTTCGCGCGCGCTTATGCCGCGAACGGCGTGCCCCAGGGCGCGGCCTTCCCGGTCAACCAGACCGCGGCCGGCGATCAGCGCACCGGCGGCCCGAACAGCCTGGTGCAGCTGGCGGACGGCAGTCTGGTGGTCGCCTGGGCCGGCGCGGGCGAAGGCGACGGCAGCGGCATCTTCCTGCGCGGCTTCGCGCTGTCGGGCCCCAGTGCGCCGATCACCGGCACGGCGGGACCGGACGTCCTGACCGGCACCGGCGGCGACGATCTCCTGGAGGGCGGCGGCGGCGACGATTCGATCAACGGCCTCGGCGGGTCCGACACCGCCCGCTATTCGGGCCAGCAGGCGGATTATCAGGTCGTCGCGCTCGGCAACGGCGCCTACCGGATCAGCGACCTGCGCAGCGGGGCGCCCGACGGCATCGACACCCTGCGCAATGTCGAATTCCTGAGCTTCGCCGGCGGCGCGCCCGTCGCCATCGCCGATGCGGTCGATCCGCTGGCCGGCGATCCCCGGCTGGCGACGTTGGGCGGCGAGATCGCGCTCGACGGCATCTCCTATGCGCTGAGCGAGATCGTCGCCTTGGGGGGCGGCGGCTTCGCCGTGCTGCGCGTCGATGTCGGCGTCCAGTCCGGCCAGAACCAGCTCGCCATCCACGTCCAGCGCTATTCGGCCACCGGCGTCGAAACCGGCCCGGAGATAACGGTCACCGATCTCAGCAGCACGACCGAGGATACCGGCCTCGGCTTCACGGGCCTGTCGGACGGCGGCTTCGTCCTCGCCTGGCCGCGCGACCTCGGTACCGGGAACAACGCCTTGGTCGCCCGCCGCTACGATGCCGACGGCCAACCCGTGGGCGCCGAGTTCGTTGTCGCCAATTACACGCTCGCGGGCAGCAACGAAACCAACATCGTCGAGCTCGCCAATGGCGATATCGTCATCACCTATAGCCGCCAGCCGGGCGCCGGCACGCCGGACATCGAAGGGCCGCGCCTTTATGCCCGCATCTACGGCGACACTGGCGTCGGCGGCGCGGAGATCGCGATCACCACGCCGCCCCGCATCCCCGGCGACAGCGACACGGCGGCGCTGGCCAATGGCGGTTTCGTCACGATCTGGCGGGAAAGCACCAGCGGCGAATTTCGCATCGAGGCGCAGGTCTTCAACGCACAGGGCAATGCGGTTGGCTCCATCCTGAACCTGCAGGCGACCACCTCCAACCTCTTCAAGGTCGTCGGCCTTGAGGGCGGCGGCTTCGCCCTCGTCTATCAGGCCGGCGATATCTTCGAGGCCGACCTCTACGCCCGCATCTTTTCCGCCAGCGGCACCCCGCAGGGCGCGGCCTTCCCGGTCAGCCTGATGGCCGGCGCGCAGGAACTGACCGGCGCGGTGGCGCTGGACGATGGCGGCTTCGCGATAAGCTATACCTCCGGCACGGACGCCTGGACCCAGCTCTTCGGCGCGGACGGATCCCCAAGCGGCGGCGCCACCCTGATCGACGAGGTGCCGGGCGCGATCCGCATTTCCGGCGGCCTCGCCCAGCTGTCGAGCGGCGGCTTTGCCTTCCTGCTGGAGGAGCCGTTCGAGAGCGACAATGATTTCGACCGCACCCTGTCCGTGCGCGTGGCCCATCCGATCGAAGGCGGGGGCACGCCGGCGCCCGAGGCGCTGGGCGGCGAGACCCGCGTCAACTCCACCATCCCCGGCTTCCAGGGCAGCTCGACCATCGCCGCGCTCGAGGGCGGCGGCTATGTCATCGTCTATATCGACGGCATCGACTTGGACGATGAGGGGCTTTCCGCGCGGGTCTACAATGCCGCCGGCCAGCCGGTCGGCCCCGAATTCCTCATCGCGCGCATCGAGTTCGGCTCGGAGGAATATGTCCCGTCCGTGACCGGCCTCGCCGGCGGCGGCTTCGCGGTGATCTACCCGCCGGTCGACCAGCAGCAGGTTCGCGTCCAGCGCTACGACGCGCTCGGCAATCCGGTCGGCGCCTCGATCCTGGTCAGCGCGACCGAAGGCGGCGGCTCGGACGACCCCGTCATCATCGGCACCCCGGACGGCGGCTTCTTCGCCATTTACGAGCCGCCCGCCGCCGGCAACGACCCGACCTGGGGGCGCCGCTACGATGCGAACGGCAATGCGGTCGGCGCCGCCTTCGAGATCACCAGCCAGGCCGCGGAGAACCAGGCGGCGGCGATCCTCGCCAATGGCGATCTGGTGGTGGCGTGGGAGGGGTATCAGCCTACTACCCTCATCCCCACCGTGTTCGTGCGCCTTTTCGACGCGAACGGCGTGGCGAAGACGCCGGCTTTCGCGATGGACCTGCCCGACGTCGTGATCGGCCTGCCGTCCGTGGCGGCATTGGCCAATGGCACATTCGTGGTCAGCTGGGACGGCGCCGATGGCGACGTGCGCGCGCAGCTCTTCGACGCCAACGGCGCGACGCTCGGCGGCCGCTTCACGATCAACCAGAGCCTCGCGGGCGAGCAATGGTACGGTTTCCTCGAGCCGCTGGCCGATGGCGGCTTCGTCGCCAGCTGGACGGGCGAGGGCGACGGCAGCGGCTACGGCGTCTATGCCCGCATCTTCAACGCGGACGGCAGCCCGCGCGGCAACGAATTCCTGGTCAACCAGACCACCCAGGGCTTCCAGGGCAGCGCCCCGCGCAACCTCGCCCAGCTCGCCGACGGCAGCCTCGCCTTCACCTGGGAGCGCTTTGGCGACCAGCCTGGCCAGGAAGACGATGAGGGCGTGTTCATGCGCGTGTTCGACCGCCCGGCCATCGGCGGCGGCAGCGGCGACGATACGGGCCTCACCGCGCTCGGCGGCGAGACCCGCATCAATCCCGATGCCGCGCTGAACCAGGTCGGCACCAAGATCGCGGCGCTGGCCGACGGCAATTACGTCACCTTCTGGTATGAGCTCGTCAGCACCGGCGGGTCGGACTATTTCCTCTACGGCCAGATATGGTCGCCTTACGCGACCCGGATCGGGGAGGTGATCGCACTCGGCCAGGTCGCCGAAGCCGACCAGGGCGACGTCTTCGACGTGGCAGGGCTGGCCGGCGGCGGCTTCGTCGTGACCTATGCCCCCGAGGGCGCGAGCGGCCTCCGGCTGCAGCGTTTCGGATCGAACGGCACGCCGATGGGGGCACCGTCCGTGCTGCCGCAGAGCAGCGGCAGCGAGGCGCCGGACATCGTCAGCGAGCCCGGCGGCGGCTTCTTCGCCCTCTATGACGGCGTACAGGGCAACATCCTCGCCCAGCGCTTCGGCCCGGACGGCACCGCCATGGGCAGCTCGTTCACCGTCAGCGACTCGGCCCTGGAAATCGGCGCCGATCTGCTCGCCAATGGCGACCTGGTCATGACCTGGACCCAGGTGGTGAATGACGGGAGCGGCGTGCCCGTCTACGCCCGCATCATGGCGGCGGACGGCACACCGCGCGGCCCGGCCTTCCTCGTGCACGACGTGGCGACCCTCTCCCGCTCCAATCCGGCGGTCGAGGCGCTGTCGGACGGTCGCTTCGTCGTCAGCTGGTCGTCGGGCGGCGACGGCGCGGCGGTGTTCCGCATCTTCGGCGCCGACGGCACGCCGCTCAGCGCCACGATCATTGTCGATCCGGGCTTCGCGGGGGACGAGATCAACGGCACCATCGTCGAGACCGGCGATGGCGGCTTCCTCATCGTCTATGATGCGATCGGCAAGGACGGCAGCGATCTCGGCATGTTCGCCCGGCGCTACGGGGCGGACGGGCAGCCGATCGGCCCCGCCCAGCAGGTCGCCCAGACGAGCGCGGGCATCCAGACCGGCGGCAGCGCGACCCTGCTTGCCGACGGCAGCGTCGCCTTCGCCTGGACGGGCAACGGCACGCAGTCCGGGCAGGCGGACGATCTCGGCACCTTCGTCCGCATCTTCGCGGTCGACGGCGGCGGGCCCGTCCTCGGCGCTCCGCCGCCGCCGCTGGGCGACGAGGGGCTGATCGGCCCCGGCGGCGTGCCGATGATCGCGGCGCTGAGCGGCGGCGGCTATGCGGTCGGCTGGCTGACCGTGAACGGCGGCCTGACCGACCTGAACGTGCAGGTCTTCACGGGCAACGGCACGCCGGTGGGCTCGCCGCTGAACCTCGGCGGCCACGATTTCACCAGCGACTCCTGCTATCCCTCGCTGGCCGCGCTCGACAATGGCGGCTTCGTCCTTGCCTGGGTGAAGGAGACGCTCGGCTCGACCGATACGCCGATCGTCGCGCAACGCTTCGACGCGAGCGGCGCGCCGGCCGGCCCGCTGCTGACGCTTAGCGCCGACAGCGGCGACTATGATCCGGTCGTCGTTGCCATGCCCGGCGGCGGCTATCTGGTGATCCACGGCCAGAATGGCGCGACCGGCATGACCGCCACCGTCTTCTCCGCGAATGACGAGCCGATCGGCCAGTACGCGCTGCCCATGCTGGCCCCGAATGAGCCGGCGGCGGTGCTGCTGGCCGACGGCCGGCTGGTCGTCGCGCACGATCCGAGCGGCGGGCCGGTCGCCATCGTCGTCGTCGGCCCGACCGGGACGGTGCTCAACACGGCGACAAGCACAATGGCCGGCCAGAGCCTGTCGGCGGCCGCGCTCGCCAACGGCAAGGTCGTCCTGACCTTCGAGGAAGGCAATGACGTCTTCGTCCAGCTCTACGATCCGGCGACCAACGCGCTGACCGCGCCGACGCGCGTGGCGACCGCCAATGCCGGCGGCCAGGACCTGCCCACCGTTCATGCGCTGGCCGATGGCGGCTTCGTGGTGAGCTGGGAATCGCGCGGGAGCCAGGTGAACGGCTTCGACGTCTATGCCCGCCTGTTCCGCGCGGACGGCGCGCCGACGTCCGACGTCTTCCTCGTCAACCAGAGCACGACCGGCGACCAGCGCGGCCTGTTCGACAATGTCGCGCAGCTGGCGAACAACGATCTGGTCTTCGCCTGGTGGGGCGCCGGGGCGGAGGGCGCCGGCATCTACACGCGCCGCTTCGACCTGCCCGGACCGCCGCCGCCCGCCACCGCGATCACCGGCACGTCGGGCCCCGACACGCTCGACGGCACGGCCGCCGACGACCTGATCGAGGGATTGGGCGCGAACGACGTGCTGCGCGGGCTCGGCGGCAACGACCTGCTCGACGGCGGCACCGGCGCGGACCGGATGGAGGGCGGCGGCGGCAACGACTCGTTCCTGGTCGATCAGGCGGGCGACGTCGTCGTCGAGCTCGGCGGCGAGGGCGACGACCGCGTCTATGCGAGTGTGAGCTACACGCTGGCGGCGGGCGTCTCGGTCGAGACCTTGTCCACCGACTGGAATGCCGGGACGGGCGCGATCGACCTCACCGGCAACGAACTCGCCAATATGATCATCGGCAATGCCGGCGCGAACGTGCTGAGCGGCGGGGCCGGCGATGACGTGCTCGACGGCAAGGCGGGCAACGACATCCTCTACGGCGGCGCGAATGACGACACGCTCCACGGCAGCGAGGGCAACGACATCCTCCATGGCGGCGCCGGGACCAATTATCTCGCGGGCGGCGCGGGCGACGATCAATATGTCGTCGACAGCGCCACCGACATCGTCGTCGAGCTGGCCGGCCAGGGCAATGACCGCATCTATGCGAGCATCAGCTACCGGCTGGCTGCCGGCGTCTCGGTCGAGATTCTGTCCACCGATTTCAACGCCGGCACCGCGGCGATCGACCTGACCGGCAACGCGCTCGCCAACACGCTCTACGGCAATGACGGGGCCAACGTCCTGAACGGCGGCGGCGGCGCCGACTTCATGGACGGCAAGGGGGGTGACGACCTTTATGTCGTCGACCATGCGGGCGACGCGGTCGCCGAGGCGGCGGGCGGCGGCACCGACCGGCTGTTCGCCAGCGTCAGCTACGCGCTGACCGCCGGGGCATGGGTCGAGACTTTGTCGACCATGGACCATGCGGGAACGGCGGCGATCAACCTGACGGGCAACGAACTGGCCAACACCATCTTCGGCAATGCCGGGGCCAACCTGCTGACCGGCGGCGCGGGCAACGACCTGCTCGACGGCAAGGCCGGCAACGACATCCTCTCCGGCGGCGCGAATGACGACACGCTCTACGGGCGCGAGGGCAACGACCAGCTCTTCGGCGGGTCCGGCACCAACTATCTGGCCGGCGGCGCGGGCGACGATCTCTACTTCATCGACAGCGCCGCCGACTTCGTCGTCGAGGCGGCCGGCCAGGGCAATGACCGCATCCATGCGAGCGTCAGCTATATCCTGCGCACGGGCGTCTCCGTCGAAATCCTGTCGACCGACTTCAACGCAGGCACGGCGGCGATCAACCTCACCGGCAACGAGCTGGCCAACACGCTCTACGGCAATGCCGGCGCCAATATCCTGTTAGGCGGCGGCGGCGACGATCTGCTGGAGGGCCGGGACGGCAATGACCGGCTCCACGGCGGCACGGGCACCAACCTGCTCGTCGGCGGCCTAGGCGACGATTTCTACGTCATCGACAGCGCGACCGACACGGTGGTGGAGGCCGCCGGCCAGGGCGCGGACCGGATCCATGCAAGCGTCAGCTACACACTAGCGGCCGGCGTCTCGGTGGAAATCCTGTCGACCAACAACAATGGCGGGACCGCGTCGCTGAACTTCACCGGCAACGAGCTGGCGAATACCCTGTTCGGCAATGAGGGGGCCAATATCCTCAACGGCGGCGGCGGCGGCGACTTCCTGGAGGGCAAGGGCGGCGCCGACACCTATCAGTTCACCACCGCGCTCGGGCCGAACAATGTCGACATCGTCTCGGGTTTCCAGTCCGGCGTGGACAGGATCGCGCTGGACGACGCGATCTTTACCCAGCTGAACAGCCCTGGCGCGCTCAACTTGAACGCCTTCCACACCGGCACCGCCGCGGCCGATGCGAGCGACCGGATCATCTACGACAACTTCACCGGCCGGCTGTTCTACGACGCGGACGGCACCGGCGGCACGGCCGCCGTGCTGTTCGCGACACTGCAAGGCGCGCCGGTCCTGGCCGCGAGCGACTTCGTCGTGATCTGAACGAGATCGGGCGCCTGATTTCAACTGTGATCGAGGGTGGCGCGGCCGCTATCGGGCGGCGCTAACCTCTGACATCGCTTGGGGAAAATGGTGGGCGTGGCAAGGATTGAACTTGCGACCCCTGCGATGTCAACACAGTGCTCTACCACTGAGCTACACGCCCACGAGGGGGCGCATGTAGCGAGGGGTTGGACGGGGCGCAACCCCGATAACCCCCCTTTTGACAACTAAGATTCTTCCGCGACGGGGCCTTTCTCGGCAGCGGGTTCGGAGGGCGCCCGCTTCTCCTCAACAAGCTGATAAACGCGAAAGGCTATATTATGCCAATCGCCAGCGCTAAGGATAAGCCAGTCGATGAACTGGTCTGTTTCCTTGCGTTCGGGTCCATCGTCTCCCAAAGTCAGGTAGAATGCGACCACGTCCTTCAGGACTACCTTGGCCGGAAATCGGTCGCCATCGCGGAAGAGTGAATCGACGGTTCCCTCATAGCCGACAAGGCGGCCGTTCTCCTGAATTTTGGTCAGCACGTAGGCGGTAATGAATTTGTCGTCGCCTTTGGCACTTTCGATGACGTCGGAGATCGGGCCGTAGAAGCGCGACTTATCCTGCCATTTCAAGGCAGCAAGGCCAAACAAATATCCCAGAAACATCGCAATAAGGGTTAGAAAGGCGAGCCCAGAAAACAGAGCCCAAGCCGCGTCGAGCGCATGGGTTCGGATAGGCTCGACGAAGAGAAGATATGGGTTTGCCAAAGGCAAAGGAAGCAGCGGTGGCAACTGCTCGATAAGCTTGAGTAGAAGCACATAGACGACATGGACCGCCACACTGAGCGCGCCCACTAGCCAGATCCCGTTCGCCGATGATAGCGAGGGAATGGGGACTTCGACCTCGGGGGTCTCACCGGCCAGATAGAAGAAACGTGCTGCAACAATCCCAGGCAGCAGCAGCGCTGCAGTCAGAATTGCGACCAGCGTGAGGCCCACGGCAGCTCCGTCTAACGACTATTGTCCGCCGAATTACGCCGGCTTTCGTTTTCTAGATCGGCACGCCTGACGACGTAGACGCCGTTCTCATTGCGGCGAGCCGCCCGCTCGACGGTTGCCCAACTGTTGCCAGCCTCGCGGAGGACCCGAGTTGCGGTATTCATCGAACCGCGAGAATTGACGCGTCCTTTGCTCATGTCACCTATATAAGCGCGGGCGCCGAGGGTGCCAAGCAGTCCGGATCACAATCTTCCGTGCTGGTCCTCGGTCAGGAACATGCGTTCCACCTCGGCGACGAGGTCGCGCAGATGGAAGGGCTTGGAGAGGACCTTGGCGTCCGGCGTCTTGCGGCCGGCCTTGAGCGCGACGGCGGCGAAGCCGGTGATGAACATGACGCGGATGTCGGGCACGATCTCGGCCGCCTTCTGGGCGAGCTCGATGCCGTCCATCTCGGGCATGACGATGTCGGTGAGGAGCAGATCGAAGGGCTCGCTCTCCAGCAGCGGCAAAGCGGCGAGGCCGTTGTCGACCGCGACGACGTGATAGCCGGTCCGCTCCAGCGCGCGCGCCAGATAGACGCGCATCGAATCATCGTCTTCCGCGAGCAGGATTCTGATCATCATTGTCCCCTTGGCGGGCATCTATGCGCGAACCATGCACGTTTTGCCATATGGCGCGGCGAGGCCGATTGCACCTGTCCCGGAGCGGGCCTAATCAGGGCGCGGACATGACCGAGTCCCCTCTCCCCCCCTTCTTCCGGATCGGGCCCGAACGGCCCGCTTCGCCCGTGATTCTGTCGGTCCCGCATGCCGGGCGCGATTATGGCGCGCACCTGCTGAACGCGACCCGGCTGCGCAAGGACGTGCTGGAGACGCTGGAGGACCGGCTGGTCGACCGGCTGATCTGGCGCGCGACCGCGCTCGGCATGACCGCCTTCGTCGCCCGCGCGCCCCGGCTGGAGATCGACCTCAACCGCGAGGAGCGCGAGCTCGATCCGGCGCTGATCGCCCCGCCTCTGCCCTCGGGCGGGCTCGTCCAGTCGGCGCGGACCCGCGGCGGGCTCGGCCTGATCCCGTCGCGGATCACCGGCTCCGGCCCGATCTGGCGCGAACGCATCCCGCGCGCCGAGCTGGAGCGGCGGATCGGGACGATCCACCAGCCTTATCATGCGGCCCTGGCCGCGGCGCTGGCGGCGGCCAAGGCGCGCTTCGGCGACGCGGTGCTGCTCGACTGCCACTCCATGCCGCCGCGGCACCGGCCCGACAATGAGGGCAATAGGCCGGCGACGATCGTGTTCGGCGACCGGCACGGCACCACGATCGGCGCCGACCTGCTCGACGCGGCGATGACCGCCTCGCGCGCCATGGGCTACCGCACCGCCAGCAACGCGCCCTATGCGGGCGGCTATATCGTCGCCCGCCACGGCCGGCCGGCCACGGGCATCCATGCGGTGCAGCTGGAGATCGACCGCTCCGCCTATCTGGATACGAATCTGCGGACGCCCGGCCCCGGCTTCGAGGGCATGGCGCGGCTCATCGCGGGCGTGGCGCAGGCGATCGAGCAGAGGCTGCTGAACGGCCAGGACGCGCTCGCCGCCGAATGAGGCCGGCATCGCCCCCGCGGGGCTGAACTCAAAAAAATGACCGCCTCACATTTCTGTGAGGCGGCCAGGTTCAGGGAGGTGCCCTCCCCCGCTTGCGATAGGGGAGAGCGTAACGCCGGCGTAAAGGGGGGATACGGCGGCGTTGAAACCAAGATAAGCAGATGGATTCCCGTTTCAAGAGGAAACGGGAAAAAATCGTTCCGGCAAAAGCAAACCGCTCCCCGGCACAGGCCGGAGAGCGGTTGGATGCTCCGAAAAGGCCCCGGCCGTCGCCGGAGCCTTTATCGTCAGGCGTTGCCCTGCGGCTGCAGCACCGGGCTCTGCTCCGGCACCTTGCCCTGCTGCATCTGCCGGCCGAAAATCTCGCGGATCAGCGGCAGGGAGAAGAGATGGGCGGTGACCAGCGGCAGGATGCCGTTCTGGTTGATCTTGCGCAGCACGTCGCCGTTCAGGTCGCGGAACTTCTCCTCGTCGACCATGCGGAAGCCGCGATAGAGGAAGGGCTGCGGCGCGTCGTTCGGCTGGATGGTGACCTCGCCGTCGATCAGCAGGTCGAGATCCTGCAGCTCCTTGATGAAGGCGCTGGTGCGCTGGGCGGCGATCTCGAAATCCTCGCAGAATTTCAGGATGCCGTTCAGCACTTCGCTCGGCTTGTCGCCGTCGAACAGGGCCGGGCCGTCGACATTGTCGCCGATCATGTCGCTGGTCGGATCGTAGCAGAGCGACAGCTCCTCGGCATTCTGGTCGAGCCGGGCGAGGAGATAGGGATAGCGGCGGACATAGGCCGGGATGTAGACCGGATTGTGGGGCGCGCCCTCGTCATTGACGAAGACGTTGACGCCGTCGTTCAGCCCCATCAGCGCCAGCGGCACGGGATTGTCGCCCGCCGAGAAGACGATCGGATAGTGGCGCTGCGCCGAAATGAACTCGTCGATGGTCAGCGGGATCGCATTGGCCTTGGCGAGATAGGGCGCGCGATCGGCCGCGCGGACCTTGAAGCCGGCGTGGATCGAGCTCGAGAGCGGCGCGAGATTGTTGTAGAAGACCGGCAAATTGGGCGGGGGCGGCGGCAGGGTCGCCATAGTTCATTCTCCATGACTGTTCGGGAACGGCGCTTGCGCGGCCGCGGTGAATTCAGCGCAACCGTCTATTGGTGAACGGAACTTTGTGCAAGGCTCTCCGCATCCGTCTCGGACGGGACGAGCTTGCCCGGGTTCATGATGTTGCGCGGGTCCAGCGCCGCCTTGATCGCGCGCAGGGCGTGAAGCCGCGCCGGCTCGCCGAGCCGCGCCAGCTCCGCCCGCTTCATCTGGCCGATGCCGTGCTCGGCGGAGATCGAGCCCCCGGCCGCGGTCACCAGATCGTGGACAAAGCGGCTCACCGCCTGGCCTTCCTCCTCCACCCAGGCGGGCGCCGCGCCCGCGGGCGCGCGCACGTTGAAATGGACGTTGCCGTCGCCGAGATGGCCGAAGGCGTTGACCCGGGTGCCGGGGAAGCGGGCCTCCACCGTCGCCGCGGCCTCGGTCATGAAGCCGGCCATCGCCTCCACCGCGACCGAGATGTCGTGCTTGGCGGCCGGCCCGTCCTTCTTCTCAGCCTCGGAGATGGAATCGCGCAGCCGCCAGAAGTCCCCGGCCTGCGCCTCGCTGGCGGCGATCGCGGCGTCGACGACGATGCCCGTCTCCAGGGCCGAGCGCAGGCCTTCGTAGAGCAAGGGCTCGGGGCTCGGCGCCGACATGGGCGCGACCACTTCGATCAGGGCGTTCCAGGGCGCCGGCGCGGCGAGCGGCGCGCGAGTCCCGGGGACATGGGCGAGCACCAGGTCCACCGCGCTCGCGGGCACCAGTTCGAAGCTCTCGATCGCGTCGCCCATCGTCGCCTCGAGATAACGAAGCAGCTTCATCGCCTGGGGCGCGGCCTCCAGCCCGACCCAGGCCACGGCGCGCTCGCCGATCGCCGGCACGAGCTGGAGGCTCGCCGCGGTGACGATGCCGAGCGTGCCCTCGGCCCCGATCAGCAATTGCCTGAGGTCGTAGCCGCGATTGTCCTTCTTGAGCGCGGTCAGGCCCTCGTGGAGGCTGCCGTCCGGAAGCACCGCCTCGATGCCCAGGACGAGCGAGCGCATCGGCCCGAAGCGCAGCACCTGGGTGCCGCCGGCATTGGTCGAGACGAGGCCGCCGATCGTCGCCGAGCCGCGCGCGCCGAGCGTCAGCGGGAAGCGCCGGCCGACCGCCAGCGCCGCCTCGTGCAGCGTCGCGAGGATCACTCCCGCCTCGCAGACCGCGATCCCTGCCCCGGCGTCGAGGCTGCGGATCCGGTTCAGGCGGTGGGTGGAGAGCAGGAAGGCGTCGCCGGAGGAATCCGGGGTGGCGCCGCCGACCATCGAGGTGTTGCCGCCCTGCGGCACGAGCGGCGCCCCCGCCGCGGCGCACAGCCGCACCACGGCCGCCACCTCGTCGGCGCCGGCCGGGGCCAGCAGGGCCCCCGCCTTGCCGTGGTAGCGGCCGCGCCAGTCGGTCAGGCGCGGCGCCAGTTCGTCCGGATCGGCGCTGAATCCCTTCGCACCCAGCAAAGCCCGCAGGTTGTCGCGCAACGCGTCCCGATTATAGACCATGAGGCCGGGATAATATGGGGCGCCGGGGGGAGCAAATTAATCCCATGTTCAAGCTGGGCCATGAATCCCCGGTGGCGATGGAGGTCCAGGCATGATCCGGGCGGCCGGTGCCGCCCTCGTCTTGTTCGTTTCGCTCGGAAACGGCGACGATCAGGCGCGCGCGCCCGCCCAGGGCCGGGGCTTCACCGTCCAGCAGCAGGTCATCATCCGCGTCTCGCCCATGCCGCGCGCCGGCAACCGGATGGGCAATGTCCGGCAGAACATCGCCTGGGACGAGGAACGCGGCCCCCGCTGCATCCCGATCCGCCAGATCCTCGGCGCCGCCCAGATCGGCCAGGAGAGCGTCGATCTCGTGCTCAGGGACGCGACCCGCGTCCGCGCGCGGCTGGAGCGGCGCTGCCCGGCGATGGACTATTATTTCGGCGTCTATGTGCGGCCCAATCCGGACGGCATGATCTGCGCCGACCGCGACGAGATCCGCAGCCGGGCGGGCGGCTCCTGCGGCATCGAGCGGTTCCGCACGCTGCGCCCGCGGGAGCCCTGAGCGCGCTTTTCCCCGCCTGATTCCTTGACAACAAGGCCCCGCGCGTACAAGCGCTCGCGCGTGAAACGTCCGTGCGAAAGCGGGCGTCAAATCCCGGACAGCCAATGACCTTCGCCGATCTCGGCCTTTCAGACGAATTGCTCCGCGCCGTCACGGAGGCGGGCTATGACGAGCCCACGCCCATCCAGCGGCAGGCCATCCCCTCCGTGCTGATGATGCGCGACATCATCGGCATCGCGCAGACCGGCACGGGCAAGACCGCCGCCTTCGTGCTGCCGATGATCGACATTCTCGGCGAGGGCCGCAGCCGCGCCCGCATGCCCCGCTCGCTGATCCTCGAGCCGACCCGCGAGCTGGCGATGCAGGTGGCGGAGAATTTCGACAAATACGGCAAGTATCACAAGCTCAACATGGCGCTGCTGATCGGCGGCACCAACATGGCCGACCAGATCAAGAAGCTGGAAAAGGGCGTCGACGTGCTGATCGCGACGCCGGGCCGGCTGATGGACCTGTTCGGCCGCGGCAAGATCCTGCTTACCGGCTGCAACCTGCTCGTCATCGACGAAGCGGACCGGATGCTCGACATGGGCTTCATCCCGGACATCGAGGAGATCTGCACCAAGCTGCCCAAGCAACGGCAGACCCTGCTCTTCTCCGCGACCATGCCGCCGGTGATCAAGAAACTGGCCGACAAGTTCTTGGAGAATCCGAAGCAGATCGAGGTCGCCCGGCCGGCGCAGACCAACACCCTGATCGACCAGCGGATCCTGCGCGTCGACAGCCGCAAGAAGCGCGACACGCTGGCCCAGCTGCTGCGCGGCGAGGATGTCCGCACCGCCATCGTCTTCTGCAACCGCAAGACGACCGTGCGCGAGCTGGCCACCAGCCTGAAGCGCGGCCATCTCTCCGTCGGCCAGATCCATGGCGACATGGAGCAATCGGAGCGGATTCGCGAACTGGACCGGTTCAAGAGCGACGAGATCAACATCCTGATCGCGTCCGACGTCGCCGCGCGCGGGCTCGACATCAAGGGCGTCACCCACGTCTTCAACTATGACGTGCCCTGGCATCCGGACGATTATGTCCACCGCATCGGCCGCACCGGCCGCGCCGGCAAGACCGGCACCGCGATCAGCCTGGTGACCAGCGCGGACCAGGAATCTATCGACAATATCCAGAAGCTGACCAAGACGACGATCGCGGAGATGACCCTCGACGGCGTCAGCAAGCCTGCGCGCGAAGAGACCGCGGCGTCCGCGGATGCCGACCAGGACGACGATCGCCCGCGCCGCGCGCGCCGTCCCCGCGGCGGCGACAAGGCCGAGGCGCGTCCGCCGCGTGAACCTCGTGCGGAGCTTGAGCCGCGCGCGGAACGGACGCCGCGCCCCGAGCGCGAGCCCCGCTCCGAACGTGGACCGCGTCCCGCGCGCGACGCCCGCCCGCCACGCCGCGACCGTCGCGACGAGCCGGACGCGCAGGACGACGGCGGCTGGAACGGCCCGGTGCCGAGCTTCCTCGGCAAGGGCTTCGGCAGCTGAAGGCGCCAACCTCCGCGCTGCTCCTTGCCGCTGCCCTCGCGGGCACGACGCCGGCATCCGGCCAGCCGAGAGGCCAGAGCGGTCTTCACGAGCGCCTCCAGAGCGAATTCAGCGCGGAGCGCGGCGATCCCGATGCCCGCTATGCGGTGGCCTGGGCCGACCTCGACGGCGACCGGCGCCCCGAGGCGATCGTCTATCTGATGTCGCGCGGCTATTGCGGGAGCGGCGGCTGCTCGCTCTTCATCTATCGCGCGGCGGGCCATGGCTGGCGGCGCGTCGCCCGCATGACGGTCAGCAATCCGCCGATCCGCCTGCTCGACACGCGCAGCAGCGGCTGGCGCGACCTGGACATCGGCCAGCGCGAACTCCGGGGCGATCGCTATCGCCGCTACGAGGCGCGCCTCCGCTTCAACGGACGCGGCTATCCGCTCAACCCGAGCGTCCCGCCGGCGCAGCGGCTGACCCGGCAGATGCCTGGCCGCGTCCTGATCGGCGAGAACGACCGGGGCCGGCCGCTCTTCTAGACTACCCCCAAGTCGCGATCAGGGAGAGGGACCGCCAACTGCCGCGACCCCTCTCTCCATCGGCGGATGGTAGGAAATCAGAGCCCCACCACCCCGCCGTCGTCCTTGGTCACCACGATCGTCGCCGAGCGCGGCCGGCCGCTGTTCACGCCCGTCTGGCTGTTCGGCCAGTTGGAGGTGATGTTGCCCGGATTGCCGAGCTCGCCCGGATGCTGGATGTTGACGAAGAGCGTGCGCCCGTCCGGCGTGGTGTCGACGCCGGTCAGCTCGCACTCCTTCGGGCCGACCATGAAGCGCTTCAGCTTCGCGCCCGGCTGCGCGCCGACGAAGGTGGTCTGGGTCGCGGTGGCGCCGCCGGTGCCGGTATTGGTGATCGTCTTCGCGCCGCCGTCGCCGGTATGGCCCGGAATGCCGATCAGCATCTGGTTGTTGGTCACGTCGGTATAGGCGCCGTCGTCGGTCTGGATCCAGAGCAGGGGATAGATCTGGCCCGACGGATTGGTCGGCCGGGCGAACCAGATGCCGTCCGGGCTGGAGAAGTCGTTGGTCGCGTCGAGCCCCGACAGGTTGATGTTCGCCGCATCGAGATCCGCGCCGGCGCCGAACAGATAGATGTCCCAGGTGAAGGTCAGCGCCTCGCTATTGTCGCCGGCCTCGCGGAGCCTGAGGATATGGCCGTTCGGATTGCCGAGCGGATTGGCCGAGCCGGAGGTCTTTGGATCGGCATAGTGGCGCGGATTGGCCGCGTCGGTCGCGGCCAGCGGCCGCTCGTTGGTGCGGTTGTTGGTCAGGGTCAGGTAGATTTCGCCGGTCACATAATGGGTCGCGGTCCATTCCGGCCGGTCCATCTTGGTCGCCCCGACCGCGTCGGCGGCGAGCCGGGTGTAGAGCAGCACGTCATTCTGGTCCTGGAAGGGGAAGACCGGGCTGGCCGGCGTGATCCCGTTCTGGCCGAAGGTGAGCGGGATCCAGGTGCCGGTGCCGTTGGCGTTGAACTTGGCGACGTAGAGCGTGCCGTTGTCGAAATATTTGTCGCCGATGGCGAGCCGGTCGGCCGCCTGGGCGTCGGCCGGGTTCCAGGCGTTGTTCGAGATGAACTTGTAGAAATAGTCGTTGCGGGCGTCGTCGCCGGTATAGATCGTGACCTTGCGGCCCGAGACCCACTGGCCGTGCCAGGCGCCTTCATGGCCGAGCCGGCCCAGCGCGGTGCGCTTGCGCGGCGCCTTGGTCGAGTCATAGGGGTCGATCTCGACCACCCAGCCGAACTGGTTGGCCTCGTTGCGATAATCGCCGGTGCCGTCGGCGGGCTGGGCGGTGTCGACGCTGATGTTCCAGCGCCGGAAGGTCGTGTCGGAGGCGCTGGCCGGGGTGACGCTCGCCCAGCCGTAATTGCCGTTGGCGCCCTGCGGGATGCCGTAGCGGGCGAAGGCGGCCAGCTCGCGCGCGTTGCGATTGGCGTTGTCGCCGGCGGCGCGGCGGAAATAGCCCGCCCAATTCTCCTCGCAGGTGAGGAAGGTCCCCCACAGGGTGAAGCCGAGCGCGCAATTGTTGATCGTGCCGCGGCCCTGGGTGCCGTCGGGCGAGAAGGCGGTCTTCAGCGCCGGATGGCCGCGCAGGGGCCCGTTGAACTGGACCGGCGTGTTCGGCGTGACCCGGCGGTTGAAGCTCGAATTCTGGTTGTAGCTCCAGACGCCGGTCCCCGAGCGGGCGACCTCGACGACGCTGACGCCGTGCGCCTCGATCTCCTTGCGCGCCTCGTCCTCGGGGCGCGGCGTCGAGGTGCCGTTGCCGGTCGCGCCGGCGGCATGGAGATAGGTCTGGTTGATATTCTCATGGTTCATGGTGAGCAGGCCGCGCGAACTGCTATTGTCGTCGCGCGCGGTGCCGGCGGCGTTGAGGCCGTACCAGTACATGCCGTCATGATGATCGCCGGCGCGCTGCGCGAAATTGGCATCGCTGCCGTTGTTCGCATAGGCCGGCACGCCCGCCGCCAGCGGATCGCCGGTGCGGTACAGCACGGTGACGGTATAGCCCGCGGGCACCGTGACGAGATCGTTGAGGTTCTTCGCGACCGGATTGAAGTCGAGCGCCGCGACATCGATCGTGATCGTCGAGTCGGCCGAGATGATCTGCCCGTTGCTGTTGCGCGCCGAGAAGCGGAAGACGAGCGCCGTCGGCGCCGCGACGGCGGGGGCGATGAAGCTCGCCTCCGCGGTGCCGGCATTGACCAGCGACACGGCGGGACCGGAGACCTGCTCCCAGCCGACGACGCCGGTGTTGGTCCCCTCGACGGTACCGGTCAGGCGCACGATCTTACCCGCGCGGGAATTGCCGTTCTGGCCGGCGCTGACCCTGCCGTTGATGTCGCCCAGTTCGCCGTCGCTGGCGCCGCAGGCGGCGAGGAGGGAGCTGCCGAACACCGCCATGGTCGTCGCGGCGATCCCGCCCAGGGTCTGGCGCCGCGAATAGCGGGCCTCGACGAGGTCCCAGAGATGCGTGTTGTCGGTGGCGTTGGTGTCGATCTCGCCGTCGCTATAGGCGCCCGGCCGCGCGTCTTCGCTCATGTCTCTTCCCCTTGTCGCAAGAATCGGCGCCGGACGGCGCCGCTGCACCGACGTCCATGGCGGAGGTATTTGGCGGGGCGTTGAAAGCGCGGTGTCGGCGGCGAGACGGCGCGGCGACGGAAATGAGACGGACGCATCTCAATTCGGTGGCGCGCGGCGTCTCACGGAATAGCTGCCGCAGATTGTCAGTTATGGGCGCCTAGAAGCGGCCGCGACCGATCACCGATTCGAGGCCTTTCCGATGACCGATCCGCGCCAACCGTTCCCTGACGCCGCCCGCGACTTCGATTTCCTGCATGGCAGCTGGCGGGTCCGCCACCGGCGGCGGGCGCAGTGGCTGGCCGGCAATGAGGACTGGACGGAGTTCGACGGCACCTGCGTCTGCCAGCCGATGCTCGGCGGACTGGGCAATGTCGACGACAATTGGCTCGAACTGCCTGGCGGGGCCTATCGCGCGGTCACCCTGCGCGCCTTCGATCCGGGCGCGGGCCGCTGGTCGATCTGGTGGCTCGATTCGCGCCACCCCGCGCAGCTCGACGTGCCCGTCGTCGGCGGTTTCGACGATGGCATCGGCCGCTTCTTCGCCGACGATCTGTACGGCGGCCGCCCGATCCGGATCCGCTTCCTCTGGTCGGCGATCACCGGGACGTCCGCGGAATGGCGCCAGGCCTTCTCGCTCGACGGCGGCGCGACCTGGGAGACCAATTGGGAGATGCGCTTCACCCGCGCGACCTAATCCGGCGGGCGGCGCATCACGTGCATCGGGATGGCGCGCGCGAGGCTCGTGGCCGGGTCCACCTCGAAGCCGAACCGACGGTAGAAACGCAGCGCCCGTTCGTTGTGCCGGACGACGTTCAGCCACATCGGCCGGTCGGTGCCGAGCCAGGCCATGCCCGCCTCCATCAGCGCGACGGCGACGCCTCTGCCCTGGAAATCGGGATGGACCATCAGCCAGTCCAGCTCGCGATCGTCCTCGGCATGGAGGGTGGCGATGGCGAAGCCGGCGAAGACCCCATCGACGAAGGCGGCGATGAACTGCCCGTGCGCGCCGTCCGCGGCGGCGCAGGCGGGCGCGGCGAGATCGACTATGCGCGCGATCGAGGCATGCTGCTCCGCGTCCATCCAGTCCGCATAATAAGTGCTGCGCGTCGCCGCCTCGGTGAGCGCGGCGATCGCCTCGGGTCCGGTCCTCGCCAGAGCGGGCTGGCCCGCGACCAGCTCGGTCATTCGCGCCCTGCCGTGTAGCGGGCGCG
Organism: Allosphingosinicella sp.; assembly: GCA_035502235.1. Classification (GTDB taxonomy): domain Bacteria; phylum Pseudomonadota; class Alphaproteobacteria; order Sphingomonadales; family Sphingomonadaceae; genus Allosphingosinicella. Next base: position 141,740 of record DATJUQ010000005.1, read on the forward strand.
GAAATCGCGGGCGAAGGCGGCGAGGCGCCGTTCGGCGATGGCCGCGCGCAGGCCCTCCATCAGCCGCTGGTAGAACCAGAGATTGTGCTCGGTCATCAGCATCGCCCCGAGGATCTCCCCGGCGCGGACGAGATGGTGGAGATAGGCCTTCGACCACAAGGCTGTCGGCGAGTCCGGATCGAGCGGCGCCTCGTCCTCGGCGAATTTCGCGTTGCGGATGTTGATCGGCCCGTCCCAGGTGAAGGCCTGGCCGGTGCGGCCCGAGCGGGTGGGCAGCACGCAGTCGAACATGTCGATGCCGCGCTCGACGGCGCCGACGATATCGTCCGGCTTGCCGACGCCCATCAGATAGCGCGGCCGATCGGCGGGCAGCTGGTCGGGCGCGAAATCCAGGCAGGCGAACATCGCCTTCTGGCCCTCCCCCACGGCGAGACCGCCGACCGCATAGCCGTCGAAACCGATGCCGGTCAGCGCCTCGGCGGAGCCGCGGCGCAGCCCCTCGTCCAGCCCGCCCTGCTGGATGCCGAACAGCGCGCCCGAATTGCCGAGCGTGTCGAACGCCTCGCGCGAGCGCCGCGCCCAGCGCATCGAGCGCTCCATCGCCGCGACTTGCGCCTCCCGGCTCTCGGTCGTCTTGATCAGCTGGTCGAAGCACATGACGATGTCCGAGCCCAGCAGGGTCTGCACCTCCATCGAGCGCTCGGGCGACAGCATGTGGCGGCTGCCGTCCAGGTGGCTCTTGAAGGTGACGCCCTCCTCGGTCAGCTTGGACAGCTCCGCGAGGCTCATCACCTGATAGCCGCCGCTGTCGGTCAGGATCGGCCGCTCCCAGCCCATGAAATCGTGCAGCCCGCCGAGCCGCGCGATCCGCTCGGCGCCGGGGCGGAGCATGAGGTGATAGGTGTTGCCGAGGATGATGTCGGCGCCGGTGGCGCGGACGTCGGCGGGCTTCATCGCCTTGACGGTCGCCGCCGTGCCCACCGGCATGAAGGCCGGCGTCCTGATCTCGCCGCGGCGCATGGTGAGCGTCCCGGTCCGCGCCTTGCCGTCGGTCGCGGCGATGGAGAAGGCGAAGCGCGTCATTCCGCGACCCGGAGCAAGGCGGCGGCGAGCCGGTTGAGCGGCGTCGGAATGCCGTGTTTCTCGCCGAGACGGACGATCACGCCGTTGCGCGCATCATATTCGCTGCGCCCGCCCGCCAGCCGGTCGGCGAGCAGCGAATTGACCGAGTCTCCCGGCGAGGCCTGATAGCCCTCGACCACGCGCCGGGCCGTCTCGTCGTCCAGCACCGCGCCCTCGGCCCTGCCGACCGCGACGCATTCCTCGATCAGGCCGCGCATGAAGGCGGCGATGTCGGGATCCCCGGCGATGCGGTGGGGCCGCAGCGCGATCCCGTTCACCGCGCCCGCGCAGTTCACGCAGAGCTTGCGCCAGAGGATGGAGGTGAAGTCGCCATGGGTCGAGACCCGGAGCGGCGTCTGCGCGAACAGGCGGACGAAGGCCTCGCCGTCCGGCCCGGCCGGCACGGTGAGCACGCCCTCGCGCCGCTGCCAGATATGGCCCGGCGCCTTTCGCTCGGCGGGGATGTCGACCATGACGGGCAAGATCCGCGCCGCCGGCACATAGGGGGCGAAGCGGGCGACATGCTCGACCCCGTTCTGCAGCACGGCCACCCGCGTCTCGGGCCCGACCAGCCGCTCCAGCCAGAGCGCGGCGGCGGGTGCGTCATAGGTCTTGGTGGCGACCAGCGCCCAGTCGGCGGGCCCGGCGGCGGCCGGATCGGTGAGGATCCGCGGCGCGGCCTCGATCCTGCCGTCCGGAGCGTCCACCACGAGCCGCTGGAACGGCGTCCGCGCGCAGACAATGAGGTCGAGGTCCGGAGACTGCGCGAGCCAGCCGGCGACGGTCGCCCCGATCGCGCCGGGACCGACGAGGGCGATGGAGACGAGCGCGGCCATGCGCGCCCGCTTAGCGCGTCACCCTTTCAGCGCAAGCTCCCAGATCTCCCCCTCGACCGCGTCGCCGAATTCGTGATGGACGTGGGTGGAGACGATGCGGAAGCCGGCCGCCTCGTAGATGCGGCGCGCGGGGGTGAGGACGGTGTGGGTCCAGAGGCGGACCGTGTCGTAGCCCGCTTCGCGCGCGAAGGCGACGCAGGTGTCGACGAGCGCGCTGCCGATGCCCGCGCCCCGCGCCCAGGGCTCGACGTGGAGCAGGCGCAGCTGGCCGACATTGTCGCCCGCATCGACAAGCATGATCGCCCCCGCCATCATCCCCGCCCGCTCGGCGACCCAGCATTGCTCGCGCCCCGGCTTGAAGTCGCGCAGGAAAGCGGTGGTGACCTCGCCCTGCAGGATCTCCATCGGCCGCTTCCAGCCATAGCCGTCGTAGAGGATCGACTGGCGCGAGGCGATCAAGGCGAGGTCGCCGGTGCGGAAGGTGCGCATGTGCCAGGGCGCCGTCCGGGCGCCGAGCAGGCTGGTGACCGTCTCCAGCGCGGCGATCAGGGTGTCCTGCTCGCCCGCGCTCAGCCCCTCGAGCCGCGCCGCCGTCTCCGCCCTGGTCCGGGCATTCAGCGCCTCGAAATAGGCGCGGCCGGCCTCCGTCAGGCTGATCGGGCGGCGGCGACCGTCCTCGCCCCTGCCCCGCGCGATCCAGCCCCGCGCCTGGAAACGCCGCAGAATGCGGCTCACATAGCCGGCATCGAGCCCCAGCTCGGCCTGCAGCGCGGCGGCGAGCGGGGCGTCGCGATTGGCGATTTCGTAGAGCAGGCGTGCCTCGATCAGCGACAGCTCGCTGTCCATATAATGGGCGTCCAGCGCGCCCGCGAAGCGCGTGTAGAAGCGGTTGAACGCCCGCACGGCGGTGATCGCATCCTCCATGGCGACATGGATGCGCAAAATTAGTTGACGTTGTCAACTATCATTCCATCGCCGCGGCCAATCCCTATCTCCGGGCTTCACTCCCGAAGGAGAGCCGCTTGTGGTGAAAGCAGTCTGGAACGGCGCCACCATCGCCGAGAGCGACGACACCATCGTCGTCGAGGGCAATCATTATTTCCCGCGCGAGGCGGTGGATCCGGCGCTGCTGCGCGAGAGCGACACGCACACGCTCTGCCCCTGGAAAGGCACGGCCAGCTATTATTCGCTGGTCGTGGACGGCGTGGAGAACCGGGACGCGGCCTGGTATTATCCCGAGACCAAGGCGGCGGCCGACGACATCCGGGACCGGATCGCCTTCTGGAAGGGCGTGCAGGTCGGCTGAGCCGGCTCAGACGACGGGAACGGGCTCGTCCTCGATCTCCTCGCGCAATTCCTCGTCGCGCCCGAACTCGCGCAGGATCGCGCGCGCCCGCGTCGTGGCGCGTCCAAGCTCCGCCCGGCTCAGATTGAGCCGGTTCATGGCGGGCTCGCTGCGCGAATCCCGGAGCATGGTGGCGACGATGAACCAGCCGGCCGCCTCGATCCGGTCGGTCGGGACCCCCTGGCCCAGCGCGTGCAGCACGCCGATCCCGTAGAAGCCGGCGCTGGCGCCGAGCTGGGCGGCCCGGCGATAATGGCGCATCGACGCGGCATAATCGACCGGCGTGCCCCGGCCATTGGCATACATGACCGCCAGGCTGGCATTGCCCTCCGCATGGTCCTGCGCGGCGGCGCGCCGGATCCAGGTCAAGGCCTGGTCGGGATCCTCCGCGACGCCTTCGCCCATGTCGAGCATGACGCCGAGCCGCCATTGCGCATTGGCATGCCCGCCCGTGGCGGCACGGCGGTACTGGCGGACGGCCTCGACCTTGTCCTGCCGGACATAGCGGCCGCTGTCGTAGAACCAGGCGAGATATTCGACGGCGTCGAGATCGCCCTCGCCCGCCGCCTGCTCGACAGGGCGGAAGGCGCTGGCGTCCTGACCGGCATCGAGCAGCCGCCCGGCCTCCTGCGTCCGCGGCGACGCCGCGACCAGCATGAAGGCGACAAAAGGCAGAAGGATCAAGCGCATGGTCACTCCCCCCGGGGCCGTTGTCCGGCCCGTTTCATGCCATGAAAGCCGGGCCTTGCCTATCGGGGCAGCAACAGGCTCGCATCCCCGTAGGAATAGAAGCGGTAGCCCGTCGCGATGGCATGGGCATAGGCCGCCCGCATCGTCTCCAGCCCCATCAGCGCCGACACCAGCATGAACAGGGTCGAGCGCGGCAGGTGGAAATTGGTGAGCAGGCCGTCCACCGCACGGAAGCGATAGCCCGGGGTGATGAAGATGGCGGTGTCGCCCGCGAACGGCCGGACCTGGCCATCCTCCCCCGCGGCGCTTTCGAGCAGGCGGAGCGAGGTGGTGCCGACCGCGACCAGCCGTCCGCCTCCGGCGCGCACGGCGTTGAGCCGCGCCGCCGTGGCGGCGTCGATCCGCCCCCATTCGGCATGCATCACATGGTCCGCGGTGTCCTCCGCCTTGACCGGCAGGAAGGTGCCGGCGCCGACATGGAGGGTCAGCGTCTCATGGCCGATCCCGGCCGCGGCCAGCGCCGCCATCAGCGCCGGCGTGAAGTGGAGCGCGGCGGTCGGCGCCGCCACCGCTCCCTTCTCGCGCGCGAACATGGTCTGGTAATCGTCGCGGTCGCGCGCGTCGGCCGCGCGCTTGCCGGCGATATAGGGCGGCAGCGGCATCCGCCCGGCGCGCTCCAGCAGCAGTTCGACGGGCTCCTCGCCCGCGAAGCTGAGCAGGAAGGAGCCGTCCGCGGCGCGGTCGCTCGCCTCTGCCGCGACGCCGGCGCCGAAGTCGATCCGGTTGCCCGCCTTCAGACGCTTGGCATTGCGGATGAAGGCGCGCCAGGCGCGCGGCCCCTCGCGCTTGTGCAGGGTCGCGCCGATCCGCGCCGCGCCGCGGCGGCCCTCGAGCTGGGCGGGAATGACGCGGGTGTCGTTGAACACCAGCACGTCGCCCGGCCGGAGCAGCCCGGGCAGGTCGCGCACGACATGGTCGGCCAGCGCCCCGCCCCCGTCGACGCGGAGCAGTCGCGCCGAATCGCGCGGGCTTGCGGGCCTCAGCGCGATTCGGTCGGACGGAAGGTCGAAGTCGAAGAGATCGACGCGCACGCGCCGCGATTACTGGCTGCGGCGGGGCGGCGCGCCTTCGCCGCGGACCGGCTCGAGCGGCCGGTAGGAGGGCGGCGCCGGCACGGCCGGGCCCGCCGCGCCGCGGGGCGCGGCCAGGGCCGCGGGCGCGGCCGAGGCGAGCCGGGTCGTCTCGGCCTGGATCTGCTCGGCGGTCATCGGCGGCACGTTCTCGGAGCCGAGGCTCGCCCGCAGGATCCGGCTGGGCTGCGAGGGCGGCTCGCCCCGCTCGATCCCGTCGATGAAGCTCATGCCGCTGACCACCCGGCCGAAAACGGTATAGTTGCGGTCCATCTGCAGGCGCGGGACGAACATGATGTAGAACTGGCTGTTCGCGCTGTTCAAATCCTGCGCGCGGGCCATGCCGACGGCGCCGCGCACGTGCAGCATGCCGTTGATCTCGGCCGGGACGTCGGCGAGCTGGGAGCCGCCGGTGCCGTTATTCTGCGGATCGCCGCCCTGCGCCATGAAGCCGTCGATCACCCGGAAGAAGGCGAGGCCGTTGTAGAAGCCCTGGCGGGTCAGGGCCTTGATCCGCTCCACATGCTGCGGCGCGACGTCGGGACGCAGCTGGATCACCACCCGGCCGCCCGTCGACAGATCGAGGTTCCAGGTATTGTCCGCCTCGAGCGGCGGCGGCGGCGGCGCCACGCGCGGACCGCTCGGCGCCGCGGCGGCGGGGGTTGGGGCGGCGGCGGGGGCCGGAGCGGCGGCGGGCGGCGCGGCGGCCGGAGCGGGCTGCTCGGCCGGCGGCGCCTCCGTCTGGGTCTGCTCCGCGGGGGCGGGCTGCGCCTCCTGGGCGGCCAGCGGCGCGGCGATGAACAGGCCGGACAGACCGGCGACGATAGCGAGCAGACGCGACATGATGCTTAAAACCCCGATTCCCGATTTCCCGTTTCTCTAGAACGGCTAGGCCTTGGTCTCAACCCTTGCGCCACCCTTCCGGCCTATCCGGTCCACGCGCTGCCGCACCTCCTCGGCCACGGTCGGCGTCACGAACCTGGAAATCTCGCCCCCGTAGATGGCGATCTCCTTGACCAGCTTGGAGGCGATCGGCTGCAGCGAGACGTCCGCCATCAGGAAGACGGTCTCGATATCGGCGTTGAGCTGCTGGTTCATCCCGGCCATCTGATATTCATATTCGAAATCGGCAACGGCGCGCAGGCCGCGCACGATCATCGAGGCGCCCTGCGCCTCCGCGAAGTCCATCAGCAGGGAGTCGAAGGCGACGACGCTGAGCGCCGCGCCGTCCTTCACCGTGGCGGTCTCGCGCTCCACCATGGCGAGCCGCTCCTCGACGGTGAACATGGGCGACTTGCTGGGATTGGTGGTGACCCCGATGACCAGCCGGTCGACCAGATGCGCGGCGCGGCGGATGATATCCATATGGCCGAGCGTGATCGGATCGAACGTGCCGGGATAGACGCCAGTCCTCATGTCCCCTCCCCTACCGCCTTCAATGGTCGCGTTCCACCGCGAAGCGCGCGACGGCCCGGAGCAGATCCGCGTCGGCGCCGAAGCCGTGGAGATGATCGATCGCCTGTTCGACCAGCATCGCCGCCTGCTGCCGCGCCCGCGCCGGCCCGAGCAACGAGACGAAGGTCTGCTTGCCCGCCGCCTTGTCCTTGCCGACGCGCTTGCCGGCTTTCTCCTCATGGCCCTCATGGTCGATGAGATCGTCGGCGATCTGGAAGGCGAGGCCGACGTCGCGGGCATAGCCGCGCAGGCCCGTGCGCCCCTCGGCCGCCGCCCGGCCCATGATCGCGCCCGCCTCGACGCACCAGCCGATCAGCGCGCCGGTCTTCAGCTGCTGCAGGCGGGTGACCGCGGGCAGATCGAGGCCCATCTCGCCGGCCTTCAGGTCCATCATCTGGCCGCCGGCCATGCCCGCCGGGCCGGCGGCGCGGGCCAGCTCGAAGACCAGGTCGGCGCGGACGAACGGATCCTCGTGGGTCGCCTCGTCGGCCAGGATCTCGAACGCCAGCGCATGCAGCGAGTCGCCGGCGAGGATCGCGGTCGATTCCTCGAAGGCCCGGTGCAGGGTCGGCTTGCCGCGCCTGAGATCGTCATCGTCCATGCTCGGCAGATCGTCGTGGATCAGCGAATAAACGTGGATGCACTCGACCGCGAGCGCCACCCGCATCGCCCGGTCGCGATCGACCTTGAACAGGTCGCAGGCGGCGATGACGAGGAGCGGCCGCAGCCTTTTGCCGCCGCCGATCGCGGCGTAGCGCATCGCTTCGTAGAGCCGGGCGCGCGCGTCTTCGGGAATGGGGAGCAGCGCATCGAAGGCGCGGTCGATCCCCGCGCCGACCTCTTCGAGCGCGGCATGGAGCGCCATCGCCGGCTCAGTCGGCGCCGAAGGGCGCGGTGCCGGACGGCGCGCCGCCAGGGCCGAACTGGATCTGCTCGATCCGCGCCTGCGCCGCCGCCAGCCGCGCCTCGCACTGCTGCTTCAGCCGGTCGCCCTCTCCGTAGAGCGCGATCGCCTCGTCGAGCGAGGCCTCGCCGCTCTCCAGCTTGCGCACGATCTCCTCGAGCCGCTTGAGCGCGGCCTCGAAGGAGAGGGTCGCGACGTCTTCCGGTGCCTGGTCAGCCATGGCCGGTGCTTTGGTCCCGTCGGGCCCGGGGGTCAAGCGGCGGTCACGCCGCCCGGAACCGATAGGCCCCGTCGCGGGTCTCGCGCACCGCCCGGCCGGTTACCTCCAGATGGCGGAGATGGGCCATGGCCTCGCCCGCGGCGAGCCCGAAATCGTCGTCGCCGATCTGCCGGCCGAAAAGGATGTGGAAGCAATCCGGCACGCGCCGCCAGTCCGCGAGATGGGCGTGGAGCGCATCCAGCCGTCCCTCGTGCCCGGCCGCGAGCGCGTCGAGGCGGGCATGGAGGCCGGTGAAGGGCTCGCCATGGGCGGGCAGGACGAGCAGGCTGTCCGGCAGCTGCTTGAGCTTGGCGATCGACGCCAGCCATTCGCCGAGCGGATCGGCCTCCGGCTCGCTCAGACCCAGCGAGACGTTCGAGGTGATCCGGGGCAGCACCTGGTCGCCGGACAGCATCAGCCCACCCTCGTCGTCGACCAGACAGGCATGTTCGGGCGAATGGCCGCTGCCGGTGACGATGCGCCAGTGCCGCGCGCCGATCCGGAGGCGATCGCCGTCCTGCAGGCGGACATAGGCGACCGGGAGCGGGCTGACCGCCGAGGCGAACCGCCCCCAGCCCTTGGCCGATTCCGCCGCGATCCGCGCCTCGCTCCAGCCGATGCCGCGCCAGTAATCGATAGCTTCGGCGGGCGGCGCATCGCGGACGTCCGCGGTCAGCATCCGCGCGAACAGCCACTCGCCGCGCGTCATCCACAGCCGCACGCCGAACCGCTCGCAGAGCCAGCCGGCGAGGCCGACATGATCGGGATGGAAATGGGTGCAGACGATCCGCGTGACCCGCCGCCCCGCCAGCGGCCCGGCGAACAGGACCTCCCACGCCTCCCGCGCCGGGGGGATGGCGAGGCCGGTATCGACGATCGCGATCCCGTCCCCGTCGTCCAGCAGCCAGAGATTGATATGCTTGAGCGAGCCCGGCACCGGCGAGCGCGTCCAGCCGACGCCGTCGGCCAGCTGGATCACCGCGCCATAGTCGGGCCCGGCCCGTCCGAGCGGATAGGTCAGGCCCTTGTGCGAATAAGCCGCATCGACCAGCGAGGCATCGGCCGATGCCGGCTCCGCCGCGCGCCCTTCGTCCGTGCCGAGAGCGGGCTCAGCTCTTGAAGAGGTTGTCAGCGTTCAGTTCCGTCTCGCCGCCGGTCTCGCCATTCTCCGCGGCCAGAGCCGCCTCGGCCTCGCGGGCATGGGCCTCGCGCTCGGCGCGCAGCTCCTCGATCAGCGCCTCGCGGTCGGTGTCGAGCGTCACGTCGGTCGGGGCGTCGGCGCCGCGCGCCTTCGCCGCCTTGGCGACGGCGGCGTCCAGCTCGCGCTGCGAGGTGAGGCCGAGCGTCACCGGATCCTTGGGCTGGATGTTGGCGATGTTCCAGTGCGTGCGCTCGCGCAGCGCCTGGATGGTCGAACGGGTGGTGCCGATCAGCTTGCCGATCTGGCCGTCCGACAGCTCCGGATGGTTGCGCAGCAGCCAGGCGACGCCGTCCGGCTTGTCCTGCCGCTTGGAGACGGGGGTGTAGCGCGGCCCCTTGGTGCGCACCGCCTGGTCCGGCTCCTTCTGCATCTTCAGCCGGTAATCGGGATCCGCCTGGCCGCGCTCAATCTCGTCCTGGGTCAGCTCGCCCGAGCGCAGCGGATCGCGGCCGGTCAGCTTCGTGGCCGCGGTATCGTCGGCGATCGCCTGGACTTCCAGGATGTGCAGGCCGCAGAATTCGGCGATCTGCTGGAAGGTCAGAGCGGTGTTGTCGACCAACCAGGAAGCGGTCGCGTGGGGCATGAGCGGCTGGGCCAATTGGTCCTCCAGAAATGATAAGGGCCGCCCCTTCACGGAGCGGCCAGCTTCGCAAAAGGATTTAGAGAAGGCGACGATCTTAAGCAACCCAAAGCTTTACGCGTTGCCGGATCGCGCCACTCCGCCTATTTCGGCGCGCAAGGAGTTATTCTGAATGCTGTTCGCCGCTTTGGCAGCCGTCCTGGGCCTGGCGGCGCCCGACACGCCGCCCGATCCGTTCGCGCCGCCCTTGCCCCGCCCGATGACGGTCGAGATCGTCCGCGATCCGATCACGGACGATCTGCGCGTGCAGGCCACGCTGCGCGACCAGGATCGGCGGCTGACGCTCGCCTGCGATCCGCACGATTTCGAGTTCATCCGGGTCACCTTCACCTCGAACCGCTGGCTGGTGCGCGGCAATTTCATCACCCGCGAGCGGCCGCTCCTCTACCGCTTCGACGACGCGCGGCCGGTGCGGCTGATCTGGATCGTGAAGGACCGCGAGGCCCGCCTCGCCGGCCGCAACCGGGTCGGCGATTTCCTGCGCGGCCTGGTGGACGCGGACGAGGTCGTCTTCCGCACGCGCGATGTCGAGAGCACGCGCATCCTGCTCCGCTTCCGCATCGTCGGCGCGCGCGAAGCGGTCGACCAGTTGCTGCGCCAGTGCGGCGAGAACGAGCTGCACAACCGCATCTTCAACCCGCCGCAATAGCCGGCCGGGCCCCTTGCGTTTGACAGGAGGCGCGCGGAAGCGGAAATGGCCTCCGCATGACAAATGATAAGAACCAACTGGGGGGTGTCACCAAAGTCCAGGACATCCCGCGCGTCATCGACGCGCTCCGCACGATCTATGACGAATCGGTCGCCAATCTCCGCAACGCGCTCGCCCGCTACCTGAAGACCGGCGAGCGGCCCGATCCCATGGCCCGGGCCGAGGGCCTGTTCGCCTATCCCGAGCTCAGGCTCGATTATCGCTATACCAGCGTCGATACCGTGCCCTCGCGGGCGTTCGGCCGGCTGAACCAGCCGGGCCTCTATGCGATCAGCATCTCGCGGCCCCACCTGTTCCGGAAATATCTGACCGAGCAGCTGACCTATCTGATCAACGATTATGACGTCGAGGTCTCGGTCGGCCGCTCGAACAGCGAGATCCCCTATCCCTATGTGCTGGACGGCACCGACGATCTCAGGCTCGACGGCGCGCAGGCGGCGGATCTGTCGCTCTGGTTCCCGACCACCGAGCTTTCCCACATCGGCGACGAGATCGCCGACGGCGCCTGGATGCAGCCGGCCGGCACGCCGCGGCCGCTCTCCCTGTTCGACGGGCCGCGCGTGGATTTCAGCCTCGCGCGGCTGCGCCATTATACCGGCACGCCTTCGGAGCACACGCAGCGCTACCTGCTCTTCACCAATTATGTCCGCTATGTGGACGAGTTCGTGCGCTGGGCCGTGGACGAGCTGAACAAGCCGGACAGCCCCTATCGCGGCCTGTCCGCGGCGGGCGGCGTCTACGTCACCAAGGATACGCCGAACGCGGTGGCCGCGGTCATGGAGGGCGGCTGGCGCCGCCACCAGATGCCGGCCTACCACCTCATCGCCACGCGCGGCGAGGGGATCAGCCTGGTGAATATCGGCGTCGGCCCCTCCAACGCGAAGACGATCTGCGACCATCTGGCGGTGATGCGGCCCGAAGTATGGCTGATGATCGGCCATTGCGGCGGCCTTCGCCCGAGCCAGACGATCGGCGACTATGTGCTCGCCCACGCCTATCTGCGCGACGACCATGTCATGGACGACGTGCTGCCGACCGAGGTGCCGATCCCGGCCATCGCCGAGATCCAGCAGGCGCTCTACGACGCGGCCATCGAGATCACCGGGGAAGAGCCGCAGGAGCTCAAGCAAAGGCTGCGGACGGGCACGGTCGTGACCACGGACGACCGCAATTGGGAATTGCGCTTCACCCTCTCGGCGCTGCGCTTCAACCAGTCGCGGGCGGTGGCGATCGACATGGAATCCGCGACCGTGGCGGCTCAGGGCTATCGTTTCCGGGTCCCCTACGGCACCCTGCTCTGCGTCTCCGACAAGCCCCTGCACGGCGAAATCAAGCTGCCCGGACAGGCCAATGCCTTTTACGAGCGGGCGATCAGCCAGCACCTGCGAATCGGTATCGAGACGCTACGCATTTTGAAGCGCGAGGGCGCCGCATTGCACTCCAGGAAGCTGCGTGCGTTCGACGAGCCACCGTTCCGCTAGGAGAACGAACCACCTCTGGAAAACCGTGGAATCACGGTACGTTGCGAAAGCTGCACTTCGCAGGTGCAGCATTCGTGCAACGCTTTGAAAAGATTCTGCGACCGCCAATGTCCATTGTCTTTGAACCGTAAAAAACGCGGCGCTATAGGCGGACGTCCAGACGGCATTTCCGTCCCTCGGGGGAATCAACCACCATGAAGAAAATCGCACTCCTTTGCGCAACCACCGCGTTCGTCATGCCCAGCATGGCAATGGCGCAGTCCTCCGGCAGCGTGGACTTTGAAGAAGAGTCGACTGTTGTCGTCACCGGCACCCGCACGACCGAGGTCGGCGGCGTCGAGGTTCCGCCGACCACCCGCGCGCGCGCCGCTCTGGACTCCGAGTTCATCCAGCGCCAGGCCCCGGGCCAGACCGTCAACGACGTGATCAACTCGCTGCCGGGCGTCAGCTTCCAGAACAACGATCCGTACGGTTCCGCCGGCGGCACGCTCACCATTCGCGGCTTCGACAGCACGCGCATTTCGCAGACGTTCGACGGCGTGCCGCTGAACGACTCGGGCAATTACGCGCTTTATTCGAACCAGCAGCTCGATCCGGAGCTGATCACCCAGGTCAACGTCAGCCTCGGCTCGACCGACATCGACAGCCCGACCGCGGCCGCCACCGGCTCGACGGTCAACTATCGCACCCGCCTGCCCACCGAGGACTTCCACGTCCGCCTGCAGGGCTCGATCGGCGAATATGACTTCTTCCGCGTGTTCGGCGTGGTCGATACCGGCGCCTTCGGCCCCTGGGGCACCCGCGCTTTCTTCGCCGCCTCGATGGCGCAGAACGACGTCGTCTTCAACGACTACGGCCAGGTCTACAAGCAGCAGTATAACGCCCGCATCTATCAGCCGATCGGCTCGAACGGCGACTTCATCTCGATCGCCGGGCACTACAACCAGAACCGGAACAACTTCCTCGGTTCGGTGCCGCTGCGGACCGATGGCAATTGGCTGACCTCGCCGGGCACGACGCCGCGTCGTTCCCCGCTGACCGACGACGAGCGTTTCTATTCGATCGCGCGCTGCACGACGAACCAGGTGGTGCGTCCGGGTCTCGCCGACACGGCCAACACCTGCGGTTCGCAGTTCGACGAGCGTTGGAACCCGTCCAACACCGGCAACATCCGCATCCAGTCGCGCTTCACGCTGGCTGACGGCCTGGTCCTGAACATCGAGCCGAGCTATCAATATGTGAAGGCGAATGGCGGCGGCACCGTGGTCGCCCAGGAGGCGCGCCGCGACGTCAACGCCGCCGGCGGCAATGCGAACTGCAACACCACGCCGAACGGCGCGCAGGTGAGCTGCCAGTCGGGCTATATCGGCGGCACGCCCTATTTCGGCCGCGACGTGAACGGCGACGGCGATCTGCTCGACACGATCCGCGTGGCGGCGCCCAGCCAGACCCAGACCGACCGCTATGGTGTGATCGCCGGCCTGCGCTGGGACATCAACGACCAGCACACCGTCCGTCTCGCTTACTCCTATGATCGGGCGAGCCACCGTCAGACCGGCGAGATCTCGATTGTCGCCATCAACGGCAGCGGGGATTATTTCCCGGTCAACAACCCGCTCATGGATGTGACCGGCGCGATCCTGCAGAAGCGTGACCGCCAGTCCTATGCGATCCTCAACCAGATCGCCGGCGAATATCGCGGCGAGTTCTTCGAGGGCCGCCTGGTCGTCAATGCCGGTCTGCGCGCGCCCTTCTTCACGCGCGACCTGACCAACAATTGCGCCACGTCGAGCGTGACCGGCTTCGTCGAGTGCTTCGACACCAATACCGCCGGCCTTGCCGCTTATCTGGCCGCCAACCCCACCCAGACCGTCAGCGCGGCGGCGGCGGCGGCGGCGGGCGCGACCTGCACCACCGTGGCGCCGATCGTCTGCACCTTCCCGACCCAGGGCGCGCAGCAGCGCACCTTGAAGTACGACAAGCTGCTGCCGAACTTCGGCTTCACCTACGAGGTGGCTTCGCGGGTGAACATCTTCGCGAACTATTCGCGCGGCCTGCAGGTGCCGGGCACCGACAACCTGTACAATTCCTTCTACTTCCCGGTGGGTTCGCCGAACGCGACGCCGCGCCCGGAGACGACGGACAATTTCGACATCGGCCTGCGCTACCGCTCGGGCCGGATCCAGGCGCAGGGTTCCTTCTGGTACACCCGCTTCCAGGATCGTCTGGCCTCGTCCTTCGATCCGGAGTTGGAGCGCTCGGTCTATCGTAACCTCGGCACGGTCGACAAATACGGCTTCGACGGCATGGTGTCGTTCCAGGTGCTGCCGCAGCTGCAGTTCTACGTGTTCGGCTCCTATCTCTGGTCGGACATCAAGGACAACGTCCAGGTCGGCAACTGCACCGCGACGGTCAGCGCCAGCTGCCCGGCCGGCAGCACTGGCCAGGCGATCTTCGCGCAGACCGCCGGCATGCGTGAAGGCGGCGCGCCGATCTACACGTTCGGCGCCCGCGTGCAGGGCACGCTCGGCCCGATCGAGATCGGCCTGCAGTTCAAGCGCACCGGCAGCCGCTACGTGAACGACATCAACCAGCCGATCGCGCAGTGCTTCACCGTCCTGCCGACCCCCGGCACGAACGGGACGACCACCGGCTTTGTGAACACGGTCGACTGCCCGACCGGTTCGACAAAGGTCGATGTCTTCCCGGCCCGCACCGGCGCCTACAACATCGTCGATCTGGACATCCGCGTCCCGCTCGGCTGGGCCGGCCTGAACGACCAGACCTTCTTCCAGCTGAACGTCAGCAACCTGTTCGACGAGCGCTATATCGGTGGTTTCACCTCCAACCTGCTCGATACGACGGTGCCGTTCGCCCAGATCGGCGCGCCGCGCGCGATCATGGGGACGCTGGTCGTCGGCTTCTAAGCCGGTCGAACCGACCTGAAAGAGGGGCGCCGCGGGCATGGCTCGCGGCGCCCCTTCTTTTTGCGCGGGATGCCACTAATCTCATTCGCATGAGCAACGACCCTCTCGTCCAGCACGCGCGCGACGCCGCGCTCAAGGCCTATGCGCCTTATTCCAGGTTCAGCGTCGGCGCGGCGATCGAGTCGGTGGACGGCGAGATCGTGCTCGGCGCGAACATGGAAAATGCCTGCTACCGGCTCGGCATCTGCGCGGAGATCAGCGCGCTGACCGCGGCGCGCCAGGCCTTCGGGCTGGACAAGGTGAAGCGCATCGCCGTGGCCGGCGGCCATATCGACGCCGACGGCCGCCTCGCCGGCGCCGGCGCCGTCACACCCTGCGGCGGCTGCCGCCAGGCGATCTACGAGGCGGCGGATCTCTCCGGCATCGACGTCGAGGTGGTCTCCGCGAACGGCGACGGCACCGAGACAATGGTCAGCACGATCCGCGCCCTCCTCCCCCACGGCTTCGGCCCGGCAAGCCTGGCCGACGCGGGCGACTGACCGCCATGTGGCGCGCCCTGCTGCTCGCTTATATTCTGGTCTGCGGCGCCCTGTCCGCCTTGGTCGCCGGCTTCGCGGCGGCGGTGCTGCTGACCTTGTTCACCGTGGGTCCCGTCTGGCTGTTCACCGTCGGTCCGTTCGTCGGCGCGATCGGCGCCCTGGCCGGCTTCAAGCTGGCGCTCCTGCCGGCGATCTTCCTCGGCGGCCTGCTCTGCTTCCTGGAGATCGAGCACAAATTCGTCTGGGGGGCGCTGGGCGCCGGGACGGGCCTGTTCATCCAGGCCATGATCGGCGCGATGGTCGCCGCGCCGGGATGGCTGGCCGTGTCGGGCGCCTTCGCGCTGGCCGGCATGGCCGCGGCGCTCACCTTCCGCGGGGTCATGATGGTGCTGACCGGCTTCAGCGAGCCGGCCGGCCGCTATTGAGCGCCCACTCTAGACCAGCTTGATCTCGCGCAGCCGCTGCTGGAGATAGTCGTCGGCGGTGATCGGCTCGGGATAGAGGTTCGGCCGCTCCGCGCTGATGCAATTGGGCAGGGTCTCGATGCAGAAATCCGAGCGGAAGTGCAGGAAGAAGGGCATCGAGTAGCGCGAGATGCCGCGCCGCTCGGGCGGCGGGTTCACCACCCTGTGGGTGGTCGATTTCATCACATTGTTCGACAGCCGCTGCAGCATGTCGCCGATATTGACGGCGAGCGCGCCGGGCGGCGGCGTCACCGGCACCCAGTCGCCGTCGCGGTCCAGCAATTGCAGACCAGCCTCCTCCGCGCCGAGCAGCAGGGTGATGGTGTTGATGTCCTCGTGCGCGCCGGCGCGGACGTTCGGCCCGTCGCCGGGGATGGGCGGATAATGGAGCAGGCGCAGCACCGAATTGCCGTCCCTGACCGTGTCGACGAAATAGTCCGGCGCGAGATCCAGATAGCGTGCGATCGCCTCGAGCAATTTGGCGCCGGTCTTGTCGAAGGCGGCGAACAGTTCGAGGAAGGTCGCCTTGAAGGACTCGACCTCCTCCGGCCAGAGGTTCGGCGCCATCGAGCTCTCATATTTGTGGCCCGGCGGCAGCTCGCGGCCGACATGCCAGAATTCCTTGAGATCGTAGGCGGTCGCGCCCTTGGCGGTCTCGATGCCGAACGGCGTGTAGCCGCGCGCCCCGCCCTTCCCGGTATGATAGCGGCGCTTCACCTCGTCCGGCAGCGCGAAGAACGCCTTCGCCTTCTCCTCGGCGCGCTGGATCAGCTCGGCCGGAATGCCGTGATCGGCGACCACGGCGAAGCCGTAGCGCGCGAACGAGCCGCCAAGCTCCTGGGAGAAGCCTTCGGGATCGCGGTCCGCGTCCAGCAGCGAGACGGAGGCGACGGATTTTTCGGGTGCGAGCGTGCTCATGTCCGAAATCTAGCGCTTCGGGCGGGTGAATCCAACCTCAGCGCTTCGGCGCGATCGCGCGGCGGAAGAAGCCGGCGATGCCGGCCACGTCGCGCTCGGTATCCCAGGCATAATCGGGCGCGACGTTCAGCCGGGCGACGAGATAGCCGAGATTGAGGCTCAGGAAGCTCTGCGCAAGCAGCGGCGTCGGCTGCGCGTCATCCACCTCGCCGGCCGCCTTCAGCCCGTCCAGGCAGGCCACCAGCGGCCGCCACAAGGCTTCGAGCCAGGACTCGCCGTAGCGCGCCTTGAAGGCGTCGTTCTGGAGGATCTCGAGCAGGAAGAGCCGACCCACCTCGGTGCGGGGCAGGGTCGCGCTCGCGCGCTCCTCGAGCATCTGGCGGTGCCAAAGCTCGAACGCGTCGAGCGTGCGCGGCGGATCGGAGAGGGACGCGAAACCCGATTGGGCCAGCTGCATCCGCGCCACATGATCGAGCACTTCGGTCAGCAGTCCTTCCTTGCTGCCGAATTGCTTGAAGAGGGTCCGTTCGGTGCTTCCGGCCCGCTCCGCGACCTCCCGAGTCGTCACCGCGGCGATGCCCTTTTCCATGATCAGGCCCGCCGTGGCCTGCAGGAGGGCCAGCCGTTTCGCTTCTCCACGCTTCAATTCGCTCACGAAAACAATCCCTTGCCAAAAAGTATAGTGCACACTTTACATTTCTTCCCAGTCAAGTATAGTGCTTGCTATACATTTCACAAGGAGGTCGTCATGTTTGCCGAACCGAGACTCGCGGCCCGCCCCTGGCTGACCGCGCCGTTGATCGACGAGGTCATCGAGAGCCGGCGCGCCATCCGCCGCTTCCTGCCGCAGGGCGTGTCCCCGCAGACCGTCCGCGAAATCCTGGCCGTCGCGCGGCATGCGCCCAGCGCGAGCAACATCCAGCCCTGGACATGCCATGTGCTGACCGGGGCCGCGCGCGACCGGTTGGTCGGCGACGCGCTCGCCGCCTTCCGCGCCGACGGCCCCCAGGCTCTGTCGAGCGAATATGAATTCTACCCGGCCGAATTGCCCCAGCCTTTCCTGGGCCGGCGGGCCGCCTTCGGGGCGAAGCTTGGCGGCGCGCTCGGCGTCGACCAGGCGGACATGGCCGCGCGGCTGCAGGTGATGGCGCGCAATTTCATGTTCTTCGAGGCGCCGGTCGGGATCATCTTCACGATCGACCGGCGGCTCGAGCGGGCCAGCCTGATCGATTATGGCTGCTTCCTGCAGAACGTCATGCTCGCCGCCCGCGCGCGCGGCCTCGACACCTGCCCGCAGCAGACCTGGGCGATGATGCACCGCGTGATCCGGCCGGCGCTCGGCCTCGGCGAGGAAGAGATGGTGGTCTGCGGCATGGCCATGGGCTTCGCCGATCCGGATGCACCTGAAAATGCGCTCAATCTCGCGAGGGAGACGCCGGAGCATTTCGCCGTCTTCCACGAGGAGGAGATGCTTTGCGCCGCCGCGTGACACTTCCGGGTCACGGCAACGATTCGAACTGTCACACACCGCCCCGATAAGCGCCTCAACCGGCGGCAGGAGGCGACGCATGCGGGCAGGGGCAGGCGATACGGGCGAGATCGCGAAGCGGCTTTCCAAGGTGGACAAGCGGGTCGGACCGTCCGGGGCGCCACGACGGCGCTACCGGACGATCTGGATCTCGGACATCCACCTCGGCACCCGCGGCTGCAACGATCGGCTGCTGATCGACTTCCTCGACCATGTCGATTCCGACACGCTCTATCTCGTCGGCGACATCATCGACGGCTGGCGGCTGAAGAAGCGCTTCTACTGGCCGGAGCGGCACAATGCGATCGTCCGCCGCTTCATGAAGCGGGCGAAGCGCGGCACCCGCGTGGTCTACATTCCCGGCAATCATGACGAGATGTTCCGGCAATTCTCCGGCATGAATTTCGGCGGCGTCGAGATCAGGAAGAAGGCGATCCACGTCACCGCCGACGGCCGGCGCCTGCTCGTCCTGCACGGCGACGAGTTCGACGCGATCATGCTCGCCCATCGCTGGCTCGCCTTCGCCGGCGACGCCGCCTACAATTTCCTGCTGAAGATGAACGTGGTGGTGAACGCCGTCCGCCGGCGCTTCAACCTGCCTTACTGGTCGCTCTCCAAGCACGCCAAGCACAAGGTCAAGAACGCCACCCAGTTCATCTCCCGCTTCGAGGAGACGGTGGCGCACGAGGCGGCGCGGCTCAAGGTCGACGGCGTCGTCTGCGGCCATATCCACACCGCCGAGACCCGCCAGTTCGGCGACGTCGCTTATTATAATGACGGCGACTGGGTGGAGGGCTGCACCGCCCTGGTCGAGCATCATGACGGCCGGATGGAGATTCTCCACTGGGCCGAGGAGATCCAGGCCCGCGCGGCCGCGCCGCTGCTGAAGGCCGCCGCCTGACCCCTCCCCTGCCCGAAAGGCGACCCATGAAGATATTGATCGTGACCGACGCCTGGGCGCCGCAGATGAACGGCGTGGTCCGCACCCTGCAGACGGTGCGCCGCGAGCTCGAGCGGGAGGGCTGCGCGGTCGAGGTGATCTCGCCGGACCTTTTCCGCAACATGCCCTGCCCGACCTATGGCGAGATCCGCCTCGCGCTGACCACGAGCCGGCGTGTCGGCCGGATGATCGAGGCGATCGCGCCGGACAGCCTGCATATCGCCACCGAAGGGCCGCTGGGCATGGCGGCGCGGCGCTGGGCGATCCGCCGCGGCGCGCGCTTCACCACCGCCTATCACACGCAATTTCCGGACTATGTCGCCAAGCGCACGAAGCTGCCGGCGCGCTGGTTCTGGAAATATATCTCCTGGTTCCACCGGCCGGCCCGCGCGGTGATGGTCTCGACGCCGACCATGGCGAAGGAGCTCGCCGCGCACGGCCTGCCCTCCACGCGGCTCTGGGGGCGCGGCGTCGATCTCGACTGCTTCACGCCCGAGGCCGGCACCCATCCGGCGATGGCGGACCTGCCCCGGCCGATCCAGCTCTATGTCGGCCGGGTCGCGGTCGAGAAGAATATCGGCGCCTTCCTCGACTGCGCCCATCCGGGCAGCAAGGTCGTCGTGGGCGACGGGCCGGCGCTGGCGGGCCTGAAGAAACGCTATCCGGACGTGCATTTCCTGGGCGCGCTGCGCGGTCGCGTGCTCGCCTCCGCTTATGCCTCGGCCGACGTCTTCGTCTTCCCGAGCCGGACGGACACGTTCGGGCTGGTGATGATCGAGGCCCTGGCCTGCGGCACGCCGGTGGCGGCCTATAAGGTGACGGGCCCGGTCGACGTGCTGACGCCGGCGACCGGCGTGATGCATGCCGATCTCGACGCCGCGATCGCCTCAGCCCTGCGCCTGGACCGGGGCGCCTGCGCGGCCTACGGGCGCGGCTTCAGCTGGGAAACGAGCGCCCGCCAGTTCCGCGCCGCGCTCGAGCCGCTGCACGTCGCGACCGAAGAGGTTGAGCAGCAGGGCGACTATCAGTGCGCCGCTGAGTAACAGCACGGCGCCAAGGCCTCGCAGGGCGTTGATCAGGGCCATCGTCTTTCTCCCCTTCGGGATGCCGATGGCCGGCCATTAGCAGGCTTTTATGTCAGTCCGGCGTCCGCCCTACGCCATCGTCATCGTCAGGATCAGCCCCGCCAAAGCCGCGCTCATCAGATTGGAGAGCGAGCCCGCCAGCAAGGCCTTGAGGCCGAGCTTGGCGATCATCGGCCGCTGGTTCGGCGCCAGCCCGCCGGTGACCGCCATCTGGATCGCGATCGAGCTGAAATTGGCGAAGCCGCAGAGCGCGAAGGTCACCACCGCCACCGTATAGGGCGAGAGCGTCGCGCGCGCCTGCCCCAGGTCGATGAACGCCACGAATTCGTTCAGCACCACCTTCGTGCCGAACAGGCTGCCCGCCGCCGCCGTCTCGTTGCCGGGCACGTTCAGCATGTACATGACCGGCTGGAAGACCTTGCCGATCAGCCACTGGAAGCTGAGCTCCGGCTGGCCGAACCAGCCGCCGATGCCGCCGAGAATGCCGTTGGCGAGCGCGACCAGGGCGACGAAGGCGAGCACCATCGCGCCGACCGCCACCGCCAGCTTCACGCCGGTCTGGGCGCCGTTCGCCGCCGCCATGATCACGTTGGCCGGCCGCTCCTCGCCATGATCGTCCTCGCCCAGCGCCTCCGGCTCGATGCCACGCGCGGCGGGATCGTCGGGCATCATGATCTTGGCCATCAGGATGCCGCCCGGCGCGGACATGAAGCTCGCCGCCAGCAGATAGGGCAGATAATATTGCGCCTGGTCCCCGAACATCGCGGCATAGGCGAGCAGGATCGTGCCGGCGACGCCGGCCATGCCGACGCTCATGATGCAGAAGAGCTGCGAGGGCGTCAGGTTGGCGAGATAGGGCCGGATCACCAGCGGGCTCTCCGACTGGCCGACGAAGATGTTGGCCGCCGAGCCCAGAGATTCCACCTTGGTGATGCCCGTCACCAGCCGGATTGCGCCGCCCACCCATTTGATGATGAGCTGCATGATCCCGAGATAATAGAGGATCGAGATCAGGGACGCGAAGAAGATGATCACCGGCAGCGCCGCGATCGCGAAGCTGTTGCCGCCGATCTCGGGCCGGGCGAGCGGGCCGAAGATGAAGTTGGTGCCGGCATGGGCATAGCCGAGCAGGTTGGTGACGCCGTTCGACATGGCGCCGATCACCTGCTGCCCCCAGGGCGTGCCGAGCACCATCGCGGCAAGCAGGGCCTGCAGCGCGAAGGCGGCGCCGACGACGCGCAGGCTGATCCAGCGCCGGTTGGAGGAGAACAGGACCGCGATGGCGAGGATCAGCACGATCCCGCCGATGCCGATCACATAGTGCATGCCCGCTTCCCCCCGGAGATTCTCGAATCTGTCACACCATGAAGCGGCGCGCGGATATTACCAGACCATTTTGGGGGCGGCCGCGCCGATCGCCGCATCGAGCCGGTCGAGCGCGTCCTCGATCGAGTCCGCGACGATTAGCTGGGCCCGGCGCGCGGGCGACATGAAGCCCGAGGCGGTAACCTTGTCGAGGAAGGCGATCATGTCGTCCCAGAAGCCGTCCGCGTTGAGGATGGCGAAGGGCTTGGCGTGATAGCCGAGCGCGTTCCAGCTCCACGCCTCGAACAATTCGTCCAGCGTGCCGACCCCGCCCGGAATCGCGACGAAGGCGTCGGTCAGGTCCGTCATCTTCGCCTTGCGCGTGTGCATGTCGGGCACGAGGTGCAGCTCGGTCAGGCCGGTATGGGCGACCTCCAGATCGACCAGCGCCTGCGGGATCACGCCATAGGCCTCGCCGCCCGCCTCCAGCACCGCGTCGGCGACCACGCCCATCAGCCCGAGCCGGCCGCCGCCATAGACGAGGCCGGTGCCCCGCCGCGCCATCTCCTGCCCGAGCGCGCGGGCGAGCGCCGCGAAATGCGGGCCGGCGCCCATCGAGGAGCCGCAATAGACCGCCAGACGCTTCACAGCTTCGCCACCAGTTCCTTGAGGTCCGCCTTGGGGCGGGCGCCGAGATGGGAGATCACTTCGGCCGCCGCGATCGCGCCGACGCGCAGGCTGTCCTCCAGGCTCCGCCCGCGGCACTGGCCGAACAGGAAACCGGCGGCGAACAGGTCGCCGGCGCCGGTCGTGTCGACCACGCCGGTGCCGAGCCGGGCGATCGGCACCGTGGCGCGCACGCCCCGCGCCACCGCCATCGCCCCCTCGGACCCGCAGGTCACGACGAGCAGGGGCACCTTGTCCTGGATCGCGGCGATGGCCGCCTCGCGATCGTCCAGGTCGGCCAGCGCCATGATCTCGTTCTCGTTGGCGAAGAGCAGGTCGATCGCGCCGGATTCCAGCATCGCGATGATCTCCGGCCGGTGCGGCTTGATGCAGGCGATGTCCGACAGGGTGAAGGCGACCTTGCGCCCCGCCTCGTGCGCGATCCGCATCGCCTCGTCCATCGCCGCGCGCGGCCCGGCCGAGCGCCAGAGATAGGCCTCCAGATAGAGGATCGCGGCGTCGCGGATCTGCTGCGGATCGAGCGCCGCCGCGCTGAGCTCGTGCGCGGCGCCGCGATAGGTGTTCATCGTCCGCTGGGCGTCCGGGGTCACCAGGATCAGGCAGCGCCCGGTCGGCGCGCCGCCGCTCTTCGGCGGGGTCACGAACTCCACGCCATGGGCGCGGATGTCGTGGACGAAAATCTCGCCGAGCTGGTCGTCCGCCACCTGGCCGACGAAGCCGGCCCGGCCGCCGAGCGCGGCGATGCCGGCCATCGTGTTGGCGGCCGAGCCGCCGCTGACCTCGTCCGCCTGCGGCATGCGCGCATAGAGCTTGGTCGCGCCCTCGGCGTCGAGCACCTGCATCGAGCCTTTGACCACATGGACGTCGTCGAGGAAGGAATCGTCGATATAAGCGAGCACGTCCACCACGGCGTCGCCGATCGCCAGCACGTCAAGTCGAGGCTCAGTCACCGGCGGGTCATGGCGGGAATGGCGGGCGACTTAAAGCCCCTTTTTACACGGCCCCAAAGCGGTTACGCATCGTCAATGAGCAATCAGCCCGCGCGCCCCCTGTCGCCCTCCCTCTTCTGGTTCTCGATCTTCTACGGCGGCATGGTCTGCATCGCCGGCGTGCTGGCGAACAAGCAGGTGGCGCTGGGGCCGCTGGCGGTGGAGGCGGGCATCTTCGCCTTCCTGCTGCTGGTCATGACCTCCAGCGCGGTCGCGGAATTGCACGGCCGCTCGGTCGCCAACAAGCTGGTGATCGTCGGCTTCGTCCCGCTCATCGCCTCGATGCTGCTGGCGATGCTGGTGCTGGCCTTGCCGCCCGCGCACGACATGCCGGCGGAGCGGCTCGGTGCCTTCGAGACGATCATGGGCTCGACGCCGCGCATCTGGATCGGCGGCCTGATCGCCTACGGCATCTCCCAGGTGCTGAACGTCACCATCTTCAGCAAGCTGCGCGGCAGCGGCGAAGCCGGCGGCAAATTGCTCTGGCTGCGCGCGGGCGTCGCTTCGGTGCTGTCGCAGATTCTCGACACCTTGCTGTTCATCAGCATCTCCTTCTACGGCGTGTTCCCGATCCAGGATCTGCTGCTCGGCCAGATGCTCGCCAAGGTGGTGCTGTCGATCGTCATCGTACCGCCACTCATCTATGTCTTTGTCTGGCTCGGACGGCGCCTCGACCGCGGCGCCTGAGACGGGAAGGATCCGGCCGGTGAAATCCAGGTTGCTCGCGGCCGCGCTGGCCTTGTTCGCCACGCCAGCCGCCGTGGCGCAGCCCACGCCCCAGCCCCGGCCGAAGCTGATCGTGATGATCTCGGTGGACCAGTTCTCCGCCGATCTCTTCGCTGAATATCGCAGCCTCTGGTCGGGCGGGATGAGGCGGCTGGCGCAGGGCGCGGTCTTCCCCTCCGGCTATCAGTCGCACAGCGCGACCGAGACCTGTCCGGGCCATAGCACCATCCTCACCGGCGCCCGGCCGGCCCGCACCGGGATCATCGCCAACGACTGGATCGACCAGAGCGTCGCGCGCGCCGACAAGCAGGTCTATTGTTCGGAGGACGAACGCGCGCCCGGCTCTACCTCCGAAGATTATAGTGTGTCGGACATCCATCTGCGCGTTCCGACGCTGGGCGATCTGATGCGCCGCGCCGATCCCCGGACCCGCGTCGTCGCGGTGGCGGGCAAGGACCGCGCGGCGGTCATGATGAGCGGCCATGATCCCAGTCAGCGCTGGTTCTGGAACGACCATGCCTTCGTCACCGACCGGCCCGGCGAAACGCCGGCCGCCGTGACCGCTGCCAACCAGCACAGCGCATTGCTGGTCGCCCGCGCGCGCGACGCGATGGCCCTGCCGGCCGCCTGCGAAAGCCGCAGCCGCGCCGTCGCGGTGCCGGGCCGCGCCAGCCCGGTCGGCACGGGCCGCTTCGCCCGCGCCGCCGGCGATGAGGAGGCGTTCCGCGAATCCCCCGACATGGACCGCGTGACCCTGGCGCTGGCCGAGGCGCTGCGCGAGGATCTGCGGCTCGGCGAGGGCGCGGCCACCGATCTGCTGATCATCGGCCTCTCCGCCACGGACCGGATCGGCCATGAATATGGCACGCGCGGCAGCGAGATGTGCATCCAGTTGCTGGCGCTGGACCGGATCCTCGGCGACTTCTTCCAGGAACTCGACCGGCGCGGCGTGGACTTCGTGGTCGCGCTGACCGCGGACCATGGCGGTCTCGATCTGCCGGAGCGCGCGGGTCAGACGGGCGGCGGCCCCGCCGCGCGGGTCGATCGGGCGCTGGGCGTGACCCGCATGGGCGAGGCGATCGGCCGCCGGCTCGGCCTGCGCGGCCCGGTTCTGCGCGGCGACGGCCCGTTCGGCGACATGTGGCTCGACCGCGGCCTTCCGGCCAGGCAGCGCGGCCGTGTCCTCGCCGAGGCGCTGCGCGCCTATCGCACCCATCCACAGGTGCACAGCGTGTTTACGCGCGCGGAAATCCTCGCCTCGCCCGCCCCGTCAGGCCCGCCGGACAGCTGGACGTTGCTGCAGCGGATCCGCGCCGGCTTCGACCCGCAGCGCTCGGGCGATTTCTACGTGGTGCTCAAGCCCCGCATCACCCCGATCGCGGCGCCCGTCACCGGCTCGGTCGCGACCCATGGCAGCATCTGGGATTATGACCGGCGCGTCCCGATCCTGTTCTGGCGCCGCGCCATGACCGGCTTCGAGCAGCCGCTGGCGGTGGAGACGGTGGACATCATGCCGACCCTGGCGGGCATTATCGGCCTGAGGCTGGCGCCGGGCAGCGTGGACGGGCGCTGCCTGGACCTGGTCGCGGGGCCGGGGACGAATTGTCCCGATTGATCGCTCCGCTCCCGTGCGCCGGCGAAAGCCGGAGCGTTGAGCGTTCCGCGCCTGATCCGTCCACCGCTCCGGCCTTCGCCGGAGCACGACCGGGAGCAGGCGCACCCGTTTTCGCCGCGATGGAGGGCATTGCGGATTGTTGGATACAAGTTGGATTTCGAATGAGATGCTGGCGGCGACCCGGGCTCCGGCCGGATCGCCGGCTCTTTGAAACGTCCACGTGTCTCAGCCTCGTCGGCTTGCCGGGCATCCTTGCGCGCCTCCGCTAACCGCGCCGGCCGCGACCCCCATGGCCAGTGCGAACATTGGGACCATTCGCCCGCGCTGACAGGCCCGGCGGCCTGCTTTCAAAGCCCACCGCCGTGCTCCGGCGAAGGCCGGAGCGCTGCGAGGTCCCGCACCTGATCCGCCCAACGCTCCGGCCTTCGCCGGAGCACGGACAAAGCGTTCAGCTGTTCACCGCCAGCCATTCGTCCACGGCCGTCGCGCAGTCCCGCCCCTCGCGGATCGCCCACACGACCAGCGACTGGCCGCGCCGGAAATCCCCGCAGGCGAAGATGCCCGGACGCGAGGTCTCGTAGCCGACGCGCTGCGTCTCGACGTCCGCCGCCTTCATGATCCCGTCCGGCGGCGAGCCGGTGAAGCCCATGGCCAGCAGCACCAGGTCGGCGTCCAGCGCGAAGGGCGCGTCGCCCTGGGTGCCGACCAGCTTCGTCACCTGTCCGTCCGCCCCCTCGAAATGGGTGGTGACGATCGAGAAGGCACGGTCCGCGCCCTCCTCCTGCGAGGAGGAGGTGCGCAGCTTCATCGGCCAGTGCGGCCAGGACAAAGCCTTGTTCTCGCGCACCGGCGGCTCCGGCATGATCTCGAGCTGGGTCACCGAGAGCGCGCCTTGCCGATGGGCGGTGCCGATGCAGTCCGAGCCGGTATCGCCGCCGCCGATCACGACGACCCGCTTGCCGGTGGCGAGAATCTCCTCGCCCTTATGTTCCAACCCCGCATTGCGGCGATTCTGCTGGGTCAGATAGTCCATCGCGAAGTGGACGCCGCCGAGCTCGCGGCCCGGTACGACGAGGTCGCGCGGTTGCTCGGCGCCGGCGGCGAGGACGAGGACCAGATAATCGTCCATCAGCCGCTCGACCGGGACGGTGACGCCGATCTCCATATTGGTGCGGAAGATGACGCCCTCCACCTCCATCTGCTGGATGCGGCGGTCGATCAGGGCGCGGTCCATCTTGAAGTCGGGAATGCCGTAGCGGAGCAGGCCGCCGATCTTGTCCGCTTTCTCGAACACGGTCGGCGCGTGGCCCATCCGGGCGAGCTGCTGCGCGCAGGCCAGGCCGGCCGGGCCGGAGCCGATGATGGCGACGCGCTTGCCGGTGCCGCGCAGCGAGAGCTCGGGCTTGATCCAGCCCTCCCGCCAGCCGCGGTCGACGATCTCGCATTCCACCGTTTTGATCGTGACCGGGTTATCGTCGATGTTGAGCGTACAGGCCGCCTCGCAGGGCGCGGGGCAGATGCGACCGGTGAATTCCGGGAAGTTGTTGGTGCGGTGCAGCCGCTCCAGCGCCGCCTTCCACTGCTCCCGGCTGACCAGGTCGTTCCAGTCCGGGATCAGGTTGTTCACCGGGCAGCCGGAATGGCAGAAGGGCACGCCGCAATCCATGCAGCGCTCCGCCTGCTTCGCCACCTCCGGCGCGGACAGCGGCTCGACGAACTCGAACCAGTCCTTCAGCCGCTCGGGCACCTTGCGGTAGCCGCGCTCGCGGCGCGCGATCTCGAGGAAGCCGGTGGGATTGGTCATGCCGCTTCGGCCTCCAGGGCCGCGAGCGCGCGGCGATATTCGATGGGCATCACCATGATGAAGCCGGCGAGGGCGCCGCTCCAATTGGCGAGGATCTCGGCGGCGCGGGCCGAGCCGGTGAGCTTCTGGTGCCGTTCGATCATCGTCCGCAGCCACTCCGGATCGTCGACCGGCTCCAGCGCGACACCGGCATGGTTGCACTGCGCCTCCAGCCGGCCCTCCGGATCCCAGACATAGGCGATCCCGCCCGACATGCCGGCGGCGAAGTTGCGCCCGACCTTGCCGAGCACGACCACGCGGCCGCCGGTCATATATTCGCAGCCATGGTCGCCCGTGCCCTCGACCACCGCGACCGCGCCCGAATTGCGCACCGCGAAGCGCTCGCCCGCGACGCCGGCGAAGAAGGCCTCGCCCGAGGTCGCGCCGTAGAGGCAGGTATTGCCGACGATGATGTTGGCGGCCGCCTCGCGCGGCGCCCGCTCCGGCTGGCGGACGACCAGGCGGCCGCCGGACAGGCCCTTGCCGGCATAATCATTGGCGTCGCCGGTCAGCTCCAGCGTGATGCCGGGCGCGAGGAAGGCGCCGAAACTCTGCCCCGCCGAGCCGGTCAGCCGCGCGGCGAGGCTGCCGTCGGGCAGGCCCTCATGGCCATAGCGCCGCGCCACCTCGCCGGAGAGCAGCGCGCCGACCGAGCGGTCGACATTGGTGACCTCCATCTCCAGCACCGCCGGCAGCGGGCCGTCGAGCAGCTCCTGCGCGGCAAGGTCGATGCGGGCGACCGGCTCGCGGCGCAGCGGCGCGTCATTGCGCCGCGCATCGCCCTCGGGCCGGTGCAGGAGGCGCGAGAGATCGACGCCCGCGGCCTTCCAGTGGTCGGCGGCGCCCGCATATTCGATCAGGTCGGTGCGGCCGACCATCTCGTCGAGCGAGCTTATGCCAAGCCCGGCCATGAGCTCGCGCAATTCCTCGGCCACGTAGAAGAAATAGTTGATCACATGCTCGGGCGTGCCGGTGAAGCGGGCGCGCAGCACATTGTCCTGCGTGGCGATGCCGACCGGGCAGGTGTTGAGATGGCATTTGCGCATCATGATGCAGCCGGCGGCGATCAGCGGCGCGGTCGCGAAGCCATATTCGTCGGCGCCGAGCAAGGCGGCGATGGCGACGTCGCGCCCGGTGCGCAGGCCGCCGTCCGCCTGGACGCAGACCCGTCCCCTCAGGCCGTTCAGCACCAAAGTCTGCTGCGTCTCCGCCAGCCCGATCTCCCAGGGCAGGCCCGCATGGGTCAGCGAGGTCAGCGGCGAGGCGCCCGTCCCGCCCTCATAGCCGGCGATGGTGACGTGATCGGCGAGACACTTTGCCACGCCGGCGGCCACCGTCCCGACGCCGACCTCGGAGACCAATTTCACCGAAATCCGCGCCCGCGGGTTCACGCTCCTGAGATCGTGGATGAGCTGCGCCAGATCCTCGATCGAATAGATGTCGTGGTGCGGCGGCGGCGAGATCAGGCCGACGCCGGGCGTGGAGTGGCGGACGGCGGCGATCTGCGCGTCCACCTTGTCGCCGGGCAACTGGCCGCCCTCGCCTGGCTTGGCGCCCTGCGCGATCTTGATCTGCAGCTCGTCGGCATTGACCAGATAATGCGCCGTAACGCCGAAGCGGCCCGAGGCGATCTGCTTGATCGCGGAGCGCTCGTCGGTGACGAAGCGGTCCCGCTGCTCGCCGCCCTCGCCCGTATTGGACTTGCCGCCGATCCGGTTCATCGCCTGGGCCAAAGTGGCATGCGCCTCGCGGCTGATCGAGCCGAAGCTCATCGCGCCGGTGGTGAAGCGCCGGACGATCTCGGCGGCGGGCTGGACCTCGTCCAGCGGCACCGGATCGCCGGCGGGGCGGAGCGTCATCAGCGCCCGCATCGAGCGGCCGTTGTTGATCTCCTCGGCGAAGGCCCGATATTTGT
Source organism: Allosphingosinicella sp. (assembly GCA_035502235.1). Classification (GTDB taxonomy): domain Bacteria; phylum Pseudomonadota; class Alphaproteobacteria; order Sphingomonadales; family Sphingomonadaceae; genus Allosphingosinicella. Next base: position 170,993 of record DATJUQ010000005.1, read on the forward strand.
CCGGCAGCTGGCCGCGCACCGCATGCTGGAGGTTGGCGACGCTCGAATAGGTCCAGGCATGGGCCTCGCCGCCGAGCCGCTGGCCGTAGAGCCCGCCAAGGTCGAGCTGGTCGGCGCCCTCATAGGCGAAGGCGTGGCGCCGCCGCGTTTCCTCGGCCAGCTCCTCCAGGGAGATGCCCTCGATCACCGTCGCGGTGCCGGTGAAATATTCGTCGACCAGGCCCTGCGAGAGGCCGATCGCGTCGAAGATCTGCGCGCCGCAATAGCTCTGGTAGGTGGAGATGCCCATCTTGGACATCACCTTCAGGATCCCCTTGTCGATCGCCTTGATGTAATTGGCCTGCCGCTCCGGCGCGTCGGTGAGCGCGTCGATCGTGTCGAAGGCGAGCCAGGGGTTCACCGCCTCCGCGCCATAGCCGGCGAGGACGCAGAAATGATGCACCTCGCGCGCCTCGCCCGTCTCGACGACAAGACCGGTCTGCATCCTGAGGCCATGCTCGATCAGGTGATGGTGGATCGCGCCGCAGGCCAGGGCCGCCGGGATCGGAATCCGGTTCTTCGACGTCGCCCGGTCGGAGATGATCAGGAGGTTGATGTCCTTGAGCACCGCATAGGTTGCTTCGACGCAGAGCTTCTCCAGCGCCGCCGCGAGCGAGCCCGGCCCCTTGTCCTCCCAGGTCGCGTCGAGCGTCGTGGTCCGGAAAGCGCCGTCCAGCGTATCCTCGATCGCTTTGATCTTCTCCAGATCCTCGTTGGAGAGGATGGGCTGAGAAACCTCCAGGCGCTTGTGCGTGCCGGCCTGATGGCCGAGCAGGTTCGGCCGGGGCCCGATCATCGAGACCAGCGACATCACCAAAGCCTCGCGGATCGGGTCGATCGGCGGGTTGGTGACCTGCGCGAAGTTCTGCTTGAAATAATCGTAGAGCAGGCGCGGCCGGTCCGAGAGCACGGCGAGCGGCGTGTCCGTGCCCATCGAACCGATCGGATCGTCGCCCTGAGCCGCCATCGGCGCGAGGAAGAATTTCAGATCCTCCTGCGTGTAGCCGAAGGCCTGCTGCAGGTCCTGCAGGTCGAGCTCGCTCGTCCGCACCGGCGGATAGGCCGCGGTCGGCAGATCCTTCAGGTTGAACTGGGTCTCGCGCAGCCACTCGCCATAAGGCTCCGCGCCGGCGAGCCGCGCCTTCACCTCCTCGTCCTCGACGATCCGGCCCTGCTCCAGGTCGATGAGCAGCATCCGGCCCGGCTGCAGCCGCCACTTGCGGACGATCTTCTCCTCCGGGATGGGCAGCACGCCGCTCTCCGACGCCATGACCACGAGATCGTCGTCGGTCACCACGAAGCGCGCGGGCCGGAGGCCGTTGCGGTCGAGCGTGGCGCCGATCTGCCGGCCGTCGGTGAAGGCAATCGCCGCCGGCCCGTCCCAGGGCTCCATCAGGGCGGCGTGATATTCGTAGAAGGAGCGGCGCGCCGGCTCCATCTGCGCATTGCCGGCCCAGGCCTCGGGGATGAGCAACATCATCGCATGGGGCAGCGAATAGCCGCCGGCGAGCAGCAGCTCGAGCGCATTGTCCAGGCAGGCGGTGTCGGACTGGCCGTGCGGGATGATCGGCCACATCTTGTCCAGGTCCGCGCCGAGCAGGGGCGATTCCAGCGTCCGCCGGCGCGCGTTCATCCAGTTCACATTGCCGCGCACCGTGTTGATCTCGCCATTGTGGGCGAGGAAGCGATAGGGGTGCGCCAGCCGCCAGCTGGGGAAGGTGTTGGTCGAGAAACGCTGGTGGACCATGGCCAGCGCGCTCGTCGTGAGCGGATTGGCGAGGTCCGTGTAGAAGGCGCCCAGATGATGGGCGAGCAGCATGCCCTTGTAGACCAGGGTCCGGCTCGACATCGAGGCGATGTAGAAGTCCGCCAGCCCGGGCAGATCCTGCGCCCGCGCCTCGCGCGACAGTGGGTTCAGCGTCTGCTTGCGGATGGCGAGCAGCTTCCGCTCGAACGCGTCCCGGTCCTTCACGTTCGGCCCGCGCGCGATCACCGCCTGGCGGATCACCGGCATCGAGGCATGGACGGCCGCGCCGATCCCGCTCGTGTCGACCGGCACGTCGCGCCAGCCGACCAGCAATTGCCGCTCGATCCGCACGAAATGCTCGAGCCGCTGGATCGCGGCCACCCGGCTCGCCTCGTCGCCAGGCAGGAAGCACATCGCCACCGCATAGTCGCCGGGGGCGGGCAGGCTCAGCCGCTCGCCCTCGGCCCAGTCGCGGAACAGGCCGTCGGGGATCTGGATCAGGCAGCCGGCGCCGTCGCCGAGGGAAGGATCGGCCCCTACCCCGCCGCGATGGTCGAGATGGGCGAGAATATGGAGGCCTTGGGCAATGATCTCATGGGACGGCCGGCCGCCGACATGGGCGACGAAGCCCATGCCGCAGCTGTCACGCTCGTTGCGCGGGTCGTAGAGACCCTGCTTTTGCGGCCTATCCGCCAACCTATTCCTCCGCGTCTAAACGTACGAAACTCCGTCGTGCCGTTCGCTGTACCAGCGTGTTGGAACAAAAATGCTGCGCTGCGCAAGCGGATTCTATCGCCGCCCCTGCAGCGCGCCGATCAGCCGCGCCATGTTTGCGATATATGTCGCAGTCGAGATGCCGGTCGCCGGGCTGGGATCGGGAAAGGGCGAGGTGTCGGTTTCGTCGCCGACCTGGGTGGTGGCGAAGTCGCCCGGCGCGATCCTGCGGCGTCCCGGCCCGCGATAGGGATGGCTGGTCATGGTCAAGGGCGCGGGCCACCAGCCCTCCTCATTGAGATCGCGGACGATCGCGCGAGGATCGAGCCGGGCGGCGCCGGAGAAGTCCGACCCGGCGGCGAGGCCGTCCAGGATGAAGAAGCGCGGGAACGGCCGGCGCTCCAACAATGGCGAGCCACGCGTCGCCTCGGCCACGGGCATGGCGGCAAGCCGGTCATGCTCGCGGCGGAGACGGTCCAGGTCGATGCCGCGGAACTGCGAATAATGCGCGATCGGCCGGGCCGGATCGTGATCCTGCCAGTAACGGCCGTTGACAACGTTGGAGCCACGCCGGTGATTGTAGAGCGGCCGATTGGTGCCGAGTTGAACGAAGGTCGGGAAGCGCCGGTCGGCCGGGCCTACTCCATCCGGCAGGCGCACCGAGGCCAGCCAGGCCAGCGCGTCGGGCACGTGCTCCAGGAAGCGGCGCTCGCCCGTCAGCCGGTAGAACTCCATCAGCTGCTCGACATTCGCGGCGGTGGTGTGCGTGACCAGGGCGCGTGGCTCGTAGGTCCGGGCGCCGGCGACGTTGAGCCGCATGTCATATTGCAGGCCCCAGCCCGCCTGGGGCGCACGGCCCTGGGTGGCGAGGAAGATCTCCATCCCCCGCCGCGCCGCGCGCAGCAATGCGGGCCGCTCCAGCGCCTGCCCGGCCATGATCAGGAAGCGGATATTCTCCTTCGCGACATCGTCGTTGAAGGTGATCAGCCGCTGATAGGCCGGATACTGCGGACCGTAGGGCCAGCGCTGCGGCCAGCCGCCGTTCGGATATTGGCTGCGCAGGACGAAGGCGATGGCGCGGTCGAGCGGCGGCCGGAAGCGCGGCTCGTGACGGACCATGTAGAGGCGAAGCAGCAGCTGCATCGTCTCCGCGGTGCCGGCATCGTCGAAGGTCGCATTGTCCGAATAATGCTGGAATTCCTCCAGCCGCCAGCCGTTGCGGCCGATCGTCGCATACCAGCGCCGCGCCGCCACCGGGCCGCCGCGATGGATGAAATAATTCCAGCCGCCGCTGCGGTGCTGGCCGGCGACCAGGGCATCGGCGGCGCGGGCCGCGGCGTCGTAATAATAAGCGTCGCCGGTGGCGTTGAAGGCGTCGAGGAAGAGGTGGCCCATGGTCGCCGTGCCGGGCGCCTGCACCCAGAGCATCCCGGGCTCCGCCTCCATCTCTCCCCAGCGGCGGGAGAGGTCGGGCAGATAGGTCCAGACATAGCCGCCATGATCGGCGACCCGCTCGACCATATATTGGGTCGCGCGGCGCATCGTCCGCTCGATCTCGGCGCGGCCCTGGGCGAGCGAGGCTGACGGCAGGAGCAGGGCGAATAAGGCGAGCAGGCGAAAGATCATGGCCACAATCCCTGTCGGCGTCCCCAGGCGAACATCAGCTCCGGCCAGATCGCGACCGACCGGCCCCGCGCCAGCCGGATGCCGAAGCCGTGGCCGCCATCGGGGAAGAGATGGGTCTCCACGCCGACGCCGCGCGCTTTCAGCGCGTCGCGGAACAGCAGGCTGTTGGCGACGGGCACGGCGAGATCGTCCTCGGCATGGATGAGCAGGCACGGCGGCGCGCCCGCCGGCACGTGCAGGTGCGGGGCATAGGCGCGCTCCCGTGCCGGCGCGGGGTTCTGCCCAAGCAGGTTCACGCGGGACTCCGCATTGGCCTCGGGCGGGGTGAGCGCGATCACCGGATAGAGCAGGATGCCCGCCTGCGGCCGCGCGTCCGGCCCGGCCCGGGTCAGCAGGGACGCGCAGACATGGCCGCCCGCGGAAAAGCCCATCGCCCCGATCCGCGCGGGCGCATGGGCGCGGCGCAGGATCCGCATCGCCTGCTCCGCGTCGAGCCGCGACACGTCCGGCCCGTCCGCCCACCCGTCGACCGCCAGCCGGTAATAGAGGACGTAGCAGGTGATGCCCCGCGCCTTCAGCCAGCGCGCCGTCTCGAACCCCTCCTTGTCCATCACCACCCGGGCATAGGAGCCGCCGGGGATGATCAGCATCGCCGCGCCGTTCGGCCGCTCCGGCCAGAAGACCGCCAGGCGCGGGCGCCGGACGTGGAACATGGCGCGGTCGTTATAGGCCGGATCGTTGCTGCGCTCGCGTATCTCCTCGGCCGGCGGCGGCGTGGGCATGCCGGCCGCGTCCCCGGGCCAGAGATCCACCCACGCGTCCGGCTCCGGCTGCAGCGGGCCCGGCGGCGGCGCGGCGCCCGCGTGGGCAGCGAGGCCTGCCGCGAGCGAGCCCACGATCAGCGAGCGGCGGTCGATCCTCATGAGCTCCTCCCCGGTGAGAGTGCTTCATAGCGGAAATCGCGGAACCGCGCCTCGCCGCGTCCCGCCGCATAGAGCGCCGGGCGGAGGCTCAGGAAATCATAAGCGACATTATGATGGTAGCCGGAGACCTCCATCTGCACGTCGAACTTGCGCCAGCTCGCGCCGCGATCCGCGCTGGTATGGATGGTGAGGATGTTGCGGTCGTTGGTCAACCGCAGGCGCAGCGCGCGCACCGGCCCGGAGTCCTCCCGGGCGCGCTGGCCGGGGATCGCGCCGCGCGGGCGCTGCAGGCCGTAGCGGTGCATGACGAGGCCGTTGTCGCCGAAGCTGAGCCCCGCATAGAGCCGCCTGTTGTAGAAAAGTAGCAAACCGGCCTCGGCCCCGCGCTCCACCTCGACATCAGCCTCGATCCGGTAGCTATGGTCGCCGCAAATGCAGGTGACGGGGGAGCAGTCGCCGGGATTCGTTCCCTTGCCGCGCAGCACGAGGGCGCCGTCCCGGTAACGGACCCGCCGCATCTCGTCCGGCCCCGGATCGTAAAAGGCCCATTGCACGCCGAAGCGGTCGCGGGAGAAATCGTCGCTGAGCGGCACGCCGTGCGGCTGCCGTCCGAGCTCGACCGGCTTGCGCAGCGGCCGGGACAGATCGCCGCCGAGCGGCCGAATCCAGCCGTCGGCGGTCCATTCGACCGGCTCGAGCAAGGTCTGCCGGCCGAGCGTCCAATAGCCGTTCTCATAGCCGTGATAGATCATCCACCAGCGCCCGCCCGGCCCCTCGAACAAAGTGGCATGGCCGCGCGACCACCATTTCTCGGTCTCGGAACGGGTGCGGATGAGCGGGTTGCGCGGATCGTTCTGCCAGGGGCCGTGGATCGAGCGCGAGCGCGCCATGATCACCATATGGCCGGTGGGCGGCCCCGCGGTGCCGCCGACCGCGGTGGTCATGTAATACCAGCCGTTCCGGCGAACGAGCTTCGGCCCCTCCGGCGCGAAGGTCTCGACCGTCCAGTCCTCCGGATAGCGCCAGGGATCGTAGACATGCTCGACCGGCCCCGCCGTGGCGAGGCCGTCGCGGCGCAGCCTCACCCGGTCGCCGCCGGAGAGGAATAGATAGCGCTCACCATCCTCGCCGACCGCGTGGCCGGGATCGATATGGTTGGGCAGGTGAAGGTCGATGGGCTCGGACCAGGGTCCCTCGACCCGCTCGGCATGGATCACCCAGATCGAGCGGCGGTCGGGGACGCGGGCCGGGATGTAGAGGAAATAGCGCCCGCCATGCTTCACGAGCTCCGGCGCCCAGACCGAGCCGATCGGCGTACGCAGCGCCGCCGTCACCGGTTGCCAGTTCACCAGATCGCGGCTGTGCCAGATGACCAGGCCCGGATAGGCGTCGAAGCTGGAGAAGGTGACGTAATAATCCTCGCCGTCGCGCAGGATGGTCGGATCGGGATGGTCGCCGGCGAAGACGGGATTGAGGAAGCGGCCATTGCCGAGATCGGCGCGGCGCTGCCCTTCATAGCCCCTGCCCCAGCGCATCGCCGCCCAGGGATCGAGCGAGGAGGAGGCGCGAGAGCCCTGTGCCCGCGCGGCCACCGGCAGGGCGAGCGCGCCGAGCATCAGCGTCCGGCGATCGAGCCTCATCGCTGCACCGCGACGGCCCGGGCGGCGAGCCAGTCCTCCAGGTTCGTCATCCCGTCGCCATCGCGGTCGGCATTGCCGTCGGCGCGCCCGGGATCGAGGCCGTGCGCCCGTTCCCAAGCGTCGGGCATGCCGTCGCCGTCCGCGTCCGGCTGGGCGCGGCCGGCGGCGAGGAGAGGCCAGCCGCCCACCGCCTCCTGGCTGTCGATATGACGGCCGCCGCGGGTCCGCACGCTCGCCACCACGCGGGCGTCCGCGGCATCGCGGGGCCAGGCGCCCGCGCCGGCGAGCACGCGGGTCATCGCCGATGCCGCCGGGTCCGCCGCGACCGGAGCGACGTCGACGGGCCCCGTCAGCCGATAGCCTTCGGGCGGAGTGCCGGTGACCAGCGACCAGGGGTCGGCGGGAATGACGCCGTTCATGCTGTTGCCGGCGAACCAGGCCCGGGCCAGCCGGTTGCGCTCGCGAAAGGCCATGGCGCCGCCGCTGTCCGGGCCCGCGACATAGGCATTGTCGATGAAATTGTAGCGGATCAGGCTCGCCTCATCCTCATTGTAACCGGCGAAGCCGCGCCCCCAATTGTAGAAGAGGTTCGATCGGAACTCCATCAGCGGTCCCTCGGGATCGCGGTCCGGCCCGGCATAGTTGCCCGGACGAGGCATGCGCGCGACGTGGTGCGCCCACAGATTATGGTGGAAGCTGACGCGCGCGCCGCGCCCGCCGCGGATCAGGCTGCCATAGCCATGCTCGCCCTCGCTATGGTGGGAGCGGCGCAGGGATTCGGCGATGACCGACCATTGTACGCTGAGGTCCCAATAGCCTTCGCCACGGTCGTAACGGGCCGAGGCCGAGAGCGTCTCGTCGATCGACCAGCTCGCCGAGACATGGTCGAGGATGATCCGGCGGCCGCCTCGGATCCAGATGCTGTCGCCCTCCCCCGGGCGACGGTCGCCGCGGCGGACGCGCAGGTGCCGGATGACGACGTCGTCGGCATGGACGATCAGGGTCGCGTCGGCGAGCGCGATGCCGCCGCCCGGCGCGCTCTGCCCGGCGAGGGTGACGCGCGGCTCCCTTATGACGAGGTCGGACCGGAGGCGGATCGTGCCCGCCACGTCGAAGATGACGGTGCGCGGCCCTCGCGCCTCGATGGCGGCGCGCAGGCTGCCCGGCCCGCTGTCGTCGAGATTGGTGACCCGGATGACGGCGCCGCCGCGCCCGCCGGCCGCGAACCGCCCCGCCCCCTCCGCGCCGGGAAAGGCGACGGTCTGGGCGGTTGCGGGACCGGCAAAGGCCAGCAGGAAAAAGAGGGAGGCCGCCTTGGGGCGGCAGCCTCCCTTGCCCCCCGGCCTAGAAACGGACGCGCGCACCGACGTAGAATTGCCGGCCGGTGCGGTGGACGACCGACGGGCTGTTGCGGTCCCGGTCGACGAACTGGTCGTTGACTTCGTCGGTCAGGTTGATCGCCTCGGCGGTGAGCGTGATGCTGTCGGTGAGCTGGAAGGATGCGGAGGCGTCCACGTTGAGCGTCGAATTCTTGCCCTCGACGTCGTTCGCCACGTTCTGGGCCGGCACGCGCTGCAGATAGTCGCTGCGATAGGCGACCGAGCCGCGGATCGAGAAGCGACCGTCGTCATAGTAAAGCGTCGCGTTCCAGCTGCGCGGCGAGAGATTGACGAGATCGTCGCGGATCGGCGTCGTGTTCGTCGCCGAGGTTACATAGGCGATCCGCGACTCCACATAGGTGAAGTTCAGGATCGCGCCGAGATTGCCGAGGAAGCCCGGCAGGAAGCGGAAGGGCTGCTGATAGTTGATTTCGAAGCCCTTGAGCGGCCCGCCCTCCGTGTTGATCGGCGCCGTCACCAGGAAAAGCTCGTTGCCGGTGAAGTTGGACGGCAGCAGGCTGAGCGGCAGGCCGGTCTGGTTGAACGGGATCTCGGTCCTCAGATTCTGGATGTAGGTCCCGATATCCTTGTAGAAGAGGCCGAGCGACAGCAGCGAATCCCGCGCGAAATACCATTCGAAGCTCGCGTCCACCGTGGTGGCGCGGAACGGATCGAGCAAGGGATTGCCGGTGGTGATCGAGAGCTGGCCGGTGGTGTTGATCGAGCCGCCCGGCGACATGTTGCCGAGCTGCGGCCGCGCCATCACCCGCGCCGCGGCGAGGCGGATCACGAAATTGCTGGTGACGTCGAGGCTGAAATTCGCCGAGGGCAGCCAGTCGTCATAGGAGCGGTCGACGACGGTCAGCGTGCCGCCGCCCAGCGCCTGATAGCCCTGGGCGCGCAGATCGGTGCGGACGTAGCGCAGGCCGATATTGCCGCGGAACGGCCGGCCGAACAATTCGGTGCGCAGGTCGAGCTGGATATAGCCGCCCGTATCCTCCTCGCGGACCGCGCGGTTGTTGCCGCGGGCATTGCCGTTGGTGGTGCTGGACAAGGTGAAGTCGCCCGGCCCGCCGGCATTTCCGGACTGCAGGCAGTTGCAGTAGATATTGTAGAGGCTGGCGATCGCGTTGAGATCGGGAATCAGCCAGCTCGAATGGGCGCCGCCGCTGCTGAACCCGGTCAAGAGGGTCGTAATCTGGGCGAGCGTCGTCCCCGCCGGCAGCGCCAGGATCGTGTCGTTCTGGTTGACGCGGCGGAATTCGAACGTCTCGAAATCATATTCGCGGTAGAAGCCGCCCGCCTTCAGGACCAGGGTCTCCGGCACCACGTCCCAGGCGACGTCGCCGCGGAAGGTGGTGAAGCCGTTGTCCGCGCCCTGCGGCCGGATGCGGATCTCGGACGGGGTGATGTTGGAGGGCGTGACCCCAGCCGGCGTGCCGATGATCTGCCAGCCGCCCGGCGCCGTCGCGCTGGTCACGTCGAACGGATAGGTGATGGTCGGCTGGCTGCGGCTGTTGCGGAAGTCGATCGTATAGCCGTTGACGTTCGGCGCATCGAGCGTCGTCGTCGTCTGGAACGGGTTGCGGAAGTCGGAGGTCGAGCGGCCGGCGAGCCAGGAGAAGCGCAGCCGGTCGGTGACCTGCTGGTCCCACTGGATCTGATATTGCCAGAATTTGGTGTCGAGCTCGTCGTAGCGGGACTCCGAGCGGATATCGACCCCGTTGAACACGCCGTAGACCAGGTTGCCGTTGGCGTCGTAATCGGCCTGGACGACGCTGGTCTGCGGCTTGCCGCCCTGCGCCGCGGTGCGGCTGAACGAGATCGCCTCGAGGAAGTCCTCCTGCCGGGTCGCCTGCAGGCGGGCATGGAGGACGTCGACGGTGAACAGGGCGCCTTCCCAGGGCCGGGCCTGGAGCGCGAGGGTCACGCCCAGCCTTTGCTGGTCGTGGGTCAGCCGGCCGTAGCGCGGCAGGCGCGGGTGGACGTTGCCGGCCAGCGAGGCCTCGTCATATTCGGCCTGGTTGCCCGGCGTGTTCGGCAGGCGCGGCCCCGGCGTATAGCCCGGAATGTTCGGGTTGGCGCCGCAATTGGCGCCGCCCGTGGTCGGGTTGAGCGGGACATGGCCGACCGGCGAGCAGAAGCCGCCGACGCTGTTGCCGCCGTCCCAGCGGACCGAGCTGAACCCCTCTTCGTAGAGGCTGCGCTCGCTATAGGCGACCGAGGCGAGAATGCCGATCCGGCCGTCCGCGAAGGTGTTGGAGATCAGGAAGGCGCCGCGCGGGCTCCAGCTGTCGGCGAGGTCGTTATAGACCATCTGCCCGCTCGCCGACATGACGAAGCCGTTATAGTCGAACGGGCGGCCGGTCTGCAGGTCGACGGTCGCGCCCAGCGAGCCTTCGTCCACCTCGGCGGACGAGCTCTTGCGCACGGTCAGCCGGCTGAACAGCTCCGAGGCGAAGACGTTGAAGTCGAAGGCGCGGCTGCGGTTGGCGCCGCCCGAACTGTCGGTGCCGCCGGTCGTGGCCAGCGCCTCGAGCTGGTTGAGCCGGACCCGGGTGAAGTCGCCGCCGAGGCCGCGCACCGTGATCTGCCGGCCCTCGCCCGCATCGCGGTCGATGGCGACGCCGGGGATGCGCTGCAGCGATTCCGCGAGATTCTGGTCGGGGAAGTCGGCGATATCCTCGGCGACGATCACGTCGACGATGCCCGTATCCTCGCGCTTGGCGTTGAGCGCCGCGGTCAGCGACTGGCGGAAGCCGGTGACGACCACCTCATTCTCGTCTTCCGGCACGGCGGGCGCGCCGGCATCGGGCTGGGCGGCGTCGGCCGCGGGCGCCGGCGGCTGGGCGTCCTGCGCGGCGGCCGGGCTCGCCGCGGCAAGGAAGGCGGCGCTGCCGAGCAGGCCGATGAGAATGCGCGTGCGCGGCGTGATGTCGAGCTTCGAAATCATGTCCGATCCTTCCAAACCAGACGCGCTATGTCACGCGTCCCCCTCCCAGTTCACGGCCCGCACGGGCCTTGTCCCCAAGCCCCGAGGAGCTTGTGACACCGGTGTCTATACCGGACCGAAAAAAGCCTGCGCCATGCACGCGCCGAAGGATGGAGGTGTGAACGGGCTCTCGGGTAGCCGCCCCTTTCTCCCTCTCCCTCACGCTGCGTTCGCCGCAGTCGCCTTTTCCGGTTCCCCGATGAAGTAACCGGTGTCATAAGGACTTTGATCCGGAAGCGGCCTGCTGTCAAGACCGCCCGGCGGGAGGGTGGCAATGTTCCTGAAAGCCGTTCTTTTCCTGGCACTTGCACTGTTTCCGGCGGCCGCGGCCGCGCAGAATCCGGCCGTTGGCGCGGCATTTCCCGGGGCGCAGGGCTGGGCGGCGCAGACGCCGGGCGGGCGGGGCGGGCGGATCCTCCGGGTCACCAACCTCAACCCCGCCGGTCCGGGCTCCTTTCGGGCCGCCTTGGAGGCGCGCGGCCCCCGCATCGTCGTCTTCGAAGTGGGCGGCGTGATCGACATGGGGCTGACGACCTGGACGATCCAGGAGCCCTTCCTGACCATCGCCGGCCAGACCGCCCCTTCCCCCGGCATCACCCTGATTCGCGGCGGCATCGACATTCGCACGCACGACGTGATCGTCCGCCATATCCGCATCCGCACCGGCGTCTCCGGCCAGGGGCTGCGCTCGGGCTGGGAGGCGGATTCGCTCTCGACGGTGGGCGCCTGGAACGTGATCGTCGACCATTGCACGATGACCTGGGCGCTGGACGAGAATCTCTCCGCCTCCGGGCCGCGCTTCACCGGGTCGACGCCGGAGGAGTGGCGGCGCGGCACCAGCCACAACATCACCTTCTCCTACAATCTGCTGGCCGAGGGGATCGCCAACGCCTCCCATCCCAAGGGCGAACATTCGAAGGGGTCGCTGATCCACGACAATGCCACCGGCATCCTGATCTGGCGCAATATCTACGCCCACAATTACGAGCGCTCGCCCCTGCTCAAGGGCGGCGTCCATGCCGCGATCGTCAACAACCTCATCTTCAACCCGGGGGCGCAGGCGATCCACTACAACCTCATGGACCTGGAATGGGGCGACCATCCCCACCAGCTCGGCGAGCTCAGCGCCGTCGGCAATGTGTTGCGCGCCGGCCTCTCGACCCGCGCGGACATCGCCTTCCTCACCATCGGCGGCGTCGGCGACCTGCGCTATCACGGCCGCGACAATCTCGCGGTCGATCGCCAGGGCCGTCCCGTCCCCATGTTCGGCCGCTACACGACCAGCTCGGCGCGGATCGTCCCGGTGAACCGGCCGCTGGTCTGGCCCGCCGGCCTCCCGGTCCTGCCCGCCGGCCAGGTCGAGACCCACGTCCTGCGCTTCGCCGGCGCCCGCCCCTGGGACCGCGACGCCCACGACATCCGCGTGATCTTCGACGTGGTCGAGGGCCGCGGCGAGATCATCGACAATGAGACCCAGGTCGGCGGCTATCTCCGCGTCGAGCCGACACGGGCGCCCTTCGTCGAGGCGGAGTGGGATCTGGCGACGATGGAGCCGCGCTCGGGCCGCTATCCGGGCCAGCGCGCCGATTATGTGCAGCAGCCGACGACGGCGCGGGATGGCGAGATGCGGCGCTAGAATCGACTTCACCAAGCTTGAATCTCGCAACCGTTCGGGCTGAGCTTGTCGAAGCCCTCTCCTTCCTTTCGGCGATAAGTAAGGAATGCCCTTCGACAGGCTCAGGGCGAACGGAGAATGGTTCAATCGAACTGGATCACACTCTAAGTCCGTACCGAATTAGTCAAAGCGGATTTTCGTGTAATTTCATAGTCATCCCGGCGAAGGCCGGGACCCATGCACATCGAGGGTCGGGAAAATGGCGACCAACACGACCGCCTCTCCTTCGATTTTCCGTGTGCATGGGTCCCGGCCGTCGCCGGGATGACTCCTCTTGGTCGAGACCCGCCAAATCTGATTGAATCCCGATTTTCGGCTTGCAACCTCGCAACCGCTGCAAATGGATCGGGGGCCTCGTCGAGGCCGCCGAGCCACTTGTCGCAGATGCCGCAACCCTGACCGGTTAGGTCCCCGGCTGAATATAGGGAATGCGCGCGAACAGCGCGCGCTCCCAGCTGCGCGGGTCGTTTTCCACGCGCGGCGCGGCACCGAAGATCATCGTCGGCCGCCGCGGCAAGGTGTAGGGCGCCCAGCCCGGATCGCCGCTGTGGGCGAAGCGCAGGAAGGCCTGCGCCATCGCGTCGCTGACTGGCCGGTCCGCCGGATCGTCATGGGTGCCGAAGACGAGCGGGATGTCCGCGCCGTGCGGCGCCGGGGTCGGATGGTTGAGCTGGTAGACGAAGGCCGGGACCCCGGCCCGCGCGCGCTCCTCCGCCTCGATCAGCTGCGCGCGCCAGCTCCGCCCCGCCGTGGTCGCCGCGAAGAAGACCTGCTCGGGGCTGTAGGCGGGGAAGTGCCGCCGATATTCCGCGACCACCCATTCGGGATGCGCGTCGATCCTGAGCTCCGGCGCCATACGTTCGGCGAGATTCGCCCAGTCCAGCCCAACCAGCTTCGGATGGTCGGCGCGGTAGAAAGCGCGGGTCTCGTCGCGCGTGTTGCCGAGCAGCAGCGGGATGGCGTTGCCCTGCGGATTCGCATCCGGCCAGAATGGGTGGCGGACCAGCCATTTCATGTCGAGCACGGGGCCCAGATAGACGCCGCCGCCCAGATAGGGGTCGGTCGCGGCAAGCCCCTCGACCAGCCGCGCGACCGGCATGGCCAGCAGTTCGTCGACCGTCCGCGCGCGGACCGCCGCCATGAACGCCCGCGTTCGCTCCGTGGCGTGGAGTGGACCGGAGACCGTCACCTGCTGGCCGCTCATCGTCGCCGCGCGGTGGAAAAGGCCGCGCGCGGCGGGCGTGCCCATCAGCGTGGCGATCTTGGCGCCGCCGCCGGACTGGCCGAAGACGGTCACCAGCCGGGGATCGCCGCCATAGGCCGCGATATTGTCCCGCACCCAGCGCAAGGCGAGGATCAGATCCAGCTGGCCGTTATTGCCGCTGTCCGGGAAGCGCGGATCGAGCCTGGCGAGATAGAGATAGCCGAAGACATTGAGCCGGTGCCCGATTGTGACCACCACCGCGTCGCCGCGCGCGGCGAGGTGCCGGCCGTCCAGCAGCGCGCTGTTGGCGCTGCCGCTCGAATAGGCGCCGCCGTGGAAATAGACGAGCACCGGGCGCCGCCGCCCGTCCCGCGCCGGCGTCCAGATGTTGAGGAACAGGCAATCCTCGCTGATGGCGGTCGCCGGCCTGCCCTGTTGCGGACTCGACGGGCCGTAGGCGCCCAGCGGCGGATCGGAGACCGGGCGCGGCGCCCGGAAGCGCTCGGCGCGGCCATAGCGGATGCCGAGAAAGGTCTCGACGGCGCGGTCGGCGGGCGCCCGCTGCGCCATCAGCACGGGCCCCGCCACGAGCCCCGCCAGGACGGGGCGGCGGCCGATCAGCGGCCCAGCCATCCCCCGTCCACCGCGAGGATGTGGCCGTTTACATAGTCCGCGGCCGGGGAGGCGAGGAAGACGGCGGCGCCGGCAATGTCCTTCGGATCGCCCCAGCGCCCCGCGGGAATCCGCTCGAGGATCTGGCGGTTGCGGGTCTCGTCGGCCTGCAAGGCGGCGGTGTTGTTGGTGGCGATATAGCCGGGCGCGATCGCGTTCACGTTGACGCCCCTGCCCGCCCATTCATTGGCCAATGCCCGGGTCAGCCCCGCGACGCCGGACTTGGCGGCGGTGTAGCTCGGCACGCGGATGCCGCCCTGGAAGCTCAGCAGGGAGGCGATGTTCACGATCTTGCCGCTGCCCTGCGCCAGCATGTGCCGGCCCGCCGCCTGGCAGAGGAAGAACAGGGATTTGAGATTGGTGTCCATGACCGCGTCCCAATCCGCCTCGCTGAAGTCGGCGGCGTCGGCGCGGCGGATGATGCCGGCATTGTTGACCAGGATGTCGAGCCGCCCGAACGCGGCGAGCGTCTCGTCGACCACGCTCTGGACCGGCGCGGTCGAACCGAGATCCGCTTCGATCAGCACCGCCCGGCGACCCAGCGCCGCGACCGCCGCCGCGGTCTCGTCGGCACGCGAGCGCCCGGCCAGCGCCACGTCCGCGCCGGCCTCCGCCAAGGCCACCGCGATCGCCTGGCCGATGCCGGTATTGGCGCCGGTGACGATGGCGGCTTTTCCGCTGAGGTCGAAGATATTGGTCACTGCCTAATCACCCCCACTCCGTTCGCCCTGAGCCTGTCGAAGAGCCTTCCTTTCTTCAAGGCAGACAGGAAAGAAGGGCCTTCGACAGGCTCAGCCCGAACGGTTCGGGTTGGACCTCTTTCATTTCCTGGTGCCCGCCCACCTCACGCCAGCTGGCAGATGTCGAGGACGTTCATGTCCGTATAATCCTGGTTCTCGCCCGCCATCGCCCAGATGAAGGCATAAGCCTTGGTTCCGGAGCCCATATGGATGGACCAGGGCGGCGAGATCACCGATTCCTCGTTCTGGACGACGATGTGGCGGGTCGCCTCGCCTTCGCCCATGAAGTGGAAGACGCGATCCTTCGCGAGATCGTCCAGCTCGAAATAGAAATAGATCTCGCTGCGCCGCTCGTGGATGTGCGGCGGCATCGTGTTCCAGACGCTGCCCGGCTTCAGCACGGTCAGGCCCATGACGAGCTGGGCGCTGTCGCAGACGCCCGGGATGACGAGCTGGTAGATGGTCCGCTCGTTCGATTCCTCGAGGCTGCCGCGCTCCAGCGCATTGGCCTGCGCGATCTCCAGCTTGCGCGTGGCGAAGGCTTTGTGCGCCGGGCAGGAGGCGAGGTAGAAGCGCGCGCCCTCGCCCGAGAAGCTGACGTCCGTCGCGCCCATGGTGACGTAGAGGCAGTCCTTGTTTCCGAGCGCGAAGGTCTCGCCGTCGACCGTCACAATCCCGTCCACCGTGCCGATATTGACGATGGCGAGTTCGCGCCGCTCCAGGAAAGGATGGCCGGCGGCCGAGGGCGGCTCGGTCTGCGCCGGCAACTGCACCGCCGCCGCGCCGACCTGCACCCCGCCGATCACGAAGCGATCGGCATGGGTGTAGTTCAGCACGCACTCCCCCTCGCGGAACAGGCCGGAGATCAGGTAGCGGTCGCGCAATTCCTCGTTGGAGACGCACTCCATCATGTCCGGATGGGTGGCGTAATAGGTCCTCTCGAACATGCGACTCTCCTGAAGGCTTTTGCGGCTTGGTAACCGGTGTCAGTCGGCAGTTCAATCGCGACATGCTATTGGCGGGCGATGACCGAGACCGTGACCTTGTGGCGCCCTGTCGGGCCCGAAGAGCTGGCGCTGATCCGCGCGGCGGACATGCGCGCCTTTCCGCCGCGCCTGCCGGAGCAGCCGATCTTCTATCCGGTGCTGAGCGAGGCCTATGCGGTGAAGATCGCGCGCGACTGGAACGTGCCCGCGAGCGGCGCCGGCTATGTCACCCGGTTCGAGGTGCGCAAGGCTTTCCTCGACGGCTATAAGGTCCGGGAAGCGGGCGGCCGCGCGCATCTCGAATATTGGATCCCCGCCGATCGGCTCGACGCCTTCAACGCGGCGATCGTCGGGGAGATCGCGGTGGTCCGTACCTTCCCCTAGGCCGGCGGCGGCGCCACGCTGGCGCGCTTGACCAGGGTCGACGGCAATTCGCTCGGCTGCTCCGCCGCGGCCTGCCCGCCCACCATGTCGCCGACCAGCTTGCGCGCGGCGGCGCGGGCCATGGAGACGATCGGCCAGCGCACCGTGGTCAGAGGCGGCCAGATATGGGCGGCGATCGGCGTGTCGTCGAAGCCGATCACGCTGAGCTCGTCGGGGATCGCGATGCCGCGCTCGCGCGCGGCGAAGACGATGCCGGCGGCCATCTCGTCATTGCTCGCGAAAATGGCGGTGGGGCGCGGCGACAAATCGAGCAGCCTGTTGGCGGCGGTGACGCCCGTCTCGAACGTGTAATTGCCCTGCGCGATCAGGCTGCGCGGCAGGGTGAGGCCCGCCGCCTGCAGCGCCTCCTCGAAGCCCAGCCGCCGCTCGCGCGCGGAGCGGAAGCCGTCCGGCCCCTCGATCAGGCCGATCAGGCTGTGCCCCTGCTGGATCAGATAGTCGGTCGCCTCGCGCACCGCCTCGCGGTCGTTGGAGGCGACCATGTGGATGCCGTCGTCGAGCTGGGCCGAGCCCATGCGCACATAGCGGCAGCCGACCTCGTCGCAGAGCGCCGCGAGCGCGTCATTCTCGCTGATCGGCGGCAGGATCACCACGCCGAACAGCCGCTGCCGTTCGAGGAAGACGCGGACGTCGTCGAGCATCATCGCGCTGTTCCGGTCGACCGGCCGCACCACCATCTCGAATTCGGTGCCCTGCAGCGCCTCGAGGATGCCCTGCTGCATGTTGAGCACCATCTGGGCGTTCGGATTGTCGTGGATCAGGCCGACCAGGAAATTGCGGCGCAGCGCCAGCGCCCGCGCCTGCGGATTGGGCACATAGCCGAGCTCGCGGATCACCTTCTCGACCTTCTCGCGAGTCTCCTCGTTGAGCAGAGGCGAGCGGTTGATGACCCGGCTGACCGTCTTCTTGGAGACGCCGGCAAGGCGCGCGACATCGTTGATCGTCGCCCTGGCGCCCCGCTGCCCGTCCGCCTTCGCCGCCACCGTCTTCGTCGCTCCCATCACGCCCGATTAGCGCGCTCTTGCCCGCAAAGGCGAGCGGCTTTAATCTGACACCGGTTTCCATCATGCTCAAGTTTATCCGGCCCTCTCCCTCGATTGCGCTTTCGCGGCGCGCCTCTAGGCTCTGACCCCATGCGGACGATCGACGACATCATGGGCCTGGCGCCCGTCATCCCGGTGCTGGTCATCGACCAGGCGGAGGAGGCGGTGCCGATCGCCGAGGCCCTGGTCGCGGGCGGCCTGCCCGTGCTGGAGGTGACGCTGCGCACGCCGGCGGCGCTCGGCGCGATCCGGGCGATGAGGCAGGTGCCGGGCGCGGTGGTCGGCGCGGGCACGGTGCTGGATCCGGACCAGCTCGCCGCGGCGCTGGACGCGGGCGCGGAATATATCGTCAGCCCCGGCCTCACCGAGCGGCTCGGCCAGGCGGCCGCGGCGGCCGGCATCCCCTTCCTGCCCGGCACCAGCACCACCGGCGACGTCATGCGCGCCCGCGACCTCGGCTTCAGCCGCCTCAAATTCTTCCCCGCCGAGGCGGCCGGCGGCCTGCCGGTGCTGAAGGCGCTGAGCGCGGTGTTCGGCGACGTCCGTTTCTGTCCGACCGGCGGGATCACCCAGGCCAGCGCCCCGGCCTGGCTGGCCGAGCCGGCCGTCGCCTGCGTCGGCGGTTCCTGGCTCGTCCCGCGCGGCCAAGCCATTGATCCCGAAGCGATAACGGCCCGGGCCCGGGCCGCCGCCGCGCTCCGCGACAGCTGAAAATGCCGATGGGCACACAGCGCCGGTTGCTTATGACACCGGTTTCCGTTAGCACCCCAAAAAAAGCCGGGAGAGAGCGTGACCCTCGTCGATGAAACCAGCCGGATCGCCGGCCGCTTCCTCGCCGCGCGCCGCGCCGCCGCGGGGCTCGACGCCTATCCCGGCGATCTCCCCGCCGACCTCGCCGAGGCCTACGCGATCCAGGACGCGGCCATTGCCGGCTGGGGCCGGCCGGTGATCGGCTGGAAGGTCGGCCGCGTCGCCGAGCCCTTGCTCGGCCGCTTCGGCACCGACCGCCTCGCCGGCCCGATCTTCCACCAGGCGCATGACGGCGCCGTCATGCCGGTCTTCGCCGAGGGCTTCGCCGCCGGCGAGGCCGAGTTCCTGCTGCGGATCGGCGCCGCCCCGCCCCCGGGCAAGACCGACTTCACGCTCGCGGAGACCGCCGACCTGATCGACGCCGTCCATGCCGGCATCGAGATTGCGAGCTCCCCGCTCGGCGCGATCAACGAGATCGGCCCGATCGCCGTCGTCTCGGACTTCGGCAACAATAACGGCCTCGTCGTCGGGCCGGCTATCCCGGACTGGCGGGAGAGCGGCTTCGAGCAATGGGAGGTGACCTGCCGGATCGGCGGCGAACTGGTCGGCACCGGCCGCGCCGAGGCCTTCCCCGACGGCGCGATCGGCGCCGCCCGCTTCCTCTTCGAATTGATGGCCCGGCGCGGCATCGCGCTCTCGCCCGGCCAGTGGATCTCCTCCGGCGCCGTCACCGGCGTCCACCGCGCCCATCCGGGCGAGGCGGTGGCGGCCAGCTTCAACGGCGGCCACGAGGTGGCCTGCACCCTGGTGGCGGCGGTGCCGGAAGCCTGAGCTTTTTCACCGTCACCCCCGCGAAAGCGGGGGTCCAGTTTCCTTTGCCGGCAGGAAGAGAGCTGGCTTCCCGCGTTCGCGATAATGACGAGGATAGCCCGACTGGAGTCGAATTCACCAGGCTTGAAACTCGCAACCGTCCGGGCTGAGCTTGTCGAAGCCCTCTCCTTCCTTTCGGCTGCAAGAAGGTCCTTCGACAGCTCAGGACGAACGGAGAGCGGTTCGACCCATTGCATCACACTCTAATGCGCCCATTCCCGGTCGAGCACCGTGGCCTGCCGCCCGTCCCAGCGCACCTCCAGCTTCCGCTCGCCTTGGTAGATTTCGAAGATCACCAGCCCGTCCGCCTGCACGCTTTCGATCACCCGCGTCGGCGCCAGCGCCGCGTCGCGGGCGAGCGCCGCCGCGCGCACCGGTCCGGGGACGGCGGCGAAGGCGAGGTCCCGCTGGGTCTCGACCACGCGCCAGCGCCCGTCCGCCTGCATGATGTCGAACTCGATCTCGGTCCCGTCCGGCAGCCGCCCCTCGACGTCGTAATAGAGCCGGCCGTCGCGGGTCTCCGATTCGGCCTCCGCCGGCACGAAACCCGGCCGCGCCGCGCGGGCCGCCGCCAGCACCTCCGCCGGCACCTCGGCCAGGGGCACATCGACCTTGCCGGACGCGGCGACCCGGTTCGAGGCCGGCGCGGCTGGAGCCCGCTGCGCGTTTGTGGTAGCGCTCCCATTTTTCGCCCCCTGCCCGCAAGCCGAGAGACCAAGCATCACCATCGCCGCGATCTTCATCCGCATCTCGCTCTCCTTCCGTCTCTCGCGGGATTGTATATGACACCGGTTTCCCATACAAATCCCAAAACGCTGGACGAGAGCCAGGACGGGGAGAGGAAGAGGCATGGCCGACGCTGCTGAGACAGGTGCGACCGCGGGCAAGATGAACGTCGGGCGGGTCCGCTGGGGCATTTGCGCGCTGCTCTTCTTCGCCACCACGATCAACTATATCGACCGGCAGATGATCAGCGTCCTGAAGCCGACGCTGCAGGCCGAATATGGCTGGTCCGAGAGCGACTATGCGAACATCGTCTTCGCCTTCCAGCTCGCCTACGCGATCGGCTATTTCATCTTCGGCCACCTGATCGACCGGCTCGGCGCCCGCTTCGGCTATTCGCTCGCCGCCACCATCTGGGGCCTCGCCGCCATGGCCACCGCGGCCGCCCACGGCCTCTGGAGCTTCATGGCCGCGCGCTTCGTCCTCGGCCTCGGCGAATCGGGCAATTTCCCGGCCGGCGTGAAGGCGGTCGCCGAATGGTTCCCCAAATCGGAACGCGCGCTCGCCATCGGCATCTTCAACGCCGGCGCCAATATCGGCGCGATCCTGACGCCGATGCTGGCGCCGGTGCTGGTCCATTATTTCGGCTGGCGCGTGGCCTTCCTGGTGACCGGCGCCCTGGTTTTCGTCTGGCTGATCGTCTGGTGGAAAATCTACCGCAGCCCGCGCGAGAAGACGAACCTCTCCGCCGCCGAGCTCGCCCATATCGAGAGCGATCCGGCGGACACGCCCGGCAAGGTGCCGTGGCTCAGCCTGCTCCGGCATCGCCAGACCTGGGCCTATGCGCTGGGCAAGTTCATCATCGATCCGATCTGGTGGTTCTTCCTCTTCTGGCTGCCGTCCTTTTTCGCCAGCGAGCACGGGCTGGACCTGATGACCTTCGGCCCGGCCCTAGTCGCCATCTACATCATCTCCGACATCGGCTCGGTCGCCGGCGGCTGGCTCTCCTCGGCGCTGATCAAGCGCGGCTGGAGCGTCAATGGCGGACGCAAGATGGCGATGCTGGTCTGCGCGCTCTGCGTCCCGCCGGTGATGTTCGCGCCGTTCATCTCGAACGTCTGGGGCGCGGTGCTGCTGATCGGCGTCGCCACCGCCGCGCATCAGGGCTTCTCGGCCAATCTCTACACCCTCCCCTCCGATCTGTTCCCGCGCAAGGCGGTCGGCGCGGTGATCGGCATCGGCGGCACGCTCGGCGCGGTGGGCGGCATGTTCATGGCGAAGTTCACCGGCTGGGTGCTGGATTCGAGCGGCAGCTACGTGCCGATGTTCATCATCGCGGGCTGCACCTATCTGTTCGCTTTGCTGGTGATCCACCTGCTGGTGCCGAAGATGGAGCCGGCGAAGGTGGACTGAGGCACGGGTGGCATTAGAGCCTGACCCAATTGGGGTTGAACCGCTCCCCGTTCGCCCTGAGCCTGTCGAAGGGCCTTCCTTCTTATCGCCCGAAAGGAAGGAGTGGGCTTCGACAAGCTCGGCCCGAACGTGGTGAGATACAAACCTGGTGAATTCGACTCTATTGCCCTCGGACGATGCCGACCGACCCGATCTTTTACCTCTGCGCGATTCCGGCCGTGATCCTGGTCGGGCTGGCCAAGGGCGGCTTTGCCGGGCTCGGCGCGCTCGGCATGCCGATCATGGCGCTGGGCGTCGATCCGGTGCGCGGCGCGGCGATCCTGCTCCCCATCCTGATCGCGCAGGACGCGGTCGGCGTGATCGCCTTCCGCAAGAGCTGGGACCGGCGCATCCTCGCGGTCATGCTGCCCGGCGCGATCTTGGGCGTCGGGCTGGGCTGGCTGTTCGCGGCCTCGGTGCCGGCGGATGCGGTCCTGGTCGCGGTCGGCGCGATCGCGGCTCTGTTCGGCCTCTATCGCCTCTGGATCGAGCGTGGCGGCCGGATCCAGGCGGCACGCAACTCGCCGGCCTGGGTGGGCAGCCTGTTCGGGGTGGCGACGGGCTTTACCAGCCAGATCGCCCATGCCGGCGGCCCGCCCTACCAGATGTGGGTGATGCCGCGGCGCCTCGACCGGGACGTCTTCATCGGCACAACGGCGATCTTCTTCGCGGCGCTCAACTGGATCAAGGTCCCGGCCTATGTCGCGCTTGGCCAGTTCACCGGCGAAAACCTGTTGACCACCGCCGCCTTGCTGCCGCTCGCCATCCTGTCCAGCCTCGCCGGCGTCTGGCTGGTCCGCAAGGTGCCGGTCGAGCGCTTTTACACGATCGTCTATGTGCTGATGGTGGTGACGGGCGGGAAATTGCTCTGGGACGGGCTCGGGCTATAGTCGCCCGATGCGCATCGCCTCCGTCGCCGATTTCCGCGAGGCCGCCCGGCGGCGGCTGCCCCGCTTCCTGTTCGATTATATCGACGGGGGCTCCTATGGCGAGGTGACGCTCCGGCGGAGCGTCGAGGATCTTGCCGGAATCGCCTTGCGGCAGCGCGTGCTGCGCGATGTCTCCACGCTCGATCTGACCACGGAGATACTGGGCCAGAAGCTCGCCATGCCGGTCGCGCTCGGCCCGGTGGGCCTCTCCGGCATGTATGCGCGGCGCGGCGAGGTGCAGGCGGCGCGCGCGGCGCAGGCCGCCGGTCTGCAATTCACCCTCTCCACCGTGGGCTGCTGCTCGCTCGCCGAGGTCTCGACCGGGACGGAGAAGCCGATCTGGTTCCAGCTCTACGTGACCAAGGATCGAGGCTTCATGCGCGACATGCTCGCCCAGGCCGCGGATCTGGGTTGCCCGGTCCTGTTCTTCACCGTCGACCTGCCCGTGCCCGGGGCGCGCTACCGCGACGTCCATTCGGGCCTCAAGGCGGGCCCGGGCCTGCCGGGCCGCACCCGCCGCTTCCTGCAGGCTTTGGGCAAGCCCGGCTGGGCCTGGGACGTCGGCCTGCGCGGCCGGCCGCACGGGCTCGGCAACATCGCGCCTCTGCTCGGCAAGCAGGCCGGCATGCTCGATTTCCTCGCCTGGTCCGGGCGCAATTTCGACGCGAGCCTCACCTGGAAGGATATCGAATCCATCCGCGCGCACTGGCCGGGCAAGTTCGTGATCAAGGGCATCCTCGATCCGGACGATGCGCGGGAGGCGGCGGCCGCGGGCGCGGACGGGATCGTCGTCTCCAACCATGGCGGGCGGCAGCTCGACGGCGTGCTGTCCAGCGCGCGGGCGCTTCCCGCCATCGCCGACGCGGTGGGCGACCGGCTCACCGTGCTCGCCGATGGCGGCGTCCGCTCCGGCCTCGATGTCGCGCGGATGCTGGCCCTGGGCGCGAAGGGCGTGCTGCTCGGCCGCGCCTGGGCCTATGCGCTGGGCGCCCATGGCGGCGCGGGCGTGGCGAAATTGCTCGAGATCATCGAGGCGGAACTGCGCGTCGCCATGGCGCTGACCGGGGTCACGACGATCCCGGAGATAGACGGATCGGTCCTCGCCCGGACCGGATGACATAAAAACTAATCCAAATTGTAACATTCTTCTGCGATTCACCGCTGCGGGGAAGGCGCTCGGCGGGGAAGCCATGTCGGACGAAGTCGAGCTGAAATTCGACCTCGCGGCCGCTGATGTCGCGGCGTTGAAGGCCTGTCCCGCTCTGGCCGGGGCGGCCCCCGCGCTCACCGAGGCCGAGACCGCCTATTTCGATACCAAGGACGGCATCGTGCGCCGCGCCGGCTATTCGCTGCGCGTGCGCCGCGCCGGCGGGCGGCACATCCAGGCGGTGAAGCACAAGCCCGCGGGCGCCGCCGGCCTGTTCGTGCGCAAGGAGTGGGAGACGGAAGTCCCCGGCTTCAAGCTGGACGAGGCGGCGCTGGCGAAGACGCAGCTGCAAAAGGTGCTCGACGCCGAGCAGGCGGGGCCGTTGAAGCTGCAGGTCCGCTCCAGCTTCCGGCGGACGATCTGGCTGGTCACCCGCAAGGACAGCGTGATCGAGGTGGTGCTCGACGAGGGCAAGGTGCTTGCGGGCAAGGCGGAGACTCCGCTCTGCGAGCTGGAGCTGGAGCTCAAGTCCGGCAAGCCGCGCGCCCTCTTCGCCTTGGCCGGCGAGATCGGCGCGGCGCTGCCGCTCAGGCTCGGCGTGCTCAGCAAGGCCGAGCGGGCCTATGCGCTGGCGGACCGGACGCTCGGCCAGCCCGCCAAGGCCGATATGGTGGCCCTGGCGGTTCCGGTCAGCGAGGGCGCCGCCTTTCGCGCCGTCGCCCAATCCTGCCTGCGCCACTACCGGCTGAACGAGATCGTGCTGCTGGAGCGGCGCGAAGCCGCCGCGCTTCATCAGGCGCGGATCGCGTTGCGCCGGCTGCGCTCGGCTTTGTCGCTCTTCCGTCCGACCGTGCACGGCAAGGACTATAAGCGCCTGCGCGAGGAGATCGCCTGGCTGGCCGGCCAGTTCGGCGACGCGCGCAACCTCGACGTGCTCCTTGCCGGCGAGGAGGGTTTGCGGGACGAGGAGACGGTGCGGGAGCGGCTGCTGAAGGCGCGGGCCAAGGCCTATGACCGGGTCGACGAGGCGCTGCGCTCGGAACGGGTGCGGGCGCTGATGCTCAATCTCTCGCTGTGGATCGAGGCGGGCGCCTGGCGGTTCCGCGAGCGGGCCGGGCGGGATCTCGCCGGCCTCGCCGCCGACCAGCTCGAGCGGCAATGGCGCCGGGTGAAACGGCATGGCGCGAAGCTCGGCAAGACTTGCGCGGAGGATCGCCACCGGCTGCGGCTCGACGTCAAGAAATTACGCTATTCCGCCGAATTCCTCGCCGGCCTCTCCGCCAAACGGCCGAAGCTCGCCCGCCGCGAGGCCTTCGTGGCCGCGCTCAAGGCGTTGCAGGAGAGCCTCGGCGACCTCAACGACGCCGAGGCCGCGCAGGCGTTCACGACGAAGTTGACACCAGGTCTCCGCAGCCACGCCCACCGCCTGCGTCGCAAGGCCGTGGCCGCCGAGGCGATCGCCAGCGCGGAAGAGGCATTGCGGGCGGCGGGCGCCGCCGCGGGCTATTGGGAATAAGAAAAATCCTCCCGCGGGCCGGGGCCCGCCGGGAGGATCAGGATGCCGGACGGGCGGGGAGGACCGCCCCGCCCGCCTAGAAGTGGATGGTGGCGCCGAGGCTGAAGCTCTGGCCGACCGTATAGGAGTTGATGTCGACCCGGTTGCTCCCGACCTGCTGATATTCCTCGTAATCCTGGCCGGTGAGGTTGCGCGCCTCGAACTTGAACTCGACGCGCGCGCCGAAAATCGGAACCTCCTGCCGGAGCACGAAATCGAGCCGGAAGCCCGGCTGCTCGATGATGTCGGGCTGACGCAGCAGGCCCTGGATCGGACCGCGATTGGTGACCCGCTCGCTGGCGTAGGAGAGCAGGAAGGTCGCCTGGGAGACGCTCTCCGTATCTTCGATGCCGATCTGCAGGTTCACCAGATGGTCCGACTGGCCGGTGAGCGGGGCGCCATCCTGGAACAGGAGGTTGGCCGCCACGGGCTGCAGGTCCGGGCCGACGATGACGGTGTCGTCCGCGGTGATCCGCGAATGGGTGTAGGTATAGTTGCCGATGAAGATCAGGCGACGGCTGTCGAAGAAGGTGCCGCCGAGACCCGCCAGCGGGAGATGGGCCTGGACCTCGAGCTCGGCGCCGTACAGCTCGGCCTCCGGGGCGTTGGCGAAGCCGGTGCGCAGCTGGCCGCCGCCCGCGAAGAAGGCGGCCGCCTCGATCGGATTGTCGATCTTCTTGTAGAAGCCCGCCAGCGAGAGGCGCTGGCCGGGGGCGAAATACCATTCGTACCTGGCTTCCGCGTTGAACAGCTCGCTGTCCTGCAGGAAGGGGTTGCCGGTGAATTCGCGGTCGGACTCGAAATCCTGGTAGATTTGCGGCGCCAGCTCGCGGAACTGCGGGCGGGCGATCGTCTTGGAGGCGTGCAGGCGCAGCTGCATGTCCGGCACGAACTGCCAGGTGAGCGTCGCCGCCGGCAGCCAGTAGCTGTTGGCGATGGTCGTCGTGGCGAGCACCGCGCCCACCGTCTGCACATTCTGATCGCCATCCTCGTAGCGCACGCCGACCGTGGCGCGGAGCGTGTCGCTGAACTCGGCCTCGACCTGCGCATAGGCGCCGTGGACGGTCAGGTCCGCGGTATAGGCTGCCGCCCCCTCCGCGCCGGAAATGTCGCGGAGCTGGATGTTGAAATTGTAGACGTTGAAGTCCGACAGCAGAAAGTCGGGCCGCTCCTGCGCGATCGTGACCGGCAGCGCCCCGTCCGGACGAAAATATTGGAACTGGTAGCGGGAGGCGGTGCGCTCGGTGCGGTTGTAATTGTAGCCGCCCGAGATCGTGATCGGGATCGGCGCCTCGAAGCGGTAGGCGAGATCGATGCCGCCGGAATAGACGTCCTCGTTGAGGTCGCTGAACGCGATCGTCGCGGACTGGCCGCCCGAGGCGAGGTTGTTGACATAGTCGTCAACGTCGCCGGGCCCCGACGTGTTGGGATTGCCGTCGCCCAGATAGACGTAGGAAATGTCCCGCTCGTAGGGGGATTCGCGCTGCGAATTGGCATAGGCGCCGCGCAGGTCGACGCTGAAATTGCCGAAGCGGAACTCGCCGACGAGTTGACTGGTGATCAGCTGGCGCTCGAACCAATAGGTGTTCTGCTCCATGATCGACGGCGGCAGCGCCGGATTCTGGTCCTGCACGTTGCGGTTGAAGCCGGCCGCGAGCCGGCCCTGCTTCAGCGTGTCGCGGATGAACAGGTTGGTCCAGCGCAGCCGGTGCTCGCCGAATTCGGCGCCGAGGCCGAGCAGGCCGTTGACGATGATCCGGTTGTCGGTGGTCACGCGCTGGAAGCTGGTCTGCGGCGTGCCGGCGAGATCCGGATCGTTCGAGGTCTGCTGGAGCGCGTCGCGCGAACGCCAGCTGTTCGAATAGCCGGCCGCGGCGACGAAGCCGAGGCGGCCGCCGCGAATCTCGGTCGAGGCGCCGCCGCTGACCTCACCGGAGCCGTTGAACGGAGTGTCCCCCATTCGCTGCAGCAAGGTGGTCGGCGCGTTGATCAGGCTGGCCGCGAAGTCGCGGCGCTCGGCGTCGGTGGTCTGCGCGAAACTGCCGCCGACCGCGGCGTTGCGCAGCGCCCTCGGGAAATCCCGGGTGCCGTCGTCGAAGCCGGTCCAGTCGGTCTCGGAGCCGAAATAGGAATAGCCGAGCTGGCCCGACGTCTCGGTATCGCCACTGACGGAGGCGCCGATGTCGAGGAAGGCCTCGCGCGGCACCGCCGGGGTGGTGAGGTTGATCACGCCGCCGCCGAACTCACCCGGATAATTGACCGAGTAGCTCTTCTGGACGAGCGCCGAGGCGATCACGCCGGTCGGAAAGATGTCGAGCGGGACGACGCGCCGCAGCGGCTCGGGGCTGGGCAGCGGCGAGCCGTTCATCAGGGCGAGCGAGTAGCGGTCGCCGAGGCCGCGGACGAAGACGAAGCCGTTGCCGACCACCGAGAGGCCGGTGACGCGCTGCAGGGCGCCGGCGACATCACCCTCGCCGGTGCGGGCGATGTCCGCGCCGGAGAGGACGGAGACGACCTGGGGCGTCTGCCGGATGATGTTGTTCGGTCCCCGTGTGCCGGTGACGACGATGTCGGCGCCGGGAGCGGAGACTTCCACATCCTGGCTGTCATCCTGGGCCGCGTCGGCGGACGCGTCCGCGGCCTGGCTGTCGTCGGCCGGCGCTTCCGCGTCGGCCGACGGTGTGGCGGTGGCCTCGGGGGCCGGCTGCGAAGCCGGCTGACCCTGGGCGAAGGCGACCCCCGGCGCAACGAGCGCCGTCGTGAAAAGCAGGGCCGCATAAGTCATGTTACGGTTCATCTCGTCCCCCCGTCGGTGCGTGGCGCGGCGGTGGTCGCGATCAGAGAGCCGTGCAGGCGCGGCTGCCACCACCGATCGTCGCCCAGCTGACGGTGCAGGTCCAACCCTGGTACCAGCTGTCGGCCGCGTTCTGGACGGCGCCGATATAGGTGACCGCGCTCATCCGGTTCGGCGCCGCCGTGTTCGGCTGACCCGTGCCGGCATAGATGTCCGCATTGAAGGTCGTCGGATCGGTGACCGCCACCGCCGTTTCGTTGGCGCCGTTGATGAACACGCTCGCCAGGCTCGGCGTGTAGGCCGAGTTGTTGTTGTTCGTGCCCGTGCCGAAGGCGGTCGCCGTCTCGGCCTGGAGATTGCCGTCATTGGCGAACGGATTGGTGCAGCTCATCACCACCGAGCGGAACACCGGCGCGCCGAGGTCCTGCAGGGCGGCATCGGCGGCGCGGGCGGTGGTGCCGGCGGTACCGTCGATGTCGAGGCAGTTGTTGGTGCCGACCACGACGCTGTTGAGCAGCGCATAGTCCGCGCCGCCGCGGATCAGGATGGTGTTGAGGCCCTGCACCGTCGAACGCTGCACGAAGGTGGCGTTGGACACGCGGGTGTACTGGCGGGGCAGCGCATCCTCATTGCCGTTGGAGTCGGCCTCGATCATCGAGTCGCCGTTCGAGGTGTCGCGCTGCACGGCGAGCAGGAACTGGACGGTGCCGCGATAGCCGAGGTCGGTGTCGAGGCCGTCATCGTCCGCGCCGGTGATCACGATATGCTTCAGGTTCGGACGGCCGCCGAAAATCTCGATGCCGTCGTCCGAGCTGTTGTGGACCTGGATATGGTCGATCGTGGTGAGCTGGCCGACGCCGCCCATGGTGAGGCCCTGAAGCTCGTTGCCCGGCGCGATCGCGACGCCCGAATAACGGATCTGGACATATTGGAGGACGCCCGAATTGTCGTTCGGCGAGGCGCCGCCATAGAGCGAGTTGGTCGTGCCCTCGATCACCTGCTGACAGGTCGCCGAGCCGCCGGGGACCGCCGTGTTACAATCGGAGATCGGCGCACGGCCGAGCAGGATGACGCCGCCCCAGAGGCCCTGGCTCGATTCGGTCACGCCGGTGGCGCCCGTGTTGAGATTGGCGCGGGCGGTGAAGATGATCGGGTTGGCGGCATTGCCCTGCGCCAGCAGCCGCGAACCGCGGTTGACGACGAGGTAGGAGGTGGTGCCCTCGCCGACCAGGAGCGCGCCCGGCTGGATGGTCAGCTCGACCGACTGGCAGCCGGCGAGCGGCGCGGCGGTGTCGCCGCCGCAATCGGTGCCGACATTGACCGGGCCGGCGATCTGGTAGGCGACGCCGTTCACGCTGGTGAGCGTGGTGTTGCTGGTGAAGCGCGACGGCAGCTCGCAAACGCGCTTGGTGCCGGCGACGCCGCGGTCGATGAGGCTGTGCCCGGCAATGGTCGGGCAGGCCAGCGCCGGATCACCCACGCCCGGGGGCGGCGGGGGCGGCGGGGTGCTCGGCGGAGCCGGCGGAATGACGATCGTGCCCTCTCCCGGGGACGCCACGTCGGTCGGGCCGCAGGCGGCGAGCGGGATCAGGGTGCTGATGAGGAGCAGGGCACGGAATTTCGACATGATAACCCCCAAAGTGGCGTTGCGGGCGACTCGACTCGATGGCCGCCTTCGAAGGCGGAGCTAGGGGCGGAGCATGATGCTTTTGTTACAGGCGCGGCGCGAATATGCGTTTATTTTCCGTAACTTGACTGTAATTTTTAGGACTCGGTTCCGTCATCGATCGGTCACGAATCACGCTCTGCCCAGAGCGCGAGAGCGCGCCTCAGCGCGGCTGGAGGCTGAGTTGGATGCGGCGGCCGCCGCGCTCGACCTCGAACTGGGTCTGGCTCGAATTGGCGATGCTCCAGGCGAGCTCCTGAAGCCGTTCCTCGTCGAGATTGCCGCCGTTGACCGACACGATCACATCGCCAGGGCGGATGCCGGCGCGGGCCAGCGCGGGCATCTCGACATTGGGGCGGACAGTGTAGCCGTTCACCCGCCCGTTCGCCATGCGCGGCGCGAGACCGAGCCGGTAGCGCAACGTCTCCTCGCGCTGCGCCGGATCGCCGCCGGTGCCGGCTGCCGGGGCGCCCGGGGCGGCCCCGGGTGCGGCCTGGGCAACGCCGTCGAAGCCGAGCCGAACCTCGCCGGCGGGCCCGCGGAAGACGGCGTGATTCTGCTCGATCCGGGCCAGGGTCAGGCCCGGCAGCGCCTCGCGCCCGACCGGAACCAGCCTTTGCCCGCCGCTGGCGGTGCTGATCACCGCGCCGCTCGCGAGCAGCCCGTAGAGGCGGAGCTGCGAGATATCTCCGACAGGCGTCACCGGCTGGGCCGGCGCGGCGGCGACCGGCGCGGGCGGCGGCGCCGCGGGCACGGGCGCGGGCATGGGCGTGGCGACAGGCTCGGCGGGATCCGAGGCGGGCGCCCCTCCTCCGCCGCCGCGCAGCAGCAGGGAGACGAGCAGGACGATGGCGAGCACCCCCGCGGCCTGGATCAGGCGCTTCTCCCGGAGGCTGAGACTGCGTGCGGCCATGGTCGGTTCAGGCTAACAGCAAGCGCGGGCGGGATCACCCGCCATCGTCGTCCAGCGCATAGCCTGCCGAGCGGACCGTGCGGATCAGCTCCGGCTTGCCGCCGATGTTGATCGCCTGGCGGAGCCGGCGGATGTGGACGTCGACGGTGCGCAATTCGATGTCGCGGTCGCGGCCCCAAACGGAATCGAGCAGGCGGGCGCGGCTGAACACCCGGCCCGGATGTTCGAGGAAGTGGCGCAGCAGCCGGAACTCGGTCGGCCCGAGCGGGATGGTCTTGCCGGCGCGCTTCACCTTGTGGCTGACGATGTCCATTTCGAGATCGGCGAACTTCAGCAATTCCCCGGCCAAGGCCGGCCGCACCCGGCGCAGCACCGCGCGGACGCGGGCGACGAGCTCGCGCGGGGAAAAGGGCTTGGTCACGTAATCGTCGGCGCCGGTCTCCAGCCCGCGCACCCGGTCGGCCTCTTCGCCCCGTCCGGTGAGCATGATGATCGGCACATTGGCGGTCTCGGGCGCGCGGCGGACGCGGCGGCAGACCTCGAGTCCGGAAATCCCCTCGATCATCCAGTCGAGCAGGATGATGTCCGGCGGCGTCTCCGAGGCGAGGAGCAGGGCCTCGTCGCCGTCGGGCGTGTGCGCGACGTGAAAGTCCTCGCGCTCGAAATGCCATTTGAGCAGGTCCGCGAGCGCGGGATCGTCCTCCACCAGCAGCAGCTTGCCATTCATCATCAGGGCAGGTCCTCCCCCAACTTTCCGGACGCGTCCGCGCCGGCGGCGAAACCGACCATCTCGGCAATGCCGACGGCATGATCGCCGATGCGCTCCAGCTTCTGCGCGGCGAAGAGCAGGTGCGTCGCCGCGGTGATGGAGCGCGAATCCCGGGTCATCGCGTCGATCAGGCCGCGGGTGATGCTCGTGCGCCAGCGGTCGACGACGTCGTCCATGTCCGCCACCCGCGCCGCCGCCGCGCCGTCGCGCCGCGCGAAGGCGTCGAACGCGACCTTCATCATCGCCCCGACCTCCTTGGCCATGGTGCCCAGATTGGCGAGTTCGGACAGGCCGCGCACCGGGCCGATATCCTGCGTCCGATGCGCAATATTCTTGGCGCAATCGCCCATGCGTGCGATCAGCCCGGCGATCTTGAACGCGGCGAGCACGTCGCGCAGGTCGTCGGCGAGCGGCGAGCGGAGCGCGATCAGGTGAACGGCCGTGCGCTCGATCTCGGCGGCCAGCGCGTCCACCTTGCGATCGTCCCCGATCACGCGCAGCGCCCGATCCGGATCGCCCTGGACGAGCGCTGCGACGGCATCGGTGACGGCCGCCTCGACCCGCCCGCCCATCTCGCAGACGCTGGCGCGCAGCCGATCGAGATCGTCGTCGAAGACGCTCAACGTATGCGGCGCTGCCCTCAATCCTCGTCCCCTGTCGCACAATGGCTTAGCCTCGGCGCTATAGCGCTTTGCGGCAGGTTCCGTGACAGGGATGTGACAGTTTCGCGTAACGGCCGAAGACGGCGAATAAAGCAACAGATGCGGCTCGTTCCAGCCCGCGCCGTGATGACTAATGTGCCGATGCCTTCGCGCGCAGCCGGAAGGCGTGAAGCAGCGGCTCCGTATAGCCATTGGGCTGGACGGCGCCTTCGAAGACGAGCGCGCGCGCGGCCTGGAAAGCAAGACTGTCTTCCTCAAGACCGGACATCGGGCGGTAGCGCGGATCGCCCGCGTTCTGCGCGTCGACCCGAACGGCCATGCGGCGCAGTGCGTCTTCCACCTCCGCCGCCGCGCAGACGCCGTGAAGCAGCCAGTTGGCGATATGCTGGGAGGAGATGCGCAGGGTGGCGCGGTCTTCCATCAGGCCGACATCGTGGAGGTCCGGCACCTTGGAGCAGCCGACGCCCTGGTCGATCCAGCGCACGACATAGCCGAGTATGCCCTGGGCATTGTTGTCGAGCTCGGCGTGGATGTCCTCCGGCGTCCAGTTGCGGCCTGCGGCGACGGGGACGGTCAGCAGGTCCGCGAGGGGCGGCACCGCCTCCCCAGCCAGCGCCGCCTGGCGCGCGAAGACGTCGACCTGATGGTAATGAAGCGCGTGGAGGGTCGCCGCGGTGGGGCTCGGCACCCAGGCGGTGTTCGCGCCGGCCTTGGGATGGGCGATCTTCTGGGCGAGCATGTCCGCCATCAGGTCGGGCGCCGCCCACATGCCCTTGCCGATCTGTGCCTTGCCGGAGAAGCCGGCGGCGAGGCCGATGCGCACGTTGCGGTCTTCATAGGCCTTGATCCAGGTGGAACCCTTCATCTCGGCCTTGGGGATCATCGGGCCCGCGCGCATCGACGTGTGCATCTCGTCGCCGGTGCGGTCGAGGAAGCCGGTGTTGATGAAGACGATGCGGTGGCGAAGCGCATGGATGCAGGCAGCGAGATTGGCGGAGGTGCGGCGCTCCTCGTCCATCAGGCCAACCTTGATCGTGTGCCGGGCGAGGCCGAGCAGATCCTCGACCGCGTCGAACAGGGTGTTGGCGAAGGCCGCCTCGTCGGGACCGTGCATCTTCGGCTTCACGATATAGATGGAGCCGGCGCGGCTGTTGCGGTGGCGGCCGTTCAGGTCGTGGAGCGCGATCAGGCTGGTAGCGATGGCGTCGAGGATTCCTTCCGGCGCCTCGCCGCCATCGGGGAGCACGATGGCGGGCGTCGTCATCAGATGACCGACATTGCGCACGAACAGGAGAGCGCGGCCGGGAAGGACGAGATCGCCATAGACGCGGTCGGGGCTGAGCGCGCGCGAAACGCTGCGACCGTCTTTCTCGAACGTCTCCGCCAGGTCGCCTTTCATCAGGCCGAGCCAGTTGCGATAGGCGGCCGCCTTGTCCGCGGCGTCGACGGCGGCGACGCTGTCCTCCAGGTCGACGATCGTGGTGAGCGCCGATTCCAGCACGACGTCGGCGAGGCCGAGCGGATCGTCGCGGCCGATCGGATGGTCGGGGTCGATGACCAATTCGATATGCAGGCCGTTATGGCGGAACAGGATGGCGCCGTTTTTCCGCGCGATCAGGGCGGGATGGTCCGCGCCTTGCAGAACCGTCTGCCAGCCCGGGATCGTCTCGTCGAGGAAGGCGCGGGCGCGGGCGATGACCTGGGCGCCGCGTGCCGCGTCATAGCCTGGCCCCTGCGCCTTTCCGGGCAGCGCGTCGGTGCCGTAGAGCGCGTCGTAGAGGCTGCCCCAGCGCGCATTGGCGGCGTTGAGCAGGAAGCGGGCGTTGAGCACCGGGACGACCAGCTGCGGGCCGGCGATGCGGGCGACCTCGTCGTCGACATTCTCCGGATCGATGGTGAACGGGCCGGGGTCTTCGGCGAGATAGCCGATGTCGCGGAGAAAGGCAGGGTCGCCGCTGCGGGCCGGGGCGGCATCGATCTCCGCCTGCAGCGCGTCGCGAATGGCGAGCAGGCGCCTGTTCTCAGGCGCCAGCCGCGCGAAGATGTCCGCCGCGCCGCGCCAGAAGGCATCGGCGTCCAGGCCGGTGCCGGGAAGCGCTTCCTCCTCGAGGAAACGGGCGAGCGGCTCCGCGATCCGGAGCCCGTGGCGGTCGATCATCTGTTGCATCGCAGCAAACACTGATCGTACACGCTGCACCGCGCAATTGAAAAATCCGCAGCCGCGTCGCCAGGGAGGGAAGATGACCAGCTACGACGTCCTCATCGTGGGCGGTGGCCATGGCGGCGCCCAGGCCGCGATCGCGCTCCGCCAGCAGGGTTTCGCCGGGACGGTCGCCATCGTCGGCGCGGAGCCGCACCCGCCTTATGAGCGGCCGCCGCTCTCCAAGGATTATCTGGCCGGGGAGAAGGAATTCGAGCGCCTGCTGATCCGGCCTTTGTCCTTCTGGGCCGACAAGCAGGTCGAGCTGGTGCTGGGGCGCGCGGTGGTCGCGGTCGATCCGAAGGCGAAGACGGTCACGCTCGAGGGCGGCGAGACGCTTGGCTACAACATCCTGATCTGGGCGGCCGGCGGCAAGGCGAAGCGCCTTTCCTGCGCCGGCTTCGAGCGGGTGCACACGATCCGCGACCGCGGCGACACCGATCGGCTGCTCGCCGAATTGCCCGAGGTGAACAAGGTGGCGGTGATCGGCGGCGGCTATATCGGGCTGGAGGCGGCCGCGGTGCTGCGCAAGCTCGGCCGCGAGGTGGTGCTGCTGGAGGCGCTGGATCGCGTCCTCTCCCGCGTCGCGGGCGAGCCCATCTCCCGCTTCTACGAGGCCGAGCATCGCGCCAACGGCGTCGAGGTGCGCACTGGCACGGGGATGGATTCGATCGTCGCCGAGGGCGTGCGGCTCGCGGATGGCGAGATCGTCTCCGCCGACCTGATCGTCGCCGGCATCGGCATCGACGCCTCGGTCGGCCCGCTGGCCGAAGCGGGAGCCGAGACCGGCAACGGCGTCCATGTCGACGCACATTGCCGGACCAGCCTGCCGGACATCTATGCGATCGGCGACTGCGCGGCGCACGAGAATCGCTTCGCGAGCGGCCAGCGCATCCGCCTCGAATCCGTGCAGAACGCCAACGACCAGGCCAATGCGGTGGCGAAGGCGATCATGGGCGCGCCCGAGCCTTATGGCGCCACGCCCTGGTTCTGGTCGAACCAATATGACCTCAAGCTGCAGACCGTCGGCCTCTGCCAGGGCCATGACGATCATGTCGTCCGCGGCGATCCCGAGGCGCGCAGCTTCTCGGTCGTCTATCTGAAGGAAGGCCGGGTGATCGCGCTCGACTGCGTCAATGCGGTGAAGGACTATGTCCAGGGCCGCAAGCTGATCGAGACCGGGGTGGTGCCCGACAAGAAGGCGCTCGCGGATGCGGCTGTGCCGCTCAAGGAGCTGATGCCGACTTAACGCCTCCCGCCGTCACTGCGAGGAGCGAAGCGACGAAACAATCCAGCCGGCGGAGACACCGCACTGGATTGTTTCGCCATGCTCGCAAATGACGCGGAGGTGTCGTCAGAAGCCGAAGCCCAGCGACACGCGCATCGCCACGGCCGCGCGCCCCGCCTGTTCCTCGGCGCTGAGCTCGCCGCCCAGCACGAAGCCGTCGCTGCCGCCGATCAGGCGAACCGCGCCGGTCCAGCCGTCGGTTCGCGCGTCGGGCTCGAGGGTGAAGGGGTCGCCATCGTCGAACCGGGCGACGGTCGCGCCGAGCTCGCCGCCGAGGATCTGGCGGCGGCCGCCCTCGATCTCGGCGCGGAGCCAGGTCCGCCCCTCTTCGGTACTCCCGAAATTGAGGCCGGCGGCAAGCGTGAAGGCCCCGGCCAGCTCGTCGCTGTCGCGGTCCTCGACGATCAGGTTGAAGCCCTCGCCGCCGCCCGTCTCGGCATAGCCGTCCTCGGTCAGCTTGTAATAGTCGATCGAGGCGGCCGGACGCAGCGAGAGCCGGCCCATGCGCAGCTCGTAGGACAGGCCGGCCGAGGCCGAGTAGAGCTGCCCGTTCCAATTGCCGCTGGCGGTGCGCGTGACCGCCTGGCCCTGCTCGTCGATCCCGGCGAAATAACGCAGGCCGGTGAAGTCGATCATCGCTGCCGAAGCGCGGGCGAAGGCGTTGAAGCCGCCGCGCCGCAGCCGCCAATAGGCCGCGAGTTCATATTGGTCGGTCCGGACCTGATTGTCATTGTCGCCATTGGCGTCCTTGCCGGCCAGATAGGCGAGGCTCAGGCCGAGATGGCCCGCGCCGCCCAGTTGCAGCTCCGCGCCGCCGGACGCGCCCCAGCCGGAAATGTCGTAGGCGGCGGTGTCGCCGATATCCTTCGACGTGCCCCAGGCCGCCTGCTGCAGCCAGAAGCCCCAGCCGTCCATGTCGACGACCGCCGGATTGGGATCGGCGAGGAAGCGGGCGGTGGCGCGCGAGGCCACGGTCACCGTCTCGAACACGCCGCCGGCATGATCCGGCAGCATCTGCGCCATCGCCGCCTGCGCGCTCTCGCGATCGTGCATGGCGAGAAAGACCGAGGCGATATCTTCGTCATTGTCGAGCGATTCGAAGATCGCGTCATAGGCGCTGCTCGCCGAACGGTTGAGGCCGAGGTCGACGGCCGTGCGACGGCTGATGACCAGGGCGACGTCACTGGCGCCGGCCTCGATCGTGCCGCGGAACAGGATCGGCAGGCTGGCATCGTCGAAGGCGAGATTGGCGCCGCCGGTGATCGAGCCGGCCTGGATGAAGGAATAGCGGCCCGGCGCGTCGCTGATCCGGTCGAGGCGGACGCTGAGCGTCGAGCCGGTGCCGAAGGCGGCATTGCCCGCGACGACATAACGGGTGTGGGTCCCCGCCTCCCGGTTGATGTCGACGCCGATCCGGCTGTTCGCTCCCATGTTCAGCGAGGCGATGTGCACGTTCCCGGTCTGCGCCGCCCGGAAGGTGCCGCCGTTCACGGACACGGCGAGACCCGCGCCGTTCAGCAATTGCGCGTCGAAACGCGTGCCCGCGCCGATCTCCAGCACGTCAGCGCCGCCGCCGAAATCGGCCACGCCGGTGAACACCGACGTGCCGGTCAACGCCAGCCTGTCGGCGCCGGCGCCGAATTCGGCACGCCCCGCGAACGTCCCCGCGCCGCTGAGCAGCAGCCGGTCGTCGCCATTGCCGAAGCGGGCGGTGCCGGCGACGGAGCCCGCGGTCACGTCGAGCAGGTCGTTGCCGCCGCCGAACAGGATATCGCCCTGGATCTGCGGCGCCTGTGCGGTGTCGCTGACCCGGTACTGGCGGACCGTCGCGCCATTATTGTTGGCGGAAAGATCGATCGCGACCCGCTTCCCGGTGGTGCCGCCCGCCGCGAGATTGGCGATGATCCGACCGCCATTCTCGACCAGGCCGACGCCGCCGGAGCGGTCGACGATCGCGCCGACATCGGCGTCCTTGCCGCCTGTCGCCTCGATCAGGCCGGTGTTGCGGATCGCGGCGACGGTCGCGCCCTGATCGATCTGGATGCCGCGCACCACGTCCGCCGCGTCGGGGCCGCCGCCGGCGCGGATCGAGCCGCTGCTGCGGATTTCCGGCACGCTCGCGCCGCTGCCGATGCGGACCGCCTGCGCGCTGCCGCCATTGGAGAGGGCGTTGACCGAGCCGGTGAGGGTCATCCCGCCGGCGATGCTGACATTGCCGCCGAGGCCGCCGATGACGATGCCGTTCGCATTCACCCCGGCATAGACGCCGTTGCCGGCAATGGCGCCGTCGATGATCAGGCCATGGCCATTGGCATTGCCCGCCACCGCCCCGACGGTGACGCTGTCGGTCGCCGAGCCGATCTGCACGGCCGGCGCCGCGCCGTAGGAGGTGATCTGCGCGCTGCCCTCCTCACTGTCCTTGATGCCGTCCTTGTCCTCGTCGTCGTCGGTGGGGCTGTTGTTCGGCGGCGCGATCGCGAAGCGGATGCCGCCGGCGACGTCGCCCTGGATGCGCACCGCCGGGCCGCCCTGGAGCAGATCGTCGGCATCGAGCTTGGACGGGTCGGCCGGCGGGGAGAGTGAGCGGTAGCCGGTGGTGGTCACGACGCCCTGGAAGGTGAGCGCCCCGCCAATGTCGCCATCGAGCGAGACGCCGATCGCGTTCGCGCCGGTCACGTTGATCGTGCCGGCGACGCGGGCATTGCCGGTGATGTCGGTCGCGCGGATGCCGAAGCTGTTGTCGCCGGTGACGTTGATCGTGCCGCTGTTGACGAAGGCGCCCGCGAGCCGGCTGTCGAGGGCGATGCCGGCGCTGGTATTGCCCTCGATGGTGATGGTGCCGGAATTGGTCACGTTGCCGGTGAAGGTGCCGCCGGGCGCGATCCGGATGCCGAAGCGGTTGGCGCCCTGGGCGAAGGGCCCGTCCAGATCGCCGTCCTTGTCGGTGTCGGTCGGCGCGTAGGTTTCGTCGATGGTGATCGGGCCGCTGTTGGTGATCGAGCCGGTCAGGCCCGGCAGCGCGAGGATGCCGTTCGCGTTGCTCGCATTCTGGATGGCGAGCGCCCCCGCATTGGTCACCGTATTGTTGCTGTCCAGCGTGATCGCGGTGCCGCTGGTGAGTGTGATGCCGCCGGCCGAGGTGACGTTGATATTGTCCGGCGCGCCATTGGTGGCGGTGGAGGTGCTCAGCGGCGTGGTGATCTTCGTCTCGACCTTCCGCTCGGCCTGGGCCTGGCTGATCGCCACGAGCGCGAGGGGGGTGAGGCAGGAATAAGCAAGCAGGCGACGCATACGGGATATGTCCTTCTTCGCGGCTGTCCCCGCGCCCGGGCGGGCGGGGTTCATGCCGGAAGGACGACGCGGCGCGGAAAGACCCGCAGTTGATCCAGGTAAATTTGCGGCCGGCGCGAAAAAGCCGACGCGCGCGCTAGAAGGCGAACTGCCAGCCCAGGCGGACGGAGCGGGGGCGCAGCGGCGTGACCTGCGGATTCTGGATCAGGGTGAAGGGCGAGCCCATGGCGAAGCGGTTCCCGGCCTCGTCGAGCAGGTTGGTGAGGTTCAGCGTGAAGGCGTGCGGACCGTGCTCCAGCCGGGCGCCGAGGCTGACGTCCGTCACCTCGCCCTGCCGGTCGCCCAGCACCGGGCCGACGCCGAGCACGGAATCGCCGACATAGCGGACCGAACCGCCCAGCCTGAGGTCGAGGCTCGGCGAGAGCGCCATTTGATAGTCGACGGCGAGGCGCGCGCCGATGTCGGCGACGTTGGGCAGGGGGAAGTCGGGCTGGAGGATGATGCCCGGAAAGGGATCGACCACTTTGCTGTCGTTGACCAGCATCGCGCCCTCGAGGCTCAGCCCGGGCAGCGGCCGCCAGCCGGCCCGCAATTCGAAGGAATAGATCCGGCCGTCGCCGATATTGGCGGTGGTCGGGAAGCCGAACAGGGAGACGGTGTCCGCTTGGATGTCGTTCCAGCGCGTATAGGCGAGGGACGCGGAGATATCGAAGGCGCCCGCCCCGGAGCGGCCGTAGCGCACGCCCGCCTCCAGCGAGGACAGATTGTCGTTGCGGAAGCGGCGGATGATCATGTCGCTCGCCGCGGTGAGATCGCTGGTCGGCGTGCCCTGCGCGGTGACCCGGAAGACATTGCCCTCGACCGCGAGGCCGCCCGGCCGGAAGCTTTCCTGGTAGCGCGCGAAGAGCAGCAGCCGCGGCGCCGCTTCCCAGGCCAAAGCGATGGATGGGAGGAAGGCGCTCTCCTTGCGGCTGGCGTCGGCGGCGCGCGCCACGTCGATCGAGCCGAACAGGGGCACCAGCACCAGCGCCGGCGCGTCGATCGAGCTGCCGGAGAGATGGGACTGACTGAAGCGGGCGCCGGCGGTCAGCGTGACGGCGGGCGCGAGGCCGACGCTCGCCTCGCCGAACAAGGCGAGCTCCTCGATCCCGTTCTCGACGCCGGCGAGCTGCTGCGGATCGGCGACCGGTCCGGCCGTCCGGCGCTGCCGGCTCCGGTTGGAGATCATGCTGGTGCCGACCACCCAGGAGATGCCGCCCTCGGTCTGGCCCGCGAGGCGGCTCTCGGCGGACAGCAACCTGACCCGCGTGTTCTGCGCATAGAGCTGCGGCGGCAGGTTGAAGACGGTGGAATCGTAAAGCTCGTCAATGTCATGATCGACCCAGCCAAAGGCGGTGGTGAAGCGCGTCCGCCCCCAATCTTTCGAGACGACGAGATCGGCGAGCAGATAGTCGCTGCCGAAGGGCTGGGCGATGGCGCTGTCCCGGGTCAGCGGCGGCGCGCCGCGATCCGCATATTGACCGTCGCGGCCGCGGATGCGCTGGCCGCTGAAGCCGGCATCGAAGGTCCAGCCGCTGTCCGTCTCGAGCCGCAGCGCCGCGCGGCCGCCATAGGTGCGGACGCGGTTGACGTCGTCCAGGCCACGCCCCGTGTCGTCGATATAGCCGCCGTCCTGCGCACCGTAACCGACGAGGCGAAGGCCCAGCCGGCCTTCGACCAGCGGCAGGTTCAGCACCCCGGCAATGTCGCCGCCGGGATCGCCATGCTGGGTGGCGGTGGCGCCGACCACGAGCATCCCGCCGGTCGCGTCGGTGCGCGGCCGGTTCGGCATGATCCGGATCACCCCGCCGAGCGAGCCGGCGCCGTACAGCGTGCCTTGCGGGCCCTCCAGGATCTCGACGCGGTCGATGTCGAACAGGCGCAGGTCGGGGTCCGGCGCGTTATAGTTGAGCCTTGTCTCGCCCAGATACTGGCCGGCGGTCGCCTGGGTCGGGCCGCTGAAGCTGGAATCGGCGATGCCGCGGATGAAGAGCTTGTTGCGCCCCGGCCCGAGATGGGTGGAGGCGAGGCCCGGCAGGCGGGCGACCAGCGCCTCGCTGCCGCGCGGAGCATAAGCCAGTTCGGGATCGTCGCCGTCCACCATCTGGACGCCGCCCGGATAGAGGGAGAGCGGCATCGGCCGGCGCGCGGCGACGACCAGCACCGCCTGCTCCTCCTCCGGCGCCGGCGCGGCGGCGAGGATCAGCTGGGGCGCGGCGGGCCGGCGCGCGATCCGGACCTGCGGCTGGGGCCGTTGCGGCGGACGGCGGACGATCCGGTAGCTGCCGGGGGCGACGCGGATGAAGCGGGCCTCGCTGGCCGCAAGCAGCCGGGTCAGCGCCTGCTCGGCGGTCATCCGCCCGCGCACCGCCGGGACACGGCTGGCCGCCAGCGCCGGATCGGTGAGGCCGATGCTGACGCCGGCCTGGCGGCCCAGCGCGACGATGGCGTCGCCGAGCCGTCCGCCGGGCAGGCTCAGCTCCCGCGACTGGACAGCCGCCGCCGGCGTCGCGACGAAGGCGGCGGCGGAAAGGGTCAGGACACCGCTGGCCAGGATCGTGCTAAGGCGTCCCACTGCTCCCCACCGTCAGTAGCCAGCCATCCCCCGCGCGGCTGGCGCTGACCCCCAAAAGCGATGCGGCGCGGCGCACGGCCGTGCCCTTGTCGGCGTCGAGCATGATGACGCCGGTGAAATTCTGCCGCGCCACGGGCGGGCTCGCGCGCACGGCGACGCCGAGATTGCGCGAGAGATCGCTCGCCACCTGCGCGACGCTGGCCGAGCGGTAACTGAGCCGGCCCGCGCGCCAGCCGCCGATCGCGTCCGGCTCCACCCGCGCGACCACGGGCCGCGCGGTGGCGGCGGCGCGGCGCAGGCTCATGCCGGGCGAGAGGTCGACCGCGACGCCGCGCGGGTCGAACAGGACGCGGCCCTCGGAGACGCCGACCTCGACCGCGCCGCGCTCGGCGACGACGTTGAAGACGGTGCCGAGGTCGCGCATCTGCGCGCCCGCCGCCTCGACCTCGAACGGCCGGGCTTCGTCATGGACCACGGTGAACAGGGCCTCGCCCTGCTCGAGGCTGGCGAAGCGGGCATTGTTGCGGTCGAGCTGGATGCGGGTGCCGCCGTTGAGATCGATACGGCTGCCGTCGGCGAGATCGATCCGACGATGCTCGCCGGGGCCGGTCTCGACGGCATAGAGCGCGGCGCCGGCGGGAATGGTGGTGTAGGCGACGAGCCCCGCCACCGCGGCGGCGACGGCGCCACCGCCCCAGCCGAGGAAGCGGCGCCGGTTCGGGCGGTAGGCGGGCGCCTCGGCGGGCGTCCAGGCCGGCTGGACGGGGCGCGGCGCGGGGGCGAGGTCCGCCGCGTCGAGATCGGCGAGCGCGGCCTCGTCATAGGCATGCTGATGCGCGGCGTCGGCCTCCAGCCAGCCGGTGAAGGCCTCCCAATCGTCGGCGCCGGCATCGCGCAGTCGCACGACCCAGGCGATCGCCTCTTCCTCGATACGCTGCACGTCCCTGTCCGTCATTCACACCCCCTCGGGACCAAGACGCCGCCGCTCCGCTCAACCCGCATCGAACCGTCTCCTGAGTTCGATGAGCGCGCGATAGGCCTTCTGTAGATGCTTCTCGACCGCGCTCAGACTGATGCCGAGTTCGTCCGCGATGTCGCGCTGGCTCTGGCCTTCGACCCGGAACCGGCGGAAGACGAAGTCGGTCCTCTCGCCCAGCGCCCGCAACGCCTCCTCCACGGCCTGGAGCTGCTCGCGCGCGATCAGCACGCGCTCGCCCCCCGGGCTTTCGGAGATGCCGAGCGAATCGCCGGAGACGTCGTGCCAGTCATGGTCGCGCTTCTGTCCGCGCAGCTCCGCCCGGCGCCGGTCGAGCATCAGATTGTTCGCGGCGCGGTAGAGATAGGCCAGGGGATCGGCGATCGGCCCGCTCGCGCCCGCCGAGGCCTTGATCCACATTTCCTGGAGGAGATCCTCGGCATGATCGCCGGCGCCCCGCGCGCGCAGGAAGCGCAGCAGGGCGGCACGATTCTCCAGGAACACGGCTTCAAGGCCGCTCGTCGTCATTGTCTTGGCCATGGCGGGAAAGCGGAGCGTGGCCCCGTAATGTCGTTCGCTCCAACTGTCCATGTTCGGGCGCCGAAACTTTCGACGAAAGGGGGGTGCGGGTTCGGCGAAACGGCGGCGTCTAGGGTTACGAGCTCCCGGGAAGGTCCCCCACCAATCCCCACCGGGGGCTCAACCACCACCCCTCCCGTCCGCCGGATGCGTCGCTGTTCTCCCGGCGGACGGGAACCCCCTCGAAACCGACGCTCAGCCGAGCGACAGGCCGCCCGCGGTCAGCCGGCGCGCCGCCTCGCGATAGGTCTTGCCGACCGGCACGGCCGCGCCGGTCGTCAGGTGCAGGACGAGATCGCCCCAGCGCTTGCGCTCGACCGAGACGACCCGCGTCGGATTGACCACCGCCGAGCGATGCACGCGGACGAAGCCGAACGGCTCGA
Source organism: Allosphingosinicella sp. (assembly GCA_035502235.1). GTDB lineage: Bacteria > Pseudomonadota > Alphaproteobacteria > Sphingomonadales > Sphingomonadaceae > Allosphingosinicella. The sequence continues at coordinate 214,378 of DATJUQ010000005.1, forward strand.
GCAGGGTCGCCGTCTCGGTCAGCGAGCCACGCTCCAGATAGGAATCCGCGCCGGCATGGATGCGGACATATTCGCCTTCCGCCTCCACCCGGTCGACCTGGCCGACGTCGAGCCGAAGGGTCTCGGCGCCGCGCCGGACCCAGAGATGGCGCTCGTCCTCGCCCCCGCTCCGCGCCCGCTTCAGCGCGTCGAGCTGCCCGGACAATTCCTGCAGCCTCCGCCCCGCCTCGCGCTGCGCCGCCGCCTGGCGCGCGCGGGCCAGCGCCTGCTCCAGCCGGCTGAGCCGCACCGGCTTGCTGATGAAATCGAGCGCGCCCGAATCGAAGGCGTCGACCGCCATTTCCGGATGGGCGGTCACGAAGACGATCAGCGGCGGCGTCGCCGGCGCCGGCCAGTCCATCCGGGACAAGGCCTCGACCACGTCGAAGCCGTCCAGCTTCGGCATCTCGATATCGAGCAGGACGAGATCCGGCGCCAGCGCCTCCACCTGCGCCAGCAAATCCTGCCCGGTCTGCGCCTGCCCGGCCAGTTCCACGTCCTCGCACTGCCCCAGCAGGCCGGCGAGCCGGTCAAGCGCCAGCGGCTCGTCGTCGCACATCAGGACGCGCAACGCCGTCATGCAGAGGTCCTGAGCGGCAGGCAGATCGTCGCCGAATAGCCTCCGCCCACGAGCGGCGCCGCGGCAAGGCTGGCCTCATCCCCGAAATGAAGGCGGAGCCGGTTGGCGACGTTGCGCAGGCCGGTGCTGGTACCCCCCGGCAGCGGCGTCTCGGCATCGCCGCCATCGTTGCGGATCTCGAGGACGAGCACGCCCCCTTCCGCCCGCGCGATCACGTCGAGACGCACCGGCGCCTGGCTGCGCGCCACGCCATATTTGATGGCATTCTCGATCAGGGGCTGGCTGATGAGATTGGGGACCAGGGCGTTCGCGGTCTCCGGCGGCACGTCGATGGCGACCTCCAGCCGGTTCGGGAAGCGGGCCTTCTCGATCTCCAGATAGAGCGACTGGAGCTGGACCTCCTCGCCGAGCGTGATCTCCTTGCCCGTGTCCATCTGCAAGGTGGAGCGCAGGAAATCCGAGAGGCTGACGACCATCGCCTCCGCCTCGCCGGGGCGCTTCGCGATCAGGCTGGCGACGGAGTTCAGCGTGTTGAACAGGAAGTGCGGATTGAGTTGGTAGCGCAACGCGCTCAATTGCGCGGCATTGGCCTGCGCCTGCAGCGACACGATCCGTTCCTCGCGCTCGGTCAGGTCCTCGCCATAGGTCAGCGCGAGCAGCATCACCGAGACGGCGACATATTGCCAGAGAAAGCTCAGCAGCGAGATCGGATATTCGGCGATGAGCACCGACCAGGGTGAGCTCACCGGCACGAATTGCATGAAGACCACGGGGTTGAGGGCGGCGTGCACCATGCAGCCGGCCAGGGCGAGGCCGGCGGCGATCAGCACCCGGCGGGCCGGTCCCCGCCCCCGCGCCCGGCGGAGAGCGGCGAGGATTGCGAAGGACAGCAGCATCGCGAGCAGGCTCATCAGCCCGCGCGCGGCGATCAGCGGCCAGCTTTCGCTGGCGCTGATCGCGAGGCGAGCGGCGGTGAGCGTGATGAAATAGGTCAGCCAGAAGCCGAGGATCACGCCGATGGCGAGCCGACGGAAGAAGCGCGCGCCGGGCTGCGCCGGCGCCGCACGCGGCGGTTCGGCCGCTCCGGCGGGCCGTTCATGGGCCGCGGGGGCGTTGGATGGGGAGAAGATGCTGTTCATGACATCCATCGTCCTTGCGCCTGTCACCGAGCCTATGGTGTCCTCCAATCACTGTCAAAGATGGTACGATGCGAAGCAAATTTGGCGAAGAGCAGACCCCGACCCGCGAGCATCCGGCCGAGACGGCCAGGGCCGCGGCCCAGCCGCGCCCCCAGCCCGCGCCGCGGGCGATGAAGCACGGCCTTTACTGAACCCCTTTTCCTGACCAGCGGGCTCATCGGAGCCCCGCCGGCGGCCGGCCCGATCCTTGCAGCCCCAAAATGCGGATCGCGGTCGGCCGGAGCGGCCCTTCCCCGGTCACCGCGCCGCCCGCCCCGAACCGCTCCCACTGGGCGTCGGCCACGTAGACCAGGCTGCCGTTCACGAGCGTACCGAGCGTCGGCTCGCCCCATTCCGGAGTGCCGCGCTCCAGCACCTCGACGCGCGCGATCGCAAGGCCGTCCCGGGACAGATGCAGGCGCACGATGCGCCGGGGGTTCACGCCATTCTGGATGGCGATGAGCGTGCCGCCGTCGGCGATCAACCCGTCTATCCCGTCGAGCATCGTTGGCGACTGGGCCGCCACGCGCCCGATCCGGCCGCTGGCGGGGTCGATCACCGCGAGGCCGTAGCCATAATCGGCGACATAGAGCCGTCGGCCGTCCCGCGAGAGCGCCAGACCCTGCGGGCTGCGCATCGTGCCCGGAGCGACGAGCGTGTCGAGGGCCGCGGCGCCGGGGCGGGCGCGATAGACGGCACCGTTCTGCGGGTCGCTGGCATAGATCGTGCCGTCCGTGGCGATGACCAGATCGCCGGGCGAACCGCCCGCCGGCGCCGGCACGCGGCGGACCACCCGCAGGCTGCGCAGATCGAGCGCGATGAGGCCGCGATAGGCGGTGTCCGGCCCCGGGGTCTGCTCGACCACGCCCGAGGTCAGCCAGAGCAGCTGACGCCGCGGATCGATGGCGAGGCCGAACAGGCTGCCGGCCTCGACGCCCGGCACGACGCGCCAGGCGCCGGCCTCGTGGACCAGCAATTCGCGCCCGGCCACGGACGAGGCGAACAGGCGCCGGCGCGGCGCGTCCCAGGCGACGCCTTCGATCAGGCGCCGCTCGGTCGGGACGGCGTGGAGCAGCCTGCTGTTGCCCGCCAGCACGCGATTGGCCTCGAACCGGGCGACCAGGGCGGGCCCTTCCGCGCCGGGCAAACGGGCCGCGATGGCCTGCAGACTGGCCGGCGAGAGCGCGTAGCCCATGGCCGCCAGCCGCTCCAGCGCCGCCCGCAGCCGGGCCTCGCTGCCCGGCTCAAGCGAGGCCGCGATGACCCGGCGGAGCAGCGCGGCGCTCTCGGGGAAACGCTCGGCCAGCGCCACGATGCCGGCGGCCTCCTGCGGCTGCGCGCGTGGCGGCGGCGTCCAGGCGCCGCCGGTCGTATCGGACGCGACCGAGGCGGAAAGAGAGGTGGACGCGACGAGCCAGAAAAGGCCGAACCCAAGGCGCCTTCGCGCCGCACCTGCACGCTGCAAACCCAATCTCCCTCGATCAGAAGCCGGCAATTTAGTACGAATCGTACCTCATGACAAGCCGCGACTTGAGGGACGGAAGCGCCCGATGCTATGCTTCGCACCATTTCAACGGCGATGGACTTGATCATTGGCAGACGCGCCCCACCAGCTCACCGACCATGAGGGCACTTTCCTCTCCCTCGTGCTGCGCATCCAGCCGACCACCGCCTATCAGGTGACGAAAATCTACGAGGCGAGCCCGGTCAACAATTTCAACACCTCCAAAGGCAAGATCTACCCATTGATCCGCCGGCTGACCGAGCGCGGCCTGCTCGCCAAGCAACTGGTCGAGGGCGACGGCCGCGGCACCGAGGCGCTGCTCTGCACCAAGGCGGGGGAGAAAGCGGTGCGCGCCTGGGTGGGCCAGATCCGCGACACCCATGTGCTGCTCGACGATCCGCTGCGCACCAAGGTCCAGTCCTTCGGCCTGCTGGACAAGGAGGAGCAGATCGCCTGGATCGCCGAGGCCAAGGCGCTGCTGCACGGCAAGCTGGCCCAACTCGAGGCCTATCGGTCCGAGGTCGACGTCCCTTACAAGGACTTCCTCCACGACAATGCGGTCAGCACGACCCGCGCCCGGCTCGACTGGCTCGACCGGATGCTGATCGGCGTCGTCGGCGGCTGATCCGCGCGGCACGGATAATCTCTTTCCCTCTTTGCACGATCTGATATGGTACGAATCGTACCTCTTTGGAGGATGCGATGCCCGGTTCCGCGCCTTTGCTACGCCACCCGCACGGCCCGCCGCTGGCGCGGCTCGCCCGGCGCGAGCGCGAGGTGGCCGAGATCGTCTATGCCTGCGGCCGCGGCATCACGGCCGACGAGGTGCGGCTCGCGCTCAGCGACCCGCTGAGCAACAGCGCCGTCCGCTCGATGCTGACCCGGCTCGCCGCCAAGGGGCTGCTCGCCACCCGCAAGGCGGGCAAGAAGTTCGTCTATCTGCCGGCCATCGCCGACGATGACGCGCGCGAAAAGGCGATCCTTCGCCTCGCCCAGGATTATTTCGCCGGCTCGCTGGCCGAGGCGGCGATGGCGACGCTCGCTTTGGCCCGCCGCCGCCGGCCCGCGACGCTCGACCGCGTCCGCACCTCGCTCGAAGCCAGCGCCGCCTGACCCAAACAAAAAAGGCGGGCCCGAAGGCCCGCCCTCTCCTTCCGGTCGACTGGCTCAGCGCCAGTTGACCAGCACGCCCGCGTAGAAATAGCGGCCGATCGCGTCGACGCCCTCGCCACCGCCGGTGCCGAGCAGGCCGAGCGGCGGCTGGCGATCGGTGAAATTGTCGATGCCCGCATAGAAGCGGAACTGTTCGTTCACCCGATAGCCCATGCGGATGCCGTGGATGAACAGGTCCGGGAACCACTCGCGGTCGCTGATGTCCGCATTGGTCGGCGGCCGGCCCTGGAAGCTGTGCTGCGATTCATAGAAGGCCGGGACGGTTTGCCGACCGATATAGTTGAGCGTGTAGCGCAGATCCCACGGCCCGGCCCCGTATTCGACCTGGAAGTTGGCCGCGAGGGCCGGATCGCCCACTTCGCCCAGCAGCCGGTCCCCGAAGGCCGGATCGGTCGGGTTCACGAAATCGGTCCGCTCCAGCACCACGGTCGCGATCGCGCGGACGTTCAGCACATGGCCATTGCCGAAGCGGTGGTGGTAGGCGAGATCGAAATCGATGCCGCGCGAATCCTGCCGGGCGAAGTTGGCGACCCGGGAGAGCAGGATGTCGTCCTGATTGGCGAACAGGCCGAAGCCGTTGCGCGGATTGATCAGAGCGCAATAGGGATTGTTGGTATTGGCCTGGTCGACGCACAGGTTGAGGATGTTCTGCGGGACCAGCAGCTGGATCAGGTTGTTCACCCGGATGCTGTAATAATCCACCGTCAAGCTGAAGCCCGGCAGGAAGCTGGGCGTGAACACCGCGCCGATGGTGAGCGAATTGGCGGTCTCCTCCTCGAGTGTGGAATTGCCCGCCTGGGTGAAGCCGATCGTCTGGGAGTTGGAGACGCAGTTGCGGAACGGGCTGCCCACCGGCGTCGCCGCGGTGATGCAGGGCGAACCCGCCAGCACCGTCGTCGGCACACCCAGGGCGGCGCAATTGGCGGCGCGATTCGGCCCGTTGTTGATGAAGGCCTGGTCGCATGGATCCTGGACCTGCGCGAAGCCCTGGGTCGCCGGCGTGAACAGGTCGCCGAGCGTCGGCACGCGCACCGCCCGCGAATAATTGGCGCGGAAACGGATGTCCCGGACCGGCGACCAGGTGCCGCTGATGTTCCAGGCGAAGGTGTGGTTCGCGTCGGTGTTGTAGTTGGAATAGCGCACCGCGCCGGTCACCGTCAGCTCGCGGGCGAAGGGCTGGTCGCGCAGGATCGGCAGCTCGAGCTCGCCGAAGCCCTCCAGCACCTCGAAATCGGGCGGCGAGAAGGTCGGGAAAGCGTTGAAGAAGGTCGCCCCCGACGCGGAGAGGGGATCGGCGCGCTGCGACGTCGTCTCCCGCCGCCATTCGGTGCCGACCACGAAGCGGATCGGGCCGCCCGGCAATTCGAACAATTGCGAAAGGTCACCGGCCATGAAGGCGGTGACGTTGAGCTGGGACGCCCGCTCGTCCAGCGTCGACGTGGTGTTGACGAAGTCGAGCGCGGCCGCGCTCGGCGCGGTGCCGAACAGGTTGATCGGCACGCAGTCCGGCCGGGTCACGGCGACCTGGTTCACGCGGCAGACGATCTGGCCCTGGGCGTTGCGGACGGCGTCGGCCGCCAGCGTGAAGCCGTCTGGATTGCCGTTGAGATCGGCGAGCACGAGATCGTTGAGCGCGTCCGTACGGCCCTTGTAGCGGCCGTAATTGACGGCGACCTCATAATGCCAGTCGTCGTTGAAATCGCCTTCAACGCCGGCGACCACCCGCCAGGTATCGCGGCTGATAAGCTGCTGGCGCCCACCGAAATCGACGTTGAAGCGCGACAGCGGGAAGGTCCCGGTGGCGGGATTGGCGCAGAGACCGAAGCTCTGCAGGGTGGCGAGGGACTGAGCGTTGAGGAAGCCGTTGTCGCAGCGCATCAGCCGGCCCTGGAAGAAGCTCGGCTGCCCCTCCTGCACCGCGTCGATATGGACATATTTGCCCTCGAAGAAGGGCTGGAAGGCCGGCGAGACCTCAAAGCGGGCGAGCAGGTTCGCCGTGTAGCGATCGAGACCGGCGGCCAGCTGGCCGGTGTCGCGCAGCGTGGAGCCGAAGCCGCCCTGCTGGTTGCCGCTGCCGACCGGGCGGAAGGACCGCGTCGGCACGTCGATGAAGAGATTGCCCGAATCGTTGAAGCGGAGAAAATCGCCGGCGGCGTTGATCTGGCCGATCGTCCCGCCGTTGGAAATGGTGGCGTTGCGAATGCCGCAGAGGAAGGTGTTGTCGGCGATCCCGTCGCCCGCCGCCGGCTCGCCGACCGTATTGTCGACCTGCTGGAACTGGCAGCGGCCGTCATAGGCGCCGGTCAGGCGCGGCCGCTCGGTGAAATAGAGCGGCTCGGCATTCACATATTCGAGGCTGACGGCGATGTTGCCGCGGCCGTCCGCGAAATTGCGCCCCCCGGTCAGGGTGATGAACTGGATGCCGCGATCGCCTTCGTCCGAGACGCCGGCCTGGGCGCGGGCGCGCAGGCCCTCGAAGTCGCGGCGCAGCACGAAGTTGACGACGCCGCCCATGGCGTCCGACCCATAGACGGCGGAGCTGCCGCCGGTGACGATGTCGACCCGCTCGAGCAGATCCTCCGGGATGGTGTTGATGTCGACGAAGAAGGCGCCGGCCACCGAGGTGACGTGGCGGCGGCCGTTGACGAGGACCAGCGTCCTTTCCGGCGCCAGATCGCGCAGGTCGAGGATGTTGAGGCCGGCCGTGCCGATGAAGCGGGTCGAATTGGCTTGGCTGAAGGTCGAGGCAAGCGCCGGCAGGTCGTTGAGCGCGTCGCCGAGGCTGACGTCGCCATGGCCGACCAGATCGTCGCCGCTGAGCGAGGTGATCGGCACGACCGACGTCAGGGTCGGCCGGCGGATGCGGCTGCCGGTCACCTCCACGACCTGGCCGCCCTCGTCGTCCTGGGTCTGCGTCTCGGCCGGCGGGCGATCGGCGTCGTCCTGGGCATGCGCCGGTGTCGCCAAAGCGAACGCCAACAGGGAAGCGGTGCAGAGAATCGTTGCAGGCAGTCGAGACATGGAAAACCCCCAAATGCAGTAGTACGTTTCGTACCTTTGCACGGGCGCACGCAAAGCGGATAGCCTGCTATAGTACTTTTCGTACCTTTTTATGAAAGCTGTGGCGAAAAGGGCACAGGACCAGGCTCAGCGCAGATGCTGGGCGACCTCCGCGACGGTGCCGGAGAGGCTGCTATACAGGGCGAAGGCGAGCAGCAGCGCGCCAAGGGCGGCCGCGCCGCCGACCGCGGCATATTGCAGGACGGCCGCCCTGGCGCGGGCGCGCGCGGCCCGTTGCGCGGGATCCGCCTGGGGTTTGATACCGATCGCGCCGCCTTGGTTCGTCGGCGGCGTGCCGCCGCCCGGACGCGGCACCTTGCGCCGCTCCAGCACTGCCGCGACGCTGATCCTGCCTTGCGCCAGGATCCCGAACTTGTGGTGCTTCGTCCAGACCACCCGGCCGGCGATCGCGCAGCCCGGCCGCAGGATCTCGACATAGGTGCCGCGCGGCGGCGGCGTGCCCGCCTGGACCAGCATCCCGCGCGACGAGATGTCGCGGATGCAGACTTCCATCTGTCCCGCGCCGGCCCGCATCTTCGCGGGCAGGACGACCTTCTGACGCGGCTCCCTCGGCTTGAAGGCATTCATCATATTCGCCTCAACGAATATTAACCATATAGTTGAAAACTAATCTGGTTTAAGAACGCGCGACTTTCAGATTCTATCCCGGATCCGAAACATCGTCCGCTTTTCTGACGCCCCGCCGAGGGCCGGCCGCTGGCAAAAGGCCCGTCCCGAAGGGACGCGGGTCTTGACGCAGGCGCGATATCCTGTGAACGCACCCGCAGCATGAGCACCGAGCTTCTCGACGGCCCCGAACTCGCCGGCCCCGGCCCGGAAGGCGCGCTTCCCGCCGATCAGGCGCGCGCGCTCGCGGAGCTCGAGCAGATCATGGGCTTCCACATCAGCCTCGCCGAGCTGGCCATCAAGGCGCACTTCCAGAAGAATTATGCCCATCTTGGCCTCACCCAGAAGCAGATCGCCGTGCTCTGGCTGGTCGATTCCTGCCCCGGCATCATCCAGGTCGACATCGCCCGGATGCTGCGCGTCCAGCGCGCGACCATCGCCGGCGTGGTGACGATCCTCACCGCGCGCGGCCTGTTGCGCCGCGCCGGGCCGGGCAGCGAGGACGCCCGGCACGTGCCGCTGGAGCTGACCGGCGAGGGCAAGGCCGCCCTGACCGAGTCCAAGACCGCGATCGAGAGCCACGAAAATTGGGTGAAGCAGCGGCTCAGCGCCGCCGACCAGCGCGCCATCGCCGCGCTGATGACCAAGATTTACGACAACGACTGAGCGGGGCGACCGCCCCTATTTCGCCAGGAACCGCTTGAGCGCCGCCCGGCTGTCGCGCCGCGCCTGCTCGGCGACGGCGGCGCCCGGCATCATGTCGAAGGCATGAAAGGCGCCCGGATAGACGTGCAGCTCGGTGGGCACGCCCGCGCGCAGCAGGCGCTGCGCATAAAGGATGTCCTCGTCGAGGAAGAGATCGAGCGCCCCGGTGCTGACGAAGCTGGGCGGCAGGCCGGCAAGGTCGGTCGCCCGGGCCGGAGCGGCGTAGGGCGAAACCCCCTCACCGCCCGGTTCACGGCCGAGCAGGGAGGTCCAGCCGAACCGGTTGTTGTGCGCATGCCAGAGGAATTCGCCGGCATAGGGATGCGGTTCGTCCGCGCAGGTGCGGTCGTCGAGCATCGGGTAGATCAGTTGCTGGAAGGCGAGCCGATATTCGCCCCGGTCGCGGGCGAGCAGGGCCAGAGCCGCGGCGAGCCCGCCGCCCGCGCTCTCCCCCATCACCCCGATCCGCGCCGGATCGAGGCCGAGCGCTTCGGCCTGGGCGAACGTCCAGGCGAGGCCGGCATAGCAATCCTCCAGCGGCCCCGGGAACGGCGTCTCCGGAGCGAGGCGATAGTCGACCGAGACGATCGCGCAGCCGAGCTCGGCGGCGAGCGGGCGATGGGCCGGCTCGAGGTCCTTCGCCTTGCCGCCGACATAGCCGCCGCCATGGATATGGTAGATGCAGGGCAAGGGCCGGGGAACGTCGCGCGGACGATAGACGTGGAGCAGGATTTCCGGCGCATCCTTCGGGCCGGGGACATAGATGCGCTCAAGATCGACATTGCTTTCCTCGATCGGCGGCAGCGGCAGCTCGCGCTTGCGCATGGCGTCCAGCGTCTCGAGCGAGAGCATCATGCTCGGGAACATCTCCAGGAACGGCGCGAGCTCCGGGTCGACGAGATGGCGGCTGTCCATGCGCGATCTTCTCCTCCGGGGCGATCAGCCGCCCAGTAACGCCTCATTGTCCGCCCCGGCAACGCCCGGGGGGCGCGGCGCATCGGTCGGGGTCGCCGAATAGCGCGGCGCCGGGGCGGGTTGGACCATGTCGCCCACCGCGACGAAGGCGCCGCGCGCCACATTGTGCGGATGCGCCGGCGCCTCGGCGAGGGAAAGGACGGGCGCGAAGCAGATGTCCGTCCCCTCCATCAGCGCGCACCATTGATCGCGCGTCTTCGTGCGGAAGATTTCGGTCAGGCGGTCCTTGAGCGCCGGCCATTGGCGCGGATCCATCTGCGCCTGGAAGGCGGGATTGTCCGCCAGCCCCAGCGTCTCCAGCAGCAGCGCATAGAAATGCGGCTCGATCGCGCCGAGCGCGACATATTTGCCGTCCGCCGTCGCGTAGCTGTCGTAGAAATGGGCACCGCCGTCGAGCAGGTTCACGCCGCGCTCGTCCCGCCAGCGCCCGGTCTCGCCGAGCCAGCGCAACATCCCCGCGAGCAGCGAGGAGCCTTCGGTCATCGCCGCGTCCACCACCTGCCCCGGTCCGCCCCCCTTCACCGCGACCAGAGCGGCGGCCATGCCGAAGGCGAGCAGCATCCCGCCGCCGCCGAAATCGCCCGCATAGTTGATCGGCGGCACCGGCTTTTCCCCGGCCCGCCCGACCGTGTGGAGCACCCCGGACAAGGCGATATAATTGATGTCGTGTCCGGCCGCCTGCGCCAGCGGCCCGTCCTGCCCCCAGCCGGTCATCCGCCCGTAGACAAGCTTCGGATTGTCGGCGAGCAGCACCTCGGGCCCCAGCCCGAGCCGCTCCATCACGCCCGGCCGGAACCCCTCGATCAGCCCGTCCGCCGTTCGGCACAAGGCCCGCGCGGCGGCCGCGCCCTCCGCCGTCTTGATGTCGAGCGTCACCGAGCGGCGCGAGCGCAAGGCCGGATCGGCGGGATCGAGCCGCGCCCCCGGCCGGTCGATGCGGATCACCTCCGCGCCATGATCGGCCAGCATCATCCCGGCAAAGGGCGCGGGGCCGAGCCCGGCGAACTCGACGATCCTGATCCCGGCGAGCGGTCCCGTCACGGGCGGCCCGGCGCGACGCAGCGGAAATTCTCGGCGTTATTCACACTACTGGTGCCGGACCAGCGCGCGACCTGCGGATGCGGGCAGAGCGGACGGGTGCGCGGCCCGCCCGGCGCGGTGCCGCCGCTGGCGATCAGTCGGTCCGGCGCCACGCCCCGCTCGCGCCAGGCCATCACCGCTTCGAGCGCGTCGAACCGGTCGGGCCCGACGCCGCCCCGGCAATGGTCGACGCCCGGCGCCATGAACAGGCGAAAGAAGCCGGACGTGTTGCGCGCGCCCATCCGCGCGTTGACCGCGTCCCAATAGGCGATGCTGTTCCAGGGCGAGAGCAGGCCGTCCGCCCAGCCATGATAGACGATCAGCTTGCCGCCCCGCGCCCGGAAGGCGCCAAGGTCCGGATTCCAGGCCCCGAGCGAGGCGCCGAAGCGCGCCTCCAGCGGGGGAATGTCACGGTCGCTGTCGAAGGTCGCGGCCGTCCAGCGCCGCTCGGCCGCCGGCAGCGCCAGCATCAGCATGGGCTCGTCGAGCTGGACGCCCGGCAGGGTCGCGATGGGCGGGACGCCATAAGCGTTGCCCGGATACAGAGCCAGGCCGCGCGCCGTGCGGCGCGGGCCGTAGACCAGGCGGGCGCGCTCCACCTGCGCCTGGCTGAGGCAGCGCGCGGGGCCGTCGGGACGGCACAGCAGGCCGCCGGGATCGAAGCCGCAGCCGCGCGGATCGCTCATGATCCCGTCGCGCACCCCGTCCGCCGGATCGCACCGGGCCATCGCCGCCGAACTGAGCAAGGCGATCTCGCCCGGGCCGAGATTGCCCGCGGGATTGGCGCGGGCCAGCGAATCCAGCCAGAAGGCGCGGGTCTGCAGCCGGACGAAATTGTTGGCGGGCGCGCCGGCGACGATCCCGTCATAATCGGCCGGATAACGCTGCGCCTCGGTCAGCCCCTGCCAGCCGCCCGAGGAGCAGCCCTCGTAATAGGCGAAGTCGGCGGGCCGCCCGTAATAAGCGCGCACGATCCTCTTCGCCCGATCGGCCAGCAGATGATGGGCGCGGTGGCCGAAATTCTCGACCCGCTCGGGATGGCCGGCCACCCAGCTGGCATCGAAGAAGCCGGTCGGCGTCACGTGGCCGGTATCGGTCGAGGCCGTGGCGAAGCCCCGGACGAGGCCCAGGCTCAGCGAGGGATAGTTGATGGCGCCCGTGTAGCCCCCATTGCCGACGCCGAGGAACCGGCCGTTCCATTCGGGCGGCAGCCAGAGCTCGAAGCCGATCTCCCGTTCGATCACGCCGACCACGCGGCAGAAGGGCCGGTCGGTGGCGGCGTTGGCGCCCATGAAGATGTTGAACGGCGAAGGTGGAAAGGCCCAGCGCGCGCCGCCGGGAATCGCCTCGGCGGTGGTAATGCGCACGTCGGGGAGGCTCAGGCGGGCGAGCGCCGCGCAGTCCCGGCTCTGCGCTTGGGCAGGCGCGGCCAGGCCGGCGGCGACGAGCAAGGCCATTGTCCAGGCGGCGGCGCGGCGGATGAGCACTGGCGGATCCCCTCTGTCTGTCGTCAGGGATACTGACAGAGCGTTTCGCCTCTTTGCAAGTCAGTCCCGCGGCCTGAGGTCCGCGACGCGTTGCGCCTTGCCCTGGGAGCGGGCGATGCCGCCGGCCTCGCACAGAACGATGCCGACGCTGATCCCGATCAGGCCCTTGATCCGCTCGCCCAGCGAGGCGGCGTCGCGCGCGATCTCGTCCGCGCTCGCATTTGGCCGCGGCTCGATCTGCAGCGTGACCACGTCGAGCCGCTCGGGGCGGCTGAGCTCGATCCGGAAATGCGGGGCCAGCGCCGGGCAGGCGAGGATCTGCTCCTCGATCTGGGTCGGGAACAGGTTCACCCCACGCACGATCAGCATGTCGTCGCTTCGGCCGGTGATCTTGGCCATGCGCCGCATCGGGCCGTTGGTGCCGGGAAGCAGGCGGGTAAGGTCGCGCGTGCGGTAACGGATGATCGGCATCGCCTCCTTGCTCAGCGAGGTGAAGACCAATTCGCCTTCCGCACCGTCCGGCAAGGGCGCGCCGGTCTCCGGATCGACGATCTCGGGGTAGAAATGGTCCTCCCAGATCGTGGGCCCGTCCTGTGTCGCCGCATATTCCTGCGCGACGCCCGGGCCGATCACTTCCGACAGGCCGTAAATGTCGACCGCCTTGATCGCGAAGGCCGCCTCGATCTCGCGGCGCATCGCCTCGGTCCAGGGCTCGGCGCCGAAAATGCCGATGCTGAGCGACGACGCGCGCGGATCCAGCCCCTGGCGACGAGATTCGTCGAGCAGGGCGAGCATGTAGCTCGGCGTCACCATGATGATGTCGGGCCGGAAATCCTCGATAAGCTGGACCTGCTTCTCGCTCTGCCCGCCCGACATCGGAATGACGGTGCAGCCCAAAGCCTCCGCGCCGTAATGGGCGCCGAGCCCGCCGGTGAAGAGGCCATAGCCATAAGCGACATGGACGAGCATTCCGGGCCGCCCGCCCGCCGCGTGGATGGAGCGCGCGACGAGGTTCGCCCAGGTCTCGATATCGGCCTTGGTGTAGCCGACCACGGTCGGCTTGCCGGTCGTCCCCGACGAGGCATGGATGCGCGCCAGCCGGGCGCGCGGCACGGCGAAGAAATCGAACGGATAGGCCTCGCGCAGGTCCGCCTTGGTGGTGAAGGGGAAATGGGCGAGATCGGCCAGCGACCGGAGCTGGTCGGGATGGACGCCGGCGGCGTCGAACTTCGCCCGGTAGCGCGCATTGCCCTCATAAGCGTGGCGCAGCGACCAATGCAGCCGCTCCAGCTGCAGGCCCGCGAGCTCCGGCCCGGTCAGGCGCGCATTCGCGTCTCTCTCCATGCGCTTGTCGTACCGCCGGGCCCAGTCCTCCGTCCAGTCGCGCGGCGCGCAACAACCCGGCTCGGGCGTGCCCCGACCCATACCAAAGTCTTATCGCTGCAACGGGTGCCGGCCTATAATCCGGCTGCCGAGGCGACCTGATTCCCCCTCGTGTCGCCCGGGCAAGGAGATCCGACATGGGCTACATCACCACGTAGGACGGCACCGCGATTTTCTACAAGGACTGGGGCCCGAAGGATGCCCAGCCGATCGTGTTCCACCACGGCTGGCCGCTGAGCGCCGACGACTGGGACAATCAGATGATGTTCTTCCTCCAGCAGGGCTTCCGCGTGATCGCCCATGACCGGCGCGGCCACGGCCGCTCGAGCCAGACCGACGACGGCAACGAGATGGACACCTATGCCGCCGACGTCGCCGCGCTGGTCGCCGAGCTCGACCTGCGCGGCGCGATCCATATCGGCCATTCCACCGGCGGCGGCGAGGTCGCGCGCTACGTGGCCCGGGCCGAGCCGGGCCGGGTCGCCAAGGCGGTGCTGATCGACGCGGTGCCGCCGGTCATGGTCCGCAAGGAGTCGAACCCGGGCGGGACGCCGATCGAGGTGTTCGACGGCTATCGCGCCGCGCTCGCCGCCAACCGCGCGCAGCTCTATCTCGATATCCCGACCGGGCCTTTCTACGGCTTCAACCGGCCCGGCGCGGTCGTGTCGGAAGGCCTGATCCGCAACTGGTGGCGCCAGGGCATGATGGGCAGCGTCAAGGCCGGCTACGAGTGCATCAAGGCCTTCTCCGAGACCGACTTCACCGAGGACCTGAAGGCCATCGACGTGCCCGTGCTGGTGATCCACAGCGAGGACGACCAGATCGTGCCTTATGCGGATTCGGCGCCGCTGACGGTCAAGCTGCTGAAGAACGGCACGCTCAAGACCTACAAGGATCTGCCGCACGGTTTGTGCCAGACCCATCCCGACATCGTGAATGCCGATCTGCTCGCCTTCATCCGTGGCGAGCCGGTGACCGACGCGCAGGAGGCCCGTCCGGCCATTCCGCTGAGCGCCTGAACCGAAGGGGCGCGGAGGCTCGTTCGCGAGCGTCCGCGCCGCCTGCGCTAAAGCGTCACGCCCCGCTTCCAGATCGCGATCTCGCGCTCGTCGTTGCGTTCCGCCGCCGTCTCCTCCCCCGAGGCGACGGCGCGGATCGTATCGAGCAGAGCTTCGGCGGCGGGCGCGAAGCCTTCCTCCAGGACGCGGCCGGCGTCGAAGTCGATCCAGCCGGGCTTGCGGCGGGCGAGCTCGCTGTTCGAGGCGATCTTGATCGTCGGCACCGGGAAGCCGAGCGGCGTGCCGCGCCCGGTGGTGAACAGGATCGCGGTCGCGCCGGCGGCGGCCAGAGCGGTGGCGGACACGGCGTCATTGCCCGGCGCCTCGAGCAGGGTGAGACCCGGCCGTCGGACGCGCCCGCCATAAGGCAGGACGTCGGTGACCACGGCATGGCCGCCCTTCTGCACGGCGCCGAGGCTCTTTTCCTCCAAGGTGGTGATGCCGCCCGCGATATTGCCCGGCGAGGGATTGTCGGACAGGCCCTCGCCATGATCGGTGAAGTAGCGCTTGAAGCCGTTCACCAGCCCGCCGATCTCGCGGAACACGGCCGCGTCCGCGGCGCGATCCATCAGCAAGTGCTCGGCGCCGAAGATTTCGGGGATTTCGGTGAGAATCGCGGTGCCGCCCGCCTCGGTCACCGCATCGCTCATCCGGCCGACCAGGGGATTGGCGGTGAGCCCGGAGAAGCCGTCCGAGCCGCCGCATTTGACGCCCAGCACCAAGTCCGACAGCGACACCGGCGCGCGCTTCACCTGCGCCGCGACTTCGACCAGCGCATCGACCAGCGCCAGCCCCTCCTCGATCTCGTCGCCCGCCGCCTGCGCGCCGAGCGCAAGCACATTGGCGCCCGCGGCGATGCCGGGCAGCAACTGGCTCAGCTGGTTGGACTCGCAGCCGAGGCCGAGGATCAGCACGCCGCCGGCATTGGGGTGGCTGGCAAGCGCCGCGAGCAGGGCGCGGGTGCCGTCCAGATCGTCGCCGAGCTGCGAACAGCCGAAGGGATGGGCGAAGCCATGCACGCCGTCGACCCGCCCGGCATGTTTCACCGCGGCCCGGGCGGCGATCTTCTCCGCGGTGCGCCCGACGCAGCCGACCGTCGGGATGATCCAGATCTCGTTGCGCGTGCCCACCCGGCCGTCCGCGCGGCGATAGCCGAGGAAGCCCGGCGGCGCGGCCCGTTCCCCCGACGCCGGGGTCGGCGCGGGCCGATATTGGTAATCGCCCCGCTCGCGAAGCGCGGTCCCGAGATTGTGGCTGTGGACATGCGTGCCCGCCTGAATCTCGCGAAGCGCCCGTCCGATCGGAAAGCCGAACTTGCGGACGATCTCGCCCGCCGCGATCGGGCGCAGCGCCACCTTGTGCCCCCTGGCCACCGGTTCGAGGAGCCTGACCTCCGCATCCTCGCCCGCCTCGAGGTCGCGCAGGGCCACGGCGACATCGTCGCGCGGATCGACCCTGAACAAAGGTGACGTCATGCTCTATCCCGTGCGCGGCGGCGTTCGCGCCCCGCTATACCATTTTCGGCGGCGCGGGTACGGCCGGGCTTCCTCAACTGAAGGAACGCGAATGAAATTGCTGCGATACGGGCCGCGGGGCGCGGAAAAGCCGGGCCTGCTCGACGCGGACGGACATATCCGCGACCTGTCCGACGTCATTCCCGATCTCGGCCCGGTGGCGCTCTCGCCCGGCGGCCTGGAGCGGCTCCGACGCATCGATCCCGCCTCCCTTCCGCGCGTCGAGGGGACGCCGCGCCTCGGCCCGCCGGTGGCCGGCTCGCGCAAGTTCATCGCCATCGGCCTCAATTATGCCGACCATGCCGCCGAATCCGGCCTGCCCGTGCCGGACGAGCCGGTCATCTTCACCAAGGCGGTAAGCTGCATCCAGGGGCCGGACGATCCGGTCGTCATCCCCCGCGGGTCGGTCAAGACCGATTGGGAGGTGGAGCTCGGCGTGGTGATCGGCAGCCGCGCCTCCTATGTCGCGGAGGCGGACGCGCTTGCTTGTGTCGCGGGTTATTGCCTGGTCAACGACATTTCCGAGCGCGACTTCCAGCTCAACCGGGGCGGCACCTGGGACAAGGGCAAGGGCTGCGACACGTTCGGACCGGTCGGCCCCTGGCTGGTGACGGCGGACGCGGTGGCGGACGTCCATGCCTTGCCGATGTGGCTCGAGGTCAACGGCCGGCGCGTCCAGGACGGCAACACAGCGACCATGGTCTTCGGCGTCGCCAAGCTGGTCTCTTATGTGAGCGAATTCATGACGTTGGAACCCGGGGACATCATCACCACCGGCACGCCGCCGGGCGTCGGCATGGGGCAGAAGCCGGAGCCCTGGTATCTGAAGCCCGGCGACGTGATGACGCTGGGCATAGACGGGCTCGGCACGCAGCGGCAGGCGGTCGTCGCCTGGTCGCCGGAGGCCTAGGCAGTCGCCGGTGGCTTGACGGTTTTCTCCCACGCCGTTTCGCCCTAGGTTTCGTCCAGGGGGAGGTGCCATGAGGGTTTTCACAACGGGCTTGCTGGCCCTCGCGCTCGGCGCGGCGCTGCCCGCCGCCGCGCAGGAGACGGCGTCGCGGGCGCTTCAGCAGCGGGTCGAGGCACGGCTCGCCGAAGCCGGGCCCGGCATCCGCTTCGGCCTCGTCGTCGCGACCGAGGACGGGCGCGAGTTGATCGCGATCGCGCCGGACTCTCGCTTCATCCCGGCCTCCAACACCAAGCTCTTCACCACCGCGGCCGCCTTCGCCACATTGCAGGGCCTCGACCGACCCGATACGGGCGGCGGCGCCTCGGTGGCGCTGGAGACCGAGCGCGGGCAGGCCCCGGACGTGGTACTCCAGGGCTTTGGTGACGCGCGCCTGTCGAGCGCTCCGGACTGCGTGACCAACTGCCTCGCCGCCCTCGCCGACGCCGTCGCCGCGCGCACCCGCCGGGTCCGCGACGTGATCGGCGACGACAGCTTCCTCCCTGACCAGCGCTGGAGCCCGGGGATGAGCTGGAACAACATCCCCACCGCCTCGGGCACGGCGATCTCGGCGCTGACCCTTGACGACAACGAGGTGCCGCTGCGTGTGACGCCGGCCGCGCAGGGCGAGGCGCCCGCGCTGGACGTCCTGCCTTATTACCGCATCGACAATCGCGCCACGACGCTGGCCCGCGGCCCGGCCGCGCTCGGCTATGACCGGCTGCCCGGCGAGATGGTGCTGCGCCTGACCGGCGGGATCGCCGGCAATGCGGCGCCCGAGCGGCTGCGGCTCGGCATCGACGATCCCGCCCATTATGCGACCTGGCGGCTCCGCACATTGCTTGAGGCGCGCGGCGTTCGCGTGACCGGCACGCTTCGGACCCGGCACCGCCCGCCCGGACCCGCCGGCGTGGCGGCCCCGGCCGCGACCGAGCGGGAGTTGCTGCTCCGCCTCACGCCGCCCCCGCTCGTCGAGGATCTGCGGACCATCAACAAGGTCAGCCAGAATCTCCATGCCGAACTCCTGCTCCGCCGGCTCGGCCGGACGGGCGTCGGCACCGGCACCATCGCCGACGGGATGACGGTGATCCACGCCATGCTGGAGCGTGCCGGTCTCGCCCGCACCGATTATGATTTCTCCGACGGCTCCGGCATGTCGACCTACAACCGGATCACGCCGCGCGGGATGGTGCGCTTCCTGCGCTGGGCCAACGGACAGCCCTGGGGCGCCGCGTGGCGCACGACCTTCCCGATCGCCGGCGTCGACGGCACCCTCGCCCGCCGCTTCCGCGCCACCGCGCTGGAAGGCCGGCTGTTCGCCAAGACCGGCTCGATCAACGCCACCGCCGCGCTCTCCGGCACCCTGACCGCGCGGAGCGGGCGCACCCTCTATTTCTCGATCCTCGCCAACGATGCCCCGGAAAGCGTGCGCACCATCCTGCACATGGACGCGGCCCTGGTCCTGATCGCCGAGAGCAATTGAGGAAACTGTTGCACCCGCGCCGCGCCGGGACAGTTTGTCCGCCAGAATGGCGGATGGGGGTGACAGATTTGTGATTTGATGCAACGTTTCGCGTTCTTGCTTTTGGGGGGCAATCCAAATGATTGATTCAAGGCTGAAGACCTGCCTGATTTCGGGCACCGCTTTCATCGCACTCACGGCCGCGCAGCCGGCTTTCGCGCAGGACGCGCCGCCGGCCGATCCGACGCTGGCGAGCCAGAATGCCGAGGAGCCGTCGGGCGAAAGCAACGAGGTGTTCGTGACCGGTTCGCGCCTGCGCCAGGATCCGAACAACAGCGCCCTGCCGCTGCAGATCATCACCAACCAGGAAATCCAGCGCAACTCGATCAGCAGCCCCGAGCAATTGCTGATGTTCCTGCCGTCGAACGCCAGCGGCGCCGACAACCTCGCTTCCAATGCCGACGTGGTCTCCGGCGCCCAGCGCGGCACCAACGGCCTGTCCTCGGCCAATCTTCGCGGCCAGGGTAATTCGTCGACCCTCGTGCTGCTCAACAACCGCCGCGTCGCCGCGCACGGCCTCCAGGGCTCGGCCGTCGACGTCAACCAGATTCCCTTCTCGGCGATCGAGCGGATCGAGGTGCTGAAGGACGGCGCCTCGGCCATTTACGGCACCGACGCGATCGGCGGCGTGATCAACTTCATCACCCGCACCGATTTCGAGGGGGTCAGCGTCCAGGGCTTCAGCGACATCACCGAAGAGGGGGGCGGCAACATCTACCGCGTCTCGGGGATGGCCGGCTACGGCGATCTCGACGAGCAGGGCTTCAACATCATGGGCGCGGTCTCCTACAGCTGGAACCGCATCCTGCGCGGCTCCGACCGGGATTTCGTCAACGGCAACCAGCCCAATCGCGGCCTGTCCATCGACACGCGCGGCACGCCGATCGCGACCGCCTTCAACATCGCCTCGAACGTCAACCAGACGCCGAACGGTACCCTGCTCAGCGGCCTGACGCTGACCCTGCCCAATGGGGCGAACGGGGCTGCGGGCGGCATCAACATCCTCGATCTTCCGGGCGGCGCCGGCTGCGATTCCGTCGACGGCGGCATGGCCTATGACGAGGTCCTCTGGGCGGTGCCGACGGCGCAATATGCCTGTTCGTGGGACACCGGCCGCGCGGCGGTGATCCAGCAGCCGATCCAGACGCTCACTTATTATGCCCGCGGCGTCGTCCGTCTGGGCCAGGCGCATAACGTCTCGCTCGAGATCACCGGCTCGGACGCCGATTCGTCCAAGCAATTCTCGGCCAACCAATATTCGGCCAACGCCACCAACCTGCCCTGGGCCTATCCGCTCAACGCGAACACTGCGGCCACCTACAACCAGGTCTTCCAGGCGATCCGCTCCGCCTTCGACGTGGCGAGCAACCCGAACCGGGCGGCGCAGGTCGCGGCGCTCGACGCGCGCTACGGCCTGCCGATCGCCGGCCGCTGGCGCTGCATCGCCTGCGGTCCACGCGAATATGAGACCAACACCAAGACGTTCCGCGCCGCGCTCGGCATTGACGGGCCGCTGTGGGAAGGCTGGACCTATCGCGCCGGCGCCTCCTATGCGCGCAGCGAATCCTCGTCGGTGCTCGGCACCGGCTATCATTTCCGCGGCGTCCAGATCACCAACAATCCCGCGACGCCGATCAACGACATCGGCGCCTATGATCCGCGCGCGCCCACCGCGCCCGGTGCCGTCGGCCCGGGCATTATCGGCCTGATCAACTCGGGCATCCTGAACCCGTTCGTCGAGGAGCAGACCGCGGAAGCGATGGCGGCCCTCGATGCCGTGTCGGCCGAGGGCACCGTGCTCTATGGCGGCCGCTACCAGGTCCGCCAGTTCGACGCGTCTATGTCCGGCACCCTGTTCCAGATCGGCGGTCGCGACGTGCAGCTCGCCTTCGGCGTCGATTATCGCCGCGAGAGCTACGAGTTCAACGGCTCGGCAGCGGCAGCGGCCAACCAGCCCGACATCTTCAACGTCGCGTTCGACAACATCAACGCCCTGACGCCGAAGCACCGCACTGTGCTGGCGGGCTATGCCGAGGCTCTGTTCCCGGTCCTGCCGGGCCTGGACATCATCGCGGCCGCGCGCATCGACGATTATACCGGCTTCGGCAACACGGTGAATCCGAAGATCTCGGCCCGCTTCCGTCCCGCGGACTGGATCATGTTCCGCGGCTCCTACGGGACGGGCTTCCGGGTGCCGACGTTCAACCAGATCTTCAACGGCACCACGATCTCGCCCAACCCGGGCAACACCTTGGTCGATCCGACCCTCTGCCCGACCGGCAACACGACCGGCCCGCAGCCCGCCTGCGCGCCGATCACGCCGGAATCGCTGAGCGGCGGCAATCTGGACCTCGAGCCGGAAACCTCCGAGCAGTTCACCATGGGCGTAGTCTTCCAGTCCCTGGCCTCGTCCCCGTTCCGGTTCAGCCTCTCGATGGATTATTGGAGCATCGCGGTCGACAACACGATCGGCTCGATCACCATTCCGCAGCTCCTTGCAAACATCGCCGCCTTCCCCGAGCGGATCCAGCGGACCAACGGGATCATCACCGGCGTCGATCTGAGGACCGGCAATTTCGGTTCGCGGCGGACGCAGGGGATCGATTTCACGCTGCGCGCGGCGTTTGACGGCCTTGGCGGCATCTTCAGCGGCGGGCTGGACGGAACCTACCTGCTTGAGAAGCGCGAGAAGCTGCTGCCCAGCCTGCCCTATTCCGACATCCTGGGCGTCTTCACCTTCACCGGCGACCTCGGTCTCCGCTGGAAGCACAATGCGTTCATCAGCTGGCGGAATGACGACTGGAACCTGACGCTCACGCAGATCTTCCGGAACGGCTATCGGAACTTCGCCCTGCCGGCGTCGGCCACGCGTCCGGACTATAATGCGCGGGTGAGCGACTACATCGTCTACAATTTCGCGGTGAGCTACAGCGGCCTTCCCTACACCCGCCTCACCGCGGGCGTCCGGAACATCTTCGACCGCGATCCGCCGTTCGCGATCACCTATGACAGCAATACCGGCGCCGGCAGCTCCTGGGAGCCGCGCGTCGCCGATCCGCGGGGACGGTCCTTCACCCTCTCGGCGGAGTTCACCTTCTAGGCGCTTTGCGCTTGCCTGAAGGAGGAAGGGGCGGTCGCCGGCAAGGCGGCCGCCCCTTCTGTTTTCAGGGTCTGTCCCGACGGCCGTGCTAGCGCGGCAGCTCGATCGTCGGGCCGAGCGATTCGATCACCTCGCGCGCGACGAAGCCCTTGTCGTCGCGGGGGCCGCCACGGGCCATGATGATCTCGGCGCTCGCCTCGAAATTCTGCACGGTGCGGACGTCGATGTCGTTGGCCCAGAACGGATCGCCATACCAGGGATCCCAGCGCCGCCAGCCATAGGCGCCGCGATAGCGCCAATAAGGCCGCCAGTAGCGGTAGCGGCCGGGGCCGAACGGATCCTGATAGACCCTTGTCTCGACCGTCCGGTCGGTCGCCCGATCGACGATGGTGAAGCTGTCATAGCCCTGCTCGCGGGTGAGCTCCGCGGCGCGGAACAGCAAATAGGTCTCGACCCGCTCGCGCGAGGTCATGCTGTTGCCCGCGAAGGTGACGCGATAGCGGGTCGGCGCGATCCTCACCTCGGAAAAGCCGCCGCTCGCGCCCGTGCCGCGCGCACCGAGCGGCTGGTAGGGCGTGGCGGTGGTGCAGGCGCCGAGCAGCAGGGCGCCGAGCGCCGTCGCGGCGAGGATGCGGAAGGATTTGACCTGGGGCATATGCGCCTCCGAGCGCGTGAGGATGTGTCTCCCAGAACACCCGCCCGCCACGCCAGTTCCGAAGCGCCCCCGTTTTTGCGTAAATCCATGAGAAAGCGGACAAAGTCCGCGTTCGGGAGCAGCCTCAGCCGCCACTCGCCCGGCGCTGCGCCAAGGGCGGCGCGGGCACCCAGCGGCCGCGCTCGTCCTTCACCAGCGGCAGGCCGCAATCCTCGCAGAGGCCGTCGAGCTGCGCCCCGCGCCGGGCGATCGAAACCAGTGACGGACGATGCCGCCCGAACATGCAGCCGAGGCTCATGAGCGCCCCGCCCGACGCACTCGCCGCGCCCCCGCCATCATCACGCCACTCCACGCTACAAGAGCCGCATTCTAGCCGCGCGCGGCCGCCCGGCCACCTGCGGTCTTCCCTGGGTGCGGCGATTTTGCGACGAATGGAGGGGCCCGGGCGCGGCCTGCTGCGTTGCGACCGCTGGACCAACGACCATGACCATCCTCAGCGACCTCCCGCCGGGCCCGCCGCCCGCGCCGAAAGCCGAGACCGGCTCCCGCCGCGCGATCGTCGCGGCCGGGATCGGCTCCGCCGCCCTGCTCGCCGCTTTGCTCTATTATCGCAACGAGCGTCGCCCCAAGGCGGGGCGCGACTGAGGCTGGCGCCCCCTTTCCCCGACGGTCTACTATCCGCGGCGCCGATCCTGCGGACCGGCAGCGAATGAGAGGCCCTTGCGAATGAACCTCCTGGCCAAGGCGCGGGACCTGCAGCGCCGCCACAAGATCGAGACCGCGGCGTTGCTGCTGGTGCTCGTGGTCGCCTTCGCTCTGCTCGTCTTCCTGAAGCTCGCCTCGGAAGTACGCGACGGCGAGACCTTCGCCTTCGATCGCTGGCTGCTGCTGGCGCTGCGGAGCGATGCCGATCCCGCCGTGCCGATCGGACCCCACTGGCTGCGCCTCACCCTGCTCGATTTCACCGCGCTCGGCGGCACGCCCTTCCTGACCCTGATCACCGTCGCCGGGGCCGGCTATCTGCTGTTCGCGCGAAAGCGGGCGACCGCCGTCTTCCTCGTGCTCGCCATTTCGGGCGGCGCCATCGCGAGCACTCTGCTCAAGGCGATCTTCGACCGCGCCCGCCCCGATCTCGTTCACCATCTGGTCGAGGTCACCAATGCCAGCTTCCCGAGCGGCCATGCGATGAATTCGGCGATCGTCTATCTGACGCTCGGCGCCCTGCTCGCGCGGACCGAGGAGAGCCGTGCGATCCGCATCTATCTGATCGCGCTCGCGATCACGCTCAGCCTGATCATCGGCTTCTCGCGCATCTATCTGGGCGTCCATTGGCCGAGCGACGTCGCCGCGGGCTGGTGCGTCGGCGGCGTGTGGGCGATATGCTGCTCGCTGCTCGCCCGCTTCCTGCAGCAGAGGCGGGCGATCGAACCGGAAAGCTGAGCGTCAGCGCGCGTCGCCTTTGCCGCCGCGCATGGCCAGCGCGAAGCCGATCGCCGCGACGACGCTGGTCGCCGCCATGGTGATGGCCAGCGCATAGCGCAGCTGGCTTTCGCCGCCGAGCAGGTCGCTGATCAGGGTGGTCGCGGTCGGCGCCACGCCGAAGCCGATCACCGCGCCCACCACCATGAAAGCGCCGAGGCAGACGCCGCGAATCTCATTGGGGACGAGCACGGCGATGGTGGTGGCGGTGACCAGGCCGGTCACGTTCCCGCACAGCATCAGCAGGGCGAGCAGCAGGGCGAAGCCCGGGACTCCGGGCATCAACGGGAAGAAGGCGCCCGGAATGGCCAGCACGGCCGCCGCGACGGCGCCGATCAGGATGCCGCGCGGCAGGCGGCTCCGGTGGCCGGCGTCCGCCGCGAAGCCGCCGATCAGCGAGCCGAGCAGGCCGGAGAGCAGGAAGGCCAGGCCCATCCAGCCGGCGAAATTATCCGGCGCGAGGCCATAGTCGCGGACCAGCACGGTCGGCGCCCAGTTCAGCGCGGCGACATCGGCCATCACCACGGTGACCTGGCCGATGAAGAGGGGAATGAGCAGGCCGCGGCGCTGCCAGATCGCGGCCATGGCGGCACGGAAACTGAGGCCCGCGCCGGTGCTCACCTCGCGGCGGGCCGGTTCCTTCAGCAGCAGCAAAGGCAGGATCAGGACGGCGCTCAGCAAGGCGAAGGCGATATGCACGCCGCGCCAGGCGGAAAGCCCGCCGGCGAGCGCCGTATTGGCGGTAAGCAGGCCGAACAGGGCGCCGCCCACCGCGAAGGCGGCGGCCTGACCGGCGATCTTGCCGATCGACAGGGGCAGGAGCGCTCGGCCGCGCTGCTCGGGCCGGCTGAGATCGGAGGCGAGCGAAATGGCCAGCGGGATGGCGAGGATGGCGCCGATATTGGCGAGCATGCGTGCCGCGAACAGGCTGACGAAGCCGGTCGCCATCGCGGTCAACGCCGTGCCGGCCGACCAGGCCAGGGCCATGCAGATCAGCAGCCGGACGCGATTCGACCGGTCGGTAAGCCGGCCGACCGGGATGGCGAGCAGGGCCACGGGAATGGCGACGGCAAGCCCCTGCACGAAGCTGGTCTGACGGTCGCTGAGACCAAGCTCCAGCTTGATCGCTTCCTGCACCGGGCTGATGCTGAACTGCATCGCGACGCCGGCGCAAATGGTGACGGCGAGCAGGCAGAGCGCGCCCCAGCGGGCGCTGCCCGCATCGGCGGGCGCCGCGCCGCCCAGCCGGGGCGCTTCACTCGCCACCGGCGCGGCCCTTCAGGATGTCGCCGATCGACGCGTCGAAATGGTCGCCCATCGCCATGGTCGCGACGATCGGGTCGCGCCGGCGGATCGCGCGGGCGACGGCGCGATGGCGCTCGATCGTGGTCTCGCGCTGGAAATCGGTGGTGCGGGTCCGCCAGGCGGTGGGCACGGCCACCTCCATCAGCGGGCCGAAGGAGGCGACGATCTGCACGAACAAAGCGTTGTGCGTCGCCCTGGCGATCGCCTCGTGGAAGGCGATGTCGTGGCGGCACATCGTCTCGAGATCCTCGACGGTATCGGCCATCTTCTCGGCCAGGGCCTCGATCTCGGCGGCCTCCTCGTCGGTGCGCTCGATCGCGGCGAGCTCGGCGGTGCGCAATTCGATCGTGCGGCGCACGTCCCAGATCTCGGGCACGCTGACCTGCGCGGTGGAAACGGCATGGTCGAGCGAGGCGGCGATCACCGAGCCGTCCATCGCGCCGACCCGCGGCTTGCGGCCATTGCCGACGTCGATCAGGCGCAGGGCCGCGAGCGCGCCGAACGCCTCGCGCATCACCGCGCGGCTGACGCCCAGCTCACCGGCGAAATGGGCCTCGCCCGGCAGGGTGTCGCCGACGCGGAGCCGTTGCTCGCGAATGTAGGCGGTGACCGCATCCATCGCCTGCTGGACGAGCGAGCCGCCCGGGGCGCGGCCGATGGCGAGCGAGGCGCTCATGCCGCCACCCCATAGGCCCGATAGTCGGACGGGCTGACCCCGAAGCGCCGGCTGAACGCCCGGGCGAAACTCGCATTGTTGAGATAACCGTTCTCGTAGCCGATCGAGGAGACCGGCTTGTCGGTGGTAAGCAGCGCCCGGCTCGCCTTGCCCAGCCTCTGCTCGGCCAGGGCCTCGGCGATCGTGCAGCCGAACAATTCGCGGAAGCCGCGGGTCAGCTTGGCGCGGTTGAGGCCGCAGGCCCGAGCGATGCCGTCCAGGGTGAGCTTCTCATGCCAGCGTTCGTCGATCAGCCGCCGCGCATTCATCAATTTGCCGGTGTCGGCGAAGCTGAGGTCGCCATCCGGCGCCAGCGGCACGAGCGCGCCCTCGGCCCACATCCGCACCGTCTCGCAGATCAGCTCAAGACTCTTGGCGAGCCGATAGACGTTGCGCGCCTCGCCCTCCATCGGGCAGTCGCGCAGCGCCAGGGCGATCGACCTCAGCTCGGTCGGCAGATGGTAGCCGGCGGCGTCCTCCGCGCCGGGATCCTCGCCGCCGAGCCGGTGCAGCGCGCTGCGTGCCACGAACAGGAAAAGCAGGTCCGCATCGTCGCCTTCAGTCGACCCTGGGATAGTCGAGGCGCCAATGCGGACCGCCGGCTGAACCCCCGCTCCGCCGAAATCGTAATGCAGAATGATCGGGTCCGGCGGCAGCGGCACGCCCGCCGCAAGCCCGCGCCCGATCGCGGCCGTCATTTCCGGCGAGACCTCGATCCACTCGAGCCTCTCTGTCCGTCCGGCCAACGGCAATTTCTGCCCCATCACCCGCTCTCCCTTTGCGGCCCCTCTAAACCTATCTGACAGGTTGTCAAGACCTATAAGATAGGTTTAGCCGAGTTGGAAGATCTTGCCCGGATTGAACAGATTCTGCGGGTCCATGGCGCGCTTGATCACGCGCATCATCTCGACCGCCTCGCCAAGCTCGGCGACCAGCCAGTCCTGCTTGCCGAGGCCGATGCCATGCTCGCCCGTGCAGGTGCCGTCCATGGCGAGCGCGCGCTCGACCAGGCGCGCGTTGAGGCGCTTCACCTCTTCCTCCTCCGCGGGCACCTTCGGGTCGATCACGAAGATGACGTGGAAATTGCCGTCGCCGACATGGCCGAGGATCGGCGCGGGGATGTGCGTCCCCTCCAGATCCTGCTTGGTCTGGGTGATACATTCGGCGAGGCGCCCGATCGGCACGCAGACGTCCGTCGCCCAGCCGACCGCGCCGGGGCGCAGCGCCACCGCGGCGTAGAAGGCCTCGTGCCGCGCCTTCCAGAGCTTCGAGCGCTCCTCCGGCCGATTCGACCAGGAGAAATCGCCGCCGCCATTGGCCTTGGCAAGCATCCCGACCATCTCCACCTGCTCGGCGACGCCGGCCGGCGAGCCGTGGAACTCGAAGAAGAGCGTGACCTGCTCGGGATAGTCGAGGCCGGAGCGCCGGTTCACGGCGCGCATCTGCACCTCGTCCAGGATCTCGACCCTGGCGAGCGGCACGCCGAGCTGGATCGACTGCACGACCGTGTCGACCGCGCCCTCGAGCGTCTCGAAGCCGCAGACCGCCGCCGAGATCTCCTCGGGGATGCCGTGCAGGCGAAGCGTGATCTCGGTGATGATGCCGAGCGTCCCTTCGGAGCCGATCATCAGCCGGGTGATGTCATAGCCCGCTGCGGACTTGCGCGCCCGCCGCGCGGTGCGGATGTCGCGCCCGTCCGGAGTCACCACACGCAAGCTCAGGATCGCCTCGCGCATCGTGCCGTAGCGCACCGCGTTGGTGCCCGACGCGCGGGTCGCGGCCATCCCGCCGATCGTGGCGTTGGCGCCCGGATCGATCGGGAAGAACAGGCCCTTGTCGCGCAGATATTCGTTGAGCTGCTCGCGCCGTACGCCCGCCTGGACGGTGCAGTCGAAATCCTCCGGATTCACCGCCAGGATCGCGTTCATCTCCGACAGGTCGAGGC
Organism: Allosphingosinicella sp.; assembly: GCA_035502235.1. Classification (GTDB taxonomy): domain Bacteria; phylum Pseudomonadota; class Alphaproteobacteria; order Sphingomonadales; family Sphingomonadaceae; genus Allosphingosinicella. The sequence goes on from DATJUQ010000005.1 coordinate 242,408, forward strand.
TGATCCCGCCACGGACCGGCGTGATATTGCCCTCGACGGAGGTGCCGGCGCCGAAGGGGATGATCGGCACTGCGTGCGCGCCGCACAGCTTCACGATGGCGACGACCTCCTCGGTCGAGTGGGCGAAGACCACCGCGTCGGGCAAAGCCGCCGCGAAATGGGTCTCGCTCGAGCCGTGCTGGAAGCGGATCTGCTCGCCGAGATGGACGCGCTCGCCGACGATCTCCCGCAGCTTCTCGACGAAGCCGTCCGGCAGCGGGCGCCGCTGGTGGGCGGACGCGTCCATGGTTCAGAACTCGAACCGGACGCGGGCGCCGATGCGGCGGCGGTCGCCGATGATGCCGACGTCCGACGGCGGGATGCCGGCGAGCGCGAGCGTCGTCTGCTCGATATAGGATTCGAAATAATCTTCCTGTAAGATGTTGTTGGCGAAGACCGAGAGCTCGACCGGCCCGTGCCGATAGGCGATCGACGCGTTCACCAGGGTGTAGCCGTCGAGGAAGGTCGGGGTGGTCTGGTTCAGCGTCGCCGCGAGCCGGCTGCCCTTGCCGGTCAGGCCCGCGCTCAGCGTCAGCGTGTCCTCGGCGCCGAGCGGAATCGCGTAATCGCTGTTCAGGCTGTAGGTCCAGTCCGGCTGGAAGGTCAGCCGGTCGGAGGAGAGCAGCCGGCCGGTGACCGCGGTGTAGGCGGTCGAATCCGTGATCCGGGCGTGCATGTAGGTCAGCCCGCCGGAGACCGTCCATTGCGGCGTGATCCGGAAGCTCGCCTCCAGCTCCGCGCCGTAGCTCTCGACGTCGCCGGTGTTGAGATCGACCGTGACGAAGCCGCCAGCCGAGGAGGGCGCGATCGAGTTCAGGCCGATATAATTGCTGTAATCGTTGTAGAAGACCGCGCCGGAAATGTTGAACCGGCGGTCGGCCGAGACGTAGCGGCTGCCGAACTCATAGGTCCAGGCGCTGTCGCCCTGATAGGCGCGGACCGGGGCGGTCGGGGCGTTGAAGCCGCCGCCGCGATAGCCCCGCGCCACCGAGGCGTAGGACATGAACCGGTTGTTCCAGTGCCGGGTGACGGTGACCCGCGGCTCCCACTCGTCCGACTTGATCTGCGCGTCCGGCAGAGCGGCGCCCACGCCGTTGACGGAGACCGAGCCGATGGCCTGGCGGTTCTCGTGATCGTAACGAAGGCCGGCCGCGACCTCCCATTGGTCGTTCGGGCGCCAGAAGATTGTGCCGAAGGCGGCATAGGTGTCGGCGTCGGTATCGTTGAGCGAGCGGCCGATCCGGGCGAGCGGGACGATCACGGTCGTCGAATCCGCATGGGTCGTCTCGTTGCTGTAGAACAGGCCGAACAGGGTGCTGATCTGGTCGCTCAATTCGCTCTCGAAGCGGGCCTCCAGGGTCCTGGTGCGCAGCCGGTCCTCGCCGAAGGAGCGGGCGATATTGGCGGGGCCGAAGTCGACGTCCGAATCCGGGCTCTCGCCGTTGCGCGCGTCATAGGCGGCGGTCAGCGTCAGCGTGGAATTGATCGATTCCAGCGGCGCGACCAGGCGCGCGTTGATGCCGCGATAGCGATATTCGACGCGGCCGAGCGCGTTGGTCGGCACGTCGCGGCGATAGTCGGTCGGGCCGGTCACGCGGGAATAAGGCGTGTTCGTGCCGTTCACCCAGTCATAATAGCCGTTGATCGTCAGCACGACATTGCCGCCGCCCGGCGCGAAGCGGATCGTGCCGTTGATCGAATCGGTGTTGAGCGGGTTGGCGTCGCCGCCGATCACGCTGTTGGTCAGGAAACCGTCCTGCTCGCGGTGCGAGCCGGCGATGCGGATGGCGAGCTGGTCGGTGATGACCGGCAGGCTGATCGAGCCGGCGACCAGCCAGCTATCGTCGGGGCCGGCATAAGAGGCGATGCCGCGCACGGCGAGCTCGTTGCCGGGCGTACGGGTGATGACGTTGATCGCGCCGCCCAGCGTGTTCTTGCCGTAGAGCGTGCCCTGCGGCCCGCGCAGCACCTCGATTCGCTCCACGTCGAGCAGCGGGTTGTTCAGATAGGCGGTGCTCGGCCGGTAGACGCCGTCGACGAACAGGCCGACGCCGGGCTGGACCGACTGGACGAGGGTGACGCCGACGCCGCGGATCGAGACGAAGGCCCGGCCGGCGCCGTCGCTGGAGATGTTGAGGCCGGGCGACAGGGCCGCGACCTCGCGCACCGAATTGATGCCGCGGCGCTCGAGCGTGTCGCCGGACACGGCGGTGATCGCGACCGGCACGTCCTGCAGGGTCTCCTCGCGGCGGCGGGCGGTGACGACCACTTCGCCCGAATCCTCGTCCGGAGCGGCGGTCGCGCCCGCCTCGTCCGCTGGCTGGGCGGCCGGGGCCGCGTCCTGCGCGATGGCAGGCGAGGCGGTGGCGATGAAGGTGGTGCCGGCAAGCAGGGTGGCGATGCGCCGCATAGGTCAGTCATCCTCTTCCAAAAACAGATCATCCGCGACCTTGCCGGCCGTCTCTGTAGACCTGTCTGATAGGTCAGATCAAACCTATCTGAAAGGTAATAAAGCTATGCCCGCCCGCACATTCCCTTGACTTACCAGCAAGTATAGCCGCCGTCCGCCACCACGATCGCGCCCGTCATCAGGCTGGCGGCGTCGGAGGCGAGGAAATGGATCACCGAGGCGATCTCATGCGCCTCGCCCAGCCGCCCCATCGGCGTGCCGTCGATCCAGCGCCGGTACATCTCGCCTTCGCGGTCGGCGAAGGCGTTGATCGGCGTGTTGACATAGGTGGGCGCGACCGCGTTCACCCGCACGCCCCGCGCCGCCCATTCGGCCGCCAGCGATTTGGTCAGCTGGTGCACCGCCGCCTTGGAGGCATTGTAATAGCTTTGCGGCTGCGGCCGGTTGACGACGAGCCCGCTCATCGAGCCGACATTGACGATGCTGCCCGCGCCCCGCGCCAGCATGTGCTTCCCGAAGGCGCGGGCGCACCAGAAGCTGCCGTTGAGATTGACGTCGAGCACGTTCAGCCAATGCTCGTCCGTCACCGCCTCCGCCGCCGTCTCGCTCCGCGCGATGCCGGCATTGTTGACGAGGATGTCGACACGGCCATGTTCGCGCACAATGGCATCCGCGACCGCCGACACCCGCGCGGAATCGCGCACGTCGAGCGCCACGTCGGCACCGGAGAGATCGCCCGTGACCACCGTCGCGCCGGCTTCCGCCAGCGCGTCGGCGGCGGCGCGGCCGATGCCCTGCGCCCCGCCGGTGACGAAGGCGACGCGGCCGTCCAGCCGCAGCTTGTCGAGATACATTGCGATGGCCCTCAGGGAAGGAAGCGCGCGGCGGGCATGACCGGCTCGAACATCGTCTCGCCCCGGCCGAGCTGGTAGACCTGGCGCGTCGCCGCATCATATTCCTGCCAGGGCAGGTGGCCATGCGTCGCGAACTCCGCCCAGATCCTGTGGACCCGGTCGGCCAGATGCTGCGGCGGGTTCAGCCCCGCGAGGCCCGTCGGTCCGGTGACGCTCGCCAGCGTGTCGAAGACGAAGGGCAATTCCATGCCGTGGCTCGCGCCGAGCTGGCCGCCATAGGCGTCCGAACCCCAGTCCAGTTCGTAGAAATGGGTGCGGCCCTTATGCGCCTCCGCATAGACCCGAGCCGGCCAGCGGAAGACGAGGTCGTTCATCGCGTCGGTCAGCGCCTGGCCGGGCTTCTTCCCGTCCCTGCCGAGCCCATAGGCCTTCAGCACCTTGCGCGCGCCGGGCTGCGAACGACTCAACGCGAAGGTGGCGAGCAGCGAACCGATCTTGTCGCGGATCCCGGTCGGGACGAGGTAGAGGTTCATCTCCTGTGCGTTCGTGCCGATCAGCAGATCGACGGTCCCGCCCGCCCCCCGGTGCAGCGCGTCGACCGGCTTCACCGGCAGCACGTCGTCGCCCCAGACGGGGATGAAGCGGCTGATCCCGTAGACGGCGTCGTGGCCGTTGGCGTCGCGCAGGTTGATCCGGGCGGTCGGCAGCGAAACCTTCTCGACCGCGGCGACGCACTGCTCGAAGCTGGTCGAGCGGAAGCCTTGCTCGGTGGCCGGAACGCCGAGCAATTTCGCCATCTTCTTCACGAGGCGCTGGGCGACATCCAGGTCGCGGACCATCGAGCCATGGCCGCTTTCGACGATCGCCTTGGCGAACAGGCCCTCGGCCAAAGGCGAGGCGATCAGGTCCGCGATCGCCATCGCGCCGGCGCTCTCGCCGAACACGGTGACATTGTCGGGATCGCCGCCGAACGAGGCTGCATTCTCGCGCACCCATTCGAGGGCGAAGAGCATGTCCCGGAGACCGAGATTGGTCGGCACGCCCGGGATCGGCAGGAAGCCGTCCACGCCCATCCGGTAGTTGATCGCGACCAGCACGATGCCGGAGTGGGCGAAGGCGGTGCCGTCCTGGATCGCCGCATAGTTCGAGCCGATGACGAAGCCGCCGCCGTGGATCCAGACCATGACGGGACGCAGCGGATCGTCGGCCGCGCGCTCCGGCGCCCAGATATTGACGTTCAGATACTCGTCCCCCTTGCGCCAGCCGGAGCCGACGATCGGCTCGACGTCGAGGCCGGGGAAAGGCTTGATCGCGTGCGGCGCGTTCGGGCCGAGCGCCGAGGCGTCGCGCACCTCGCGCCAGCCCGGATGCGGAGCGGGCGCCCGGAAGCGGTGCGCGCCGACCGGCGCGGCCGCATAGGGGATGCCGAAGAAGCGGGAGACCCCATCCTCGGTCCGGCCCCGGACGGGGCCATATTGGGTCTGGACGACGGGCTCGCTCATCGTCCGCGCTCTAGCAGCCGCGCCGGCATGCGCCGACTCCCACCGCTTTGCCTCGCCGCAGCCTTGGCTTGCCGCCCGGGCGCTCGCGCGCGCTTATTCCTTGCCGCTGCCGGGCTCGGCCATCTTCCGGTGCTGCTCGGCGAGCATGGAGGCGGGCGTGACGTGCGCCATGGCGACGGTGAGCTTGTTGCTCCAGCCTGACACGACATGGCCCTGGCCGGCCTTCATTGCCTCCCAGCCGTCCTTCGCAACATCGGCGGGATCGGCTTTATCCGACTGGCCCACCTTGGTGTCGAGCATGTCGGCGCGCGCGAAGAATTCGGTCTCGGTCGCGCCGGGCATGAGCGTGGTGATGGTGACGCCCGTATCCTTGAGCTCGTTGCGGAGCGCCTCGGCGAAGCTGTCGATGAAGGCCTTGCTGCCATTGTAGACGGCCTGGAAGGCGCCCGGCGTGAAGCCGGCGATCGAGCCGGTGATCAGGATCTTGCCGTCCTTGCGCGACACCATCTCCTTCGCGACGCGCTGGATCAGCAGCAGGGTGCCGGTGATGTTGGTGTCGATCACGTGCCGCCAGTCGCGCGGCGCCTGGTCGAGGAAGCCATGGCCGAGGCCGTGGCCGGCATTGGCGCAGAGCAGGTCGATGTCGCGCCCGCCGGCCGCGTCGAGCAGCCGGTCGACGCCCGGACCGGTGGACAGGTCGGTTTCCACCGAGCGGACCTCGACGCCGAAATCCTTGAGCGCCGCGGAGGCGTCCACGAGCGGCGTGTCCGCGACGACCAGCAGGTCGTAGCCCTCTTGCGCGGCGAGCTTGGCGAGCTCGAGGCCGATGCCGGTCGAGGCGCCGGTGACGATGGCGAATTTACGCTGGCTCATGGCTGGGCTCCATTCCGGGCTTGAGGATGATCTTGGTGTAATCGTTCTGCTCGCTATGCCATTTCTTGTAGAGGGCGGGGCCGTCCTCCAGGCTGGCGCGGTGCGAGATCATGAACTCGGTGTCGATCTCGTTCTCCGCGATCAGGTCGAGCAGGAGCTGGCTGTATTTCTGGACGTGAGTCTGGCCGGATTTCACGGTCAGCCCCTTCTCCATCAGCGCGCCGATCGGGAATTTGTCGGCCATCCCGCCATAGACGCCGGGGATGGAGAGCCGTCCGCCCTTGCGGCAGGCGAGAATCGCCTGGCGAAGCGCGTGGGGCCGGTCGGTGCCGAGGAAGGTATGCGCCTTGATCGTGTCGACGATATTGTCGATCGCCATGCCGTGCGCCTCCATGCCGACGCAGTCGATGCAGGCGTCCGGGCCGATGCCGCCGGTCATCTCCCACAGCGCCTCGCGGATGTCGGTCTCCTCATAGTTGAGCACCTCGGCGCCGAGCTGCTTCGCCAGCGCCAGCCGGCGCGGATAATGGTCGATGGCGATCACCCGGTGCGCCCCCATCAACAGGGCGGACTGGACCGCGAACAGGCCCACCGGACCGCAGCCCCAGACCGCGACCGTGTCGCCCTCCTCGATCATCGCATTCTCCGCCGCCATCCAGCCGGTAGGAAGGATATCGGAGAGGAATAGGACCTTGTCGTCGGGAAGGCCGTCGGGGATCACGATCGGGCCGACATCGGAATAGGGTACGCGGACATATTCGGCCTGGCCGCCGGCATAGCCGCCGGTCAGGTGCGCGTAACCGAAGGCGCCGCCCATCGGATAGCCGTAGAGCGTCTCCGACGCGTCCGAGGTGGTCGCCGGATTGCTGTTGTCGCAGGCCGAATATTGCTCCTTGCCGCAGAAGAAGCAGCTGCCGCAGGAGACGGTGAACGGGACGACGACGCGCTGCCCCTTCACCAGGGTCGAACCCGGGCCGACCTCGACCACCTCGCCCATGAACTCATGGCCGAGGATGTCGCCCTTGCGCATCGTCGGGATGTAGCCGTCATACAGGTGCAGGTCGGAGCCGCAGATCGCGGTGGAGGTGACGCGGATGATCGCGTCCCGGGGATTGACGATCTCGGGATCGGGAACGGTGTCGACCTGGACCTTGTGCCGGCCCTGCCACGTGACTGCGCGCATTCAAGCTTCTCCAGTGTTGGCGTCATTGCGAGGAGCCGAAGGCGACGTGGCAATCCGCTGGATTGCTTCGCTTCGCTCGCAATGACGAAGGGGGTTCATCAGGGATGCTGTTCGGTGGGATCTTCGTCGCGGCCGGATGGGCTCGCGGAACTGGTGACCTCGCCGGTCTCCAGATATTGCTTCAGCCGCCTGAGATCTCGCCGCGCCTGTACGTTCGGCTCGCGCTGGAAGAGCTTGGCGATCCATTCGCCGAGCCCGCCCGCGGGCGGATCGTAGGAGAAAGTGGCCCGCACCATCGTGCCGCGCCCCGGCGCCGCGTCGAGGAACTCGATCCTGCCCGAGCTGGCGACGTCCGCCCCTTCCACCGACTGCCAGGCGATCAGCCGCCCGGGCGCGTCGTCGGTGACGACGGACTCCCATTCGACCGTCTTGCCGGCGGGCGCCTTCACCACCCAGAGCGAGCGGCGTTCGTCCATGACATCGATCCGCTCGACATTGTCCATCACGAGCGGCAGATTCGAGAAATCGCGCCAGAAGGCATAAATCTCCTCGCGCGGACGATTGATCGTGACGGTGCGGCCGATGACGGCATTTTCACCATCGCGGCCCATCTCCTCGGCGCGCCTGTCGGCATCGCGCGCGGCGGTCGCCGGCGCGTCGTCGCGAAGCTCGGACGTCATGAAGGGGTCTCCTGATCTGGCTGGCCAGCCGCTTGGCTGTCACCTCCTCAGAACCGCCGGGCCGGACGAGGGTTCCCGGCGCAAGATATTGACCTGTATCAGGATTCCATTCAGCAAGCGGCCGCCGAAATCGGCCCGGATCAGGGCATCCAGGCCGGCCGACGGCCCAGCCAGGCGGCGAGGTTGAGCATGTAGCGCCGCGTGTCCGCCAGCGCCTCGGGATTGGCGCGCAGGCCCTCGCCCGGCGGCTCGCTGACGAAGCTCGGGCTGCCCGCGCCGACGTCCCAATTATAGTCGGCGAAATGGTGGAAGGTGCTCTGCGCGATCGCCCGGCCGCCCTCCGGCCCGTTCGCGAACGCCACCGCGATGTTGAACGGCTCCCCCGTCGCCTTGCTCTGCCCGATGGCGATGACCCGCGCGTCGCTGCCCTCCGGCGCCCGCACGCCGCCCTCGTGCGGGTGGGCGGGGAGGTAGCGGATCGCGCTGGTTGGCGAGGCCGGATTGCTCAGCACCGGATGGATGGGGAGGACCGGCGAGATCGCCTGATAGTCGCCATTGGCGCCCGAGTGGAAGTTCGGCCAGGAGATGTCCGCCGTCCACGGATCGTCGCGCCGGTGCGTGGCGGGATCCGGGTTCAGGTTGCGCGTATGGAAGAAATGCGCCGCGCCGACGCCGCCCAGCGTGCAGATGGACGAGCCCAGGTCCATATGATCGCGGGTCACCATCAGCCCGCCGCCGGTCTGCCGAAAGCGCGAGATCGCCGCGCAATCCTCCGCGGTCAGGCCCTCCCCCGTGTCCACCGCGAACAGCCAGAGCTGGTCGAACTCGCTTTCGTCGAGCCGCGCCAGCACCGGATCGGGCGTCCCAGCCGGGCCCCGGTCGCGCGCGGTCACGTCATAGCGGTGGCGGCCGTCCTCGCCGCGCGCGTCGGAGAGCAGTTCGGCGAGCCGGCTGAACCGGGCGATCGACCAGTCGTCCTCGGTCGGCTCGATCGTGGTCTGGAGCAGGATGTTGATCGGGGCGGCACTCATCGCGGCTTCCTCGGCTTATGGGCGGGGAGCCGGACAGGTTGGATGCTCGTCTGCCATTTCGTCGGCCGCAGGGAGAAATCGGAAAAAGCCCTGCGTTCATCATCCCTGTCGCGTCCGATTGACACGGCTCGCCTGGGCTCTTTCTGGCGCCGGCCGAAGCGCCGCGGAATCGCACCTTGGTCCGGGTGGCTCGGCCTACCGGCCTGGCCCGTCTCTCCCCCGGCACAGGTCCGGACAGCCTTCCGCACGATGGTCCGGCGGCGATGCCGCGCCGATCTTGCACCCCGTCTTGTCGCGCCCGCCGGGTCCGAACATGAGGAGTTCACACATGCTGGATGGAAAGACCGTGTTGATCACCGGCGGCACGAGCGGGATCGGGCTCGCCATGGCGCGCCGCTTCGCCCGGGAGGGCGCCCAGGTGGTCATCTCCGGCCGCAGCCGGGAGATGCTCGACGAGGCCGTCGCGCAGATCGGCGAAGGCGCGATCGGCCTGCAGGGCGACGTCGCCGACCTGCGCCATCATGCGGCGGCGGCGCGCGAGATGGCCGATCGGTTCGACGGCCTCGACATCTATGTGGCCAATGCCGGGATCAACGCGATCCGGCCATCGGCCGAGGTCTCCGAGAGCGATTATGACAGCCAGTTCGCGATCAACGCGCGCGGCGCCTTCTTCGGCGTGCAGAAGATGGTTCCGGTCATGCGTGACGGCGGCGCCATCCTGGTGACCGGCTCGATCGCCAGCGAGAAGGTGCTCGACGGCCATGCCGTCTATGCCGGCACCAAGGCCGCGCTCGGCGCCTTCGTCCGCAGCTGGGCGATCGAGCTGAAGCACCGGCGAATCCGGGTCAACATGCTGAGCCCCGGTCCGACGGACACGGCCATCCTCGACAAACTGGGCGTGCCCGCGGACCAGCGTCCCTCGTTCGAGGCCGCCATGGCCGCGGCCATTCCGCTCGGCCGCCTCGGCCGGCCGGAGGAGCTCGCCGCCGCCGCCCTTTTCCTGGTCTCGGACGCCGGCAGTTTCGTCACCGGGATGAACCTGCGCGTCGACGGCGGGATGACGCTGGCCTGAGGCCGCGGGTCAGAGCTCGATGATGCCGCGCCTGGTCGCGACGGTCACCGCATGGGTGCGGTCGGAGACGTCGAGCTTGGCGAAGATGCTCTTGAGATGCGCCTTCACCGTCTCCTCGGAAAGGGAGAGCGCGCGGGCGACCTCCTTGTTCGCCTTGCCGACCGCGACCAGGCGAAGCACCGCCGTCTCCCGGTCGCTCAGGCTGTCGTCGACGATATGCAGCGCGATCTCGGCCGCGACCTCGCTGTGCACGTGGCGGCGGCCGCGATGGACGTTGTGGATGGCGTCGAGCATCTCGGTCCGCAGGCTGCTCTTCAGCAGATAGCCGGTCGCTCCCGCCTTCAGCGCGCGCACCGCCTGCACGTCGCCGGCATAAGTGGTGAGCACCAGGATGCGCGCGTCGGGATGCTCGGCCCGGATCGCGGTGATCGCCTCGACGCCGTTCATCACCGGCATCTGCAGGTCCATCAGGGTCACGTCCGGCTTCAGCGCGCGGAAGCGCGCGACCGCCTCGGCGCCGTCGACGGCCTCGCCGATGACCACCATGTCGGTGCGGTCCTCCAGGATCGAGGCGACCCCTTCGCGCAGCAGTGGATGATCGTCCACGATCAGGATGCGGATCGGCGGGGGACCTTGCTCAGGCACGGCTGGCTTCCTTCCTTGGACGGAACAGACCTGGGAAGAGGCGGGCGAACAGGCCGCCGCGCGGCGCCTGATCGGCGAAGGCCAGGCGCGCGGGGAGCGTCACCGTCACGGTACAGCCCATGCCGGGACCGCTGTCGAGCGAAAAGCCGCCGCCGATCCGCTCCGCCCGTTCGCGCATCCCGATCAGGCCGAAATGGCCGGGCCGGTGTCCCTCGGCGAGCACATTCCGCGCCAGCCCGACGCCGTCGTCGCGAATCTCGACGGCGAGCTGCCGGGGCACGAAGCGGATGGTGATCTCGACATTGCTCGCCTTGGCGTGACGGGCGACGTTGAACAGCGCCTCCCCGACGATCTGGCCGAGCTCGACCGACACGAGCGGATGGACCGGCCGCGGCCGGCCCTCGACGACGATGCGGATGGGGATGGCGGGATCGAAGCCCGCGGCGGCCGCCCGGTCCCGAAGCAGCTCCGTCAGGTCGCTGCCGCCGTCGGCGGCCCTGAGCTCCTGGACGCGGCCCCGCCCCTCGGCAATGACCTGGTCGGCCCGCTGCAACGCCGCCTCGAGCTGCAGCCGCGGCGCCCCTTCCGCCGGCATCTTGTTGGCGACCGACTGGAAGCGCAGGATCAACCCCTGGACGCTCTGCAGCAGGGTATCGTGCAGCTCCCGGGCGATGCGCTCGCGCTCGGCCAGCCGCGCCTCGAGCCGGTTGCGGATGCGGTGGGCGAGCTGGGCCACGCGCAACCGGTAGGCCAGCCAGAGCAGGGCCAGCGCCAGCACAACGCACGAGACGACGAACCACCAGGACTGGAAGAAGGTCGGCGGAATCTCGAACGCGACGGTGGCACCCTCCTCGTTCCAGACGCCGTCCTTGTTCGCGGCGATCAGGCGGAAGCGGTAGCTGCCCGGCGCGAGGTTTGTGTAGAAGGCCTGCCGCCGGGTGCCGGCCTCGATCCAGGCCGCGTCCTGGCCCTCCATCCGGTAGCGGACCCGCGCGGCGTAGGGGTTGGAGAAGCTCAGCACCGCGAAATCGATCTGGATGTTCGAGGTGCCGGCCGGCAGCGTGAGGCTGGCCGGATCGCGATAGACCCGGTCGGCCGTGACGGCGCCGACATTCACCCGCGGCGGCGTCCGGCTGATCGCGATGTCGCCCGGATCGAGCCACAGGGTCCCGGTCTGGGTCGCGATCCAGAGTCGGCCGTCGCCGCCCTGCACGATCGCGTTGCGGCTGTGCGTATGCGGCCGGCTGCGCAGACCGTCGGCCGCGCCGAAGACCTGCGCGGCAGGAACGTGGCCCGGCGCGGCGAAGGCGCGGTCGAGTTCGGCCGCGCTCAGGCGCAAGATCCCGCCCGGACTGGCGAGCCACATGTCGCCGGCGGGCGTCCGGATCATGCCCTTGAGATCGCTGAACAGCGGCATCCGGCTGGCGTAGATGGTCTGGAAGCGCCCGTCCCGGAGCCGCGCCAGCCCGAACCGCCCGGCGACGAACAACGTGTCCGGCGCCTCGGCATGGAGGACCACGTCATAGGGCGCATAGATACCGAACGGGATCGCGACGGGGCTGCCTCCGGGCCTGTCCAGCCGCATCAGGATGCGGTCGTTCCAGTGGACGGCGAGCCTGCCGCGCGCATCGGCGACCATCGATTTCGGGATGAAGCCGGGGCCGGCGGGACCGAACATCCGTTCCCAGCGGCCCGCGCGCCAGCGGGCCATGCCCTCGAGCGACGCGGTCAGCCAGTAAGCGCCGTCGGCATCGAACGCGCAGTCGTAGACCGTGAGATCGAGCGGCGCCCGCTGGTCAAGGCGGCGGACCTGCCCGTCGCGCCAGATCGCGACCCGATTGTCCATGGTCGCGATCCAGATCGCGCCGTCCGGCGCCTCGCAGAGCGCGCGCGGCTCGACATTGCCGGTGCGCAGGATCGGCTCGGGCCGGCCGCCCGGGCGCACCCGATAGACGGTCGAAGCCTCGCCGATATAGACGCTGCCGTCCGAGGCTCGGAGCAGGAGATCGCCGAACGCGGCCGGCCGGGTGAGTTCGGGCTCGGCGCGCAATGTCGCCGGCCAGAACCGGTCCAGGCCGTTCTCCGTCCCGGCCCAGACATTGCCCTCCGCATCCTGGAAGACCAGGGTTGTCGCGTCGGACGACAGATTGTCGCGCGCGGCGAAGCGCTCGACGCTGGCGGCGGCCTCCGCCGGCGAGGCGGCGCCGCGCGGATCCGGCCGGGTCACCCGTTGCAGCCCGGCATAATAAGTGGCGATCCAGAGATTTCCCTGCCGGTCGAACGTCGGCCAGCCCCGGATCTCGCCATTGTCGGTCGGATAGGCATGGCGCAGCAGCGGCGGGTTCCCGCGCCCGCCGGGACCGGTGAGCGGATAGCTTCCCCGCCGCTCGCTCAGCCAGACCCGCTCCTGCGGGTCGAGCGAGAGCCGGCCCAGGCCGCCCGGCGTCTGCCGGACGAGTTCGAACCGGGCGCTGCCGAGCGTCAGCCGCCTGACGGAGGCGGTGAACGACACCCAGACCGTGCCGTCGCCCGTCACCACCATCGAGAAGGGATTGTCGAGCGGCGCGCCGGCCTCGGCCCCGAACGTGGTCCAGCGGCCGTTCCGGTAGCGCATGAGCGGCGCGCCGATGCGCTCGGTCAGCACCCAGATCGTCCCGTCTTGCGCCTCGTGCATCGCCGCAACCCGATGCGGCGCCGGCGGCGCGTCGAGAAATTGCAGCCGGCCCTCGCGATAGACGGCGAACCGCCGCGAGCGCTCGAAATTGGTCCAGACCTCGCCGTTCCGCCGGGCGAGCAAGGCGGCCGGAGCGCCATGCACGACGAGGTCGACGCCGCCGCTGATCGGCTCGAAGCGAATGCCGTCGAAGCGGAACAGGCCCGCGGCGCTCGCGACCCAGAGGTAGCCGCGTCGGTCCTGGGTTAGGGCGACGACGGGTCGCGGCGCGTCGCTTTCGGCGCTCCAGCGCTGGTGGGTATAGTGAGCGAGCGACCGCGCGGCGCCGAGCGCCGACAAGGGTGTCAGCAGCAATGTCGCGACAAGGAGCGCCCGGATCAGCTGCATTGCCCGTCCTGCAAATTCCCCTGGGTTGCCGCCGCGGGTCTGGCCGACGCGCCCATTCGCCCGTGGACGGGAAAGGATGGTACCCCCGAACGGGGGATCGGAACATCCCCGGACAGAAGGCTGGCCCGGACCCCGCCTGCGGTTATCGCCTGTCCATGATTTCTCGGTTTCCGGATGGCGTGACGGGCGCCGCCTTGCTGCTGCTGCGGCTGTCCTGCGCGCTCACCGCCTGGCCGGCATTTGCCCGTTTGTGGCCCGAGACAAGTTGGTGGCCGTCGGCAATTCCGTCCACTCTCATAGCCTTGGCGCTCATCCTCGGGTTGGGCACGCGCGCTGCCGCGGCATTGCTCCTCCTGTCCCTGGCGGCCGGTCTGCTTACCGCCCAAGGAGAGGTCCTGCTCCTGCTGCTCGGTTCGGCCGGCTGCGTCGGCGCGCTTGCGCTGCTTGGGCCGGGTGCCTGGTCGATCGATGCGCATCGCTTCGGCCGACGTGTCATCCGGGTCGAGGCGCGTCCCCCCGACCGGGGCAATGCCGGCTGACCGGTTTCGGGATTCCCCGCGCGGAAGCGCGGTGAGACCATCGCCCGGTCCTCACGAGTCGAACGAAAGGACCTGCCGATGACCATGGCCGCCACCCTCGATCGCCCGCTGGTGCTGATCGTCGACGACGATGCCGCCGTGCGCGGCGCGCTCACCGATCTGATGGAATCGGTCGGCCTCGACGCGGCCGGCTTCGCCTCCGCGCACGAGCTGACCGAGGCCAGCATCCCCGACCGGTCGGGCTGCCTCGTGCTCGATGTGCGCATGCCCGGCGGCAGCGGCCTCGATCTCCAGCAGCAGCTCGCGGCGAACGGCAATGCGAAGCCGGTCGTCTTTCTGACCGGCCATGGCGATATCGAGATGACGGTGCAGGCGATGAAGGCCGGCGCGATCGACTTCCTCACCAAGCCGGTGCGGGACCAGACCCTGCTCGACGCGGTGACCATCGGCATCGAGCGCGACGTCGCGCAGCGGAGCCGGGCGCAGGCCGCCCGCCGACAGGTCGATCGCCATGCCAGCCTTACCCCGCGCGAGCGCCAGGTCTTCCGCGCGGTCGCGCTCGGCCGGCTCAACAAGCAGATCGCCTGGGAACTCGGGATCAGCGTCGTCACGGTGAAGCTTCACCGCAGCAGCGTGATGCGGAAGATGCAGGTCAGGACGATCAGCGATCTCGTCCGTGCCTGGGAGGCCTTGCCCGCTGATTTGCGGGAGGCCGAGCCAAGCTAGACCATGGTGTTATTACGGCGGGCGCGGGATCGCGCGACACTCGGGGCGGCCAGTCCGGCCCCGACTGCGAGGTTCCAGCCTTTGTCCGAACCGCCACTCATTGCGATTGTGGATGACGATGCCGCCATGCGCGAAGCCCTGGACGATCTTCTTCAGGTAGCGGGCCTTTCTAGCCGGACCTATGCCGGGGCGGCGGCCTTTCTCGACGATCATGCGCCCGGCCGGTTCGATCTGCTGATCACCGATCTCCGGATGCCGCAGATGGACGGGGTGGAGCTGCTGCGCCGCCTCGCCGCGACGGACCCTGGCCTGCCGGCGATCGTGGTGACCTCCGATTCGCCGAGTTGCGGGCAGGCGATCGAGGCGGGCGCGCTCGCCTGCTTGGGCAAGCCGGTCGACGATGACGCGCTTCTCCTGCTCATCGACGTCGTGCTCGGCCGGGAGCGGAGAGAGCGGCCGGAGCACTAGCATGACCGGGGGAGCGCCTTCCACGACCGCGCCCGTGCCGCCGCCTGGCGTCGGCCCCGAGTCCGCCGCCTGCTGGGAGGTCGACCTTTCGGACGTGCTGCCGCTGGTCGAGGCCGTGGCCACCGGCGGCGGCTGGCCGGACTGGGAGGCGGCCCTGCTGCACGGCGCTCGCATCGTCGACGTCAATGCGCGCGGCCTGGAGCTGGTCGGCGCGCCGGTCGGCCAGCAGGCGATGATCGGCCAGCCGGTCGCCAATTTCTGTCCGCCGGAAAGCTGGGCGATCCTCGCCGAACTGATCGTCGCGGTCGCGGCGGACCGGCCGGCCCACGCGCTGCGGACCAGCGGCATCCACTCCTTCATGTTCCGCAACGCGATCCTCAGCGTGTGGGGCGTTCCGGAAGACGGGCTGCCTGACCGGCTCTGGGTCGCCGTCGACGGCGACATGGCGGACGACCGCTCCTTCTGGGCGGTGCGGGCGAGCGAGCAGCGCTACCGCCGGCTCCTCCATCATCTGCCCGGCGCCCTGCTCCAGGTCGACGCCCGCGCCGTGGGCGCGATCTTCTACGAGCTGCGGTCGCAGGGCGTGACCGATCTCGCGGCGCACCTGCAGGGCCGGGAAGAACTGGTCGTTACCGCACGAAAGCTCGTCCGGGTGACCGCCGCCAATCATGGCGCCGCCCAATTGTTCGGGGCGGCCGACGCGGAGACGCTGGTCGGCCCGATCGACTATGTCTTCGCGGCGTCGCCCGACACGGCGCGGCGGGTGATGATCGCCCATTTCGAGCGGCGGCGCAGCCATGGCGAGCTGATGAAGGTGCGGACCTTCGACGGGCGGCTGATCGACGTTCAGCTGACGGTGACCTTCCCAACCCCGCCCGAGCGGCTGGACGTCAGCCTGCTCAGCTTCGAGGACGTCACCGAGCGCCTTCGAACGGAGGTGCAGCTGCGGCAGCTGCAAGCCGATTACAGCCGCGCCGCCCGCATCGCCACCCTTGGCGAACTGGCCAGCTCGATCGCGCACGAGGTCAACCAGCCGCTCTCCGCCATCGCCATGAACGCCGAGACCAGCCTGCGCTGGCTGTCGCGCGACGAGCCCAATCTCGCCAAGGTGGACGCGCTCAACCGCCGGATCGCCGACAGCGCCCGCCACGCCAGCGAGATCGTCCAGCGGATCCGGAACATGGCGGCGAAGCACGCGCCGGAGCGGGTGCCGCTCGCGCTCAACGCGGTCGTCGAGGAGGCCCTGCTCTTCGTCGGCCACGACCTCGAGGCGCGCGCGATCACCCTTTCGGCGGCCATGGCCGCGGCCTTGCCCGACGTGCCCGGCGACCGGGTCCAGCTCCAGCAGGTGATCGTCAACCTGCTCCTGAACAGCGTCCAGGCCCTGGCCCAGCATGGCGACGGCGGCGGCCGCCTGATCGAGCTGCGCACCGAGGCCGAGGCCGGCGGCGGCGTGCGCTTCGTCATTCGCGACAACGGACCGGGGATCGCGGCGGAGGATCTGGACCGGGTCTTCGACGGCTTCTTCACCACCAAGGCCGACGGCATGGGCATCGGCCTCGCCGTCTGCCAGTCGATCATCGCCGCGCATGGCGGCACGATCGTCGCCGCCAATCATCCGGACGGCGGCGCGCTGTTCCGCTTCTCGCTGCCCGGCCGGCCCGCGGCCGCCTGACCGCCTATCCCAAGGATCAGGTCCGCCTGTCGCCGGGCAGGCACCGGCCGCCCCTTCGCACGATAGTCCACCGACGGCGCTTCCGCGATCCTCGTGCCTGCAACCGAACGAACGAGGTGGAGAGATGAAGATCGTGGTCATCGGCGGAACCGGCCTGATCGGGTCGAAGGTCGTCGACATCCTGCGCAAACAGGGTCATGCGGCGGTCGCCGCGGCGCCCAATACCGGGGTCGACACCATCACCGGCGAAGGTCTGGCCGAGGCGCTCGCCGGCGCGGACGTGGTCGTCGACGTCGCCAACTCGCCGTCGCTGGAGCCCGAGGCGGCGATGGCCTTCTTCACCACCGCCGGCCGCAACGTCGCCGCGGCGGAAAAGGCGGCGGGGATCGGGCATCATCTCGCCCTCTCCGTGGTCGGGACCGAGCGGCTGCCGGAGAGCGGCTATCTCCGCGCCAAGCAGGCGCAGGAAGAGTTGGTCCGCGGGGCCGGCATCCCCTACACCCTGATCCACGCCACCCAGTTCTTCGAATTCCTGCGCGGCATCGCCCAGTCGGGCGCCGACGGCGACGTGATCCGCCTGCCCCACGCGCTGTTCCAGCCGATGGCGGCGCAGGACGTGGCCGCCGCCGTCGCCAAGGCGGCGCTCGGGCCGCCGGCCAACGCCACCATCGAGATCGGCGGGCCGGAGGCGTTCCGGATGGACGAGCTGGTCGCCCGGGTGCTCGACTATGACAGGGACCCGCGGCCGGTGATCCCAGATCCCGACGCCCTCTATTTCGGCGCCAGGCTGGACGACGCCTCGCTCGTCCCCGGCCCCGGCGCGACGCTCGGCGCCACCGATTTCGACTGGTGGCTCGTCAACGTTCCCCCGCCCCCGAAGAAATAGGAGGCCGCGATGCTGAGGCAGCTCTCGATCGGCACCGCCATCCTGCTCGGCGCGGGTGCGCTGGCGAACGGCACCTACATGCTCGTCGATCCCGCCAACTGGTATTTCTCGATCCCGGGCGTGACCAATACAGGGCCGTTCAACCAGCATTTCCTGCGCGACATCGGCCTGATCTTCCTGCTCGTGGGCGTCGCCTTCCTGTGGGGCGCCGCGAAGCCGCGGGATCGGGCGGTCGCCTGGGGCGCGTCGGCGCTCTGGCTTTCGGGCCATGCCCTGTTCCACGTCTGGGAGGTCGCGGTCGGGCTCTGCGCCCCGTCCGATCTGGTCCGCGATTTCCCGGTCGTCTCCCTCCCCGCGATCCTCGCCGCCTGCATGACCTGGTGGGCGATCGCCGACGGCCGCGCCCGCTCAACCCAAGGAGAAGTGCAATGACCCCCCGACTGAACATCTTCCAGGCCGCGCCCGAGGGCGCCAAGGCGATGATCGCCGTCGAAGCCGCGATCGAGCAGAGCGGCCTCGACCATGGCCTGCTCGAGCTGGTGCGGCTGCGCGCCTCGCAGATCAACGGCTGCGCCTTCTGCATCCACATGCACGTCAAGGACGCGCTGAAGCATGGCGAGAACGGCATGCGCATCGCCCTGCTCGACGCGTGGCGCGAGTCCCCGCTCTACACGGACCGCGAGCGCGCCGCGCTCAACTGGACCGAGGTGCTGACCCGGGTCGCCAAGACCCATGCGCCGGACGCGGACTATGCGCTGCTGCAGAGCCAGTTCGACGACAAGGAGATCGCCGCGCTCACCTTGCTGATCGGCGCGATCAACCTCTGGAACCGGGTGCAGATCGGCCTGCGCGGCGTGCACCCGGTCGAGGAGCAGGCGGCAGCCGCCTGAGCCCGGTGCTGCGGGGCGCCCCGCCCCCCTCCACGCGCCCCGCAGCACCACCCCTTCGAGGAAGAGCGGATGAACCTTCACCCGAACCCGTCGCCGCTGCCCCGGCCCGTCGCCACGCCGACCGGCGGCCCGAGCGCCGACGTCGCGGCCTGCCTCGCCGAGGTCCAGGCGCTGGCCCGGGCGCTGGCGGAGGAGCTGCTGGTCCACGTCCGGCTGGGGCCCGGCCTTCCGCGCGCCGCCTGCGACCCGGCGGACCTGAAGAGCGCCCTGCTCCACCTCGTCTTCAACGCGCGCGACGCGATGGCCGGCCGCGGCCTGGTCTCGATCCGGGCGATGCGCGCCCTGCACGGCGATGTCCCGGCGGTCGAGCTGCGCATCGCCGACACCGGCATCGGCATGGCCCCGCACACCCTCGCCCGCGCCCTCGACCCCTGCTTCACCACCAAGTGCGAAGGACTGGGCGGCGCCGGCCTGCCGATGGTGGAGCAATTCGTCCGCGACGCCGGCGGCGCGCTCGCGATCGAGAGCACGCCCGGCCTCGGCACCCGGGTCACCCTCCGCCTGCCCGCCACCGCCGTCGAAAGCGAACCCATCTCAAGGGAGTAGGAACGATGAAGCTTTATTATGCCCCCGGCGCCTGCAGCCTCGCCAGCCGCATCTCGCTCCACGAAGCCGGCTTCGACGCCGAGTTCGAACGGGTCGACCTCAGGACCAAGCGGACCGAGGCGGGCGAGGATTTCACCGCGCTCAACCCCAAGGGCTCGGTGCCCCTGCTGATCCTCGACGACGGCCAGGCCGTCACCGAGAATGTCGCGATCCTGGATCTGATCACCCATTTCGAGCCGACCTTCGAGCCCGGCAATCCGCTGGGCCGCATCCGCCTGATCGAGATGCTCTCCTTCCTGTCCTCGGAGCTGCACATCGCCTTCAAGCCCTTCTGGCACGCGGCGAGCGAGGCCGAGAAGCAGGCGGCCGCCGACACCGTCCTCAAGCGGCTGGAGCTCCTCGCGGACTATGTGCACGAGCTCTATCTGTTCGGCCCGCGCTTCACCGTGGCCGACGCCTATCTGTTCGTCATGCTGCGCTGGGCGAAGGCCTTCGACCTCGACCTGCCGCCGGCCTTGCTCGGCTATTTCGAGCGGGTGCTGGAGCGGCCGACGGTGCGCCGCGCGCTCGACGAGGAGGGACTGGCCTGGGAGATGCGGCACGCGCCGCTCCCGGTCCCCACCGCCTGACCTCAACCGCCCCATCCCCACGAAAGAACGATCATGCCGAAGCTTTTCAGAGCCCTTCTGCTCGCCCTCGCGCCGATCGAGGAGGCCGCCGCGGCGCGGTAAACCGGAAAGGAAGCCGAGATGAACATCGTCCAGCCGCGCCCGCCCGAGCCGCTCGGCGCCCCAACCAGCCCGATCGTCGCGCGCGCGATCGACCATGCCCGCCTGACCTGCGCGCCCTATCTCTTCAACCATGTGATGCGCTCCTGGCTGTTCGCCGCCGCGCTCGCCCGCATCCAGGGGATCGCGCACGATCCGGAGATCGTCGCCGTGGGCACGATCCTGCACGACGTGACGCTGAACGCGGATTTCGCCGGGCCGCGCCGCTTCGAGGTGGAGGGGGCGGATCTCGCCAGGCAATTCGTGCGGGAGGCGGGCTTCGACGACCGCAGGGCGCAATTGATCTGGGACAGCGTCGCGTTGAATTCGACGCCCTCGATCGGCCTCTGGAAGGAACCTGAAGTGGCTCTGTGCACCGCCGGCATCTGTCTCGACGTCGTCGGGCTGCAGGCTGAGTTGGTGCCGGAGGCGGAGACGGCGCGGATCGTGGCGGCCTTTCCCCGGCTGGAGATGAAGCGGCGCATGACGGAATGCTTCTGCCACATGGTCGCGACGCAGCCGGGGACGAGCTACGACAATTTCCTGCGCGACTTCGGCGAGCGCTTCGTGCCGGGCTACAAGGTGCCTTCGGCCGTGGACCTGGTGCTGAACGCGCCCTTCGACGGCTGAGCCGCCGGACGGCTTCATAGCCGGTTCGCCCGGGCGATGGCGCCGAAATGGCGGGCGCTCGGCTTCGGGCTTCGGCGGAAACTCTGGCGGTCGACCGCGACCAGGCCGAAATGGTGGCCATAGCCCGAGGTCCACTCGAAATTGTCGAGCAGCGACCAGTAGAGGTAGGAATGGACCGGAATGCCCTCGTCGAGGCAGGCGCGGACGCCGTCCAGCGCCCGATCGATGAAGGCGATCCGCCGCGTGTCGTCGTCGGTCGCGATGCCGCTCTCGGTGACGTAGATCGGCTTGCCGATCGCGCGGTGCGCCCAACGGATCGTGTTGGCGAGCGCTTCGGGATAAAATTCGTAGCCCGAGGCGGTGGTCTCGGCGCCGGCCGGCGGCGGGACCAGCCCGTCCGGGCCGACGCGGAAGCGGGTATAGGTCTGCACCCCGAAGAAATCGGCATGGCTGCGCGCGACTCCGACCCAGTCGCCGTAAAGCCGCCGGCGATAGCCCTCGGCGAGCGCCGGATCGCCCGCCGATTGGATGTCCTGCGTGGTCAAAGTGACGCCGACCGGGAGACCCGGCCGCGCCGCCTTGATCGCCGCATAGGCGCGGCGGTGTGCCTCCTGCATGATCGGCGTCGAGACGGCGGGATCGGCGAAGGCCAGGCGCGAGAAACGCGGCGCGCTGACGGCGCGTCCCGCGGCGGCGATCATCTCCCGCGCCCGGGGCAGCCCGGCGGCGAGCTGCGGGAAGAGGTTCACCAGCAGCTGGATGTTCGCCTCGTTGAAGGTGGTGGCGAGGTGCATGTGCGGGCCGAGCTGCCGCGCCGCCCGGCCGCAATAGCGGGCGAACAGGTCCGGTGCGTCCGCGACCTCGAAGCCGCCGCGCATGGCGAACCACAGGGGCACGGTGAAATGGTTGAAGGTGACGATCGGCTTGAGGCCGTGCGCGCGGCAGGATTCGAGCATCCGCGCATAATGGTCGAGCGCGGCGTTGGAGAAATGGCCCTCGCTCGGCTCGATCCGCGACCATTCGATCCCCAGCCGGTAGGCGTTGAGGCCGAGGCCTCGGGCGATGGCGAAATCCTCGGCGTAGCGGTGGTAGGAATCGCAGGCGTCGCCCGACCGCTCGCGGAACATGCTCGGGGTCATATTCTCCATCAGCCAGGCGTCGCTGTTGACGTTGTTGCCCTCGCTCTGGTGGCCGGAAATGGCGGTGCCCCAGAGGAAGCCGGGCGGCGCGGCCCGGCGGCGGGCGCGGCCTTGCGCGCCCAGGGCCGGTGCCGCGGCCAGCGCACCGGCACCCGCCAGCACCGCCCGGCGCGAGACGGCGGGGCCGCCGCCGGTCACCGCTGGACCGCCATGACCGGGGCGCCCATGCCGTGGCTGGCCAGCTCGCGTTCGGCCTGGGTGAAGCCATAGGCCGGCACGATCTCGCCCGCGCGGTCGGCGACCTCGTCCCACTGGCGCGCCAGCGCCTCGCCCGCTTCGTCGCCCGCGCCGAGGTGACGGCCCTGCGACAGGGTCACGCTCGCCGTCGCGAAATGGCCCGCGCCCGCGCAGAGGATGGCGCGCGTCGGCGCCGCCTCGCCGGTCAAGGCGAGCAGGCCCGGGCTCACCAGGGCCGGATCGAGCGCCTCCAGGCTCGCGCCGGAGAGCACCCCCTCGGTCATCTGCGTCGCCGCGGTCGGGGCGAGGCAGTTGACGCGGATCCCGTATTTCTCGCCCTCCAGCGCCAGCGTCTGCATCAGTCCGACCAGCGCCATCTTGGCGGCGCCGTAATTGGCCTGGCCGAAATTGCCGTACAGGCCCGACGACGAGGTGGTCATGACGATGCGGCCATAGGCTTGGGCGCGCATGATCTCCCACACCGCCTTCGTGCAGACCGCCGCGCCCATCAGATGGACTTCGACCACCAGCCGGAATTCGGCGAGCGTCATCTTCGCGAAGCTGCGGTCCTTGAGAATCCCGGCATTGTTGACGAGGATGTCGATCCGGCCCCAGCGCTCCATCACGGCCGCGACCAGCGCGTTGATCGCGGCCTCGTCGGTCACCGACGCCGGCGCGGCCATCGCCTCGCCGCCGGCCGCGACGATCTCGGCGACGACGCGCTCGGCCGCCTCGGCGGTCAGATCGTTGACCACGATCCGCGCGCCCTGCCGCGCCAGATAGAGCGCGTGACAGCGGCCGAGCCCGCCGCCCGCCCCGGTCACGATCGCCACCCGCCCGTCCAGACCATTCGCCATAATACTCACTCTCTTGTTAGTTAGTGTTTTAGATGGATGAACTTGCACGACGGGCCGCCTCAGCCCTTCCTCGCCGCCGCCTTCTGCCCGCAAATCTCCCGGAACCCCGCCGCCATGAACCGCGCCATGCGCAGCTTGATCGCGTCGAAATCGTCCGACTTGCACAGGCCGCCCGACAGCCGGTCGATGCGCCCGGTGCGGCCGAGGGTCAGCATCAGCGCGCCGGTCACGAAATGATAGCCCCAGAACAGATCCTCGTCCGGGCAGCCCGGAAGCGCCTTGCGCAGCAATTCGATCAGCCGCAGCACGACCGGATCGAAATGCTTGTTCATCAGCTCCGCGCCGCCCTCGGCCGAGTTGGACATCAGGGCGCCCAGAGCGGCATAGTTCATCCAGCCCTCGCCGCCTTCGACATAGAGGTCGAGATCGGTGTCGAGGAAGGCGTGCAGCGCGCCCTCGACCGTGGGCTTGCCCTTGGTGGCGGCGTCATATTCGTCCAGCGCCTTCATCCGCCGCTCGACGGTCACGCCCGCCCGGCGGCCCGAGACCGCGTCGAACAGCTTGGCCTTGTCCTCGAAATAATAGTTCACCAGCGTGTGGTGGACGCCGACGCGCTTGGCGACGTCCTTCAGCGTGACGCCGTGCAGGCCGTGCCGGGAGAACAGATATTCGGCGGCGTCGAGCATCTGCTCCATCATCTCCGCGCGCTGCTCCGCCTTGGTCGATCGCCGGCGGGGTTTCACGTCATGAGCCAAGCAGAAGCCTTTCCTTCACCTGCGGTTCGCGGGGGTGCATTCCTGCCCCTTAACCATTTCCATATTCGGATCGAAGCCGCATCTTGTCGATCTTCCCCGTCGGCGCCAGCGGCATGTTGGGCAGGCGGAACACCTGGTCGGGGATCCACCAGGGCGCCACCCGCCCTTGCAGCGGCTCGAGCAGCGCCTCGTCGCTCACCGGCAGGCCGTCGCGCATTTCCACCAGCAGGATCGGCCGCTCGCCCCATTTGGGGTCGGGCCGGCCGATCACCGCCGCCAGCGCGACTTCCGGAATGGCGCCGACCACCGCCTCGATTTCGGCGGGGTTGATCCATTCGCCGCCCGACTTGATCAGATCCTTGGCCCGGCCGGTGATGATCAGATTGCCCTCGGCGTCGATCCGCGCGAGATCGCCGGTCGGGAACCAGCCGTCCGCATCGGTCGCCCTCTCCTCATGGCCGAAATAGCGCTCGACCACGGCGGCGCCGCGCACCCGCAAATGACCCTCGACGCCGCGTTGCTTGACCAGCGCCCTGCCGTCCGCATCGGTGAGCAGCAGGTCGACGCCCACCGCCACCCGGCCGGACAGCTCCGCCGCGCGCGAAGGATCCTCGGGACGGGCGACCGTGCCCGAGGGCGACAGCTCGGTCATCCCCCAGCTGGTCTGGACGGTCACGCCCAGCCGGCGCTCGATCCGCGCCAGCAAGGCCGGGGCGATCGGCATGCCGCCGACCACGACCCGCGCCAGCGTCAGCACCTCGCCGCCGACCGCGTCGAGATGCTCGACCAGGCCGAGCCAGACCGTGGGCACGCCGACCCCGATCGTCACCGCCTCGCTATTGATCAGGCGGGCCAAGCTGGCGCCGTCGGTCTGGCGGCCGGGCAGGACCAGTTTGCCGCCCGCGGCAGGCACGGCGAAGGGGAGGCCCCAGCCATTGGCGTGGAACATCGGCACCACCGCCAGCACATTGTCCGTGCCGCGAAAGGCCATCACGTCCGCCTGCAGCGCCCGCATCGTGTGCAGGAAGCAGCCGCGATGGGTATAGGTCACCCCCTTGGGCGCGCCGGTCGTTCCCGAGGTGAAGCAGAGGCCGGAAGGCGCCGTCTCCTCGAAATCGCCCCAGACGATGTCGCCATCGGCCTCCGCCAGCAAGGCTTCGAGCGTGCCGGCATCGCCGTCCGGGGCGTCGATCAGCAGCACCCGCTCGAGCTCCGGCGACTGCGCCTGAATATCGCGCGCGAGCTGGGCCAGATCGGCGCTGGCGATCAGGATGCGCGCCTCCGACTGGCGCGTCATGGCGGCGAGATGCGCGGCGGTCAGGCGCGGGTTCAGCGTGTGGCAGACCGCGCCGATGCCCATGATCGCATACCAGCTCTCGACATGCGCCTGGCTGTTCCAGGCGAGCGTGGCGACATGGTCGCCCTTCGTCACGCCCAGCCCGGCGAGCACGGCCGAGACCTTCAGGCTGCGCGCGCGCAGCCCCGCATAGCCGATCCGCTCGACCCGCCCTTCCCCATGAGCGGTGACGACCTCCGCCTTCGGATGCCATTTGGCGGCATGGTCGAGGAACTTGTCGAGCGTCAGGCTGTAGGTCTGGATCTCACCGTGGACTATCGGCATCCGGGCCCTCCGGCGGGGAGCGGCGGGGAGACGATGCCGACGTTCCAGACCCAGGGAATGCCCCCCGCGGCGCGGCGGCGGCACATCACCTGCTCGTTCAGCTCGTACATGCCGGGCATCAGGTGCGTGCCAGGGCGCGGCGTGCCGGCGAAGGCCATGTAATGGCGCGCCGTGCCGTAGGGCTGCCAGGCCGGCTGGCCTTCGGCGCTCGGCGTGCCGCTGCGCGCGAAGCTCGTCCAATAGCCGAGCATCGCGTCGGACAGGGCCCGCTCCGCCGGCGTGTCGGGCGCGCGGGGCCAGGCCTCGGGCGCGCGCGCCATCGTGCCGAAGGCATAGGGGATTTCGGCGGCGTGGAAGCCGCGCAGGTTCAGCGCGTCCGCCGCCGGGTAGCTATGGTCGAAATAATAGAAATAGGCCGGCGTTCCGGCGGCGGTCTGCTTCGCCGCGAGCCGCTCGGCCGTCCAGCCGTAGAGGGCGTCGCGCGGCGGCAGCAGCACAGTCTCGGCGAGATTGCCCGCCGGATAGAGGCGCAGGAACTCGTCGGCGAGATCGCCGTACAGCCGGCGGATGGTCGCCTCGTAGGTCGCGGCGTCCGCCGGCGGCGGCGGCGCGAGCACGCGCAGCGACCGGATCTCGCCGCTGTTGAAGCCGGCGATGAGCGGCACCCGATGCTGCGCGCCGCGGTCGAAGAGCGTGACGAGCTGGTCGGGCACATGGCGGCCGTCGACCGTGACGAAGGGGAAATAGGGCGTCCGCGCCGCCGCATTGACCAGGGCCTCGGCGGGGGTCGCGCGCAGCGAGGCGAGGTCCGGCGCGCCGACCAGGCCCATCAGGATGGAGCCGACCTGCTCCGCCGAGGCGCCGCCGTAGCGGGTCGTGCGCAGCTCGGGCGCGGAGACCATATAGGCGCTCTGCAGGATCGCCTTGTGGAAGAGGCCGCGCGCCTGCGGCACCGCCATCAGGTACATGACGCTGAGCGCGCCCGCGGACTCCCCGGCGATGGTGACGTTGTTCGGATTGCCGCCGAACGCGCCGATGTTGCGGTTGAGCCAGCGCAAGGCGGCGACCTGGTCGAGCAGGCCGTAATTGCCCGAGACGCCCTCGCGCGATTCCGCGCTGAGCCCGGGATGGGCGAGATAGCCGAGCACGCCGAGCCGGTAGTTGATCGAGACGACGATGATCCCGCGCCGGGCCATGGCCGCGCCGTCATACATGGCCTGGCGGCTGGCGCCGGTGGTCAGCGCGCCGCCGTGGATCCAGACGAAGACCGGGGCATTGCGGGCATTGGCGGGCACCCAGATGTTGAGCGTCAGGCAGTCCTCGCTCATCGCGGGCAGTGCCTCGTAATAGATGCTGCCCGGCCGCGGCTGGGGCTGCACGCAGACCGGCCCGAAGGCGGTCGCGTCGCGCGTGCCCTGCCACGGCCTGAGCGCCACGGGCGGGCGCCAGCGCAGCCGGCCCACCGGCGGCTGCGCATAAGGCAGGCCCCGATAGACGCTGACGCCGTCCAGCGCCTCGCCGCGCGCGCTGCCCGCGGGGGCGTTGACGACGGGCTGCGCCATGGCGGGCGCCGCCAAACCGAGCGCGAACAATGCTGCCAGGATCCGGATCACTTTGCCTCCTCTTCGCGGCGCAGGGCCCTGGCGAGCAGCAGGAACAGCCCGATCGCCAGGAGATAGAAGGGAATGAGGGTGTAGAAGGCCATCTGCAGCGAATTGGTCGGATGGTCCGCGCGGAACCAGTCGCTCATCGCGCCGAGATAGGTGGGGCCGAGGCCGAGGCCGATCAGGTTCATCACGAGCAGCAGCAAGGCGCCGGAGAGCACCCGCTGGTTCGGGCGCACCTCCTGCTGGACCAGCGCGACCGCCGCCGAGAGATAGAAATAGTTGAAGCACATCGGCCCGACGAGGAAGGCGAGCGCCAGCTCCCAGCCGGGCGCCCAGACGAAGCCGATGAACGGCGGCACGGCCAGCGCCAGCCCGATCGCGGGGATGATGGCGTAGGCGCGCTTCGAGCGCGGCACGAAGCGATCGACCAGGCGGCCCGAAAGATAGATGCCGCCGCCGCAGCCGATCAGGACCACCAGGGCGTACCAGATCGCGACCTCGTTCAGGGTCATGCCCTTCTCGCGCATCAGGAACAGCGTCGCGAAGTTGAGCGTCGCATAGGTGACGATCTGGGTGATGCCGCTGCCCAGGGCGACGAGCGCCAGCACCCGGCGCGAGAAGAACATCCGGCAGGTCGCCCAGAACCGCGCCGCGTCCTGCGCGGCCTCGGGCGCGGCCGTGGCAGGGGCGACATCGAGCCCGCCGCGCACCGGCTCGCGGACGACCAGGTAGACGATGACGGCGGTGACGATGCCGACGATGCCGATCGAGATGAACGCGTCCCGCCAGCTATAGGTGGCGGCGATCGAGGCGCCGAAGGCGACGCCCAGCGCCTGCCCGATGGGCGGGCCGAGATTGTAGAGGCCGAGGGCCGTGCCGCGCTGGCCCGGCGGGAAATAATCGGAGATGATCGCATAGGAGGGCGGCACCCCGCCCGCCTCGCCGATCCCGACCGTCATCCGGGCGAGCACCAGCTGCGGATAATTGGCGGCCAGACCGCAGGCGACGGTGGCCGCGCTCCACAGGCCGCAGGCGAAGGCGAGCACCTTCACCCGGTTGGTGCGATCGGCCAGCCAGCCGACGGGAATGGCGAGAATGCAGTAGAAGAGCGCGAAATACAGGCCGCCGATCAGGCCGAGCTGGCCGTCGGTGACGCCCAGTTCGTCCTGGATCGGCTTGGCGAGGATCGACAGCAGCTGCCGGTCCAGGAAGTTCAGCACATAGACGAAGCACAGGATGGCGAGCACCAGCCACGCGCCCTTGGCGGGGCGCGCGGCGGTCAGCGAAGGCGCGGCGCCGGTGGCCATCGTCTAGAAGGCATAGCCGGCGCGGATGCCGATCGTGCGGGGCCGGAGCCGCGCATAGCGGGCATCGAGGAACGCCTCCGGATGGACGTAGGTGATCGACTCGTCGTCGAACAGGTTTTCCACATAAGCGGTGATGTTGAGATCGCCGATGATCGTCCCCGCATAGAGGTTCACGTTCGTCCAGGCATCGGTGAAATCAAAGGTCGCGGCGGGCACGCCCGGCCGGCCGGGAATGAACGGGAACTGGTTCGGGAACGAGCCGACATGGGAGATGTTCACCGCCGCCCAGCCATTGGCGCGCGGGCTCAGCGCGAAATCGTAGCGGAAGGTCGCCGAGCCCTGGAAGCGCGGCGAGGCAAGCCGCGTGCCGACCGTGGCGCCGGAGATCGCCGCCTCGGACGCGGTGAGATCGGTCACCTTGGCCTCGTTGATCGAGCCGTTCAGCGCGATGCTGAAGCCCTGGAAAGGCCGCGCGAGCAATTCGAATTCGAAGCCGTAGCTTTCCGCCCCGCCGATATTGGTCGCGAACTGGAGCGTGTCGGAGACGCGGTTCGCCTGCACCTGGATGTTGCTCCAGTCGATATAATAAGCGGCGAGATTGGCGGTGAGATCGCCGCCGAGCCAGCGGCCCTTGAGCCCGATCTCGTAATTGGTGAGCTTGTCCGAGGTCGCGCCGGCCGGGATCACGATGTCGTTCGGGTCGATCGCGCTGACCCGGCCGGCATTGGCGTTCACCACCGGCGGGCGGAAGCCGGTCGAGATGCTCGCATAAGTGGTGATGGTCGGCGACGGCCGCCAGGAGATACTCGCCTTCCACGACAGCCGGTCGTCCTCGACCCGGAGGCCGGTCGCGGCCGGGATCGGCGTGATCGTGACCGGGAAGTTGGAGATGTTGAACAGGGCGAGGGTCAGATAGTTGCTGTTATAGCCGCCCGCGCGGGTGAAGGACTGGACGGTGGTGTTGCCGTAGCGGACGCCGCCGGTCACCCAGAGATCGTCGGTGAAGCGGAAGGTCGCCTCGCCGAACCCGGCGATCTCGCTGATGTCGGTATAGGAATTGAACACGTTGTAATATTCGTTCGGCAGGCCGAACAGGTTGCGCGACGCCAGGAATTCCGGCGTCGAGCGGTAGCGGAAGTCGACCGTGCGCCTTTTGTCGAAATAGAAGAAGCCGGCCGTCCAGTCGAACCGTCCGCCGGGCGCGGAGACGAGCCGCGTCTCCTGCACGAAGAGATCGTCATAGCCGTAGGCGTCGAGCGCGAACGGGAAGGCGTTGGCGAACGTGCCCTGCAGGTCGACGTAGAAGCTCGCATCGTAGGTGGAGATGGTCGTCGAGCTGATCAGCTCGGCGAAGTCGAAATCGTAATTGGCGGTGATGTTGTAGTTGGTGAGCTTGCCCTGGAAGAGATCGGGCCGGTCGGAGCGGCGCACGAAATCGCCGCGCAGCGGATTGATCAGGCCCGAATCCGCCGGGTTGCTCTCCTCGTAGGAGGCGAGCACGCGCACCGAGAAGCGGTCGGTGGGCCGGAATTGCAGCATCGCGCGGACGCCGAACGCCTCCAGGCTGTTCGAATCCTCGACGCCCGTGCCGATATTGTTCACCCAGCCATCCTCGTTCCGGTAATAGCCGGTGGCGCGGAAGCCGATATTGTCCGCGATGATCGGGATGTTGATCATCGCGTCGTAGCGCTGGCGGACGGAATCGGAGCCGGTCAGGCCGAGATCGACCCGCGCCGAGGCCTGGAATTCGCTGACGTTCGGGCTGCGCGTGATGATCCGCATCGCGCCGGCGAGCGAGCTGGAGCCGAACAGGGTGCCCTGCGGACCGCGCAGGAACTCGACCCGCTCGACGTCGTAGAGGTTGGGATCGAGGATCGTCGAATTGCCGTTCGCCGAGATGGGCAGCTCGTCGACATAGATGGCGACCGCGCTCTGCAGGCCGGCGCTGTAGCCGTTGGTGTTGATGCCGCGGCTGGTGAAATTGTTGAAGTTCTGGGTCGGCCGGTTGATCACGATGCCCGGGGTATTCTGGGCGATGCCCTCGAAGCCGACGACGCCGAGATCGTTGAGCTGCTCCTGATTATAGGCGGTGACGGAGAGCGGCACGTCCTGCAGGCGCTCGGCGCGGCGGGTGGCGGTGACGACCACCTCATTGTCCTGGGCGGGCTGCGCCTCCTCCTGCGTCGTCCCAGACGCGCCGGCCGGCTCTTGGTTCTGCATATCGGCGGGGGCCTGCGCATGCGCGGGCATGGCGATGGCAAAGGCGGCGGCGCAGGCCGACGCGAGAAGAGCTGCCTTCATGTCTATCCCTCCCAGCGGCACCGATCATCTCGCCGGTGCTCGAGGCTGGAGACTGCACCCGCAGTTGGTGGCTGTCAATACTCACTATCGTGTGTGTGAATATAATCGGAATGGCCTGCCTCACATTCGCCCCGGCGCGGCTTTTACCGCACCGGGACGATCCGAAATCACGACGCCGGCCCAGGAACGGGAGCGATTCGGGCCGATGAAGCAGCGCGTCGGGCCGCCCCTTCGACGGCGTTCGAGCAACGGCCGCAATGCCGGCCCCGGCGCCGCCGGCTCGCGCGGCCCGTCGTCTTTGGCGCGCGAAGTCGCCTGCCCCCGACGCCTTGCAGCCATCTTTGCCAACACCTGACGGCCGACCTCCGACCTGCGTTCGCAACTGCATCGCATCGTCGCGAACCCGCTGCCCCTTAACCTGGATTTTGCTGCTCAATTGTCTTACGCCGGGACGCCGCAATGCCCCACAACCGATTGACAGAAATGCGTTTTTGCCTAGTTTCCCGCAACGAGGCGGCGGCCACCGCCTCGCTCTCAAGACAGCTATGGTGGCCTTGTAGACTGTGACTCACGCCCCCGGCCTACCGGATGCGGCGACTGCGTTCACGTCGCGAATCGGTGGGAGTGCTTCATGGCACGGGGTAAGAATGGTGCGCGTGTTTCGTCGGCGATCAATCCGGTTGCCGAGGAGAAGCTGAGCGGCGACGCCTATGCCGTCGCACGGGCCCTCGCCGTTTCGATCGGCGCCGACGCACCGGTCATCCCCGCGGCCACCGACGCCACCTTGGTCACCGATCTCTTCCGCCGTCTCGGCGGCGAGACCCCCGTCAACACCACCAACTTCACCGGCGTGCAGAGCGGGCCGCAGATCACCAGGCTCACCGGCGGCGGCTATGTGATCATCTGGCGCGATGATACCGCGACCGACCTCCGCGGCCAGGTCTTCAACGATGCCGGCGGCAAGGTCGGCGGCGAGTTCCTGCTGAACGGCACCGGCACCGGCACCGAATTGGCGCCCAGGGTGGCCGCGCTCTCGGACGGCGGCTTCGTCGCCGTCTGGGGCGACACCGTGGGTGATTCCGGCGGCGGCAGCGGCGGCGCCACCGGCATCCACGGCCAGCGCTTCGACGCGACCGGGGCGCCGCTCGGCGAATTCCAGGTCAATACGGTGACCATCGACGGTGCCCAGACGAACCCCAACGTCGCCGGCCTGGAGGATGGCCGCTTCGTCGTCACCTGGACCGATCCCGCCTCGTCGAACGAGATCAAGGCGGCGATCTTCGCCGCCGACGGCACGCCGGAGGTGGCGGAAATCGCGGTGACCAACGCCGCGGCGGCGGCCAACAATTCGACCGTGACGATGCTGGACGACGGCGACTTCATCGTCGCCTGGGCGAGCGGCAACAGCATCTACGCACGTATTTACTCTCCCGCCGGCGTGCCGGAAGGCACCGAGTTCGTCGTCAACACCACCGGCGGCTCGCAGGGCCAGGCATCGGTCACCGCCCTCGTGGGGGGTGGCTTCGTGCTGACCTGGACCGATCTGACCCAGACCGGCGCGCCGGTCGGCAACGAAATCCGGGCCCGCATCTACGACGCGGACGGCGATCCGCTCGGCAATGATTTCATCGTCAACACGCGGATGCTGATGAACCAGATGACGCCGAACGTTTCGGCGCTCACCACCGGCGGCTTCATCATCACCTGGGACGACGGCAGCGGCCAGGAAGGCGAGACCAACGATCAGAGCTCGCGCGGCATCAAGGCGCAGGTCTTCACCGCTACCGGCGAGAGAGTCGGCAACGAGTTCCTCGTCAACACCACCGTCGCCCAGAACCAGGTGACGCCGGTCGTCACGGGCCTCGCCAATGGCGGCTTCGCCATCGCCTGGCAGGATTTCGGCGGCCTCGACGGCAACGGCGCCGGCATCGTCACCCAGGCCTATGAGCCGGGCGACACGGCGATCACCGACCTCATTCCCTCGACCGTCACCATCAGCGAGACGCCGATCCAGGGCAATCCTTTGCTGACCCTGGCGGGCGTCGGCGCGGCCAATGCGAGCTTCACCTACACGATCGTCGGCGACTCGACCGGGGGCGCTTTCGAAGTGCGCGGCAACCAGCTCTACGCGCGCGACGTCGCCAAGCTCGATTTCGAGACGGCGCCGAACCCGCAGGTCACCGTCCGCGTCACCGACCAGGCCGGCCACAGCTATGACGAGGTCCTGACCCTCACCCTGACCGACGTGCTCGTCGAACGGCCGATGCAGGCCGGCGAGGAGATCCTCGTCAACACGGCGACGGCCAACGGCCAGATCCAGGCGGAGATCGGCTCCCTGGCGAACAATGCCGGCTTCGTCGTCGTCTGGACCGACCAGAGCGCCGATGCCGGCAGCATCAAGGCGCAGCGC
The DNA here is from genome assembly GCA_035502235.1 of Allosphingosinicella sp. Lineage (GTDB taxonomy): Bacteria > Pseudomonadota > Alphaproteobacteria > Sphingomonadales > Sphingomonadaceae > Allosphingosinicella. The sequence goes on from DATJUQ010000005.1 coordinate 275,179, forward strand.
TTCGACAATGACGGCAACAAGGTGGGCGTCGAGTTCAAGGTCAACACGACCGACGGCGCCGGCGCGACCGCGACCCAGACCGCGAGCAACGTCGCGGGCCTCAACGACGGCGGCTTCGTCGTCACCTGGACCCATTTCCTGGTCAGCGGCTCGGAGACCACGCAGGAACTGCGCGGCCAGTTCTACAATGCCGACGGCAGTGTTCGCGGCGGCGAGTTCCTGATCGGCCAGCCGGTCAACGGCAGCGGCGCGATGTCCGTCATCGCCGTCACCAATGACGGCGACGTCGTCATTTCCTGGCGCAGCGGCACGCTGAACACGCCGTCCAACCAGGGCGACGTCTATGCCCGCATCTACGCGCCCGACGGCAGCGAGGTGAAGGCGCAGTTCATGGTCAATGCGGGCCCGCCGGGCGGCAGCACGACCGGCGGCCAGGGCGAACCCGCGATCGTCGCGACCGATGACGGCGGGTTCGCCGTCGTGTGGCGCGACGATGTCTCCCCGAACACGATCAAGCTGCGTCTGTTCGATGCGGAGTACAATCCGCTCACCGGCGACCTGCAGGTCAACACGATCACCGCGAACCTGCAGAGCGCGCCCTCCATCATCCAGCTGTCCAACGGCAATTTCGTGGTGAGCTGGACCACCCAGATGCTGACTCCGGTGCTCAACAACGAGATCCATCACCGCCTGTTCGACGCGAACGGCGTCGCGCTGTCGGCCGAGCTCGAGACGAACATCCCCGTGGCCGTCGCGCCGACCACGATCGAAAGCGAGTCGCGGATCGTCGCCGTCGACAATGGCGAATTCTTCGTCTTCTGGACGACCAATCCGGGCAGCGGCTTCTCCGAGGTCATCGGCCGGCGCTTCGGCGCGGACGGCCAGCCGCTCAGCGCCCCGTTCGTCGCCAACCAGGAGACGCTCTACGCGCAGGGTTCGCCCGGCGTCGCGTCGCTCGGCGGCGACCGCTTCGCCCTGATCTGGAACGATACGAGCACCAGCACCATCGATCTGTCCGGCAGCGCCATGAAGCTGCGCATCTTCGAGCCGGCGGAGGCGCCCGTGAACGAAGCGCCGGTCGTGGCGGCCTCGGCCGGCACCGCCGCCTTCGTCGAGGGCAAGAACGGCCCGAGCGTCGCGGTGGCGGTCGATCCGGGCCTGACCGTCAGCGACCCCGACAACACCACCCTCGCCGGCGCCACCGTCGCGATCACCGGCAATTTCGTCGCCGGCCAGGACGTCCTCGCGCTGTCGGCGACGGCGGGGATCGGCAACATCGTGGCGGCTTATGATGCCTCGACCGGCATTCTGCAGCTCAGCTCCGCCGGCGGCACCGCGACCCTGGCCCAGTGGCAGACCGCGCTTCGCAGCGTGACCTACAGCAACGCCTCGAACCAGCCCGACGAAGCGCTCCGGACGATCGGCATCACGGTGAACGACGGCGAGGATTCGAGCGTCGCCGCCACCCGCGACGTCAGCGTCGCCGCGACCCTCGACGCCAACTTCACCAGCGTCACCAGCCCGCTCGGCATCCCGGCCAATACGCGTCTGCTCTGGGGCGATTTCGACGCCGACGGCGATCTCGACGCCGTTTACGACAATCCCGCCAATCCGGGCCGGATCGGCTATCTGCAGAATGACGGGAGCGGCGGCTTCGCCGACCAGAGCTACGGCGACACGCCCTTCGCCAATATCGAGCCGGACAGCTTCCAGCTCTATATCCCGGCCAGCCTGACCTATGCCGTCGACTACGACAATGACGGCGACACCGACCTGGTCGACCTCGCCTACGGCAACGCCCTGCGGAACGACGATGGCGTGATGACCCTCGTCGCCAATCCGCTCGGCCTCCCGACGAACACGCGCGTGCTGTGGGGCGATTTCGACGCCGACGGCGACCTCGACGTCCTTTACGACAATCCCGCCAATCCGGGCCGGATCGGCTATCTGCGGAATGACGGCACCGGCGTCTTCACCAGCCTCGCTTATGGCGACACGCCGTTCGGCGCCATCGCTCCGGACAGCTTCCAGCTCTTCGTCCCGGCGGAGCAGGTCTATGCCGTCGATTACGACAATGACGGCGATACCGACCTGGTCGACCAGAGCTACGGCAACGTCCTGCGCAACGACGACGGCGCGATGGCCCTGGTCGCGAGCCCGCTCGGGATCGCGAACAACATTCGCCTCGTGTGGGGCGATTTCGACGCGGACGGCGACCTCGACTTCGTCTTCGACGACCCGCAGGCGCCCGGCCGTCTCGGCTACGGGCAGAATGACGGCACCGGCGTCTTCACCGCGCTCGCTTATGGCGACACGCCGTTCGGCGCCATCGATCCGAACGACCTCCAGCTCTTCGTCCCGGCGGAACAGGCCTATGCCGTCGATTACGACAATGACGGCGATGTCGACCTGATCGATCAGGCTTATGCCCGAGTCTATAATCAGGACGACGCGCCGCCGAGAATCTCCGCGACCACGCCCGGCGACAACGGCCTCGACGTCGATACCGACGCCAATATCGTCGTCACCTTCACCGAGGCCGTGACTCCGGGCAGCGGCAATATCTACATCCACCGGGCCGACAACGACGCCCTGGTGGAGACGATCGGCGTCACCAGCGGCCAGGTCACCGGCTCCGGCAACGTCTGGACGATCGATCCGGGCGTAACCCTGGCCTTCGGCACCGATTATTATGTGCTGTTCGACCGCGGCAGCTTCGTCGACGACAGCGGCGCGATCTTCCTTGGCGTCTTCGATCCCGAGACTCTGAACTTCACCACCGAAGTGGTCTTCCCGCCGGTGCTCACGCCGTCGGACGGCAGCGCCGCCTTCCTCGAGGGCGCGGGCGTTCCGGGCACGCCGGTCGCGGTCGATCCGGGCCTCGTGCTCGCCGACAGCGACAGCGCGACGCTCGCGGCGGCGACCGTATCGATCACCGGCGGCTACCAGGCCGGGGAGGACGTGCTGGCGCTCGGCACCGCGACCGGCATCGGCAACATCGTCGCCAATTATGCCGGCGGCGTGCTGACCCTGACCTCGGCCGGCGCGACGGCGACTCTGGCGGAGTGGCAGACCGCGCTGCGTGCGGTGACCTATTCCAACAGCTCCGACACGCCCGACACCGCGATCCGCACGATCAGCTTCCAGGCCGATGACGGCGACGTGCCGAGCACGCCCGTGACCCGCGACGTCACCGTCACGGCGGTGAACGACGCGCCGGCCATCGCCAATCTGCAGGGCGACGCGATCACCGCGACCGAGAACACCAACACCCAGCCATATTACGATCTCGGCCAGAATGCCGTCGTCACCGATCCCGACAGCGGCAATTTCAATGGCGGCAGCCTGACCGTTGCCGTCACCGGCGGCCTCGTATTGAGCGCGGACCGGGTGGCGATCGTCCAGACCACGAGCGTTACCCTGACGTCGACCGATGGCTTCGTGAATTCAAATGTTCTGGTGAACGGCGTCGTGATCGGCACCGTTCAGAACAATTTCAGCACGAACAGTCTCGTCATCAATTTCACGAGCGATGCCGCCACGCCCGCCGCGGTGCAGGCGTTGCTGCGCCAGATCGCCTATGTGAACACGTCCGATAATCCGGTGGCGGGCATCCGCACGATCACCACGACGCTCGTCGACGGCGACGGCATCGCCAATGGCGGCTCCGACCGCAGCAGCTACACGACCACTGTCAACGTGATCGCCACCAACGACGCGCCGGTGGTCACCGCCGGCACGGGCCAGGCCAGCTTCAGCGAGGGCGTGAACGTCCCCTCGACGCCGGTCGCCATCGCGTCCGGTCTGACGCTGACCGACGTCGACAACACCAGCTTCGCCTCGGCGACGGTGCGCATTTCGGTGAATTTCGAAGCCGACGACCGGCTCGCCTTCACCAACACCAGCAGCGCGACATTCGGCAACATCGTCGCGAGCTATGACGGCGCGACCGGCATCCTGACCCTCACCTCCGACAGCGCGAGCGCGACCCTCTCGCAATTCCAGGCGGCGCTTCGCGCCGTGACCTTCTCCAGTGTTTCGGAGGAGCCGGGGACGGGCACGCGCACCATCTCCTTCACCGTCAATGACGGCGAGGCGGACAGCGCCGCGAGCACGCGCCAGGTGCTGGTGCAGGCGCAGAACGATGCGCCCGCGGGCACCGACGGCGTTCAGACGATCTCCGAAGACCAGGTCGTCGTCCTGAACGAGACCCATTTCGGCTTCAGCGACGTCGACGGCGATGCGTTCGCCGGGGTGAAGCTCACCTCGGCGCCGACCGGCGGCATCCTCTATTTCGACGCGGACGGTGCCGGCGGCGCCGCGCCGGTGGCGATCACGACCTTCGGCAACGGCACGATCTACACGGCGGCCGACATCGCCGCGGGCAAGCTCACCTTCGTGCCCAATGCCAACCTCAACGGCGCCGCCGCCGCCGCGATCAATTTCGCGGTGGTCGATGATGGCGGCACCGTCGGCGCGGGCGCCAACACCGATCCGACGCCCAACACGCTCACCTTCGACATCGCCCCGGTCAACGACGCGCCGACCAGCGCGGATTCCGGCGCGACCCTGGCCGAGGACGGCACCTACGTCTTCACCGTCGCCGACTTCCCGTTCAGCGACGTCGACGGCGACGCCATTCAGGGGATCATGGTCGACAGCCATCCCGCGGCCGGCACATTGTATTTCGATGTTGACGGACCGAACGGCAGCAACCCCGTCGACCTCACGACCTTCGGCACCAATTTCCTGGTGCTGGCCTCCGACATCGCGGCTGGCAGATTCTTCTACATTCCCGACGCGAACGGCACTGGCGACGATTATGCCAGCTTCCTGTTCCGCGTGCGCTCCGACAACCATGCCGGCGGCGCCTATGATTCCGCGCAACAGACCTTCACCTTCGACGTCACGCCGGTGAACGACGCGCCGGCGATCGGCAACCTGCAGGGCGACGTTGCCAGCTACACGGAAAACAGCCCGACGCGGGTGGCGCTGGACCTTGGGGAGAACGCAACCGTCACCGACATCGACAGCGCCAATTTCAACGGCGGCTCGCTGACCGTGACGATCACCAACGCGATGGCCGGCGATCAATTGTGGTTCGGCATGCGCGGCGGCATCGCCAATACCTCCTCGCAGGTCACCTATAACGGCGTCGCCTTCGCGTCGTTCAACCCGGTCGGCAGCGAGCGGGTCTTCAGCTTCAATGCCAACGCCACCCCGGCGGCCGTGCAGGCGCTGCTCCGCGCGATGGACTATATCAATTCCACCGCCGAGGTCGGCACCGACCGCGCGATCTCGTTCGTGCTGACCGACGGCGCCGGCGGCAGCGTCACCAATTCGACCAGCGTCACCTTCGTCAACGTGAACGACGCGCCGACGCTCGACCTGAACGGAGCCGCCGCGGGCATCAACAACACCGCCAATTATACGGAGCAGGCGCCGGTCGTGACCTTGGCGAGCGGCATCGTGCTGGCCGACGTGGACAGTCCGAACCTGACCGGTGCGACGATCCGGATCACCGGCGGCTTCGTGCCGCTGGCGGGGGACGGCGCCGATTATCTCGGCATCAGCGGCTCCGGCGCCGGCCAGATCCTGGGCATCACCTACGGCTATAGCGCGCTGACCGGCATCCTGACCCTGAGCGGGACCGCGTCGCTGGCCAATTATCAGGCCGTGCTCGCGCAGGTGACCTTCCAGTCCACGACGAACAATCCGGGCACGAGCCGGACGATCAGCTGGACGGTGACGGACGGCAGCGCCACCAGCGTCGCCGCGACCACCAGCATCGCCGTCACGCCGGTGAACGACGCTCCGGTCTCGACCGGCTTCGACAACATCACCTATGTCGAAGGCAGCGGCGTGCAGCAACTCGACATCGGCTTCGACCAGGTCCTGACCGACATCGACAGCACGAATTTCGACGGCGGCACGCTCACCTACCGGATCACCGACAACAAGGCGGCGGGCGAGGATATCCTCACCTTCCTGACCGGAGGCACGAGCTTCCTGTCGGTCAGCAACGGCACCATGTCCTATCATGGCGTGGCGTTCGCGACCTACAATCCGAGCGGCGCGGGGGTCGACCGGGTCTTCACCTTCAACGCCAATGCGACGGTCGAGGCCGTGCAGACGCTGATGCGCAACCTGGCTTATTTCAACCAGAACCAGATCGATCCGTCGACCGCGACGCGGACGGTCCAATATGTGTTGACCGACGGCGATGGCGGCACGCTGACGCTCACCTCCACGATCGCAATCGTCGGCGTGAACGACGCGCCATCGGGGCTTGATGCGACCATCGCGATCAACGAGGACAGCGCCCGGATTCTCACCGGCGCGGACTTCGCCTTCGTCGATCCGGAGAACGACGTTTTCGGCGGCGTGGTCATCGCCACGCTGCCGGTCGGCGGCACGTTGCTGCTGAACGGCGCGGCGATCGCCGTCGCCGGCACCTTCGTCAGCGCCGCGCAGATCGCCGGCGGTCAGCTGGTCTTCCAGCCCGACGCCAATGCGAACGGCGCCGGCACCGCGAGCTTCACCTTCCAGGTGCGCGACGCGGGCGGCACGGCCAATGGCGGCCAGGACACGGACCAGAGCGCAAACACGCTCACCTTCGACGTCACGGCGGCCAACGACGCGCCGACCGTCACCAATCTGGCCGTCGACAACGCGACCTGGGTTGAAAATGGCGGCCCGGTCTTTCTCGACCTGGGCGGCAACGCCGTGGTCGGCGACATCGACAGCGCCGATTTCGACGGCGGGGCGCTGGTCGTCAACATCCTCAGCGGCGGCGTGCCGGCGCAGGACGTGCTCGGCATCGACGAGAGCGGCAATGTGACCACCGCCGGCAATGCATTGCTGGTGGGCGGCGTCCAGATCGCCACGTTCAGCGGCGGCACGAACGGCACGCCCCTGGTCTTCGTCTTCGACGCCGATGCGACGCCGGCCACGGTGCAGGCGCTGGTGCGGGCGATCACCTACACCAACGTTGCCGGCGACAATCCGGCCGGCGGCACGCGGCAGATCAGCTGGCTGTTCAGCGACGGCGACGGTGTCGCCAATGGCGGCTCCGACACGTTCGCGACCAGCAGCTTCGTCACCGTGCAGGCGGTGAACGACGCGCCGTCTGGGACGGATGGTTCGGTGTCGGTGAGCGAGAATGATGCCTATCCGTTCACGCAGGCGGACTTCGGGTTCAGCGACGTGGCCGAGGGCCATGGCTTCTTCGGGGTTCGGATCACGACGCTGC
>DATJUQ010000006.1:0-52901 GCA_035502235.1 Allosphingosinicella sp.
TCGAAGGCGACCTCGCCAATTACCGCGCCGACAAGGATGTCGCGGTCCGCTGAGCCGCCGCCTCAGTGCGCGCTTCCGCCGAAGCGCAGGCGGATGCCGCCATTGACCGTGAAGCCGTCGGTCGGCGCCCAGACGTCGACGGTCCAGCGGCCGTCGGGCGCGCGGACCGGGCGGAGCAGGGGATCGTAGCGGGACTGGCGCACGCCGAGGATATTCTCCGCGTTGAGAAACAGCCGGACGCTGCCCAGGACGATCTCACCCATCATGCCGAGCTCGACATAGGGTCGGCTCGATGTCCGGAAGGGATCGTCCTCGAGCGACTGGCGGCCGGTATAATAGAGTTCGACGCCGATCCGGCCCTTGTCATGCGCTTCCCACATCGCGACCAGCCCGGCGCTGTGCCGCGGGGTGAGCGGCATCCGCCGGCGCCCGGCGCCCGACGGATCGGGCTCGCTCGCATCGATGAAGACGTAGCTGCCGGTGACGGTGAAGCCGTGCCGCCGGTAGCGGAGCAGCAGCTCCGACCCCTGGATGCGCGTGATGCCGGGCACGTTGACCAGCCGCACCCGGTCGGCGGCGACCGGCCGCAACTGGGCGGCGTGGTGCAGGCGCGAGCCGAACAGGGTCAGGTTCGCCTCGAACGGACCCCGGGCATAGCCGATGTCGAGCGAGGCGGTCTCCGCCGTCTCGGCGTCGAGGTCGCCGAGCGGCTCCAGCCGGGAGAGGCCGGCGGCCTCGATCTCCTCGACGAACGGCGTCGGCGCGAAGAAGCCGCGCCCGAGCGAGGCGCGGATCGTCCACAGCCCGGGCCGGTAGAGCGCGGAGAGGCGCGGGCTGAAGCGCGTGCCATAGTCGCTGTGGACATCGACGCGGGCGCTCGCCGCCAGGGTCAGATCCTCGCGCAGCGCCTGCTCCACCTGCGCGAACAGGCCGGGGACGCGATGGGTGTAATCGAAGGCCGGGAAGGTGCGGGAGCGGAAGCGGTCCACCTGGTAGGCCGCGCCGGCGACCCAGGTTGTCGAGCCCGCCTGGCCGGCCAGCGAGGCCTCCGCGAAGAGCGCGCCGTGCCGGTCATTCTCGACCAGGCCGCCGAAGAGATGGCGATGCGCCTGGGTCATGCCCGAGGCGCGCAGATGGACGATGCCAAGACCCGGCGCCGGGATCCGGGCGACGAGGCCGGCGTCGAACCGGTCCGTGTCCTGCGCCTGCGGAAAGGGCGCGCCGTCCGGCACGACGCGGCCGGGCAGGGTGCCGCCCTCCCGTCGCTCCGTCATCGCGCCGAATGTGGCGAAGATTCTGGCGCCGCCGGCATCCTGCCAGAACAGACGCGGCCGCGCGGTCAGCCGCTCGTAGCCGGGAATGTCGAGCCAGCCGTCGCCGTCCAGATCGCTGCGGCCCTGTCGATGGGCGCCGGCGGTCAGCGAGGCGCTCCAGCCGTCCCCGAGCGGCCCCGCGACATAGCCGGTCAGGTCCTGGCCGTCGCGGCTGGTGAGGTTGAGCAGCGCCTCGGCCTCGAAGGCATCGCCCGGTCGGCGCGAGATGAGGTTGACGACGCCGCCGAGCGCGGTCGCGCCGTAGAGCGCCGAGGCGGTGCCCTTGATCACCTCGACCTGGCCGAGATCGGTGGGCGGGATCTGCAGCAGGCCGAGCGACGCGGCCTGGCCGCCGTAGAGCGGGAGCCCGTCGGCCAGCAATTGGGTGAAGCGGCCGTCCATGCCCTGGATGCGAACGTTCGCGCCGCCGAGCGCGGGCGCGGTGACCTGGACTCGGACGCCGCCCGTCTCGCTGAGCAGCATGGCGATATTGCCGGGCCGCATCAGCAGCTTCTCTTCAATCTCTTCGCGGTTCAGCACCTCGACCCGGATCGGCTCGTCGCGCAGCCGGCGGTCGGAGCGCGTGCCCTGGACGATGATGTCCTCCGCTTCCTCCTCATCCCCGGCATGGCTCTCCTGCGCATGTTCCTCCTCCGGCGCGGTGGCCTTTTGGGCCAATGCGGGCGAGGCCGGCGGAACCAGGCCGAGACATGCGGCGGAGCCGAGCAGGAGAAGCGAGGCAGGGGTTTGGCGAGACATCAGGTTGGGCGTTCCACGGTTGCGTGAGGATGAGCGCCGGCGGCGGCCGGTGGGGCGGCGAGGCGGCTATTCCGCCGGCCGCAGCGAGCCCCCGGCGCGTTCGAGCCGAAGCTCGCCCTGCGCCTGGCGGACGATCTGCCAGCCGCCCGAGAGGCCGAGGACGGCGAGAATGGCCGCGACGGCCAGATCGGGCCAGGCGGTGCCGGTGCCGAACACGCCGGCGGCGGCGGCCACGACGGCAAGATTGCCGATCGCGTCGTTGCGCGAGCAGATCCAGACCGACCGCATGTTCGCGTCGCCGGTGCGGAACCGGAACAGCAGCAGCGCGACCGCCAAATTGGCGATCAGGGCGGCGACGCCGATGACGCCCATGGCCCGAGGTTCCGGCGCGGAGCCGTGCAGCGCCGACCAGAGGGTGGCGCCGAGGACGTAGAGGCCGAGCAGCGCGAGCGTCGCGCCCTTGAGCAGGGCGGCGCGCGCCCGCCAGGTCAGCGCCATGCCCGCGACAAGCAGCGAGATCGCATAATTCGCGGCGTCGCCGAAGAAATCGAGCGCGTCGGCCTGAAGCGCATGGCTGTCCGCCGCGGCGCCGGCATAGAGCTCGATCGCGAACATCAGCGCGTTGACGACGAGGGCGATCCACAGGGCGCGCGTCCAGCGCGGGTCGACGATCGCCCGTCCCGGTTCCGTTGCGCAGCTTTTGCAGGCCATTGTCACCTCGACCGAATCGGAGTGACCGGGCTATGAACCCTGTAGTCGCTACAGGGTCAAGGAGGGTTAGATGAAGATCGGGGAATTGTCGCAGGCGACGGGCACCAATGTCGAGACGATCCGCTATTACGAGCGGATCGCGCTGTTGCCGAAGCCGGGGCGTACCGGGAGCAATTATCGCGATTATGCGCCCGGCCATGTCGAGCGGCTGAACTTCATCCGCCACGCCCGCGGCCTCGGCTTCGACATCGCCGACATCCGCTCGCTGCTGGACCTGGGCGGCGATCCTGAGCGGGATTGCGGCGAGGTGGACCGGATCGCCGGCGGCCATCTCGCCGCCGTCGAGCGGAAGATCGCGCAGCTCGAGCTGCTCCGCAAGGAACTCCGCCACATGCTCGCGCGATGCGAGGGCGGACAGATCGCCGATTGCCGGATCCTCGAGGCGCTCGGCGACCGCGCCCGGCCGGCGGCGGCCGGCTAGTTCGCGCGGACCAGATCGATCTCGTAGAGCCGCGGCCAATATTTGCCGGTGACGAACAGGCGGTCGCCCTGCCGGTCGTAGGCGATGCCGTTCAGCACGCTGTCCGTATCGTCGCCATTCTGCGCGGCCAGCGCGGAGAGATCGACGACGCCGGTGATGTTGCCCGTGGCCGGATCGATGCGGACGATGCGCGGCGATTGCCAGACGTTCGCGAAAATCTCCCCGTTCACCCATTCCAGTTCGTTGAGCTGGTCGAGCGGCTCGCCGCGGAAGGTGACGGTGATCCGCCGCCTTTCCTGCAGCGTCGCGGGGTCGAGGAAGCGCAGCGCCGAGGTGCCGTCCGACATGATGATGTCGGTGCCGTTCTGGGTGAGTCCCCAACCCTCTCCCGAATATTGCCATTCGCCGGTGCGGCGCAGCGTCGCCAGGTCCCAGCGATAGCCGGCGCCGCCCTGCCAGGTGATCGAGATGATCTGGTCGTTCCAGTTGACGATGCCCTCGCCGAACTTGCCGGCGGGGATCGGCACCGACTGGAGCACGCGCCCGTCCTCGAAATGGACCTTGCGGATGGTCGACTGGCCGACCTGGCCGGTGCTCTCGTAGAGATGGCCGTTCAGGTAGAAGAGACCCTGGGTGAAGGCGCGCGGATCGTGCGGATAGGTGGCGACGATCCGGTAGGAATAGAGGATCGGCGCGGGCGCGGGCGTCGCCTGTGCGGCGCCGTTGGCGGGCTGCGCCGCGGGCGCGGCCTGCTCAGCGCAGGCGGGCGTGCCGAGCGAAAGGGCGAGGGCGAGCAGCAACGGGCGGGCCAGGGCCAAGGTCATTCTCCGCAAAGCAAGTTCAGTCGCTCGGTGCGCGTTTGCGCGCCGTAGGTGACGATTACCTGAATGGCGCCGGCGCAGGTAATGTCGTTGAGATAGAGCGGCAAATACGCGCGCCCCGCATCCGAGGTGAGGATCGCCCGGAAGGTGCGCTGGCCGAGGATGCGGTTGCGCGGGCCGCGCACGACGATGCGCAAAGGTCGCTCGATAAATTGCTCGCCGGTCGTGCGCACCTCGGCGACGACGACCAGGTCGTCCGCCTCGAACAGGGTGTTGAAGCCGGCGAAACCGCTGTCCGGCTCCGAAATGTCGTTCGAGAGCCCGCCGGTCCGGTTGGAGAAGAGATGCATGCGCACCTCGCCCAGTTCGGAGGCGGCGGGCGCCGGGGCCTGGGCGACGAGCGCGGCGGCGGCGATCAGGTCGATCATGCTCCCCCTTTCGTGCCCCTCAAGGCACGTTCATCGTCATCAGCTCGTAGGTCGCGACGAGCTCGTCCTTCTGGTTATACACGGCGACCGCCCAGCGCACCTCGCCTTTTTCGGCGTCGCGCACCGACTTGGATTTCACGGTCAGCTCGACCCGCATCGAATCGCCCGGAGAGAGCGGGGTGAGGAAGCGCAGCGTCTCCAGACCGGTATTGGCGAGCACCGGGCCCGGAGCGGGATCGACGAACAGGCCGGCGGCGAAGCTGAGGATCAGATAGCCGTGCGCCACCCGGCCGCCGAAAATGGGCGACGCCCTGGCCGCCTCCTCGTCCATATGGGCGTAGAAGGTGTCGCCGGTGAAATGGGCGAAATACTCGATGTCGGCGAGCGTGACGACCCGGCTCGCGGTCTTCAGCGTGTAGCCGATCTCCAGCTCCGCCATGCGCTTGCGGAAGGGATGGACCTCGGCGGGCAGCTGCTCGGCGCCGGGGAGATACTGGCCGATGATCCTGGCCAGCACCGCGGGCGAGCCTTGGAGTGCGGTGCGCTGCATATAATGCTTCACGCCGCGCACGCCGCCCATCTCCTCGCCGCCGCCGGCGCGGCCGGGGCCGCCATGGACCAAAACGGGGAGGGGAGAGCCGTGGCCGGTGCTTTCCTTCGCGCTGGTCCGGTCCAGGATCACCATGCGGCCGTGATAGGCGCCGGCGCCGAGCACGAAGTCCCGCGCGGCGTCGCCGTCATGGGTGAAGAGCGAGAGCGCGAGGCTGCCCATGCCGCGATTGGCCAAAGCGATGGCGTCGTCCAGGTCGCGATAGGGCATCAGCGTGGAGACCGGCCCGAACGCCTCGACGTCGTGCACCGCGGCGCTGGCCCAGGGATCGTCGGCGCGCAGCAGGATGGGCGCGATGAAGGCGCCGTCGCCGGCGACCGGCTGGGCGTGCGGATCGCCGGACACGATGCGCGCGGATCTGGAGAGCTCCGCCACGGCGGCGCGGACGGCGTCGAGCTGGGCGCGGCTGGCGAGGGCGCCCATCTGCGTGCTTTCCTCGCGCGGATCGCCGATGCGGATTCTGGCGAGCCGCTCGGCCAGCGCATCCTGCACCGCGTCCAGATAGGCCGCGGGGGCCATGGCGCGGCGGATGGCGGTGCATTTCTGGCCCGCCTTGGAGGTCATCTCGCGCGCGACCTCCTTCACGAACAGGTCGAATTCGGGCATGCCGGGGGCGGCGTCCGGACCGAGGATCGAGGCGTTGAGGCTGTCCCGCTCGGCGACGAAGCGCACCGACTCGCGGCCGATCACCGGGTGCGATTGCAGCTTCATCGCCGTCGCCGCCGAGCCGGTGAAGCTGACCACGTCCTGGCAGGTGAGCGGCGCGAGCAGGTCGCCCGGAATGCCGACGAGCAGCTGGATCGCGCCGGGGGGGAGGATGTCCGCCTCGATCATGATCCGGAAGGCCGCCTCGGTGAGCCAGGCGGTCTGGCTGGCCGGCTTCACGATGCACGGGACGCCCGCGAGGATGGTCGGGGCGAGCTTCTCCAGCATCCCCCAGATCGGGAAGTTGAAGGCGTTGATGTGGACGGCGACGCCCTGCAGCGGCGTGAAGACGTGCTGGCCGACGAAGGTCCCGCCGCGCGAGAGCGGTTCCATCGCGCCGTCGATCAGTACCTGGCCGTTGGGCAGCTCCCGCCGGCCCTTGGAGGAGAAGGAGAAAAGCGTCCCCGCGCCGCCCTCGATGTCGATCCAGCTGTCCTGGCGCGTCGCGCCGCTGTCGTAGCTGAGGTCGTACAATTCCTCCTTGCGCGCCATGATCGCATTGCCGAGCGCCTTCAGCCTGTGCGCGCGCTCGTGGAAGCTGAGCTTACGCAGCGCCGGGCCGCCGACCTTGCGGGCGTGATCGAGCATGGCCGGATAATCGAGGCCCCTGGCGCCGGTCTCGGCGACGACGTCGCCGGTGACGGCGGAGCGGACCTGCTCGAGATCGCCGGTACCCGCGATCCAGCCGTCCTGGGCGTAATTGAGGAGCTTCAGCGTTTTCATCGATCTTCCTCTCTTGCCGTCATTGCGAGGACCGAGGCGACGAAGCAATCCAGCGGGTCTCGGCAGTCGGACTGGATTGCTTCGCTTCGCTCGCAATGACGGCGGGGCTCACGTCCCCGTGAAATTCGGCTTCCGTTTCTCCATGAAGGCGGCGACGCCCTCGCGATAATCGTCGCTGAAGCCCAGTTCGCGCATCGCGTCGCGCTGGCGGTCCAGCTCGGCGTCGAGGCTCTGGCCCCAGCTTTCGCGCAGCATCTGCTTGATCTTCGCGAGACCGCGGGTCGGGCCGCCGGCGAAGCGAGCCGCCAGCGCGTCGACCTCGGCATCGAGCTGGTCGTCCTCCACCGCCTTCCAGATCATGCCCCAGGCGGCCGCCCGCTCCGCCTCGATCGGCTCGCCGGTGAGGGCGAGGCCAAGCGCGCGGGCCTGGCCGACCAGGCGGGGCAGCACCCAGGTGCCGCCGCTGTCCGGGATCAGGCCGATGGCGGCGAAGCTCTGGATGAACTTGGCCGATTTCGCGGCGATGACGAGGTCGCAGGCCAAGGCGATATTGGCGCCCGCGCCGGCGGCGACGCCGTTGACCCGGGCGATGACGGGCATGGGCAGGCTCACCAGCCTGCGGATCAGCGGGTTGTAGCGCAGCTCGACCGACTCGCCGAGATCGACGGCCTGGCCCGGCGCCACCGCCCGATCGCTCAGATCCTGCCCAGCGCAGAAGCCGCGGCCCGCGCCGGTGAGGATCAGGCAGCGCGCCTCGCCGAGCCGGCCGAGCGCGTCGGCGACCTCCTCATGCATCCGCACGGTGAAGCTGTTAAGGCGGTCCGGACGGTTGAGGGTCAGCCGCGCGATCCCGCTTTCGAGCTTGAAGTCGATGGTTTCGTAGGTCATGGCCAATTCATAGACCGATCGGTCGAGGAATGGGAAGGGCAGTGGTGAACGCCGACGATCTCGCCGCCAGCATAGCCGCGAAAATGCGAGCCGACGAGGGCACGGGCGCGGCCTGGGGGATCGAGATCGAGGAAGCCCGCGAGGGCTATGCGCGGATCCGGATGACGCTCACCGCCGCCATGCTGAACGGACATAATATCGCCCATGGCGGCATGATCTTCGCGCTCGCCGACACCGCCTTCGCTTATGCCTGCAACAGCCGCAACGTCGTCACCGTGGCGGCGCAGGCCTCGATCGTCTTCCTCGACTCGGCGCGGGAAGGCGAGGTGCTGGTCGCCGAGGCGCGGGAGGCGGCGCTCGCCGGGCGCTCCGGCGTCTACAATGTGGCCGTCCGCGGCGAGGGCGGCCGCGTCATCGCGGAATTTCAGGGCTACAGCCGGACGCTCGGCGGCCCCGTGCTGGAGCGTGGCGGATGACTTCTAACGTCACCCTGAACTTGTTTCAGGGTCCAGGTTCGAGCATCCGCGACCTTCAGCGAATTGGATGCTGAAACAAGTTCAGCATGACATTGCTGAAACACGTTCAGCATGACGGAGTGAGACCATGACCGACGCCTTCATCTGCGACGCCATCCGCACCCCGATCGGCCGTTACGGCGGCAGCCTCTCTTCGGTCCGCGCCGACGATCTCGCCGCGCATCCGATCCGGGCGCTGATCGAACGCAATCCGGACGTGGATTGGAACGAGGTCGAGGACGTGATCTACGGCTGCGCCAACCAGGCGGGCGAGGACAATCGCAACGTCGCGCGGATGGCGGGCCTGCTCGCCGGCCTGCCCGAGACGGCGGGCGGGGTGACCCTGAACCGGCTGTGCGGCTCTGGTCTCGACGCGGTGGCGATGGCGGCGCGGGCGCTGAGGAGCGGGGAGGGGAGCCTGATCCTCGCCGGCGGCGTCGAGAGCATGAGCCGCGCGCCCTTCGTCGTCGCCAAGGCCACCAGCGCCTTCGACCGCAAGGCGGAGATGTACGACACGACGATCGGCTGGCGCTTCGTGAACAAGCTCATGAAGGCCCAGTTCGGCGTCGATTCCATGCCGGAGACGGCGGAGAATGTGGCCGAGCAATTCGGCGTCAACCGCGACGACCAGGATCGGTTCGCGGTGGAGAGCCAGCGCCGCGCCGCCGCCGCCCAGGCCAATGGCCGCCTCGCCGCCGAGATCGCGCCGGTCTCGATCCCGCAGCGCAAGGGCGATCCGGTCGTCGTCGACCGCGACGAGCATCCGCGCGAGACGTCGGTCGAGGCGCTGGGCAAATTGAAGCCGATCGTGAAGGAAGGCGGCACGATCACCGCCGGCAACGCCTCGGGCGTCAATGACGGCGCCGCGGCCCTGATCGTCGCGACGGAGGAGTCGGCGACGCGCAACGGCCTGACCCCGCGCGCGCGCATCCTCGGCGCGGCGGTGGCGGGCGTGGCGCCGCGGATCATGGGCATCGGCCCGGCGCCGGCCTCGCAGAAATTGCTGGGGCGGCTGGGGCTCACGGTCGCGCAGATGGATGTGATCGAGCTGAACGAGGCCTTCGCCGCGCAGGGCCTGGCGGTCCTGCGCCAGCTCGGCGTGCCGGAGAATGCGCCCCACGTGAACCCCAATGGCGGCGCGATCGCGCTCGGCCACCCGCTCGGCATGTCCGGCGCGCGGCTGGCGCTGACCGCGACGGAGGAGCTGCAGCGCAATGGCGGCCGCTACGCGCTCTGCACGATGTGCATCGGCGTGGGGCAGGGCATCGCCATGGTGATCGAGCGGGTGTAGTGTCCGTACTCAATTAGCCACAGCTGATTTGCGTGTGATTTCATAGTCATCCCGGCGGAGGCCGGGACCCATGCACACGAGTGGCCGACAAAAGAGTGACCAACACAATCGACTTTCTTCGTTTTTTTCCGTGTGCATGGGGCCCGGCCTTCGCCGGGATGACTCTTTTGACCGATCCACCTCAAGTCGAATTGAGTCTGAACCCTAGCCGGCTTTCGTGAACGCCTTCTGCGCGTCGCGGCCGATCCATTTCGCCGTCTTGTCGGATGATGCCGCCAGGCTGTCGGCCAATTCCCGG
Source organism: Allosphingosinicella sp. (assembly GCA_035502235.1). Taxonomy (GTDB): domain Bacteria; phylum Pseudomonadota; class Alphaproteobacteria; order Sphingomonadales; family Sphingomonadaceae; genus Allosphingosinicella. The sequence goes on from DATJUQ010000006.1 coordinate 9,544, forward strand.
GCGGCCGCGCGCAGGACCGGGCTCTTTTTCCCGCCGATGCTGCGCAGCGCCCAGCTGACGCCCTTCTTCACGAAATTGCGCCCGTCCGTGGCCGCCGCCTCGATCAAGGGGAGACGTTCAAGGAAAGGTTCGTCTACGCGCTTCTTGTCGTGCAGGGCCAGGCTGGCGAGCAAGGCGAAGGCCATGCGCTTCACCCATTCGCCCGGATCGTCGGCCCAGCGGTCCACCATCGCGAAGGCGTGCGGGCTCCGGTCGAAGAGCTTGAAGGCGAGCGTGTCCGGCGTCGCCCAATTGTCCATGTCGCGGGTCCAGGCGTCCATCTGCGCCGGCGTCAGCGCCGTTGGATCGGCGACATAGGCGACGAGCAGCCGCGCCTCGTAGACGCGCGTCTCCCAGAGCGCCTCGGCCAGCGCGTGGTCGCGGCCGACCTGCTTCGCGACCTTCTGGATATTGGCCATCGAGACGCCGAGCACGCGCTCGGCGGTGACGATGCCGTAACGCGCCATGCCGTCCCGGACCTTGGCCTCGCCCAGCGCGTCGAGCGCGGCCATGGCCGCCGCGACGCGGCTCATGTGGCGAAGTCGTGATGCGCCATCGGGCAGCGCCGCATCCGCACCGGCCGGCCGTCGATCACCTGGGTCATCCGGTCCGGGCCGTCGCGGGTGACCCGGGACCGGGTGACCTCCGGATTGGGCAGGCCGATAAATTCGTGCGCCAGCGGGTCGCCGACCGCCTCATGGGTGATCGTCACGACCAATTGGCCGTTCTCGAACCGCCAGATGCCCTCCGCGCCGGACCGTCCGAAGCGCCCGCTCGGATCGTAATAATCGCCCGTGTCGGTCAGGCATTGGGTCGATTCCTCGGCCCAGCCGCCGGCCAGCCAGCGGCTCAGCGCGTCGTCCGCATCGCCCGGCGGGGCCGGCGCGGTGGCGTTCCGGTTCGCGGGCGCGGCGGGCGCGGGCGGCGCGGTCGCGGCCTGGTTCACCGGCGCGGGCGGAGCGGACGGCGCGGCCGACTGCCGCCCGAGCACGAAGGCCAGCACGATGGCGAGGATGGCGATCGCCGCGCCCATGGCGGCGATGACGACATGCGTCCGGTTCATCCCGTTCATGCGTTCTGCTTCGCCACCCGTTTGAACATCGGCGCTTCCTCCCCGTTCTGCTATAGCGCGAAGCGGCGGATCGGGAAACGAAGGCCGCGGGCGAATTCGTTGACCGATCGGTCGATTAATGGTAAAGCCGCGTCATCAGGAGGCTGCATGTATACCACCGAGATGCAGAAGACGGCGCAGGTCGTCTCCACCGAGGATCCCGAGAAATTGGCCGCCTTCGAGGCGCGGGTCGCGGCGGACGAGTTCATCGAGCCCAAGGACTGGATGCCCGAGGCCTATCGGCGCACCCTGGTGCGGCAGATCTCGCAGCATGCGCATAGCGAGATCGTGGGCATGCTGCCCGAGGGGAACTGGATCACGCGGGCGCCGTCGCTGCGCCGCAAGGCGATCCTGCTCGCCAAGGTGCAGGACGAGGCGGGCCACGGCCTCTATCTCTATTCGGCGGCCGAGACGCTCGGCACGAGCCGCGAGGAGATGATCGAGGCGCTGCATTCGGGCCGGGCCAAATACAGCACCATCTTCAACTATCCGACGCTCACCTGGGCGGACATCGGCGCGATCGGCTGGCTGGTCGACGGCGCCGCGATCATGAACCAGGTGCCGCTGCAGCGCACCTCCTACGGGCCCTATGCGCGGGCGATGGTCCGGGTGTGCAAGGAGGAGAGCTTCCACCAGCGCCAGGGCTATGAGATCATGATGGCGATGTGCGCCGGCACCGCGGCGCAGAAGCGGATGGCGCAGGACGCGCTGAACCGCTGGTGGTGGCCGTCGCTGATGATGTTCGGCCCGTCCGACGACAATAGCCCCAACACCGCCCAGTCGATGCGCTGGCGGATCAAGCGCGACACCAATGACGAACTGCGCCAGAAGTTCGTCGACATCACCAAGCCGCAGGCGGACGCGCTCGGCCTGACCGTGCCGGACCCGGACCTGAAATGGAACGAGGCCAAGGGCGGCCATGATTTCGGCGCGGTCGACTGGGAGGAGTTCTACGCGGTGGTGAAGGGCGAGGGCCCGGTCGCCAGGGAGCGGATGAAGGCGCGGCGCGAGGCTTGGGAGAGCAATGCCTGGGTGCGCGAGGCCGCCGCCGCTTATGCCGGGAAGAAGGCGCGGAAGGCGGCGGCATGAGCAGGGACTGGCCGCTCTGGGAGGTGTTCGTCCGCGCCAAGGGCGGGATGTCGCACCGGCATGTCGGCAGCGTGCACGCGCCGGACGCGGAGATCGCGCTGCGCCACGCGCGCGACACCTATACGCGGCGGATGGAAGGCGTGAGCCTCTGGGTCGTGCCGTCGGCCTCGATCGTCGCGTCCGATCCGGGCGACGATGCGGCGATGTTCGATCCGGCGCAGGACAAGATCTACCGCCACCCGACCTTCTACGACATTCCCGACGACGTGACCCACATCTGATGGCGACCGTCGCGACCGATAGCCTGTTGTTCGAAACGCTGCTGCGCCTCGGCGACGACAGCCTGATCCTCGGCCAGCGGCTCGGCGAATGGTGCGGCCATGCGCCGAGCGTGGAGGTCGATCTCAGCCTCGCCAATATGGGCCTGGACCTGATCGGTCAGGCCACCTTGTTCCTCAACGCCGCGGGCGCGGCGGAAGCGCAGGGGCGCGACGGCGACGCGCTGGCCTTTCACCGCGACGTGCTCGATTTCCGCAATTGCTGGCTGGTCGAGCAGCCGAACGGCGATTTCGCCCAGACCATGGCGCGGCAATTCCTGTTCTCGACCTGGCAGGAGATGCTGTTCGGCCATCTCGAGGGTTCCGCGGACGAGACCGTCGCCGCCATCGCCGCCAAGGCGGTGAAGGAGGTGCGCTATCATGCCGAGCTCTCGGCCGAGTGGGTGATCCGCCTGGGCGACGGCACGGAGGAGAGCCGGCGACGGATGGAGGAGGGGCTGGACTGGAACTGGCGCTTCGTCCCCGAGCTGTTCGAGATGGACGCGCTGGCGACCGAGGCCGCGGCGCGCGGGATCGGGGCGGATGTCGGCCTGTTCCGCGAGGATTATGACCGGCGGATCCGGGCGGTGCTGGCCGAGGCGAGCTTGGACGCGCCGAAGGACCAGCGCCCGATCCTCGGCGGCCGGCGCGGGCACCATAGCGAGCATCTCGGGCATGTGCTGGCGGTGATGCAGTTCCTGCCGCGCACCTATCCGGATGCGGTGTGGTGATGATGGCGGTGATCGATCGCGAGGCGCTGTGGCAGGTGCTGGACGGCGTGCCGGATCCGGAGATTCCGGTCGTCTCCGTGGTCGAACTCGGCATCGTCCGCGACGTGCGCGAGGACCGGGTGACGCTCACCCCCACCTATACGGGCTGCCCCGCCACCCAGGTGATCGAGCGCGACGTCCGCGCCGCGCTGGACGCGGCCGGCTATCGCGACGTCGCGATCGAGACCGTGCTGTCGCCGCCCTGGAGCACCGACTGGATCAGCGCGAGCGGCAAGGCGAAGCTCCATGCCTATGGCATCGCTCCGCCAAGCGACGCGCGGACCGCGACCTGCCCGCAATGCGGCGCCACCGATACCGAGGAGGTCAGCCGCTTCGGCTCGACGCCGTGCAAGGCGCAATGGCGCTGCCGCGCCTGCCTGGAGCCCTTCGACCGGTTCAAGTGCCACTGATGAGCGTGTCCTTCCACAGCCTGACGGTCGCGGAGATCGTGGACGAGACGGAGGAGGCGCGGTCGATCCGCTTCGCCGTTCCCGAGGAATTGCGCGAGACCTTTTCATTCAAGCCAGGCCAGCATTTGACGCTCAAGGCTGAGATTGCGGGCGAGGAAGTGAGGCGCAATTATTCGCTCTGCGTCGCGCCGCATGACGGCCAGCTGATGGTGACCGTGAAGCGGATCGCTGGCGGCGCCTTCTCCAACTGGGCGAATGACAATCTGCGGCCCGGCGACGCGATCGAGGTGATGGCGCCGCACGGCAGCTTCACCTGGGATTTCCGCGCGGGTGCCGCCAATCACTATGTCGGCTTCGCCGGCGGCTCGGGGATCACGCCGGTCCTCTCGCTGCTGAAGACCGCCCTGCTGACCGAGCCGGACAGCCGCTTCACGCTCTTCTACGGCAATCGCGACAGCAATTCGATCATCTTCCTCGAGACGCTGGCGCAGCTCAAGAACCGCTTCATGGACCGGCTGCAAGTCCATCATTTCCTTGCGGAAGAGGCGGAGGAGTTCGCGCTGTTCAACGGCATGCTCGACCGCGCCAAATGCGACGAGATCCTGGCGACCCTGGTCGATCCGGCCGAGGTCGCCGCCTTCTTCATCTGCGGCCCCGGGCCGATGATGGACGCGGCGGAGGAGAGCCTGCGCGCGAGCGGCGTGGCGAAGGAGCTGATCCATCTCGAGCGCTTCACCGCGGGCCGTCCCTCGGCGGCGCTCGCGGCGCAGATGCAGGCGCTGACCGAAGAGGCCGCGGGCCTCTCGATGCTGGTGACGCTGGACGGGCGGAAGCGCCGCGTGGCCTTCGATGCCGGCGCCGGCAACATCCTCGATTCCGCCCGCGCCTCGGGCCTGCCGGCGCCGTTCGCCTGCAAGGCGGGCGTCTGCGCGACCTGCCGGGCCAAGGTGGTCTCGGGCGAGGTGGAAATGGCGGCGCGCTACGGCCTCACCGACGAGGAGGTGGCGGCGGGCTATGTGCTGACCTGCCAGTCCGTGCCGAAGGGCGACGGCGTGGAGCTCGATTACGACGCCTGAGGCGTGACCCCGCGCTGCATGATTTCGACCACGCGCATGGCCAGCGCCTCCGGCATGAACGGGCCGGCGGGATCGAACCAGGTGTGGGTCCAGTTGATCATCCCGAAGAACAGCATCGTGTTGACCCGCGTGCCGCCGCCCGGCGCGATCTCGGCGATCACGGACTCGGCCGCGGCGATGATCCGGCGCTGCTTGGCGACCACGTCCGCCCGCCGCTCGGGCGGCAGTCGATCCAGCTCGTTGAGCAGCACCTTGTGATGGTTCTGCGCGCTCGCATAGAGCCGCATGAAGGCCACCGTCAGCGCGCGCAGCCTGTCCTCCGCGCCGCCGCTCTCGCAGGCGGCCTCCGCCGCCTCGGTCAGCGCGTCGAGATGCTCCGCCATGACGGCGTAGAGGATGTCGTCCTTGGACGGGAAATAATGGTAGATGAGCGACTTGGAGCTGCTGCAGGCCTTGGCGAGATCGGCCACCGACGCGCCCGGAAAGCCGTTGCGCGCATAAAGCGCCGCCGCCGCCTCGAGGATCGCCGCGCGGCGCTTGTCATAATCGGGCGATTGCGGCCGGGCCATGCCCCCATTCTACGCCGCCGCGCGGGCAAGGGCTAGCTCAGTAGGTGGAATCGCCCGTTTCCCGGTCGCGCCGCGGCTCCTCATAGGGGCGCCGGGGGCGATCGTCATGGCCGCGCCGCGCCTCGTCATGGGCGATCACCGCGCGGGTGACGTTCTGCATCAGCTGCATCCGGGTGAGGTTCGGCGTCGAGGTCCGGCCGATCAGCACCGCCACCGCATAATGGCGGCCTTCGGGCGAGGTGAGGATGCCGATATCGTTATAGCCGGCCTGGACGCCGTTCAGCACCTGGCCGGTGCCGGTCTTGTGCGCCAGCGTCCAGCCCGGAGCGAGCCCGCCGCGCAGCCGCTGCCGGCCGGTGCGGGTCTGCGCCATGATCGCGAGCAGCCGCGTGGTCGAGGCGCGGGAGAGCAGTTCGCCGCGCCGCAGGCGGACCAGCCCGCTGGTGATCCCGTCCGGCGTCGCGCCGTCGACCGGATCCTGGATGTAGCGCTCGAAGGCGTCGCGGCGGCGGCTGGCCGGCACCTGGCTGCGCGCGGTCTCGAAGCCGCGGCCGACCGAGAAGGCGTTGTTCCACCGCATGCCGGCGATCCCGGCCTGGAGCAGGCGCTCGCCGGGGCCGAAGCGCACGCCCGCGAGCCGGTTGCGCTCCAGCATTGAACGGACGGCGGTTGGGCCGCCCGCATGGCGGAGGACGATGTCGTTGCAGGTATTGTCGCTCTGGGTGAGGGCGCGGAAGAGGAGGCTGCCGAGCGTGGTCGTATAGCCGCCGCGGCCGATCTGCGCGGCGATCGGCTGGTGGAAGAGGGTGAGATCGGCGCGGGTGATGGTCACGCGCCGGTCGAGATCGAGCGCGCCGGCGTCGACCCGGGAGAAGGCGGTGAGCGCGACCCAGAATTTGCTGACGCTCTGCTGGGGGAAGAAGCGGCTGCCGTTCCAGCTGCCGAGCATCGCGCCGCGCCCGTCCACTTCGCGCACGGCGATGCCGACCTGGCCGGGAAAGGCGCGGCCGAGTTCGCGGATGCGCGCCTGGAGCGGGCGCTCGGCGGCGCTGTCGGCGACGGGCCGCTCGGAGGAACGAAGCGACGGCGGCTGCGCCTGCGCCGCGGCGGCGCCGAACAGCGCGGCGCCCAGATATGCCATTCGCGCGCCCATCGTCCCGCCCCGCATCATGCCTCCAAAGACCTTCGCCCCAAGTCCTTGAATCATAACCGGCAAGGAGTCGCTGTCAGCTTGAAGGAATCCGCCGAGAGACGGGCCGTGCCGCCGGCGCGGCGGGCCGAATCCTCAGAAGGTGAAGCGGGCGCTGATCCTCAGGTCGCGGCCCGCCAGCGGGGCATAGTCCTTGAGGAAGCTGGCGTGGCGACGGGCGACGACGTCGAAGATATTGTTCGCCGAGAGCACGATCGCGCTGTTGTTGCCGCCGAAGGGATGGAAGGCGAGCGAGGCGTTGACCATCGTATAGCCGTCGGTCGGCGTCTCGAAGGCCGCGATCCGGTCCTGGTCGCTCACCCATTCCACCTCGACGCGGCCGTTCAGCCGGTCGGACTGGGCTTCGAGGCCGCCAAGCAGGCGCAAAGGCGGGATGCGCGGGGCCGGGCCGGAGCCGCGAATGGTGGCGCGGACATAATCGGCGACGCCGTCCAGGTTGACGTCGAAGCCGCCGACCGTGCCGAGCTTGACCGAGCCTTCCACTTCGATCCCGTAATAGCGGGCGTCGGCCTGGAAATATTGGAAGACGGGCAGGTCGTCCTCGATCGCGCCGGTCGGCGTCTCGTAGATGTAGCCGTCGAACCAGCTGTGGAAGACCGAGGCGCTCAGCGAATAGCCGTTGCCGGCGCCGCGCAACGTGGCTTCCACGCCCCAGCTCCGCTCGGTGTCGAGATCGGGATCGCCGACCTCGAAGCTCTGCGTGCCCGCATGGGGGCCGTTGGCGAACAATTCCTCGGCCGAGGGCGCGCGCGCGCTGCGCGAGGCGTTGAGGCCGATCCGCCAGCCCGGGGCGATGGCGTAGGAGGCGCCGGCCGAGGCGGTGAAGGAATCGAAGCTGCGCCGCAGGTCCGGATTGCCGATCGTCGCATCGGCGTCGGCGCGCAGCGAGCTATGCTCGTAGCGCAGCCCGCCCTCGGCCTTGAAGGCGCCCAGGTCCAGCGTCTGTAGGACGAACAGGCCGAGCTGGCTGGTGCGGTTGGCGGGCAGGAATTTCTCCTCGCCGTCCACGGCGAAGTCGCGGTGGAAATATTGCACGCCGAAGCCGCCGCCCCAGCCGCCGCGATTGGACTGGCGGAATTCCGCGCGGCCCTCATAGCCGGTGGAATCGAAGCGGGTGCCGATCTCGCCCGTCTCCTCGAGCTCGAAATGGCGATAGTCGGAATAGCCGGCGCGCAGCCGGATGGAATCGAGGAAGCCGGAGCCGGTGTCGATCTCGGCGCGGAAGTCGGCGCGGGTCTGGGCGATGTCGATGCGCGGCGCCTCGGCCTCGACCGCGGGATCGAGCGAATAGCGGATCGGCACGCCGTAGAGGCTGACATAGCGGTTGACCGAGAAGCCGACATTGTTCTCGCCGTCGATCCAGGCGGCGCCGGCGGCGACGTCCCAGGTGCGGGCGGCGCTGTTCGGCAGGCGGCCGCGAATGTCGGCCAGCGCCTGGATCTCCGGATCGGGGCTGGCCAGAGCCTGGGCGCGGAGCGCCGGGGTCAGCGCATGGCCGCCAATCTCCAGATCGTCGGTCTTCGAATAATTGCCGTCGACATGAATGACGAAATTGCCGCCGACCGGCACGTCGACCGAGGCGTTGGCGGAGCGCTCGTTCGCAGCCGAGCCGTAGGTGAGGATGCCGTCGACATGGATGGGCTCGTCGGGCACGCGGCGGGGGATGCGGCTGTCGATGACGTTGACCACGCCGCCGATCGCCGAGGAGCCGAAGAGCAGGGCGCTCGGGCCGCGCAGCACCTCGATCCGGTCCGCGGTCAGCGGATTGATCGCCACCGCATGATCGGCGCTGGTGTTGGACACGTCGAGGCTGCCGATGCCGTCGGTGAGCAGGCGCACCCGCTCGCCCTGGAAGCCGCGCAGCACGGGGCGCGAGGCATTGGGGCCGAAGGAGGTGGCGGAGACGCCGGGCAGATGCGCCAGCGTCTCGCCGATCGACGGGCGCAGATCGCGGGTCAGCTCGTCGCCGCTGACCACCGAGGTGCCGGACAGGAGATCGCCGCGCGCGCGCTGGAAGCCGGTGACGACGATGTCGTTGCTTTCCTCGGCATGGAGATCGCCGGGCTCGCCGGCCCGCGACGAATGCGGCGTCGCGCCTTCCTGGCGCGCGGCGCCGCCTTGGCCGTCCCCGGTAAGGGGCGCGGGCGCGACATCGGGGGTCTGGGCGAAAGCGATGGAAGGGGTCGCGAGGGCGACGCCCGCAAGGAGAAGGTTACGGAGCACGAGATTACCTTTGTTCGTTCGGCTCCATCTGCGGATTGTGATATAGTATATCAACACGCCTCACCGCGCGAAGCACTCGCTTCGGCGCTGGCGCGACAATCGGCGACACTTTTTTGATTCCGTGACAAACAGGAGAGACAGACGGGCCGCAGAGGAGGCACGGTCCGAGCAAGGGCAATTGGAGGACCCATCCCGATGAAACATTTCCTGATCCTGGGCGGCATCGCCGCCGCCGGCCTCGCGGCCAGCACCGTCTCGACCGCCCAGTCGCCGGCGCGACCCGTCGACGTCACCCGCGCCCAGGCCGTCGAGCGCAGCGATGCCGCCTTCGCGCGGCTCGACGCCAATCGCGACGGCCGCTTCACCCGCGAGGAGGCGCAGGCGCTGCGCTAGCAGCAGCGCGAACAGCGCGCGACCCGCATGTTCGAGCGGCTCGACGCGGACAATAACGGCCAGCTTTCCCGCGAGGAATTCGCGCAGGGCCGCCGCGGCGCGCGCGGTCCGGGCGCGGCCGGGCCGATGGCCGGCGCTGGTCCCGACGGTCCGCCGCCGGGCGGCCCCGGCTGGCGGCGCGGCCGCGGCCATAGCGGCCCCGGTATGGGACGCGGCATGGGCGGCATGCGTATGGGCGGCCGCCTGTTCGGCGAGGCCGGCTTCATCACCGCCGAGCAGTTCCGCACACGGGCGCTGGCGCGGTTCGACCGCGCCGACGCCAATCGCGACGGGACGGTGACCGTCGCCGAGCGGCAGGCCCAGCGCGGCCATCGCCGGCACGGCCGCTTCGGCCCGCGCCCGGGCGGCCCGGGCGCGCCCAATTCTGCCCGGTAAGCCCAGCCGGCGGTCGGAAGCGGGTCCCGCTATGCGGGGCCCGCTTTTTTGTAGGTGCGCCTGACCGACTTGATCCAGCGCAAGTCGTTTCGGCGCCATTTGTGCGACAGAGAACGGACTTCTCCGGGACTGAAGGGAGAGGTGGGGGGACCATGGCCTATTACAGGCTCTATCGGCTGGCCGAACCGGGCGGCAAGTTCGTGGGCTTCGAGGAGATCGAGGCCGAGGACGACGTCGCCGCTTTGCGCCTGGCCGAGGCCCATCTCGGCCCGCAGGCGCTGGAGCTTTGGTGCGGCAAGCGCAAGGTGAAAACCCTGCCCGCGACACGCTAGGATCTCACGATCCCGGCCCGCCGAGCGGGTCGCGCCCGGCAAGCCCGCCGGCTAAGGCGTCAGGCGGTTCGCGCGGGCACCAGGATGCGGGCGAGCAGGCCGCCCTCGGGGCGGTTCTCCAGCACCAGCGCGCCGCGATGGGCCTGGGCGGCGCTGCGGGCGAGGGTGAGGCCGAGGCCGGAGCCGCCGGTCTCGCGGTTGCGCGAGGCTTCGAGCCGGACGAAGGGCTCCATCACCCGCGCCAGCTGGTCCTCGGGGATGCCGGGGCCGTTGTCGGCGACGTCCAGCGCCACCTTGTCGCCGAGCGCGCGGACGGAGACGCTGGCGCTGCCGCCATGGCGGACGGCATTCTCGATCAGATTCCTGAGCGCGCGCCGAAGCAGGTTCGGTTGGACCTCGGCGACGACCCGCTCGCCGGCCTGCATCTCGACGGGCTGGCCCAGGGCCATGAACTCCTCGACCACGGCGTCGGCGAGGGCGTTGAGATCGAGCGGCCGGACATTCTCGGTGGCGCGGCCCGCGCGGGCGAGGGCGAGCGTCTCCTCCAGCATCGCATTCATCTCCTCGAGCGTCTCGATCACCTTCTCGCGCTCGGCGGCGGGCTCCATGCTCTCGATGCGGATGCGCAGCGACGCCAGGGGCGTCCGCATGTCGTGGCCGATCGCGCCCAGCATCCGGTCCTTCTCGTCGAGCATGGCGGACACCCGCTCACTCATCGCGTTGAAGGCGACGAGCGCGCGCCGCACGTCGGCCGGCCCGCGCTCCTCGACCTTCGGCGCCTCGCCGCGTCCCTCGAAGCTCTTCGCCGCGGCGGTGAGCTCCTTCAGCGGCCGGCCGAGGCGGATCGCGATCAGCACGACGGCGCCGAGCAGGATGAGATAGATGAGCAGGGTCGAGGCGGCGAGCTTCAGCCAGATCCACGGATCGGGCCGGGGCGTGACGATGCGGCCATTGAGCCAGGAGCCGTCGGCGAACTGGACCGAGAGGCGCAAGGTCTGGAAGGTCAGTTCGCGGCCGCCCGGCGGGCCGCGGTCGCGCCCGCGCGGCGGCGCCTCGCCGGGCTCGAGGCGCGGCGGGGGCGGCGGATCGTCGCTGAGCATGGCGCGCGCGTCGCGGATCTGGAGGCCGACCTCATTGGCCTGCTCGCGGATCCTGGCGGTGATCCGCTCGTCGCTGCTCGGCGCCGGCACGATCGCGTCCGGATCGAAGGAGAAGCGGCCGCGGCGGCGCCCGCGATCCTCGATCAGGGACGGGCGCTGCGCGGACGGGACGGGGGCGGCGCGCTGGGCGAAGGCGATGAAGCGCGCGATCGCCGGGCCCTCCACCTGGGTGCGGACGGCGCGGGTGCGCTCGCTGAACACGATCCCGAAATTGATCGATTGCGCGACCAGCAGCGCCAGCGCCATGACCAGGGCGAGCTGCCCGATCAGGCTGCTCGGGAGCAGGCGCCTCACAATTTCTTCACGTCGGCGGCGAGCATGTAGCCGCCGCCCCAGACCGTCTTGATCAGCTTCGGATCGGAGGAATTGACCTCGATCTTCTTGCGCAGCCGGCTGATATGGTTGTCGATGCTGCGCTCGAAGGCGGCCAGCTCGCGGCCCTGCGAGAGATCAAGCAATTGCTCGCGGGTCAGCACCCGGCGCGGATGGGTCACGAAGGCGTGCAGGATATTATATTCGCCGGTGGAGAGCGGCGTGGCGACGCCGTCCTCGCCGACCAGTTCGCGCTCGCCGCTCTTGAGGATCCAGGGGCCGAAGCCGTAGCTGTCCGTGTCCGGCGCGCGCACCAGCTGGCCGCTCTCGCCGACCCGGCGAAGCACCGCCTTGATCCGGGCGAGCAGTTCGCGCGGGGAGAAGGGCTTGGTCACATAATCGTCGGCGCCGATCTCGAGCCCGACGACCCGGTCCATCTCCTCGACCTTGGCGGTGAGCAGGATTACCGGCGTGGTGGTGGTGGCGCGGATATAGCCGGCCAGGCTGAGCCCGTCCTCGCCCGGCATCATGATGTCGAGCAGGACCAGGTCGATCGCGTAGGCGGTGAGCAATTGGCGGGCGACGGCCGCATTCTCGGCCTTGGTGACCCTGAGGCCGTTGCGCGACAGATAGGAAGCGAGCGGATCGCGGATGTCGCGCTCGTCGTCGACCAGGAGAATATGGGGATCGCCAGCCATGATAGAGTGGCTCTTAGAGGCACAGCGGGGCGCCGCGCCAGCCTCAGTGTGTCGCCGATTGTCGCCAATTGTCTCCGCCTCCCTCACCGGCCATAAGGCGCGGCATGAGCGAAGCCGCCCAGATCGCCCGGAAGGCCTTGTCGCGCGGCGACCTGATCGGCGCCTATGACGCCACCGTCGCGGCGATGGAGGCCGGCGACGACAGCGGCGCCATCCGCCACCAGCAGATCCTCGCCCTGGCAAGGATGGGCGACACCGACCGGGCGATGGAGAAATTCGCCGAATATGGGCTGGAGGGCTCCAGCAATGTCGACGAGCGCACGATCGGCGCGCGCATCTGGAAGGACCGGGCTTTCAACACCCCGGCGGGCCCGGCCCGGCAGGCGGCGATGGAGCGGGCGTTCGAGGCCTATCACGACGTCTACCGGGCGACCCATGACAGCTTCCCCGGGATCAACGCGGCGACCCTCGCCCTGCTCGCCGGGCGCGAGGCGGATTCGCGGGCGCTGGCGGAGGCATTGCTCGCCGCCCCGGACGTGGCCGCGCCGGCCGATTACTGGAAGGCCGCCACGCGGGCCGAGGCGCTGCTGCTGCTCGGCCGCACCGAGGAGGTGACCGAGGTGCTGACGAGCGAGGCGGTGCGCGGCAGCGCCGATCTCGGCGGCCGCTCCTCGACCCTGCGCCAGCTCGGCATGATCGGCGCCCATCTGGGGATGAACCAGCATCAGCGCGCCGCTCTGGTCGCGCCGCTGCGGCCGCCGCGCGTGCTCCATTATTGCGGCCATATGTTCGGCGAGGACGCGGCGGACGAGGCGCGGATCCGCGCGACCGTCGACGCGGTGCTGGACGAGGAGGAGGTCGGCTTCGCTTATGGCGCGCTCGCCTGCGGGGCGGATCTCGTCATCGCCGAGGCCCTGCTCGACCGGGGCGTCGAGCTGAACGTGGTGATGCCGTTCGACGAGCAGGACTTTCTCGAGCAATCGGTGCAGCCGGGCGGGCCGGGCTGGGAGGAACGCTATCGCGACTGCCTGCGCCGGGCGAAACGGGTGCTTCACGCCAGCCCGATGGCCTATTTCGGCAATCCCGACCAATATGGCTATGCCAGCCGCATGGCGATGGGCCTGACCTGCCTGCGCGCCGAGCATCTCGCCGCCGAGGCGATCCAGCTCGCCATCTGGGACGGGATCGCGCCGGAGGGGCCGGCCGGCACCGGCGCCGACGTGCTCGCCTGGCAGGAAGCGGGCGGGCGCACGCGGACGGTCGATCCGGGGCAGGTGAGCCGCGGCCTCGCCCGACCGGACCCGCGCATCGTTACCACCGCCGAGCGGGCGCTGGCCGCGATCCTGTTCACCGATTTCGCCGGCTTCTCCAAGCTCAACGAGACCGTGCTGCCCGCTTTCTGGGACGGGGTGATGCGGATCATCGGCGACATCCTCGACGCGCATGGCGAGGTGGTCGTGGCGCGCAACACCTGGGGCGACGCGCTCTACGGCGTGATCGACAGCGCTCCCGCGGCCGCCGAAATCTCGCTGCAGCTGCAGGACGCGCTGGACGAGTTCGACTATTCCGCGCTCGGGCTGGAAGGGAAGGGCGGCCGGATGCGGATCGGCGCCCATTACGGTCCCGCCTATCGCGCGATCGACCATATCACCGGCCGGCTGAACTTCTACGGCAACGAGGTCTCCAAGGCGGCGCGGATCGAGCCGGTGACCCCGACCGGCGCGGTCTTCGTCACCGAACCCTTCGCCGCGATCCTCGCGCTGGAGGCGCCGGACCGGTTCGACTGCCGCTATGTGGGGCGGATCCAGCTGGCCAAGGGGTACGGGAGTTATCCGATGTACCGGCTGACGCGGGCGGATTAAGCGGCTGCGAGGGAGGGCGGTCGATGCGGCTCTATCACTTCGTCAAAGAGCAGTACGGACTGCTTGATCTTCAGCATCGGCGGTTAAAGATCGCCCGGATCAACGACCTTAACGACCCATTCGAGTTCTTCCCTGCCTGCCCGGACCGCAAGGGCCGCGACATGATCCGGGATTTCAAGCAGCGTGCACATGATGCCATCGGGCTTCTTTGCTTCAGCAAAGATAGGAAGAACCCGGTCCTATGGAGTCATTATGCCGAGGGCCATAAAGGTATGTGCTTTGGCTTCGACATTCCGAAGGAGCATGTTCGGGAGGTCAGATACATATCGACGCGACCTATTGTTGATATGGAGCGGCTCTTTACGAACATGGAATCTGGTCACGCCGAGATTCAACGGTGGCTAAATGTGAAGTTCGAGCATTGGGCCTACGAGCAGGAGTGGCGTGCGGAGCTTCTGCTCGATCCCTCCGAGCAGGATGTGGACGGCAACTGGTATCAACCATTCAGCCCCGATCTTCGGCTCCGAGAAGTGTTAATTGGCGAAGGGTCGAGGGTCACGCGTCTCGATTTGCAAAACCTGCTCGGCGATCTCGCTCCCGATGTGAAGCTCTGGCGGACGCGACTAGCCTTCAAGCCGATCTACGAAGTTGTTCTTCAACAAGATCGGAGCCGTTGGTGATTGCCGGCCCTTATCCCCTCCCGAAGGCGAAATGGTGAGCCCAGCTGGATTCGAACCAGCGACCTACTGATTAAAAGTCAGTTGCTCTACCGACTGAGCTATAGGCCCGACCAAGGCGCCCACCTATGCTGCGGGAGGGGTGCGGTCAACCGCGCTTGGGGCGCGCCGGCGGTTGCTGGCCCGCGCGCGATCCCCATCCGGCGATTGTTGGATACATGTCGGATTTGAGCTGTCAGACTCGGCCGACTCGCGGTTCCGGCCGCATCGGCTCATTCCCATCGTCCGCTCATGGCTCACGCGCGCCGCCCGGTTGCGGGCTCCGGCGAAGGCCGGAGCGCCGGTCGAAACGCGCATCCGGACGCGCTGCGCGCCGACCCCCATGGCCAGTGCGAACATTGGGACCATTCGCCGCCGGCAGCGCGCACCCCCGCTGCGCACTGGCCTGACCTTTGCCTGACCTTTCCATGACGGATCGCGACGGGCCGGGCGGTCCGGCCCGGCGGCTAGGCGGGCTGCGGACGGCGCAGCCTTGCGAGGAGCTGGCGGACGGTCAGGCCGCCCACCGGATCGCGCCAGTCCGCCGCCACCTCGGCCAGCGGCTCCAGCACGAAGGCGCGCTCGCGGAACGCGGCATGGGGCACGATGGGGCCGGGGCCGCCCCACGGCCCCTCCGACCAGAGGATGATGTCGAGGTCGAGCACCCGCGCCCCCCAGCGGCGGCCGGGGCGGCGGCCGAAGGCGCGCTCCAGCGCCTTGAGCTCCACGAGCAAAGCGTCCGGCGCCAGCCTGCTCTCGACGATGGCGACGGCATTGGCGAAGCCGCGCCCGGCCGGGCCGAGGGCGGGGGTGGCGTGGGTCCGGGAGACGGCGACGGGCTGCAGCCGCGCCAGCGCCGCGCGCAACGTCGCCGCCGGGCCGCCGTGGCGGCTGCGCCGGTTGGAGCCGAGCGCGATCGCATAGAGGCTCGGTTGCTTTCCCAATTCCGTTCACCCTGAGCTTGTCGAAGGGCCTCTCTTAGTTTCTACGCCGACGAAGAGAAGGGGTGGGCTTCGACAGGCTCAGCCCGAACGGAATGAAGCGCCATGTTGTCCCCGGTTCCCCAAGTCGAAGCGCCGCGCGACTGCCCGCTCTGTCCGCGCCTCGTCGAATTCCGGATGGGCATGCGCGCGGCGCATCCCGACTGGTGGAACGCGCCGGTGCCGGCCTTCGGCGATCCGGGCGCCTGGCTCGCCATTGTCGGCCTGGCGCCCGGCATGTGGGGCGCGAACCGGACGGGGCGGCCGTTCACCGGCGACCATGCCGGCCATCTGCTGTTCGAGACGCTGCGGAAATTCGGGCTGGCGACCGGGGACTATCGCGAGACTCCGGACGACGGCCTGCGGCTCAGCGGGGTGGTGATACTCAATTCGGTCAAGTGCTTGCCGCCGCAAAACAAGCCCACGCCCGCCGAGGTCGCGACCTGCCGGCGCTATTACGCGGCGGCGCTGCCGCTGCTGCCGGCGGTGCGGGTGTTGGTCGCGCTCGGCCGGATCGCGCACGACAATGCGCTGCGCAGCGCGGGCCTCCGCCTCGCCGATTATCCGTTCGCCCATAAGGCCGAGCATCGCCTGCCGGACGGCCGCATCCTGCTCGATAGCTATCATTGTTCGCGCTACAACCAGAATACGGGGCGGCTGACCGCCGCGATGTTCGAGGCGGTGTTCGCCCGGGCGCTCGCGCTGAGGAGCGGATGATGGAGCTTTATGCGATCTGGCGCCGCCGGGAGGCGGGCTGGCGGGACGGCGAACCGATCGAGGCGCAGGCCGACTGGGCCGGCCATGCCGCCTTCATGGTGAAGGGCCAGGCGGACGGCGTCGTCCAGCTGGCCGGACCGATCGACGAGGAAGGCGCGCTGATCGTCGTCCGCGCGGAGAGCCCGGAGGCGGTCGAGGCTTGGCTGGCGGAGGATCCGTGGACGGCGTCGGGCATCCTCGTGACCGAGCGGATCGGACGCTGGACCCTGAGGATCGGCTCGCTGGCCTAGATGTCCTGGGTCAGCCGCCCGTAAAGCTCCGGCCGGCGGTCGCGGAAGAAGCCGAAGGCGGCGCGGTGGCGCTTCGCCTGCTCGAGGTCGATTTCGGCGGTGAGCACGCCGGTCTCGGTCGCGCCGAATTCCGCGAGGATGTCGCCGCGCTCGTCGCAGATGAAGCTGTGGCCGTAGAAACGCTGGCCATCCTCCGTGCCGATCCGGTTGGCGGCGACGACCGGGACGACGTTGGAAACGGCATGGCCGATCATCGCCCGGCGCCACAGCCGCGACGTGTCGAGGTCCGGATCGTGCGGTTCGGTGCCGATCGCGGTCGGGTAGAAGAGGATCTCGGCGCCGTCGAGCATCAGCGCGCGGGCGGTCTCCGGATACCATTGGTCCCAGCAGATGCCGACGCCGAGCGTGGCGCCGGGGGTCGGCCAGGTGCGGAAGCCGGTATTGCCGGGGCGGAAGTAGAATTTCTCCGAATAGCCGGGGCCGTCGGGAATGTGGCTCTTGCGGTAGATGCCCATCACCGCGCCCCGATCATCGACCATGGCGAGGCTGTTATAATGATGGTGGCCGTCCGCCTCGAAGAAGCTGGTCGGGATGAAGATGCCGAGTTCCGCGGCGAGGTCCCGCATCGCCAGCACGGCGGGATGCGCATCGACGGGCTTCGCGGTGGCGAACAGGGCCTCGTCCTGCGTCTTGCAGAAATAGGGGCCCTCGAAGAGCTCCGGAGGCAGCACCACCTTCGCGCCCTTGCCGGCCGCCTCGCGGACCAGATCGGAGACGTTGCGGATATTCTCCTGCAGGTCGGCGGTGAAGGCGAGCTGCAGGGCGGCGACAGGAAGCGTGGTCATGCGGCTTCACATAAGGCGCGGCGGGCCGCTTGCCACCCCCTTGTCACGCATCGCGGCTTGGCGGATGTTCGGCGCGGGGGTGGGCATGACCAATTTCGAATTCGCCTTGTCCTTGTTCGGACTGGTCTTCGGGCTTTCGATCGTCGAGGTCATGGCCGGCTTCGCCCGGGTCCTGCGGGCGCGGCCCAAGGTCAGGCTCGGCTGGTCGACGCCGCTGCTCGGCATCCTGCTGATCATCGATCTCGTGACCTTCTGGGCCAATGCCTGGGAGCTGCGCCAGGTCATCCCGCCGAGCTTCTGGACCCTGCTCGCGGGCACGGCCATCGCCGCCATCTACTATCTCTCCGCCGCCGTGCTCTTCCCGCACGATCTGGACCAATGGTCGGATCTCGACGCCTATTTCGTCCGCCACAAGGCGCAGGTGATCCTCGGCATCATCGCCGCCAATCTGCTGTTCGGGACGTGCAGCGGCCTGCTGCTGGGCAGCTTTCCGCCGGTGGGCGTGCTGGTCAAGAACCTGGTCTTCACCGCGCTTTCGGTGGGCGTCATCTTCGCCCGCCGGCGCTGGCTGGAGACGGCTCTGCTGCTGACCCTCCTGGTCTGCTACGCGGTCTCGCGGATCAGCGCGGCACCTGCTGGCTGATGCAGTGGAAGCTGCCGCCGCCGGTCAGGATATGATCGGCGCGCAGCCCGACCGCCTTGCGGTCCGGGAACAGGGCCTGGATCGCCGCCACCGCCGCCGCGTCGTTCGGCGCGCCATATTGCGGCACGACCACCGACGCGTTGCCGATGTAGAAGTTCATGTAGGAGGCGGGGATGATCTCTTCGCCGCGCACCACCTCGCCGGGCGAGGGGACGAGCGCGACCGACAGGCCGAAGCGCCGCGCGCGGCTGGCGGCGTCGCGATAGACGGCTTCATTGGGGTCGCGCTCGGCGGGCTCCGGAATGGCGAGCGTCCCGCGCGCCACGAAGCGGGCGAGATTGTCGACATGGCCGTCCGTATGGTCGTTCATCAGGCCGCTGCCGAGCCAGAGCAGGCGGTCGATGCCGAGGTCAGCGCGCAATTTCGCCTCGATCTCCTGGCGGGAGAGATAGGGATTGCGGTTTGGGTTCATCAGGCATTGCTCGGTGGTCACAGCGAGGCCGGTGCCGTCCACGTCGATCGCGCCGCCTTCCAGGATCCAGTCCGCGCGGCGGACGGGGAGGCTGGCGCCCTCGCCGAGCCGGCGCCCGATCGTGTCGTCGCCGGGCAGATCATATTTGCCGCCCCAGCCGTTGAAGCCGAAGCTGACCGCCGAGAGGCCGGCCAGGCCCTTCACCACGATCGGGCCGGTGTCGCGCAGCCAGATGTCGCCGAAGGGTTGCGTCACCACGGTCGCGAAGGGCGCGACCGCCTTCGCCGCCTCGGCCGACGCCGGATCGGCCGCGACCAGGCGCACCTCCTCGCCCTTGCCGTTCGCCCAGACCGCCTTCGCGAAGGCGGCGACCTCGGCCTGGGCCGGACTCAGATCCTCGACCCAGAGCTCGCCATGGCTCGGAAAGCCGATCCAGACGAAGGCGTGCGGCGCCCATTCGGGAGGCTGGCGGGGAGTCATCGGCCCGCTCACTGTCCCGCGCGGGAGCGGTCGCGGATCGCGCGAAAGGCGTCGGTCGGATGCCAGTTCGGCCATTCGGTCGACATCGCCAGGGCGCGGCCCACATCGTAATAGATGCGCACGTCGGCGAGCGCGCCGGCCCAGTCCCAGTTCGGATTATATTCGTCCTCGACGCCGTGATAGCGGGCCCGGCGATACTCCTCGGCGGCGGCGCGGCCCGCGGCGGTGCCGCCATTGACCAGATCCTCGCCGCCGCGGCCGTAGAGCATCGGCACGCCCATCTTGGCGAGGCTGAACTGGTCGGAACGGAAATAATAGCCGGCCTCGGGCGTCGGCTCGGGCGAGACGCGCATGCCGGCCCGCTCGGCGGCGCGCTGCAGCCAGGCGTCGAGCTCCGACTTCCCGCCGCCGATCGAGACGAAGTCGCGCGCCGCGCCGGTCAGGTTCAGCGAGTCCATGTTGAAGCCGCCCGCGGTCCGGGCGAGCGGGAAGATCGGATGGGCGGCATAATAAGCCGAGCCGAGCAGGCCCGATTCCTCCGCCGTCACCGCGAGGAAGACCAGGGTGCGGTCGGCGCGGCCGGCGCGGACATGCGCCTCGGCGAGCGCGACCAGGGCCGAGGTGCCGCTGGCATTGTCCACCGCGCCGTTGCAGATCCGGTCCTCGCCGGCCTCGGCGCAGAGGCCGAGATGATCCCAGTGCGCGGTGTAGAGCACATATTCGTTCGGCCGCGTCCGCCCGGGCAGGATGCCGATCACGTTGCGCGAGGCGGCGTTGCGGAGCGTGTTGTCCATCGCCACCGAGGCCTTGAGCCCGGTCAGCGGCACGGCGCGGAAGCCATGCTCGCGCGCGGCGAGGACCAGGGCATCGAGATCGTAGCCGCCGGCGGCGAGTAGCCGGCGGGCGGCGGCGTTCTGCAGCCAGCCGTTCATCGCCGTCTGGTCCGCGCCGTTGCTCGCCGATTGCATATAGAGCTGTGGGCCCGACCAGCTGTTCTCCACCGTCATCCAGCCATAGGAGGCCGGCGCGGTGTCATGGACGATGAGCGCGGCGGCGGCGCCCTGCCGGGCCGCCTCCTCGAACTTGTAGGTCCAGCGGCCATAATAGGTCATCGCGCGGCCGTTGAACCGGCCCTCCAAGCCCTGGCTCTGCCAATCCGGATCGTTGATCAGGATGACCACCGTCTTCCCGCGCACGTCGACGCCGGCATAGTCGTTCCACTCCAGCTCGGGCGCGTTGATGCCATAGCCGACGAAGACCACGTCGCTGTCGTTCACCGCGACGCGCGGCTGGGCGCGATAGGAGGCGCCGATATAGTCGGTGCGATAGGCGAAATTGAGATTGGTATTGTTGGGGCCGGTGACGCGCAGCGCCGGCGTGCCCTGCAGCGTGATCTCGACCAGCGGCACGTCCTGGTACCAATTGCCATTATTGCCCGGCGTCAGTCCCGCCCGGCGGAACTCCCGGGCGAGCAGCTCCACCGTGCGGGTCTCGCCCTCCGTGCCCGGCGCGCGGCCCTGAAACTCGTCGGAGGAGAGCGTCTGCGTGACGCGCTGCAGGGTCGGCAGCGAAATCTGCGGCGCGGCCGGCGCCGTGGTGGTCGTCCCGGCGGTGGCGCAGCCGGCGAGCAAGGCGAGGGGCAAAGCGGCGAGGCGAAGGCGCATGGACGGCTCCAGCGAAGAGAAAGGCGAGTGCCGTTCTATTGGCAGCGGCGGCGCGGCGGCGCAAGCGCGCGCCGGACGCCTTGATCATTCCCCGCCGGCGGGTCTAAATTACTTTGAACAGGGGGAATTTCCGAAATGGAGAAACTTGTCTTTACTGTCGCGCTGCTTGCGGCGGGGATCGCACAGGCGCAGCAGCCCACGGCGCAGGCAGCGGCGCCCGCCGCGCAGGCAGCCGTTGAACCGGCCCAATTGTTCGGGATGCGCGAAAGTGTCGAGCAGATCGATCTTTCACCGGACGGCCGCCGCGTCGCCTATCTGCAGCCGGGACCGGGCCGCACGACCATTCTTTATGTCCACGACCTCGCGGCGGGCGGGGCCCCGACCGAAGCCCTCCGCTCCAGCGGCAGCCCCGAGCGCCTGCGCTGGTGCCGCTTCGTCACCAACGCGCGGCTGGTCTGTGAGGCGGTGGGCATGAGCGCAGCGGACGGTCTGTTGCTGCCTTTCTCGCGGCTGGTCTCGCTCGACGCCAGCGGCGGCGATCTGAAGCTGCTCGGCCAGCGTTCCTCTTATTATGACGCGCGCGTGCGCCAGTTCGATGGCGCCGTGCTCGACTGGGGCGTGGGCACCGACGGGACGGTGCTGATGGCCCGCGAACTGGTGCCCGAGGCCGGCAGGATCGGCACCCATCTCGCGCGTACCGACGATGGCCTCGCGGTCGAGCGGATCGATGTGCAGAGCCTGCGCACGTCGCGCGTCGAGCAGCCGAACCGGCGGGCCAGCCGCTACATCACGGATGGCCGCGGGAATGTCAGGATCATGGTCGTTCCCGAGGCCCGCGGCACCGGCATGCTCGGCTCGCGCATCGATTTCCTCTATCGAACCACCGACAATCGCGACTGGCGCCCGCTCGGCAGTTATGACGGCAACGGTGGCGAGGGGATGATCCCGCTCGCCGTCGATCCCGCGCTGAACGCCGTCTATGTGCTGAAGAAGCTGAACGGTCGCATGGCCCTGTACCGGGTGAAGCTCGACGGGACGCTCGCGACCGAGCTGGTCTACGCCAACGAACAGGTCGACGTGGACAGCGTCGTCACCGCCAATCGCGGCGCCCGGGTGATCGGCGTGACCTTCGCGGACGAACAGAGGCGGACCGTCTATTTCGATCCCGATTATGCCGCCCTGCACCGGACGCTGTCGCGGGCCCTCACCAGCCTGCCGCTGATCGATTTCGGCGCGACCAGCGCGGACGGCAATCTCGTGATCGTCCACGCCGGCAGCGACGCCGATCCGGGCCGTTACTATCTCTACAATCGCGCAACGCGGAACCTGAACGAGTTGCTGCTCGCGCGGCCACAGCTCGAACATGTCCAGCTGGCCGCCGTCCGCCACGTCACCTATCCAGCCGGTGACGGAGTGCAGATCCCGGCCTATCTCACCTTGCCGCCCGGGCGCGAGCCGCGGAACCTGCCGGCGATCGTGCTGCCGCATGGCGGCCCGGCGGCGCGCGACGAATGGGGCTTCGACTGGCTCGCTCAATATCTGGCGCATCAGGGCTATGCGGTGCTGCAGCCAAATTATAGGGGGTCGTCGGGCTATGGCGATGCCTGGCTGCAGAGAAACGGCTTCCGCGGCTGGCGGACCTCGATCGGCGACATCAATGCGGGCGCCCGCTGGCTCGCTGCGCAGGGGATCGGCGATGCCGGGCGGATGGCGATCCTCGGCTGGTCCTATGGCGGCTATGCGGCGCTCCAGGCCGGCGTGGCCGAGCCCGCCCTGTTCCGCGCCCTGGTCGCCATCGCCCCCGTGACGGACCTGCAGCAGGCGAAGGACGACTTCCGGCAATATACCAACGCCCGCAACCAGGCCGACTATATCGGCTCCGGCCAGCACATCGCCGACGGTTCGCCGCTCCAGAATATCGCCGCGATCCGCGCGCCGGTCCTGCTCTTCCACGGCGACCGCGACCTCAACGTGCCGATCATCCACTCGCGGCGGATGGATTCGGCCCTCCGGGGCGCGAACAAGCCGGTCGAGCTGGTGAGCTTCGCCGGTCTCGAGCATGATCTGGCCGACAGCGAGGCGCGGACGCAGATGCTGCGGCGGATCGGCGCCTTCCTGCAGACCAGCCTGGCGCCGCGGCCTTAGGCAAAGAAAAAGGCGGCTCCCCGCGAAGGGAGCCGCCTGTTCGTCAGCCCCGGGGGCCGAACTTTTAGCGCGAGTAGAACTCGACGACCAGGTTCGGCTCCATGCGGACCGGATAGGGGACCTCGTCCAGCGACGGGACGCGGTTGAAGACGATCTTCGTGGCGCCGTCCTGAACGATATATTCGGGGATATCGCGCTCGGCGAGACCCTGCGCCTCGAGCACGAGGGCCATTTCCTGCGCCTTCGGGCCGAGCTCGACGACGTCGCCGACATTGACCTTGGCGGAGGCGATGTTGAGCTTCTTGCCGTTCACCCGGATGTGGCCGTGGTTCACGAGCTGGCGCGCGGCCCAGATGGTCGGCGCGAACTTGGCGCGGTAGACGACTGCGTCGAGGCGGCGCTCGAGCAGGCCGATCAGGTTCTGGCCGGTGTCACCCTTCATCTTCGAGGCGTCGCTATAGGCGCGCTTGAACTGCTTCTCGGTGACGTCGCCATAATAGCCCTTCAGCTTCTGTTTGGCGCGCAGCTGGATGCCGAAGTCCGACATCTTGCCCTTGCGGCGCTGGCCGTGCTGACCGGGACCATATTCGCGACGATTGACCGGGCTCTTGGGCCGTCCGAAGACGTTCTCGCCCATGCGGCGGTCGAGCTTGTACTTGGCGCTGGTGCGCTTCGACATGACATTACACTCCAATTTGCTCTAGCGTTTCCGCTGATTTTCCCTGGGCCGCACCGCCGGACCAGTCCCGATTCTGTCGGGCACGTCCGGCGCGGCCGCCGCTTCACCAGGGGTGCGGGGCCAATTGCGAAGGCGGGCACATGGCGAATGTGCCCGCGAAAGTCAACGTTATCGGCGCGAACGGACTACTGGTTGTCCGGGCCCATGCGGTTGGTCTGCGACCGGTCGATATTCTGGCGCGTCTGGCGACGCTCCTCTTCCCACTGCGCCCGGGTCTTGCAGACCCGGCTGCGGCTCAGCATCGAGCCGGTCTCGCGGATGCTGCGGCAGATCATCTGGTTGGGATCGTTGCCGGAGGCGCCGGCGCCATTGGGTGACGCATTGCCGGAACCGGGCTGGGCCGAGGCGGCGCCGGACATGAGCAACGCAATGCAGAACAGGGACTTCTTCATGGGAGTTCACTCTTCGAAAAGGGATGCAGTCGGCGCCAGATGGCGCGGCGGGACTGTAATAGTCAAGTAGGTCGCCATCGCCGTGCGATGCGCGGATGGCTCCATCGGCCGGTCAGCAGGGAATGGTCGGCGCGCAGACGGTCGCCTTCATCGACTGGACCTTCTCGACGGTCCGCCGCGCTTCCAGTTTCTCCTGCTCCCGCTCCGATCGTGTGCGGCAGCGCCTGGTATTGTTCACGCGGCTGCCCAGGGTCTGGTTGACGGTACAGATCCGCTTCTCCGCGGGCGCCTTGGTCGGCGCCTGCGCGCCCTGGACGGCGATCGGAACGGCGACCACCGCGATGGCGGCGGCGATGGCTGGAAGCTTCATGAAGGACGTCCTCGCAGCGTGCTCAGCAGCCGCCCTGGCCGAACGCGGCATTGCTGTTGCAGGGCCTGAACAGCTGGACCCGGTCGGTGACGTTGCGCGCCTCCTGCTTCGCTTCCTCCCGCTCCGCCTCGGTGCGGCAGCGGCGGGTGTTGTTGACCCGGCTGCCGATCGTCGGCGTGATGGTGCAGATCCGCTTGGTGGAGGGCGCGGCCTTGGTCGGCGCCGGCGCGCCCTGGACGGCCATCGGCACGGCGATGACTGCGATGGCGGCGGCGATGGCGGTCAGCTTCATGGGACTACTCCCGTCTGGAATGGTGCTCCGCAGTCCCGCTGACGTCTATCATCCGACAAACGCGCCTTCAAGGGCGACGCGGCCTGCCGCCGGGCTCGACAAGCGCGCGGATCACGCCGCGCATCGCCTGGATTTCGCGCGCCGACCAGCCGGCCTTGGTGAGGATGGTGCGGAGCGTGTTCTTGGTCGCCGGCGTGCGGTCCGGCGGATGGAAATAATGCGCGTCCTCCAGCGCGTCGTAGAGCTGCCCGATCAGGCCCTCCAGATGCGCCTGGGTGGCCCGTGGCTCCGCCTCGTCGCTCTCCGTCGGCACGGCCAGAGCGACATGTTTCGACCATTCATAGGCGATCAGGATCACCGCCTGGGCAAGGTTCAGCGAGCGGAAGTCGGGGTTGACGGGGACGGTGACGATCTTGCCGGCCAGCGCCACCTCGTCCGTTTCGAGTCCGGACCGCTCGGCGCCGAACAGGATGGCCGAGGGGCCCTCATTGCCGTGGATTTCCCGTCCCACCTGTTCGGGCGAGACCACCGGAATGACGAGGCCGCGCTTGCGCACCGTGGTGGCATAGACGAAGGCGCAGTCCGCCACGGCCTCGGCGACGGTGTCGAACACCCGCGCCTTCTCCAGCACGATGTCGGCGCCGGACGCCGCGGGGCCGGCCGAGGGATTGGGCCAGCCGTCCCGCGGCGCGACGAGGCGCAGGTCGGTCAGCCCGAAATTGAGCATCGCCCGCGCCGCCTTCCCGATATTTTCGCCGAGCTGGGGGCGGACGAGGACGATCGCGGGCGGCCGGGCGGTCACTCCTTGCCCGCTTCGGCGACGCTGCCCGCGAAGTCCTCGAAATCCTTGGCCTCGCGGAAATCCTTATAGACGCTGGCGAAGCGGATATAGGCGACCGGGTCGAGCGTCTGCAGGCCTTCCATGACCATCTCGCCGATCCGGTGCGACGGCATCTCGCTCTCGCCGCTCGTCTCGATCTGGCGCTGGATCGAGGAGGCGAGGCGCTCCATCCGCTCGGCGGAGACCGGGCGCTTGCGGCAGGCGGTGGCGATCGAGCGTTCGAGCTTGGAGCGGTCGAACGGCTCGCGGCGGTCGCTCGACTTGACCACGGTCAACTCGCGCAGCTGGATGCGTTCGAAGGTGGTGAAGCGCGCGCCGCAATCCTCGCACTGGCGGCGGCGGCGGATCGCGGAGCCGTCCTCGGTGGGACGGCTGTCCTTCACCTGGCTGTTTTCATGGCTGCAAAAGGGGCAGCGCAATTACAGCTCCGGATAAATGGGAAAGCGGGCGCAGAGCGCTTCAACGCGGCTCCCGACCGACGCCTCGACCTGGGCGTCGCCGGCGTCGCCATTCTTGCGCAGACCCTCGACCACCTCGGCGATCAGCCCGCCGATCTCCCGGAACTCGGCGGGGCCGAAGCCGCGCGTGGTGCCGGCCGGGGTGCCGAGGCGGATGCCGGAGGTGACGAACGGCTTTTCGGGATCGAAGGGGATGCCGTTCTTGTTGCAGGTGATGGCGGCGCGATCGAGCGCCTTTTCGGTCGCCTTGCCGGTCGCCGATTTCGGACGGAGATCGACCAGCATCAGATGATTGTCGGTGCCGCCCGAGACGATGTCGAGGCCGGCCTGCTTCAGCGAATCCGCCAGCGCGCGGGCATTGTCGACGATGTTCTTCGCATAGACCTTGAAGTCCGGCCGCAGCGCCTCGCCGAACGCCGCCGCCTTGGCGGCGATGACGTGCATCAGCGGGCCGCCCTGCAGGCCCGGGAAGACCGCCGAGTTCATCTTCTTGGCGATGTCCTCATGGTTGGTCAGGATCATGCCGCCGCGCGGGCCGCGCAGCGACTTGTGCGTGGTGGTGGTGACGACATGGGCGTGGGGCAGGGGATTGGGATGCATCCCGCCCGCGACCAGGCCGGCGAAATGGGCCATGTCGACCATCAGATAGGCGCCCACCTCGTCCGCGATCTCGCGGAAGGCCGCGAAATCCCAGATGCGCGAATAAGCGGTGCCGCCGGCGATGATCAACTTCGGCTTGTGCTCGCGCGCCGTGCGGGCGATCTCGTCCATGTCGAGCAACTGATCGTCGCGGCGCACGCCGTAGGAGACGGGGTTGAACCATTTGCCGGACATGTTGACCGGCGAGCCATGAGTGAGATGGCCGCCGGCGTTGAGATCGAGGCCCATGAAGGTGTCGCCCGGCTGCAGCAGGCCGAGGAACACCGCCTGGTTCATCTGGCTGCCGCTGTTCGGCTGGACGTTGGCGAAGCCGGCGCCGAAGAGCTGCTTGGCGCGGACGATCGCCAGCTCCTCGACGATGTCGACATATTCGCAGCCGCCATAATAACGCTTGCCCGGATAGCCCTCGGCATATTTGTTCGTGAGCACCGAGCCCTGCGCCTCAAGCACGGCGCGGGAGACGATATTCTCCGAGGCGATCAGCTCGATCTTGTCGCGCTGGCGGCCGAGCTCCAGCCGGATCGCGTCGGCGATTTCGGGATCGGCGTCGGCAAGGGTCGCGGTGAAGAAGCCATCCGGCGTCTCGAGGGGGCGGCTGCTCATGCGGGCTCCTTGGCGAAAGGCGGGTGGCTCAGTTTTTCGACGCGGGGGCCGTGGCGGCCGCCCGTGAAAGGCGTCGCGAGGAAGGTCTCGACGCAGGCCTTGGCCATCTCGATGCCGACCAGGCGCGCGCCCATGGCGACGACGTTCGCGTCATTATGCTCGCGGGCGAGGCGGGCGGAAAGCGGCTCGGAGACCAACGCGGCGCGGCAGGCGGGGTGGCGGTTGGCGGCGATGGAGATGCCGATGCCGGAGCCGCAGAGCGCGACCCCGAAATCGGCGCGGCCCGCCGCGATCTCCTCGGCCAGCTTGTAGCCGTAATCGGGATAGTCGACCGACTCGATGCCCTGCGGACCGAGGTCGTTCACCTCATGGTCGAGATCGGCCAGCCAGGCCGCGAGATCGGCCTTGAGCTGCAGGGCGGCATGATCGGAAGCGATGGCGATGCGCATGGCGCTCCACCTAGGCGGTCGGCGCGGGATTCGCCAGCCTCTACCAACCCAAAGCAAACATCGCCGCGATGATCAGGCCGATGGCGATGACGACGATGCGCAGCGTGCCCGCCTGGACCTTGCTGGCGAGACGACCGCCCAGCCAGCCACCGGCAAGCGCGCCGGCCGCCATCGCGCCGCAGGCGCTCCAGACGACGGTGGCGCCGATCGCGAAATAGAGCGCCGCGGCGAGGTTGCAGGCGAGCGACATGGCCTGCTTCAGCGCGTTGAGGCGGGTCAGGCTGTCGTCGATGGCGAGGCCGACCATGGCGAGGAACATGACGCTGAGCGCGACGCCGAAGAAGCCGCCATAGATGGCGGCGAGGAAGACGGGCGGGATCGCCCAGGCCAGCCCGACCCGCGCCACCCGGCGCTGGAGCAAAGCGCGGAGCCGGTCCTGCAAAGCGAGCAGCAGGCAGGCGCCGAGGACGAGGATGGGAACGAGCCCGCGAAAGGTCTCGTCGCTGGTCCGGGTCAGCAGCCAGGCGCCGACGAGGCCGCCGAGCGCCGCCACCGGCAGCAGCGCCAGCAGCCGTCCTTCCTGATTGGCGAGATCCTTCCGCTGCGCGATCACGCCGCCGAAATAGCCGGGGCAGAGCGCGATCGTGTTGGTGACGTTGGCGGTGACCGGCGGCACGCCGACAGCGATCAGGACGGGAAAGGTGAAGATCGAGCCGCCGCCGGCGAGCGCGTTGAAGAAGCCGGCGCCGATCGCGGCGAGGAAGAGGATGACGAGGTCCAGGGCGGAGATCATGACCGAGCCTTCACCCGACCGTGCGGGCGCTGGCAACCGGAACTATGCAAGCGATACGCGCAAACGCCTTGTTTTGGCGGCTGACATGTAACATATGAAGTTACATGACGAGAGACAGCCGCCTGTCGGGGGTGCTCCACGTGTTGCTGCACATGGCGGAGCAGGACCGCCCCGTGACCTCCGAAATCCTGGCTCGGATGATGAACACCAACCCCGTGGTCATCCGCCGCATCCTCGGCGGGCTGCGCGACGCGGGCTATGTCCAGTCGGAGAAAGGCCATGGCGGCGGCTGGAGGCTGGCGCGGGACCTGGCGGACATCAGCCTGCGCGACGTGCATGAGGCGCTCGGCGCGCCCGCCTTGCTGGCGCTCGGCCACCGCACCGAGGCGCCGGGCTGCCTGGTCGAGCAGGCGGTGAACGCGGCGCTGGACGAAGCCGGTCGGGCGGCGGAGACGTTGTTGCTGGCGCGGCTCGGCGAAGTCAGCCTGGCCCGGCTGAGCGCGGACTTCCACGCGCGGCTGGCGGCGCGCGATGGCCTGCCGCCCGCCGAGGTCCATCATCAGGAGACGAGCAGGTGAACGAGGCGCTGCTGCGGCCCTTTTCCGACCCCGACCATGTCGCGCGCTATGCCGAGGGGCCGCCGCGCTTCGTGCCGGGCTTCCGCGACATCCACAAGATGACGGCGATCCTGCTTGCCGAGCGGACGCCGGCGGAGGCGAATGTGCTGGTGCTCGGCGCCGGCGGCGGACTCGAGCTCAGCGCGCTGGCCGAAGCGGAACCCGGCTGGCGCTTCTGCGGCGTCGATCCGGCGGGAGAGATGCTGAAGCTCGCCGCGCGCACCCTCGGGCCGAACGCGGATCGCGCCGAGCTGATCGAGGGCTATGTCGAGGACGCGCCGCCGGGGCCGTTCGATGCGGCGACCTGCCTGCTGACGCTGCATTTCCTGCCCGCCGCGGAGCGCCTGCGTACGCTACGCGCGCTTCACGACAGGCTGAGGCCCGGCGCGCCGCTGGTCGTCGTCCATTCGAGTTTTCCGCAGGAGGGCGGGGCGCGGCGGCGCTGGCTCGGGCGCTATGCGGCCTTCGCCGTCCGCTCGGGTGTGGATCCGGCGCAGGCGGAGACGATGCTCGACGCGGTGGAAGGGAATCTCGCCATGCTCGATCCGGCGGAGGACGAGGCGCTTTTGCGCGAAGCGGGCTTTACCGATGTCGCCTTGTTCTACGCCGCCTTCACCTGGCGGGGCTGGGTGGCCTACGCCTGAGCGGTCACGCTGCCCAGCGCATCTCCAGCCGGTCCCAGATCTCGACCAGCGCGTTGGCGAGATCCTGCATCATCTCCGCATTGTGGGCGGGACCGGGAGTGAAGCGCAGCCGTTCGGTACCGCGCGGCACGGTCGGGTAATTGATGGGCTGCACGTAGACGCCATATTCGGCGAGCAGGATGTCGCTGATCCGCTTCGCCTTCACGGGATCGCCGACGAGCAGCGGCACGATGTGCGTCGTCGAGGGCATGACCGGCAGCCTGGCCTCGGTGAAGATCGCCTTCAGCTCGGCGGCGCGGGCCTGCTGCGCCTCGCGCTCGACGCTGGACGCTTTCAGATGGCGGACGCTGGCCAGCGCGCCGGCGACGAGCACGGGCGAGAGCGAGGTCGTGAAGATGAAGCCCGGGGCGTAGGAGCGGATCACGTCGATGATGTTCTTGTCCGCGGCGACATAGCCGCCCATCACGCCGAACGCCTTGCCGAGCGTGCCCTCGATCAGGGTGACCCGGTGCGCGACCGCATCGCGCTCCGATATGCCGCCGCCGCGGGCGCCGTACATGCCCACGGCGTGAACTTCGTCGAGATAGGTGATCGCCTCATATTTGTCGGCCAGGTCGCAGATCGCGGCGATCGGGGCGACGTCGCCGTCCATCGAATAGACACTCTCGAAGGCGATCAGCTTGGGCGCTGCCGGATCGGAGGCGGCGAGCAATTCCTCGAGGTGGGCGAGATCGTTGTGGCGGAAGACCTTCTTCTCGCAGCCTGACGAACGGATGCCGGCGATCATCGAGGCGTGGTTCAGCGCGTCCGAATAGATGATGCAGCCCGGCAGCAATTTGGCGATGGTGGAGAGGGTCGCCTCGTTCGAGACATAGCCCGAGGTGAAGAGCAGCGCCGCTTCCTTGCCGTGCAGATCGGCGAGCTCCGCCTCCAGCTCGACATGATAATGGGTGTTGCCGCCGATATTGCGGGTGCCGCCCGAACCGGCGCCGACATCGTGCAGCGCCTCTTCCATCGCCCCGATCACGTCGGGATGCTGGCCCATGGCCAGATAGTCGTTCGAGCACCAGACGGTGATCGGCTTCGGGCCGTTATGGCCGTGGAAGCAGCGGGCGTTCGGGAAGGCGCCCTTGTTCCTGAGGATGTCGATGAACACGCGATAGCGGCCCTCGGCGTGCAGCCGCTCGATCGCTTCCGCGAAGATACGCTGATAGTCCAAGTGTCTTCCCCGGGTCTCTTTGGGGTCCAATAAAGGATTTGGGCCGCGAAAGGCCAGTGCGAACGATTCTCAATAAGAGGTTGTTTTACAGCGTCTCCGTGCGCGTCAGGCCGAAGCCCGCAAGGCCGGCGAGATAGGCCTGGATCGACGGCGAGGGCGCGGTGAAGACGGCGAGGCCATCGCCGGGTGTGTCCGGCCAGCCATGGTCGCGCAGCAGGAATTGCGTGCGGCGGGCGATGCCGGCGGCGCCGTGGACGAAGGCGAGCGGGCGCGGCGCCGCCGCGGCCAGCTCCGCCTCGACCATCGGGAAATGGGTGCAGGCGAGGACGATCGTGTCGACCCTGTCGCCGCCGGGGCGGGAGAGCAGGCCGTCGAGGATGCGGGCGCAGGCGGCCGGATCGGTCGCCTCGCCGCGCAATTTCGCCTCGGCGAGATCGACCAGTTCCGCCGAGCCGTGGCGGACGACGATGCAGTCGGCGGCGAACGCGGCCGCGAGCCGGTCGACATAGGGCTGGACGATGGTCGCGTCGGTGCCGAGCACGCCGATGGCCCGGGTCCTGGAGAGCGCGGCGGCGGGCTTGATCGCGGGCACGGTGCCGACGATCGGCAGGTGAAGCGCCGCGCGGACCGGATCGAGCGCGATGGTCGAAGCGGTGTTGCAGGCGATCACGATCAAGGCGGGATCGTAGCGTTCGGCGAGGCGGCCGAGCAGAGCGGGGATACGCGCCTCGATCTCGGCGGCGCTCTTCGTCCCGTAGGGATAGCCCGCATTGTCGGCGACATAGACGATCGGCGCCTGCGGCAGGAGCGCGCGAATCTCGTTCAGCACCGACAGGCCGCCGACGCCGGAATCGAGGATGAGCAGGGGCTGGTCGGGACGGGCCATCGGCGCCGGCTGTAGCTCGTGGCGCCCCCGGAAAGAAACCGGATTCCGGCTTTCGCGGGAATGACGAAGACGAGCGCTACCGAGGGGATGGCCGCGCAATCTGTTGCGACAATGTTCCGCTGTGGCTAGGCAAAGGCGCTTGGGGGTGGATGTGACGCCTGAGATTTTCCTGCCGCCGGTCCTGTGCTTCCTGCTCGGCTATGGGCTGGGTGCGATTCCGTTCGGCGTGGTGCTGACCCGCGCCGCCGGGCTCGGCGATGTGCGCAAGATCGGTTCGGGCAATATCGGCGCGACCAATGTGCTGAGGACCGGGCGGAAGGGACTGGCGGCCGCGACCCTGCTGCTCGACGCGGCCAAGGGCGCGGCGGCGGTGCTGATCGCGCTCTGGCTCTGGCCGGACCTGCCGCAGGCGCCGGGGATTGCCGCGATCGGCGCCTTTATCGGCCATCTCTATCCGGTCTGGCTCGGCTTAAAGGGCGGCAAAGGGGTGGCGACCCTGGTCGGGATCGTGCTGGCCCTGCACTGGCCGAGCGGGCTCGTCGTCGCGGGTGTCTGGATCTTGACCCTTCTGGTCACCCGCTACTCGTCGCTCGGCGGGATGCTGGCCGGGATCGCGGCGCCGGTCTCCGCCTTCCTGTTCGGCCGGGTCGATCTCGCCATCCTGTTCGTGGGTTTCGCGCTGCTGCTGCTCTGGAAGCATCGCGAGAATATCGGCCGGCTGGCGCGCGGCGAGGAGCCCAAGGTCGGACGGAGCAAGGCGTCCTGACATGGGCGCGGCGGCGGACAGGGTCGCGAGACTGCGGCTGATCCGCTCGGCCAGCATCGGCCCGGTCACCTACGCCCAGCTGCTGGCGCGCTTCGGCTCCGCCCAGGCGGCGCTCGATGCCATTCCGGAGCTCGCCGCGCGCGGCGGCGGGCGGGCGCCCCGCATCGCCGCCGCCGCCGACGTGGAGCGGGAGATGGCCGAGGTGGCGCGCTTCGGCGCGGGCTATCTGTTTCTCGGCGAGGGCGATTATCCGCCCTTGCTCGCCGAACTGGAAGCGGCGCCGCCGGCCTTGGTGGTGAAGGGCGATCTCGCCTTGCTCGACCGGCCCACGGTCGCGATCGTCGGCGCCCGCAACGCGTCGGCCGCCGCCTGCCGCTATGCGCGCGGCTTGGCCCAGGCGCTGGGCGAGGCGGGACTGCTCGTCGTCTCCGGGCTGGCCAGGGGCATCGATTCGGCCGCGCATGACGGGTCGCTGGCGACGGGCACGGCGGGGGTGATCGCGGGCGGGATCGACGTGGTCTATCCGCCGGAAAATGCGGACCGGCAGCGGGCGGTGGCGGAGCGCGGCCTCTTGATCGCCGAGATGCCGCCGGGAACGGAGCCGCGCGCCCGTCACTTCCCCTATCGCAACCGGATCATCGCCGGGCTCGCCACCGGCACGGTGGTGATCGAGGCCGCGCCCAAATCCGGCTCGCTGATCACCGCGCGACTGGCCGCGGACTATGGCCGCGAGGTGATGGCCGTGCCCGGCTCGCCGCTCGATCCGCGCGCCCAGGGCTGCAACCTGCTGATCCGCGAGGGCGCGACCCTCATTCAGGACGCGGCGGACGTGCTGGAGGCGATCCGGCCACCCGGCGTCGCGCCGCCGCCCCGCCAGCCGATAGTCCGCCAGCAGGCGACGCCTCCGGCCGATGCCGACGAGGCGGACCGGCGGGCGCTCGCCGGATTGCTCGGGCCGACGCCGGTGCCGGTCGACGAGCTTATCCGCCAGTCCGGCCTCGCGCCGGCTTTGGTGCCCACTATCCTGCTCGAGCTCGAGCTGGCCGGCCGGCTCGAACGCCATGCCGGCGGAAAGGTCAGCCTGCCATGAGGAATGCCCGCCTGATCTTCACCATCGCCGGCATTTACGGCCTGATCGTGCTGGCACCCTTCCTGTTCCTGGAAAGCGTGATCGCGCGGCTGAGCCCGGGCGGCCTCAGCCATCCCGAATATTATTACGGCTTCCTTGGCGCCGCTCTGGTCATGCAATTCGTCTATCTGACGATCGGCCGCGATCCGGTCCGCTATCGCGCGCTGATGCCCATCGCCGCGCTCGCCAAGCTCGCCTTCTTCGTGCCGGTGCTGGTCCTCTATCTGCGGGAGAGGGTGCCGGCGCTGACGCTGGAATTCGCCTCGCTGGACGCATTGCTGGCCTTCGCCTTCCTCCATGCCTGGCGGAGCACGCGCGAGGGCTGAGCCGACGGATCGGCCGCGCCGCGCCGGCCGTCTCCAGTAAACATTCCGGTCTTATCGTTGATTTCCAAGATTGTAGCGCGATTGTGTCGCAATTACTTCACAAATAATGACCGTCAATACAATACGGATTCAAAGATTCTTCACGATCTGTCACTGTTTATGTCGAGAAGAATTGGTTTAGATTGCCTCCGATGGCCGAAGATGTCAGAAATAATCCGACGTCGACTCGGGAGGGAATCATGGACAATTGTAGCGATGGACTGGTGTCTTTGGACTTCAAGCCCTGCAAGGTTGTCGTGCGGGGCGATCGCAACTGCTTCGTCTGGCCGATCAGCGACGAGACGAAGGACAAGATCCGCAAACTGATCGGCGACGATGATCTCAAGTTCAAGTTCAACAGCACGCTCGAACAAATTCCGCCTTATTTCTGTGCCGATTGCGGGACGGAGATTACCTTCTTCGACACGGTACGCGTGGCCATCGAGGGCGGCAGCCACGGCAAGGACTTCATCGCCAAGGCGCTTCAGCAGGAAGAGCTGGAGGGGCAGGGCGTGCTGCACAACATCACCTGCGAGAACGGCCACAAGCAGCCGGTGCTGATGGGCTGGCCCTATGCGACCTTCATCTGGACGTTCGATATCGAAGACTGCTGATATCGGCGGGCGAACGCGTCCGTCCTCCCGCACGGCATTGAGGGAGGACGGGGCTCCGGCAACAAGCACGGTCGCCGGCGATCGGATCGGACGGCTTCCTCCGCGGTGAGAATGCGCGGCTTGACGGACCCGCGAACCTCTCGTCACCCTGTACGCGTACGCGTGAGGGAAAAACGGACTCAATGAAGCTCGTCGTCGTCGAATCGCCGGCCAAGGCCAAGACCATCGAAAAATATCTGGGCAGCGGCTACCGTGTGCTGGCCTCCTACGGCCATGTCCGCGACCTGCCGCCCAAGGACGGCTCGGTCGATCCGGACGCCGGCTTCGCCATGCAATGGGAAACCTATGCGGACAAGGCGAAGCAGCTGAAGGCGATCGCCGACGAGGCGAAGGGCGCCGAAGCCCTGATCCTCGCCACCGACCCAGACCGCGAGGGCGAGGCGATCTCCTGGCATGTGCAGGAGGTGCTGGCGAAGAAGAAGGCGCTGCCCGCCCATGTCGAGCGGGTGACCTTCAACGCGATCACCAAGAGCGCGGTGACCGAGGCGATGGCCGCCCCGCGCGGCCTCGACGAGGATCTGATCGACGCCTACCGGGCGCGGCGCGCACTGGACTATCTGGTCGGCTTCACGCTCTCGCCGGTGCTCTGGCGCAAGCTGCCGGGCGCCAAGTCGGCGGGCCGGGTCCAATCCGTCGCGCTGCGCCTGATCGTCGACCGCGAACGCGAGATCGAGCTGTTCAAAGCGCAGGAATATTGGAGCGTCGCCGCCCTGATGGAGGCGGACGGCACGGAGTTTCAGGCCCGCCTCGTCCGCTACAAGGGCGACAAGATCGATCGGCTGACCATCGGCGACGAGGGCACGGCGCTGGCCGCGAAGCAGGCGGTGGAGGAGGGGCGCTTCTCGGTCGTCTCGGTCGAGACCAAGCCGCTGACCCGGAACCCGCCGCCGCCCTTCACCACCTCGACGCTGCAGCAGGAGGCGGCGCGCAAGCTCGGCTTCTCGGCGAGCCAGACGATGCGGGTGGCGCAGAGCCTCTACGAGGATGGCGCGATCACCTATATGCGGACCGACGGCGTGCAGATGGCCGAGGAGGCGATCTCCGCCGCACGGCGCGCCGTGGCCGCGCGCTACGACGCCGGCTATGTGCCGGACAAGCCGCGCCATTATGCGACCAAGGCGAAGAATGCGCAGGAAGCGCACGAGGCGATCCGGCCCACGGATTTCTCGCGCGACCGCGCCGGCTCGGGCGACCATGGCCGGTTGTACGAGCTGATCTGGAAGCGGGCGCTGGCCAGCCAGATGGCCTCGGCGCGGCTGGAGCGGACCACCGCCGAGCTGGCCGACGCGACGGGCCAGCATGCGCTGCGCGCGACCGGGCAGGTCGTGCTCTTCCCGGGCTTCCTCGCGCTCTACGAGGAAGGCCGCGACGATGCCGAGGACGAGGACAGCCGCCGGCTGCCGCGCCTGCGCGACGGCGACACGCCGGCGAAGAAGCAGGTCACGGCCGAGCAGCATTTCACCCAGCCGCCGCCGCGTTATTCCGAGGCGTCGCTCGTCAAGCGGATGGAGGAGCTCGGCATCGGCCGGCCGTCCACCTATGCCGCGACGTTGCAGACGCTGAAGGACCGCGACTATGTCCGGCTGGAGAAGAACCGCTTCTATCCCGAGGAGAGCGGGCGGCTGCTGACCGCCTTCCTCGAGCGCTTCTTCGAGCGCTACGTCTCGTTCGATTTCACCGCCCATCTCGAGGACGAACTGGACGACATTTCGGGTGGCCGGGCCGAATGGCAGAAGGTGCTCGAGGCGTTCTGGAAGGACTTCAAGCCGAAGACCGCCGAGGTGATGGAGCAGAAGCCGTCGGAGATCACCGCTGCGCTCGACGAGTTCCTCGCGCCCTTCCTCTTCCCCGACAAAGGCGACGGCACGGACCCGCGCCTTTGCCCGTCCTGTGGGGTCGGCCGGCTCGGACTGCGCGGGGGCAAGTTCGGCGCGTTCGTCGCCTGCTCCAATTATCCGGACTGCAAATTCACCCGCCGCTTCGGCCAGGCCGGCGAGCAAGGCGAGGATACGGGGCCGCAGCTGCTGGGCCAGGATCCGGAGAGCGCGCAGGAGGTGACCCTTCGCTCCGGCCGGTTCGGGCCCTATTTCCAGCTCGGCGACGGCAAGGAGGCCAAGCGCGCGTCGCTGCCCAAGGACGTCCCGCCTGCCGACGCGGACCTGGAGATTGCCCTGCGCTTCCTGTCGCTGCCGCGCCGGGTGGGCGACCATCCGGAGACCGGCAAGGAGATCATGGCGAGCATCGGTCGCTACGGGCCCTATCTCGCCCATGACGGCAAATATGCGAAGCTCGCCTCGACCGCCGAGGTGTTCGAGGTCGGCATGAACGCGGCGGTCGCCAAGCTCGCCGACGCGGCCAATGGCGGCGGCCGGGCCCGGGGTGCGCGCGAGCCGCTCAAGGTGCTCGGCCCGCATCCGCGCACCGAAGCCGAGATCAAGCTGATGGAGGGGCGGTTCGGCCCCTATGTCACCGACGGCACCACCAACGCGACACTCCCCAAGACGCTCGCGCCCGACCAGCTGACGCTGGAGGAAGCGGCGCAATTGATCGACGAGCGCGCCGCCAAGGGGCCGCCGGCGAAGAAGGGCCGGGGCCGCAAGGCGTCGCCCAAGAAAGCTCCCGCCAAGAAGAAGGCCGCCAAGACATGATCCTGACGACGCTGCTCGCTTTCACCTTTCTTGGCGCGGCCGCCGCGCAGGACCCGGCGCCGCCGGCGCCCGGCGTCGACCGTTCCGACTATCATTTCCGCTATCTCAACCGGCTGGAGCCGCGCGAGGGCTGGAAGCGGACGATCAGCGGCATCCGCTATCGCCGGGTCGGCCGCGCCACCCGGGGCGCGCATCCGGCGCCGACCGATACGGTGACCATCCACTATGTCGGCCGCTTCACCGACGGCGTGGAGTTCGATTCCTCCGTCGCGCGGGGCGAGCCGGCGACCTTCCCGCTGCCGCAATTGATCCGCGGCTGGCAGGAAGGCGTGCCGCTGATGCGGGTCGGCGAACGCTACGAATTCGCCATCCCCTATATGCTCGCCTACGGCCCGAACGGGCGCGGACCGATCCCGGGCGGGGCGACCCTGGTCTTCACCATCGACCTGATCGGAATTGCGCCCCCAGCGCAATGACGGGACCGGGCGGAGAGGCGGTCATGGTTGACGGCCCGTTCACCCTTCCTGCTCCGACAAGCTTTACGCGCGCCCGCTAGAGCAAGAGGATGCGTACGGGCAGGCTCAGTATCAGCCGCGGCCATCGCCGGGAGGAGACGGAGGACAAGGCGCCGCCGCAGCTGGCGCTCGTGCCGCCCGCCTTGCCCGCCGCGGCCGAGGCCGTGCCGCCGTCGCGCGACTATCAGGCGGTCAACGAAAGGCTGGATGCGATGGAGCGGCTGGTCCGGCTCTACGAGCTCGGCGCGCTGACCCCGGAGGAATTCGCGGCGGAGAAATTGCTCATCCTGGGCGACCCGCCGCGCGTGACGCCCGTCCATTTCGTGCCGGCCGCGCCGCGCGGGCGTCAGCGGGGGCCATCCCTGCTCGGGCGGATCCTGAGCTGGCAGTTCCTGCTGCTGACCGTCGTGGCCGGGATCGCCTTCTCCTTCGCGGCGCAGCCCGAGGCGACGACCCGCTTCGCCACGCAGCTCTGGCGCGCTATTGCCGGCTGAATATGGTGGACATCCTGATCATCGGCGCCGGCGCCGCCGGCGTGGCGGCGGGCCTTCGCCTCGCCGGGGCGCCGCTCGACCTGCTCATCGTCGAGGCGGCGGCGCGGCCGGGCGGACGGGCACACAGCGTCTCGCTCGACGGCATGTGCCTGGACCTCGGCTGCGGCTGGCTGCATTCGGCGGACCGCAATCCCTGGGCGGGGCTGGCGGAAGCACAGGGCGTCGAGATCGACCGGACGCCGCCGGCCTGGCGCAGCCAGTTCGCCGATCTCGGCTTCACGCCGGCGGAGCAGAAGGCGGCACATGACGCCTTCGCCGAATTCGGGCGGCGGCTGCGTGAGGCGCCGCCGGCGAGCGATCGCGCCTCGGACGCGATGCCGCCGGGCGATGCGTGGAATTGCTATCTCGAGGCGTTGTCGGGCTTCATGAACGGCGCCGAGCTGGAGCAGCTCTCCGTCACTGACTTCCTCGCTTATGACGAGGCGGACAGCGGCGTGAACTGGCGCCTCCCCGGCGGCTATGGCGCGTTCATCGCGGCGCAGGCGGCGGCCCTGCCGATCCGCTTCGAGACGCCGATCGAGGAGATCGACCGCAGCGGCCCGCTGCTGAAGGCGCGGGGCCCCGCCGGCGAGATCGAGGCGCGGGCCGTGATCGTGACCGTGCCGACCGAGATGCTGGCGCGGGAGCGGCTGCGCTTCACGCCGCCCCTGGGCGACAAGCTGGACGCGGCCCAGCGGCTGCCGCTCGGCCTCGCCAACAAGGCTTTTCTCGGGCTCGACCGGCCGGACCCGTTCGAGGCCGACACGCAAATGCTTGGCAATCCGAAGGATCCCGGCACCGGCGCTTATTATCTCTGTCCGTTCGGCCGGCCGGCGATCGAATGCTTTTTCGGCGGTGCCGGCGCGCGGGCGCTGGAAGCGGAGGGGGAGGGCGCGGCGCTGGATTTCGCCGTGTCCCAGCTCGTGGCTCTGCTCGGCAGCGACATGCGGCGGCGGCTGCGCCCGCTGGCGGAATCGCGCTGGGGCGCCGAGCCGCTGGCGATGGGCTCCTACAGCCACGCGCTGCCCGGCCAGGCCGGCGCCCGCGCCGTGCTGGCCGCGCCGGTGGAGGACCGGATCTTCTTCGCCGGCGAGGCCTGTTCGGCGGTGGATTTCTCGACGGCGCACGGCGCCTTCGAAACCGGCGAGCGCGCCGCCCTCAGCGCGATGAACAGCCTCGGCAGGAAGGGTCTTTGACGATGCGGATCGAGCGCATTTCGGGCGTGAGCCCGTTGAACAGGTGGAGACGGCCGGAGGAACTCTGGCCGAACCCGACCAATGCGCGCACCGCCTCCAGCGCCGCGAACGTGCCGGCCAGCCCGGCCATGGCGCCGAGCACGCCCAGCTCCGCGCAGGTGTCGCAATCGTCCGCATCGAAGGCGTCGCCGACGAAGCAGCGATAACAGGGCCGCTCCGGCTCCCAGCCGCGCCACGTCCCGACCTGCACCTGAAACTGGCCGATCGCGGCCGAGACCAAAGGAATGCGCGCCTCGGTGCAGGCGTCGGACACGGCGAGACGGGTGGCGAAATTGTCCGAGCCGTCCAGCACCAGATCGGCCCCGTGGATCAAGGCGGCGGCATTGGCCTGGGTCAGCCGTTCGCGCCGGGCGCGGAAGCGGACGTCGGGGTTGAGCCGCGCCACCGCATCCGCCGCCACGTCGGTCTTGGCGCGGCCGACATCGTTCGTCCCGAACAGGATTTGCCGCTGCAGGTTGTCGAGCGCCACCGCGTCGTCGTCGATCACGCGCAAGGCGCCGATGCCCGCGGCGGCGAGATATTGGATGGCGGGCGAGCCGATCCCGCCCGCGCCGATGATCGCGATCTCCGCGGCGAGCAGCCTGCGCTGCCCTTCGCCGCCTATCTCCTTGAGAACGATGTGCCGGGCATAACGGTCGAGTTGGTCGTCGGAGAGGCTCATGGCCGTCCGAAGAAGGTCAGCGTCGTCCCGTACCAGGCGGGCCCCGGCCCGGCGGGCGGCGTGACATGGCCGCGGTAGCGGGTGTTCACGATCGAGCGGGCATAGTTGCGGATCGCGTCGCACGGGCCCTGCTTGGCGACGATGCTGCGGAAGCTGCCGTCGGCATTGACCAAGACGGCGAGGTCGACGCGCACCCCGTACATGGCGGCGTCGTCGCCGACCAGGGGGCCGACGCTGGCCCGGCATTCCGGCTGCCGCCGCGCCAGATCGATGATCGCGCTATTGTCCTCGGGGGCCGCCCGCGCGCGACGGCCCAGCTCCATTTCGGGCAAGGTCGACCAGTCCCTCGGCAAAGGCGGGGCGGCCGGCTGGGCGGCGGCCTGGGCGAGCGCGAGCAGAAGCAGAATCTTCATCGTCTATCTCCCCGTTGAACCGAAGCCGCCGGCGCCGCGCGCGGTCTCGTCGAGCTCTTCGACCTCGACGAAGGTCGCGCGCTGGACGGGCGCCGGCACGAGCTGGGCGATCCGTTCTCCCCGC
Source organism: Allosphingosinicella sp. (assembly GCA_035502235.1). GTDB lineage: Bacteria > Pseudomonadota > Alphaproteobacteria > Sphingomonadales > Sphingomonadaceae > Allosphingosinicella. The sequence goes on from DATJUQ010000006.1 coordinate 50,549, forward strand.
GCCAGCTCAACCACCGCGCTGCCGAGATTGGCGAGGATGACCTTCACCTCGCCGCGATAATCGGCGTCGATCGTGCCCGGCGTGTTGAGGCAGGTGATGCCGTGCTTGAGCGCGAGGCCGGAGCGCGGCCGCACCTGGACCTCATAGCCTTCCGGGATGGCGATGGCGAAGCCGGTCGCCACCGCATGCCGCCAGCCGGGCCGAAGGGTCACGTCCTCGGCCGCGACCACGTCCATGCCGGCGGCATGCTCGGTCGCATAAGCCGGCAGCGGCAGGCCCTCGCCATGGGGCAGCCGCTTCAGGGCGATCCGGATGTCAGGCGAGGGCATCGGCGATCCTTTGCGCGAGGCGGCGGGCGACGTCGACCTTGGACATGAGGTCCCAGCTTTCCGCGTCGGTGCCGGTGATCAGGTGGACTTCATTGGCATCCCCGCCCATCACGTCGCCCGACACGTCGTTGGCGACGATCCAGTCCGCGCCCTTGCGGAGGCGCTTGGCGGCGGCCTCGGTCGCGACATTCTCGGTCTCGGCCGCGAAGCCGACGATGAGCCGCGGGCGGTTGGCGAGGGTAGCGAGGCCGGCGAGGATGTCGGGCGTGCGCTGCCAGTCGAGCGCCGGCGGACCGGCCTCCTTCTTGAGCTTCTCCGGGGCCGGCGCCACCCGCCAGTCGGCCACCGCCGCCACCAGCACCGCGGCGTCGGCGGGCAAAGCGTCGAGCACCGCCCGCTCCATCTCCGCCGCGGTCTCGACGTCGCGCCGGACGATGCCGGCCGGGGCGTCGAGATTGACCGGACCGGCGACCAGGGTGACCCGCGCGCCGAGCGCCGCGAGCGCCTCGGCGATGGCGAAACCCTGCTTGCCCGAGGAGCGGTTGGCGATCACCCGGACCGGGTCGATCGGCTCGTGGGTGGGACCGGCGGTGACGATGACATGCCTGCCGGTCAGCGGTCCGGGCGCGCCGAGCTCGGCCTGGATGGCGGCGAGGATCGCCTCGGGCTCGGGCAGCCGTCCCGGCCCATATTCGCCGCAGGCCATCTCGCCTTCGTCGGGCTCGAGAACGGTCACGCCGTCGGCGCGCAGCCGGCCGACGTTGCGCCGCGTCGCGGCATGCTGCCACATGCGCACGTTCATCGCCGGGGCAGCGAGCACCTTCTTGTCGGTGGCGAGCAGCAAGGTGGTGGCGAGATCGTCGGCGATCCCCGCCGCCATCTTCGCCATCAGGTCGGCCGTGGCGGGCGCGACCACGACCAAGTCCGCCTCCCGGCTGAGCTGGATATGGCCCATCTCGGCCTCATCCTTGAGGTCAAACAGGCTGGTGAACACCTGCTGTTCGGAGAGCGCGGCCAGCGTCATCGGCGTGATGAACTGGGCGCCCCCCGCGGTCAGCACGCAGCGCACGTCTATTCCAGCCTTGCGGCAGAGCCGAATGAGCTCGCAGGCCTTGTAGGCGGCGATGCCGCCACCGACGATGAGGAGGATCTTCCTGCCGTTCATCCCCTCAATATCCCGTCAGCAGCATGTCTAGGGCGTTCATGATCGCGCTATGCTCGTTCGACAAGGAGCAGACATGATCGCCCAGCTCTTTCGCTGGCACCGATGCAGCAAATTGGGTGTACATCACAACCGGTGCTTCCTCGACCGAGAAGGACGGGTTGAGGCGCGCCCCGGCGAGCGGCGCCTCGTCGGGCGGAAGCAGAGGCACCACAAACCGGGTATTCAGGATGTTGAGGATGTCGGCCTGACAATCCAGCAGATAGCCATCGCCTTCGCGCCGTCGATAAACATCGAACCGAGCCATCAGAACTGGCGGTAACGCGCGAGTGGAAGCCCATGCTTCTCGACATAGGCGTTCGAGGACTCAAGCGCGGCGCGGTTCTCCTTAAGCCACTGCTCCGCACGGGTCCTGGCGACTTCCTTCTCGAGGCCCTGTTCGCAGGCCTCGGAGATGTTGATGCCCAGCTGCTTCGCCTCCTCGATAAGGTCCGAGCGAAGCGAGACGTTGGTTGCGCGCTTGGCTGCGGCAAGCCTGCGAGGCTGGATGTTCATGCGCATAACATATGCGCATGGCCGTTGCGGATCAAGTCAGCCAGAGTGTCGCCGCCACGCCGGCCGCGGCGGAGAGCGCGGCCGTCAGCACCAGCGGCCAGGCGCGGTGCGGGCGGACCAGGGGGATGTCGGGCAAGGGCGGCAAGGGCGGGGCGGCGCCGGGCGGCGGATAATAATAATCGATGCGGCGGATCAGGTCGGGGAGCTTGCGCAGCAGGCGGACGCCGCGGATCAGTTCGTCGGCGATGCGGGCCTCGGGGCCGAGCTCGCTGCGCGCCCATTCGGTGAGGAAGGGCTCGGCCGTCTC
>DATJUQ010000007.1:0-14722 GCA_035502235.1 Allosphingosinicella sp.
TTCTGATACTGTTTGACGAGGGCGTTCTTCGGCTCCTTCAGGATCTTCACCAGAGCGTCGGTATCCAAATCCTCGAGCGTCGCGATCACCGGCAGGCGGCCGACGAATTCGGGGATCAGGCCGAACTTGAGCAGGTCCTCCGGCTCGGTATGGCGGAGCACCTCGCCGGTGCGCCGCTCGTCGGGCGCGGCGACATGGGCGCCGAAGCCGATCGACTTGCCCTCCATGCGATCGCCGATGATCCGCTCGAGGCCCGCAAAGGCGCCGCCGCAGATGAACAGGATGTTGGTGGTATCGACCTGCAGAAATTCCTGCTGCGGATGCTTGCGGCCGCCCTGCGGCGGGACGGAGGCGGTGGTGCCTTCCATCAGCTTGAGCAAGGCCTGCTGCACGCCCTCGCCCGAAACGTCGCGGGTGATCGAGGGATTGTCCGACTTGCGGCTGATCTTGTCGATCTCGTCGATATAGACGATGCCGCGCTGCGCCCGCTCGACATTATAGTCGGAGGCCTGGAGCAGCTTCAGGATGATATTTTCTACATCTTCACCCACATAGCCCGCCTCGGTGAGCGTGGTGGCGTCCGCCATGGTGAAGGGCACGTCGAAGGTCCGCGCCAGCGTCTGCGCGAGCAAGGTCTTGCCGCAGCCGGTGGGGCCGACGAGCAGGATGTTCGACTTGGCGAGCTCGACTTCGGCGCCCTTCGCGCCATGGGCGAGACGCTTGTAATGGTTGTGCACCGCGACCGAGAGGACCCGCTTCGCCTGGAACTGGCCGATCACATAATCGTCCAGCACCTTGCAGATCTCCGCCGGCGTCGGCACGCCGTCGCGGGTGCGGACGAGGGCGGATTTGGTTTCCTCGCGGATGATGTCGTTGCACAGCTCGACGCATTCGTCGCAGATGAACACGGTCGGGCCTGCGATCAGCTTGCGGACCTCGTGCTGGCTCTTCCCGCAGAAGGAGCAGTAAAGGGTGCTCTTGCTGTCGCCGCCGCTCAATTTCGTCATATACTCTCCGGGGCCACGGCCCCTTTCCTTCCAGTCAGCCCATTATCCTGACGACAAATGTACGACAGGACAATGGCCTATTCGTTAAGCCGTTCCGTTGCCTCCCCGATGTGGCGCGGGGGAGTCCCCGGCGCAAGGGGGCGCGCGTCGCGGCCTGCCCGGCCCGCTCCCGCCAGAAAAATCCGACCGTCCTGACCCGTTCCGCCCGCGCCCCGCGCCTTTGCTTTCTGAACGGTTCGGAAAAAGGGGGATTGCGCGATGAGGGGACGGACAACCGGGGCGATTGCGAATGGACGGCGGTTGCGGCTCGTCGCGGCGGCGACCTGCTCCCTCGTCGCGCTCATGGCCGCCGATCCCGCCAAGGCGCAATGCGTCACGTCCACGACCGCCTCGACCACGACGATCACCTGTGGGGATACGACCACCGTCGACGCGACCAACAGCAACGGCAACAATCCATCGACCAGCGCCAATTTCCAAAGCTTCTCGACCGCCATCGACGCGCGGATCGAGGCGGGTCGGACGGTGAACGGCTACGGCCTCCTGCTCAACGGCACCGGCGCGAACGGCATCTCGGTCACCAATGACGGCATCATCTCCAACACGTCCGGCACGGCGGATCAGGCGATCGCCGGCGGCCTGCGCATCGTCGGCGCCAGCGGCCCCCTGACCTACATGGGAAGCGGCAACGTCACGACGACCTTCACCGGGCCGCCGCCGGCCGGCGCGGCGCCCGTCGCCGCCCTCGGCCTGGAAAGCGACAGCGGTTCCATCACGCTCGGCAGCGCGGCCGCGCCGGTCACCGGCACGTTCCGCGGCCCCGCCGCGATCTCGCTCAGCACCTTCGGCGGCAGCGACATCAACGCCTTCATCAGCGGCGGCCTGCTCGACGCGACATTCTCGTCTTCGCTGGCCATCGCGGGGCGCGGCAACATGAACCTCGTCATGACCGGCAATACGATCATGACCGGCTCGCTGAACGTCAGCAATTGGGGCGGCGCGCCCGGCGCGTTCAGCATCGACGTCGCGACCGACGCCCGGATCGGTACCGCGGCCGCGCCGGTCCGCGACGCGATCAATATCGCCATCGGCGGCACCACCGGCGGCACCACGACCCTCAGCCTGACCGGCACGGCCGCCATTTTCGGCAACGGCAATGCCGTCCTGCTCGACCGCAGCCCCACGGCCCCCGGCGCAATCCAGCTGACCACGGCCGCGGGCACGACGATCAGCGCGACCGGCGCGCCCGCCTTCGGCATCAACATCCAGGGCCAGGGCAGCGGCGCGATCGACGTTGACCTGGCGGGCAGCATCACGAGCACGCTCGGCGGTCTCTATATCGTTACCGGCGACGGGGCGACGACGGTCACCATCCGCGAGGGCGCGATCGTCAGCGGCAATGTCAACGCGCTGGACATCCGCCGCGCCTTCGGCGCGACCGGCGCCAGCGACATCCTCGTCCTTGGCACCCTGACCTCGCCCAACATGGCCGCCACCTTCGACGGCACGCTGCGCATCGGCAATGGCGGCACCAGCGGCTCGCTCAGCGGAAATGTCATCAACGACGGCAGCCTGATCTTCAATCGTTCCGACGCGATCAGCTATGCGGGCATCATCTCGGGCTCCGGCGGCCTGATCAAGCAGGGCGGCGGCACGCTGACCCTGACCGGCGCCAGTACCTTCACCGGCGCTACCAACGTCTCGGCGGGGACCTTGCTGGTCAACGGTTCGCTGACCGGCGGCGTGACGGTGGCGAACGGCGCGACGCTCGGCGGGACGGGCAGCGTCGGCGCGACGGCGGTCAACGGCACGCTCTCGCCGGGCGGCAGCGGCGCGATCAGCACGCTTACGATCAACGGCAATCTGGTGTTCAACGCGGGCAGCACGTTCCGCGTGGATCTCGGCGCCGGAACGAACGACCGCGTCAACGTGACCGGGACGGCGACGCTCGCCGGCAGTGTCGCCGCCTTCGCCAGCGGGACGGTCTTCACCGTGGGAACCTATACCCTACTCAACGCGGCGGGCGGCATCAGCGGGACGTTCAGCCCGCTGACGACGACGCCGAACGCGGTGGCCCAGCTGGCCTATGACGGCAACAACGTCTATCTGGAGGTCACCGTCGCGCCAACCGATACGTTCGTGATGTCGACGCGCGACGCCCTCGTCTTCAACGCGCCGACCGTCACCACCAACCGGATCGATGTCTTTTCGACCCAGATCATCGGCCGGCTGACCGGTGGCCAGCCGCTCTACGACCAGATTTTCGCGGCCGCGTATAACAGCCCTATTGTCCAGAACGCGCTCATTGCGGCGCGCGCCGCGATCACCGGCGCGGGCGGCCCGGGCGTGATCATCGGCGATCCCGTGCGCACCTCCTCGAGCACGACGAGCGTTACCAGTTCCAACTCGACCTATTCGCTTGCTGGACCGGGCGTGCAGACGGTCAACACGGTGACCACGTTCGGGCCGGCCACCGTCCAGATCGGGGCCCTGTCGACGTGCGACGTCTCGATGCTGCCGTCCGCGACCCGGCCAAGCTGCACGACCGGCGGAACATCCTATTCGGTCGGGGACGACGAGACCAATTTCAACACGACCATCACCACCACCTACACGATCGACGAGACGCGCACGGACACGATCACCGACACGCTGCGCGAAACCTGGGAGATCAGCGGCCAGGTCGTCGCGGTCGGCTCCATCCATGCCGAGGTCCAGTCCGGCCTGTTCGATCTGAGCTCACGGCTGCTGAACCGCCTGACCGGGCCGCTCCCCGCCAATGCCGGCTGGGGCGAAGTCTATGCTTTCCGTGTCAGCCAGACCGGACGGCGCGACGCGCGCGGCTTCGCGGCGGGCGCCAATCTGGCGCTGGCGCCCGGCCTGACCCTGGCCTTCGGGCTCGACCATGGCAGCCTCGATATCGACGTGCCGGGCGCCGAGGAGACCGGCGAGGTGACGCTGACCGAGTTCGGCGCGGGGTTGCGCCTGGAGCGCGGGCCCTTCACCGCCGCCTTGTCGGCCACTTATGGTGGCGGAAACGCCGAGACGCTCCGCACGATCGTCGGCGGCTCGGGCGCGGACTATGACGTGCGCGTCGCGGGCGTCGCCTTCGAGCTTGGCTATGCGTTCGCGGCCGCGGGCTGGACGCTGCGGCCCGTCGCCGGGCTCGATTATGTCTCGGTCCGCACGGACGGCTTCACCGAGACCGACATGCTGGGCCTGGTCGTCGGCAGGCAGAATGCCGAGCGGGTCCGCGCCTCCCTGGGGCTGGAGGCCAGCCGCCGCTGGGGCGCGTTCGAGCTCGCCGCCTCCGCCCGCTACCTGAGCGTGCTGGACGGCGACGAGCGGATCATCCCCGTCGCCTTCGCGGTGGCGCCGGGCCGCGCGCTCGACATGACGGCGCCGTCCGAGCCGGACACGGCCCTGCTCGGCGCGCGCGGCCGCTTTGCTTTGTCCCCGGCGGTGTCGCTGTGGCTCGCCTATGACGGCCGATTCGGCAGCGGCTATACAAGCCATGCCGGCACGGCGGGATTGTCCGTCAGCTGGTGAGGCGGCGGTGCCCCGCCGGGGCCGGCCTCAGGCCGCCTTGGCGGGGGCGTCCCCGTCGGCGGGGACCGGGCGCCGGTCGAACACCTCGTCGACCAGGCCGAATTCCTTCGCCTCGGGCGCCGACATGAACTTGTCGCGGTCCATCGCCCGCTCGATCTCCTCCAGCTTCTTGCCCGTATATTTGGCGTAGAGCTGGTTGAGATCGTGGCGCATGCGCAGGATCTCGCGCGCCTGGATCTCGATGTCCGCGGCCATGCCCTGGGCGCCGCCCGAGGGCTGGTGGATCATGATCCGGCTGTTGGTCAGCGCCACGCGCATCCCGGGCTCGCCCGCGGAGAGCAGGAAGCTGCCCATCGAGGCGGCCTGGCCGATGCAGACCGTGCCGACCCGCGGCCGGATGTACTGCATGGTGTCGTGGATCGCCATGCCCGCCGTGACGACCCCGCCCGGCGAGTTGATGTACATGTAGATGTCCTTCTTCGGATTCTCGCTCTCGAGATAGAGGAGCTGCGCCGTCACCAGCGTCGCCATATGGTCCTCGACCCCGCCGGTGACGAAGACGATCCGCTCGCGCAGCAGCCGCGAATAGATGTCGAAGCTGCGCTCGCCGCGGTTCGACTGCTCGATGACGATGGGCACGAGCCCGTTGACGATGTCTTCATGATCCATGGCGGCGAGACGTTCCTGCTCAGGTGGGTGATGATGGTGCCCGGCCAACATCGGAGGTTCGGGAGGAAGGTTCAAGCCCCCTCGCCTCGCCCGCCGTCCCCTGGCGCGTTCCGGGCTTTTCGCGTCGATGCCCGTTTCGTCACCGGCGCCGGCACGGCAGCTGTTTCACGTGTTTCACGTGTTTCACGCGAAGGACGCGAAGAAGGAGGAAGGACGCGCAGGGAGTAGCTGACCGCCGGGATGCTTGGCGTCGCGGCGCGCCGTGGGGTAAGCAGGCGCATGTCCTATACCGATCCGGAGCCAGTCGAGGACGACCTGTTTCCGGAGGAGGGCTGGGACGTGCCCTGGCATTCCTATGTCCTGCCGGTCCTGCTCGCGGCGGGAATGACCGGCGCCTGGCTGCTCCACTTCCCGCGGGGCATGACGGCCTGGGCGGTGTCCGGCGCCGCTTTGGCCGACGGGCATTACGCGACGATCGCGCTGCACATGGTCGCGCACGGCCCGCTCGTCCACATCGCGATGAACATGGCGGCTTTGTTCGTGATCGGCGGCCGGCTGATGACACGGCTGGGCGTGGCGCCGGCATCCTGGCTGCGGTTCCTGGCCCTGTTCGCGCTGAGCGGCCTGGCGGGCGCCGCCTGCTATCTCGCTGTGCATCCGCAGGGCGCGATGCCGATGCTCGGCGCGTCCGGGGCGCTCTACGGGCTGCTCGGGCTGCTGGTGCGGCTGCCGCCGGAACCCGGACAGCTGCCGTCGCTGCGCACCGCCCGGATGCGGCGGGTGGCGATCCGGCTGATCATGGACAATGTCTGGCTGTTCGCCCTTCTCGTCCTCCCCTCGCTGCTGCTGCGCGGGGAGGCCATGGGGCTGGCCTGGGAGGCCCATCTCGGCGGTTTCCTGCTCGGCCTACTCGCCGGACCGCTCTTTCTCCCGTCGTCCGCGCACGCGCAGATCGTTTCGGCCGCGCCGGAGGGCGCCTCCTGACGGCCGTGCCGCGCGCTGGACGAGGTGAGGCCGTGGCTGTTTCGTGATCCGGCGCGAAGAGAAAGGTTGTCGTCAGCCACGTCATCGACACCCATTGTAGACTGATTCGCACGGGGTCGGCCGCCGCCGCGTCACTTGCCGATGGTGGCGTCGATATGGGTGTGGAAATGGTCGGCGAGCTGGCGGTTCAGGTAGATCTGGATGGTCTTGTAGGGGCCCGTCTCGATCTGGTCGGGCCGCTCGGCATATTCGATCAGCAGCACGCCATTGTCGCCCGACGTGGCGGTGGAGAGGCTGCGCGGGAAGACGGCGCGGGGGGTGCCGTCCGGAAGTAGGTCCCAGAGCTTGGGATCGAGCATGGTCTTTCGGTCTCCTGTGGTGCGCGGCGCGGATAGCATGAACGGCGGGAATGTCAGCAGGGCGCTGCGACGAAGCGAGGAACGGCGGGCGGAGGCGGCGGGTTCAGCCGGCGTCCGCGATGCCCAGCTATCTGCTTTACTACATGAATCCGGTCAGCGGCCATATCGACCGGCGGGAGTCGCTCCATGCGGGCGACGACGTGGCGGCCGTGCACCTGCTGCAGCGCCGGCGGTTCGACGTGCCGGTGGAATTGTGGCGCGACGGGCGCAAGATCGCGCGGGAGGACGGGCCGCCGAGCCCGTTCGGGCGCCATGCGGCGCGGCCGCCCAAGGGATCGGTGCCGGATTAGGCGGGCTAGGTATCGTGTTGGGGCAGGCCGTCGGCGATGTCGTAATAATCGCCCTGCTGGCTCACCCAGATGTGCATCTCGAGCCTTGTGCCGGTGGGCGGATCGAAGGCGCCAAGCGCGATCGAGGTCCAGTCCTTGTGCGGCGGATCCCAGAAGAGGGCGGAGCCGCAGGTCTTGCAGAAGCCGCGGCGGATCTTTTCCGAGGACTGGAACCAAGGCGATCCGGTCCTCGCCCCGGATGGCGAGGCGGTCGCGCGGGACGTTGGTCGAGGCCCAGACATGGCCGGACCAGCGGCGGCACTGGTTGCAATGGCAGGCGTCGCCGGGGGCGAGGTCGCCCTCGACGGTGAAGCCGACGGCGCCGCAGAGGCAGGATCCCGTGTGCATGGCCTCGTCCCCTCTCCTTCCGCCGCCCGAGGCCCTGGCCTAGCCCAAGCCGCCGCCCCGGACAAATGCGCGGCGGGACGGCTTGAGTCCGGCCCGTTTCCGGATTAGCCATTACTTTCCGGTCGGTTAGACCGGGCGTATCAGCGTCCTCTTTCCGGCGGAGCGGCCATGCCCACTCTCTTCCCCGGGCCCGGCACCCGTCCCGGCCCCGACACGATCAGTCAGCAGCAGGTGCTGGAAGCGGGCTTTCACCATGTCGTGACCGCGGGGACGGCGCATTATGCCTCGCTCCGCCGCCTGTTCTGGGCCGACCACAATGAGATCGACTTCACCAATGAAGGCACGATCTGGAACATTTCGGCGGACGAAGTCGGCAGTGTGCTGAGCGGCTTCTACATCATGGAATTCTACAATGAAGGGCTGATCGTCCAGGAGGCGACCAACGGCAATGCCAACGGCCTCTTCGTCGGCGGCAGCGGCTATTATGTCGAGAACAGGGGCTCGATCTACGCTTTGGCCAAAGGCAATGCGTCGGCCATCGACCATTGGGGGCCGGGCGTCTTCGTGGTGAATTCAGGGCTGCTCGCCGCCTATGCCTCGGGGCCGAGCGATCGGCCGGGCGGCGGCGGCGGGCTCGGCGACGCGACCAGCGTCATCCTGCGCAACGGCGGCGGCCTGCGCAACGAGGCGGACGGTGCGATCCTGGCGGAGGGCGTGACCGCCACCGCCGTGCTTGCCGCAATCGCGTCGATCGGCAATTTCGGGCGGATCGAGGCGGTCGCGACCGGCGCCGGCAAGCTTTCCTACGGGATCAGCATGGGCGGCTACCTCCACCAGCATAGCGAGCTTACCAATTACGGGCTGATCCGGGCCGACATCGCCTTTTCCAGCTACGACGCGCATCCGACCTATTCACCGCGCGCCATGGATCTGGTGTTCAACGCCGCGGGCGGACGGATCGAGGGCGACATCGAGACGGGCCGCAACGACGACCAAGTGATCAACGACGGCTTCATCCAGGGCGAGGTGAGGCTCGGCGACGGCGCCGACCTGTTCGACGGGACGCTCGGCACCATGGAGGGCGCGACCGATCTCGGCTGGGACGACGACCGCTTCGTCGGGTCGGGCGCCGGCGATATCGGCAAGGGCAATCGCGGGCGCGATACGCTGGACGGCGGCCTCGGCAACGATCTGCTGCTCGGCGGCACCGGCGCGGACCGGCTGACCGGCGGGGCCGGCAATGACGGGCTGTACGGGGAAAGCGGCGACGACGTGCTGATCCTGGCCGGCGCCGACAAGGCCTATGGCGACGCCGGCGACGACCGCTTCGAGGCCCGCGATCTCGGCTTCGCGCTCGCCGCCGGCGGCGCCGGCAAGGACACGCTCCTCTTCGACATGGCCGGCCTGAAGCTAGACCTTTCGGCGATCGCGGGCAGCGGGCGGGTGCAATCGATCGAGCGGCTCGAGCTCAGGGACTCGCAGCAGGTGGCGGTGCGCGCCGGCGACGTGGCGGCGCTGGCCGGGTCGACGCTGGAGATCATGGGCACGCGCGCCAATCAGGTGATCCTCGCCGGCGCCTGGACCGAGGCGGCGGCGACTGTCGAGGAAGGCGGCGTCTTCCGGACCTTTACCCTGGGCAACGAGACCGTGCTGGTGCGCATGGGCGTGGCCGTCACTCTCGGCGGCGTCCCCGCGGGCTTCACCGGCCTTGCCGCCATCGCGGGCGGCGACGCTGCCCCGCAGGCGGGCGCGGTGCCGGGCGGCGCGCTGATAGACCCCGTCCAGGCCATCGCCAACCGCCACATCCAGGAAGCCTATACTTTGATCGAGGAGGACGAGACCTGGCAGGCGACGACGGCGCCGGTCATCTGGGGTGACGGCATCGGGTCGGTGCTGGAAAATCGCGGGCTCCTGACCATGACCACCGCCAGCGGGGACACGCTCTACGGCACCATCCAGGGTTTGTATCTCGACATGATCGTCAATTTCGGCACGATCCGGGCGACCGCGACCGCACCGATGGGCGGCACCTCCGCGATCGAGCCGTTCGACCGGGGCCGGCTGGAAAATTACGGGTTGGTCGAGGCGACGGCGATCGGCAACCGGGCGACCGGCGCGGTGACCTCCTACATGATGGGCGACTCCCTCGTGCTGCTCAACCACGGCACGATCCGGGCGACCTCCTCGACCGGGACCGCAATCGGCGCCGCGATCGGCAATGTCAGCCAGTTCCAGCGCGACCCGATCGGCGTCAATCTGGGCCTGATCGAGGCGACCGGCGGCACCGGCACCATCGCCCTGCGGTCGCTGGGCGGCGGCCTGTTCGTGAACGAGGGCGACATCGTCGCGCGCAACACGTCGGCCTCGGGCGCGCAGGATGCGATCGGCGTCACGCTCTACCATGGCGTGTTCAACAGCAGCCTGCTGGAGAATCGCGGCACGATCAGCGGCGTGGTCGCGATCCAGGCGTTCGGCACCACCAACGCGATCCTCAACGAGGGCCTGATCGCCGGTGCGGTCCGGCTTGGCACCGGCTTCGACATCCTCCTCAATCCGGGCGAGCTGCGCGGCGCGGTCTCGCTGGGCGCCGGCGGCGACATCTACTGGGCGGTATCGGGCGTGCAGCAGGGCAAGGTCTCCGGCGAGGACGGCGCCGACATCCTGTTCGGCACGAGCGGCGCCGACCTGCTCGATGGCGGCGCTGGCGACGACGTGATCCTGGGCGGCGGCGGCGCCGACCAGCTGACCGGCGGCGCGGGCGGCGACATCTTCGGCTATGCGAGCGCCGGCGATTCGACCGCGGCGGCGCGCGACACGATCGCCGATTTCGTCAGCGGCACCGACCGGATCGATCTCAGCGCGCTGGCGGCGCAGAACGTCACCATCCAGGCCGACGGGGCCTATTCGCTGCTCAGCGCCACGACCGCCGCCGGCACGCTGGTCGTGCGGGTCAGCGGCACGCTGGTCATGGGCGATCTCATCCTGACCAATGCCACGACGATCACCGGATCGACGGAGGCGGACACGTTGCTCGCCACGGCGGGCGGCAGCAGGCTGGTCGGCGGGCTGGGCGACGATCTGCTGGTCGGCGGAGCGGGCAACGACGTGCTGGACGCGGGCGACGGCCGCAACCTGCTCTGGGGCGGCGCCGGCGACGACGTCTATATGGTCTACGGCTTCGAGAACGCCATCGTGGAGACGGCCGACGGCGGCGTGGACACGATCGAATATGAGGCCTCGGGCAGCCGGCTCAACATGCCCGACCATGTCGAGAATGCGGTCGCGATCATCACCGGAAACATCATCGGCAACGCGCTCGCCAACCGGATCACCGGCAGCGGCGGCAACGACGTGCTGGACGGCGGCCGGGGCGACGACGTGCTGATCGGCGGCAATGGCGCCGACCGGATCGTGGGCGGCGCAGGCGCGGACCGGATGACCGGCGGCGCCGGCGCGGACCTGTTCGTTTATTATGCGGTGACGGAAAGCCGCGACCAGGCGACCGGCGCGGGCCGGGCGAAGACGCTCACCGACGTGATCGCCGATTTCAAGCCCGGCGAGGACAAGATCGACCTGTCGGATCTCGACGCCAATCCGCGCGGCGGCCTGACCGACGATGCCTTCACTTTCCTCGGCGCGGGCGCGTTCGGCGGGCGGACGGGGGAATTGCGCGCGACCTTCGCCGACGGGATCGCGAACATCTTCGCCGATCTCGACGGCGACCGGATCGCCGACCTGCACATTGTCGCCTTCACGCCCGCGGCGCTGCAGGCCTCGGACTTCGTACTGTAGGAACGGGCGCCGCGGCGAAGGGGAAAAGGCCGCGACGCCCGCAAACCGGCGAGGCTAGACCGCTCGGCGGCCGGTGATCAGCTGGAACAGCAGGACCACGAGCGCGACGACGAGCAGCAGGTGGATCAGGCCGCCGCCGATGCTGAACGAGAAGCCGAGCAGCCACAGAATCAGAATGACGACGAGAAGCGTCCAAAGCATGGCCAATACTCCCTGTAGGGGCGCCCGCACGCGGCGGGCCGTTGTGGGAGTGAAACGTGATGTGCGGCGCGGCGGTTCCCACCGTATGCTTCAGGTCGTTTTATTAGAGTCCCGGCGCCCTCGTCGCGCCTTCTTTGTAGTCTCTCCTTCGGGCGACACCTTTGCAGTCGCATCCTTCACCGGCGTCGTGGATTTCGCGAGAGGCGACAGCTCGGCCGGTACAGTTTCTTCATGGGCGGGTGCGGCTGCGCCAACCGGCTTCGGGGCGTCGTCCGGATCCGCGCGCTCCGCCCCCTTTTGCGGCTTGGCCTCCGCCTTTCGTCGCTTGGCGTCGGCCTTTCGCTGTTTGGTCGCGGCATACTCTTCCCGGCTGGCGAAGATCTGCTCTTGCGTCGGACGCTGGAATCCGGCCGGCAGCACATTCGTCGCCCACCAGTCATTCCATATCTGGAAGACGACCAGATAGAATCCCAGAACCGCTCCGACGAGCGCGACGCCCAGCCAGCTTCTCAACAGGAGAAACGAGATCAAGGTCGCGAAGACCGACAGGAAGGTGAGCGAAAAGTAGAAGTCGCGCGCGCTCTTTACGACCTCCCCATGCGCAGACCTGAGAGACAAAACTCTCACGATCACGGGGTAGAGAAAAGCCAGGGGTACGAAGAGCCATACGGGCAACGAAGGCACAGGCGACGCGGCGCCCGCAGCCTGGAGATCCGGAACGGTCGCCATCGTCAGGCCCAGCGAAACGAAAGCCAGCACCATGACGGCGATCTCGCCGATATCCTGGGCCACTGCCCAGAGGCCGTAATAGCGTTCGCCCGACAGATCGCCTTCGATTTGCTGGAGGGTGAAATAGACCGCGAGGACGACACCCCACCCCCAGTTCAGAATGACCGACTGGGACAGGAGGCCGAAAATGAAGCTGCCTAGAATGGCTGGATAGATGACGGAATAGACGAGGTTATGAAGCCTCTTGTGCGAATCCTTCACCTTGTCGGAATCCGTCACGGCCGGTTTGACGCCGCTCGCTCCACAATTCTCCGCCATGACTGTTACGCTACCGGAATTTGCTTCGAAGGGAAAGCTGGGCGCTGAAGTGCGCCCATCGATATGTTCGCGATGCCCGATTTACTTGCTGACGATCGTGTTCATGGGTCCCGGCCTTCGCCGGGATGACTATGGAGTGGGAGTTCCGACTGCGGTCCAACCGGAGTTCGTGGTGCAACTTCCAGAGCTTACGGCCGGAGGCTAGGAAGCGTTCCGATCCGTCCCCGGCGCCGGGAAGCTCAGGTAGAAGAGCCGCCGCACCTCGCGCCGGCCCCGCACCACGGTGTCGAGGATCAGGCCGCAGAAGAAGCTGAGGAAGGCGAGGATCATCAGGCCGGTGGCGAGGATCGCGGTCGGGAAGCGGGGCACCAGGCCGGTCTGGAAATAGGTGATCGCCAGCGGCACGGCGAGGACGACGGCGAGCGCGACCAGGAACAGGCTGAAGCTGCCGTAGAAGAGTACGGGCCGCTCGATCCGGTAGAGATGGAGGATCGTCTTCAGGATCCGCCAGCCGTCGCGATAGGTGGAGAGCTTGGAGACCGAGCCCTCGGGCCGCGCGCCGTAGGCGGTGACGACCTCGCCCACCGGCATGGCGAGCTCCAGCGCATGGACGCTGATCTCCGTCTCCGTCTCGAAGCCGCGGGCCAAAGCCGGAAAGCTCTTGGCGAAGCGGCGGGAGAAGACCCGGTAGCCGGAGAAGATGTCGGTGAAGGAGCGGCCGAACAGGCTTGCGAGCAGCCCGGTGAAGAGACGGTTGCCCAGGGCATGGCCGCGGCGATAGGCCTCCTCCACCTCCGACTTGCGGGCGCCGACCACCATGTCGAGCTGCTCGTCGAGCAACTTGCGGACCATCTCCGGCGCGGCGGCGGCGTCATAGGTCGCGTCGCCGTCGGCCATGATGTAGATGTCGGCCTCGACGTCCGCGAACATGCGGCGGACGACATTGCCCTTGCCCTGCATCTTCTCGGAGCGCGTGATCGCGCCGGCGGCGGCCGCAACCTCGACGGTTCGGTCCTTGCTGTTGTTGTCGTAGACGTAGATGCGCGCGTCGGGGAGCGAGGCGCGGAAGCCGGCGATGGTCTGCGCGATCGCCGCTTCCTCATTGTAGCAAGGCAGCAGGACGGCGATGCGCAGGCCCTCGAAGGGGGCCTGGGGCGTCGCCTTTGCCGGTGTCCTTGCCATCCTGAATGCCCCCTACCCGTTCGGCCTGAGCCTGTCGAAGGCCTTTCCTACGTGCAAAAAGTAAGGAAAGCGCTTCGACGGGCTCAGCGCGAACGGTGGTTCGTTACGCCTTCTTGGCGGCAGGCTTCTTCGCCGGCGCCTTCTTGGCGGGCTTGTCCTCGGTGGCGGAAGCCTCGGTCTTCTCGGCTTTGGGCGTGGCGGCCTTCTTCGCCGGCTTCTCGGCGGCGGCCTCGGCCTTGTCGGCCTTCTCGGCAGGCGCCTTCTTCGCGGCGGCCTTCCTGGCCGGCTTGTGATCATGGTCGTGATCGTGGCCGCAGCCCGGGCCGTGGACGTGGCCGTCCTCGGATTCGATCGCGGCCTCGAGATCGGCGCGGCTCACCTCCCGGTCGGAGATGTCGGCGGTGCCGAACAGGAAATCGACGACCTTGTCCTCGAACAAAGGCGCGCGCAGCTGGGCGGCGGCCATCGGCTCGTTCCGGACATATTCGACGAACTGCTGGCGCTGCTCGGGCCGATATTGCTGGGCGGCCTGCAGGATCAGCTGGTTCATCTCCTGATCGTTGATCTGGATCTTGTTGCGGTTCCCGATCTCCGAAAGGAGCAGGCCGAGGCGGACGCGACGCTCGGCGATGCCGCGATAATCGTCCTTCTCCTTCTCCATCTCGGCGAGCGCGGCCTTCGGGTCCGCCTCGTGGCTCGCCTCATGCTCGAGCTGCTGCCAGATCTGCTGGAATTCGGCGTCGACCATCGATTCCGGCACCGGGAAATCGTGGCTGGAGGCGAGCTGGTCGAGCAGCTGGCGCTTCATGTGAGTGCGGGTGAGGCCGTTCAGCTCCTGCTCGATCTGGCCCTTCATCAGCTCGCGCAGCTGGCCGATCCCCTCCATGCCCATCGACTTGGCGAAATCGTCGTCCGCCTTCATCTCGCGCGCGACCTGGACCTCGTTGACGGTGACGTCGAAGGTCACCGGGCGGCCCTTCAGATAGTCGACCGGATAATCCTCCGGGAAGCTGACGCTGATCACGCGCTGCTCGTTGGCCGCGGCACCGACCAGCTGGTCCTCGAAGCCCGGGATCAGCCGGCCCGAGCCGAGCTCGAGCGACATGCCGGTGCCGGTGCCGCCCTCGAACGGCTCGCCGTCGATCTTGCCCTCATAATCGAGGACGACGAGATCGCCGGTCTGGGCCTTGTGCTT
>DATJUQ010000008.1:0-32891 GCA_035502235.1 Allosphingosinicella sp.
CAGTTCGCTCCCCCTCAGGCCCGCCACCATCTCGGCGCGGGACAGGCTCTGCCCGTCTTTCTGCCGGAGAAAGCACAGCAATTCCAGCGCCCATACCGAAGTAAAGGTCGCCTGGATGAAGTCTTCGAGGTCGTTCCTGGCAGGCATTCGGGCAGCGCTCAATCGTCCGACCGGCAGCTGCCGGCCATCGCCCGTCCCTCCGCACCGCCTTCTAGTCCCTCGGACGCGCGGCGCAACCCGCCTTGGCTGCGTCGCCGCTCATCATTTATTAATGGCCGAGACCGCAGGCTTGCTGCTATCACACGGAGCGGAAAGGGGATTGCATTGCAATTTCGAGCGGGGGGGCCGCCGAAGGAGCGATGAGTGAACGACCTTTCCCCCCAGCCCCGGCTCGACCGCCGGCAGCTCGTCGGCGCCCTTCGCAGCCTGCGCCGCGGTGACTTCACCGTCCGCCTGCCCGAGGATCTGAGCGGCGAGGATGCCGAAATCGCGCAATTGTTCAACGAGGTGGTGAGCCTCGAGGAGCAGATGACGCTCGAATTCGACCGGCTTTCGGTCGTCGTCGGCAAAGAGGGGAAGATCAGCCAAAGAGGGCGGGTGCGCGGCGCCACCGGGGGCTGGGAAACCAAGCTGCGCGCCGTCAACGACCTGATCGAGGACATGGTCCAGCCGACCGCCGAGGTCAGCCGCGTGATCGGCGCGGTCGCCAAGGGCGACCTGTCGCAGGCGATGACCGTCGAGATTGACGGCCGCCCACTGCGCGGCGAGTTCCTGCGCATCGGCAAGGTCGTCAACACGATGGTGGAGCAGCTCGCCTCCTTCGCCTCGGAGGTGACGCGCGTGGCCCGCGAGGTCGGCACCGAAGGCAAGTTGGGCGGCCAGGCCAAGGTGAAGGGCGTCGCCGGCACGTGGAAGGACCTGACCGACAACGTCAACCTGATGGCCGACAACCTGACCGGCCAGGTCCGCAACATCGCCGAGGTGACTACCGCCGTCGCCTCGGGCGACCTTTCCAAGAAGATCACGGTGGAGGTGCGCGGCGAGATCCTGGAGCTGAAGAACACCATCAACGTGATGGTGGACCAGCTCAACAGCTTCGCCTCGGAGGTGACGCGCGTGGCGCGCGAGGTCGGCACCGAAGGCAAGCTCGGCGGCCAGGCGCGCGTCGAGGGCGTCGGCGGCACCTGGAAGGACCTCACCGACAACGTCAACCTGATGGCCGAGAATCTGACCGGCCAGGTCCGCAACATCGCCGAGGTGACCACCGCCGTGGCGAGGGGCGATCTTTCCAAGAAGATCACGGTAGACGTGAAGGGCGAGATCCTGGAGCTGAAGAACACGATCAACGTGATGGTCGACCAGCTCAATAGCTTCGCCTCGGAGGTGACGCGCGTGGCCCGCGAGGTCGGCACCGAAGGCAAGTTGGGCGGCCAGGCGCAGGTGCCGGGCGTGGCGGGCACCTGGGCCGATCTCACCGACAATGTGAACCTGATGGCCGCGAACCTGACCGGCCAGGTCCGCAACATCGCCGAAGTGACCACCGCCGTGGCGCGCGGCGACCTTTCGAAGAAGATCACCGTCGACGTGAAGGGCGAGATCCTCGAGCTGAAGGACACGATCAACGTCATGGTCGACCAGCTCAACGCCTTCGCCTCCGAGGTGACGCGCGTGGCCCGCGAGGTCGGCTCGGAGGGCAAGCTCGGCGGCCAGGCGCAGGTGGAAGGCGTCGGCGGCACCTGGAAGGATCTTACCGACAACGTCAACCTGATGGCCGGCAACCTGACCGGCCAGGTCCGCAACATCGCCGAGGTGACGACCGCGGTGGCGCTCGGCGATCTCTCCAAGAAGATCACGGTGGACGTGAAGGGCGAGATCCTGGAGCTGAAGAACACGATCAATACGATGGTCGACCAGCTGAACAGCTTCGCCTCCGAGGTCACCCGCGTGGCCCGCGAGGTCGGTTCGGAAGGCAAGCTCGGCGGCCAGGCGCAGGTGGAGGGCGTGGCCGGCACCTGGAAGGACCTGACCGACAACGTGAACCTCATGGCCGGCAACCTGACCGGCCAGGTCCGCAACATCGCGGACGTCACCACCGCCGTGGCACTGGGCGACCTTTCGAAGAAGATCACCGTCGACGTGAAGGGCGAGATCCTGGAGCTGAAGAACACCATCAATACGATGGTGGATCAGCTCAACAGCTTCGCCTCGGAGGTGACGCGCGTGGCGCGCGAGGTGGGTTCGGAGGGCAAATTGGGAGGCCAGGCGCAGGTGCGCGGCGTCGCCGGCACCTGGAAGGATCTGACCGACAATGTGAACCTGATGGCCGAGAATCTGACCGGCCAGGTTCGCAACATCGCCGAGGTGACCACCGCCGTGGCGAGGGGCGACCTGTCCAAGAAGATCACCGTCGACGTGAAGGGCGAGATCCTGGAGCTGAAGAACACGATCAACGTCATGGTCGATCAGCTCAACTCCTTCGCGTCGGAGGTGACGCGCGTGGCGCGCGAGGTCGGCACCGAGGGCAAGCTGGGCGGCCAGGCGCAGGTGCCGGGCGTGGGCGGCACCTGGAAGGACCTGACCGACAACGTCAACCTGATGGCGACCAACCTGACCAATCAGGTGCGCGGCATCGCAGACGTCGTCACCGCGGTCGCGCAGGGCAATCTCAAGCGCAAATTGACCGTGGACGCCAAGGGCGAGATCGCGGCGCTCGCCGAGACGATCAACTTCATGATCGACACGCTTTCGGCCTTCGGCGATCAGGTCACCAACATGGCCCGCGAGGTCGGCATCGAGGGCAAGCTCGGCGGCCAGGCGCGCGTGCCGGGCGCCGCCGGCCTGTGGCGCGACCTGACCGACAACGTCAACGAGCTCGCCGCCAATCTGACCAACCAGGTCCGCTCGATCGCCGAGGTGGCGACCGCGGTGACCAAGGGCGACCTCACCCGCTCAATCGCGGTGGAGGCGTCGGGCGAGATGGCGGCGCTCAAGGACAATATCAACGAGATGATCCGCAACCTGAAGGATCAGACGCTGAAGAATGCCGAGCAGGACTGGCTGAAGACCAATCTCGCCCGCTTCTCCCGCATGCTGCAGGGCGAGCGCGACCTCGCAACCGTGTCGAACCTGATCATGTCCGAGCTCGCGCCGCTGGTGAATGCGCAATATGGCGTGTTCTACGTCACCAAGCGCGACGAGGAGGAGACCAAGCTCGAGCTCGTCGCCAGCTACGGCGCCGAGCGCCACGACGTGCTTCGCCGCGAGTTCGACCTGCGCGAGGGGCTGGTCGGGCAGGCGGCGGCCGACAAGCGCCCGATCCTGCTGGAAAGCGTGCCCGGCGACTTCATCCGGATCGGTTCGGGCCTCGGCCAGGCGGCGCCGGTCAACGTCAACATCCTGCCGGCCCTGTTCGAGGACGAGGTGAAGGCGGTGATCGAGCTCGCCTCGTTCCGCGAGTTCAGCGAGACCCACCAGAGCTTCCTGAACCAGCTGATGGAATCGATCGGCATCGTGCTCAACACGATCGCCGCGACGATGCGCACCGAGGGTCTGCTGGAACAATCGCAGCTGCTCACCCAGGAGCTGCAGGCGCGCCAGACCGAGCTTACCACCAAGCAGGAGGAGCTGCACGCCACCAACGAGGAGCTGCAGGAGAAGGCGCAGCTGCTCGAGAACGAGAAGAAGCAGGTCGAGGCGAAGAATCTCGAGATCGACATGGCGCGGCGCGCGGTCGAGGAGAAGGCCGAGCAGCTCGCCCTCACCTCCAAGTACAAGTCCGAATTCCTCGCCAATATGAGCCACGAGCTGCGCACGCCGCTCAACTCCCTGCTCATCCTCTCCAAGCTGCTGGCCGACAATCCGCAGGGCAATCTCAACGAGAAGCAGACGGAATTCGCCCGCACCATCAACTCCGCCGGTTCGGACCTGCTCAGCCTGATCAACGACATCCTCGATCTCTCGAAGATCGAATCCGGCACGGTGTCGATCGAGCTGGGCGACATGCCTTTGTCGGGCCTCAAGCTGCACATGGAGCGGACCTTCCGCCAGCTGGCCGCGGACAAGGCGCTCGATTTCAACGTCGAGTTCGACTCCAGCCTGCCCGCCTCGATCCGCACCGACGAGAAACGCCTGCAGCAGGTGGTGCTCAACCTCCTCTCCAACGCCTTCAAGTTCACCTCGGAGGGCAGCGTCACCCTGTCGGTGCAGGAGGCGGCGAGCGGCTGGAGCGCCAGCCACCCGGTGCTGCGGACCGCGGAGCGCGCGATCGCGATCGCGGTCACCGACACCGGCATCGGCATTCCCGAGGACAAGCAGAAGCTGATCTTCGAGGCCTTCCAGCAGGCCGACGGCACGACCAGCCGCAAATATGGCGGCACCGGCCTCGGCCTGTCGATCAGCCGCGAGATCGCCCGCCTGCTCGGCGGCGAGCTGCAGGTCCGCTCGCGGCCGGGCGTCGGCTCGACCTTCACTTTGTTCGTGCCGCTGGAGGCGGCCGCGGTGGCCGCGCCCATCCCGCCCGCGGCCCTGGCGCGCTACGAAAATGGCGGCGCCGGAGCGCCGGCCGCGTTGCCGCCGCCGCGCGAGATCAGCGACGACCGCGACAGCCTGAACGGCGATCCCTTCGTGCTGATCGTGGAGGACGACGTCACCTTCGCCTCAATCCTGCTCGACATCGCGCGGGAATCGGGCCTGAAGGGCGTCATCTCCACTGCCGGCTCTGGGACCCTCGCTTTGGCCCGCAAGCTGCGGCCGAACGCGATTACGCTCGACCTCGGCCTCGACGACATTAACGGCTTCGTGCTGCTCGACCTGCTCAAGCACGATGCCGAGACCGGCGACATCCCGGTCCACGTCATCTCCGGCGCGGATGAGGCCGCCTATGTGAAGGAGATCGGCGCGGGCGGCGTGACCGGCAAGCCGGCCGACCATAAGGATCTCGCCCGGGTCTTCTCGCGCATCCTCGCCCAGGCGAAGACGAAGCGGCGGCGCCCGGCCAAGGCGGCCGACGCCACGCAGGTGCCCCGCAACCTGCCGGAACTGGCCGGCGCGAAAATCCTCATCGTCGACGACGACATCCGCAACATCTATTCGCTGACCAGCGTGCTCGAGAGCTACGATGTCGAGGTGCTGCACGCCGAGCGCGGCCGCGACGGCATCCTCATCCTTGAACAAACGCCGGGCGTCGACGTTGCCCTGATCGACATCATGATGCCGGAGATGGACGGCTATGAGACGATGCAGCAGATCCGGTCCAACCCGGATCTCGTTAACGTGCCGCTGATCGCGGTGACCGCCAAGGCGATGAAGGGGGACCGCCAGAAATGCCTGGATGCCGGGGCCTCCGACTATATCGCCAAGCCGGTCGACATCGAATTGCTGCTCGCCTTGCTCCGGGTCTGGATCGGCAAGGCCAGGAGCGGGCTGGGTGGCGCGCCCGGCGGCCTGCTCGCCGAATATGCCGAGACGGCGGCGGAATAGAGCGGTGGCGACCCGGCAGATGACGGACCAGGCGAAACCGGCCGACCCCCGGGCCAGGGCCCGCGCGGCGGCGGACAGGCCGTCGGCCGAGGCGGAGCCGCGCGCGCGGGTGCTCGTCGTCGACGATGACGAGCATAATCTGCTCGCCATCCGCACCGTCATCGAGGACCTAGCCGACGTCGAGGTCGCCGCCTCTGGCGAGGAGGCGCTCCGCCACCTGCTGAAGGGCGAGTTCGCGGTGATCCTGCTCGACGTCTTCATGGCGGGCATGGACGGCTATGAGACCGCCCAGATCATCCGCGGCCGCGAACAGACCAAGCGCATCCCGATCGTCTTCCTCTCCGCCGTGAACAAGGAGAAGGAGCATCTGCTGCGCGGCTATTCGATGGGCGCGGTCGACTATGTCTTCAAGCCGGTCGAGCCGGTGGTGCTCCGCTCCAAGGTCGGCGTGTTCGTCGACCTCTACCGGATGCGCCGCGAGATCGAGCGCAAGGCGGCGCAGGAGCAGCAATTGCTGGACGCGAACCTGCGTGCCAATGCCGAGCGGCTGGAGATCGAGCAGGCGCTCCGCCTCGCCGAGCAAAGGCAGGCGGCGATCATCAGCTCTCTCCCGATCGTCCTCTATCTGGAGGAGGGGACCGAGACTCCGCGCGTGCCGCAATTCGTCGGCGGCAATTTCGAGGCGGTGACCGGCTTCAGCTTCGAGGCGGTGGCCGAGACGCCCTCGCTCTGGTCCGACCGGCTCCATCCCGACGACGCGGCGCGCGCCTTCGCGGCGCTGGAGGAGCGGCGGCGCAGCGGTGCCATGGCGGTCGAATATCGCTGGCGGTGCGCGGACGGGCAGTACAAGCATTTCCTCGACCAGGCCGTCCTGCTGCCCCGGTCCGGCGCCGCCGCCGCCCAATATGCGGGCACCCTGCTCGACGTCACCGACCGCAAGGCGCTCGAGGAGGAATTGCTGCAGGTCCGCAAGATGGACGCGATCGGCAAGCTGACCGGCGGCATCGCGCACGATTTCAACAATCTGCTGGCCGCGGTGCTTGGCGGCATCGGCCTGCTGGAGCGCCGGCTGGAGCTGGATGCGGAGCAGAGCCGGATCGTCGGCATGACCCGGCACGCCGCCGAGCAGGGCGCCGAGCTGGTCGGCCGGCTGCTCGCCTTCGCCCGCCGGCAGAAATTGCAGCCCGGGCCGATCGATATCGGCCGCCTGTCCGGGACGGTCACCGAATTGCTCGGCCCGACGCTGGGCGGGCTCGTGCGGCTCGAATGGCAGGCGGAGGCGGACGTCTGGCAGGTCTATGCCGACAGCGCCCAGCTGGAGCTGGCGCTGATGAACCTGATCATCAACGCGCGCGACGCCATGCCGGAGGGCGGCACCGTCCTGCTCACCGCGCACAATGCCGAGGCGCGGCCGGGCAATGCGGCGACGGTCGCGCCGGGCGATTATGTCGTGCTGGCGGTGAACGACACGGGCAGCGGCATCGCGCCGGACCTGCTCGCCCAGGTCACCGAGCCCTTCTTCACCACCAAGGATGTCGGCAAGGGCACCGGCCTCGGCCTTTCGATGGTCTACGGCTTCGCCCAGCAGTCCGGCGGCGGGATCAGGATCGATTCCACCGTCGGCGAGGGAACGACCGTCGAATTGTGGCTGCCCCGCGCCACGCATGGCGCGCAGGCGGCGGGCCCGGCGCCCGCGCGGATCGAGCGGGCGGTGGCGGGCCGCGCGCTGCGCATCCTGCTCGTCGACGATCATGACGCGGTGCGCGAGACCACCGAGGCGATCCTGCGCGATCTCGGCCACGAGGTGCAGACGGCCTGCGACGGCCCGTCTTTGCTGCGCCGGCTCGCCGACGCCCCGGCGGCCTGCGACCTGATCATCACCGATTATGCGATGCCGCTCATGTCCGGCTGCGAGATGCTGAAGCAGGCGCGCGGTCTGCGGCCGGAAATCCCCGCCATCTTGATCAGCGGCTATGCCGACGACCGGGCGATGGCCGACGCGCCGCCTGGAGTCGCCCTGGTCCGCAAGCCGTTCACGCCGGTCCAGATGGGCGAGGCGATCACGGCGCTGACCGCCCCGCCCCAGGGCTGATCCCCCGTCAGGAGGGTCGCCGCACCGCCAGCAGGGCGGGAGCCGGAGCTGCGTCCGGTCGAAGCGACGCCGCCCGCAGGTTAATGCGGTCGGTCCGTGCGACCCCTTATCCGTATGTACGTCATACTATTCCATCGCCGGCCATTCCGGGCCAGCCGGCGTGTCGGCAAAACGACGTTTCGTTCCGGTGTCGGAACAATGAAGGGCCGATGTGCAGAGCCGCTCTCTCAGTGTACCTGCGCGAGGCGCGGGTCAAAAAGTTGACGGGGTTAGGAGGTCGTTAACCATTTCCCTTCACCAGTTGCTCCCGACGGAAGCGTTATCGACCCGGGGGGGTTTAGTGGAACAGATGGACCAGATCTGCATGGACAGCGTCGTGGCGACGGCTGAGGCGACGAGCGTCGGCCCGGTCGCGCCGGTCAGCCTTGAGGAGATGATCGTGGGCGAGGCCCCGGTCATGGCCGCGTTGCGCCGCGTCGTCCGCCAGGTCGCGGTGAGCGAGGCCTCGGTGCTGCTCACCGGACCTTCGGGCAGCGGCAAGGAGGTCTTCGCCCGCGCCATCCACGCCCAGAGCAAGCGATCGGGCAAGCCGTTCGTCGCGGTCAATTGCGGGGCGATCCCCAAAGACCTGCTCGAATCCGTCCTGTTCGGCCATGAAAAAGGCAGCTTCACCGGCGCCCATGCCCAGCACAAAGGCCGCTTCGAGGAGGCCCATGGCGGCACCCTCTTCCTCGACGAGATCGGCGACATGCCGGCCGAGATGCAGGTGAAGCTGCTCCGCGTGCTCGAGGAGCGCGCCG
Organism: Allosphingosinicella sp.; assembly: GCA_035502235.1. Classification (GTDB taxonomy): domain Bacteria; phylum Pseudomonadota; class Alphaproteobacteria; order Sphingomonadales; family Sphingomonadaceae; genus Allosphingosinicella. Next base: position 8,371 of record DATJUQ010000008.1, read on the forward strand.
TGCAGCGCGTCGGTGGCCGCGGCCAGATCGAGGTGGACGTGCGCATCGTCGCCGCCACCCATCGCGATATCGACGCGGCGATCGACGGCGGCGCCTTCCGCGAGGATCTGTTCTATCGCCTCGCCGTCGTGCCGATCGAGATTCCGAGCCTCGCCGAGCGGATCGGGGACATCCCGGCGCTCGTCGCCCATTTCCTCGTCCAGCAGCCGGGCCGCCGCCCCGGCGTCGCCTTCGGGCCCGACGCCTGGGCGCGCATGGCCGAGCATGGCTGGCCGGGCAACGTCCGCGAGCTGCGCAACTTCGTGGACCGCGCCAACGTCATGTTCGCCGGCCGCACGATCGGGGCCGACGAGGCCGGCGCCTTGCTCGTCCGCCGCGGCCGGGTCAGCGCGGTCGAGAGCCGCGCCCTCTGGGCCGCCACCGAGATGGAGGCGACGGACGGCGCCGCCGCGGTCGCCGCCGACGATGTCGTCGTGCCGATCCGCGGCCGCCATCCGTCCGCGCCGCCGCCGCAGATGCAGGCCGGCGAACCGGTCGCGCTCAAGGAGATGCTCGCCGAGATCGAGCGCCGCTATATCGAGCAGGCGCTGACCCTCTCCGGCGGGGTCATCGCCGACGCCGCCCGCATGCTCTCGCTGCAGCGCACGACGCTGATCGAGAAGATGCGCAAATATGAGATGAAGGCCGCCTGAGCCCATCCTCCCTCCCCGGACGGGAGGGCAAATTAACCCCGTCGTCCGATCGCATCCCAGGCGGTCGAGATCTCGCCGATCATCTCGCGCGCCTGCACGATCAGCTGCGCGTCGCCCTCGCGGCCGCCGGCGATGACCAGGCGGCGCGCCTCGCGGTAGATGGCGACGAGGTCGACCGCGATCTGCCCGCCTTTGTCGAAATCGAGGCTGGTCTCGAGCCCGGTCAGGATCGCCAGCACGCGCGACTGGCGCTCGCCGCGCTGGACATAGTCGCCGCGCGAGGTGGCGAAGGCCATGGCGTCGAGCGCCTTCAGCAGCTCCTCGTACATGATCTGCACGAGCTGGTGCGGGGTCGCGCCTTCGATCCGGCTGGAAATGTCCACGCTCTGATAACGGGCGGTGCCGGCGCGGAACTTGCTGTACGAATACATTACTCTACTCCCCCGAACCCCGAACGCGGCGCCGATCAGTCATTGCTGTTGGTCCAGATCTTGATCTGCTGATCGAGATAGGACTGGGTTGCCTTGAAGGCCGAGACCCTGCTGTCCATCGCGGTGAAGGTGGTCAGCAACTGGTTGTAATATTTGGCCGAGCTCTCCTCGAGCTTCATGCGGTCGTCGGCGATCCGGTCGGCTTCCTTGGTGAGCCGTTCCTCGGCGCCGGCAAAGGCGCCGCCGCGGGCGCGCAGCGAATCGCGGATCGCCTGCAGGGCGCCGCCGAGGCCCGGGTCCACAATGATCGTCGCGCTGCTCACCGCGCCGCTGACGCTGAGGATCATGCCGACCGCCGGCGAGCCCTGTGGCGCGACGAGGTTGCCGCCGATCCCGGTCATGGCGACGCCGTTGAGCTTGCCCGAAGCGGCGGCGGGCGGCGCGGCCGGCACGACGTCGGTGATCGTGTAGGTGCCCGGAGCGACCTTGCCGACCAGGCTCTTGATCGTGAGGAAGGGGCTGGAGCTGTACTGGTTCGGATTGAACAGGGCTTCGACTCCGTCCGGATCGGAGGCGAGCACCGAGGCGAGCCGGGTGCTGTCCACGCCCAGCGTGCCGTCGCGATTGGTGCGCACGCCGATCTCGGCGAGCGTATGCGGGCCCGGGCCGGCGCTGGAGAGGATCGTGGTCGGCAGCTGGGCCAGCCGGCGCTGGAGCTCGCGCACGCCGATGTCGCCGCGCAGCGCGCCGGCCGCGTCGCCCGCGCCCGCCTTGGTCTGCTCGGCGATCATCGTCACCAATTCGTTATAGGCGGCGACGAAGTCCTGGACGCCCTGGCTGATCGCCGCGGTCGGGCGGGTGACCCCGACCGAGACGGGAACGTCGGGCTTCGCGCTCTTGAGGTCGATCTGCACGCCGGCGATCAGATCGCTGAAGCTGTTCGTGGACCGGGTCACCTCGACGCCGTCGAGTCGGACGATCGCGTCCTGCGCGACCTGCGGCGAGGTCATCGCGGCGGAGGCGAAGCGCTCCAGCCCGCTCGTCGTGCCGCCCGGCACGGAGAGGGTGAAGGCGTTGGCCGCGCCGGTCTGGCCCTTCACGACCAGACGGGCGCCGTTCGAATCGGTGACGACGGTGGCGGTGACGCCCGCATTCTTGTCGTTGATCGCCTTGGCGAGGCCGTTGAGATTGTTGTTCGCGGCGGTGATCGTGACGTCGATCGGCGTGCCCCCGCCGACCGTGATCGACAGCGTGCCCTCGCCGACCGGGGCGGTGCCGCTGGCGAGATAGCCGGAGGCGCTGGTCTGCGCCTGGGCGAGCTGGCGCACCTCGACCGAGGCGGACAGCCCGCCGAGCCGCGAGCCGGCGAGCGCCGAGGCGGTGAAGACGCTGCTGTCGGAGACGCTGGGCTGGCTGAACAGGGTGCCGCCGGCGATCAGGCTGGACAGGGCCGAGGCGAAGCTGTCGATCGCGGAGCTGACCTGGGCGAGGCCCGAAATCTTCGCCTGGTTGGCGGCTTCGCGCCGGGCGAGCAGGGTCTCCTTCGGCGCCTTGGCGGCGGCGGCAAGGTCGGTGACCAGGGACTTGATGTCGAGGCCGGAACCGGCACCCAGCGCATATCCGATGGAGGTGGTCATTGGGGCGTCCTTCCGTTCCCTTGTAAGAACGGCCGGAATGGCGGTTTCTTTAGGCCGGAAAACCGGGGAAAATCAGCCCTTCAGCACCCGCAGCGCCGCAGCGTCGACATTGGCCTGGGCGCCGAGCGAGAGCCGGGGATCGGAGAGGATGCGCTGGGCGAGATCCGCCCGCGCGCCGCTGCCCGGCGCCGCTTCGCGCAGCTCAAGCGCAAGCTGGTCGAGCCAGGCCGGAACCGCGTCGCCCGCGCGCGCCGCCTCGGCGAGCCGGCGCTCGATCTCGGCCAGCGTGATGTCCAGATCCCGGTCCACTGGTTCGCGCCTTCCCTTTCAAAGAAGGAATAACGGCGCGACGGCGGGACCCTTAAGCCTCTGGCAGGCCGCTCGCGTCGAAGCGCATCCCTGCGGGCACGTCGATCTCCGGCTGGTCTTGGCCGGACGCGAGCGCCTGGTCGAGGTTGAAGACGAAGGCCAGTACGCTCGCCACCGCCATATAGAGATCCTCGCGGATCAACTGGCCCGGCCGCGACGTGTAATAAAGCGCGCGAGTGAGCTGCGGATAGGAGAGCATCGGCACGTCGTGCTCGGCCGCCAGCTCGCGAATCGCCTCGGCGGTCGCGCCGCGGCCCTTGGCGAGCACGACCGGCGCGGCGTCGGTCTCCGGGCGGTAGCGCAGGGCCACCGCGAAATGGGTCGGGTTGGTGAGCACCACCGTCGCCTCGGCGACCGCGCCGCGGGCGGAGTTGCGCGCCGCCTGGATCTGGCGGCTGCGGATCGCGGCCTTGAGCTCGGGCGAACCCTCGGTCTGCTTATGCTCGTCCTTCACCTCCTGCTTGGTCATCCGGAGGCGCCGCATCCGCTGGAAGATCTGGGCGGGCACGTCGATCAGCGCGATCAGCGCGAGCAGGCCCGCCATGATCAGCACGGTCACGGTGAAGACGTGGCCGACATTGGCGAGCGCCGGGATGATCTCCTGCGAGGAGAGACCGACCATGTTGCGGGTCTGGCTGAAGATGATCCAGATGCCGACGCCGCCCAGCAGGCCGACCTTGGCGATCGACTTGGCCAGCTCGATCAGGCCCTGCAGGCCGAACATGCGCTTGATGCCGGTCAGCGGATTGAGCTTGTTGCCCTTGAAGGCGAAGGCGCTGCTGCGGAACCCGAGCGAGCCCATCGCCGCTGGCGCCGCCACGGCGGCAATCAGGGTCAGGCCGAAGAGCAGGAAGACCGGCATCGCCACCGCCCCGAGCAGGCGCAGGATCACCCGGCCGGGATCGAAGTCGGTCACCGCCGAGGCGTTGAAGCTCAGCCCGTCCGTCACCATCGCCTGGAGCGAGCTCATCATCATCGGCCCGGCCAGCGCGATCCAGGCCGCGCCGACCAGCACGACCAAAGCAGTGCCGAGCTCGCGTGACTGGAGGACGTCGCCATTCTTCACCGCCTCCGATTTGCGCTTCGGCGTTGGTGCCTCGGTTTTCTGGTCCTGGTCCTGCTCGCTCGACATGGCTCAGCCGCCCAGCGCGAGCCGGCGGGCCTGATCGAGGCCGGCGCCGATCGCCGAATTGATGCCCTCGCCGAGCACGGGCGCGGCGATGGCGAGGAGGACGATGCCGGCGAGCAGGGCCGCCGGGAAGCCGACCGCGAACAGGTTGAGCTGCGGCGCGGAGCGGGCGAGCAGGCCCATCACGATCTGCACGAGGATGATCGCGAAGGCGACCGGCAAGGCGATGGAGAGGCCGGCCGAAAACAGGACGGCACCGAAGAAGACCAGGCCGCGGATCGCCTCGGCGGTCAGCCAGGCATTGCCGGGCGGCATGGCATGATAGCTTTCGACGACCGTGCGGGCGAGCAGCAGGTGCCCGTCCATGGCGAGGAAGAGCAAGGTGGCGACGATGGTCAGGAACTGGCCGAGCACCGGATTCTGCTGGCCGGTCGAGGGATCGACCATCGCCGAGAAACCGAGGCCCATCGCATTGCCGATCACCTCGCCGGCGACGACCGCGCAGGAAAAGCCGATCTGCACCGCGAAGCCGATGGCGAGCCCGGCCATCACCTCGCCCACGATCAGGAAGAAGCCCGCCATGGTGGCGAGGCCGTCGGGCGGCAGATTGAACGGGGTCACGGCGATGCCGGGAATGCCGATCGCCAGCGCGACCACCGCGCGCAGCTGGACCGGCACGAAGGCGGCGCCGAAGATCGGGGCGGCGAGGAAGGCGGCGCCCGGGCGGATCATCGCCACGAGCCAGAGCCACAGCTGATCCTCGACGCCCGCAAACCCCGCGGGGATCATTTCACGACCTCGGGTATCAGCGTCTGGAACACATCCTGGGTGAAGCCCGCGATCAGCACCAGGATCGAGCCGCCGAAAATGGCGAGGCAGACCGCGACGACGATCAGCTTCGGCACGAAGGTCAGGGTCTGCTCGTTGATCGAGGTCGCCGCCTGGATCATGCCGAGGATGAGGCCGGCGATCAGCGCGGGGATCAGGATCGGCGCGCAGGCCAGGGCCAGGATCCAGAGCGCCTGCTGGGCGACGCCGATGAAGAAATCGCCTTCCATGTCGCTAGCCCCCGCCGTTGAACGAGGCCGCGAGCGAGCCCATGGTCAGCGCCCAGCCGTCGACCATGACGAACAGCAGCAGCTTGAACGGCATGGAGATGATCGTCGGCGAGAGCATCATCATGCCCAGCGACATCAGGGTCGAGGAGACGACCAGGTCGATGATCAGGAAGGGCAGGAAGATCAGGAAGCCGATCTGGAAGGCGGTCTTGAGCTCCGAGGTGATGAAGGCGGGCAGCAGGATCGAGAAGGGCACCGCCTCCTGGCTCGGGAAGCGCTCGATGCCGGCCATGCTGGCGAACATGCGCAGGTCCGTCTCGCGGGTCTGGCGGATCATGAAGCCGTGCAGCACCGTGCCGGAGCGGGAGACGGCCTCCTCGATCGTGATCTGGCCGTTGCCATAGGGCGTGTAGGCCTGGGCGCCGATCTCGTCGATCACCGGCTTCATCACGAACAGGGAGAGGAAGAGGGCGAGGCCGACCAGCACCTGGTTCGGCGGGGTCTGCTGCAGGCCGATCGCCTGGCGCAGGATCGAGAGCACGATCAGGATGCGGGTGAAGCTGGTCATCATGAGGAGCAGCGACGGCAGCACAGTCAGCAGGCTCATCAGCAGCAGGATCTGGAGCGAAAGCGAGAGCGGGCGGCCGTCGCCGGAGACGGCACCGAGCGCCCGGCTCAGCGCGCCGGGCTGGCCGCCGGCGGGAGAGGCGGCATTGGGCGTGCCGGTACCCGGCGCCGGTGCCGGCGCGGGCGTCGCGGCCGGCGCCGCCGGGGCGGGCGCCTGGGCGGCGGGCGCGGGAGCCGGCGCCGGCTGGGCCTGCGCGGCCTCGGGCCGGAAGGTGAAGGCGGCGAGCAGGGCGAGGAGCGCGACCGCGATCCCCCAGATGGCCCGGCGTCCGCGGGAGGGCGGCGTGTCAGTCACCGAACCGGCTTACCGTCGTCGTGGGGAACGGCGTGGGGGCCGGCGCCGGATCGCTGCCGTCGGCGACGAGCTGGACGCCGGTGCGGGAGACGGCGAGGAGCAGCCGGCGCCCTTCGAACTCGACCACGGCCAGCTTGGCGGTGGCGCCGAGCGGGGTGGCGTCGAGCAGGGTCACCAGCCGCTCGCGGCGGCCGGCGGCGCCGATCCCCTGCTGGGCGCGGCGCCACAGCCAGAGCGAACCCCAGGCGAGCCCGCCGACCAGCGGGATCAGGATGGCGAGCTTGATGACATAGGCGATCGTCGCGCTCATTTGCGGCGCTCGGTCCCCGGAATGGCGCCCTCGGTGGCGACGACCTCGACGACGCGGATGCCGAAGCGCCCGTTCACGGTCACCACCTCGCCGCGGGCGATGAGGGTGCCGTTCGCCATGATGTCGAGCAATTCGTGCGACTGGCGGTCCAGTTCGACGATGCTGCCCTCGGCGAGATCCATCAGCTCCGACAGCTTCAGCGCGGTGCTGCCCACCTCGACCGACAGGCGGACCGAGATGTCGGCGAACAGGCCGAAATTGCGGCGCGAGAAGGCGTCGTCGGCCGGTCCTGCCTCGATGATGTCCTGACCTTCCTTCACTGACTTGGCCTCCTGCTTTCCATTTTCTCGATCTTCAGCGCCGCCTTGCCGTCACGCTCGCCGACCGACCCGAGCGCGACCCGGCGGCCGGCGACGATCAGTGGGACGAGCTTGGTGAGGCTGACGGGAATGACGTCGCCCTCGCGCAGCTGCATCAGCTCGGAGAGCGAGAGTTCGGGGCGGGCGAGCACGGTGCGCGCCTCGATGCGGACCTCGCCGACCGCGGCGGAGAGCCGCTCGCGCCAGTCGCCGGTCCGCTGGCCGCCCTCGTCATGCGAGCGGGCGGCGAGCTCCGGCTCGACCGAGCGCAGGGCGGCGACGGGATAGAGGAGCTCGATGGCCGAGCCAGGACCGGCCCAGGGCGCGACCTCGAAGCGGGTGATCGCCACCGCCTCGTCGGCGCCGGCGAGGTCGGCGAAGCCGACATTGGTCTCGCGGCCCTTGAGCTGCGGCCGCGCCGGGACGATTTCCTGCCAGACCTCGGCGAGCGCGCCGATCACGGCCTCGGCGAGGCGGCCGAGCAGGCTCTCCTCGGTGGCGGTGAACTCGCGGGCGCGGCGCGACGGGGCGGTGCCGTTGCCGCCGTAAAAGGTGTCGACCAGCCGGCTGATGAATTCGGGCTCGATGCGCAACAGGATCGCGCCCTTCAGCGGGCGGAAGCCGTAGAGGCTGAGGCTGACGAACTCGCTCTGCTCCGCCCGCCAGTCGCCGAAGGCGCGGACCTCGGTCGGCAGGGCCTCGACGCGCGGCTTGGCGCGAGCGAAGGGCTCGACCAGATCGCGCAGCTTCTTGACCATGCGTTCGTTCAGCCGGTCCAGCGCCGGGATCGCCGCCATCGTGCGCCCGGCATCCCCGCCAAGCGAGAAAGCGCGCGCCGGCGATGCCGACGCGCCACCCCCGGCGGACCCGCTCGCGCGGGCCTCGCTCATGAGGGCTGAGATTTCCTCGCCTGAAAGGGTCTGGTCCTGGCTCATTGCGTGACGAAACTCGTGAAGTAGACGTCATCTATCCCGCCAAAACCTTCCCGATTGGTTAACACCCTGTTTATCGCTTCCTTTAAGGCGTTCTTAAGGGCTTCCTTTCCGGAAAGTGTCGTGATTTCAACGGGATCGGCTTCGGAGAGAGTCAGGATGATGGCCGAGCGGATGGCCATCATGTTGCGCTCGACATTCTCTTTCACGTGGTCGTCGTAAAAAGTTGAGAGGCCGAGGCCGACCTGGACGAAATTGTCGCCGCCCCTCAGGTTCGAGGTGAAATTGCCCTCGAGCGGAATGTAGGTGGTCTTGAAGACGCGCGGATCGGGCCGACCGGTGCGGGCGCGGCTGCGCGCCTCGGACGAGGCGGTGACCCCCTCGCGGACGACGAGCTGCGGCTCGTCGGCATGCTCGTCTTCCTCGGCATGGCCGCCGCCGCTGCCCGGCATGCCGTACATGGCATAATAGCCGCCGCCCCCGCCGAGCAGCAGCACGGCGACGAGGAGGATGAGGAGTTTCTTCTTGCCCTTCTTTTTCTTCGGGGCTTCGGCGCCGATGGGCGCGGTCGCGGCGATGTCGGTCATGGTTCGGCTCCTCAGGCGTAGCGGTCAAGGCGGGCGCGGGCGGGTTCGCGGGCGGACAGCACGGTGTCCGGCCCGGCACCGCGCGCGGTCCGGATGAAGGGGGTCTGGCGGGCTTCGTCCTGGCGGCGTTGGTCGCCCGGTGCGTGGCGGCCGGAGCCCGACAGATCGACATGGGTCTCGGCGATGCGCACGCCCTGCGCCCGTGCCTCGGCGGCGAGCCGCGGTTGGGCGTCGGTCAGCAGCTGGCGCGCCGCCTCGGTCTCGACGGTCAGGCGGACGGCGGTGCCGTGATCGCCCTGCTGCAGCTCGACATGAAGATGGCCGAGCGTCTGCGGGTGCAGGCGGAAGCGCAGCGGCGCGTCGCGCGAGCCGGCCAGGGCGATGTCGCGCGCCAGGCGGTCGAGCCATTCGGCGCTATTGGCCAGATCGAGCTGACCCTCGCCGGCGAGCTCGGGGCTGCGCGCCGGCGCGCCGGTGCCGGCGGCATCGGCCCGGAGCGGCACGGGCTGCGCGTTCGGGGCCAGCGCGGGCTGAAGCTGGTCGACCGTCGACGGCAACGCCGCCGGGGCCGACGCGCTGGCCGGCGCGGACGCGGTGGCGCCCGGCGCGGTCGGTGCGGCCTGCGCCGGCCCGGCCTGGGCATCGGCTTTGGCGGCATCGGCCGGGACGTCGGTGGCGCCGGCCTGTCTGGCCAGCACCTGCTTGCGGAGAACGAGGTCCTTCACGGCCGCCTCAAGCTCGCGCGGGATCACCGTTTCCTCGGAGGCTTCGGGCGCGGGTGGAAGGGCAGGGCCGGGCTTGCCGTCCGCGTCGGTGCCGCACGACCTGCGGCCGCCGGGCGTGGCGAGGATCGGCTCGGCGCCGTTCTGATAGGCCTGGGTCGGCACCGTCTCGTCGGCGCCGACGGTGAGCGGCGCGTCCAGGCCCGGCGCATCCGTCCGGACCGGGGCGGGCTGCGGCGCCGGGATGAAGGGGACGACGGCGATGAGCGACACGTCGCGGTCGCTGGCCGGCGCGTCGGCTTTCGTCGCGAGCGGGTGATCGCCTTCCTCTCCGGAAACCGTCTCGCCCCCATCGGACGCGTCGCCCTCCGCCGGGGCCTGGGCGACCTGCGGGACGTACGGCGCCGGCTGGCCGGGCTGGCCCGCCTTGCCCGGCGCGGCCGGCAGCTTCGCCGCGAAGTCGCCCGGCGCGGGCTCGCCGGCCGGCGGCGACTTGGCGGTCGGGAGAGGCAGCGGCGCGCTGCGCGTGTTCGGGATCGAAGCCATCATCTCAGTCTCCGGTCTGAATCCTGGCGCGGCGGCGGAAGACGCCCCGCAATTTCTGTTCGGCCAGTTCCTCCGCGGCGCGGAAGGCCATGTCCTCGAGCTTCTCGGCGCTCTCCTGGTCGCGGCGGGCGGTCAGCCGTTCGGCCTCGCGCGTCGCCGCAGCGGAGCGGGCGGATTCGATCGTCGGGGCGAGGCCCAGGCGCGCATTGTCGAGCCGCATGGCGAGCTCGCCCAGCTGTGCCAGCGCCTGGCCGGTGGTCTGCCCCTCGACCGGACGGAGCTCGGCGCGCATCTGCAGCAGCCGCTCGCGCGACAGCTCGAGCGAGCGGACGCGGCCCGCCGCGGCGGCGGCCGCATTGGCGGCGAGCGCATGCTGGATCTTGCGCACCTTGACGATGCGCTGGCGCTGGCGGAGCGCGCTCATGACGCCATCAGCCTGGTCAGGGCCGCGACGGAGGCGTCATAGGGTGCGCGCTCCTTCTGCGGCTGGGTGAGGAAATCGAGCAGCTCCGGGCGGCGGACGATCGCCTCGTCGATCAGCGGATCGTTGCCCGGGGCATAGGCGCCCATCAGGATCAGATCTCTATTCTCCTCGAAAGAGGACCAGAGCCGGCGGAAGGCGGCCGCCGCCTGGGCATGTTCCGGACCGACGATGTCGGCCATCACGCGGGAAAGCGACTTGCCGATGTCGATGGCCGGATAGACGCCCTGCTCGGCCAGCTGGCGCGAGAGTATGATATGACCGTCGACGATCGCCCGGGCGGCGTCGACGATCGGATCGTTGGTGTCGTCGCCGTCGGCGAGCACGGTGTAGAGCGCGGTGATCGAGCCGCCGGAACGCGAATCCGCGCCGGCCCGTTCGCAGAGCTTCGGGATCAGGCCGAGCGCGGAGGGCGGATAGCCTTTCACGGTCGGCGGCTCGCCGAGCGACAGGCCGATCTCGCGCTGCGCATGGGCGACGCGGGTGAGGCTGTCGATGAGCAGCAGCACCTTGAGGCCGCGGGCGCGGAAATCCTCGGCGATGGCGGTGGCGCGCATCGCCGCGCGCAGGCGTAGCAAAGGCGCATGGTCGGCGGGGACCGCGACCACGACGGCCTTGCGGCGCACCTCGGGCGGAAGCTTGGTGGCAAGGAAGTCGGAGACCTCGCGGCTGCGCTCGCCGATCAGGCCGACGACGATCACGTCGGCATCGGCGCCGGCGATCATCTGGCCCATCAGCACCGACTTGCCGACGCCGGAGCCGGCGACGATGGCGATGCGCTGGCCGACGCCGGCGGTGAGCATGGCATTGACGGCGCGCACGCCGGTGTCGAACGCTTCGGTGACGCGGGCGCGGGCCAGCGGATTGTCCTGAATGCCATGCAGCGGCCATTTGTCGACCGCGCCGACCGGGCCGAGCCCGTCAAGCGGGTTGCCGAGCCCGTCGACGACGCGGCCAAGCAAGGCCGGGCCGACCTCCGCCAGGCTGCCCGTCGCGTCCGGTTCGACCCGGGCGCCGGCGGCATGTGCGGCGGCGCCGTCCAGCGCCATCAGCAACGTGCGGTTGCCGCGGAAGCCGACCACCTCGGCCCGGCTCACCTGATTCTCGCCGGAGACGATGCGCGCGCCGGCGCCGATCGGGCGGGTGAAGCCGGTCGCCTCGAGCATCAGCCCGTCATAGGCGGCGAGCCGGCCGACGATGCGCGGGCTGGTCTCGCCGACGCGGACATGGCCGAGCAGGTCTTTGGCGCGGTCGAGGAGCATGGTCATTGCGGCGCTCCCATCCGGTCGAGCTCGGCGCGCAGCCGCTCGAGGCGGACGGCGGGGCCGTCCTCGATCCAGCCGTCGCCGGTCTCGAGCACGATGGAGCCGCGCGCGAGGCCGGGATCGGCCTCCAGCGCCACGGCGAGATTGGCATGTTCCAGATGGACGATGTCGTCCGGATGGGCGCGCAACTTGGTCGGCTCCACGTCCTTGGCGACCAGGGCCGCGGCCTGCTGGGCGCGCGACAGGAGCAGGGTCGCATCGACCTCGACCTGGCCGACCACCTCGCGGACCAGCCGGTCGACGGTCTCGGCGAGCAGCAGGGCGAGCGCGTTGGCCGGCTCGGGGCGAAGCACCTGCAGCGACTGGGCGAGCCGGGCGAGCGCGTCACGCTCCGCCTCATAATCCAGCTCGGCCTCGCGCCGGCCCTCGGCATGGCCGAGGGCGAAGGCTTCCTCCTCGATCCGCGCGCGCTCCTGGTCCGGAGTCAGCGGCAGCACTTCCTCGTCATTGTCGGCGGTGAAGCCGCCGTCCGCATTGCGCGGCCGGAAGCCCGCCTCCTTGTGATTAAGGACGAAGCTACCGAGGCTCTCGGCCTGGGCGTCGACAGCGCGCAGCAGCCTAGACATAGTCGTCGCCCCGGCCGGCGAGCATCAGGCTGCCGGCATCGGCCAGGCGGCGGGCGGTCTGCAGAATCTCCTTCTGCGCCTCCAGCACCTCGGCGAGACGCAGCGGGCCGCGCTCTGCCATCTCGTCGCGGATCGAATCGGCGGCGCGCGCGGACATGCAGCCCAGCATCTTCTCGCGCAATTTCTCGTCCGCGCCCTTGAGGCCGACGACCAGCAATTCCGTCTCGACGTTGCGCAGCAGCATGCCGAGATTCTTGTCGTCCAGCTCCGACAGGTCCTCGAAGACGAACATCTCGTCCTCGATGCGCTGGGCGAGCTGCTTGTCGACCTTGCCGAGCGTGCGGATGATGGTCTTGTCCGAGCCCGGGCGCATGTTGTTCATGATCTTCGCGGCCTCGCTGGCGCCGCCGCGCGAGGCGGCGGGCGCCGTGGAGACGCGGGCGACTTGGCGGACCAGGATCTTCTCCAACTCCTCGATCGCCTCGGCGCTCACCGATTCCAGCTTGGCGACGCGGTAGATGACGTCGGGCTGGATGTCGGAGGGAAGCAATTGCAGCACGTCGGCGGCGATCGGCGCCTCCAGATGGGCGAGCACGATCGCGGCGATCTGCGGATGCTCCTCGGAGATCAAGGCGGCGATGGTCTTGGCGTCCATCCAGCGCAGCGGCTCGAGCGCGCGACTGCGCGTCGGCGGGGTGATCCGGGCGAGCACATTCTCGGCGCGCTCGGCGCCCAGCGCATGTTCCATGACGGCGCGGATGCGCGGCGCGGCGCCGAAGCCGATCGAGGTGCGCGCCCGGGTCTTGGTCATGAAGGTGTTGAACACGCCCTCGACCTGGCCTTCGGACACGTCGGCGACGTTGAACATCGCGCTGCCCAGATGCTGGACCTCGTCGGGCTCCAGATAGGAGAGGATCTCCGCGGCCTCGCTGTCGCCGAGCATCATCAGCAGGATGGCGGCGGCCTCGCTGCCCGAGGGCGTGCCGGCGCCGCCCGAAAAGCCGGAGGTTTCGAGATTATCCATTGCGCTCGGCTCCAGCTTCGGTGCGAATGAGGTCGCGCACGACGAGCGCGGCGCGGGCGGGGTCCTGGCGGACGAAGGCGCGGATCAGGGCGGCGCGCTTCTCATAGTCGCGGGTCGCCTCGATCATCTCCAGCGACACCTTGACGTCGAGCTCGGTGCCGGCGCCGCGGTCGACGCGGTCGGCGATCGCATCGGCGATCTCACCGCCGACGGCGGCGCGGCTCGCGGCCGGGTTGTTCGTGCTGCGGCTGGCGAGCGCCGCCTTGGTCTTGCGGAGCAGCGGCTTGGCGAAGACGAAGATGACGAGCAGGGCGATGACCAGAGCGGTGAGGTTGCGCGCGGCGAGCGAGACCCAGCCGGCCTCCCACCAGCTCGGCGCGGTCTCCTCGGTCGTGGCGAAGGCGCGGGCGCTGATCGCGACGACGTCGCCGCGGCTCTGGTCGAAGCCGACCGCGCCCTTCACCAGCTGCTCGAGATTCTGGATCTCGGCGACGCCGCGCGGGCGGCCGTCGGGGTTGCGGAGCGCCACGGCGACGCTGAGCCGCTTCACCGTGCCCGTCTGGTTGCGGGTCACGGAGACCTCGCGGCCGACGGCGAAGGTGCGGTTGTAATTCTCGGTACGGTTGCCGGGGCCGGCCGGCGTCGCGGCGGGCGCGCCCTGGGCGGGTACGGTGACCGCGCCGCCGGGGGCCGCGGCGACCTGCGCGGCGGGCGGCGGGGTGTTGGAGAGAGCGCCGGGGACGCCGCCGGCGGGCGGGGTGCCGTTCGCGCCCTGAGCCGAGACCTGGCCCTCCTCGGCGGTCATCGCGCGCTGGTTCTCGGGAAAGCCCTCGCGGGTCGACTGGGTCTCCGAAAAGTCCATTTCCGCATGGACCTCGGCGGTGAAATTGCCCGCGCCGACGATCGGGGTCAGCAAGGTGGTGATCGCCTGGCGGGCGCGCTCCTCGACCTGGTTCTGGATGGCGATCCGCCGCTCCGACGCCTGGGTCGCGTTGTCGCCGCCGGTGCGGGAGAGCAGCCGGCCGTTCTGGTCGATCACCGAGACATTCTCCGGCGCGAGGCCGGGGACGGAAGTGGCGACGAGGTTGACGATCGCCTGCACCTGGTTCTCGCCGAGCGTGCGGCCCGGGGCGAGGGTGAGCATGACCGAGGCGGCGGCGCTGTTGCGCTCGCGGACGAAGACGCTGGGTTGCTCGGCGGCGAGATGGACGCGCGCGGTCTGCACCACGTCGATCGCCTCGATGGTGCGGGACAGATCGGCCTCGCGCGAGGCGCGGATCCGCTCGGCCTCGACCGCGCGGCTGGCGCCGAGCGGCATGTCGGCGACCACGTCGGCGCCGCTCTGGCCGCCGCGGGGCAGGCCCTGCGAGGCGAGCAGCATCCGGGCACGGTGATAATCGTCGTCCGAGACCTGGACTGCGCCGGTGTCGCGGTCGATCGAATTGGCGATGCCGGCGCCGTTCAGGGCCTCGACCACCGCCGCCTTGTCATTGTCGGCGAGCCCGGCGAAGAGCGTGCGGCTGGGGGCGGCGGCGACCGTCATCCAGATCAGGGCGACGACCCCGAGCACGCCGAGCAGGCCCAGCAGCGGCAGGCTCTTCGCCACCGCCGGCTGGGCCATGAAGCCGCGCGCCTGCTGCATGATGCCGCCGGACCGGGCCGGGGCGGACGCCGCGCGCGGCGCGGGCATGGGGGTCAGATCGTTGAGGGTCGTGTCAGTCATGGCTCATTACACCGGCATGCTCATGATGTCTTTGTAGGCGGTCAGGAGGCGGTTCCTGACCTGCAGGGTCGCCTCGAAGCCGAGCGACGCCTGCTGGCGGGCGAGCATCACCGCGGCGATGTCCGTGGTTTCGCCGCGCTCATAGGCCTCGGTCATCGCCGAGGAGCGGGCCTGGGTCTCGTTGACCTGGCGGAGCGCGGTCTGCAGCGCCTGGCCGAAGCCGCCCGGCTGGGTCGCCTCGGGGCCGCCGATCGAGCCCGGCGCGCCGGTGCCGGCCATGCCGGCGGCACGCTGCAGGGCGCTGTTCTGCTCGAGGATGGCGCTGCGCATCGCCATCAGCCGGCTTGCATCGATGGTCATGCCTCAAATCTCCTAGGCGGCCACGGCGCGCATTTCGGCGAGCCGGTAACGAAGGGTGCGTTCGCTGATCCCGAGCCGCTTGGCGGCCTGGACGCGATGGCCGCCGACCTCGGCGAGCGCGGCGCGGATGGCGCGCGCCTCGGCGTTCCGGGCGGCCTCGTCGAGCGAGGCGGGCTGGGCGGCGGAAGCGGCGGGAAGGGCGATGGCGGGCGCGGGGGCGTGGACGCCATCGATGACGAGATCGCCGGCCTCGATGCGCGCGCCGCCGCGCAGCAGGATGGCGCGCTGGATGACATTCTCCAGCTCGCGGCAATTGCCGGGCCAGGCATGGCCGGTCAGCCGGTCCAGCGCCGCCGGGGTCGGGAAGGGCAAATCGGCGGCCGGCGGGGTGTGGCGCAGCAGCATGGCGGCGGCGATGGCCGGGATGTCCAGCGCGCGCTCGCGCAGGGGAAGCAGGTTCACCGGCATGACATTGAGGCGCCAGTAAAGATCGGCGCGAAAGCGGCCGGCGGCGACCTCGGCGGCGAGATCGCGATTGGCCGAGGCGATGACCCGAAGGTCGACTGGCTCCGCCTTCACCGCGCCCACCGGGAGGATCTCGCGCTCCTGCAGGGCGCGGAGCAACTTGGCCTGGAGGGCGAGCGGGATCTCGGCGATCTCGTCGAGCAAAAGGGTGCCGCCGTCGGCGGCGCGGAACAGGCCCTCGCCGTCGGCGCCGGCGCCGGTGAAGGCGCCCTTGCGGTGGCCGAACAGGATGGCCTCGAGCATCGTCTCGGGGAGCGCCGCGCAATTGACGGCGGTGAACGGGCCCCTGGCGCGGGCGGAGGCGAGGTGGATCCAGCGGGCGAGGCCCTCCTTGCCGGCCCCGGTCTCGCCGAGCAGCAGCACCGAGGCATCGCTGGCGGCGACGCGGGCGGCGAAGTCGAGCGTGGCGGCGCTGGCCGGGTCGCCGCAGGCCGGGCGGCCGGCGGGGCGGAGCAGCTCGGCGGCGAGCGCATTGCCGAAGGCGAGATCATCCTCGCCATAGGCCAGGCGGGCCGGCGCGGTCATGGTGGCGCGGGCGAAAGCGGGGGCGCGGGCACCGACATCGAGGATCAGGTCATAGGGGGCGGCGCAGGCCTCCTCGTCGGGCGCGAACACGGCGAGGCCCTTGTGCCAGCCATCCTCGGCGGCGAAGATCGCGCAGGCAAGGCCGGCGCCGGACAGGAAGCCTGCCAGCGCCGGATTTGCCCTCGCAACCTGTTCGCTCACACCGATCATCACACCCCCGGGATTCACTCGATCCGGGAGGTGCAAGGGCCGTGCCAGTTCGGAGGCGTTCCTTTCCTCTCTCTTGCGGGGGTGGGAACCCGCCCGGCCGGCGTCGGCGGATTGACGCGGGGCGTCGAAAAAACGTCGCCTTAAACTTTGCCGATTAAAGCCCGCGACGGACCGGCCGTTAACTGGACCGTGGCACGACGGGATCGACCCGGTCAGCCGCGATTGAGCGGGAAAGGAACCGTAGAATGACTGTCATCAACACCAATACGGCTGCGCTCCGTGCGCAGAACGGCAGCCGGGTCGCCAACCAGGCCCTCCAGACTGCCATGGAGCGCCTGTCGACCGGCAAGCGCATCAACTCGGCCAAGGACGACGCCGCCGGTCTCGCCATCGCGAGCTCGATGACGTCGCAGATCCGTGGCATGAACCAGGCGATCCGCAACGCGAACGACGGCATTTCGCTCGCGCAGACCGCCGACGGCGCCCTCAACGAAGTCACCAACATGCTGCAGCGCATCCGCGAGCTGGCGGTGCAGAGCGCCAGCGGCACCTATTCGGACGACGACCGCGCCAACCTTCAGGCGGAAGTCACCGAGCTGGGCGCGCAGATCGACGACATCATCAGCAACACCAAGTTCAACGGTGTCGCGGTGTTCGGTTCGGGCAACGTCACGGTCGACATCCAGACGGGCTTCGGCTCCGCGGACCAGACCTCGCTGACGATCACCGGTCTCGACGTGTCCGACGCTTCGGGCGCCGACATCGGCGACGCCGGCGACGCGGCTGACGCCCTGGACGATGTCGACGACGCGCTGGCTGCGGTCGCGACGACCCGCGCCTCGCTCGGCGCCGGCCAGAGCCGCCTGGAGTCGATCGTCAACAACCTGTCGAACAATGTCGCCAATCTGAGCGACGCCCGTTCGCGGATCGAGGACGCCGATTTCTCGGCCGAGACGACCAACCTCGCCAAGGCCCAGATCCTGAGCCAGGCGTCCACCGCGATGCTCGCCCAGGCCAATCAGAGCCAGTCGGGCGTGCTGAGCCTGCTCCGCTAAACCCCACCTTAAGCGGAGAAAAGAGAGCCCGGCGCGGGAAACCGCGCCGGGCTTTTCCGTGTCTGCGGCGGTCGGTGCGCCTCATCGGGTTGGCGCTGACCGGGGCAAGCGTCATCCCGGCGCAGGCCGGGCCCGATGGACGCCTGCGGCGAGAAGAGAGGCGTGGGTCGCCTCTCTTCCACATTCCACAATGTTCAGGGGTCCCGGCCGCGCCGGGATGACCAGATAGAATGCAAACAGGCGGCCCGGCTCTCACCGGGCGGCCCGTTTCAAGATCGCGGTCGAAGGTTGCGCGGCTCAGGCCGCGTCGCGGCGGCGTTCGCGGCGTTCGGCGTCGCGGTCCTGCCAGTCGATCACCGCCAGATAATTGCGCAGGCGGTTTTCCTCGAGCCGCCCGACCAGCCGGTTTTCGTGCCAGGGGATGACCAGCTCGGAGAGTGCCGGCGCCCATTCGGCGTCGGTGTCGAAGAGGATGCCGAGGCCGAAGACGGCCGGGATCCTGGCGAAGGCGATGCCGCGGCCCTCGTTCCGGACCTCGTCGATGAAGTCCTCGACCGCGGTCAGCACCCCGTTGCAGGGGCCGCCCTCGTGGACGGCGCAGGCGAACTGGCCGTGGCCGCGAAAGCCGCGATCCTGAATGACGCCCGGATAATCGAGCGTGACGCCGCCTTCGAAGCTGTAGGGATGGCGGAACGCTTCGGGGATCCGCTCCGGCGCATAATAGAGGTCGCGCCGCGCCCAGGGCCAGGCGACGTCATGCATGAAAGCGAGCAGCGGCTTGCGGTCGCGGGTGGAGATGGCGTCGACGCGCTTCAGCTCATTGTAGACAGTGTACCAATTGTGGTCGCCGTCGATGACCCAGGCGTCGATATTGCCGAGCTCGTCGAAAGCGTCGAAGCTGGTCTTCGCCACGTGGCGCACGTCCGGATGCTCTGCCGCCCACTGGACGAACTCGTCCTTGGGGCAGGGGTCGACGCTGGTCAGCTGGCCATCATGGGCGGCCGCATAATCGGCGAGGACGGAGGACATGCCGCCGAACTCCGCGCCGATCTCGCAAATCGCGCGCACCTCGGCGAGGTCCATCGCCTCGACGATGATCTCCGAAAATTCGGACATGGAATGGATGAGGAGGCTCATCAGGCGGCCTTTCTGATCATGCCCTCGCCGCGCCGGGCGACCGGGCGGAAGGTGAAGGCGAGGAGATGGGGTTCGCCGGTGAGACCCGCGGCGGGCGGCACCAGCATGAGCGAGGCGGGATTGCAGCGGAACAGGCCGGGGGCCTCTTCCGTCATGCCCTCGCGCATGGCCGGCGCCGGGATCGGTTTGGCGACGTCGCTCGGCGTCTCGGGCGAGAAGCCCTTGACCGGATAGAAGACGAGCTCGTCCACCTCCGCCCAGTCGCAGATCGCGCCGAGCTGGATGCCGGCGGCGAAGCGGCCGGCGCCCACCGGAATGGTGGCGAGATAATAGCCGTCATGGGTCGGGTGCGCCTCCACCTCGATCGCGGTCTGGCCGCGATTGTCCGCGAGGATGACCGGCAGCTTCAGCGCGGGGCCGCGGAAGTCGCTGCTCCTGAGGTCCAGCGCCAGGCGGTTGGTGCTGAACAAGGCGAGGCTGAGCGGCATGCCGTGCGGCTGGATCTCGCCCGGGAGATAAACGCGCTCGGCGCCGTTCATGTAGAAGAAGCCGCGGCGGCGCAGGCCGAGGCCGGCCTCTTCCGGATCGAGCAAGGCGAATTGGTCGTCCGTGCCCAGGTTCACGTCATGCTCGAACGCCCGGAACATCGCCACTTCCTCGGCGATCGGCAGGAAGAGCAAGCGGGCGAGGATGGCGGCGGCCATCGACCGGCGGGCGGCCTCGTCGTCCGAGGCCGGCGCGCGGTGGATGCCGTCAGCGGCGTTGCGGGCGAAGGCGACGCAGCCGTCCTGGATGCGGTCGCGGATCGCATTCTGCGCGCCCTTGGCGCCGGCCGCCTTGCGCACCGGCTCGCCGGTCGCGGTGTAATTCTCGACCGAGCCCTGCGCGATCGTGCAGAGCTGCTCGATCAGGGCGATCGGCCCGGAAATGGCGTGCAGCGCGTTGAAATCGAAATGGCGGGCGTCGAGGAAGCCCTTCTTGTCGAAGCCGGTCTCCGCCTCCTCGCGCAGCAGCAGATAGCGGCCGGCGAGGGTAAGGCCGTAACGCTCGGTCAGTGCGCCCTCGAGATAGTCCTGAACGGTGCCGTTATAGCCGAGATCGACCAGCATCACAGTGTCGCCGCGCTCGACGCCGGCACGGGCGAGATGGGCGAACAATTTGTCGGCGAAGGCGTGCGAGCGCTCGACGATCTTGCGGACATTCTGCGGCCTGAGCGCCTCGCGCTCGAAGCCGGACTGGCCGTTCCGGCCGAGTTTCTCGCCTTCTTCGCGGCTGAGGCCGAGCTGGCGGGCGAGCAATTTCACGCGGCCGTGGCGGGACTCGCCGGAGAGATAGCCGGCGATCGCGGCCTCGTCGGTGAAGCCGGCGCGGCGGGCGGTGAAGCGGCTGATCTCCGCCGCCGCGCTCTCGCGCCCGGTCAGCGCCTCGAAGACGCGCTGCGGCAAATGGCCGTCGCGCAGCAGGAAGACGATCTTGGCGTCGCCCAGGGACGCGGCCTCGGCCTCCACCCAGCGGGAGAAAGCGTGCATCAGCGGGCCGAGCACGTCATGGCCGAGCGTCCAGACCGGATCGGCCGCCGCGCGCAGCGAGATCGGCGCGCGATGGGGCTGCAGGATCGGGCGCGTGGTGCGCGCCGCCGGATCGAGAATCGCCGCCGCCGCGGCCTCGAGCCTGAGACGCT
The DNA here is from genome assembly GCA_035502235.1 of Allosphingosinicella sp. Lineage (GTDB taxonomy): Bacteria > Pseudomonadota > Alphaproteobacteria > Sphingomonadales > Sphingomonadaceae > Allosphingosinicella. Next base: position 28,677 of record DATJUQ010000008.1, read on the forward strand.
GTTCGGCGGCCGGATCGAACTGGCGGAAATGGACGCCCCAGATGCCGAGCGCGGCGGGCGCGACCTGATCCGCCCGCTTGTTGTCGCCGACATGGACGATCGCCTGGGGCGGCACGCCGAGCGCCTCGAGCACCGGCTCGAACAGGCCGGCCGCTTTCTGGACGCCGAATTCGCAGGAGCAGAAGATCCGGTCGATCAGGGCGATGACCTCCGGCCCGGCCGCCGCCTCGATCAGGGCGCGGAGCTGGGGCTCGGAGAGATAGGTGTCGGAGACGATGATCACCTGGAGGCCGCGGGCCTTGGCCGCACGCATCAGCGCCACGGTCGGCGCGAAGGCGTAGCAATGGCGCGCCTCGGCGGCCAGCTCGGCCGCCACAGCCCCGGTGACGACGGCGTCCTGCGCGGTGGGTCGCAGCGCCCGGTGGATCGCCTCGATCGAGACCTCGCTCCTGCCGTCCTCGAACCGCCGCTGCAGCCGCGCCCGATGCTCGGCGCGGGTGCGCCGCCAGAGGCCGCCGCAATCGGCGAAGACGTCGGTCGGCGACTGGCAGTTGCGCCAGAGCAGGGTGTCGAAACAATCGAGCGAGAGAATGCGCACGCCGTCCGGCGCGCCGTCCAGCAGCCCCGGGAGGCCCGCGGCGGTGACCAGATTGTCCATGTTCAGGCCCATCCCTTCAGCGCGAGGCGCATCTTGTCGAGCGCCGCCTTCTTGATCTGGCAGACGCGCGCGGCCCCGACGCCCAGCGTCTGGCCGATCTCCTCGAGGTTCATCTCCTCGACGAAGTAGAGCTGCATCACCATGGCGTCGCGCTCCGGCAGCGTCCGGATCGCCTCGGCCACCGCGGCCTGCAGGCGATCGCGGTCGAACGTCTCGTCGGCCCCGGCCTCGATATCGGCGAACCACATGCTGTGATCGGAATAGACCTCGTCGATCGATTCCTGGTGCACGGCCTGGCTGTCGTCGACCATCGCGCGATAGGCGGCGGCCTCGAGCCCCATCTCCTCGGCCATTTCCGGCTCGGTCGCGCTCCGCCCAAGCCGGCTCTCCAGCGCGGCGCGGGTCTTCGCCAGCTCCCGCCGGCGCGCGATCGCGGCGCGGCAGATCGTGGCGTGGCGGCGGAGATGATCGATCATCGCGCCGCGGATGCGCAAGGTCGCGTAGGTCGCGAAGGCGTGGCCGCGATCCTCGAAGCCGTTGGCGGCCTCGACCAGGGCGACCATGCCGATCTGGGCAAGATCCTCGACCTCGATGGTGGAGGCGACGCGGCTGTGGACGTGCCAGGCGATCCTGCGGACCAGCGGCATGTGCGCGCGCACCAACGCCTCCGGCGTCGGCTTCGCCTGCCTGGCATAAGTGTGCTGGGGATCAATGAGCGCCATGACTCACCTCCGCGAAGATCCGCTCGGGCGGCATGACCGGGACCGGGGCGGCGAGCCGCCGCGCCAGCGCCGCGAAGGCGCGCGCGGCCGGCGCGCCGGGGAAGGTCTCGACGACGCAGCGCTTCCGGAGCACCGCCTCCTTCACATAATTGTCGGCCGGAACCGCGCCCGCATAATTGAGCTCGATGTCGAGGAAGCGGCCGGCGATCGCCTTGAATCGGTCGAAGAGCTGCCGGCCGGCGACGTCATGCCGCACCATGTTGGCGACGACGTCGAAGCCGGCGGTGCCGTGGGCGACGTGCAGCGCCTTCACCACCGCATAGGCGTCCACGAAGCTGGTCGGCTCCGGGGTCAGGACGATCAGGGGCGTGTCGGCGCTGGCGACGAGGGCGAGGGCCGAGGCCTCGATGCCCCCGCCCGTGTCGATCACGACCTGGTCGTAATCGGCGAGGTGCGGCTCCAGCGCCTCCATCAGCCGGCCGCGCTCGGCGGCCGACAAGGTGGAGCCGCTGCCCGTGCCGCTATGGCCGGGCAGGAAGGCGAGACCGGCCGGACCGTTCTGCAGGAGGTCGTCCACGCCGCAGCGGCCGGCGAGCAGGTCGCCGATCGACCAGGCCGAGGGCATGCCGAGCAGGATGGCGGCATTGGCGAGGCCCATGTCGCAGTCGATCAGCATGGTGCGGTCGCCCGCCTGGGCGAAGGCGACGGCGAGATTGACGGCGACATTGGTCTTGCCCGCCCCTCCCTTGCCGGAGGCGACGGAAATGATGCGGGCACGAGTCGAAAAGGGAATCACGCAACGACCTCCGATTGAAGAAGCGGACGCTCAGGTTCGCCGCCGACGACGGCGACGACCTCGACAGGCTTGCTGTCGGGGATTTCGAGAAGCGACAGGACCGGCACGTCCGGGACGTGCGGGGCGAGCAGGCGGGACAGAGCGCGGCGTGCGACCGGCGAGGTGACGACGGCGAAGCGGCGGCCTTCGGACAGCAATGGCCCGGCGACCTCGCCCACGGCCATGACCAGCTTATTGCCGAGGCCCGGCTCGATCGGATGGACCGCGCCCTGGCCGCTGCGCACCGCCTGGCTGAGCAGATGCTCGAGGCCCGGATCGAGGGTGACCACGGGCAGCGGCATCTTCACCGGCACGATCGTCTGGATGATCAACGCGCCGATCCGCTGGCGGACCTCCTCGACGAGCTGGATCGGATCCGTCTCGGTGCGGGCGGCGTCGGCCATCGCCTCGGCGATGCGACGGAAATCCTTGAGCGGCACGCCTTCGGCGAGCAAAGCGCGGCAGAGGCCGGCGAGGGCGGAAAGCGGCAGCGGCTGCGGCGTCAAATTGGCGGCGAGCTGCGGCGCGCTGTCCTTCAGGGCGTCGACCAGCTTCTGCGCCTCGTCCATGCCGAACAAATCGGCGGCGGCGGCCTGGACGACCTGGTTGAGATGCGTGGCCACGACCGTCGCGGGATCCACGACAGTATAGCCGGCGACCACCGCCTCGGCGCGCTGGGCCGGGCTGATCCAGACGGCGTCGAGGCCGAAGGTCGGATCCTTGCAGGGCCGGCCCTGGACCCGGTCGATCAGGTCGCCGCTGTCGAGCGCGAGCAGGTCGTCCGGATAGATGTCGTCCTCGGCGACGACGACGCCGGCGACGCTGATCCGGTAGCTGTTCGGCGACAAAGTGAGCTCGTCGCGGACGCGGACGAGGGGCACGACGAAGCCGAGCTCGCGGGAAAGCTGGCGGCGGATGCCGGTGATCCGCGCCATGAGCGGCGCGCCCTTGCGCTCGTCGACCAGGCCGACCAGCGCGAAGCCGAGCTCGAGGCCAAGGGCGGCGTCGTCGGAGACCTCGTCCCAGCCGATCGCGCTCGGCTGGGCGATGGGCTCCTCGGGCGGAGTCGCGTCGATGATCGCCTGGGCCTTGGCCTGCTTGCGCAATTTGTGGGCGATGAAGAAGGCCATGCCGGCGAAGGGCAGGATGGTGAAGTGCGGCATACCGGGCAGGAGGCCGAGGAAGAGCAGGATGCAGGCGACCGGCAGCCAGGCGCCCGCGAGGCCGAACTGGCGCGTGATCTGGCCCGAAAGGTCGAAGGGCGAGGAGACGCGGGTGACAATGGACGCGGCGGCGATCGAGAGCAGCAGCGCCGGCACCTGCGCGACCAGCGCGTCGCCGATCGCCAGCAGGACGTAGTTGGAGGCGGCGTCGCCCAGCGACATGCCGTGGCTGAGCGTGCCGAGGATCAGGCCGCCGATGATGTTGACGACCAGGATCAGCACGCCGGCGATGGCGTCGCCCTTCACGAACTTGGAGGCGCCGTCCATCGAGCCGTAGAAATCGGCCTCGGTGGAGACTTCCGCGCGGCGGGTCTTGGCTTCCTCGGGGGTCAGCAGGCCCGCGTTGAGATCGGCGTCGATCGCCATCTGCTTGCAGGGCATGGCGTCGAGGGTGAAGCGCGCCGAGACTTCGGAGACGCGGCCCGCGCCCTTGGTGATGACGATCAGGTTGATGATCATCAGGATCATGAAGACGAAGATGCCGACCGCATAATCGCCGCCGATCAGGAAGCTGCCGAACGCCTCGATGACGTGGCCGGCGGCGTCGGAGCCCTCATGGCCATTGACCAGGACGACGCGGGTCGAGGCGACGTTGAGCGCCAGCCGCAGCAGGGTCGTGAACAGGAGGACGGTCGGGAAGGAGGAGAAATCCAGCGGTTTGGCGACGTTCAGCGCCACCATCAGCACCGCGAGGCTGATCATGATGTTGGCGACGAAGCCGATGTCGAGAAAGGCGGCCGGAATCGGCACCACCATCAGCGACACGAGCAGCAGGAT
>DATJUQ010000009.1:0-35899 GCA_035502235.1 Allosphingosinicella sp.
GGCGCCGACACGTTCGCGTTCACCACCGCGCTCGGGGCAGGCAATGTCGACACGATCGCCGGCTTCGTCGCCGGCCTCGACCGGATCGCGCTGGACGACGCAATCTTCACCGCCATCGGCGCGCCCGGCGCGCTGAACCCCACCGCCTTCCACACCGGCACGGCCGCCGCCGATGCCGCCGACCGCATCGTCTACAACAATGCCACCGGCCAGCTCTTCTACGATGCCGACGGCAGCGGTGCGGGCGCGGCCATCCTGTTCGCAACCCTCCAGGGCAATCCCGCCCTCGCCGCAAGCGACTTCATGGTGATCTGAGGCCCGATTGCCAACCAGGGTCGGCTGTGCGAGTCGCTGGACGGAATTTGGGGGAGGACGCAATGTCTGAAGCGAGGAGCGCCGCGCTCCGCGGCACCCGGCGCGCCGACATGCCGGGCGGGCAGGATCCGTTCGCGCGCGAGACCGCGCTGTTCCGCCTCGCCGCCGCGCCGCCGGGTCCCCAGGCGGCGGCGCCGCAGGGCGCCAACCGCACCATCAATGTCACCGAGGATGTGCTCTACGTCTTCAGCCAGAGCGACTTCGGCTTTAGCGACAGCGACGGCCATGGCTTCGCGGGGATCTTCCTGACGACCGCGCCGGCAAACGGCGCGGTCGGCGTCGGCGGCGGCGCGATCGGGGCCGGCAGCTTCGTGAGCGCGGCGACGATCGCGGCCGGCGAGTTCTTCTTCGAGGCGGGGCTGAACGCCAACGGCACCAATTTCACCAGCTTCACCTTCCAGGTGCGCGACAGCAGCGGCGCCCAGGATGCCAGCCCCAACACGATCACCGTCAACGTCATCCCGGTCAACGATCCGCCCCGCTACATCAATCTCAACAGCGGCTCGGCCGGGACGTTCAACGAGGGGCAAACCACGCCGCAGCGCCTCGACTTCATGGGCAATGGCGAAGTCGAGGATATCGACAGCCTCGATTTCGACGGCGGCTTCCTGCGAGTCTCGATCGTCCAGGGCGGCACGCCGGCGGAGGACCGGCTCGGCATCGGCACGATCGGCACCGTCACGATCTCCGGGACCGCGATCGGCAGCAGCGTCTCCGTCGGCGGCATCGTGATCGGCACGATCGCGGCCGGGGGCACCGGCATCTCCGAGGATCTCGTCGTCAGCTTCAACGCATCGGCCAATGCCGACCGGGTCGAGTTGCTGGTCCGCGCCCTCACCTATTTCAACGTGTCGGACAATCCCTCCGCGGCCTCGCGCACCGTCCGGCTCTCGCTGAACGACGGCGACGGCCCGCAAATCGGTTCGACCGACGTCACCGTCCACATCATGGGCTTCAACGACGCCCCGATCCTGTCCGCGCCGACGACATCGCAGATCAACTATCTGCCCGGCAATCCGCTGACCCCGCTCTGGGCGGGCGTGACGATGACGGATCCGGACAACCAGGCGCATTTCATCGGCGGCAACATCCAGATGAGCGTGGGCGGCTCCAGCGCGGTCGTCGAGCTGATCGGCGCACGCTTCACGCGCAACGGGTTCGGCTTCCTCACCGACACCACGACCGGCCTCCAGGTCGGCGAACTCTCCCTTATCAACGGCAATGCGACCGTCTCCAATCTGACCAGCGCCGCCACCGCGGAGGTCGTCAACGCCCTGATCCAGGCATTCGGCTTCCGCACCCAGGGCGAAAATCCGACGCTCGGCAGTTTCCAGGCCAGTCTGACCTTCTTCGACGGCACGCTCATGTTCGGCGGCGGCCTCACCTCCAATATGGTGCACCAGACCGTGACCGTGGGAACCGGCGGCTCGGCGCCCGTCGTCGACCTGAACGGCGCGGGGCCGGGGGTCGACGCGATGGTCCTCTATACGGAGGGTGGAACGCCCGTCCGCCTGGCCATGGGGACGCCGATCGTGCTGGACGCCAATGGCGGCGACCAGCTCGACAAGATGACGCTCTCGCTATCCTCGCCGGAAGCCACCGACATACTGACCTGGGGAGGCCTGCCCGCCGGCGTGACCGTCACCGTCGTGGAGGAGGCCTTCCGCCGGCTGATCACCTTCACCGGCGGGGCGTCCCCGCAGGCCTATCAGGGCCTGCTGGACAGCATCCGCTACGCCTCCACCGACGACACGCCCGCGTCGCAGCGCTCGATCGAGATAAGGGTGGAGAGCAGCGGCGTGCCCAGCGCCGTCGCTCGGGCCGATATCAACATCCTCGCCGTCGACGATCCCGGCGTGGCGCACGACGATCTCCTCGTCGCCGGGAAAAGCGAGCCCTTCTACGGCAATGTCGGCTTCGACAACGGCTTCGGCATGGACGAGGATCCGGACGGCTTCACGGTGACCGCCGTCAACGGCGCGGCCGGCAATGTCGGACAGATCCTGACCTTCGCCTCGGGCGCGACGCTGCAGATCAGCCAGTTCGGCGGCATCGCCTTCGATCCCAAGAATGCCTATCCGTCCGGCGGCGTCGAGACCTTCACCTATTCGATCATCGGCGGCACGACCGCGACCGCGACCATCGTCATCGGCGCCACCGGCCCCGGCCTGGTCGGCACGACCGGCGCGGACAGCCTCACGGGCACCGCCACTGCCGACGCGATGCTCGGCCGGGCCGGCGACGACTTTCTCCGCGGCGGCGGCGGCGGCGACATCATGATCGGCGGCGCGGGCGCGGACCTGCTGGAGGGCGGCGCGGGCGCCGACCTCTTCTCCTTCATCGCGCTGGGCGACAGCCGGCCGCTGGCGCTGCGCTCCGACGGCGCGAAGCTCAGGCCCGACATCATCCTGGATTTCGAGGCGGGCCTCGACAGGATCGACCTCAGGACAATCGACGCCATTGCCGGCACCGCGGCGAACGACGCCTTCACCTTCATCGGCGCCGGCGCCTTCACCGGTCAGGCGGGCCAGTTGCGCGCGGTCGGCGCCGGCGGCGGGGCGACGGTGCTGGCGGACCTGGACGGCGACGGCAATGCCGACCTCTGCATCGCCGTCCTGACCCCCGTCCCGCTGACCGCCACCGACTTCATCCTCTAGCGCGACACCCCCGGGCTGCCAGCCTGAGCGCCCGGCGCGTCCCCACGGCGCGCGCGGGAAAATGCGCGATTCAAATCACTGCCATCTTGCCGTCATCGACCCGTAATTCGGGGCGCATAGTCAACGACGCGTTCACCGTTCGCGTCGCCGCGAGACAGGCCAGGTTTCGCGGCCGCGGCACTCCCAGCACCCGTTGCCCTTGAAAGGACATATTATGCCTCTCGGTCCCGGTTCGATCGCGTTCGTCGGCTTCAACGCGGATGGCAATGACGACATCGCCTTCGTGGTGCTCGAGGAAATCCCCGCCGGCACGGTGATCTACTTCAACGACCAGGAGTGGCAGGGCAGCGCCTTCAACACCGGCGAGGGCCAGGTCACCTGGACCGCCTCCTCCACCATCCCGGCGGGCACGATCGTCACGATCAACAGCTTCAGCGCCTCGCCGACCAGCAATTTCGGAACCGTCACCGGCTCCTCCGGCCTCGGCTCGGACAGCGAGATCGTCTACGCCTATGTCGGCGCCGCCTTCGCGCCGACCGCCTTCCTCGCCGCCATCGCCAATGACGGCTTCGCCCAGTCCGGCGGCACGCTGACCGGCACCGGCCTCATCGTCGGCCAGACCGCAATCGACCTCGCAGCGATCAGCGCGGGCGAGGACATCGCCGTGTTCAACGGCACGCGCACCGGCGCGGCCAGCTTCGCCGACTATCTCGCGGCGATCAACAACACCGCCAACTGGCTCAGCCAGGACGGCGGCGGCGACCAGTCCATCGATCTGACCGCGCCTGACCTGCCGTTCAGCCTCGCCGGCTTCACCACCGGCGCGGTGGAAGCGCAGAGCGTCGGCTTCAGCAGCGCGACCTACAGCGTCGCCGAGGGCAATAGCGGCACCACCATCCTCACCATCACCGTGACCCGCAGCGGCGGCACGACCGGCGATCTCAGCTTCTCCGGCACGGTCGGGGCCGGCGACACGAACGGCGCCGATTTCGACGGCGGCGTCGCGCCCACCTCCTTCGCCGGACTCATCGGCGCCGGCCTGACCAGCGTCAGCTTCGACATCGAGCTTGCCGGCGATCTCGACATCGAGTCGAACGAGGCCTTCCCGCTGACCCTGACCTCGGTACTCAATTCGGCCGGGGTGACCAGCACGATCGGCGCCAACAGCGCGGCGACCGCCACCATCCTCAACGACGACAGCGCGCTCGGCGCCGGCTCGATCGCCTTCACCGGCTTCAACGCCGACGGCAATGACGACATCGCCTTCGTCGCGCTCGACGACATCCCGGCGGGCACGGTGATCTATTTCAGCGACCGCGAATGGCAGGGCAGCGCCTTCAACACCGGCGAGGGCGAACTCGCCTGGACCGCGACCTCCACCGTCGCCGCGGGCACGGTGGTGACCATCTCCAGCTACAGCGCCGCGCCGACGGCCAGCACCGGCACGATCTCGGGCGCCTCCGGCCTCGGCGCGAGCGACGAGATCATCTATGCCTTCGTCGGCAGCCCGAACATGCCCTCGGCCTTCCTCGCCGCCATCGCGAACAGCGGTTTCGCCGTCGACGGCGGCACGCTCGCCGGCACCGGCCTGACCGTCGGCCAGACCGCGATCGACCTCTCCGCGCTGGGCGGCAGCCCCGACATCGCCATCTTCACCGGCGCGCGCAGCGGCCAGGGGGATTTCGGCGACTATGCGGCGATCATCAACAACAGCGCCAACTGGATCGGTCAGGACGGTAGCGGCGACCAGTCCGTCGACCTGACCGCGCCCGACCTGCCCTTCGATCCGACCGCCTTCGTGCTCGGCGGCGCCGGGGCCCAGACGATCGGCTTCGCCGCCAATTCGGTGAGCGTCAGCCGCATCGAAAGCGACGGGCCGAACGTGACCTTCACCTTCACCGTGACCCGCACCGGCGGCACGACCGGCCAAGTCGACGTCACCGGCACCGTCACGCCGGGCGCCGGCGTGGACGCGGCCGACTTCGGCGGCGCCCTGCCCACCACGTTCAGCGCCACCATCGCCGACGGCGCGACCAGCGGCACCTTCACCATCCAGGTGAGCGGCGACAACGACATCGAGGCGGACGAGGTCTTCAGCCTCGCCATCACCGGCGCGGTGAACGGCGCCGCCCAGCCGACCAGCGTCGGCGCCGCGGGCAATGCCACCGGCACGATCCGCAACGACGACATGGGCGATTCGATCGGCGGCATCGAGATCCTGACGCCGGGCCAGTCGCTGGAGGGGGACGCCACCCCGCCCACCGCGTCCGACGACATCGCCCTGATCCGTCTCGGCGCGTTCACCGGCACCGGCGCGACCGCCGCGGCGCGCGCGGAATCGGTCTCCTACGATCCGAGCACGCACCGCATCTATGTGACCAACGCGGTCCAGCACCTGATCGACGTCGCCCAGCTCAACGCGGACGGCACCACCACCCAGCTCACCAGCATCAACCTGGCCGGCCTGCCGAATTACGGCACGCTCAACTCGGTGGCGGTGAAGAACGGCGTGATCGCGGTCGCCTATGATGCCGCCGTCGCCGGCACCGCGGGCCATGTCGCCCTGTTCAATGCCTCGGGCGTGCTGCAGGCCAATGTCGAGGTCGGCGTGCTTCCCGACCAGATCGCCTTCACGCCGGACGGCAGCCGCATCCTCGTCGCCAATGAGGGCGAGGCGATCTCCAGCGTCAACAATCCGGCCGGCTCGATCTCGATCATCGACCTGTCGGGCGGCGTCGCGGCCGCGACCGTCAGCCATACGATCGGCTTCGGCGCGCTCAACGGCTTCGAGACCGAGCTCACCGCCGCCGGCCTCGCCCTCTTCCCGGGCCAGGCCGCCGCGAGCGACATCGAGCCCGAATATATCACCGTCTCGCCGGACGGGACCCGGGCCTATGTCACGCTGCAGGAGGTGAACGCGGTCGCGGTCATCGATCTCACCAATCCCGGCAGCGCGCCGATCGCGATCCTGCCGCTCGGCGGCATCGACCGCAGCCTCGCGGGCAACGCCTTCGACGGCAACGACCAGAACGGGATCAGCTTCAGCAACGCCGACATCATCAGCCTGCAGCAGCCGGACGCGATCGCCTCCTACGAGGTGAACGGGGTGACCTATTTCATCACCGCCAATGAGGGCGACGCCCGCGTCGGCACCGGCCTCGTCGACGAGGCGCGGCTGTCCACGGTGACGCTCGATCCGACCGCCTATCCGAACGCCGCCGCCCTCCAGGCGAACGGCGCGCTGGGCCGGCTCAACGTCATCACCAGCGCCGGCGATACGGACGGCGACGGCGACATCGACCAGATCTACTCCTATGGCGGCCGCGGCATCTCCATCTTCCGGCAGGAAGCGGACGGCTCGATCGTCAAGGTGCGCGAGACGGGCGGCGAGTTCGAGGCGATCATCGCCCGCGACTATGCCGCGCTCCACAATACGGAGAACCAGGCCAGCCCGGACAACCGCTCGGACAATAAGGGGCCCGAGCCCGAGGGCATCTCGATCGGCCAGGTTGGCGACCGCTTCTACGCCTTCGTTACCCTGGAGCGGGTCGGCGGCGTCATGGTCTATGACGTGACCGATCCGGCCAATGCGGTGTTCGTGACCTACGAGCCCGCCACCGCGAATGACTATGCCCCGGAGACGGTCACGTTCATCTCCGCCGCCAACTCGCCCACCGGCGGCCCCCTCCTGCTCTCGGCCAACGAGGTGTCGGGCACGACCACCATCTACCGCGTCGTCCGGCAGAGCGACGGCGCCGACACGATCGACGGCGGCGGCGAGGCCGACCAATTGAACGGGCGCGACGGCAATGACGTGATCAACGGCCTCGGCGGCGACGACCTGATCGACGGCGGCGCCGGCCTCGACACGATGGCCGGCGGCACCGGCAACGACCGCTATCTGGTCGACGATGCCGGCGACATCGTCAACGAGCTGACCGGCGAGGGCACCGACCGGGTCTTCGCGAGCGCGACCTATGCGCTGGCGGCGGGCACCTCGGTCGAGACCCTGTCGACCGACTGGAATGCCGGCACGGACGCGATCGACCTGACCGGCAACGACCTGGCCAACACCATCTTCGGCAATGCCGGCCTCAACAGCCTGACCGGCGGCGCGGGCAACGACCTGCTCGACGGCAAGGAGGGCAATGACATCCTCTCCGGCGGGGCCGACGACGACACGCTCTACGGCCGCGAGGGCAACGACACGCTCCGTGGCGGCACCGGCACCAATTATCTGGCGGGCGGGGCCGGCGACGACAATTATGTCGTCGACAGTGCCGGCGACACGGTCGCCGAAACCGCCGGCGAGGGCACCGACCGCGTCTATGCGAGCGTCAGCTATACGCTGCGCGGCGGCATGGCCGTGGAAACCCTGTCGACCGATGACGATGCCGGGACGGGCGCGATCAACCTGACCGGCAATGCGCTGGCCAACACCCTCATCGGCAATGCCGGCGCCAACGTGCTGAGCGGCGGCGGCGGCGGCGATACGCTGCGCGGCGGCGCCGGCAATGACGCGCTCTATGGCGGCACCGGCACCAACCAGCTCGAGGGCGGCACCGGCAACGACATCTACGTGATCTACACCACCGCCGACACGGTCGTGGAGCTGGCCGGGGAAGGCACGGACCGCGTCTATGCCGCGGTCGACTACACCTTGGCCGCCGGGGTCTCGGTGGAGACGATGTCGACCGAGTGGAATGCCGGCACCGATGCGATCGACCTGACCGGCAACGAGCTGGCCAATCTGGTCATCGGCAATGATGGCGCCAACATACTGAACGGCGGCGCCGGCAACGACGTGCTGGATGGCAAAAGCGGGGCGGACACCTACGCCTTCACCACCGCGCTCGGCGCCGGCAATGTCGACGTGGTGTTCGGCTTCCAGACCGGGATCGACAAGATCGCGCTGGACGACGCCATCTTCACCGCGGTGGGCGGGCTCGGCACGCTCGGCGCCGGCGCCTTCCACACGGGCAGCGGGGCGGCCGACGGCAGCGACCGGATCGTCTACAACAGCAGCACCGGCCAGCTCTTCTACGACGCGGACGGGGCCGGCGGGGCCGCGGCGGTCCAGTTCGCCACCCTGGCGACCGGGCTCAATCTCAGCGCCAGCGACTTCATGGTGATCTGACGGCCACCGGTTTCGGCGGGCGCCGACACGCGCCCGCCGATCCTCGCCCGCTTCGTCCCGATTGACGGTTGATGGCATGACAGCCTAGCCTTCAGGTTCAAGCCGCCGGAAATCGGCTTGGTTGGGAGGGGGCTGGTGGCCGGTTTCGGTAAGCGCGCGGTGGCGCGCAGGGGCGGTTTCTGGGAGCGCGATGGCCTGGCCGGCCCGGATCACGACCGGCTGTCGGGACGAAGCGAAGACTTGGCCTTTCTCCGCGGGTCGCCGGGGCCGCAGGCCGCCCCCGGCACGGCGCTGCTGGATCCGAATGTCCCCGAGGATTGCGTGATGAGCGCCGACGGCACGCGGCTCTACATTGCGGGGGCGGACGGGAATCTGCGCGTCTACGATCTCGCCACGCGCACGCTGCTCCACAGCTGGGACATCGGCACCAAGCTCGGCGGCATCGCCCTCTCCGGCGACGGCAGCTTTCTGATGGTCACCGAACAGGTCCGCCCCCCCGACAGCGGCACCAACACCTCCTTGAGCTACCGGGTCGACGCGGTCACCGGCGCGAGCGTGAGCATGCCGGGCAATACCCGGGTCATCGGCGCGCAGGATGTCGCCATCCTCGCCGACGACAGCGTGCTGATCACCCCCGGCTTCTATCCGCCGTTCGCGTTTCCGCATCTCTGGCAGATCGATCCGACCACCGGCCAGTATAGCGGCGACTGGGGTCCGCCCGTGGCCAGCTACGGCAACCTCGTCTCGACCCGGGACGGGGGCTATCTCGTGCATTTCCCGTCCCACACCGGCGAAGGCGCGCTCTATCTCCACCGGCTCGGCGACGATCCGGCGACGCCCGTCGCGGGCCATGAGCGCTATCTGGATGGCGTCAGCGGCTTCAATCGCGGGATCCAGGCGGTGAGCGGCGAGGCCGGGCTGGTCGCGCAGTTCCTCTATTCCGACAATATCCACATCTACCGGCTGGAGGGTCTGAGCTACGTGCTGGACCTCAGCAGCCTGGGCACGCGCTGGTCGGATGTCGCCGGCATGGCCTTCGACGCGGCCGGCCGGTACCTGTTCATCCTGCGGAGTTCGACCGACAAGATCTACCAGCTGTCGGTCGCCGACTGGTCCCTCGTCCAGACGATCGATGTCGGCAGGGACGTCGCGCCGGTCAACAGCAACGAAATCGAGTTCGGCAACACCCTGCTGATCAGCCCCGACGGCCGCTTCATCGCGGTCAATACCCGCAACAATGTCCAGCTGATCGAGCGAACCCCGTTCGCCGACACCCAGGTCGGCACCGACGGCGACGACGCGCTCGCCGCGGCCGGCGCCGTCACCGTGCTGCACGGACTGCGCGGGGACGACGTGCTGTCCGGCGATGTCGGGAACGACATCCTCGACGGCGGCATCGGCGATGACGCGCTCAGTGGCGCGAACGGCGACGACCGGCTGCTCGGCGCGGTCGGCAGCGACCAGCTCGACGGTGGCGAGGGCGCGGACTTCCTCAACGGCGGGATCGGCGCTGACCTGCTGACCGGGGGCGCCGGGGACGACACCTATATGGTCGACGAGGCCGGCGACGTGGTCGTCGAGGTGGCGGGCGGCGGCAACGACCGCGTCGTGGCGAGCGCCAGCTATGCGTTGGATGCCGCCGCGGACGTGGAGACGCTGGAGGCCGCGCCGGGGCGGGTGGCGATCGACCTTATGGGCAACGCCCTCGCGCAGACCATAATCGGCAATGCCGGGAAGAACGTTCTGAGCGGCGGCGGCGGGGCGGACGTGCTGCGCGGGCTCGGCGGCGACGACACCTATCTCGTCGATGAGGCGGGCCCGACCATCGAGGAGACGGAGAACGGCGGCAACGACCGCATCGTCGCCTCGATCCACTACACGCTCGCCACCCTTCATATCGAGACGCTGGAGGCCGCGGCCGGCACCGCGCCGATCAACCTCAACGGCAGTGTCCGGGGCGACACGATTCGTGGCAATGCCGGCAACAACATCCTCGACGGCCGGGGCGGCGCCGACGTGATGGCCGGCCGATCGGGCGACGATATCTATGTCGTCGACTCCTTCGCCGATCAGGTGATCGAGGCCGCCGGCGAGGGCAATGACCGCGTGTTCGCCAGTGTCGGCTATGCTTTGGCGGCCGGCGCCTCGGTGGAGATCCTGTCGACCGCGGACAATGCGGGGACGGCGGCGATCAACCTCACCGGCTCCGCTTTGGCCAACACCATTCTCGGCAATGCGGGCGTCAACGTGCTGAGCGGCGGCGACGGCGACGACCTGCTCGACGGCAAGGACGGCAATGACATTCTGCGCGGCGGCGCGGACAATGACACGCTCTACGGCCGCGAGGGCAACGACCTGCTCCACGGCGGCACGGGCGGCAACTACCTGGCCGGCGGCGCCGGCGACGACCAATATGTCATCGAGAGCGGCGGCGACCGCATCGAGGAGGCCGCGGGCCAGGGCAGTGACCGGGCCTATGCGAGCGTGAGCTATGCGCTGACCGCGGGCGCCTCGGTCGAGATTCTGTCGACCGACCTCAACGCGGGCACCGCGGCGATCAACCTCACCGGCAACGCCTTCGCCAACACGATCATCGGCAATGCCGGCGCCAATGTGCTGAACGGCCTGGCGGGCGCCGATCTGCTCGACGGCAAGGAGGGCAATGACATCCTCTACGGCGGGGCGGACAATGACACGCTCTACGGCCGGGAGGGCAACGACACGCTCTATGGCGGCGGCGGCGCCAATTATCTCGCGGGCGGCCTCGGCGACGATCAATATGTGATCGACGGCAGCGGCGACTATATCGAGGAGGCCGCCGGCCAGGGCAATGACCGCATCTATGCGAGCGTGAGCCACGTGCTGGCGTTCGGCGCCTCGGTCGAGACGCTGTCGACCGGCGACAATGCCGGCACTGCGGCGATCAATCTCACGGGCAACGAATTCGCCAATCTGATCGTCGGCAATGCGGGCGCCAACCTCCTGAGCGGCGCTGGGGGCAATGACGTGCTCGACGCCAAGGGCGGCGACGACACGCTGCATGGCGGGCTCGGCGACGACACGCTTTATGGCGGCGCCGGCAACGATCTGATCCATGGCGGCACCGGCGCCAATTATCTGGCCGGCGGCATCGGCGACGACCGCTATGTCGTCGACAGCGGCGCCGACACGGTGGTGGAGCTGAACGGCGAGGGCGCGGACCGAATCTTCGCAAGCGTGAGCTACACGCTCGGCGCGGGCTTATCGGTCGAGACTCTGTCCACGAGCGACAATGCCGGCACCGCCGCCATCGATCTCACCGGCAATGCGCTGGCGAACACCCTGGTCGGCAACGATGGCGCCAATATCCTCGACGGCGGCGCGGGCAGCGACTTCCTCGACGGCAAGGACGGCGCGGACATCTTCGCCTTCACCACCGCTCTGGGCGCGGGCAATGTCGACATTGTCGCCGGGTTCGTCACCGGCGTCGACCGGCTCGCGCTGGACGACGCGATCTTCACCGCGCTCGGCGCGGCGGGTGTGCTCGACGCCGCTGCCTTCGTCGCCGGCACTGCCGCGGCGGACGCCGACGACCGGATCGTCTATGACGGCGCCACCGGCCGGCTCTTCTACGATGCCGACGGCAATGGGGCCGGCGCGGCGATCCTGTTCGCGACGCTGCAGGGCGCGCCGACGCTGGCGGCGAGCGACTTCCTGGTGATCTGAGGCGGTCCTCCGGCGCCGCGAACGCCGCGGCGAGACGGTTCCGCCGAATCGGCGCCATTGTTTTTATTGTGCGATATTAGAAATTTACTATCCTGACCCGTGCGGCCCCGGGCTCCCGGCCGGCCGCGCGTAGAGGGGGAAGATCATGCCGCGCCAGCTGTCGGCGACCGAACGGAACGACGTGGCGACGGCCATGTTCAACGACAGCTTCAACCTGGGCGGGTCGTTCACCATGCTCGGCGTCGCCCGCGCCGGCACGTCCCTGACCGGCATCGGCAGCTGGTATGGCGGGACCTATGGGGCGCTGCTCGTCAACGCCAATGGCAGCTACAGCTACCGGCTCGACAATGACGATCCGGACACGAACGTGCTCGGCGCCGGCCAGCAGGCGGACGAGCGCTTCACCATCACCTATTCTCTGGGCGGCGTCACCCAGACCGACACGATCACGATCCGCATCACCGGCGTCGACGAGCCGGGCCAGCAGGTCACGACCGGCACGGCCAGCCTGCAGATGCAGGGCGACGTGACGATCGGCGCCCTGCAGCAGATCAACATCGCCTCGACCCATTCGGTGATCTGGAGCATTCCGGCCGGCGAGGCGCAGACCTTCGTCAATCACGGCATGATCCGCGGCGAGGCCGGCACGCTGAACGGCGCTACGGCGTTCGTCGCCGAGGCGCCGGACCGTCCCGACACGTCGGCGACGGTGATCAATTACGGCCTGATCGAAAGCCATGCGGGCGGCGACGCCTATTCCGCGAACGGCCCGGGCGGCGTCGGCGAGGTCACCTTCATCAATCACGGCGTCATCCGCATGGTCTCGGACGCGACCAACCAGATGCTGTCCAATGCGGGGCGGACCGGCGCCCGCCACATGATCAACACCGGCACGATCGAGTCGATCTCCACCGGCGAGGCCTATGGCGTCTCGCTCGGCCTGGACTGCGTGCTCGACAATAGCGGCTACATCTACGTGCGGGCGCGCCAGCACCACCAGTCGCACAGCATCACCGGGGTCGCGATGACCCAGAGCAGCGGGGTCCTGGTCAACAATAGCGGAACGATCCACGTCGTCTCGGAATCGTCGAGCGCCCAGTCCTTCGGGATCGCGATGTTCCGCGACAACACCAACCATTATTCCTACGGCAAGATCGTCAACAGCGGCACGATCGTCGCGGATGTCGCGGCGATGGGCTATCAGACGATCGGCGGCTGCGTCACCGCGATGATGTTTGTGAATTCCGGCCGCGTCGAAGGCGAGTATCGGCAGGATATCGGCCTCAACATCCTCGACAACCGCGCCGGCGGCGCCTGGGTGGGGACGTTCAACGGCGGCATTGACGGGGAATATTTCCGCAATGCCGGCCTCCTCCAGGGCGCGATCAATTTCCGCGAGGGCACGGATTTTCTCGACGGCCGCGCGGGCACCCAGACCGGGCTCGTCGATGGCGGGGCCCATTCGGACGTGCTGCTGGGCGGCGTGGGCAGCGACCAGCTCAGCGGCGGCGACGGCGCCGACCGGCTCCAGGGCGGCGGCGGCATCGACATCCTGCTCGGCGGCGCGGGGGCCGACGTCTTCGTCTACGGCGCGGCCGGCGATTCCACCGCCGCGGCGCTCGAGACGCTGACGGACTTCCAGGCCGGCGTCGACCGGATCGACCTCAGCCTGCTCGCGCCGAGCGCGGTCAATCTCAGCATGGCCGGCGGCTTCACCACGATCACCGCGACGGCCGCGAGCGGCACGCTCACCTTGCGGGTCAACGGCACGATCTCGCTGGCCGACATCGTCTCCGCGCCCAAGGCCGCCGTGACCGACGGCACGGGCGGAGCCGACCTGTTGTTCACCGGCACGGCCGGCGCCACGCTCAACGGGCTGGGCGGCGACGACGTGCTGGACGGCGGCGACGGCAACGACCTGCTCGACGGCGGCGCCGGCGTCGACGTGATGCGCGGCGGCAAGGGCGACGACGTCTATTACCAGGACGATTTCTACGATCTCGCGCTGGAGATGGAGGACGAGGGCGTCGACGAATTGCGCATCGCCACCTCGGCGCGGATGCAGGCCTTCGTCGAGAATCTCACCATGCTCGGCACCGGCAGTTTCTTCGCCACCGGCAACGGCCTCGACAACATCATCATCGGCAATGCCGGTTCGAACGAGATTTACGGCGAGGACGGCGACGACATCCTCATCGGCGGCGGCGGGCGGGACTTCCTGACCGGCGGCGCGGGCCGGGACGTCTTCCGCTACCTGGCCGCCAGCGATTCCCGCGACGGCGCGGTGGATGTTATGTACCTGGATACGGGCGAGGATCGGATCGACCTGCGCGCCGTGACCCCGCTCTCGGTCAGCTGGGAGGAGACGCGATACGGCTATTGGCAGGGTTATGCGATCGAAAACCTCGTCACCGTCCAGACCGCCGCCGGCACGATGCGGATCCTCGTGGCCAACAAGATCTTCCGCTCCGATTTCATCCTCGGCACCGAGCTGCTCGGCAGCGCCGCCAGCGAGAGCGTGAACGGCACCGGCAATGCCGATACCATCCTCGGCGGCGGCGGCGACGACCAGCTGTTCGGGTCGGGCGGCGACGACACCCTCTCCGGCGAGGCGGGCAACGACCGGCTGGACGGCGGCGCGGGCAATGACGTCCTGACCGGCGGCAGGGGCGACGACGTCTATCTCGTCAACGATGCCGGCGACTATGTCTGGGAAGCGCCGGCGGCCGGCCGCGACACCGTGATCGCTTCAGTCGACTATATCCTGCCGCCGCAGAGCTTCGTGGAGGTCCTCCGTACCCCCGACGAGGTGGCGGCGACGCCGCTCCGGCTGGTGGGCAACACGCAGGACAATCTGATCATCGGCAATGCCGGCGACAATGTCCTCGACTGCGGCGTCAACACCGACACCACCGCGTTCGGCTATGCCGGCGCCGACACGTTGCGCGGGCTCGGCGGCGACGACATCTATTATGTCGATGGGGTGGACGATATCATCGTCGAGCTGGCCGGCGAGGGCAGCGACACCCTCTATGCGCGCGGCGCCTATGCGCTCGCCGCCGGCGTGTCGGTCGAGACCCTCGTCATG
This sequence comes from Allosphingosinicella sp., assembly GCA_035502235.1. Lineage (GTDB taxonomy): Bacteria > Pseudomonadota > Alphaproteobacteria > Sphingomonadales > Sphingomonadaceae > Allosphingosinicella. Next base: position 14,963 of record DATJUQ010000009.1, read on the forward strand.
GCGCTCGACACACCCGGTTATCCCTGGACGCTGACCGGCAACGAGCTCGGCCAGCGGATCATCGGCAATCTCGGGATCGACGTCCTCTCCGGCCTCGCCGGCGACGACATGCTGTCGGGCGGGCGCGGCAACGACCGGCTGATCGGCGGCCTCGGCAGTGACCGGCTGGAGGGCGGCGCGGGCGCCGACGTCTATGTCTTCGAGACGCTGGCCGACAGCCGGGCGCCGGCCTGGCGCTCGGACGGCAAGAAGCTGCTGCCCGACGTGATCGTCGACTTTGAGAAGGCCAATGACCGGATCGACCTCGCCGGCGTGGACGCGATCACCGGCACGCCCGCGAACGACGCCTTCACCTTCATCGGCACCGGCGCCTTTACCGGCCAGGCCGGGCAATTGCGCTACGCGACCGTGGACGGCGCGACGACGCTCTATGCGGATCTGGACGGCGACGGCGGCGCGGACATGCAGATCGTGCTGCTGACGCCGGTGACCTTCGCGGCGAGCGATTTCATTCTCTAGACCTTGATCATTTGGAGAGAGTCGGATGGCGGGCGCGCGTTCCGCCGTTCCGGACTATTCCTGTTCTTGCATAGGGTTCGATCGCCCCTTAGCGTCGGGCGCAGGGAAATGGGGGCCGGGCCGTCCCGGGGGGGAAGCACGTGAAGAAATTCGTCTCGCCGCGCCCGCAGGGCAAGGCGCTCAGCCAGGACATGCCGGACGCGGAGGCCCAGCCCGACGCGGGCACTTTGGGGCGGCTGCTGGCCGGCCCGGCGCCGCAGGCGATCGTCCACCCGCCGCAGCCGCGCCTCTGGGGCACCACCTATGACGACGTCATCACCGGCACCGGCGGCGCGGACCGCATCAACGACGAATGGGGCGACGACGTCATCGACGGCGGCGGCGGCGACGACGTCATCGTCGACTGGGGCGGCAGCAACATCCTGCGCGGCGGCCAGGGCCAGGATTATATCCTCGTCCCCTACCGCATCCGGGGCACGTTCACGGCCGAGGACCGCGAAACCAGCCAGATCGAGGGCGGCGCGGGCAACGACCTCGTCCAGGTCGAGCTCGGCACCTTCCAGACGATGGCGATCGATCTTGGCGAGGGCAACGACCTGCTGATCCTCGATTGCCGCGGCCTGTACGAAAGCAGCTTCACAATCGCCACCGGCGCGGGCGCGGACCGGATCAGGCTCGACTATCATCTCGGGCGCGCGCTGAGCACCGACGAATCGCCGATCCTGATCACCGATTTCACCGCCGGCGCGGGCGGCGACATCCTCGATCTCAGCGGCGTGGTCGCGGGCTTCTTCGCCTTCAACGGCGTGCCGGCCAACCCCTTCGCCGGCGGCGATATGCGGCTGCTCCAGGACGGCGCCGACGTGATCGTGCAGCTGGATGTGGACGGCGACGGGGTGGCGACCGGCCCGGTCTACCTGCGCGACATCGTCCGCCTCGCCAATGTCACGGTCGCGAGCCTGACCGACTATAATTTCGCCGGCTACACGCTGAACGGCGCCCCCCTCGCCCGCGCGACCATCGCAGGCACGGGCGCCGCCGATTTCCTCAGCGCCAATGTCGGCGGCGCGGACCTCGCGGGGCTGGCCGGCAACGACCGGCTTCAGGGCCGCTGGGGCAACGACCTGCTCGACGGCGGCGCCGACAATGACGTGCTGGACGGCGGCGAGGGCGACGACATCCTGCGCGGCGGCGACGGCAACGACATCCTCAACGACAATGGCGGCAACGATCTGCTGGAGGGCGGCGCCGGCGACGACATCATCGCCATCTCCCGCCCGGCGCTGCTGAGCGGCCGGCCGACCCTGCGCGAGACGATCACGATCAACGCCGGCGACGGCAGCGACTATGTCAGCATCGACCGGCAGTCGCGGGAAAGCACGATCTATCAGGAGCTGCGGACGCTCACGCTCCGGGTCGATCTCGGCGCGGGCGACGACCGCCTCGTCATCACCCGCTATTTCGACGACATGCGCTTCACGCTCGGCGCGGGCCAGGACCGCGTCGTGATCGGCGCCCGCTGGGACGAATATACCGATCCGGTCGTGATCACCGATTTCACCGCCGGCAATGGCGGCGACATCTTCGAGCTGGACCGGACGCTGATCGGCGCCTCCGGCTGGAACGGGCTGACCAATCCCTTCGCCGGCGGCTGGCTGGTCCTGCGCCAGCAGGGCGCCGACACGCTCGTCATCTACGATTATGACGGCAGCGCCGGCGGCGACCAGGGCGTGGGCACCATCATCGTCATGGCGCGCCTGCTCAACGTCAACGCCGCCAGCCTCACCGCCTTCAACTTCAACGGCTTCGCGCCCAACGGCGCCGCCTCCAGCTTCACGGTGACCAACGGCACCGGGGGCGACGACACGCTCTACGGCGGCAACGGCAACGACGTCATCGACGGCGGCGCCGGCAATGACTGGATCGAAGAGCGCAAGGTCGGCAACGACACCATCAACGGCGGCGACGGCGACGACGTGATCATCGTCGCCCACCACAATTACCAGCAGCTGCCTGAGGTCATTACCGTCAACGGCGGCACCGGCAACGACCAGGTCGAATATCGCGGCAATTACGGCTCGTTCACCGCCGATCTCGGCGCGGGCGACGACCGCCTGTTCATGACCGCCGGGCCGGAGCTCGGCTCGAGCGTCACGCTCGGGACCGGCTCCGACATCTTGGCGATCGATCCCAGCTTCTTCAGCCAGGTCGGCGGCGGCGTGATCACGGTCGAGGATTTCGCCACCGGCGCGGGCGGCGACCGGCTCGACTGGACGCTCTACGGCCAATATGCGTCCTTCAACACCGGCGTCGACTATCGCGCCCCGTTCGGGCCGGTCCTGAACCCCTTCCTCACCGACAATTTCCGGCTGGTCCAGTCGGGCGCGGACACGCTGCTGCAGTCGAGCGACTATTCGAACGGCACGGCGAACCCGCTCGTCTACCATACGGTGATCCGCTTCCGGAACACCAACGCCGCCAATTTCACCAGCTGGAACATCGGCTTCGATCCCTGGCTCGCCACGCAGAATGGCGGCACCGGCAATGACGTTCTCAACGGCAACGGCAATCGCGACGTCCTGTTCGGCCAGGAGGGCAACGACCAGCTTAACGGCGTGGGCGGCGACGACCTGCTGCGCGGCCATGACGGCAATGACGTGCTCGCGGGCGGCCAGGGCGAGGATTATCTCGTCGGCGGGCGCGGCGACGACGATCTGGCGGGCGGCGACGGCGCCGACTTTCTGCACGATTATGTCGGCCGCAACCGGCTGGACGGCGGTGTCGGCGACGACCTCATCTTCAGCGAATCCCCGTACGACACGATCATCGGTGGCACCGGCAACGACACGATCAACGCGTCGATCTACCAGCCGAGCGGCGGCAGCGGCCCGTACGGCTCGCTCGATGCCGGCGACGGCAACGACAATATCATCATCAGCTCGGACGGCAGCAACGTGCCGTTCACCGTCAATCTCGGCGCCGGCGACGACGTGGTGCGGACCAATCGCGCCTTCGGCCCGCTGACCCTCGGCACCGGGCGCGACACGATCATTTACGCGGCGCCCTTCAGCGTCGATCAGGATTTCGGGGTCACCGATTTCACGCCGGGGGCCGCCGGCGATCTCTTCGATCTCGCCGCCCACATGATCAGCCGCGGTGTCGCCACGACCTATGTCGGGCTCGGCCTCAATCCGTTCGCGCTCGGCTATGCCGAGCTCCGCCAGGTCGGCGCCCATGTCGAGCTCCTGCTCTGGCGGGACGGCTATTCGGACGAGGACGTCTTCAGCAAGCCGAAGGTCGTCCGCTTCCTGAACACGGACATCGACGATTTCACGGCCGCCAATTTCGGCGGCTTCGATCCGCAGGTGGACTCGAGCCACCCGGTCTTCGTCCGGCAGAACATGACCGTCGCCGCCGGGCAGGTCCTGGAAGCCGTGGATCTCGCGACGTCGGTGACGCACCAGAGCGCGGTCCACATCCTTTTCCGCCCCGCCGGGGGCGGTTCCGCGGTGGATTTCGTCAATCACGGCACGATCATCAACCGGACGACCGCCGACTGGCGGGCCAGCCTGACCGGCACGTATATCGATCACCTGACGAGCGGCGGCTCGTTCGTGAACGCCGCGGACGGCAGGTTCATCGTCCAGAACAATTATGAGCCGATCTCCGGCCTGGCCAGCGACGGCTTCCACGCCACCGGCTTCAGGACCTTCAACAACGCGGTCGCGTTCCGGAACCAGGGCCATTTCGAGGTCACCACCCTGGCCGGCGTCGCCAAGGGCGTCGTCACCGGCTGGGACACCTCGACCCGCTATCCGGTCGTCAACAGCGGCACCTTCATCGTCCGCAGCGGCTATGAGGCCTATGGCTTCGAGCTTGGCCCCTATACGGCCTTCAGCAATACCGGCACGATCAACGTGCATGGCGGCGAGTTCGCCGTCGGCCTGTGGTTCCGCGACTATCAGCCCGCCGGGCAGTTCACCAACCAGGGCACGATCACGGTCACCACGGACCCCGCCTCGCCCTACGCCTCGATCGGCATCATTGCCTATCACGGCCTTTCGGGCACCTACAATTTCAGCAACGCCGGCACGATCAATGCCGACATCGCCTTCCTCTCGAACGACGGCAACAGCCCGTCCAGCGGCAACCGGGACAATTTCGTCAATACCGGCACGATCAACGGCGACATGGTGATGGGCGACAGCTTCGACCGGATCACCAACGTCGGCACGATGAGCGGCTATGCCGACATGGGCGGGCTCGACGATGTGTTCGACGGCTTCTCTGGCATCTACAACGGCATCATCGACGGCGGCACCGGCAACGACACCCTGATCGCGAGCCGGGGCGAGCAGGTCCTGTTCGGCAATTACGGCAGCGACGCGCTCTATGGGGGCCAGGGCGACGATCTGCTGATCGGCGGCCGCGGCTCGGATTCCATGGACGGCGGCAGCGGCTTCGACCTGCTCTATTATGTGGAAAGCTGGTCGTCGATCGTCGTCGATTTCCGCAACGGCAGCGTCCGCGAGGCCGGCGGCAATGACCGTTTCCGCAACATGGAGGGCGTGATCGGCTCCGCTTATGGCGACACCTTCATCGGCAGCGACCGCAACGAATATATCCAGGGCGCCGGCGGCAACGACACGATCATCGGCGGCGGCGGCGACGACAACCTGCTGGGCGATACCGGCAACGACCAGCTTTACGGCGGCGCGGGCCGGGACAATTTCATCGTCTCGGCCGGCGACGGCGTCGACGACGTCATGGACTTCAACGTGCAGGAGGACACGCTCAGGATCCACGGCTTCACGGCCGCGCAGCAGATCCTGCAGATCGGCGCCGACGTGCGCATCGTGCTCTCGGCCAGCCAGAGCGTGTACATGCGCAACGTCCAGGCCGCGAGCCTCGTGACCGGGGACCAGCTCGTGTTCAGCGCGCAACCGCTCGCCCCCGCGCCGGCGCCGGAGCTGCCCAAGGTCGAAACCCAGATGCCGGAACTCGAGGGCTTCCGCCTCTATGCCGGCGAGATCCTGCACCTCGTCGATCCGGAGCTGGACGTGCAGCTCGGCCTGATCCGCGTCCGCCACACGGGCGTGAACCTGGTGCACAGGGACGGCGCGTCGAACGCCATCGTCGGCGGCACCTTGATCATGGAGGTCTCCGGCGATTCCAGCATCGCAAGGGCCTTCAACTTCCCGTCGCAGCTCACCATCCTGCCGACCGGCGGCCTCGACCTGCGCACCTCCGGCGCGATCAAGGCGGTCGGCGTGCATGGCGGCTCCGTCCTCAACGGCGGCCATATCCGGGTGACCTCGACCGACAGCGGCCCGTCCGTCCTCGACGATTACGACCTCTACTCGGCTTATTTCGGTCGGCAGGGCACGATGAGCAGCGCGATCGGCATGTGGAGTGCGTCCAGCGGCAGCTCGATCAACAACGGCACGATCGAGGTGTCCTCGACCCGCATCTCCTCGGGCGTGCTCACCTATAACAATTCGGATGCGAACCGGGGCTTCTGGAACACCGGCGACATTCTGGTCACCGGCGCGCTGGGCAGCATGGGCGTGCTTTTCCAGGGTACGGGCCATCCCGCCGTGCAGAACCGGCCGGTCTTCGTCAATTCCGGCGACATCGTCGTCAGCGACGGCACCGCCTTCGCGGACAGTGTCGGCCTCGGCATTTCCTTCACGACCGGCGATCCGGGCGCCGGTCCCTATGCCGGGCTGGGCGCCAAATTGTGGAACAGCGGGCTGATCCAGGCCGATTATGCGGTGAAATGGACTGTCTCCGTCACCCCCGATCGGGGCGGCGTCTACACGCTCTACAATTCGGGCGAGCTGCGAGGACTGGTCGAGCTCAGCGCCGGCAACGAGACCATCTACAATACCGGCCTGATCACCGGCCGGATCGACCTGTTCGAGGGCGACGACCTGTTCGACGGGCGCGGCGGCAGCCAGCTCGCCGGGGTCCATGGCGGCGCCGGCATGGACACGATCTACGGCGGCGGCCTCGCCGACATCATCGACGGCGGCGCCGGCGACGACGTCCTCGCGGGCGGCGCCGGCGCCGACCGGCTGACCGGTGGCTCGGGCAACGACATCTTCCATTTCGAGGCCGGCTTCGGCGCCGACACGATCACCGACTTCACCCCCGGCACCAGCCAGGATTCGATCCGCGTCGCCGGCTATGGCGGCTACCAGTCGCTTCAGCAGCAGGGCGCCGATACGTTGGTGATCTACTCGGCCACCGACACGATCCTGCTGAAGAACGTCCTCGCCACCAGCCTGACGGCGGCGGATTTCAGCCTTTCCGGCATCGTGCCCACCGAGAATATTCCCACGCCGCCGCCGCAGCCGGCGCCGACCGACTTTCCCCTGATCCCGCCGGGCGCGCCCTTGTTCGCGGCCATTCCCGGGCAGACCGTGAACGGCACGGCGAGCCCCGACCGGCTGGTCGGCGGGACCGGCAACGACACCATCACCGGCGGCGCCGGCAACGACATGCTGATCGGCGGCGAGGGCGACGACCGGATCGCGGGCGGCGCCGGCAACGACCGGCTGGAGGGCGGCCTCGGCAGCGACACCTTCGTGTTCGGCGGCGTCGGCGACAGCCGCCCCTACGGCCTCCGCTCGGACGGCGGGAAGCTCATGCCCGACGTCATCCTCGATTTCGCCATGGGCGGCGATGTCATCGATCTCAGCGCCATCGACGCGAAGAGCGGCACGCCGGCCAACGAGGCCTTCACCTATATCGGCACCGCCGCCTTCTCCGGCCAGGCCGGCGAATTGCGCCACGAGCGGGTCGAGGGCGGGGTCAACATCCTCGCCGACGTGGACGGCGACGGCCAGGCCGACCTGCACATCTTCCTGCAGGGCGCGGCCGGGATGATCCCGATGGACTTCGTCTTCTAGAGTGTGATCCAGCTGGGTCGAACCACTCTCCGTTCGCCCTGAGCCTGTCGAAGGGCCTTCCTTCTTGTCGCCGAAAGGAAGGAGAGGGCTTCGACACGCTCAGCCCGAACGGTGGTGAAATTCAAACCCGGTATATTCGGCTCTAGCGGCTCGACAGCAGCTTCAGCGGGTTCTCGATCAAGCCCTTCAGGTCGCGCATGAATTCGGCCGCGTCCCAGCCGTCGACCACGCGGTGGTCGCAGCTGAGCGACAGGTTCATCATTTTGCGGATCTCCAGCTCGCCGTCGACCACGACCGGCGTTTCGCGCAATTTGTTGACCGCGACGATGCCCACCTCCGGCCGGTTGATCACCGGCGTCGAGGTGATCCCGCCCATCGGGCCGAGGCTGGAGATGGTGAAGGTCGAGCCGCTCAATTCCTCCCGGGTCGCCTTGCCTGTGCGCGCCGCGTCGGCGAGGCGCGCGATCTCGGTCGCGAGGTTCCAGACGTCCCGGTTCTGCGCATCGCGGATCACGGCAACCATTAGGCCGTTCGGGGTCTGCGTCGCCATGCCCATATGGACGCTGCCGTGGCGGGTGATGACCTGCGCGTCGTCGTCATAGGTGGCGTTGAGCTGCGGATAATCGGCGAACTTCCGCGCGAAGGCGGTGATCAGGAAGGGCAGGATGGTGAGCTTCGGATTGCTCCCCCGGTCCGCGTTCATCATCGCGCGGGTCTGCTCGAGCGCCGTGACGTCATATTCCTCGACCAGGGTGAAATGCGGGATGCGGCGCTTCGCCTCCTGCATATTCTCCGCGATCTTGCGCCTGAGGCCGACGACCTTGACCGTCTCGTCCTGCCGCCGCGCGCCGGCGCCGTGCGCGAGGCCGCCGCCATTGTAGAGCAGATAGGCGTCGAGATCGGCGTGGCGGACGCGGTCGCCCGCATATTTGACGCTGGCGAGATCGATGCCGAGATCGCGCGCGCGCTGGCGCACGGCCGGCGAGGCCTGAACCGATTGCTTTACCGCCGCCGGGGCTGGCGCGGCCTCGCCGCGGGGCGGCGGCGCGGCGCGCCATTCGCCCTCGCGGCGCTCCTCGGCAACCGGCACGTCCTCGCTGCGCCGGTCCTCGCCCGAGCGGCGCTCCTCGGCGCTGACGTCGGTATGCGGGACGATCGGCTCGAGCGCCTCGGGGATCTCGGTCAGCCCGTCCGCCAGCGGCTCCTCGGGCGATGCGGCCGGGGCGGCGGCGGCCCCCTCGCCTTCCGTCTCGATCACGACCAGCACCGAGCCGATCGGGATCATGTCGCCGACCTCGCCCGCGACCTCCAGCACCGTGCCGGCGACCGGGCTCTCCATCTCGACCGTGGCCTTGTCGGTCATCATGTCGGCGAGCTGCTGGTCCTCGCCGACGGTGTCGCCGACCTTCACGTGCCAGGCGACGATCTCCGCCTCGGCAATGCCTTCGCCGATGTCGGGCAGCTTGAATTCGTAGCGCGCCACCTCAGGCCTCCAGTGCTTTTTTATAGGCGGAGCCGATCCGGATCGGCCCCGGGAAATAGGCCCATTCCAGGCTGTGCGGATAGGGCGTGTCCCAGCCCGTCGCCCGCTGCACCGGGGCCTCCAGATGATAGAAGCAGCGCTCCTGCACGAGCGCGGCGAGCTCGGCCCCGAAGCCGGCGGTCCGCGTCGCCTCGTGCACGACGACGCAGCGGCCGGTCTTCTTCACCGATTCCTCGATCGTCTCGATGTCCACGGGCACGATCGAGCGCAGGTCGACCACCTCGGCGTCGATCCCTTCCGCCTCGGCGGTGGCGATGGCGACATGGACCATCGTGCCGTAGGCGAGCACGGTCAGCTCGCTGCCCTCGCGCGCGATCGCGGCCTTGCCGATCGGGACCTTGTAATAGCCGTCCGGCACCTCGGCCTTGGGATGCTTCGCCCAGGGCGTCACCGGCCGGTCGAAGAAGCCGTCAAACGGGCCGTTATAGATGCGCTTCGGCTCGAAGAAGACGACCGGATCGTCGCTCTCGATCGCCGAAATCAGCAGCCCCTTGGCGTCATAGGGATTGGACGGGATCACCGTGCTGATCCCCGCGACATGGGCGAACAGGGCCTCGGGGCTCTGGCTGTGCGTCTGCCCGCCGAAAATGCCGCCGCCATAAGGCGAGCGGATGGTCAGCGGCACGCTCCACTCGCCGGCGGTGCGGTAGCGGATGCGCGCGGCCTCGGAGACGATCTGGTCGAAGCCGGGGTAGATATAGTCGGCGAACTGTATCTCCGCGATCGGGCGAAGGCCGTAGGCGGCCATGCCGATCGCGATGCCCATGATGCCGCCCTCGGAGATCGGCGTGTCGAACACGCGCTGCGGCCCGAACTTCTTCTGCAGCCCCTCGGTCGCGCGGAACACGCCGCCGAAGAAGCCGACATCCTCGCCGAACGCGACGATATCCTTGTCGCGCTCCATCATCAGATGGTGCGTGTGGTTGATCGCCTGGATCATGTTCATGATGGTCATCGTTTGAGCTTCGCCTCCAGCTCGGCGACCATCTGCGCCTGTTGCTCCTTCAGGTGCCAGGGCATGGTCTCGAACACGTCCTCGAACATGGTCGTGACCTCCTGCGGGAAATCGAGCGTCGACGGCACCAAAGTGCCGGACTTCTCCGCCTCCTTCTGCGCCGCGCGCACCTCCTCGTTCACCTGCGCGAGCAGGGCCTCGTGCCGTTCCTCGTCCCACTCGCCGAGCAGAATCAGATGCTGCTTCAGCCGCTCGATCGGATCGCCCAGCGGCCAGGCCTTGCCCGCCTCCTGCGGCCGATAGGCGCTGGGATCGTCCGAGGTGGAGTGGCCCTCCACCCGGTAGGTGAACATCTCGATGAGCGTCGGCCCGAGGTTCGAACGCGCCCGGTCCGCCGCCCACTGGGTCGCCGCATAGACCGCCAGCGGATCGTTGCCGTCCACCCTGAGGCCGGCAATGCCATAGCCAACCGCGCGCGCCGCGAAGGTGGTGAGGTCGCCGCCGGCAATGCCGGAGAAGGATGAGATCGCCCACTGGTTGTTGACGATGTTGAGGATCACCGGCGCCCGGTAGACGCCGGCGAAGGTCACCGCATGATGGAAGTCGCCCTCCGCGGTCGAGCCGTCGCCGATCCAGGTCGCGGCGATCCGGCTGTCGCCCTTGATCGCGCTCGCCATCGCCCAGCCCACCGCCTGCGGATATTGGGTGCCGAGATTGCCGGAGATGGAGAAGAAGCCCTTCTCCCGGTCCGAATACATGATCGGCAGCTGGCGGCCCTTCAATTTGTCGCCGCGGTTCGAGTAGATCTGGCACATCATCTGCACCAGGGGATAGTCGCGCACCACCAACAGGCCCTGCTGCCGGTAGGTGGGGAAGCACATATCCTCGCGGTCGAGCGCGTGGGCGGCGCCGACGGCCACCGCCTCCTCGCCCGTCGACTTCATGTAGAAGCTGGTCTTGCCCTGGCGCTGGGCGCGGAACATGCGGTCGTCGAAGACGCGCACCAGCGCCATGTCGCGCAGCATCCGCCGGAGCTTGTCCGGATCGAGTCGCGGGTCCCAGGGCCCGACCGCCTTGTGCCCCTCGTCGAGCACGCGGACGAGCGTATAGCAGAGCGGGTGGGTCTCGGACGCGGCGACATGGATGTCCGGCCGGGCGACGCTGCCCGCGGCGGGAATCGCGATGCCGCTGAAATCGGGCTGCTCGCCGGGCCGCGCATTGGGCTCCGGAACGTGAAGGGAGAGCGCCGGCCTGTTGCTTCGGCGCTCGGTCTTGTCGGTCATCCTCTGGCCTGTTTCCTAGATGCTTCGCGCAGCCCGTAGTGGATTTTGCGAGCACTTGCACCCCCTGCGCGCAGCCTGCCCCGAACCATGAGTTTCGCAAGCCCGATCAACGGCATCGGTGCAGCTTCCCATAGAGTCATCCCGGCGAAGGCCGGGACGCATGAACGCCGGCCAGCGAGGAAAAGCGAAGGACTCGACACCTTGTTCTCCTCCGTTTGAGTTCATTGGTCCCGGCCTTCGCCGGGATGATTCCTGGATGCGGCAAACGATGACCTATTTGTTCCCGAAACGCCTGGTTCTTTCACTTTGTGCCCTGCTCATGCCGCTCGCGGCGCGGGCGCAGCCGGTCACCGCCATTATCGGCGCCGACGTGCTGCCGATGACGGGCACGGAGCGGCTGGCCGACCAGACCATCCTGATCCGGGGCGACCGCATCGCCGCGATCGGCCCGCGCGCCGCGACCGCCATCCCCGACGGCGCGCGCCGGATCGAGGCGCGGGGCCTGACCCTGATGCCGGGCCTGGTCGACATGCACATCCATCTCGCGCCAACCCCGGGCCAGCAGGGGGACGCCGCGCAGCGGGCGCTGGCGGTGATGCTCGCCCACGGCATCACCACCGCGCGCGGCATGGCGGGCTCGCCGGCCAATCTCCAGGTCCGCGCCGCGATCGAGGCCGGCACGCTCCCCGGCCCGCGCCTCTACGCCGCGGCGCCGGCGCTGAACCTCAACAACACGACCTCGCCCGACGCGGCCCGCGCCGCGGTGCGGGCGGCGCGCGAGGCCGGCTACGATCTGATCAAGGCCCATCACCTCACCGACGTCGCGGTCTGGCAGGCGGTCCAGGAGGAGGCCCGCGCCCAGCGCCTGCCGGTCGGCGGCCATGTCACCAACGAGGTCGGCCTCGCCCGCGCCCTCGCCGCCGGGCAGCAGGTCGAGCATCTCGACGGCATCCCGATGGCGCTGTTGCCCGAAAACGCGCCGGAGCGTCAGCTGCAGTTCGGCCAGATCCTGCCGCCGCCCGTGCTCGCCGCTCTGTCCCGCCTCACCGACGCCCAGCTCAACGCCTTCGCGCGCCGGGTCGCCGCCGCCCGCAGCTGGCACGTCCCGACCCTCGCTTTGTTCGAGCGGATCGCCGACGTCGGCACGCCAACCGCCACGCTGCGCGCCCTGCCCGAGATGCGCTACGTGCCGGATCCGGTGCTCGGCCAATGGGCGCAGCAGCGCCAGGGCCTCGCCCAGTCCGGCTTCACCGCCCAGAACGGCGCCGATTTCATCCGCCTGCGCCGCCGCATCGCCGCCGCCCTCCACCGCGCCGGCGTGCCGCTCATGGCGGGCTCCGACACCGCGCAATTCTTCCATCTCTGGGGCCCCGGCCTGCTCGCCGAGGTGGAAGCGCTGCACGCCGCCGGCCTCTCCAACATGGCCGCCCTGCGCAGCGCCACCATCGTCCCGCGCGACTATTTCCGCGCGCTGCCCAACGGCGGCTCCAGCCAGGGCTGGCGCGCCGATTTCGGCACGGTCGAGGCCGGCGCCCGCGCCGATCTCATCCTGCTGCGCGGCGATCCCAGCCGCGACCTCGCGGCGCTGCGCCAACTCGATACCGTCATCGCCGCCGGCCGCGTCCACGACCGCGCCGCGCTGGACCGGCTGCTCGACGAGGCCTCGAGAGCCGCGAAGGGGCAATAAATCCTCCCCTTCAGGGGAGGGGGACCATGCGAAGCATGGTGGAGGGGCCGCCGCGACGCGGCGGTAAACCGCCGCGCCCCTCCACCACGCCGCTTCGCGTCGCGGTCCCCCTCCCCCGTCGGGGGGAGGATCGTTCACTCTTGCCCCTCCCCCATCTCGCCTTAAGGTACCCCCATGCGCATCCTGATCGCCCTCCTGCTCGCCCTCGTCCCGGGCCTCGCGTCCGCCACGCCGCCGAACCAGACCTATCCGGTCTACGTGGTCCGCCACCTCAACACGCCGGAGGGCCAGCCCGACCCGGATCTTCTCCCCGAGGGCCAGGCGGCGGCGATCGCGCTCGCGGACTTGCTGGAGACCGACCAGTTCCAGGGCGCGAACCGCCCCGTCGCCATCTATGTCAGCGACTATAAGCGCACCCGTCAGACCGCCGCGCCCACCGCGGCCCGCCTCGCGCTCAACCTCACCGTCTACGACCCGCGCGACACGCCCGGCCTGATCGCCCGAGTCCGACGCGAGTCCGGCCCGGTGCTCATCGTCGGCCACAGCAACACGGTGCCCGACATCGTCGCCGCCCTCGGCGGCCAGCGCCCCGCCCCGCTCACCCATCCCGATTTCGGCGATTTCTGGCTGGTCGCCCCGGGCGGCGCTACGCTGAAACTGCGCATCGGCCCGCAATAGGAGCCTGAGAGGGCATGACACGGGACGAACTTATCGCTCTCGTAGCCACTAGCCTTTCGCATCGACCTGAGCCCGTTCCGGGCGGGTGCCTGTTCTGTCACATCCCCCATGTCGCCGAATTCGCCTATCTCGGGCGGATCTATGATCCCGTTTCGACCGAGCGGGCCAGCGCGGCTTTCGCCGAGGCGCGCAACCCGGGAAATCCCTATTTCCGCTTTGCGACACAAGTCGCGAACGGCCTCCGCATAGCGAATATCAGTCTATATGGCGTGGTTGAGGGAATTGACCGATCGGTCATGGGCATCGGGCAACCCATCAGCCTTCGCTATGGCAACGTGATCGAACGGCCTGCTGGTCTGCGGGAGACGGACATGGTCGTCGGCGGCATTGTCGGCTGGTCTTCCACGGGCGCCTTCGTCATGGCCGACGACGCTACGGTCCGCCTCGTCCACGCGCGCGATGGTGCCGACGTTGCGGATGCATGGCCCAGCCTGGAAGCCATGCTGCGCGCGGAGCTGATACGGCTGGCCGCCGTCCATGATGGCGACGGTCGTGAATTGTGCGCCGCCACCGACCTGATGCACCCGAGCGGCAGGCGCTGGGAGACTGAAATCGAGCCGGGTCGCCTACGCCACTGAACGGCCGTCGCTCGCAAGTTCGAGCCGGGAAAAACATCCGCCAAAAACGTTGCGCCCAAGGGACCCGCTGTTACAGAGCGCTGTAACAAGCCCCGCCGTGAAGGACCTTCGTTTCGCCATGCGCCGCCCCCTGACGAGCCTCGCCGCCGCGCGAACCTTCCGCCGATGAGCCATGGCGCGCGCATCGCCTCGGCCCGGCGGCTCGTCGTCAAGGTCGGCTCGTCGCTGCTGATCGGCGACGAGGGCGCGCGCGCGTCCTGGCTGGCGAGCCTGGCCGACGACATCGCCGCGCTCCGCGAGGCGGGCGCCGCGGTGATCATCGTCTCCTCCGGCGCGGTGGCGCTTGGGCGGCGGCACCTCGGGCTCAAGCCCTCCCCCCGGCTCGATCACAAGCAGGCCGCCGCCGCCGCCGGCCAGACCCTGCTCATGCAGGCCTGGGAGGCCGCCTTCGCGCCGCACGCCATCCCGACCGCGCAGCTCTTGCTCACCTTCGAGGATACGGAGCGACGCCGCCGCTGGCTGAACGCCCGCGCGACGATCGACGTGCTGCTCGGCCAGAGCGCGCTCCCGGTGATCAACGAGAATGACAGCGTCGCCACCGACGAATTGCGCTACGGCGACAATGACCGGCTCTCCGCCCGCGTCGCCCAGATGGTGAAGGCGGACATGCTCGTCCTCCTCTCCGACGTGGACGGCCTGCACACCGCTGATCCCGTGAAGAGCCCGGACGCCGCGCATGTCGCGACCGTCGAGGACATCGACGCGGTCGAGGCGATGGCGGGCGACGCGGTCAGCGGCGTCGGCTCGGGCGGGATGCGCTCCAAGCTCGCCGCCGCCCGCATCGCCAGCGGCGCCGGCTGCGAGACTTTGATCGCCTCGGGCCGCGAGGACCACCCGCTCGCCGCGCTCCAGGCCGGCGCCCGCGCGACCCTGGTGACCGCCAGGGGCTCGCCGGCCGGCGCCTACAAGCAGTGGATTGCCGGCACGCTGCAGCCCGCGGGCGCGCTGACCGTCGACGCGGGGGCGGCGAAGGCGCTGGCCGGCGGCAAGAGCCTGCTGCCCGCCGGCGTCACCGACGTGGCGGGCGAATTCGAACGCGGGGTCTGCCTGGCCGTGCGCGGCCCGGACGGCGCCGAGCTGGCGCGGGGGATCAGCGCCTATAATAGCGACGAGGCCCGGGCGATCGCCGGCCAGGCCAGCGCCCGCTTCGAGGCCCTGCTCGGCTATTCCGGGCCGGACGCCTTGATCCACCGCGACGATCTGGTGATGCTGGCGCGATGATCGGCGAGCTGGGACCCAAGGCACGCGCCGCCGCCAAGGCGTTGCGCGAGGCCTCCGCGGAGACGCGGACCGCGGCGATCCGCTGCATGGCCGCGCAGATCCGCGCCCGCGCCGGCGCGATCCTCGCCGCCAATGCGGGCGACGTCGCCGCGGCCACCCGCCTGGTGGACCGCCTGCGCCTCGACCCCGCCCGGCTCGAGGGCATCGCCGCCGGCGTCGACCAGATTGCCGGCCTGCCCGATCCGGTCGGCGCGGAGATGGCGCGCTGGCGGCGGCCCAACGGGCTCGACATCGCCCGGGTGCGCACGCCGATCGGCGTGATCGGGATGATCTTCGAGAGCCGGCCGAACGTCGCCGCCGACGCCGCCGCCATCGCTTTGCGCTCCGGCAATGCCCTGATCCTGCGCAGCGGCGCCGACGCGCTCGCCTCCGCGCGCGCCATCGGCGAGGCGATCTCGGCGGGCCTCGCCGAGGCCGGCCTACCCGAGGCGGCGGTGCAGATCGTGCCGATTCCGGACCGCGACGCGGTCGGCGCGATGCTCGCCGGCCTGGACGGCGCCATCGATCTGATCATCCCGCGCGGCGGCAAGTCGCTGGTCGCGCGCGTGGAGGCGGAGGCGCGCGTGCCCGTGCTCAGCCATCTCGAGGGCATCTGCCACACCTATGTCCACGAAGCCGCGGACCCGGACATGGCGCTGGAGATCGTGCTGAACGGCAAGATGCGCCGCACCTCCGTCTGCGGCGCCACCGAGACCCTGCTGATCGACCGCGCGGCGCTGCCTATGCTGCCGGCCATCGCCGACGCCCTGCGCGCGGCGGGCTGCGCGCTGCGTGGGGACGACGAGGCGCGGGCGGTGAGCCAGATGGCCTCCACCACAGAAGCCGACTGGACGACCGAATATCTGGAGCCGATCCTCTCCGTCCGCACCGTCGCCGGGCTGGACAAGGCGATCGCCCATATCGCCCTTTACGGCTCCAGCCATACCGAGGCGATCGTGACCGGGGACTCCGCGGCGGCCGCCCGTTTCCTCGCCGAGGTGGACAGCGCCATCGTGCTGCACAACGCCTCGACCCAGTTCGCCGACGGCGGCGAGTTCGGCTTCGGCGCCGAGATCGGCATCGCCACCGGCCGCCTCCACGCCCGCGGTCCGGTCGGGCCCGAGCAGCTCACGACCTTCAAATATCAGGTGCGGGGGACGGGGCAGGTCCGGCCATGACGATCCTGCGCACCGGGCGCCTCGTGCTGCGGCCCGCCCGGCCGGACGATGTCGACGCCTTCCACGCGATCATGCGCGACCCCCGCGCGATGCGCTACTGGTCGACGCCGCCTCATGCGACCCTGGACCAGACGCGCGAATGGGTGGCGGCGATGGCCGAGCGGTCGGCCGGGACCTGCCACGACTTCGTCGTCGAACTGGACGGCCGGGCGGTGGGCAAGGCGGGCTGCTTCAAACTGCCGGAGATCGGCTACATCCTGCATCCGGGCATCTGGGGCCAGGGCTATGCAAGCGAGGCGATGACGGCGGTGATCGCCCATGTCTTCGCCACCAGCGAGATCGACGCGCTCGTCGCCGACGTGGACCCGCGCAATGAAGGCTCGATCGGCCTGCTGCTCCGCCTGGGCTTCGCCGAGACCCACCGCGCCAAGGGCACCTGGCAGGTCGGCGACGAGCTCTGCGACAGCGTCTATTTCGCGCTGCCGCGGCCTCGAGGCGGGGCGGAGTGACGGCACCCGGCGATACGCAACACGCCGGGTGCCATGCTCCCCCCGCTCGGGGAAACCTACAGATCTACCACCGCGGCGATGGCCTCGAGCTTGCGGACGCGCTCCTTGAGGTCCGCCACCTCGATCATGTCGCCGGCCGGGCTGCGCCCCTCGGCGCGCCCGCCGCCCCCGCTCAGCTCCAGCCGCCTGACGTCCAGCCAGCCCTGCCAGCCGCGGAGGGCGGCGAAGCTGGTGATGCCGAGGCAGGCCAGGGCCGTCGTCGCCACGGTGATCGTGGTCATCGGATCGCTCATTTCATTCCTCCCGTACCGATGAAGTCTTCGCTTCAGTTACGCAGTTCCTCGATCTCGCGGGCGAGGCGGCTGTTGGAGCCGGCCACGAACGTGTCGATCTCCTTCATCCGGCGCTCGTGCGCCCGCAGCCTCTCGTCCAGCGCCGGCTCCGGCTCCTCGCGGCGGCGGGCTTGGCTGCGCCCGCGGCTGCGGGCCAGGCCGCGGCGCTTGCCGGCCCCGCCGGGCGTCCCGACCGCGGCGAGCACGCCGTAGACGATCAGCATCGCGAAGACGCTGCCGAAGATCGCCGCCAGGACGAAGCCGATGCGGACCACGTTCGCGTCCACTCCGGTCATCTCGCCAAGCCCGGCGCAGACGCCGGCGACTTTCGCGTTCGCCTTGTCGACCTCGAACGTCCTGCCACCCAAATTCATTGCTTCCTCCCGTCGTCGCGGCCCTGCACCGCACAGAAATCCCTGCTCTCGTTCGGCTCGCCCCTGGCGAGGGCGGCCAGCGCCCGCTCGACCATGGCCAGCTTCTCGTCGATCGCCGCGCCGCTGCGCCACAGCCGCTCGGCATCGGCCCAGTCGGTCGTCGTCATGCCGCGATCCTCCGCGCCTTCATCGCCTCCAGCTCCGCCTCGACCCGGTCGGCGACGCGCAGCTCGGCAATCTCTTCCTCCAGCGTGCGCGGCGGCGCGCCGAGCAGCAGCGCATCGGCCTGCCCCTCCGCATAATCCGCCTCGCGCTCCAGCGCCTCGAAGCTCTCGAACGCTTCCTCGGTACGGCGGCCGGCATAGGCCTCGCGCAGCCGCACCCGGTTCTCGGCGCTCTCCAGCCGGGTCGCGACCGCATTCTGCCGGACCCGCGCCTCGCGCAGCTTCGCCTGCAGCTTGGCGATGTCGCCTTCCAGGCTGCGCAGCGCCTGCTCGATCGCGCCGATCTCCTCGCCGATCTCGTCGGTGAGGCCGGCGAGCTTCTCCTTCTCGACCAGCGCCAGCCGGGCGAGATCCTCGCGGTCCCTGGAGAGCGCCAGCTCCGCGCGCTCGGTCCAGCTCTCGGTGAGAGCGGCGAGGCGGGCGATCTGCTGGCGCTTCTCCTTCTGGTCGGCGATCAGCCGGGCGGCCGAGGCACGGACCTCGACGAGCGTCTCCTCCATCTCGAGGATGATCACGCGGATCGTCTTCGCCGGATCGTCCGACCGCTCGATGAGGTCGATGACGTTGGCGGCGATGATGTCGCGGGTGCGGGAGAAGATGCTCATCTGGTTCCGTGTCCAATGCGGGTGTTGGTGGGGTGGGTAAGGCGGCGGCCGGAGCGAGCGCTCAAGGGGGAGGAAAGCGCTCTGCCTCCGGCCGCGCGCCGGGGGATCAGGCCAGGGCCTGAGCGGTGGTCGTCGCCGGCGCCACGGTGGCGGTGCCGGCCGGGCCGACGGCCGCGACGACGAAGAGGGTGGAGATCAAGGCGGCGCCCAGGCCGGCGGTGATCGACTTGCGGATTTTCTGCGAAACGTTGGTCATTGTACTGCTCCTTGAACCTTTGTGCTGGCGTCGTGAATTCGATGCCCACAAGGTTAGCAGGAGCCGTGCCAAACGGCTTTTTTGGCGGAAATCCGCCATTTTCTGATTTTCAGAACTGGGGAGCGGCGCCTCAGCGCCCGCCGCTAGTTGGTATTTTCCGCCAAAGGTTGGCGTTGAAGGGCCGGATCGAAGTCCGAACGGCGCCGGCGCTGCCGATTGTCCCTACGGGTGAATTCCATCAGCCGGGCGCCGGCCATGAACACGGCGCAGGTGCAGGCGGCGAAGAACAGCCAGCCCGGGAAGCCGGGATAGGTCTCCATATAATGAAGCCCGCGCTCGATTGCGCCGAGGCCGAGCGCATAAATGACCGCGCAGGCCTCGAACCGGTTCTTGATCACGAAAAGACGGCCGAACTTGCGTAATCTGCTCATGGCCGAAACGAGAGCAAGTCCCGGGCCAATGGCGGATTTCCGCGCTTTTTGGCGGCCGCCGGTAAGGATTTGTAAACCATGCCGACAGTGTCGTCGGCTGTGCGGAACGGATCGGCCTTAGTAGCCCACGTCCATCTCGAAGCCGCCGCCCCGGGTCAGCACGACGGTGCAGGTCTTCCAGACCTTGCCGTCCTCGCGCCCCTGGACGTGGCGGACCTCGGTGAGCGCCCCGCGCAATTCGGCGCGGTCGTCCTCGTCCAGCTCCGGTTCCCACTCCTCGCCGTCGTCGGTCGAATAAGTGAGCTTCAGGGCGCCGCCCTCTTTCTCCATGTCGGCGAGCAGGGCGGCCTGCTGAAAGCCGGGCTTGCATTTGGTCGCGATCGCGCGACCGAGCTTGAGGTACAGGTCGTTCATCCTTCGCTCCCGTCGTCGAGAGCCAGCAGGGCGAAGGTCGCCAGCCAGTGCTCGCCCATATAGTCGCCCGCCACATGCGGCAGGCTCGCCTCCAGATGGCGGTCCGCGGTCTCCCGTGCAAGGGCGGCGAGGCCGGGCTCAAGCGCGTCCGCCAGCCCGCGCCAGCACCAGGCCCGCGACAGGTTCACGCCGTCCAGATGGGCGATCTTGCCGTCCGATCGGTCGGAGACGAAGGCCGGCGTGAACAGGCTCTTCGGCCATCTGATGTCCAGATCGAGCAGAAAGGAGCTGAACCAAAGGGCAAATTCATCGCGCGGCAACACCCGCGTCATGAGCAGGGCCTCGGTCAACGCCGGAGAAAGGAAATCGTCGCCGCCCGGCTCCCAGGCCTGGCAGTCGCGGTCCTCGCCATAATAGGTCCGCGCCCGCTCCCCGATCAGCGCGGCCAGAGCCGGATCGTTCGCCGCCGCCCACTCTCCCGCGAGCAGGAGGGCGAAGGCGGTGTTGAAATGGGTCCCGGTGCGGATCGGATAGGTGAGCTTGGGCAGGAAGGCCGTGAACCTGTCCGCGAAGGCCTGTGCCAGCGGCGCGAGGTCCGCCGCCCAGTCCGTCTCGTGCCGCTGCGCCTCGGCATGGAGCATGAGCAGCCAGGCCCAGCCATAAGGCCGCTCGAACCCGCCCGTATAGGCGCGATCCAGATAGGCCAGTTCGCCCGCGACCTTGCCGGGGGTGAGCATCTCGTCGGCCAGTGTCCGGATCCGGACAGATGACGGCATGTCCGGATAGAGCCTCAACGTCCGCAGCAGCAGCCAGTAGCCGTGCACGCAGCTGTGCCAGTCGAAGCTGCCGAAGAAGATCGGGTGCAGCGCCCGCGGGCTCTTCAGGTCCTGCGGCCCGGTGAGCACGTGATCGAGCTTGTTGGGATACTCGCGGGTCAGATGACCGAGGGCGATGGCGGCGAAGCGCGCGGCGAGCTCCGCGGTGAGGGTCTCTGACACGGTGCAACTCTATCTTAGAAGCGAAAGACCAGGACGTACATGAGGACGATATTGCACAGCAGCAGCGGGATCGCGGTCG
>DATJUQ010000010.1:0-37841 GCA_035502235.1 Allosphingosinicella sp.
CGGTGGACGCGATCGAGATCGACGCCGCCGCGCGGGAGATGGCGAGCCGGCGCCTCGGCAAGCCGGTCATGGCCAGCCCTTTGCCCGCGCTGGAGGGGGTCGAGGACGGCGCCTACGACCTGGTCGCGATCCTCGACGTGCTCGAACATATCGAGGCGGACAGGGAGGCCCTGCTCGGCATCGCGCGCAAGCTGAAGCCGGGGGGGCGGATCCTGATCACCGTGCCGGCCCATCCCTGGATGTGGAGCGCGCACGACGTCGTGAACCATCACAAGCGCCGCTATACGCGCCGGACGCTGAAGGCGGTGATCGGCGCGGCGGGGCTCAGGCTCGACATGCTGCGCTGGTTCAACAGCCTGCTCTTTCCCGCCGCGGCCGGAGCGCGGCTGGTCGGGCGGCTGTTCGGCAAGGAAGGCGGCGACGACACGCTGCCGCCGCGGCCGGTCAACTTTCTGTTCGGGAAGATTTTCGCTCTGGAGCGGCACGCGATCGGCCGTTTGCCGATGACGCCCGGCGTTTCGCTGGCGGCGATCGTGTCGGCTCCTGGACCGGCGCCGGCATCGCCCTGACCGGGGCGTCCTGCGCCGCCGCGACATGGCCGAGCCCGGGCCGGCCGCCGGCCTGGCCCGCAATCTCGGCGACGATGTAGAGCGGGCGGCGCTTGGCCTCGATATAGAGCCGGCCGAGATATTCGCCGATCATGCCCAGCACGAACATCTGCACCGCGCCGAGGATGACGACGACCAGCATCAACGAGGTCCAGCCCTGGATCGCGGTGCCGGTGAAGAAGCCGATCGCGATATAGCCGAGCAGGAGCATGGCGGCGGCGGCGAGCCATAGGCCGACATGGCTGGCGAAGCGCAAGGGCGCGGTCGAGAAGCCGGTGATTGCGTCGACCGCGAGCCGGAGCATCTTGCGCAGCGGATAATTGGTCTCGCCCGCCAGCCGTTCGGCCCGGTCGTAGAGGATCGGCACCTGCTTGAAGCCGACCCAGGCGACCATGCCGCGGATGAAGCGCGCCTGCTCCGGCAACGCCAGCAAGGCGTCGAGCGCGCGCCGGCTCATCAGCCGGAAATCGCCCGTGTCGAGCGGGATCTCGATCTCGGAGAGCTTGAACAGGATCCGGTAGAAGGCCTTGGCGGTGCCGCGCTTGAACGCGGTCTCGCCGGCGCGGGCGCGGCGGACGGCATAGACGACGTCGGCGGCCTCCGCGTCCATCTTCGCCAGCATCTCGCCGAGCAATTCGGGCGGGTCCTGCAGATCTGCGTCGATGATCAGGATGCGCTCGCCGGCGCAGAGGTCGAGCCCCGCGGTCAAGGCGAGCTGGTGGCCGTGATTGCGCGAAAGGTTGATCGCGACGAGGTGCGGGTCCTGCGCCGCCAACTCCTGCATGATCGGCCAGGTGCGGTCGCGCGAGCCGTCGTTGATCAGCACGATCTCATAGCCGTCGCCGACCGCCGCCTTGGCCGCGGCGCCGAGCCGGCGGTGCAGTTCGCCGAGGCACCCCTCCTCATTGTAGCAGGGGACCACGATGGAAAGCGGCACCGAGGGCATGAACGATCCTTATTCGAATATCGGGGGCGGCGAGCGGTCGACCCTATAGAGGACGCTCGTGCCGTCGCGCCAGACCTCGATGAGGCCGGTCGTCAGATACGGGTCGTGGGCCGGCGGATCGATCAGCCAGACATAGTCGAACGCGTCGCGCGGGAAGGTGGCGAGCGAGGTGTCGAGCGAACGCCAGAATTCGCGCGGGCAGCGCCGCGCCGTCACCACCATGGTCGGGTCGCGGATATAGGGCCAGCCGGCCCGGTAGCGGACATTCAGCAGCTGCGCGCCGGCCATGGTCCACTGGTCGTTGGAGAAAGCGTGCCGGCGGGTGATGGCGAGCGCGGGCAAATGCAGCAGCCGGGTCATCGCCCAGGTCTCGACGCAGGGCCGGCCGACGAAGCTGACCATGCGGGCGCCGCGCGGAACATGGTCGAGGGCCGCCAGCTCCCGGTCGTAGCGCTGGTCGTACAGATACATGCTGACCGTGGTGCCCCCCGTGCGGACCAGGAAGAAGGCCAGGCCGGCAATGCCGAGGGCCTGCACCAGCCTCTTGTCGACGCGTTGGGGCACGCGGATCGCGACCAGGGCGATGGCGAAGAGATAGGGGGCGAGGCGCATGTCGGCATAAGCGGAGCCGAAGACGATGCGCGGCAGCAGGATGAACACCGCGATCAGGAAGAGGGTCGAGGCGAGCAGGTTGCGCGAATAGGTGATGCGCGGCACCGCGAAGGCGCCGAGGATGACCGTGGCCGCCAGCCCGAGCGAGGTGAGATCGAACGCCTTCCAGCGATCGCGCAGGGCGTTCGTCACCCACTCCCATTTCCTGGTCCAGTTGAACCAGTCGCCGGTCGTGCCGCTGGCGTCGCCGCTGCGCCAGAGGAGCATCAGGGCGAAGGGCGGGGCCAGCGAGAGGCAGTGGATGCCCGCCCAGTAGGCGGAGGCGAAATAGGAGCGTCCATTGTCATGCTGGCGGACCAGCTCCGCCGAAAAGGCGAGCAGGCCGAGCGTCCCCCAGCCGAAGGCATGGACGATCCAGAGGAGGACGGAGATCGGCACGAACAGGGCGGCGCGCAGTCCCAGCCGGCCCTTGCGCGCCAGCCGCAGCCAGAGGGCGAAGGCCAGCAGGGCAAGGCCCATGGCCAGCGCGAAGTTCACGAAGCCGAACAGGAAAGGGAAATTATAGGCGAAGGGCAGAGCGAACAGGGTGGTGGGCGGGATCCGCCCGTGCACCTCGTAGGCGACCCAGAGCAGCCCGCCCGCGGTCAGCACCGGGATGAGCAGCACGATCACCTTCACCGTGGGCTCCACGCCGAAGATCGGCCCGAACCACTGGACGAGGACGTCGACGCCGAGATTGCCGATCAGCTGCCACTGGAAGGTGTAGAATTGCTGGAGGTGCGGCGAGGAGTCGAGTTCGAGCTGGACCGTGTAGCGGCCGATATGGCCGGGCAGGTCGAGCAGCGGCGCCACGTCGGGCCAGACCAGCGGCACCGCCGTCAGCACCAGCAGGGCAATCACCACCCAGCGCCGCTCCCAGAAGGCGTCGCGGTCCTGTGCGGTGGGAAAAGGCTCTGACGGATGCATGGCGAAGAATGGCGACCCCCTCGTTTTGCCTTCCGTCAATCTTGCCAAAGCGCAACAGGAATCTGTGCGCCCCGCTATGCGGCGCCGGGGTCGGGTGGCGACGCCCGCGCCCAGGCTTATGGTAAACATTTGTCAAACCTTTGCCGCCTATCCCGGGGCGGGATCCATCTTGATGCGGGGAACGAGCCGATGATCAGCGAGGCGCCGCCACGGCCGGTCGGCAGTGCCGCGCCGCAGGCGTCGCTCTGGCGCGTCGCCTGGATCTTCGTCATTTTCTGCGCGCTGATGCTGTTCGCGCGGGACCTGATGGCCACGCGCTTCGGCGGCGACGGCTCGATCGCCGACGTCGCGCTCTGGGGACGCGACTTCGTCAACGTCTATACGTCGGGCGCGCTGACCCATGCCGGCCGGCTCGACATATTGTACGACGTGCCGGCCTATCAGGCCTATCAGCTCCAGCTGTTCGACGCGGCGCTCGTCTCGCACAATTATTCCTACCCGCCGGTGACGCTGTTCTACACCTGGGCCTTCGCCCTGCTGCCCTATTGGGCCGCCCTGATCCTCTGGTTGGCCGGGACCGGCGCCCTGTTCTGGTGGGCGGCCCGGCCCTATCTGCGGGAGGTGCGGCTGCCCGGCTGGGTCGCGCTGGCCGCGCCCGCCTGCCTCGTCAATCTCTGGGCCGGCCATTACGGGTTTCTCATCGGCGCGCTCTGGCTCGGCGCCTGGACGCTGCTGCCGCGCCGCCCGGTGCTCGCCGGGATGCTGATCGGCTGCCTGGTGGTGAAGCCGCATCTGGCCATATTGGTGCCGCTGGTGCTGCTGGTGCGGCGGGACTGGGTCGCCTTCGGCGCCGCAGCCGCGACGAGCATCGGCCTGGTCCTGCTCTCGGTCCTCCTCTTCGGCCCGGAAATCTGGCTCACCTATCTCGGCGACACGGCGCTGCGGCAGGCGGAGATGGTGGACGATGTCGGTGCCTTCTTCCTGACCATGATGCCGACCGTCGCGCCGGCGCTGAGCAGCCTCGGCGCCTCCACCGTCCTCGCCTTGCTGGTGCAGGGCGCGGTGGCGCTCTGGGCGGTGACGCTGCTGGTCCGCCATCTGCCGAAGGACAGCCGCGCCGCGGGGCTTGCCACCGCGACCGCGACCTTCCTCGTCCTGCCTTATGCCTTCGCCTATGACATGACCGTCGTCGGCCTCGCCGGACTGCTGCTGTTCCGCCGCGCCGTCATGGCCCCGCCGGGGCCCTATCACGTCCTCTACGCGCTCGCGGCGGTGCTGCCGATGGCGCTGATCTACTTCAACCTCGTGCACCTGCCGCTGGCGCCCTTACTCCTGGCCTTCCAGCTGCTCGCCTTGACGGGGCGCGTCCCCGACCGGCGCGAGGATGCACAGCAAGGTGCGGCCGTCCCCGGCTAGGCGCGAGCCGGTCTCGATCTGCCGCGCCGCCCGCCAGCGTCCGTCCAGCCGCGCCGCCGCGATCCCGCAATCGTCGCGGCCCAGGATCAGCACCGGAATCCGCGCGCCGGGGCGCTGTTCGGGCAGCGCCGCGGCCAGCGGTTCCAGCGCGAGCAGGCGGCGGGTCGATCGTTCCACGGCCAGGGGGCCGTGCGGCGCGCGCAGCAATGCGCCGGCGGCGCGGACGATCGACTTCACATCCGGCTGCCCCACGACCCCGAGCGTGCCGTTGACCGCGAGCAGGATCGCCAGCGCGGCCGGCAGCAGTTTCTGCCCGTTCCGCCAGGCCTCTGCGGCCAGGACGCCGATGACGGCCGCGGCCACCGCCATGACCGGCAGGAACATGCGCGGCTTCGGATCCACGGCCAGCGCATAGACCAGGGCGCCGAAGTAGAGCGCCGCCGCGAGGATCAGCAACGGGATCGCTCGCCCACCCGCCTCCGGCCGCCCGAGCCGCCGCCCGTTGAGCAGCAGCAAGGCAAAGGCCGCCAGCAGGGTGAAGCCGGTGGCGGGATGGGCGATGAGGTTCAGGAAGGCGTCGATCGTCCAGTGGACCTCGATGCCGGCCGCCGGCCGCCAGCCGTCGATGAAGGCGATGTTGAACAACGGGCTCCGGCTCAGATCGACGCCCGGCTCCAGCTCGCTCGACGGGATCGCGCCGTGGGCGAGGGACAGCGCCCAAGGCCGCAGCGGATCCCCGGTCATCAGCGCGAAGGCGCCGGCCTCGATCAGCAGGGGCGCCAGCCCGCCGAGCGCGAAGGGGAGCAGGCCGCGCCGGAGCGACGGCACGAGCAGCATGGCGCCGACGAACAGCGGCAGCATCGCCAGCGCGGTGGGACGGGTGAGGATCGCCAGCCCGAGCAGGGCGCCGCCCGCCGCGGCCCAGAGGCCGGACCTCGCCTGCGCCGCGCGCTGCAGGCAGGCTATGGCGGCGAGGGCGAAGGCCAGCTCGGGGATGTCGACCCCGACATGCAGCATCCGCTCGCCAAACGCCGGGGTGAGCAGCAAGGCGAGGCCGGCGAGCAAGGCTGCTGGGCGGCCGAACGGACGCGCGACGACCGCGACGAGGAGGGCCAAAGCGGCGAGGCTGTAGGCGGCGGGAACGAGCCACAGCACGGCGCGGCTCTCCCCGAACAGCGCGATCGAGCCGGCGAGCGGGGCGACCAGCGTGACTCGCCGCGCCCAATGATCGCCGGGCAGGCAATAGCCATGCTCGGCCCAGCAGCGCGCCGCATCGAGATAATACCAATCGTCCCAGCCGCCGCCGACATAGCCGACCGGGTCCAGCGCCATCAGGACCAATGCGAGCAGGGCGACCGGAAGGAAGGGCCGTTCGGCGAGCCTGGCGAACCACGGAGCCGATCCGCGAAGGTCGCTCGCCACGCCGGTCATGAAGACGTGCGGCCGCCGGCGCCGGAACGGGTCATGCCGTCACGTCCGCCGCCGGCCGGTCACTCCGCCGCCTGGCTGAGGTGCCATTCCGGCGCTTCGTCCAGCGCGTGCAGCCGGCGCTCCTCCTCGTACATATAGTCCCAGGTCATCGGGATGGCGTCGCGGCGCTTCACATATTGCAGTTGCCAGTTGACCAGCCCGCCATAGCGGAAGGCGGCCTCGGCGCCGGTCAGGTAGAATTGCCACATGCGGAAGAAGCGCTCGTCGTAAAGCTCGGTGATCTCCGCCTGGTGCGCCATGGTCCGGTTGTACCATTCCTCGAGCGTGTGCGCATAATGGTAGCGGACCGCCTCGACGTCCGAGACGATGAAGCGGTGCTTCTCCGCCTGCGTGACCAGCTCGGAAAGGGCCGGGATATAGCCGCCCGGAAAGATGTACTTGCGGGTCCATTTGTCGGTGAGGCCGGGCCCGCCCATGCGGCCGCAGCAATGCGAGAACATCACGCCGTCGGGCTTCAGCAGCTCGAACGTCTTGGCGAAGAAGCCCGGATGGTGGGGCGTGCCGAGATGCTCGATCAGGCCGACGCTGGTGATCCGGTCGAACTGGCCCTCGACGTCGCGATAGTCGAGCAGCTCGAACTTCACCTTGTCGTCGACGCCGAGCTCCTTCGCGCGCTCGTTGGAGAATTCGATCTGGTCGGGCGCCAGCGCGATGCCGAGCACCTCGCAGCCATAATGGCGGTTGAGATACAGAGCGAGGCCGCCCCAGCCGCAGCCGATGTCGAGCACCTTCATACCCGGCTTCAGGTTCAGCTTGGCGGCGATATGCGCCTTCTTGTCGAGCTGGGCCTGCTCCAGGCTGTCCTGCGTGTCGCGATAATAAGCGCAGGTATATTGGCGGTCCTCGTCGAGGAAGAGCTCGTAGAGCCGCCGCGTGAGGTTGTAGGTATGCTCGGCATTGCGGCGCGAGCGGCTCTTCCAGTTGATCTGGTCGAGCTTGCCGGTGATGAAATTGGCGCTGCGCGTGATCGGCCCCTTGGGCTTCAGCGCGCCCGGCTTCTCGAACGGCGCATTGTAGCGGATCATCAGGACGAGGTCGCGGATGTCGCTGGGCGGCTCGATGACGAGGCGCTTGTCCATATAGGCCTCGCCGGCGCCGACGCGCGGATCCTTGGCGATGTGCCAAGCGGCGCCCTTGTCGGTCAGCCGGGCGTGGATCGGGCCATGATTGGGGTCGGGCGCGCCGTAGCGATATTCCTTCCCGTCGAAGTTGGTGACGATCAGCTCACCTTTCTTGATGAGCTTCTTCAGCATCTTGTCCAAGAGCCACATAAGACCGGCATTCCCCCTGTTGTGCGGCATTCATCGCACAAGGGCGGCCGGGGTCAAGCCGCTAACATAGGTGTCAGGCGAGCGCCGCCTGCTTCTCCTCGGCGATCCGGTCCAGCTCGGCCCGGCTCTTCTTCTCCGCGGCGGACTTGAGCTGGCCGCAGGCGGCCATGATGTCGCGGCCCCGCGGGCGGCGAATGGGTGCCGAAATGCCGGCCTCGAAGATGATCTCGGAGAAGCGCCGGACGCGCGCATCGTCCGAACATTCGTAGAGCGCGCCGGGCCAGGGGTTGAACGGGATCAGGTTCACCTTGGCGGGCAGCTTGTACTTGCGGATCAGGCGGACGAGTTCGTGCGCGTCCTCGTCGCTGTCATTCTTGTCCTTCAGCATCACATATTCGAAGGTGATGCGCCGGGCATTGTTGGCGCCGGGATAATCGGCGCAGGCCTGCAGCAGCTCCTCGATGCCATATTTGCGGTTGATCGGGACGATCTCGTCGCGAACGTCCTTGGTCACCGCATGGAGACTGACGGCGAGGTTCACGCCGATCTCCTCGCCCGCGCGCGCCATCATCGGCACCACGCCGGAGGTGGAGAGGGTGATCCGGCGGCGCGACAGGCCGAGCCCGTCGCCGTCCATCACGATCTTCAGCGCGTCGCGGACATTGTCGAAATTGTAGAGCGGCTCGCCCATGCCCATCATCACGATGTTGGAGAGCATCCGGCCCTCGGGCTGGGACGGCCATTCCTCCAGCGCGTCGCGGGCGAGCATGACCTGGCCGACGATCTCGCCGGGGGTGAGGTTGCGGACCAGGCGCATCGTGCCGGTATGACAGAAGCGGCAGTTGAGGGTGCAGCCGACCTGAGAGGAGACGCAGAGCGTGCCGCGATCCGCGTCCGGGATGAAGACCATCTCGAAATCGTGGCCGTCGTCGGTCTGCAGCAGCCATTTGCGGGTGCCGTCGGTCGAGACCTGCTCGACCATCACCGCCGGACGGGCGATCTCGAACCGTTCGGCGAACCAGGCGCGCTGCGGCTTGGCGATGTCGCTCATCGTCTCGAAGCCGGTGGCGCCGCGATTGTAGATCTGGTGCCAGAGCTGCTTGGCGCGAAGCTTCGCCTGCCGCTCGTCGAGCCCGGCCTCGGCCAGCTTTTCGCGGATCTCGGCCCTGGACAGCCCGATCAGGTTCACGCGCGCGCCATCCGCCGCGGTCTGTGGACGCGGGACGGGAACCGGGTCGATATGACCGGGGATAGGCATGGCGGCTGTCATGAGGCGGCCCATGTAGGTGAAACCGCCGGGAATTTCCACCCGCGCGTCAGAAAGGCTCGAAGGCGTCGCCGGAGTCGAGGATCGTCTCCCTCCCGTCGGCGATCTCGACCAGGGCGCCCTGGCGGATGCCGTCGGCGAGCGGCGCAGCGAAGCCCGCCCGGATCGCGGCGCCGGTGAGCAGGCCGCGCAGCACGCGCGAGGACATGCCGTGCATCACGATCAGCCGATCGCCCGGCTCGTCTGTCGTGTCGTCCAGCCAGGCGCGCAGGCGAAGGGCGACGTCGTCATAATATTCGCCGCCGGGCGGGCGGCGGGTGAACAGGCCGGCCGAGCGGTCGAAGAAGGAAGCCAGCTCGGCGGCGACGTCGGCATAATAGCGCCCGCCCCAGGCGCCGATGTCGATCTCGCGCAGCCGCTCGTCGGTCCGCACCCGGTGCCAGTCCAGCTCCAGATGCTCGGCGATCACCGCCAGGGTCTGCAGCGCCCGCCCGGCCGGCGAGGCCCAGAGCGTCAGCTTCGGCCTCGGCCCGAGCCGGACTCGGAGCAGGGCGCCCATCTCGTCGGCCTGGGCGAAGCCGGCGCGGGTCAGCGGGGTGTGCGGCGCGTCGCCCTGCATCCGGCCCGCGGCGTTGAACACGGTCTCGCTATGGCGGGCGATGAAGAAGCGGGCGCCTTGCACCGGGCTCAGCGCCGGGGCGCGCAGGCCAGGGCGGCGGCGTCCATGGCGGTGGCGGCGCCGCGCAAGCGATAGAGATCGCGCACCGTTAGCCCGGCGGTCGAGCGCGTCTCGACGACGAGATCGATGCCAGTGCGCATCGCCGTCTGGATGTCCGCGTCGGCGCGCGCGTTCGGCGCCCAGGCGTCGCGGCCGCCGCCGGCCAGCTGGAAGGCGCGGCCATCGATCCGGAGAAGGACCGCCGAGCCCTGCCGTTTCTCGCGGCTCAGGCGAATGTGGAGCTGGCTGCCGCGGCCCCGTCCGGGCCAGAGCCCGACCGAGGCGAAGGGCTGCCCGTCCTGCGTCCCGGAAAGCGCGTAAGGCTGAGTGATCGCGTAGCAGCGGGCGCCGTCGCGGAAGGCCGCCCAGCCGCCGAACGCGCCGAGCGCGCGGGGCTGGGCCGCCGCGGGCGCGGCCGCGAGGACGAGGAGGGCCGGAAGGAGCAGGCGACGTGTCACGGCCGCAACAAAGCGCGCCCTGTGGCGCCAAGGCAACAGGAAATCCCGTTTAGGTCCGGTTCATGCAACCTCCGCCACCGCTCTTCGCTGTCCCGCGAGTTCCCATTGTGCGGGACGTGTAATGATGGAGTTGAGTATGCGTAAGTTTGCGTTCGCCGCAGCCCTTCTGGCCGGCACCATTGCCACCCCGGCCCTGGCTCAGGACAATAACAATCTCGGCGGGTTCCGCGTCGAGGGTCTGGTCGGCTACGACCGCCCCAGCATCGAGGACGAGGGCGCCGACGGCGTCGCCTACGGCGTCGGCGTGGGCTACGACTTCCAGTCCGGCAATGCCGTGTTCGGCATCGAGGCCGAGGCCATGGACAGTTCCGCCAACGAGCAGGCGACGGGCGTCGCCCTTCCGGGCGATACGCTCCGCGTCAGCGCGGGCCGCGACCTCTATGTCGGCGGCCGGGTCGGCTTCGGCGTCGGCAGCAACAGCCTGCTTTACGCCAAGGCGGGCTACACCAATGCCCGCGTGCGCGTGAGCTATGAAGACGGGACCGCGGGCACCGTGGCCGACTTCACCGACCGCACCAATCTGGACGGCCTGCGCGTCGGCGCCGGCGCCCAGTTCGGCATCGGCTCCAACGCCTTCCTGAAGACGGAATATCGCTATTCCAACTATCAGGACGGGGTCGATCGCCACCAGGTGGTCGGCGGCGTGGGCTTCCGCTTCTAAGCAGGCGCGAGCCGAAAATCGGGGCCGGGCGCCATGCGCGCCCGGCCCCTTTTTCATGTCCGCGCCGCGGCTTCGTCGCGCGCGGCGCCATGTTCGTCGCGATGGTCGCGCAGCGCGCCGCCTTCGTCTCAGCGGCGTGGCGGGCGGGACCGTGTTGGTGTCTTGGGGTGCCAACACGGATCGGCGACCGGCCGGTCGGTGTATTTCGAGAAGTACTTACCGCCCCGCAAAAGGGGTCTGTTTTCAGGGAGTTGTTGTAATGCGTAAGATCATCCTTTCCGCCCTCGCGGGCACCGCCGCTTTGGCTGCCACCCCCGCTTTCGCCCAGGACAGCCAGCCGTTCAACGGCGGCCACATCGAGGCGATCACCGGCTACGACCATATTTCGGACGGCGACGACGGCATCCTCTACGGCATCGGCGGCGGCTACGACTATCGCACCGGCAACCTCGTGCTCGGCATCGAGGGCGAGGTGCTGGAGAGCACCGCCGGCGAGTGCATCGGCAACACCTGCGTCGACGCCAGCCGCGACTTCTACATCGGCGGCCGCGTCGGCGGCGTGGTGAACAACAACCTGCTGATCTACGGCAAGGTCGGTTATTCCAACGCCCGCGTCGAAATCAGCCAGAACAATGTCGAGGACGGCGTCAACCTCGACGGCATCCGCGCCGGCGCCGGCGTCGAGTGGCTCATTCCGGGCTCGCCGCTGAGCGTGCGCGCCGAATATCGCTACACGAACTACGAGCTGGGCGTGGAGCGTCATCAGGGCACCCTGGGTCTGGCCTTCCGCTTCTGAGCGGCAAGCGACAAACCACCCAGAAGAGGGGCCGGGGCAGCGATGCTCCGGCCCTTTTTTCGTGCTGGCGGGTACAGGCAACCCTCGCTATCGTCTTCCGTCCACATTCACCAAAAGACGCGCGCGAGCAGGGGTAATCGATGAAGGCGACGATCGAGCGGGCTACGCTTCTGAAGGGCCTGGGCCATGTCCACTCGGTGGTGGAACGGCGCAACACCATCCCGATCCTCTCCAACGTATTGATCGAGGCCGAGGAGGATGGCGGCCTGCGGCTGATGGCGACCGATCTGGACCTGCAGATCAACGAGCGCGTCGAGGCGAACGTCACCGATCCGGGCGCCACTACGGTGCCGGCGCACACCTTGTTCGACATCGTCCGCAAGCTGCCCGAGGGCAGCCAGGTCGAGCTGATCGCCGCCGAGGGACGGATGCAGGTCAATGCCGGGCGGGCGCGGTTCACCCTCTCGACCCTCCCGCGCGACGATTTCCCGGTGATCGCCGAGGGCGACCTGCCGACCGCCTTCGAGCTGCCGGCCGCGACTTTGCGCCAGATCATCGACAAGACCCGTTTCGCCATCTCCACCGAGGAGACGCGTTATTATCTGAACGGCATCTACCTGCACGTCTCGGACGAGGCGCAGCCGGTGCTGAAGGCCGCCGCCACCGACGGCCACCGCCTCGCCCGGGTCACCGTGCCGCGGCCCGAGGGCGCGGCCGGCATGCCGGGCGTGATCATCCCGCGCAAATGCGTGGCGGAGCTGCGCAAGCTGCTCGACGAGGTGGACGGCACCGTCCAGGCCTCGCTCTCCGAATCCAAGATCCGCTTCGGGCTCGGCACCGCCGTGCTCACCTCCAAGCTGATCGACGGCACCTTCCCGGATTACAGCCGGGTCATCCCGACCGCGAACGACAAATTGCTGAAGCTCGATCCCGACAGCCTCAAGGAGGCGGTCGACCGCGTCTCCACCATCGCCAGCGAGCGCACCCGCGCGGTGAAGATGTCGCTGGACCGCGACCGCGTGACCCTGTCGGTCACCTCGCCCGAAAACGGCACCGCCTCGGAGGAGATTCCGGCGGACTATGGCGCCGACGGCATCGAGATCGGCTTCAACGCCCGCTATCTGCTCGACATTCTCGGCCAGATCGAGGGCGACCTGATGGAGGTCCATCTCGCGGATGCCGCCGCGCCCACTCTGCTCAGGGAGAATGACAAGGCGCCGGCGCTCTACGTGCTGATGCCGATGCGGGTCTGAGGCGGGCCTCGGCTAGGGAGTCAGAATCATTGACTTTTCGGGGGGCGGTGCCTAGGTCGCCCGCTTTCCGGAATTTCCGTTTTTCAAGTGGAGCAGCCGCATGGCGCGCGTAACCGTCGAAGATTGCGTCGACAAAGTCCCGAACCGTTTCGATCTCGTCCTGCTCTCCGCGCAGCGCGCGCGGCAGATTTCGGGCGGCGCCGAGCTGACCATCGACCGGGACCGCGACAAGAATCCGGTCGTCGCCCTGCGCGAGGTTGCTGAGGAGACCGTGAAGCCGCGCGATCTGGAGGAGGCCCTGGTCGGCAGCCTGCAGCGCGTCCAGGTCGACGAAGACGATGTCGCGGACGAGGTCGGCTCGCTCAGCCAGTCGGCCGAGGCGCTGCGCCTGACCGCCGCGGCCCCGCAGCGCAACAACAATGCGGGCGCCGATTACGACGGCTGATCTTTCGCCGCGCCGATCGTAATAAAAATCGTTTGAGCGCCGGAACCGTTTCCTCGGTTCCGGCGTTTTCCTTTTCTTGGCGGCTTCGGCGCGCATGCCGTCTGCTGTCCAAGGCAGGGAGCAAAGGGTATGAAAAGAATAGTGGCGTGCCT
Source organism: Allosphingosinicella sp. (assembly GCA_035502235.1). GTDB lineage: Bacteria > Pseudomonadota > Alphaproteobacteria > Sphingomonadales > Sphingomonadaceae > Allosphingosinicella. The sequence continues at coordinate 13,121 of DATJUQ010000010.1, forward strand.
GGCCGCAGCCGGAATGGCTGTCGCCCCGGTTGCTGCAAGTGCCCAGGATGCGGGTGCGTTGTCCCTCACGCGGGCGTCGGCGCCCATGCTGTCGGGCTTCAGCTATTTCCAGGACGAGGAGGCCGACGGCGGCGGTGGCGGCAGCACGGCCGTGATCCTGGGCGTGGTGCTGATCGTCCTGATCGGCGTCGCCGCGATCAGCGGCAATAACAGCCCCGTCGATAATACGCCGTCCAGCCCGTAAGCCCGGCGGTTCGTCCAGACCTCGATCCGTCTCAGGCTGAATCAGCCTGAGACGGATCGGTGTCTCAGCAATTGAAGAGAGCCTGAGTCGCGCTTCCGGCGAAAGCGCGGCGGTTCCGTTTGCAACGATCAGGCCTTCGCGGTCTGGCGTCGAATTCATCAGGTCTGAAACTCACAGCCGTTCGGGCTGAGCTTGTCGGAGCCCTCTCCTTCCTTTCGCCCATGAGAAGGGAGGCCCTTCGACAGGGTCAGGGCGAACGGAGATTGGCTCGACCCAGCTGGATCAACCCTAATTCCGCACGGCGGGGGTCGCGGCGCCCGCCGGCAGTTCCGCGCGATCGAGCCATTCCAGCTCCGTGAGATCCAGCACCCGTCCGTCGGCGGCGTGCACCGCCACCTGCGCGACGGGATGGCGGCTGCTCCGGTCGACCAGCACCGGATTGCTCGGCATTCCCGAGATCCATTTGTCGCCCCATTGCCTCAGCGCGATCAGCGCCGGCAGCAGGTCCCGCCCCTTGTCGGTGAGCTTGTAGGCGACCTTGCGCCGGTCCGCCGGATCCGGCTCGCGCGCGAGAATGCCGTTCTCGACCAGCCGGCCGAGCCGGTTGGAGAGGATGTTCCGGGCGATGCCGAGCGTCGACTGGAATTCCTCGAAATGGGCGAGGCCGTTGAACGCGGCGCGCAGGATCAGGAAGGACCAGCGTTCGCCCACCGCCTCGAGGGCCGCCGGGAGCGCGCAGGTGCCTAGCACCGCCTTGCGATGATCGGGCCGGATCATGCCGCGCAACTTACTTTGTTTTGCAACATTGTCATCCGCCTCCCGCGCCGGCTCGATCATAGGTTGCGAATCGCTACTAACCAGCGCATAAGTTGCCTTCCAAAACTTATCCAGCCAGGGAGCCGCACCGTGCTGCGCTACGCCGTCCTCTCGCTTGCCCTCGTTTACGCCCCCGCTATCGCCAACCCCTTCCAGGCCGAGACCAACGGCCAGCCTTCCCAGGAAAGGTTCGTGGCGCGCGATTCGATCTGGCGCTGCGCGGGCAGCAGCTGCGTCTCCACCAACCGCACCTCGACCCGCCCGGCCGTGGTCTGCGCCGCGCTCGCCCGCCAGGTCGGCGCGCTCAAGAGCTTCGCCGTCGCCGGCCGCGCCTTCGGCGCCGAGGAATTGCAGGCGTGCAACGCTCGCGCGCGGAGCTGAACCGCGTCCCGGCATAGGCCGTCGCCCCGGAGCCGCTCCGGGGTCCAGCTTGCTCCTCCTCCTCCCGGGAAGACGCTGGATGCCGGATCGGATCCGGCATGACGGGCCTCGCCGGGCCCGCGCTTTCCTTCCGATGCGCGAGAACCATGCTTTTTGGTTGCTCCTTAAGGCGCCTGCCACCATCTTGGGTCCGTGCTCAGGCAATATGAACTCGTCGAGAAGGTAAGGGGCTACGATCCCGACGCCGATGAGGCGATGCTCAACCGCGCCTATGTCTTTTCGATGAAGGCGCACGGCAGCCAGACCCGGGCTTCGGGCGACCCCTATTACAGCCATCCGATCGAGGTGGCCGGCATCCTCACCGACCTGCATCTCGACGACGAGACCATCGTCACCGCGATCCTGCACGACACGATCGAGGACACGCTGGCGACGCCCGAGGAGATCCAGAAGCTGTTCGGCGACAATGTCGCGCGGCTGGTTGACGGCGTCACCAAGCTCTCCAAGATCGAGGCGCAGAGCGAGAGCCAGCGCGCCGCCGAGAATCTGCGCAAGTTCCTGCTCGCCATGTCGGACGACATCCGCGTCCTGCTGGTGAAGCTGGCCGACCGGCTGCACAATATGCGCACGCTCCATTTCCTGAAGGATCCGGCCAAGCGCCGCCGGATCGCCAAGGAGACGATGGACATCTACGCCCCGCTCGCGGAGCGGATCGGCATGTACGAGTTCATGACCGAGATGCAGACGCTCGCCTTCCGCGAGATCGAGCCCGACGCCTTCGCCTCGATCACCAAGAGGCTGGAGCGGCTGAACGAGGGCGGCGGCGGCGATCTCATCCAGCGCATCGGCCGCGGCATCCGCGCCCATCTCGAGGCGAACGGCGTCGAGGCCGAGGTGACCGGCCGCGAGAAGCATCCCTATTCGATCTGGCGCAAGATGGAGGAGCGCCACGTCAGCTTCGAGCAATTGTCCGACGTCATGGCCTTCCGCGCGATCGTCGGCAGCCAGGAGGATTGCTACCGGACGCTCGGCCTGATCCACCAGCGCTGGCCGATGGTGCCGGGCCGCTTCAAGGACTTCATCTCGACCCCCAAGCGCAACGGCTACCGCTCGATCCACACCACCATCATCCATGACGAGCAAATGCGGATCGAGATCCAGATCCGCACGCGCGAAATGCATGCCCAGGCCGAGCACGGCCTCGCCGCCCACTGGGCCTATAAGGAGGGCGCGTCGGTCGCGACGGGGGACCATCCCTGGATCAACGACCTGGTCGAGATCCTCGACCATGCGGCGACCGCCGAGGAGCTGCTCGAACATACCCGCATGGCGATGTACCAGGACCGGATCTTCGCCTTCACTCCCAAGGGCGAGCTGATCCAGCTGCCCAAGGGCGCGACCCCGGTCGATTTCGCTTATGCGGTGCACACCGATCTCGGCGACCAGACGGTGGGCGCCAAGATCAACGGCCGGGTGATGCCGCTGCGCACGCCGCTCGACAATGGCGACCAGGTCGAGATCCTGACCTCCAAGGCGCAGCATCCGCAGCCGGCCTGGCTCTCTTATGTGGTCACCGGCAAGGCGCGGGCCAAGGTGCGGCGCTGGGTGAAGTCGAAGGAGCGGGAGGAGACGGTCGCGCTGGGGCGCAAGATCCTCGACGAGATCATCGAGCGGATGCCCGCCAAGGTCGGCTGGGAAAGCCTCACCGAAGCGCTCCGGCGCCTGCATTTCCCCGACGACGAGGCGCTGATGGAGGCGATCGCGCTGAAGCGGATCGACGACGCGCAGGTGATGGAAGCGCTGCTGCCGGGCTCGACGACCAAGGAGGGCGTGAAGCCGCCGCCGCAGCGTACCGCCATTTCGATCAAGGGGCTGACGCCGGGCGTCGCCTTCCAGCTCGCCGAATGCTGCCACCCGATTCCCGGCGATCGGATCGTCGGCCTGCGCCGCGAGGGCGAGGGGATCGAGGTCCACACGATCGGCTGCGAGAGCCTCGCCGACGGGGTCGACGCCGACTGGGTCGATCTCGCCTGGGGCGACCAGTCGGACGGCGGCGCCGCCAAGCTGCAGGTGGTGATCAGGAACCAGCCGGGCTCGCTGGCGGTGATTGCCGGCGTGCTGGGCAGCCATGGCGCGAACATCGTCTCGATGGACCAGACCTCGCGCGACCCGAGCTTCCATACCTTCCGGTTCGACCTCGAGGTGCACGACGTCCAGCATCTGATGCGGATCATCGCCGCGCTCAGGGCGACCGAGGTGGTGTCGAGCGCCGACCGGCTCTAGGCTTCGGATCCGCCTGGGCGGGCCGGTGCCGCCCGGCGCAAATCAGGTCGCCTCCACCCGGAAGATCTGCCCGTTATAATCGACGAGATAGAGATTGCCGGCCTGGTCGAGGCCGAAGCTCGCGATCCGGCCGATCGTGCCCGCATCGGGCGCGAAGGCGGCGTTGCGCAGGGTGAACTGGCTGCTCGGGATGGTCGTGCCGATGCTGATCCGCGCGATCGGGAGCGACCAGATGTTGTTGGCCGCGAAGTCCGCGAAGAAATAATTGCCCCGGAGCGCCTCGACCGGGCCGCGATAGACATAGCCGCCGGTAACCGAGCGGCCCTCCCGCGGCCCCGCGCCGCGCGAATATTCGGCGACGGGCGGCACCAGGCTGGCATTGGGCGTGCCGCTGAAGACGAGCGTGCCCTCCATGATCCGCCAGCCGAAATTGGCGCCGGCGTCGGTCGGCCGCATCAGGTTGATCTCCTCGCGCTGGATCTCGCCGACGTCGCCGATCCAGAGATTGCCGGTCGGCGGGTCGAAGCTGTTGCGGAACGGATTGCGCAGGCCGAGCGCCCAGATTTCCGGCGCGCCGCCGCCCGCCGTGAAGGGATTGCCGGCGGGGATCGCATAATCGCGCAGCGGATCGGCTGGGAAGCTGTCGGTGCGCGGATCGATGCGGATGATCTTGCCGTAGAGGACATTGAGATTCTGGGCGTTGTTGGCGGGATCGCCGCCGCCCCCGCCATCGCCGAGCGCAGCGTAGAGATTGCCGTCCGGCCCGAAGTCCAGCCAGCCGCCATTATGGTTGCTGGCGGGATGGGCGAGATCGATGATCGTGTCGGCGGTCGCCGGATCGGCCTGGTCGCGATTGCCGGCGAAGGTCCGGTAGCGGCGCAGCTGGATGCGGCCCGCCGGATCGGTCATGAAGATGTAGAAGGTGCCGGTGGCGTTGAAATCGGGCGCCAGGGCGAGGCCGAGCAGGCCACGCTCGCCGTCGGTGGCGATCTGGCCCGAGACATCGAGGAACGGCGTCGGGGCGAGTGTGTTGGTGACCGGATCGAGGATCCGGATCTGGCCGGTCTGCTGCACGACCAGGACCCGGCCGCTATTGTCCGGAATGGCGGTGAGGTAGAGCGCCGTCTGCAGGCCGGTGGCGACGCGGCGGACCCGGAAGCCGTCTGGCCCGACATTGGTGAGGGTCACCGCCAGGTCGAGCGTCGTGCTGGTCGTGCCGTCGCTGACCGAGATTTGCACCAGATAGACATTGTTGGTGTCGGCGTCGGTGGGATTCTCGAAATCCGGCGGCTGGGCGAAGCTGAGCGCGCCCGCGGCCGTGATCGAGAAAGCGGCGCGGTCGGCGCCCCCCGACAGCGAGAAGGTCAGCGCATCGCCGTCCGGATCGGTCGCGGTGGCGGTGTAGATCGTGCCGGTGGCGTTCTCCGCCGCATTGGCGGTGGCCGGGGAGGTGATCGCGGGCGGGCGATTGGCCGGCGGCGGTGGCGGGGGGCCGCCGCCGCCTCCGTCCCCACCGCCGCACGAGGCGAGCAGGAGCGCGGTCACCGCCGCGCCGAGCCGGGTTGAAATGCAGGAACCGAAACTTTTTGCCCCGTCACCCTTCGTCATGGTCGCAAGCCTTCACTGGAGGGGTAAGAAATCGTTTAACGCGCGGAACGGTATTTCGATGCATGGCTTTGAATGCGTCCGGCGGGCGTGATAACGGACCCGTCCATGACCGACGCAAGCGCGATGACCTATGGCGACTATCTCACGCTCGAGAAGTTGCTCGACGCCCAGGATCCGGTGTCGGACCATCATGACGAATTGCTGTTCATCATCATCCACCAGACCAAGGAGCTCTGGCTCAAGCAGATCATCCACGAGCTGAAGCTGGCGCTGGCCCTGGTCCGCGACGACAAGCTGATCGAGGTCCACAAGAATCTCTCTCGCGTATCCCGCATCCAGGCGGTGATGACCCTGTCCTGGGACGTGCTCGCGACCCTGACCCCGACCGATTACATGACCTTCCGGCACGTGCTCGGCTCGTCGAGCGGCTTCCAGTCGGCCCAGTTCCGCCAGATCGAATATCTGCTCGGCCTGAAGGACGGCGCCCATCTGAAGTTCCAGGACGAGGGCTCCGCGCCGCACGTCGCTCTGGCCGCGGCGCTCGAGGCGCCGAGCCTGTGGGACGAGGCCAATGCCGCTTTGGCCCGGGCGGGCTTCGCGATGCCCGTCGCGGCGCTCGACCGGGACTGGACGCAGAAATACGAGCCGCTCCCGGCGGTCGAGGATGCCTGGGCCGAAGTCTATCGCGACACGGACCGCTGGTGGCGTTTCTATCAGTTCGCCGAGAAACTGATGGACATCGACGATTCCATGGCCGTCTGGCGCCACAAGCATGTGGTGACGGTCGAGCGGGTGATCGGTCTCAAGACCGGCACCGGCGGCACGGCCGGCGTCCCCTATCTGCAGAAGACAATCACCAAGCGCGCCTTCCCCGAGCTTTGGACGCTGAGGACCAAGCTCTAGATATTTATCCGCTCAGGCTGGATCGGCCGGGAAGCCGATGAGCAGGTCGATCCCTTCGCCGGCGATCTCGGCATCGTCCTTCACGTCCCAGACCGCGCCCGTGGCGAGCGGCTCGCCGTCGATCGTCCCCGACGCCACGAGCGGGATGACGACCGCGGGCTCCCGCAGGCGCCCGCTTTCCCGCCGTCGCTCGACGCGGAAGGCGCCGCCATCGGCCAGCAGCGCGCCGTCCGAGGGCAGCGGCGTCCAGGGGCGGGGATCCGCCACGGCGACGCCGTCCTCCAGGTGCAGCGCGCGCGGGCGGCCATAATCGTAGAGCCGGTAGGTGAGATCGAGATTCTGCTGGATCTCGATCAGGGCGATGCCCCCGCCGATCGCATGGATCGTGCCGGCGGGCGAATAGAGCAGCTCCCCGGCGCGGACGGGCCGCCAGTCGAGCAGCGTCTCGATGCTGCCGTCCAGCGCCGCCGCGCGCAGCGTCTCGCGCGAGACCTCGCGGGTCAGGCCGATGCCGATGCGCGCGTCCGGCGCGGCGTCGATTATGTACCAGGCTTCGTCCTTGCCGCGCGGGAAGCCGCGGGCCCGGGCCGCCGCGTCGTCGGGATGGACCTGGATCGAGAGCCGCTCGGCGGTGAACAGATATTTGACGAGCAACGGCGCGTCCGCGGCCGGCTCGAACCAGATCTCGCCGATCGGCACGTCGCCGTCGAGCCGGGGGAAGCCGGCGGGAATGTCGCGGCGGCCCCAGACCCGCTCGACCGGCACCGCCCGCAATTTCGTCGCCGTCACCTTAACCTTCCTTCCACGGCCTTGGTCTAGAGGGCCGGCCGGGTCGTCACAAGCTTGACCCGCTCGGTGTTCCAGCCGAGAGCGTCGGAGGGGAGGCCGGTTTGTCGGCACGCAAGGTTCATCTGATCGCCGCGGCGCGGCCCAATTTCATGAAGGTGGCGCCGCTCTGGCACGCGCTGAAGGCCAGCGGCGACTATGCGCCCGTCCTCATCCATACCGGCCAGCATTACGATCCGAACATGTCGGCCGCGGTCTTCGCCGACCTGGGCCTGCCGGACCCGGATTTCCATCTCGGCGTCGGCTCGGGCAGCCATGCCGAGCAGACGGGCCGGGTGATGATCGCCTATGGCGGGATCGCCGAGGCGCACCGGCCGGACTGGCTGGTGGTGGTCGGCGACGTCAATTCCACCATCGCCTGCGCCCTGGTCGGCACCAAGCTCGGCATCCCGACCGTGCATCTGGAGGCGGGCCTGCGCTCGCGCGACCGGCGGATGCCGGAGGAGCTGAACCGGCTGGCCACGGATGTGCTCTGCGACGTGCTCTGGACGCCCTCCCCCGACGCGGACCGCAATCTCGAAGCGGAAGGCATTCCGGCGGATCGGGTCACGCGGGTCGGCAACATCATGCTCGACAGTTTCGAGATGAGCCGGCCGGCGATCGAGGCGGCGGCGACCCCGGCGGCCCTCGGGCTCGCGCGGGGCGGCTATGCCGTGGTGACGCTGCACCGCCCCTCCAATGTCGACGAGCCGGCGCAGCTCGCGCGGCTCGCCGAGGCGCTGGCCGCCGTCCAGGCGCGCCTTCCGATCGTCTTCCCGGTCCATCCGCGCACCGCGCAGCGGCTCGCCGCCGCGGGACTCGACGCGACACTCCGGGACCTGGGCGTCCGGCTGATCGAGCCATTGCCCTATATCGCCTTCATGAGCCTGGTGCTCGAGGCCGGCGCGGTGATCACCGATTCGGGCGGGCTGCAGGAAGAGACCACCTATCTCGGCATCCCCTGCTTCACCCTGCGCGAGAATACCGAGCGGCCGATCACGGTCGAGCAGGGCACCAACCGGCTGACCACGCCGGACGCCTTGCCCGGCCTGCTCGATGCGGCCTTGGCGAGCGCCGCCGCAGCGCCGGCGCGCCCAGAATATTGGGACGGCGGGACGGCCGCGCGCTGCCTCGCCGATCTCAGGCGGCGCGATGGCGCCTGAGCGGCAGCGCCTCCTGCTGCTGCTCCCCGCGCGGCGGGGCTGGGATTGGCACGGCCGGCTCGCCGAGGCGCTGGCGCGGCGTCATGACGTCGTCACCGTTCGTGTCGCCTCGCCGTCTTATCCATGGTCGCTGCGGCGGACGCTGGGCGCGGCGGCCGCGCCGCCGGAACCGCCGCCCGAGAGAAAGTTCGACCTCATCCTCGATTTGTCCGAGACGGGCGCGGCGCGCGCGGGCCGCGTGCTGCGGCCGCTTTATGACGGCAGCCCCGACACGCTGTCCCTGATCGGCCGTCTCCAGCGGGGGGAGTGTCCACTGCTGGACATCGGCGCGAGCGACGGGGCGATCCTCGCCTCATCCTATGCCGCGATCGGCGGCACGGGCCGGCTGGAAGACCGGCTCGCTTTGTGCTTCGCGCGCACGCAGGCCCTGCTGCTTCGCGCAGTGGCCGGCGAGGGCGCGCCGCTCGCCGATCGCCCGCGGCGCTCCCCGGCGCCGTTCAGCGCGGCGCGGCTACTCAAGACGGTGGCGCGGCGCTTCGCGGCGGGGGTGCTGGCGCCCGTGCGCCGCGGCGGGAGCGCGTGGCGGCATTGGAACATCGCGCTGCGCCGCAACGGGCTCGCGCCGGACATCCGGCATTTCGACCTCGCCGCCTATGAGCCGCTGCCGGTCGATCCGGCGATTTTCTACGCGGATCCGTTCGTCGTCGAGCGGGACGGGCGGAGCTTCCTGTTCGCGGAGGCCTTTCCCTATGCACGCGGGAAGGGCGAGATCGTCTGCGCCGAAGTGGGCGAGAGCATCGCGGAGACCCGCTTCCGGACGATTCTCGAGCGGCCCTGGCACCTGTCCTATCCCTTCGTCTTCGAATGGCGGGGCGAGACTTGGCTGGCGCCGGAAGGCAGCACCCATGGCGGGGTCGAGCTGTACCGCGCCGCCGCCTTCCCCTGGGAATGGACGTTCGAGCGGCGCCTGCTGCCGGACTGGCCTCTGGTCGACGCCACCTTCTTCGAGCATGAGGGCCGGCTCTGGCTGCTCGCCGGCGCGGCGACCGCGGGCGGCTCGGACTGGGACGAGCTCTATGCGTGGCACGCGCCGTCGCTCGAGGGGCCGTGGGAGCCGCACCGGCTGAACCCGATCAAGTCGGACTGCCGCAGCGCCCGGCCCGGCGGCCGCCCGCTCAGGCTCGGCGGCCGGCTGCTGCGCCCGGCGCAGCGCTGCGAGCGCGAATATGGCGAGGCTTTGGCCTGGCTCGAGATTAGGACGCTGACGCCGGACGCCTTCGAGGAGATCGAACTGGCGTCATGGCGCGCCGCGGCGCCCGGCCTGTCCGGTCCGCACGGCGCCGATCTCGGCGACGCGCTGGCCGCCGTGGATTTCCGGATGCTCCTCGGCCGCTAGTTCCGCGAGGGGAAGATGCCCTGCAGCGCGACAATGTGGTTGAGCACGAGATAGGGCTGACGGTTTTCGTGCGGCTGGCTGCCGCCGAAATTGACCGTCGAGCTGGGATGCATCGCCTGGTTCGGCGGGGACTGGCTGTACAGGTTCACCGCCTGATTGCCGCTGGTGACGATGGCAAGGCCCTGGGCGATGGTCTTGGTGGCCGCGCCCACATTGCCGCCGACGATGCCCGGCGCCGCGTTGCGCACCGACAGGAAGTGGTTGTGCGCCGGCATCTCGCCGATCGTAAGCGTATGCGAGGCCTGGCCGCTCGCCTGCCCCTGAACGAAGCCGCCGCCCACATGATTGGCGACGCGGCCGCGCAGGTCCGGGAGCGCGAAGGTGGTCTGGCCATTGCCGCCATACATCGTGCCGAACAGCGAGAACAAAGCCTGGTTCTGAGCGATCGGCAGAAACTGGCCGTTGCAGAAAGCCCAGGCCTTCGGCGCGTAGTTCCAGGAGATGATCTTGATTTCACCGAGGAAGGGAGTGCCCATGTTTCGCTCCTATTCGCCTTTGCCGGATCCCGTCGCGCTCAGCCGCGCGGCGGGAAGACGCCCTGCATGGCGATGCAGAAATTGACGGTGAGATAGCGCATCATGTTGTTGTGCGGCAGGCTGCTGCCCACGACCTGCAGCGCCAGCGGCTGCAACATGGTGTCGGCGGCCTGGCCGGAGAAGGTCGAGACCGCGCCGGTCTGGCCCTGGCCGTCATCCCATTTCGACTTGCCGAACACATTGCCGTTCGCCGAACTGACGGTCGCGTCGTTGAGGCTCACCTGCGGCGCGTGGACGTGAACGGGAATCTCGCTGATCAGCAGGGTCACGTTCTGGGACCCGCCAAGCTCGCCGAGGAACCGCTCGCTGAGGCCCTGTCCCTGCCCCTGATGCACCGCCACGCTCTCTTCCAGATTCGGCAGCGCGAAGGTGGATTTGCCGTCGCCGCCATAATAGGTGCCGAGCAACGAGAAGAGCGCCGTATTCTGCGAGATAGGCAGCAATTGCCCGTTGCACTGCGCCCAGCCGGTGGGCGCGAAGTTGAACCCGAACATGCGGATCTCTGCGACGAAGGGATCGGCCATAGCGAATGCTCCGATTTGGGCGCGGGGCCCGCTTAGTTCTGGGTCGGGTAGATGCCGAACAGCGAGATGATGAAGCTGATCACCAAATAGGGCTGCATGTTCTCATGCGGCTGGCTGCCCCCGGCGGGGGAGCAGGCGCTGGCGAGCAGCGGCTGCGTCGCCACCTCGTTGATATAGGTGACCACGCCCTGCGGTCCGCCCGACGGGTCGGCCAGGACGCAGGTGTTGGCGGGCAGGGGGCTGAGCTGCTGGCCGCCGGTCGCGGCGAGGATCGCATGCGAATGGAGCGGCGTGGTCTGCGCGGTGATCGTCACCTGCTCCACGCCGCCCGCCTCGCCGAGCGCATAGGCGATGCCGTCATTGCCCGTGCCGGCGTGCACCGGCACGCGGCTCTGCAGGTTGGGCAGGGCAAAGGTCTCCTGGCCGTCGCCCCCATAGGTGGTGCCGATCAGGTTGAAGAGCGTGTCGTTCTCGGAGATGGGCACGAGCTGCCCGTCGCAGAAGGACCAGCCGGCGGGGGCGAAATTGCCCGCGAACATGCGGATTTCACCTATGTATGGCTGCGACATCGATCCCCTCCCCAAGAACCCCAAGGCGGCACGGTCGAGTCGGCACCGCAACGAACAGTCCGGACCGTGCGACGCGCACATTGTGCCGGTTCGCGTCCGCTGTCAAATGTGGATCGAAGCGATTACGAAAAACAACAAGTGGCAAGTTTGGATAGTTCGTAAACGATGACTTTAACTTGCAGCAATCAAAAAGAGCCGCGCATTTTCTTTGGCTTACTACCTTGTGGGGTGCCCCCCGAACTGCGCCCTTAGGACACTTAACCCACTAGCAAGCGGCTTTTTTCTGTGCGAAAGACTGAGATGCAGGGTTAACCGCAGGTCGGGACTCGCGCGATGCCGCGCGGGGCCCCCTTGTCATAGGGTGGGGAATAACATGGCCGTCTCGTCACGCAGCGCGCGTCAGCTCGACAGCATTTTTCAGAACAAGCTCGAGAGCCTGGGTTCCGATCTCGGCGGCGATCATCTCGCCGCGGTCCGCGCCAGCTTCCAGGCGGCCAAGACCCTGTCCGCGACGGGCGGCACGCTCGCCCCCGAGCAGGCGATCACCGCCGACGGCGTCGGGAAGGCCGTGGCCGCGACCGGCGGCACGTTCGCGATCGACGGCTCGTCCGGCTCGGTCAGCGCCTTCACCATCGGCGCCAACGCCTATGGCGCGAACGGCGAGTTCGCGCTGAACGCCGCCAATGCGGAGATGCTCGGCCTGAACCTCGACGATCCGAGCTGGGGCAAGCTGCACGGCGGCTTGGCCGAGATGTTCGTGGAGGCGCAGCTCAGCGTCGCCGGCCTCGACGGCATGGCGCGCGACGCGGCGTTCGGCCGGTTCGAGTCCGTCGTCCCGGCGAGCCTGGTGGCGGCCGGCTATGTCGCGATCGACGCGGTCGGGAAGAATGCCGACGGCGCGGCCCTGCTCGCCCAGCTCGAGGCGCTCGGCCTGGTCCGCGGCGCCGCCTTCGGCGCCATGGCCGGCGGCTTCATCCACGTCGACAAGCTCGACGAACTGGCCCGGCTCGATTCGCTCGTCTACGCCCGGCCGGTGCTCTTCGAGACCCATGCCGGGGCGGTGCAGAGCCAGAACGTCGCGTCGATGAACGTCGATTATCTGCACAGCGCCTACGGCCTGACCGGCGCCGGGATCAGCGTTGGCTTCATCTCGGACAGCTTCAACACCGCGACCCTGACCACCCAGAACACCGCGCTGACCGTCCATTATGCGCAGGATATCGCCTCGGGCGATCTGCCGGCGGGCGTCAACATCCTCGAGGACGGCACCGGCACCTCGGTCCGCGACGAGGGCCGGGCCATGGCCCAGCTCGCTTATGACATCGCGCCGGGCATCAACGTCCTGTTCCACACCGCGCTGCCGACGGCGGCGAATTTCGCGCAGGGCATCATCGATCTCTACAATGCCGGCGCCGACATCATCGTCGACGACGTGCGCTATTTCAACGAGCCCTTCTTCCAGGACGGCATCATCGCCCAGGCGGTGGACACGGTCGTCGCGGGCGGCGCGATGTATTTCTCGTCGGCCGGCAACCAGGGCACTTTGTCCTACGAGAGCGTCTACCGGCCCTCCGACCAGGTGATCAACATCACCGGCTCGCCGGCCGTCGCCGGCACCTACCGCTTCCACGATTTCGATCCGGGCGCGGGCCAGGATTTCGTCCAGGGCTTCACCAAGACCGGTTCGGCCGCCGCGACCTACATCCTCAACTGGGACAATCCGAGCGTGCAGACGGGCGGCCTCGGCGCCACCGCCGACCTCGCCATCATCATCTTCAACGCCGCCGGCTCGCCGATCGCCGCGTTCAGCTCCAACAATGTCGGCGCCGACGCGATCGAGGTCGCGCAGAACGCCTCGACGACCTGGGCCGGCTTCGCGATCGGCGTGCGCGAGGCGGCGGGTTTCGCCGTCCCGACCTACGTCAAGACCTCGATCACCGGCTCGGTGACCCTGAACGAGTGGAACACCAACAGCGGCACCAGCTTCGGCCACAGCAACGCCAACGGCGCGATCTCGGTCGGCGCCTCCGACTGGGTCGACAGCGGCCGCTTCGCCGCGCCTTATGTGGCGGGCGAGTCCATGCCCTATCTGGAGAATTTCTCCTCCCGCGGCGATGTGCCGATCTTCTTCGACGTGGCGGGCAACCGCTACGCCTCCCCGCAATGGCGCTCGAACGTCGATTTCACCGCCGGCGACGGCGGCAACAACACCTTCTTCGGCGCCGACAATCCGAACAGCGGCGCCTATGCCGGCTTCGAGGCGGACACGAGCCCGAACTTCTACGGCACCTCGGCCGCCGCCCCGAACGCGGCGGCGATCGCGGCCCTGCTCATGGCGGCCTTCCCGACCGCGACCCGCGAGCAGATCGAGCGGGCGCTGGAACAGTCGGCGCGCGACGTCCAGGTCACCTATACCGGCGTGCAGATCGGCGACGGCTATGACAATCGCGCCGGCTACGGCCTGATCCAGGCGGACCGCGCCTATGCGATCCTGTCCGAATATTTCAACGACGCGGTGCTGCTCGGCGCCGGCCAGGCCGCGGTCATCGGCTATAATAGCGACGACGGCGGCACGCCGGCCGACACGCTCAGCTTCGTCCTGCTCTCTTCGCTCGACGCCGGCTCCCAGATTCACATCACCGACCGGGCCTGGAACGGCACCAGCTTCGCGGCCGCGAGCGCCGGCGAGGGCACTTTCACCTATGTCGCGCCGGGCAACATGCCCGCCGGCACGATCGTCACCTTGACCCAGGCCCAGCTTTCGGGCGCCGGGATCAATCTCTCCGATGCGGGCGAGACGATCTACCTCTATCAGGGCGCGGTCGACGGGCCGTCCCACTTCCTCTACGCGATCGACATCGCCGACGGGAACGACACGTTCAACGGCAACCTCGCCGGCACCGGCCTCACCGCCGGCGTGAACGCGGTCGCGGTGGGCGGCGACAACGGCCATTATGGCGATCGCGGCCACAACCAGCAGCTGCCCGGCCTGGTCTCGGCCATTTCCGACGTGAACAATTGGAGCGACGACAATTCGACGTCGCAGCTCTCGCCGACCGGCAATTTCCTGAACGCGCCCGACCAGGTGATCTTCGGCGCGATTTCGGGCGACGCCGGCCTGTTCCGCGCGCATCGCGACGGCGCCGACGTCTCCACGCTGCAGCACGCTTATTACCAGTGGATCGACAATCCCGCGACGCACTTCAACCATCCGAACGAGATCGTGTTCGACACCGTCCACGGCCTGTTCTTCGTCGCCGACTCCGACACCGGCAACCGCCGCATCCTGCAGGGCAATATCGCCGACCTGTTCAATCCGGGCGCGACCCCGACGCTGACCGTCCTCTATTCCGACCAGAGCGCGGGCACGAGCGGCGGCCAGATCAACGGCCTCGCCATCGACTATAATCACAGCGGCACGCAGGGCGCGCTCTATTTCGTCAACCAGACGAACTTCAACCGCATCACCTACGATCATGACGGCATCACCGCGAGCCCGACCTCGGTCACGCTCGCCAATCTCGGCGCGGGCCAGTTCGCCAACGAGATCGCGCTCGACATCGCCAACAACCGGGCCTGGGTGCTCAGCACCGCCTCGTCGACCGAGCCCTATACCGTACCCGCGGGCACGCCCGGCGCGATCTTCGATCCGGACAGCGGCACCTGGTACCTGATCGGCACCAACGTCACCAACAACCAGATCTATACGATCACCGGCCTCGACCGCACCGATACGGGCATCGGCCAGAACACGGTCGGCTCGCTGGCCTTCAGCGGCGTCCATGACGATCCGAGCATCGGCGGCAATACCGATTTCAACGATGCCTATGGCCAGATCATGAGCATCGATATCGACGAGGTGAACGGCTACCTCTATTTCGTCACCCAGCAGATCAACCTCGGCACGTCCGGCGAGGTCGGCGGCATCTATCGCTACAACCTCGCCACCGGCGCTGTGCAGCAGCTCTACAGCGAGGGCAATTCCACCGATCTCGGCTTCCGCTATATCGACGTCGACGCCGCCACCAATCGCTATTACGTCTCCAACATTTCCTTCGAGGGCGCCGGCGGCGAGCCGAACGGGACCGCGGTCAACACCAGCACGATCATGGTCGGCACGCTGGGCGCGGTCGCCGCGCCGACCGTGTTCGCCAACACGCCGGACATGAACAGCGCCGCGCCCTGGGGCCTGACCATCCAGAACGCGCCGACGGTCAGCGCCAACAATCTCGCCGCGACCGTGAACGAGGAGTCCCTGCTGGCCGGTTCCGGCCTTACCGCCGGCGCGCTGCTGTTCAGCGCGGTCGTCGCCAGCGATCTCGATACCGTGAACGGCACGGACGAGCTGGCCGGCGCGCAGGTGCGCATTTCCGGCAATTTCCTGTCGGGCGTGACCCACCAGGATTCGCTGCGCATCCAGGGCAATGAAAGCGGCACGATCGCCGCCTCGGGCATCAATTACAGCTACAATGCCGCCACCGGCGTGCTGACGCTAAGCGGCCCCGGCACGGTCGCCGAATACCAGACGGCGCTCTCCCTCGTGACCTTCCACACGTCGGGCGACAACATCACCAATTACGGCCAGGCGACGACCCGCACCGTCTCCGCCTCGGTGTTCGACGGCCTGCTCTATTCGGACGAGGTCACCAACACCGTCACGGTCGTCGGCATCAACGACGCGCCGGTGAACGCGGTCGGCGGCACCCATGCCGCGACCGAGGATGCGAGCTCGGTGGTTGCCGGCCTCTCCGTTTCCGATCCGGACGCGGATCCCGCCACGCAGGACATCACCGTGACGCTGAGCGTCGCGCACGGCACGATCGCGATCTTCACCAATATTGGCAACGGCATCGAGCTGGCCGACGTGACCGGCAACGGCACCGCGACGGTCACGATCACCGCGACCCAGAACCAGATCAACACCACCTTCGCGGCCGCCAACGGCGTCACCTACACGCCGAGCCTGCATTGGAACGGCGCCGACACGCTGACCATGACCAGCAACGACAATGGTCGGACCGGCAACGATCCGGGCAACACCGGCACCGGTACCAGCGAGCAGGACCAGGACACCAAGGCGATCACGATCACCGCGGTGAACGACGCCCCGACCGTGGCCGGCGACGGCACCGAGGACGTGGCGACGATCCTGGAGGACCAGCCCAGCGCGGTCGGCCAGACCGTCTCCTCGCTGCTCAGCGGCCAATATTCCGACGCGCTCGACGCCCAGTTCAACGCCGGCACGAACCCGACCGGCTCCTCGCCGGGCGCGTTCAGCGGCATCGCCGTGGTGGCCAATGCGGCCACGGCGGGGACCGGCAATTGGGAATATTTCAACGGCGCGAGCTGGGTCGTGATTCCGACCACCGCCTCGCTCTCGGTCGCGACCGTGATCAGCGTCGGCACCGCGATCCGCTTCAACCCGGCGCCGAACTATAACGGCGCGGTGCCGTTCCTCACCGTGCGGCTGATCGACAATAGCGGCCCGGCGATCGTCGACGGCACCACCGTCAACATTGCGGGCGTCAACGGCTCCGGCGGGACCACGCCTTATTCGGCGACCTCGGTGCTGCTCAGCGGCACGATCACGGCGGTCAACGACGCCCCGACCTCGACCAACCTGTCGGGCGATACGGCGACCTGGACCGAGGGCGGCAACGCCGTGGCGCTCGACGTGGGCGGCAACGCCACGCTCGCCGATGTGGACAGCGCCAATTTCGACGGCGGCACGCTCACCGTCGCGATCACCGCCGGCGGCGTGCCGGCGCAGGACGGGCTGTTCGTCGACCAGACCGGCACGGTCACCCTGGTCGGGAACACCGTGCTCGTCGGCGGTACCCAGATCGGCACCTTCACCGGCGGCGGCTTCGGCAACACCTCGCTGGTCTTCACCCTGGATCCGGATGCGACCCCGGCGGCCGTGCAGGCCCTCGCCCGCGCCATCCAGTACAACAACAATGCCGGCGACAACCCGACCGGCGGCGCTCGCACCATCACCTGGACCCTGGTCGACGGCGACGGCACCGCCAATGGCGGCGTCGACACGCTGACCGTGACCAGCAGCGTCAACGTCCTGGCGGTCAACGACGAGCCGGCCGGCGCCGATAATACGGTGACCATCCTCGAGGACGGCAGCCACACCTTCGCCCTCATCGATTTCGGTTTCACCGACACGGCCGAGGGCAATGCCTTTACCGGCGTGGTGCTCACCACCCTGCCGGCCGCGGGCAATCTGCTGCTCAACGGCGTCGCGATCACCGTCGCCGGCACCGTCGTCAGCGCGTCCGACATCACCGGTGGCTTCCTCACCTACGAGCCCGCGCCGAACGGCAACGGCACCGGCTATGCGAGCTTCACCTTCCAGGTGCGCGATGACGGCGGGGTCGCCAATGGCGGCCAGGACACCGACCAGACGCCGAACAGCTTCACCTTCGACGTCACCTCGGTGAATGACGGGCCCACTTCGACCGGCCTGGCCGGCGACGCGGCGACCTATACCGAGGGCAGCCCCGGCATCTATCTGGACGTTGGTAACGATTCCACGATCGCCGATCTGGACAGCGCGAATTTCGACGGCGGCACGCTCACCGTCGCGATCACCAATGTCGTCGCGGCCGAGGACCAGCTCTTCATCGATACCAGCGGCACGGTCGGTGTGGCCGGCAATGCGGTCTCGGTCGGCGGCACCCAGATCGCCACCTTCACCGGCGGCGGCGCCGGCGGCGCGCCGTTGGTCTTCACCTTCGACCCGGACGCGACCCCGGCGGCGGTCCAGGCGCTGATCCGCATGATCGCCTATACCAACAGCGACCTGACCAGCCCGACGGGCGGCATCCGCAACATCAGCTGGACCCTGGTCGACGGTGACGGCACCGCCAATGGCGGCGTCGACACGCTGACCGTCGCCAGCACGGTCGAGGTGATCAACGTCAACACCGCGCCGGACGGCACGGACAATACGATCGCCCTGCTCGAGGACGGCTCGCACACGCTCGCGGCGGCCGATTTCGGCTTCAGCGACCCGACCGAGGGCGACGCCTTCGCCGGCGTGGTGATCACCACCCTGCCGACCGACGGCGCCCTGCTGCTGAACGGCAATCCGATCACCGTCGCGGGCACCTTCGTCTCGGCGGCCGACATCAGCGGCGGCCTGCTCGTCTTCCAGCCGAGCGCCAACGAGAACGGCACCGGCTATGCCAGCTTCACCTTCCAGGTGCGCGACGACGGCGGCACCGCCAATGGCGGCCTCGACACCGACCAGAGCGCGAACACGCTGACCTTCGACGTCAACGCGGTGAACGACCAGCCGACGCTGGCGAATCTCGACACCAACGCGGCCACCTGGTTCGAGGGCAGTGCGCCGGTCCTGCTCGACGTCGGCAGCGACGCCGTCGTCGGCGACATCGACAGCGCCAATTTCGACGGCGGGACCTTGATCGTCTCGATCACCACCGGCGCGGTGCCGGCGCAGGACGTGCTCGGCATCGACACGTCCGGCACGGTGACGGTGGCCGGCAATGCGGTCTCGGTCAGCGGCGTCCAGATCGCCACCTTCACCGGCGGCACGAACGGCGCGAACCTGGTCTTCACCTTCGATCCCGATGCGACGCCGCTGGCGGTGCAGGCGGTGGTGCGGGCGATCACCTATTCCAATAGCGGCGGCCTCAGCCCGACCCCGGGCACGCGGACGATCGTCTGGAATCTCACCGACGGCGACGGCACCGCCAATGGCGGCGTCGACGCGGTCAGCGTGCAGACCAGCGTCGACGTGCAGGCGATCAACGATTCGCCGGTGGGCACCGACAACACCTTCACGATCAACGAGGACGGCACCTACGTCTTCACCGAGGCGAGCTTCGGGTTCAGCGACATCAACAGCGACGATTTCGCCGGCGTGGTGATCACCACCGTGCCGGTGCCGGGCACGCTCTATTACGACGCGGACGGCCCCGGCGGCGGCGCGGCGGTCGCGGTCTCGGCGGGCGCGTTCATCAGCGCCGCGGACATCGCGCTCGGCCGGCTCTATCTGGAGCCCGCGACCGACGCCAACGGCACGCCCTTCACCTCGTTCACCTTCCAGGTGCGCGACGACGGCGGCACCGCCAATGGCGGCCTCGACACCGATCTCTCGGCCAACACCCTGACCTTCAACGTCACCGCGGTGAACGACGCGCCGATCCTGACGGTGCCGGCGTCGAATGTCATGAACGAGGACGGCTCCCTCACCATCATGGGCGCCCAGATCACGGTGTCGGACGTCGACGCGACGACGCTCACCGTGACCCTGTCGGTCATGCACGGCACGCTGACCCTCATCAACAGCACCGGCCTGACCTTCTCGGGCGGCTCGGACGGCACGGCCGACGCGACGATGACCTTCTCGGGCACCGCCGCGGCGATCAACACCGCGTTCAGCAACGGCCTCACCTACACGCCGAACGCCAATTTCAACGGCGCGGACGCGATCTCGATCAACGTCACCGACAATGGCGAGACGGGCACCGGCCCGGTCGGCACGGACAGCGACACCATCCTGTTCACGATCACCGCGGTCAACGACGCGCCGGTGGTGGTCGGCGACGGCACCGAGACCGCGGCGACGGTGACCGAGGATACGCCCGGCGCGGGCCAGACCGTGTCCAGCCTGTTCTCCGGCCAATATTCGGACGCCGCGGACAATCAGATCCCCAATGGCGGGGCCTCCTCGCCGGGCGCCTTCTCGGGCATCGCGGTGGTCGCCAACGGCTCCAGCGCCGGCGTCGGCCAGTGGCAGTATTTCAGCGGCGGCGTCTGGACCGATATCGGCCCGGCGTCGATGACCTCAGCGCAGCTGATCTCGTCAAGCACGCTCATCCGCTTCAACCCGGCGCCCGATTATAATGGCCCGGCGCCGTCGCTGACCGTGCACCTGATCGACAATTCGCTCGGCTTCGGCATCGTCGACGGGATGGACGCCAACCTGGTGGCGAGCGGCACCGGCGGCAACACCGCTTATTCGAGCGGCACCGTGGTGCTGAGCCAGGCCGACATCATCGCCGTCAATGACGGGCCGGTGAACACCGTGCCGGGCACGCAGAATATCAACGAGGACGGCAGCGTCACGCTCTCGACCGCCAACGGCAATGCGATCTCGGTCGCCGACGTCGATGCGACGACCTTGTCCGTGACCCTCTCGGTCGCGCATGGCACGCTGACCATCGCCAGCACGCTGGGCCTGACCTTCTCGGGCGGAAGCGACGGCACGAACGACGCGACGATGACCTTCTCGGGCACCGCCGCGGCGATCAACGCCGCGCTGGGCAACGGCCTGACCTACAATCCGACCGCCAATTATAACGGCACGGACGCGATCAGCGTGGTCACCACCGACAACGGCCAGACCGGCACCGGCGGCACGCTGACCGACACCGACAGCGTCAGCATCAACATCGCCTCGGTGAACGATGCGCCGCAGGGCACGGACAACACCGTTTCGGCGAGCGAGGACGATCCCTACGTCTTCACGGCGGCGGACTTCGGCTTCTCCGATCCGGTGGAGGGCAATGCCTTCCTGGCGGTGCGGATCATGTCCTTCCCGGGCAATGGCGCGCTGATGTTCGATCCGGACGGCGCGGGCGGCGCGGCGCCGGTCAACCTCGCCTCGGTGGGCATCGGCGTCTATGTCGGTGTGGCCGACATCAATGCGGGGCGCCTCTACTTCCAGCCCGATCCGGACGAGTTCGGCGACAATTACGCCTCGTTCCTCTTCCAGGTGCAGGACAATGGCGGCACCGCCAATGGCGGCGTCGACACCGATCAGAGTTCGAACACGATCACGATCGACGTGGAGCCGGACAATCTGCCGCCGGTGGTCGACCTGAACGGCGCGGGCGCGGGGATCGACTATACGACCGCCTATGTCGAGGACAGCGCGCCGATCGGCATCGGCGCTGGGATCGTCGTCTCGGATCCCGACACGGGCCTCGGCGACCTGATCGAGGGCGCGGTGGTGACCTTGACCGACCGCGTGGCCGGCGACAGCCTCGTCTTCTCGACGCCGCTGCCGCTGGGCTTCTCGGCGATCTTCACCAGCAACGCCACGACGATCACCGTCGAGATCAGCGGCGCGGGCACGCCGGCCCAATATCAGTCGATCCTGTCGTCGGTCGTCTATTCGACATCCAACCAGGATCCGACCGTTGGCGGCACCGACACCAGCCGCACGATCACGGTGACCGTGGACGACGGTACGATCGACTCGGCGACGGCGACCACGACGATCAACATCACCGCGGTCGACGATGCGCCGGTGGCGCAGCCCGACGCGTTCACGATCACGGAATCGGGCGCGATCATCGGCGCGAACCTGTTCGCCTCGAACGGGTCGGGCGCGGACAGCGATCCGGACGGCCCTCCGCTCGCCATCTCGGCGGTGAACGGCTCCGGCGGCAATGTCGGCACCCAGATCGTCCTGGCCTCCGGCGCCCTGCTGACGGTCAACGCCAACGGCACGTTCGACTATAATCCGAACGGCGCCTTCCTGCCGACGCCGACCTCGGGCTCGGGCGCGTCCAACACGCCCGGCCATGACAGCTTCACCTACACGCTGACGGGCGGCAACACGGTCACGGTCAACATCACCCTGACCGGCCTCGACACGGACGACACGCTGCGCGGCACCGCGGGCGCCGACATCCTGTCGGGCGGCCTCGGCAACGACACTTATTATGTCGAGAATGGCAGCGACCAGGTGCTCGAGGCGGCCGCCGCGGGCAATGACCGGGTCTTCGCGAGCGTGAGCTATGCGCTGACCGCCGGGTCGTCGGTGGAGCAGCTGTCGACCACCAACAATGCCGGGACGGGCGCCATCAACCTGACCGGCAACGGTCTCGCCAACAGCATTATCGGCAATGCGGGCATCAACACCCTGACCGGCGGCGCGGGCAACGACCTGCTCGACGGCAAGGAAGGCAATGACACCCTCGCCGGCGGCGCCGACAATGACACGCTTTACGGCCGCGAGGGCAATGACATGCTCTATGGCGGCACCGGCACCAACTATCTGGAGGGCGGCTCGGGCGACGACCAATATGTCGTCGAAAGCTCGGCCGACACCGTGGTCGAGGCCGTCGGCGGCGGCACCGACCGCGTCTATACGAACGTCAGCTTCGTGCTGGCCATGGGCATGTCGGTGGAGACCCTGTCGACGCTCGACAATGCCGGGACGACCAGCCTGAACCTGATCGGCAACGAGCAGGCCAACACCATCTTCGGCAATGCCGGGGCCAATATCCTGAACGGCGGCGCGGGCAACGACCTGCTCGACGGCAAGGACGGCAACGACACGCTCGACGGCGGGGCCGACAACGACACGCTCTACGGCGGTGGCGGCAACGACATCCTCTACGGCCGGACCGGCACCAACTATATGGCCGGCGGCCAGGGCGACGACCAATATGTGGTCGACAATGCCAGCGACACGCTGTCGGAGCTCTCCGGCCAGGGCAATGACCGCGTCTATGCGAGCCTGAGCTTCGTGCTCGCGGCGGGCCTGTCGGTGGAGACCCTCTCGACCGACTACAATGCCGGCACGGGCGCGATCAACCTGACCGGCAACGAGCAGGCCAATCTCATCATCGGCAATGCCGGGGTGAACGTGCTCACCGGCGGCGCGGGCAACGACGTGCTCGACGGCAAGGAGGGCAACGACACGCTCCATGGCGGCGCCGACAACGACACGCTCTACGGCCGCGAGGGCAATGACGAGCTGCATGGCGGCACCGGCACCAACTACATGGCCGGCGGCATGGGGGACGACGTCTACTTCGTCTCCAGCGGCACCGACACGGTCGTGGAATCGGGCGGTCAGGGCAATGACCGCATCTTCACCACGGTCAGCTACAGCCTCGGCGCCGGCCAGGAGATCGAGTTCCTGTCGGCGGAGAGCCTGGCTTCGACCAACGCGATGAACCTCACCGGCAACGAGCTGGCGAACACGATCTACGGCAATGCCGGCAACAACGTGCTGGACGGCAAGGGCGGCAACGATCTGCTGGTCGGCCTGCAGGGGGCGGATACCTTCGCCTTCACCACCGCGCTGGGGGCGAACAATGTCGACGTGGTGTTCGGCTTCGAGCATGCGATCGACAAGATCGCGCTGGACGACGCCATCTTCACCGCGATCGGCGGCCTGGGGGCGCTCAACGCCAATGCCTTCGTCACCGGCACCGCTGCGGCCGACGCCAGCGATCGCATCATCTACAACAGCCTAACCGGCCAGCTCTATTATGATGCGGACGGCACCGGCGCTGGCGCGGCGATCCAGTTCGCGACGCTGAGCCCGGGCCTCGCGCTCACGGCCAGCGACTTCACCGTGATCTGAAGGATGGCCGGGCCCGCCGCGCGGCGGGCCCGGCTGCCCTTTCGCCACGGGCCCGCAATGCCTCCGCTTCCCTCGGTGCCGAATGCGCCGATGGGAGCGCGCACAGCGGTGCGCCGCGAAGAAAACGATAGTATTTCATCGCATTGATGGTACCAACGCCGCATCCTGCCGCCCGCCAATGAAAGGTCCGAAAGGCGATCATGAAGAAACCCGGCCGCAACAGCATCACCGTCACCGGCGACGACAATAACAACACGCTGAACGGGACCGCCGACAACGATCTCCTGCGGGGGCTTGGCGGCAACGACATCCTCATCGGCGGCCTGGGGGCCGACACGACCGAGGGCGGCACCGGGGACGATTCCCATTTCGTCGACAATGTTGGCGACGTGGTGGTCGAGCTGGCGGGCCAGGGCAATGACCGGGTCTATGCCGGGGTGAGCTACACACTGTCGGGCGCGGCCGAGGTCGAGACCCTGTCGACCGATTTCAACGCGGGCACCGGGGCGATCAACCTGACCGGCAACGGCTTCGCCAATCTGATCATCGGCAATGCCGGCAACAACGTGCTGAGCGGCGTGGGCGGCAATGACGTGCTCGACGGCAAGGACGGCAACGACACGCTCTACGGCGGCGCGGACAACGACACGCTCTACGGCGGCAACGGCAACGATCTGCTCTACGGCGGCGCCGGCGCCAATTATCTGGAGGGCGGCGCCGGCGACGATCAATATGTGATCGAGAGCGGCACCGACGCCATCGTCGAGGTGGCCGGCCAGGGCAATGACCGCATCTACGCGAACGTCAGCTACACGCTCACGCTCGGCGCCTCGGTCGAGACGCTGACCACGGCGGACAATGCGGGGACCGCGGCGATCAATCTCACCGGCAACGACGTCGCCAATTTGATCCTCGGCAATGCCGGCAACAACGTTCTCAACGGCGCCGGCGGCAATGACGTGCTCGACGGCAAGGAGGGCAATGACACCCTCTATGGCGGCGCCAATGACGACACGCTGTACGGCGGCGCGGGCAACGATCTGATCTATGGC
>DATJUQ010000011.1:0-72786 GCA_035502235.1 Allosphingosinicella sp.
CGGACGACCGGATCATCTACGATTCGGCGACCGGCGCCCTGCTGTTCGATGCCGACGGCAACGGCGCTGGCGCGGCGCAGCTCTTCGCCTATCTCAACGGCCCGTTCAACCTGGACGCCAGCTTCTTCGCGGTGATCTAGCAAGGGTGGCGCTTCGGCTCCCCGGCCGACCCGGGGAGCCGAAGGATCTCGCGATAATTCAGGAGTGGCCGATGCCCTATATGACCCGCGTCCGCACCATTTCCGAAAACGCCGATGCCGTCGACGTGTCGCCCGCCGACCAAGTGCTCGTGACCGGGTCAGCCGGCATGAACCAGACCCGCTTCCAGGTGCTGGACGAGAATGGGGACGAGGTCGGGGTAGAATTTTCCGTGGCGGCCGTGCCGAGCCAGGCGACCACCCTTCTCGCCAATGGCGACATTCTCGCCGTGGACAGCTCCATGCAGGTCTTCCGCTACAGCCAGACCGGCGTCCTGCTCGATCAGGCTGCGGCCGGGACGGGCACGCCCGGGCAGACGGTGGAACTGGCCGGCGGCAATATCCTCGTCACCCGTTCGAGCGGCGGCCAGCTGTTCGGGCAGATTTTCAGCGCCGCGCTTGACCCCGTCGGCACCGAATTCCTGATCAGCGCCGCGGGGGACCAGCGCTCCGACGTGACGGCGCTCGCCGGGGGTGGCTTCGCGGTCGTCGCGCGGCTGAACGCGGTCGGTGCCCTGCAGGT
The DNA here is from genome assembly GCA_035502235.1 of Allosphingosinicella sp. Taxonomy (GTDB): domain Bacteria; phylum Pseudomonadota; class Alphaproteobacteria; order Sphingomonadales; family Sphingomonadaceae; genus Allosphingosinicella. The sequence continues at coordinate 721 of DATJUQ010000011.1, forward strand.
CTTCGACGCCAATGGCGTGGCGGTCGGATCCGCGCATTCGCTGTCGGGCTTGCATGCGGAGACCGACCTGCAGCCCTTGTCGGACGGCGGCTTCGTCTTCGCCGGCGCGCGGTACACGCCCGCCACCGACACCCTCGACGGCTATTACACGACCCTGATGCAGACGTTCAACGCGGACGGCACGGCGCGAACCGAAATGATCAGGGTCGCGGGCGGCTTCAGGCCGACGATCGCCGTGCTCGACGACGACATTTACGCCATCGGCACCTCAAGCCCCGTCACCATCTCGCTGCATTACAGTCACATCCGGCTCGTCCATTCGAGCGGTGCTGCGATCGGCTCCAGCATCACCGTCAGCGACGATCTGAATATCTCGGTCCATGCGGTAGACGAGGATACTTTCGTTCTGAACGTCGATGGGACCCTCCAATATTGGGAGGTCGATCGGACCAACATCCTGCTCGGGAATGACGGCAACGAGATCTTCGACGGCCGCGGCGCCGATCTGTTCATGGCGGGCGGCGGCGGCGACGACGTCTACATCGTCGACGGCACGTCGGACCGGGTCGTCGAGACGCCGGGCGAGGGCAGTGACCGGGTCTATGCGAGCGTCAGCTACAGTCTGCCCGCCAATGTCGAGACGCTCTCGACCACGCTCCACACCGGCACCGACGCCATCAACCTGCGCGGCAACGAGCTCGCCAACACCATCTTCGGCAATGCCGGCGTGAACGATCTGGACGGCGCCACGGGCAACGACATTCTGGACGGCAAGGAGGGCAATGACACGCTCTTCGGCGGCCAGGGCGACGACATCCTCTACGGCCGCGACGGCAACGACACGCTGCGCGGCTCGGACGGGGCCGATTATATGGAAGGCGGCACCGGCGACGATGTCTATGTGATCGAGGGGGCGGACACGGTCGTCGAATGGGCGGGCGAGGGCAATGACCGCGTCTATGTCTATGCGAGTTTCGTCCTCGCGGCCGGCGCCTCGGTGGAGACTTTGTCCACCAGTCTCCATGCCGGCACGGACGCGATCGACCTGACCGGCAATGATCTCGCCAACCTTATCCAGGGCAATGCCGGCGCGAACGTGCTGACCGGCAATGCCGGCAACGACTTCCTGGACGGCAAGGACGGCAATGACACGCTTTACGGCGGTGCGGACAACGACACGCTCTACGGTGGCGCGGGCGAGGACCGGCTCTATGGCGGGACGGGCACGAACTATCTCATCGGCGGGGCTGCGAACGACCTTTATTACGTCGAAGGCATCGGCGACACGGTCGTCGAAACCGTCGGCGAGGGCAATGACCGGGTCTATGCGAGCGCGAGCTTCGCGCTGGTCGCGGGCTCGGCGGTGGAGACGCTGATGGCCGCCGACGAAGCTGCGACCACGGCGATCAACCTGACCGGCAACGAGTTCACCAACTTCCTCTACGGCAATGCCGGCGCCAACCTCCTGAACGGCGGCGGCGGCGTGGACGTGATGGGCGGCAATCGCGGCGACGATTGGTATATCGTCGACAATGCCGGCGACCAGATCGTCGAGCGCGGGAATGAGGGCAATGACCGCATCTTCGCCAGCGTGAGCTACGCGTTGAGCTTCACCTCGGAAGTAGAAATCCTGTCCACCGATTATAATGCCGGCACGGCCACGATCCACCTGGACGGCAACGACATGGCCAACACCATCTTCGGCAATGATGGCGTCAACGTCCTGACCGGCCTTGGCGGCAGTGACCTGCTCGACGGCAAGGGCGGCACCGACCAGCTCTTCGGCGGGCAGGGCAACGACATCCTCTATGGCGCGGGCGGCAGCGACCTGCTTGACGGCGGAGAGGGGGACGATGCTCTCTATGGCGGCGCCGGCGACGATTCGCTCATCGGCGGGGCGGGAAGCGATTATCTGGCAGGCGACCTGGGCAACGATATTTACGCGATCGAAAGCGCCACCGACATTCCGGTCGAGCTCGCGGGCGAGGGCAATGACACCGTCTCCGTAAGCATCGACTATACGCTCGCCGCCGGCCTCTCGGTGGAGACGCTGACCACCTATGCGCAGGGGAACGCGGATATCGACCTGACCGGTAACGAGTTGGCCAACGCCGTCAGCGGCAATAGCGGCGACAACGTCCTCGACGGCGGCGCGGGCAAGGACGTGCTCGACGGCAAGGCGGGGAGCGACATCTTCCTGTTCAGCACCGCGTTGAACACCACGCCGGGCACCGCCTTCGCCGCGCTGGCGGCGACGGCCAATGTCGATCTGATCCAGGGCTACTCGTTCGGCGACAAGATCGGCCTCAGCGCCTCCCTGTTCGGCCTGACCCCGGGCGCGCTCTCCGCCAGCGCGTTCGTGAACGGTACGGCCGCGGCGGACGCGGACGATCGCATCATCTACGACGCGACGACTGGCGCCCTGCTGTTCGACGCCGACGGCAACGGCGCGGGCGCGGCCCAGCTCTTCGCCTATATCGCCAATCTGCCCATCCTCAACGACAGCCACTTCATCGTGATCTGACGCAAGACGATCTTGGGCGCGCACGCCGCAAACATCCTGATGGACGCGCGTTCGACCCCGGACGCCGGCATCTCCGCGGTAACCCGAATGCCCGGAAGGAAAAGCGGCGGGCGCGCCTTGCGCTGCCCGCCGCTGCCAGGTCGGACCAGAAACCACCCGGTAGGCGGGCTTTACGCCGACTTGCTTCAAAACGTGGTTAGGAAACCCTTGCGGGTTCTACTGGGCGCGCAAGTCACGATAACGGCGGCCGTCCGCCTCTCGTCTCGTTGAAAAGGACGCTGGGCGTCCCTTTCAAGCGAAACTGGTCGGGGAGAGAGGATTCGAACCTCCGGCCCCTGCCTCCCGAAGACAGTGCTCTACCAGGCTGAGCTACTCCCCGACCGATACGCGGGGCCCCATGAGGGCCCGCGGGGCTCGGCGTCTATAGGGGCGGCTTTTGGGGAGTTCAAGCGGGCTTTATGCGCGTCGCGGGACGGCGCCCGCGCGGCTCATGGATTGGGGACGGACAGCGCGTCGCCCAGCGGGTCCTGGCCCGCGCCCTGCTGGTCGAGCAGGTTCTGCGCCTCGCGCAGCGCGTTGCGCAGCGCCTCCTCGTCGAGCTCGCCGTTCGGCCCCATGCCGGGGACATTGGTGCCGGGCGGCAGCTGGGGGATCGTGCTCGGCGTGGTGCCGTAGGGATTGTCGGTCCCCGGGCTGGCGCCCATCGGCTCGACCGGCTTGACGCCATTGTCGATCGGGACCGGCGCGGCCTGCGCCTTGCGCCAGCCATAATAGCCCGCCCCGCCGGCGACCGCGAGCGAGAGGATGGCGAGCACGATCACGCCGGGCTTCGAGACCCCGCCCTTCACGCGCAGCGCGGCCAAGGCAGGACCCGGCTCCAGCCCGGCCGTGCTCCGCGCCAGCCTGAGGACCTGCTGGCGGTAGAAGCCGTTGCCGAGCGCGCCGCCGGCGATCATCGCGACCACCGAGAGCCCGCCGCCGGCGATCATCAGGCTGGTCGAGAGCAGGCCGAGCGCGTTCAGCGCCAGGAAGACGAGGAAGAGCACCGCCGCCGGCACCCACATCTTGCGATAGGCGAACCAGAACAGGCTGGCGAAACAGGCGGCCCAGTTCCAGCTGAGCTGGGAGCGCCGCGCGTCCATCGCTTGCCAGCTGGCCAGATAATAAGCCGCATTGGGTCCGATCGCCATTTCCAGCCGCGCCGTGCTCGGCGGCGCGGTGGGCGCCGGGGCGGGCGTCGGCACGGATACGGGAGCCGGAACGGGCGCGGGCGATGGCGGCTGCGACAAAGGCGGCGGCGGGACGGGCGCTGGCGGCGGCGCGGGTATCGGGGCCGGCGCCGGCGCGGGCGTCGGCGTGACGCCGACCACCGTCTGCAGCTCGAGCGCGAGCCGGTCCATCGCCTCGTCCCGCCTTTTGCCATAGGCATCGGTCCAGTGGCGGATCTTAAGGAACAGAGCGAGGCCCGCCGCCGGCTTGATGTCGGCATGGCGGATTGGGAAGATCGGCTTGTGCGAGGAGAAGGCCATTTCCGTCTCGGCCCGCACATAGGGGGACCGGTTGGAATGATCGGTGACCAGGACGACGAAGGCGGCCGCATTCTCGATCGCGGCCTGCAATTCCTCGGAATAGTCGATGCCCGGCCGGACGTCGCGCGGCGCGATCCAGCATTTCACGCCCTTCGCCTCGATGAACGCGACGAGGTCGTTCGCCTCGTCGCGATTCTCCGAGCCGTGGCTGATGAAGACGTGGCCGGTCATGCGCCCCTCTGACTGATCGGAAGGAGGCTATAGGGGCGGGAGCCGCCTTGGCAAGGCGGCCCGCCGCGCGCTCAGCTCCGGTTTTGCGTCTCCGTCGCAGCATCCGTCGCGTTCGACGATTCGCCCGTGGCGGCCGGCGGCGCCGGGCGGCGGGTCGCGGGAGCGAGTCCCTCGACCCGGACGCGGAATTCCAGCACGTCGTTCGGCCCGAACGGCGCGGAGGGCGGCGTGGCGGGGCCGTAGCCGAGGCTCGGCGGCACCCAGAAGCGGGCCTCGCCGCCGGCGCGCATCTGGGTCAGCGCCTCCGCGAAGCCGGGGATGACGCCGTCCAGCGGCATCGGGATGGGCTGCGGCTGGTCGAAATTGCTTTCGAGCACCTGCTCGCGTCCGGCGACGCGCAGCTCGTAGCGGACGAGAGGCGTATCGGTGCGGGCGACCTGCGCGCCGGTGCCCTCGCGGATCGTCTCTATCCTGAGGCCCGAGGGCAGCAGCCGGCCGCGATTCGGCATCGCGCTCGCGGCCGGCGCGGCGCCGTTCGTCTCCGCCTCGGCCATGTTGTTCGCCGGCGCGCCGCCGGGGGCACTGACGATCAGCCAGATCACCGCGCCCAGCGCGACGAGGACGAGGACCACGCCTCCCATCAGCAGCCCCTGCGGGCCGGAGGATTGGGCGGCGGGAGCGGGCTTCTTGTCGTCGGTGCTCATCTTTTCCTATCCGTTGCGGGCGCCAAGCATGTCCTCGATCGCGACGAACTTCTCGCGCGGGCTGCCCTCGCGGGCGCGCGCCGCCTCGGCCGCCTCGATTCTCTGCCAGTCCTTGAAGGTGACGAGATCGACATTGCGCGACGCGAGCAATTTGTCGAGGCCCGCGCGCCCCTCCTTGCGGCCGGTGACGCTGGCGAGATCGGCGGCGATCTTGTCGGCGACCTCATAGCCATCCGGCCGGTTGGTGCCGATCGTGCCCGAAGGCCCGCGCCGCGCCCAGCCGACCGCATAGAGGCCGTCGCCGATCACCCCGTCATGATTGGCGAAGCGGCCGCGGTCCTTCTCATAGGGCACGCCCTCGATCGGCGGGGTCTTGTAGCCGATGCAGGTCACGATCAGGCCGCAGTCGATCGTGTAGGCCTCGCCCGTCCCGACCGCGGCGCCGCGCTCGTCGAGCCGGGTCCGCTCGACCACGAGCCGCTCCACCCTGCCGTCGCCCTCGACGCCGACCGGCTTGGCGAAGAAATCGAAGACGATGGTCTTGGGCTTGCCCGGCGGCAGCGACGCGAACTCGCGCAAATGGGTGACGGACTTGCGCTGGCCGGGCTCGAGCAGGGCGTCGTCCATCTCCGGCGGGAAATCCGCGAGGTCGACCCGCGGCACCGCCGCCTCGAGATGGCCGAGCTCGCCCAATTCCTTGGGCGTCATCGCGATCTGGTGCGGCCCGCGCCGGCCGAGAATATGGATGGTCCTGATCGCGGCATTGCCGAGCTCGCCGAAGGCATGAGCGACGATGTCCGAGCCGACGAACTCGGCCGGCGTCTTGGACAGGATCCGGGCGACGTCGAGCGCGACATTGCCGTTGCCGATCACCACCGCGCTGTCGACGTGAAGCGGCGGGGCGAGGCCGGCGAATTCCGGATGGCCGTTATACCAGCCGACGAAGCTCGCCGAGCCGATCACCCCGGGCAGATCGCCGCCCGGTATCTCCAGCGGGGCGTCGTTGGGCGCGCCGGTGGCGAGGATCACCGCGTCGTAGAGCCCGCGCAGCTCCGGAATGGAGACGTCGCGGCCGACCAGCACGTTGCCGCAGAAGCGGACATTGTCGCTGAGCGCCACCTTCTCGTAGCGCCTGGAGACCGCCTTGATCGACTGGTGGTCCGGCGCGACGCCGAAGCGGATCAGGCCGTAGGGCACCGGCATCTTGTCGATCATGTCGACGCGCACATCGTCGCCGTAAAGTTTCTGGAGGGCCTCGGCGCTGTAATAGCCGGCCGGCCCGGATCCAATCACCGCGATATGGCGCATTCGCTTCCTCTCCCCAGGAAGCGGCGCAGGTTAGCGCCCTCCATGACCGTGGCAAGCCCGCCGCTCGGTCAGCCCCCGTTCAGCCGTTCCGGTCAGGATGGCGGGTCTCTTATGGAGGACTGCGCCATGAAAGAGCTGCTGCTTCCCCTTTCCGCCGCCTTCCTGGCCGCCGCCGTGCCGGCCACGGCCAGCCCGCCCGCCGCCGGGAGCGCCACCGCCCAGACGCCCGCGCAGGTGCGCATCCCCTTCGCCTCGTTCGGCGCGATCCGCAATTTCCGCCCGCAGGGCGACGACGTCGTCTATCTGCAGGGCAGCCACCGCCGCTGGTACCGCGCGGAGCTCAACGGGCCGTGCATCAACCTGCCGGCCGCGCTCCGGATCGGCTTCGACACGCGCTTCAACGGCAACACGCTGGACAACAGCTCGACCCTGATCGTCGAGGGCGAGCGCTGCCGCATCGCCTCGCTGACCCTGGCCGACGGACCGCCGCCGCGCCGTCCGCGCCGCTAGGCTCGATCGTCCTTCAGGAGGACGCTGCCCGTCTGGCGCAGCGCCTTGCCCAGCGCCTGGCCGAAAAAGGCGAGCGCCGGCGGCAACTTGACCGTGATGCGGACCACGGTCTCCTGGATGTCGACCTCCGCCTCGACCGCCTGGGACAGGACGACGAGGTCGAGCGTGACCCGGTTGCCGTCCCAGTGCGGCCGCACCACGGCGCCGGCCGGCAGCTTGCCGAGAAGGCTGCCGAGATTGGTCTCGATCCGCCGCTTCGCCTCGGCCGCCCCGAGGCTGTGGGTGATATCCGCGCTGACCTGCTGACTCATGCCGCCTCGACCGTTGATAGAGCCTCGTTCACGCTGTCGGCGGAAGCGCGCGGCGCGTCCACCTTCAGCGGTCAGGCTCTAGCGACCTTTGGCGATCCTGTCAGGCGGCGAAGAGGTTGCAGCTCCGGGGGGTGATGCGGTTCACGTTGCGCAAGGTCTGGTCGGTCCGCTGGCGGACGTTGAACGCACTCTGGTAGGTGATCCGGCGGCCGGACAGGAAGCTGTTCGGGATGACCGGCTGATAGGTGTAGGCGACCTCGACGAGCATCACCGCGGTCCCCGGCTGGGCCGAGATCACGTTGGTGCCGGAGCCGACCTGGGTGAGGGTGGCGCCGACCTCCGAGCTAACATTGTCGGCCGTCGACGGCGTGTTCCGGTCCGTCTGGTAGATTTCGGTGCCGTTGCTGATCACGGCGCTGTTCTTGTTCATCGGACGCAGGGCGGTATTCGCGCTGGTATAATTGAGCGCGCCGTCGCAGCGCTGCCAGCGGACCCACTGCTTGCCGGCGGGCGAGGTGGTCGGCTCCAGGTCGGTCAGGATGATGCGGCCGTTCTGCGCGAACTGGATGTTGGTGCCGCTCATCTTCGCGCCCGTGAACAGCTCCACGATATCCGCCTCGTCGATCGAATCGCGCACGCGCGCGGCATTGTCCGCGGTGAGCATGGCGATGTTGCTGACGCGCAGATTGGCCATGGCGTAATTGGCGGTCTCCAGGCCCAGCAGGCCGAGCGCCAGCAGCACGGGGAGGGCGAAGGCGAACTCCACGAAGGCGACGCCGCTGCGGCAGTCGCGCAGCGCTTCGCTGAACCGGAGGGCGTCGGGGCTTGGTTTCAACATTGCGTGACGGTCCCGTTGGCGGCGATGCTGATCCGGTTCACATTGTTGATGCGGCCCGCATAAGGCTGGTTGCGCAGCACCGTATTGGAGGTGAGCGTCTGCGTGTTGCCCCAGCCCATCAGGCGGCCGAGCGGCAGGATCCGCGGAAAGGTGATCGTGACGGAATAGCGGACGATGTCGTCGGAATTGCCGGTGCCGCTGCGCCCGCGATCGGCATCGTAGGTGTTGTTCGCGTTCGTATCCTCGAAGCAGTCGCCGGGATTGTAGGTGTTGACCGGCACGGTGTCGCCGACGATCTTCTCCGGCTGGGCGACGCCGGAGAAATCGAAATAATTGGTGGCCTCGGTGGTCACGGTCGAGCGCGTCGCGAAATTGGACAGGCGGGTTTTCACGCGGGCGTCGATCTGGGCCATGCTGGACCCGCCGACCGTCGCCATGCGCGCGGCGTCGTGCAGCGCGCCCTGCAGTACGGACTGCGCATAGACCCGGTAGCCCAGATCGAAGAAGCCGAGCAGGATCAGCAGCAGGACCGGCGCCACCATCGCGAATTCGACGATGGTCACGCCGCGTCTGTCCTGCCTCAGCCTGCCGAGCAGGGCGCGGAGGGGAGGCCGGCTCATTGGGTCAGCCTCAGCGCGCCGATATTGGCGCCGATCTGCTTGAAGCGGTTGATCAGGGTGGTCTGGTCGGTCGCGGTCGACGCCTGGGTCGGATTGCTCGCGCACCAGGCCATGTCGGAGGTCAACGTGGTGCCGAACGCGATCACCCAGACCGAATAGCCCGCGCTCCGCGCCTGATTGCAGATCATCCGGAAGCGCTGCATGTGCCGGTTATACTGGGCGGAGCAATTGTAGGCGCCGGTCACGCGCTGGTCGTTCCGCTCGATGCCCCAGGCGCTGTAGGCGGTGCATTGCGGGGTCAGCACGCCGTCCGTCATGAAGATGATGTGCCGGGTGACGGGCATGCCGTTGTGGGTGTCGGGATTGTCGGCGGCGAACACGCCGGGATTGGAGAGCATGCGCGCGCCCCACAGCATGCCGATGTCGTGATAGGTGAAGCCGCGCGGCTGCAGCCCGTTCACATAGGTCTGCAGATTCTCCGCGGTCCAGGCCTGCAGCCGGCGCGCCTCGGACGGGCAGGCGACGGTGTCGCCCGTATCGTCGCCCATATATTCGACATCGTCGTCGTCCGTGGTGCTCGCCTGGTTGACGTCGCGCCGCCACAGCACGGCCGGCCAGTGCGGCCGCCACCGATTCTCGTCCACGGACGGGATCAGGCCGAAGTTGAGGTCGAGCGCGCCGACCGGGATGGTATAGTCCGTCGAGGTGTTGATGCTCGAGGTCGTGTCCCGCTCCTCGATGCAGCCGTTCCAGTCCGCCGTGGCCGTGGTCGCGCCCTGCTGCGCGGCGACGATCGAGCGCTCGTTATAATAGCCAGGGGTCGCCACCGTGCCGCCGGCATTCTGCATGTCGGGGACGATGGTGGTGCTGCCGCCGCGCAGGCCCGCGGTGTCGAAGGTGGACTGGGTCCAGCGATAGGAGGTGAAGCGGTAGCGGCCGGTGAAGGTCCGCCGGGTCACCGTCACCGTCCGCTCGCAGGTCCGGTTGTTGGGGCTGTTGCTCCAGCTCGAGGTCCGGCGCGAAAATTGGTAGCGGATATGGTTGACGCCGGGATTGGGCTCGTTCGCCTGCGGCCCCGCCGCCCCGTCCGGATCGTAAATGTCCGCATCGTTGCTGACGCCCGTCGAGGTGAACGACATCGAGCCCTGGGTGAAGCTTCGGTTGCTGCCGAAATTGCCGCAGTTGGTGTTGGAGATCTGGCCGCCCGAATAGGTCTGCGCGCCCGGGTTGACGAGCAGGCCCGCCTGGTTGGTCGTGATCGGCGTGTCCGTATAATTGGGCGTGTTGTAATAGGCTTCGCGCGCCTGATAGGGCGTCGAGCCGCGGATATAGCCGGAGTCCAGCCCGGTCAGCAGCCGGCCGACATTCACGGTGCTGGAATAGGGCACGATGCCGTAGCGCAGCCGCAGATTCTGCGCCTCCAGCTGGGTCTGGGTCGGCCGCAGCTCGTTGTAGAGCGCCATCACCGCGAGGCGGAGCGCATAGATCTTGCGCTCGCTGTCCGTATCGGTGTTCTCGTCGTTGACGTCGCGGTTCATCGAGCCGGTGGTGTCGAGCACCAGCATGATGTCCGTGTTGACGAAGTTCAGCGAGGCCTCGCAGGTCACGCTCAGCGGCAGCGTGCTGAATCCGAAGATGCGCATGATCGTCGTGGGCATGTTGGTCGCGGCGGCGACCCGCACGGTGCCTGCGACCGGCCGCGTGACCGTGGGGGTGAAGGTGGTGGTCTGATATTGGCCCTGGTTGAAATTGTAGTTGAAGAACCTCTTGGCCTCGTCGGAGACCTCGGTCGTCATGGTGTCGTTCAGCATGATCCGGCGGCCGGCGAGCGCGGCGGCGTCGCAGGCCATCTGCAGGCGGGTCTTGGCCATATAGGCGCGGCTCATGTCCACGCCCGCGCCGATCATCGCGGTCAGCGGCACCAGAGCCGCGCCGACGATGGCGAGCGTATTGCCGCGCGAATCGCGGGCGAGCCTGGTCAGGAAACCCCCGCCGCGGCGGGAATCCGCGGCTTTCCTGCGGCCAAATCCGAACATGCTTCCGGTCCTCCAGGCCCCCATGGGGACTCTTCGAAGGCTCGCTCATGTCAGATCAAAGCTAATCTTCGCCCAAAGCTTATGGTTAATGCCCGGTCATCCTTGCCGGAGCGTTGACGACGATCCCCGGGATGGAACGGGGTCAGGGCGCGATGGCGAGCCCGTCGCCCTGCGCGCCCGCCTCGAGCCGCCGCAGCACCCGCCCGGAGGCCATGTCGACCTCGGCGATGCGGTTGCGCCCGGTCTCGGCGGCATAGAGCCGGCGCCCGTCGCGGGAGAAGAGGATGGTGACCTGGCCCGCCTCGCGCGCGCCGCTGACGCTGATCGTGCGCGTCACCCGACGGGTCCGCGCGTCGATCACGCTGAGCGAGCCGTCGCCGAGATTGGAGGTGACGATCCAGCGCCCGTCCGGGCTGGCCGCGACCCGGATCGGCACCTGGCCTGTGCGCACCTCCGCCAGCCGCCTCAGCGTGCGCGCGTCATAGGCCTGCACCCGCGCGCCCTCCAGGTCGCCGATCCAGAGCGTGCGCCCGTCGGGCGTGAGCGCGATCCCCTCCGGCCGCCCGCCCACCGCGATGTCGCTGAGCTTGCGGCCGGCGGCGAGGTCGATCACGCTGACCGTGCCGGCGGCGATATTGGCGGTGAAGGCGCGCCGCCGGTCCGGCGTCACCGCGACCATGTGCGTGCCCTGCTGGCCGGTCGCGATGCTGGTCAGCCGGTCCCGGTCGCGGGTGTCGACGACGGCCAGCGACTGGCTGCGTTCGGTCGTCGCCACGATCCGCCCGTCCGGCAGCCAGACGATGCCGTGCGGCCCTTCATTGGGCGCGAGCTCGATCGTCCGGAGCCTGGCCCGGCGCGCCACGTCGAAGACGTCGATCGAGCGCCCGCCATAGGAGACCACCGCCGCCTGCCGCCCGTCCGGCGATACCGCGATCTCGTGCGGCATCCGCCCGGTCGGCGAACGGCCCAGTTCGCGCCCGCTGCGCAGATCGACGAAGGACAGCGTATTCTCGCCCTTATTGCCGATCAGCAGCGTCTGCGCGGCGGCCGGCGCGGCGAGTAGCAAGGCGGCGACGGCCGTTGCGAAGGGGGCGGCGGGCAGCTTCATGGCGGTCTCCAGGATTGTCCCCCCAGGCTAGTCGGGCGCGGCGGGGCTGTCACTTATCGATCTTGCGGTTATGACAAGGCCATGCGTCGCCTCGTCCTGCTTCCGCTCGCCGCCGCCCTGGCCGCCGCTCCGCTCCACGCCCAGGAAATCCCCGAAGGCCAAGCCGAGGCCGATTATCTGCGCTGGCTCGACGCCGCGCCGGGCAGGCGCGGGCAGGTGATGTCGTTCGAGGCCTGGCAGGAGGCGGCCGGCGTGCGGAACGTCCTTCCCACCTGGCAGCTGATCCGCACCGCGAGCATGTGGCGGCAGTGCAATGGCGAGCCGTTCGAGGTCCCGCCCTTCACGCTTTGGCCCGGCATGGTGAAGACCCTGCGCTTCGTGCGCGACCACGTCATTCCCGCCGTCGGCCCGGTCGAGGCGGTGTCGGGCTATCGCAACCCGGCGCTCAACACCTGCGCGCTCGGCGCCCGCTCGAGCGCCCATCTCGATTTCTTCGCGCTCGACCTGATCCCGCTCCGCCCGACGACGCGGCGCCAGCTGTTCGAGGAGATCTGCCCCGCCCATGCCCGCTGGGGCCGGGCGGGCGGCGTCGGCCTCGGCTTCTACAGCTTCACCCGCTTCCACGTGGACACGCGCAGCTTCCGCCGCTGGGGCAATGCCGGCCCGCGCGGCGGCGAGAGCCCCTGCGCGGTGCTGGAGCGCGGCGGCGATCCCGAGGCGCCGCCACCAATAACCCCCATCGTCCAGCCCCCTGATCCTGATCCGGCCTTGCCCCCAGGCAGCTCTTTTCAATCTTGTCAGGGACCGCCGTGTCAGGAGCCGCTGGCGACCACGCCGGCGCCCAGCTCGCCCCCGCCGCCGAAAAGGCTGCCGCGCTTGCCGGACTAAGCTGCATATGTTATAACGCGCGTATGAACACGCAGCTCAAGATCAAGAAGATCGGCAACAGCGCCGGCGTCATCCTGCCGAAGGAGCTTCTCGCCCATCTCGAAGTCGCGGTGGGTGACAGTCTGGAAGTGGCCCGGACGCCGCGTGGAATCGAGCTCAGCGCGCCCGAAGCCGATTTCGACGCGCAGATGGCTGTCGCACGTGAGGTGATGGCTCGGCGCAGGCGGGCGCTGCGCGAACTCGCGAAATAGGCCGGTGGTTCGCGACTGGGTCTGGGTTACCATTGAGGTCGCCGCTGCTGCGCATGCGGAGCAGCTTGCGGAGCATGGCGGCGGTGAAGGCGTGCGCGACGATCGCCTGCTCGAAAGCGCGATGGCAAGGCCGCTGAATCTCGCCGTTTATGGTGAGCCCGATGCGGCTGCGCTCGCTGCCGCCTACGCTTACGGCATTGCCCGCAATCATCCCTTCGTCGACGGCAACAAGCGAACCGCCGCAGTGGTCAGCGAGACCTTTCTGGTGCTCAACGGCTATATGCTCGGTGCCACGGATGCCGAACTGGCGGTGGCTTTCCTGGACCTCGCCGCCGGGGAAATGTCCGAAGCGGAGATGGCGGACTGGTTTCGCGGCCATCTCCAGTCCGGCGAGTCCTGAGCGCCCTCGCGCTTCGGCGTTCAAAATCCTCCTTTCGTCGCAGGGACTTGTCGAGTGCGACCAGAAAAGATGTCGCCGGAACGCGTTACGGAATAGCGAAGCGGACCGTGAAATAGGCGGAGTCCGCCGTAACGTTCCTCGCCTTAACCTGCCTCAGGCTCGACTTGCCGCGCTGCAGCATAAACACGGGTTGATCCGTCCGCCCGGCTTTTCCACTTGGCCCTCATGCGACAATTTGTTCGAGCGGCCGCGATTGCGGCGATGCTCCTTTTCGTGCCGATTTCGGCTCATGCCCGTCTCGACATCCCGGCTCCGTCCGCGGCGCCGCCGGCCGGTGCTCCGCGCACGGCGCTGGAGGCCCGCGACCTGCCGTCCGCGCCGGCGCCGAGCGTCCGCGCCCCGGTCTATCCGGAGACGCGCGGCGATCTCGCGCCGGGTCAGTCCCGCGCCGATTATTATGCCTGGCTCGCCAGGGATCCGCGCCACCAGCAGCAGGTCCAGGCCTTTCGCGACCATCTCGTCGCCCAGGGGCTGGCGGACGTGGTCCCGGTCTGGCAGCTGATCCGCACCTCGTCGTCCTGGCGCGCCTGCAATGCCGAGCGCTTCGAGGTCGCCCCGCCCGACAAATGGGCGCACATCACCACCACGCTCCGTTTCGTCCGCGACGAGGTCGAGCCCGTGCTCGGCCCGGTCGAGGCGCTCAGCGCCTATCGCAACGAGCAGCTCAACCGCTGTTCCGCCGGTGCCCCGCAGAGCGCCCACCGCCATTTCTTCGCGCTCGATCTCGCCCCGGTCGATCCGGCGGTGAGCCGGACCGCGATGATCCGGCAGATCTGCGCCGCCCATGCCCGCGACGGCCGCGCCTACAATACCGGCCTCGGCTTCTACACCGGCATGCGCTTTCACGTGGATTCGAACGGCTATCGCAAATGGGGCGCCGACGGCCGCGGCGCGAGCAGCCCGTGCGGCAGCGCGGTCTACGCCTGACGACGGACCCGATCCTCCGATCCGGGGAATTTGCCCCGTTGCGACCAGGGCCTTTCGCCACTAGCCTCACCGCGTTGATCGCGGGGGGAAAGCGTGAAATCGACCATCGGCTCAGGGGCAGTCCTTTCGCTGGCGACGATCCTGACCGCCGCCATATTGCTGTCGTCCCCGACCGCGGCCCAGCGCCGCGGCGCCCGGCCCGCGGCGCCCGTGGTGCAGCGCGAGGTGGTCTCGGTGCCCGTGCAGCCGCTGCAGACCCGGTGCACCTCCTTGCTGCCTTCGGCGCGCGTGCGCGGCCGCCCCGTCCAGCTCCGGCTGCAATATTGCGGCTACCTTTCGACCATGCCGAGCGGCCGGCAGGGCGTCGCCTATTTCGCGCTAGCCAGTCCGGACGGGCGACTGCCCGATTTGTGGCCTGGCGCCGAACTGCAGACGACCATCAACCAGGTCATCGGCGATTATGGCCGGCATTATGGCGGCGATCTGTCGCCGCTCCACGCCAACTGCCTGCAGGCCCCGCCGGCCCGGGCGCGGCTGGTCCTCTGCGGCCAGGTCGCGCTCGCCTCGGGAGATCCGGCCTCGGCGATCCGGTTCGCAAGCCAGGCGCGTGTCGCCGGCCTCGAGGGGGCGGGCGTCGTGCTGGCCCTCGCTGCGGCCCGCGATCCGGCCGGCGGCAACTGGGCGCAGCGCCGGGCGACGATGCGCGCCGCGTTGCGAAATGCGCGTTCACCCGTCGCGAACCAGCTGCTCGATCTGGACAATCTGCTCGCGGACTGAGGCAGTCCGAGTCTAGTCAGACGTGTTGATCACATTGAACCGGCGCAGCGTCGCGTCGCTCGGGCAGTGATAGGTCTGCAGCGAACGCGCGATCGTCTCCACGGGCACGCCCCGCTGCTGCATCTGCAGGATTTCCTGCTCGGTGGTGAGCACGATGGAGCGCTGGCTGGCGACCTCCTCGCTCAGGAAGTTGCGCGAGATGCCCATCTCCTGCGTGTAACGCTGCCAGTCGAGCGCGAGCAACGCGTTGCTCTGTTCGCGGGCGTGCAGATAGATGCGCAGCTGCCTGACCCGCTCGGCGCCGGCGCTCGGCAGGGTCAGCAGCCGGATGACCTCCTGATAGGAACCGCCGCTGTAGAAGGTGTGGACGCCATAGGCGCCGCCCGGATCGACCCGGCGGACCATCCCGCCGAGAAAGGCCAGGGTGCAGGCGGAGATGCACTGGAAACCGGCGGGAATCCGCGTCGCCAGCCGGGCGGCGCGGATGACCCGGCCGAGATGCGGCCCCTCCGCGGCATTGCCCCCCGGCGAATCGAGCCAGACCTCGTCGATCCGCCCCGCCCGCCGGATGAACTGGTTCAGGCGCTCGCTGTCGCCCTGCGCGATGCCGCCGGTCACCACCAGGATGCGCAGGCCCTCGCTTTCCATGACGACGAAGGAAAGCTGGCTCGGCCATGGCGCGATGCGCTCGGGGCAGGTCGCGCCCTGCCGGGCCAGCGCCTCCGCCAGCGATTGCGCGCCGGCCTGCGCCGACTGGAAGAGGGCGAGGCCCCCGCAGAGGAAAGCGAACGCGCGGCGGCGGCTCACACGGCCGCCCACTGGCCGTCCTGGCCCTGGCAGAGCTCGCGCTCGACCGACACTTCCTGGCCTTCCTCATTGGTGACCAAGGTGCGCGTCATCGCGCAGCTGTTGCCGCCTTCGGTGCTGCGGGAGACGACCATCGTGCTGCCGTTGATGTTGGAGCGCCGCGCGCTCGTCCAGCGCCGGGTCGAGCGCGTGCCGGTCGCGCCGCTGTTCAGCGCGGCCATTTGCGTTTCCGCCGCCTGCTGCTGCTCCGCCTCGTTCAGGTGGCAGGTGATCGCCTCGCCCAGCAGGGTCGCGATGCCGACCCGGACGGCCGAGCTGCGGATGCCGACGCGGCGCATCACTTCGTTCGCGCCGATCGCGCCGGCGACGCCGAGGATGCGCGCGCCCAGGCTCGGCCGCCGCTCGCCGCCGCAGCCGCGCGCCGAGGCGCTGGCGGGCTGGAAGACGAGCGCGAGCACCGTGGCGGCGCCCGCCAATTTCAACGAAAAAAGAAATCTGTTCATCCTGCGAGTCCCCCCTGACCACAGCGAATCTACCGGGGAGGCTATCAAATCGGCCGAGGCCAAGGAAACGCTTTCTGGGCCGAAACAAGACAAACACGTGCCGCGTCGCGACACGCTCTCTGGTGCCTCCGAAACGGACCGAATTTTCCGCCCGTCACGGCCCGCATGACGCGCCCCGTTCCGCCTACGTTCTGCGGTCGAGCCGGAAAAATCCCGCGATGCTACAAATTTAGCAAGATGCATCAATTGCAGGTGTATTGCATTGGTGATACAGCTCCCCCGCATTCAACAGTGCGAGTATGTGCAGGCGTGATCAGCGAGTGGGGACGGTATCGGAAGCTGCTTTGGTGCAGCGTGGCGCTTGGCGTGCTGGCGCCGGCGGGCAATGCATGGGCGCAGGCGACCGCCAGTCCGCCCCCGCCGGCTCCTCCACCCGCGCCCGCCCCTCCACCCGCGCCCGCGCCCAGCCCGCCGGAGTCGAGCCCGCCGCAAGCGGCTGAGCCCGAGCCCGAATCGGGCCAGGACGACATCGTCGTCACCGCGCCCACCCAGCAGAGCTCGATCGACCGGCAGACCTATATCGTCCGCGACACCGCGGAGGCGCGCAGCGCCACCGTGCCCGACATCCTCTCGCGCATCCCCTCGGTCGAGGTGCAGGCGGACGGCTCGGTGCGGCTGGTCGGCGCCGGCAATGCGACGATCCTGATCGACGGCCGGCGGGTGAACGATCCGCAGACCATATTGCGCAACCTGCAGGGCTCGCAGATCGAGCGGGTCGAGGTGCTGACCAATCCCGGCGCGCAATTCTCGGCCCAGGGCACGGGCGGGATCATCAACGTCATCACCCGGCGCAACGCCCAGAACGGGCTCGGCGGATCGGCGACCGCGACCGGCGGCAATTTCGACAGCTACGACCTCAGGCTCTCGCCGACCTACGGCACCGGCAACTGGACCTTCACCGGCAATGCCGGCCATGGCGGCGGCGAGAACCGCACCCGCTTCGAGCGCGATCGTTTCTCGCTGACCCCGGGCGGCCCGGTGCTCGACTCCAGCGAGGAAGGGCGGCAGGAGGACCGCTACCGCTATTATTATGCCAGCGGCCAGGCCAGCTATCGGCCGAGCGACCATCACATGTTCACTTTGTCCGGCACCGCCGCCCATAACGACGTCACGCTGCGGCGGCCCTCCGTGCTGACCAGCGCCGCGGTCGCCGGCGGCAGCGCCGACCAGCTCGCCGTCACCGACATCGATTTCGATTTCCGCCAGCTCGGCTTCGACTATCGCGGCACCACCGCCCGCCAGGGCGAGCTGCTGACCGCCTCGCTGCAATGGACCAGCTTCCACGGCCAGCCCGACCGCTCGTTCCTGACCGATCCCGTCGCCGGGCCGCCGATCCTCTTTGAGCAGCGGCGCGACAATGAGGAGCAGAACTGGACCGCCAAGGCCGATTATGTGCGGCCCTTCGGCGGCGACAACCGCCTGTCCGTCGGCGTGCAGTTCGTCGACACCGACACGAGGATGTTCCAGGCCGCGACCGGCACGCTTCCCTCCGGCGCGCCCTTCGC
Source organism: Allosphingosinicella sp. (assembly GCA_035502235.1). Taxonomy (GTDB): domain Bacteria; phylum Pseudomonadota; class Alphaproteobacteria; order Sphingomonadales; family Sphingomonadaceae; genus Allosphingosinicella. Next base: position 18,618 of record DATJUQ010000011.1, read on the forward strand.
CGCCACTTCCCTGGTCGACGGCTCCTGGTTCGAATATGCGGGCTACGCCACCTTCCAGTTCAGCCTCGCCGGCTTCACCATCCTGCCCGGCCTGCGGCTGGAGGGACGCCGCTACGAGCTGGGCGGCACGACCGGCGCGCCCGACCTCCGGAGCACGAACCTCTTCCCGAGCCTGCACGTGGAGCGCCAGCTCGCCCAGTGGCTCACCGCCAGCGCCTCTTATTCGCGCCGGATCACCTATCCGGTGATCCAGCAGCTCAATCCGGCGCTGGACTTCTTCGATCCGACCACGGCCCAGGCGGGCAATCCCCTGCTCCGCCCGCAATTCGGCGACAGCTACGAGGTCCGCTTCCGCGCCAGCGTCTCCCGCCACAATTTCGAGCTGACCGCCTTCCGCCGCGAGACCCGCGACATCTTCTCCAACCGCGGCGAGCTCAATGCGGACGGGGTGCTGGTGATCCGCCCGCTCAACTTCGGCTCCCAGGCGCTGACCGGCGCCGAGCTCTCCGCCCGCGGCCCGATCGTCGCCGGTCTGCGCTACGTGCTCACCGCCAACGTCTCCGACCAGAGCCTCGACCAGGATGGCGGCGGCCCGCTCGGCAGCCGCCACGCCGTGCAATATGCGGGCACCGCCCAGCTCGAATATCGCGACGGGCAGGACGGCCGCCGCGGCAGCGACCGCGTCAATCTCACCCTGCGCTATTTCGGCCCCGTCGACACCGGCTTCACCCGCTCCTCCGCCAGCGCCTTCGCCTCGCTCAGCTGGACGCACGCCTTCACCGACCGGCTGTCGACCGTGCTGAACGTCCAGCAATTGCGCCTGAGCGACCCGCAGGTGTCGGTCACCACCGGCGCCACCAGCGTCTCGCGCGACCTCCGCGACCAATCCTACCCGCGCGTCACCCTCTCCCTCACCTGGAGCTTCCGCGCGCCGGGCCAGGGCCCGCAGGTGAGGCAGCAGCAACAGCCGGCGGGACCGCCGCCAATCCCCGGCGGGTCCTGAGCCACCGAGCGCAGCGACGCCGGCTGCAAGGCAGCCGCCGGAGCAGCGCGTAGATGGCCGGGGACGGGATGCCCTTCATCCCGTAGATCGCTCCGGGGGAGCGATCGGCCCTGCCATGGCGCCGGCCGGCCAGCCTGCCGCGCAGCGGACAGGACTGACGTCACGAATTTACGTCGTGACGGCTCCTTGCCCGGTGACGGCGCCCCGTCCCGGCACTTCGTCATCCCGGACTTGATCCGGGATCCACCTTCTCCCCACCGGCGCCCGAAACACAAGTTGCCCCCGGATCAAGTCCGGGGGGGCCAGGCTGGTCAAACTACATCCATAATGGACCTGATTCCCCGTCCCGACCCGTTGCAATGTAGGAACCCCTCTGGTTCACAATTGCCATGGGACAGGAACCCGACTGGGCCGCAGGCGACCCGGAGATCGCCGCCTTGCTGACCTTCACCCCGGTGCCGCGCAGGATCGCGCGGCCCGACAGCTGGGACCCTGCCTGCCAGCGCGGCTTCATCGCCTGGCTCGCGGCCGAGGGGAATGCGATCACGGCCGCGGCCCGCATGGGGCGCAGCCAGAGCGGCGCCCGGCAGGTGCGCCGGGAAGACGAGCTTGGCGAGTTTACGGCGGCGTGGAAGGGGGCGCTCGCGCTCCATCGCCGCCGCTGCAACGCCAGTCCGCGGGAGCCGGGCGCGCCGCCCCGCCTGGCCTGGGTCACGCCGGCGCCGGCGGAGCCCACGGACGCCGAATTGGCCGATCACTGGGATACATTCCGCAACGGCATCCTGAAAACCTATGCGATGAAGCTTTGCCAGGAACGGGAGGCCCGCCTGCGCGGCTGCATCGTGGAGGCGGATTTCTACGTGCGGCAGCTCTGCTGGTTCGATGTCCTGCTCGATCTCGGCGAACTCGGCGAGAAGGCGGTCGCGATGATGCGGAGCCTGAAGCGAGGCGATCTCGACGCCCACCAGATCGTCGCCACGCCGGTCAGCCTGCTGCTCGATCATGTGCGCCGCTCGGTCTGGGCGACGTTCGGCGAGCCCGAGCGGCCGCCCCCGCCGGAGCTTGGCCTGCATCCGGGCAAGGACCTCGCCACCGGCGGTCCGGGCGAGCGCACGCGCGGTGGGCCGAGCGAGGCCGAGCAGAAATTCCGCGCCGAGGCGCTTGCCCTCTGGGAGGACAAGGCGCGGCAGGAGGCGGCGGCATGGCGCGAACGGCTTGGGCTGCCACCGCTGGCGGAAAGCGAGGACGAGAACGGGGGCGACGACGACGATCAGGGCGACGGTCCAGCCGGCGCGCCGGAGCCGGCGGCATGAACTTCTACCTCCCAGATCCACGCCTCGATGCCAATGCGGAGGTCATGCTGGCGATGATGCAGGAGCGCCTTGCCGCGCACGGCCGCGCCTTCACCGGGCGGCGGATTCGGGCCCTGATCTGGGACGATGGCGAGCAGGACGAGATCATCCTGGTCGGCGCCAGCGTCCGCGATTGCCAGGATGGCCGGGACTGCCCGGTGCTGCTTATCCTCGAGGATGCGGGCGAGCCGGATCTCGTCCACGTCGTCACGCTCTGCGACATGCTGACGGAAAAGCCGCCCCGCGCGATCCGGCTCGATTCGTTCTGGCGGATTGTGGATTTCGACGACAGCACGAGTGCGGGCGGCGGAGACGAACCGCGGCGGGTGCGGGTGTGATGCCCGCCCACCCCTCCCGCGTCGACGCCGCCGCGGCGCGGCTCCGCGCCGTCGCCCGCGCCCGCCTGTCCGAACGCGACCGCCCCACCACCGACCGCCGGATCGCCGCGATCAACTGGTGGGACAATGACGACGACCCGCCCGAGCCCTGGCTCAGGGTCGGCGCGGATCATCCGGACGGCCCGAAGGGCGATCCGGTCCTGGTCATCCTCGAATCCGCGCGATTCGATGACATGTATTTCGTGAGCACGCTCGGCCAGCTTCGGGCGGGGGACGAGCCGCGGGCGATCGCGCTGGGGAAGTGGTGGCGGGTGGTGGACGATGAGTAGGGGGCGACGGTGTGCCACGAAGCGTGCGTGGTCGGCAGTCGGTTGAAACGGTCGTTTACAAGCAAGATGTGCTACCGGTGGTTTCGGTTGCACTAGCGTTGAGCCGCTATCGCAGAGGGGGAAGCATGGCGCGAACTTTGTCCGATCTCAGCCCGACTGAGTTCGAGAATCTGACTTATGATCTCCTCCAACTCATGGGAATAAACTCGCTAGTTTGGCGTACGCCGGGCTCTGACGGAGGTCGCGATATCGAAGGCGTTCATAGAAGCGTTGATTTCAGCGGAGGAGTGGCGCTTGAGCGATGGTACGTTGAATGCAAGAGGTATGGGACGTCTGTCGACTGGCCGACCCTTTGGAAAAAGCTGGCGTATGCGGATGCGGCAAATGCTGATTTCCTCCTGCTCGTCACAACCAGCAATCCGTCACCTCAGGCTGAGACGGAGATAACGAAATGGAACACCCAACGAGGCGTAGTTAAGCTGCGAGTATGGAGAGGCTATGATCTTGATCGAATTTTAGGTGCCCATCCAAGTCTGACTGCAAAGTATGGGCTGAGGGATAGCTCGCAAATTGTGGGCCCCGAGTTTTTGCCGCTTGCAGTCGCAATCATGAAGATTTCTCAAGCCAATTATGTCGCTGACGCCTTTGAAACTGACTTCGAGCCGGGCTTGGAAGCGGCGGCCGCTCTCTCCGAACTAGTAACGTTCCGACTTGAGAATCTCCGTCAGTACGGATGGTTCATAGCGGGCACGCCCTGCACTGCGGCGCCAGACTACCAGTGGCTAGATTGGACAGGACCGGTCGGCTCTTGGGACGATACGGGCCTGAGGGCGGTTCTGACGTATTTTCGATATGCCGTGGGTGGGGGTTCGATTCGCGCGACGACAAGTGACGATGGCGTTGAACTGGTTTCAGACGCGGCAAGGTGCGATTTGACAGCCATGGCTGTCGCCACATTGCGAGACGTAGCAATCTGGTCGAGGGCAGAGTTGCAGGCGATTGACACCGCCGAAAGGCGGGCGTTGATTGCTCCTCAGAGGTCATAGGAGAACTCTGATGCCGGAAAATCGCAATCTTCCCCCGGAAACGCCTCCTAATTTCGACCTCACCCTGCTCTCCAATTTCGTTCATCAGGTCGTAAACCCGTTGAACGGCGTGGCGGGAACGCTCGATAATCTCGCCGATGGAGTGATCGTAGGCGAGGGGCGGCGCGAACAGAGATTAAATGCCGCTCGTGCCCAGTTGGAGCAGTGCATCACCCTAATAAGAAACCTAGCCTTTTTGGCTCAGGGCTCAGGTGGTGTCGCTGAGCAAGACAGAAGAATCGTCGTGTTGCCGCAAGTAATTATTGAAACTGCTATGTTCTTTCAAGAAGATGGGAAATCAAAGAAAATTGAAGTATCCCTAAAAGATCGTGTGATCCAGAATAGGGTGCGAGGACATCCCGAATTAATAAGACAAGTACTAATGAATATATTTGATAATTGTATTAAATACGGTAAATTTGGAACTGAGATTGTCGTAAATCAATGGATCCAGAATGATACCAGGTATGCGGTCATCAAAATAGAAGGCATTTCAAAATACCCTGTGACTCAGGAAGATCTAAATAGAATTTGTGAACTTGGCTACAGGGGAGACAACGCAAAGAAGATTGTTGCGTCTGGAACGGGGCTTGGTCTCTACATTTGCAAGAAAATTATCGACGATCATAATGGAGAATTTCATATTCAATCGAAGGGCTCCGACGGCATAGAGTTTACGATCAAGTTGCCTTATGGAGAACGGGGGGATGGACGATAATGGCACAGACAACAGAAAGTGACACCATCGTATTGGTGGATGACGAGCTTTCAAATATGGTCTGGATGATGGATTATCTAGATTCGGAAAACTATCTTATTCTTCCATTTTCAGATGCTAATTCTGCAATTGAGGCGATAGAATCTGAGGTATATAGATGCATAGTATTGGACTTGAATATCCCAATACTCCCTCCACTTGATGAGGCGGCTGCGCAGCTTGGATCAATATATGCAACCTATCCAGGCCTCTATGTTGCAAGGCGAGCGCGGAATAGGGGATATAGGGATCGGCAGGTTGTAATTTACTCTGTTCATAGAGAACAGGCTGTTACTGAAGAGGTTGAACGTCTTCGGTGTACATATATCAGGAAGGGCAGGCCGAAGGAGATCAAGGAGGAGCTCGCAGCGGTCCTAGCTTTCGATCCAACCGCAACTTGACGCTAAGCCTAAGGGCTGTCTCAAGGTCAAAGTGCGCATGGGTGTCGGCTTCGAGCTCCTGCACCCTCAGATGAACCTCATTCTTCCCCACCTTTGCCACCGCCCCGCCCCTTTGCTAGGGCGCGCACCAACATGACCACCGATCTCTCCAAGCTCCGCAACTTCTCGATCATCGCGCACATCGACCACGGGAAATCCACCCTGGCCGACCGGCTCATCCAGGTCACGGGCGGGCTGTCCGCGCGGGAGATGACGCATGGGCAGGTGCTCGACAATATGGAGCTCGAGCAGGAGCGGGGGATCACGATCAAGGCGCAGACCGTGCGGCTCGACTACACGGCGTCGGACGGGGAGAGCTATGTGCTCAACCTGATGGACACGCCGGGCCATGTCGATTTCGCCTATGAGGTCTCGCGCAGCCTCGCCGCCTGCGAGGGCGCCTTGCTCGTGGTGGACGCGGCGCAGGGCGTGGAGGCGCAGACGCTGGCCAATGTCTACCAGTCGATCGAGCACGACCATGAGATCGTGCCGGTGATCAACAAGATCGACCTGCCGGCGGCCGACGTCGACAAGGTGCGGCACGAGATCGAGGACATTGTCGGCCTGCCCGCCGACGACGCCGTGCTGACCTCGGCCAAGAGCGGCATCGGCATCGAGGCGGTGCTGGAGGCGATCGTCAGGCGCATCCCGCCGCCCAAAGGCGACGCCAGCGCGCCGCTCAAGGCGATGCTCGTCGACAGCTGGTACGATCCCTATCTCGGCGTCGTCATCCTGATCCGCGTGATCGACGGCACGATCCGCAAGGGCCAGCAGATCAAGTTCATGCAGGCGGACAGCGTCCACCTGGTCGACCGCGTCGGCGTCTTCCGCCCGAAGATCGAGCAGCTCGCCGCCATGGGCCCGGGCGAGATCGGCTTCATCACCGCGCAGATCAAGGATATCGGCGAGACAAGGGTCGGCGACACGATCACCGACGCGAAGCGGCCGGCGGCCGCGGCCCTGGCCGGCTTCAAGGAGGTGCAGCCGGTGGTGTTCTGCGGGCTCTTCCCCGCCGACGCCAACGATTTCGAGAAATTGCGCGACAGCCTCGCCAAGCTGCGGCTCAACGATGCCAGCTTCTCCTTCGAGATGGAGACGTCGGCGGCTTTGGGCTTCGGCTTCCGCTGCGGCTTTCTCGGCCTGCTCCACCTGGAGATCATCCAGGAGCGGCTGTCGCGCGAATATGATCTCGACCTGATCACCACCGCGCCCTCGGTGGTCTACGAGGTGCACCTGGCCAAATCGAAGGACGCGGTCACCTCGACGGGCTCGCAGCGCCGGGTGGGCACGGACGCGGCCGGGCTCGAGGTGATCGAGATCCACAATCCCGCCGACTGGCCGGATCCGAACCGGATCGCCGCGGTCGAGGAGCCGTGGATCGAGGCGGTGATCTACGTGCCGGACGAGCATCTCGGCCCGATCCTGAAGCTCTGCCAGGACCGGCGCGGCATCCAGAAGAACCTGACCTATGTCGCCGGCCGCGCCCAGCTCACCTACGAGCTGCCGCTGAACGAGGTGGTGTTCGATTTCTACGACCGGCTGAAGTCGATCTCGCGCGGCTACGCCTCGTTCGACTATCACCAGATCGGCCACCGCGAGGGCGACCTCGTGAAGATGAACATCCTCGTCAACGGCGAGCCGGTCGACGCCCTCTCCATGATCGTCCACCGCGGCGCCGCCGAGGCCCGCGGCCGCCAGCTCTGCGAGCGGCTCAAGGACCTCATCCCCCGCCACCTCTTCAAGATCCCGATCCAGGCCGCGATCGGCGGCAAGGTCATCGCCCGGGAGACGATCGCGGCGCTGAGGAAGGACGTGACGGCGAAATGCTATGGCGGCGACATCAGCCGCAAGCGCAAGCTTTTGGATAAGCAGAAAGAGGGCAAGAAGCGGATGCGGGAATATGGGAGTGTGTCCATCCCGCAGGAGGCCTTTATCGCGGCGTTGCGGATGGGGGAGGAGTAAAGACTTTGTACGCGCTGCGCAGTGCGATGTGCTGCAAGTGCCTCGGGTCGCTATGAAACCTGACGAGGTGTGGAGCGCATCACCACCTATAAACCTCCTTAACCATTGAAATTCTTCGTTACGCTTCCAAAATGACGATCATGAGCGCAACGGCCAACCATATTTCTCCACTCCTCTCGTTGGCGTGGGACAACGATTCCTCGAACCTGACCTTGTCGCTCAGCTTGGTGCTTATCATCAGCACCTTCGTAGTCGTCGGGGCTGTCATCTTGGTGCGATGGTGGCTCGGTGGCCTTGCATTCAAGAAATTTGAAATTGACCAAGCTGAAATTGGCGTGGGGAACAATAAATTCCGCTTTCGTCCGAACATGAGTGACAAGCAGATTGCCTATGCAATCTGGGTGGAGCTGAGCACTCGAAAAATTGGGATCGCCATCGATTTTGAGGACGATGTAGTCGCTGAAATCTATGACTCTTGGTTCGAGTTCTTCTCAGTGACTCGAGAACTCATAAAGGGGGTGCCGGTCAGCAAGGTTCGTCGCGACAGCACGCAGGCGATTATCAAGCTATCCATCGAAGTCCTCAACGAAGGACTAAGGCCACATCTGACGAAATGGCAGGCCCGATTCCGCAGATGGTACGATAAACAACTCAAGAAATACGACGATGGTGAAGGTGCGGAGGTTCTTTACCCTCAGCAAATCCAAGCGGAGTTTCCTCAGTTTCAGGAGCTTAAGGTGGACATGGAGCGCGTCAATCAAGCTCTGATGCGCTATCGGGCGAAAATGCGCGAGCTTGTGATGACAGAATAATCGGATACGGAGGTTGAGAATGGTCGACATCAAGAACGTATTCATTAGTCATATACACGAGGACGATGATGGGCTGGGAAAACTCAAGAACATTCTTGACAAGGCCGGTATGACGATCCGCGATTCGTCGATCAACTCTCTAAACCCAAACAACGCCAAGTCTTCGGACTATATCAAGTCGCAGATTCTGGCTCCGCAGATTGATTGGGCCGGCACGGTCATCGTCTACGTCACGCCAGATACCAAGGCAAGTGACTGGGTTGACTGGGAAATCCGACATGCCCATCAGAAAGACAAGCGCATAGTCGGTGTGTGGGCTCACGGTTGCCAGGATTGCGAATTGCCGAGTGCGCTCAACGACCTTGCCGACGCCGTAGTTGGCTGGTGTGGAACGTCGATTGTCGATGCGATCAATGGTGACTGTGACGTTTGGGAGAAGCCCGACGGGACTCCATGCGAGGTGCGCCCCATCAAGCGTCACTGCTGTTAGGCTGCAATTTCGTGAAACTGTTTTCCTACGTCGTCCGCTACGATAGCGGGTTTGCGCCCAATCCCTTTTATGGCTTCTGCACACTAGCGACTTGCAAGCCAGACATTCGCGCGGCGGCGCAGGAAGGTGATTGGGTTGTTGGCACTGGCAGTGCCGACCAAAGGATCAATCGGGGTGCTCGATTGGTCCACGCCATGAGAGTAGCTGAAACTCCGGATCGGCGTACTTTTTGGGCTGATGATCGGTTCTTTCGAAAGAGGCCGATGCGCCGAGGCAGCCGTAAGCAAAGCTGCGGAGACAATATCTATTATCGATCCAAAGACGATAGTGAGTGGCTGCAACTGGATTCGTTTCACAGCAACGCGGACGGCACGAGGCGTGCTGAGCACGTCCGTAGAGACACGGGCACAGACAGAATTTTGATTGCATCTGACTTTTACTATTTTGGCGGCGAGGGACCTGAAATCCCGGTGCATTTTCGAGATCCTGAGCGATATGACCTCTGCCGCAAAGTCCGGCGTAGGAAGTCGATCGAGGACCATGAGTGGATCGACGAATTCGTCGCTTGGCTCCGGACGTTTGGCGATCCCGGGTTCCACGGTAGACCTCTAGATTGGGTGCTTGAAGATGGCTGAAGCCACAGCTCCGGCTACGATCATGATCGACGACTATGTTCGATCAACCGAGCCAACTGATAAAATGAAACCGGATGTCAGACCGGTTCTTTTTGGCCTGTACGGTGAAACCGGCGGCATTATGGCTGCGGCGAAGAAGCATCATCGCGAAGGAGCGGTCTTCGCCGGATATCGAAGGGCGGTGGTAGAGGAGTTTGGGGACACACTCTGGTATCTCACGGCACTCTGCCGGCGCCTTGGGTTCTCAGTTGAAGACCTGTTTCGGCAGGCCGTCTCGAACGAGAATTATATAACCGCGTTAGCAGCTAGCGACGTCGACGCTGGTTCGGTGGCGACCGTTATCATGCCACGCCAGGTCGCCGCTCTCGACGACGCGTTGCAAAGTTTAGGAATGGCGGCTGCTACCTTGCTGCAGCTCCCTGACGACCGGCAAGAATTCGAAAGCCAGCTGGTGGCTTTTGCCGATCATTACATCAGAGCATTGCAGGTTTCCGGCGTTTCGTTCGGCGAAGTCGCAAGGACAAACCTCTCGAAGACCCGTGGGCGGTTCCTCCAAGCCGAGCAGGAAGGATTGCCAACTTTCGACGACGGATACGAACCAGAGGAACGGTTGCCAGCTCATTTCGAGATCGAAATCACCCAACGCAAGAGCGGGCAAAGCTATCTTCGGTGGAATAGCGTGTTCATTGGGGACCCTCTTACCGATAACATTCGCGATAAGGATGGCTACCGGTTTCACGACGTTTTTCATCTCGCTTACGCCGCCATTTTGCACTGGTCTCCTGTCATGCGGGCGCTGATTAAGCAAAAGCGGAAGAGCGACAAGCCCACGGATGAAGCCCAAGATGGAGGCAGGGCCATTGTTATCGAAGAAGGACTGACTGCCTGGATATTTTCTCGCGCCAAGGATTTGGACTTCTTCAGAGGCCAGGAGTCACTCTCGTTCGATATGTTGAAAACCGTTGGAGACTTCGTCCGGGGCTATGAGGTGGACCAATGCCCGCTGAGCTTGTGGGAAAGGGCAATTCTCGACGGCTATGAGGTGTTTCGGGAGGTCAAAAAGAACAAGGGCGGTGTGGTGATAGGGGATCGCGAGACTCGGACTATCAGCTATAGGGCCCAAGACTAGGGGACCTGATGACACCAAGGCAGTTTCTGGCGGCGCTCAGTGCGTTGCGCTTCGACAACACGTTCAATCCGTACTCGGAACATTGCGCAACACATGACTTGGCGCACGCATCGGACATTCGGTCGCAGATGCTGTTGGGGGCGCTGGAGGCGGCTTCACGGGTCGGTGTTGATGCGTTGTGGATCGGTCGCGATCTCGGGTACCGTGGTGGTCGCAGAACAGGGCTTCCGTTCACGGACGACGTCCATCTTCGCGATCATCTCGCCCGCTGGAACATCGAGGGTCAGCGACCAACAAAAGGCAAGCCGGTTTCCGAGAGATCCGCAAACGTTGTTTGGAAAATGCTGAATCAGATCGACCGACCGATTTTCCTATGGAACGTGTTCCCTTTGCATCCACACGGTCCGGGCGCTCCCTTCACCAACAGGATGCACAACGCCGCCGAAAGCCGCGCAGGTAAAGACCTTCTTTTCGAGTTGATAGCTTTGCTTCGCCCAAAGAGGCTTATAGCCGTGGGTAATGACGCCGAGGGTGCCATCCGGGGAATTGTCAGAGATCTGGAGACGATCAAAATTCGACACCCAAGCTACGGGGGTCAGACAGAGTTTTCGAACCAAGTCCGAGGCTTGTACAAACTCAGGCCAACTACTTTGTTCTAGCTCTTACTTGCCCCCTTGTCTTTCTTCTCATCGCCTCCGCCGCTGCAGCCACGCGCCGGTCCGCTTCGACCTCAGCGACGGCCTGTGCCTTGCGGACTTCGTCCGGCGGGACAAAGGGCGGTTTGGGCCGGCGTTTCTTGTAAGCCCGCTTTCGCGCGCGGGGACTGGAGAGCCGGGACTGGGGACTGGCGGCGGGTTCGGGAAGGTCCGCCTCTCGATCCCCTCCCGTGCACGGAACGGGAGCCTCGGCTGGCGGAATGTAGCCATTCTCGCCCCAGTTCCGCCAATCGAGCCCGGGGTCGTCGGGGTCGGGCTCCTCCTTCACCGGCAAGCACTGAAGCGCGCGCATCTCCTCGGCCTCGGCTTCGGCGCGCTCCGCCTCCGCCTCCGCCTCCGCGGCGCGTTCCTCCGACGTCATCGCCGCGCGGCGGGCCTTCATGCCGGCGACGACCGCGTCGATCTCCGCGGCGTAGCCGCCGTCGCCGAGATTTTCCCAGACATGTTCGCCTTCAGGCCGGTATTCGATCCAGTCCCCTTCGACGCCGCTTTCGAGCGCGCCGAGATAGCGCGGGGCGCCGGGGGCGACGTGGACGAAGTCGCAGGCGGGGTCGTTGTCCGGATCGTCGGCGAGGGCGCGGCGGCGTTCGGCGCAGGCGGTCAGGGCGCGGTAGATTTCGGCCTGGGCGGCCTCGTCCAGTTCGACGCCCTCGAAGGCGTTGAGGAGGTTGGCGGCGTCTGTGTCGGCGGCGAGGGGGTCGGTGCCGGCGGCGGGGCCGGAGATGACGGTTTTCACCGTCGTCGTGGAGGCCTCGGATGCCGCGACCCCTCCACCATCCTTCGGATGGTCCCCCTCCCCGTTCCGGGGCGGATTTAGGGTAGCGGCTCCCGCGGTCGCGCGGGTCGAGAAGTAGTTGATCGTCGTTTTCCGCCCGGCGGCGTCCTGGCCGTAATGGCGCAGGATGAACATCAGCAGGCGGTCGTTCTTCTTGCGGCGGAAGCCCATGAGCTTGCCGCCGACGAAGACGGGGACGAGCTGGCCGTGCAGCGCGCGCTCGAAGGCCTCGTCCTTCACCACCTGCAGGCCGAGCGCCTGGGCGGCCTCGGCGGCGGCGCGGAAGCTCTCGGCGCCGGGCTGGCGGCGGAGGTGATAATAGCTGGGCGTGCTCATGTTCACCATGCGGCAGGCGATCGAGACGCAGCCCGTGTCGGCGAGCGCCTCGAGGAAGGCCTTCTGTCGTTCGGGCGTCCAGCCGTCATGGCGCGGGCACTTGCGCGGGACCGGGGTGAAGGCGGGGAGGGCGTGCGCGGGCACGCTGCTGCGGGCGGTGTTGCGGGTGACCATCCCGATCGTAGAGGAAACGGGCTCCTACATTGCAACCGCTATCGCATCCGGAATGGATGCTTATGCGGGCGAGGGCGGGATCATCGTCGGAAATGGCGGGAGCGGGTGAAGGCAGGCCGCCGAGCCAGCCGAGGGTCCGTACTCAATGAGCCAAGGCTGATTTGCGTATGATTTCATAGTCATCCCGGCGGAGGCCGGGACCCATGAACGCTATCGATCGACAAAAGGGCGACCAACACAATCGACGTTTTTCCGTGTGCATCGGTCCCGGCCTCCGCCGGGATGACTCCTTTTGGCCGATCCACTCCACGTCTGATTGAGCCCGGACCAAGCGCGCCGGCGCTCGCACGCCGGCGCGCTTATGCTCGGCGGGTTCTAGCGGTAGCGCCAGCGGCAGATGCGCTGGCGGTGGCCGTAGCGCCAGACATAGCGGCAGGAGCGGTAGCGATTGCCCCGCCAGCGATTGCCGCGATTGTAGCGCCAGCGGTCGCCGCGATAGCGGTTGTTCCGCCAGCGGCTGCCGCGGCGGTCGCCGCGATAATAGCGGCGGCGGTCGTCGCGGCGTTCCCAGCGGTCGCCGCGCTGGTCGACCGTGGCGGTGGCCGTGGCGGCGCCGGCGGGCGCGGGGGTGGCGACGATGCCGACGCCCGTGAAGGCGAGCGCGACGGCGACGGCAAGCTTGAGGATGCGCATGGGTTCCTACTCCCGGTTATTCCCCTGAACGGAGGCGCAACGAACGGCGGGGCGGTCGGGTCCACGGCGCGCAAGAAATCCGGGCGGCGCGCTCAGCCCGCGACGACGATCGGGCAGTTCAGGCTGTTGGCGATGTAGCAGCGTTCGTGCGCCGCATGGTGGAGGCGGTCGATCGCGGCCTGGTCGGGCGCGTCGCCGGCGAAGGCGATGCGGGGGTGGAGCGTGATCCTGACCACCGCATATTTGCCGGGGCCGACGCGGCCCATTTCGGCGACGGCCTCGTCCTCATAGCCGGCGACGGCGAGACCGGCCTCTTGGGCGAGGCTGAGGAACCAGAGCATGTGGCAGGAGGCCGCCGAGGCGACCAGCGCCTCCTCGGGGTCGACGCCGAACGGATCGGATTTCGGCACGGGGACGACGTCGGGCGAGGACGAGGCCACCACCTCGGCGCCGCCGTCGAAGCGCCAGAGGTGGCGGCGGCTGTAGCTGTTGTCGGCGAAGCCGCCGTCGGCGCGCCAGGCGATCCTGGCCGTGTGGCGGCTCACCGGCGCCGCGCCCGCCTAGGCGGACTTGACGAAGATGTCGGGCTGGTCGCCGGAAGCGGCGCCGTCCGTGCTCTTCGCGGCCTTGCCCCTGGCGGGCGAGAAGCTGACCGGGGTGGCGATGAGCGGGCTGTCGTCGAGCGCGGCGCGGCGGGCGAGGCGGCCCTCGAGCTGGGCGCCGGCGTCGATGCTGAGCGTGTCGTAGGCGATGTCGCCCAGGATCCGCGCGGTCGCCTCGACGAAGAGGATGCGGACGTTGACCTGGCCCTCGACCGTGCCGGCGACGCGCGCCTCGTCGGCGTGGATGTTGCCGGCGATGATCCCGGCCTCGCCCATGACGAGCTGGCTGCAGCGGACATTGCCGTCGATGCGGCCGTCGACATGGAGCTGCGCGTCGGTGGCGAGATCGCCGCTGACCAGCACTTCGGGGCCGATGAAGCTGAGCCCGGCCGGGCCCGGGCGGGCCGCCTTGGGCAAAGTGACGCCGGTCTTGTCGCGCGAGAACATGTCGGGAGCCCCCTCTGATGCGGCGGCGAGTGTGGCCGGGGGGCGGGGAGAGTCAAGCGCGCTGCGGCGAGGGGAGCGGGGAAAGAGGGTTAAGGGCGCGTGGGCCCGGCGGGCGATGCGAGAATCCGCGCGGTTTTCTGATGTCTTCCGCTGGCGCCCCGCATGCGCCTGCCGTCGCTTATTTCACGCGAAGGCGCGAAGAAGAAGGAAGCGCGCGAAGGAGAGCTGCCGCGTCGCGAGACAGAGGCCGTCATTCCCGCGAAAGCGGGAATCCAGGCTAGCCTCCCTTTCGATGCCGGAGCATTGGCGCGCAGGACCAGCGGGAGTCGCGGCGAGAGCGGGACCCGTGCTCCGGCGAAGGCCGAGCGCCGGCCATCCGCGCGGGCCTCGGCAGCCCCGTCCCTTCCGCCCAACGCTCCGGCCTTCGCCGGAGTACGGCAACGGGCGGCGGCGGCCGTGCCCGGCGCAGAGCCAGCCTGGGTTTCCGCTTGCGCGGGAATGACGAGGAACCGGGCGTGCGGACGCGCCCCAAAACGGTAATGGGGCCCGGCATCGCTGCCGGGCCCCACTGTCCCTTCGCGTCCGGTTCCGCCGAAGCGGGCCTTTCGCGATGGGCGGTTTCGAGGGGCGGTAACCGGGACAGGTCCCGGCCCCGCGTCCTCCGGAGTCCGTCCGGGCCGAAGCCCTTATGGTGTCCCCGGGTGGCTCCCCGTCAGGGCCGAAGCCCTGGCGGTTCGCCGCTCGGCGGATTCGGAACTCGCGTCCCTCTTCCCGGCCATCGGCGTCTTCATGGACCGAAGCCCGTGAAATCGCGTCCGGCGGGATCCTCGGCCGAAGCCTCGGTTCCGCCTGACGGGCCATAAGCCGAAGCCCTGGGTCCCGCCTGGTTCGCAGCTCCCGGGCCGAAGCCCGGTCCTGCCCGACCCCTCCGGACCCGAAGGTCCTTCTGAGCCGGTGGCAGCGCGCCGGCCGGAGCCTCGCTTTCTGCCGGGCCGGTCCTGGATCCGAAGATCCGGTGTCCCGCCTGACCGGTCCGCCGGCCCGAAGGCCCTTGGTCCGGTGCCGGTTCCCGACACTCCCGAAGGAATGTGCGGCCCGAAGGCCGTTGGGTTCCGATGGGCGCTTCACGAAGCCTGCCGCCTTAGCATACGCTGAAGGGCAAGCCCGTCCTCGTCCGCTGCGCGGCGGCTTCGTCAGCCGCCCTGCCGTCCGCTTCCGCCGGCCGCCGGTCCGAAGACGGGGCCAGGCATCCGCCTGGGCTGTGGCTGGGAAGGCTCTCCTCCGTTGCCGGAAGATCGTCTCGGCCACGTCCGGAAGCTGTCACGGTTTCTGAGTCGCACCAAGCGGATTCCGCCTGTGGATAATGAGGATAACGTGCATAACTTGCGGCCCGTTCACGGCCCGAATCCCCGCGCCGCTTTGGCCCGCGCGGATGACTCTTTCGCGTACACGCACGGCTTGCCCCGCGCGCCCCGCCCGCATAAAGGAGGCGCCAATCGGAGCGGGTCGCTCCCTTACGAACAGAGGGTCTTGGCTGCATGGACGGTCGGTTCAACACGATTGCCGGATGGGTGCTGGGCGCGGGAATCGTCTTCCTCGGCGCGAATCTCGTGACGAAGGAAGTTTTCAAGGCCCATCACAGCAACGAATTCGGCTATCCGGTGAACGGCGGCGAGGCCGCTTCCGATTCCGGCCCGGCCGAGCAGCCGATCGCTTTCTACCTGCAGACCGCCGACGCCGCGCGCGGCCAGCGCAGCTTCTCCAAGTGCCAGGGCTGCCACACCATCGCCCAGGGCGGCGCCAACGGCACCGGCCCGAATCTGTGGGGCGTGATGGGCGAGCCGATCGGCGCCGGCCATGCGGGCTTCAACTTCTCCGACGCGCTGCGCACCAAGGGCGGGACCTGGACCTGGGACGCGATGAGCGCCTGGCTGGCCAATCCGCGCGCCTTCGCGCCCGGCACCCGGATGGGCTTCGGCGGCATCTCCAACCCGCAGGAGCGGGCCGACCTGCTCCTCTACCTGAACCAGCAGGGCGGCCACCTGACCGTCCCGCCGCCCCCCGCCGCGGAGCCCGCCGGCGGCAACGAGTCGGCCGGGAACGAGGCCGCTCCGGCCGGCAATGCGAGCGCCGGCAACGAGGCGGCCGCGGCCGGCAATGCCGCCGCGCCCGCCGGCAACGCCGCGGCTCCGGCCGGCAACGCCCAATAAGCTTCGCTCAGGCGAAGTCGCCGAGGTCGATCGCCGCCACCGCGGCCGCCATGTCGGGCGCCTGCCGGGCGAGCGCCTTGTCGGCCTTCCTCAGCACGCTTTTCAGATAGGGCTTGAGATGCGGGGCGGCCTCGGCCGGTTCGCGGCCGGCGAGACGCTGGAAGATGCAGGTCGCGGTGACCAGCGCCTGCTCGCTCAGATAGCCGGCGATCGCGCTGCGCCAGCCCGAACCGCCGCTCGTCCCGAAATGGCTGAACGAGCGGGCATGGTTCGCCATGAAGATGCCGAAGCCGAGATAGACGGCGGCCAGATCGGTGTGCAGCTCGTGCAGGTCCCAGCCGCCGGGCGGGTCGCCGGCGGCGGTCGCCATCAGATAATGGCCGAGCTCATGCGCGAAGGTCGCGGCGAGCCCGGCCGGATCGCGCGCCATGTCCGGATTGTAGGTGATGATGGCGTGGCGCCCGGCCAGCCCCTCCTCGACCCGGAAGGTGCCGCACGGGGCGGACGCGCCGCTGTGGCGGATCAGATGGGCGTTGCCGGCATCGATCGCGCGGTCGCTGTCGCCGGCCTCGAGCCGGCAGGGCCAGTCCGCCATGCCGGTATGGCCGCGCACCGCCGCGAACACCTCCTCGGGGCCGGCCCTGCCGCGCAGCACGGCGGGCGGAAAGAAAGCGGCATTGGGCAGGATCAGCGGCCGGTCGCCGACCGGGCCGAATTGCTGGATCAGCCATTTGAAGGTGGCGAGCTGGAAGTCCAGCTCGTCGCGGTCGATCGGCAGCCTGGCGCCGAACGGCCACATCGTTCAGCAATCGCCTCCGTCCGGCCCGGCATAATGCCGGCAGACATGATCCCAGGCCTCCTCGGCGCTCTCGCAATAGGAGAAGAGCTCGAGATCCTTGTGCGAGATCACGCCTTCCTCGGCGAGCGCCTCGAAATTGACGACCCGTTCCCAGAAGGCCCGGCCGAAGAACAGGATCGGGATCGGCTTCACCTTGCCGGTCTGGATCAGGGTGAGCAGTTCGAAGCTCTCGTCGAACGTGCCGAAGCCGCCCGGGAAGACCGCGACCGCGCGGGCGCGGAGCAGGAAGTGCATCTTCCTGAGCGCGAAATAATGGAACTGGAAGCTGAGCGCCGGGGTCACATAGGGGTTCGGCATCTGCTCGTGCGGGAGCACGATGTTGAGGCCGATCGATTCCTTGCCTTCGTCGGTCGCGCCGCGGTTCGCCGCCTCCATGATCGAGGGGCCGCCGCCGGAGCAGACCACGAAGTGCCGCCGCCCGTCCTCGTCGGGCTCGTGCCGGCTGGCGAGCCGGGCGAGCTGGCGCGACACCTCGTAATATTTGCTGTTCTCCTTGAGCCGCTCGGCGATCCGGCGCTGGTTGTCGGTCGACGCGGCCGCGATCAGGGCGTCGGCCTTGTCCGGCTCGGGAATGCGGGCCGAGCCGTAGAAGACGAAGGTGGAGGCGATGTTCGCCTCGTCGAGCAGCAATTCCGGCTTCAGCAATTCGAGCTGGAAGCGCACGGGCCGCAGGTCCTCGCGCAGCAGGAAGTCCATGTCCTGGAAGGCGAGGCGATAAGCGGGGTCGACGGTCTGCGGGCTGAGCGTGGCCTGCGCGGCGGTCTCGGCCTCCTTGCGGGCCGGCTCGAAGACGCGCTTCGGGGGTACTGGATCGGTCATCCGGGGGCTTTAATGCGGATTTCGGGCTTAGTCATCCCGGCAGCATTGCGCGCTCCCCATCATTGCGAGCCCCCCGTCATTGCGAGCGAAGCGAAGCAATCCAGTCCGGACCCCGAGGCCCGCCGGATTGCCGCGTCGCTGCGCTCCTCGCAATGACGGGAAGAGCGCGATGACGAGGGAAGTCGCTTCGCTTCTCACAAGCGCGAATAGGTCCATTCCCGACCCATCCGTCATTGCGAGCGCCAGCGAAGCAATCCAGAATGCATTGGCGATAGAGGCAAAAATGGGGGCCTTAATGAAGCAGCCCGCCGTCTACATCATGGCCAGCCGCCGTAACGGGACGCTCTATACCGGCGTCACCTCGGACCTCGTTCAGCGAGTCTGGCAGCATCGGGAATTGAAGCGGGGATTTTCCGGTCGCTATCGCTGCAAGCGGCTGGTCTGGTACGAAATCCACGCGGAAATGCTCGCAGCCATAGCGCGAGAGAAACAGCTCAAGGCCGGCTCGAGAAAGCGAAAGCTGGCGCTGATCGAGGCGATGAACCCGGATTGGGACGACCTCTGGGAAAGCATCGTCCACTGACCGCCACCCGTCATTGCGAGGAGCGTAGCGACGCGGCAATCCAGCGGGTCGCGGAGGCCGGGCTGGATTGCTTCGCTATGCTCGCAATGACGGGCCCAGGGGCGGTCAGCGGCAATAGGGCCCGTTGGATCCCATGTCGAAATGCAGGTGATTATAGTGATTGGCGTCGGCGTCGGGGCCGAGGCCGATGGCGAAGCGGCGGCAGCCGCCCTGGTGGACCTGCCTCAGGAAGCGGCGGACGCGGTCGTCGCCGCGGCGCCAGCCTTCCTCTACCGTGATCCGGCGGCCGTCGGCGAGGACGAAGGCGGAAACGTCGACCGCATTGGCGAAGGCGTGCTCGCTGAGCCGCGCGCCGGGCTGGCTGTTGCGGGTGCGGCAGGCATAGGTGCCGAACGTCTCGATCCGGACCACGCGCGTGCCGAGATGCTGGTCGGCGGCGGACTGGACCGATTCGCGGCTCCAGCGCGCGAACTGGCGGGCCAGCGGGCAGGTCATGGCGCGCAGGCCCGTCGCCGGCGTGCCCATGTCGACGAGCTGGACGGCGCCGAGCGCGGAGCAGCCGCCGGCGAAGCGCTGGTCGGGCAGGCGGCGGAACTGGATGCGCTCCCGGGCGAGATCGACATGGCATTGCACCGGATCGGCAGTGCCGCGGTCGGCGAGCGGCCGCGTCGGGCGGGGCGGCGGCTCGCGCCCGCGGTCGCCGCGCGGAATGCAGCCGCCGAGCATCACCAGCACCGCCAGAGCCATCCCCCACCGCATCGGGCGAGGCTTCGGCAACGGGTCCCGGCCGGTCAAGGTCTTTGAGTCGAAGCGTTTATCCGGCGGGGCGGAGCGCCGCCGCTATTGCGGCAGGCGGAAGGTGATGGTGGTGCGGAAGACGGTGCCGGGCGCGGCGGCATTGTTGGTCAGCGCCGGAGCGGCGCGCAGCAGGCCGCTGAGCTGCAGGGCCGCGAGCTGGAACTGGGGCAATAGCGGCCCGGGATCGGTGTCCGACATCGGCGCCGGATTGAGGCAGAAGATGCTGAGATCGGGCTCGACGCGGCAATCCAGCCGGAACCGCCCCTCCAGCCCGATGCGAAGGCCGTCGCGGGGATAATAAGCCTGGCTCTGCGCGCCGGTCATCATCGTGGCGAAGGTGACGCTGCCGGCGGGCCGGGTCGCGAAGGCGAAGCGCCGGCCCGGCGGCAGCACGTCCGCCGGCACGATCCGGCCGGAGATCGTCACCGCCAGCGCGCGCTGCCCGCCCGCGACCTGGGCCGGGGTGAGCCGGAACTGGTAGAGGCCGCCGAGCGCGACCGCCGCGGCGCGATAGGGATCGGCCACCGCCGGATCCTGGCAAATCGTGGCGCGACCGTTCGTCCGGTCGACCAGGCAGCGGACCGTGAAGGGCGCGCCGCCCGGCGGGATGGGCGGCGCCGTCGCCAGCAGGAAATGCCGCGCCGCCGGACCCGGCCGGCCGATCACCGTCGCCTCGTCGAAGGCCAGAATCTCGGCATTGGCGGGGATGCCGGCCGGCACGATCGGGCCCGCCGTCCCCTGGCCGGGCAGAGTGAAATTGATCGGCGGCGGCCCCTGCTGCGCGGCGGCGAGAATGACGAAGATGGACGCGGCCCAGATCATGACGATGTTCCCCAATGGCGCGACCATAGGCCGCCGCCCCGCTTGACAGCAAGGCAGGCATCTTTATCCCCGTCGGCGGGCCACGCCGTCCCAACGCGGCGCGTGCTCTCTGTGAGGAGAGTTAGACATGACGAATGCCAAGCCGGATGCGCGTCCCGCGCGTCCGTTTTTTTCTTCCGGTCCCTGCGCGAAGCCGCCGGGCTGGGCCCCCGAAAAGCTCGCCACCGGCTGCCTCGGCCGCTCGCACCGCTCCAAGCTCGGCAAGGCGCGGCTGCAGCATTGCATCGATCTGATGCGGGAATTGCTGCGGCTGCCCGCCACGCATCGGATCGGCATCGTGCCGGGCTCCGACACCGGCGCCTTCGAGATGGCGATGTGGACGATGCTCGGCGCGCGGCCGGTCACCACCCTGGCGTGGGAGAGCTTCGGCGAGGGCTGGGTCACCGACGCCGCCAAGCAGCTGAAGCTGGAGCCGAACGTCATCCGCGCCGATTACGGCCGGCTGCCCGATCTTGCGCAGGTCGACTGGAGCCATGACGTGCTGTTCACCTGGAACGGCACCACCTCCGGCGTGCGCGTGCCCGACGGCGACTGGATCGCGGCCGACCGCGCGGGGCTGAGCTTCGCGGACGCGACCTCGGCGGTGTTCGCCTGTGATCTGCCCTGGGACAAGCTCGATGTCGCCACCTTCTCCTGGCAGAAGGTGCTGGGCGGCGAGGGCGCGCATGGCGTGCTGATCCTCGGGCCGCGCGCGGTCGAGCGGCTGCAGAGCCACACGCCCGCCTGGCCCTTGCCCAAGCTCTTCCGCCTGGTCTCCAAGGGCGCGCTCGCCGAGGGCGTGTTCAAGGGGGAGACGATCAACACGCCCTCGATGCTCGCCGTCGAGGACGCGATCTGGGCGCTGGAATGGGCGGTGATGGAGGGCGGGCCGAACGCCCTGCTCGCGCGCTGCGAGGCCAATGCCGCGGCGCTCGACGCGATCGTGGAGGCGCGGGACTGGCTCGGCCATCTCGCCGCCGATCCGGCGACGCGCTCGAAGACCAGCGTCTGCCTGACGGTGGCCGGCGCGGACGAGGCCTTCATCAAGCGGATGGCGAGCCTGCTCGAGCTCGAGGACGCGGCCTACGACATCGCCGGCTATCGCGACGCCCCGCCGGGGCTCAGGATCTGGTGCGGCGCGACCGTCGATACGGCGGATATCGAGACGCTCGGGCCCTGGCTCGACTGGGCCTATGCCGAGGCCAAAGCCGCGTCCTGATCCCGTCCGTGCTCCGGCGAAGGCCGGAGCGCTGCGAGTCCCGCTCTACCGCTGACCACCGCTCCGGCCTTCGCCGGAGCACGACTTTCCCGAGGACAGAAATATGCCCCGTGTACTGATTTCCGACCAGATGGACCCCAAGGCCGCCGAGATCTTTCGCGCCAACGGCGTGGAGGTGGACGAGAAGCCCGGCCTGACCAAGGACGAGCTGAAGGCGATCATCGGCGATTATGACGGCCTCGCCATCCGCTCGGCGACCAAGGTCACCGCCGACGTGCTCGACGCCGCGACCAACCTCAAGGTCGTCGGCCGCGCGGGCATCGGCGTCGACAATGTCGACATCCCGGCGGCGACCGCCCGCGGCGTGGTGGTGATGAACACGCCCTTCGGCAATTCGATCACCACCGCCGAACATGCGGTGGCGCTGATGTTCGCGCTCGCCCGCGAGTTGCCCGCCGCCGACACCTCCACCCAGGCCGGCAAGTGGGAGAAGAACCGCTTCATGGGCGTGGAGCTGACTTCGAAGACGCTCGGCCTGATCGGCTGCGGCAATATCGGCTCGATCGTCGCGGACCGCGCGCTGGGCCTCAGGATGAAGGTGGTCGCCTACGATCCCTTCCTGACCCCGGAGCGGGCGGTGGAGCTGGGCGTCGAGAAGGTGGAGCTCGACCAGCTGCTCGCCCGCGCCGATTTCATCACCCTGCACACGCCGCTGACCGAGCAGACCCGCAACGTCCTTTCCGCCGCGAACCTGGCGAAGACCAAGCGGGGCGTGCGCATCATCAACTGCGCGCGCGGCGGGCTGATCGACGAGGCGGCGCTGAAGGCCGCGCTCGACAGCGGCCATGTCGCTGGCGCGGCGCTCGACGTGTTCGTCGAGGAGCCGGCCAAGGAGAATGCGCTGTTCGGCACGCCCGGCCTGGTGGCGACGCCGCATCTCGGCGCCTCGACCACGGAGGCGCAGGTCAATGTCGCCATCCAGGTCGCCGAGCAGATGAGCGACTATCTGATGCGCGGCGGCGTCACCAATGCGCTCAACATGCCCTCGCTCTCCGCCGAGGAGGCGCCGCGCCTTCGTCCCTATATGGAGCTGGCCGAGAAGCTCGGCAGCCTGGTCGGCCAGGTCGAGGGGACGAGCATCCAGGCGGTCTCGGTCGAGGTGGAAGGCGCCGCCGCCGCGCTCAACCAGAAGCCGATCACCGGCGCCGTGCTGGCCGGGCTGATGCGGGTCTATTCGGACACGGTGAACATGGTGAACGCGCCGGGCCTGGCGAAGGATCGCGGCCTCGACGTGCGCGAGGTCCGGCACGACCGGGAGGGGGATTATCACACCCTGCTGCGCGTGGCGGTGCTGACCGAGAAGGGGCGCCGCGCGGTCGCCGGCACGTTGTTCGGGGAGAGCGCGCCGCGCCTCGTCGACATGTTCGGCATCGCCATCGAGGCGGAGCTGACCGGCGACATGGTCTACATCGTCAACGAGGACAAGCCGGGCTTCATCGGCCGGCTCGGCACGGTGCTCGGCGAGGCGGACGTCAACATCGCGACCTTCAATCTCGGCCGCCGCGACGAGGGCGGCGAGGCGGTCTGCCTCGCCGCGGTGGACGGGCAGATCGAGCCGGATCTGGTGCAGGCGATCGGCAAGATCACGGGCGTGAAGCGGGCGACGCCCTTGCGCTTCTGACGGAAGCGCTTGGAACGGAGCCCGCTTTGGGGGATTGATGGGCGCGGGAGGGACCTTCCGATGCGCCTGTCACTGCTCGCCGCCGCCGCCGCCCTGCTGCTTGCCGCGCCGGCCGCGGCGCAACGCGAGCCGGAATGGCGGCGGGCGCCGGAGGCCGACGTCCGCTTCAGCCCCTTCCACTACGAGCCGCGCGAGATCCGGCTCCGCGCCGGCGAGCCGGTCAGGCTCAACTTCGTCAATTACAGCCAGGCCAATCTCAGCTTCCGGGCCCCGCGCTTCTTCGCCGCGGCGAACGTCAGGCGCGGCGACCGGCGCCGGGTGCGCAACGGCGGCGTCCTGCTGCGGCCGGGGGAGGGCGTGGAGATCGCCCTGGTGCCGGCGCGGGGCCGCTATCACGCCTATAGCGGCTACCTGTTGCACCGCGTCCGCGGCATGACCGCGCGGATCGTCGTGGAATGAACGGACTTGAAAGACTTTACGTGTATTATTAGCTTAATACACGAGGAGACGGAATGATGGCCAAGGTGAAGATTCCCAAGCGCGTTGCCGGCGTGAAGGTGCCGAAGAAGGTGCGCAAGCAGGCGAAGAAGGCGCTGAAGCTCACCGCCTCGCCCGCCGTCCGCGATCTCGCTCTGGCCGGGCTGACGCTCGCCGCGCAGTCCGTGATCTCGAAGGCGAAGCCGCGCGACGACGAGGCGCGCCCGGGCGCGGGCGCGAAGGCGAAGCTCGACGGGCTCGATCTCGGCCTCGTCATCCATGCCGCCGTCGCCGAAGGCGCGCGCCGCTTCCTCGAGGGCTTCGACGAAGGCGCCGCCGCGGCGGCCCCCAAGCCCGCGCGCCGCCGGACCGCCGCCGCGTCCTAACGCTGCCGCTGGGAAGGCTGCATGCGCTGGGTCGGCTCCGGCCCCCCGCGCAGCTGGCCGCGGATCGCGCCCTGGGGCTGCGCCGCGGTGTGGACGTTCACGTAAAAGTCCTGCGCCGCCATCACCATGTGCCGGGCGAGGTCGCGGTCGATCTCGGCGCAGCCCTGGCTGCGGCCGTTCGCGTCGGGCGTGGTGAGCGTGACCACGGGCGGCCCGGCCGTGCCGGCGGTGCCGCGATGGATATGGGCGGCGGTGGCCGGCTCGATCGCCCGCGCATAGAGGTTCCAGCAGACCGAGCCGCTCGCCGGCACGACGCGGATCTCCACGGTGCCGTTGCCATCCGGGTCGCCGGGCCCGGGCACCTCCTGGATACCGGTCAGCGAGACGTACAGCCTGGCGCTCTGGTTGCCCGGCGTGGCCTGGCAGCCGGCCAGCAGCATCAGCGCCGCGCCCGTCATGATCCTCTTCATCGCGATCCTCCCTGTCATTCGCCCTCGCTCCAGCGGGTCAGCAACGTATTGGCTATGGCGAAGGGCGGCGGCGCCTGGAAGGGCGCTTGGGCATCGCCCGCCAGCGCCGCGCGCACCCCGGCCCGGTCGCACCAGAAGGCCTCCTCCAGCTCGTTCCGGTCGAGGGTCAGGACGGCGCTCTCCGCCCGGCCGATGCAGGCGATCATCAGCGAGCCGGGGAAGGGCCAGGGCTGGCTGGCCACGTAGCGGACATCGGTCACCGCGACGCCCGCTTCCTCCTTTATCTCGCGCGCCACCGCTTCCTCGATCGACTCGCCCGGCTCGACGAAGCCGGCCAGCGCCGAATAGCGGCCCGGCGGATAATGGGGGGAGCGGCCGAGCAGCACACGGCCGTCATGCTCGGCCAGCATGATCACCACCGGATCGACCCGCGGGAAATGCTCGGCGGCGCACTGGCCGCATTTGCGCCCCCAGCCTGCCCGGAACGGCGCGGTGGCGTGGCCGCAGGCCGGGCAGAAACCGTGCCGGTTGTGCCATTCGTTGAGGCTGCGCGCCGCGCCCCAGATCGCCGCGTCGCGCGGGCTCATCAGCGCGAGCAGGCGGAACACGCCCCAGGCCCGCTGGCCGAGCTGCTCCATCCGCACGAGCGGGGCGAAGAGCGGCCGGCCCTCCTCCAGCCCGAGGAACAGAATGTCGGCGCCGCCGTCCAGCCTGTCCCAGAGCAGCCGTCCCCCCTCGTCCAGCACCGGATCGACCGCGTCCAGCCGCAGCAGCCGCGCGTCGCCGTTCATCATCAGATCGGCCAGCCGCTCCGCGTCGAGCCGCAGATGATCGGCCCGGTCGAGGCCGGCGCCGGTGAAGCCGGGTTGAATCATGGGCGCAGGACTAGCGTCCGAACAGCTGCCGCGCAAAGGCGTCGGTTCGTTCGGTGGCGACGTGGCCCTGCTGGCCGAACCGGCGGAAGATGTCGGCATGGCTGCCGTCGACCTCCACCAGTTCGGCCGCGGTCCCCGCCGCGCGCAGCGCCTCGGCGAGCTGGCGGGACTGGGCGCCGCTGTCGTCCGGACGGCTGGCGATGTGCAGGATCAGGAAACGGGCGGCATTCGGCGCGCCGGCATGAAGCGTCGGCGAGACGCGGCGCTGGAAGCCCGGGTCGTCGCCGAAGGCGTTGCCGTAGAGCCGGCGCAGGAACGGGCCGCCGCGCCGCATCTGGGCGGGGACGTCATAGCCCGCGCCGTCGAGCAGGACGACGCCGTCGATCGCGGTCATCGGCAGGCGCTGGTGCCGCAGATAGGCCGGATCCGTGCCGATCAGCGCGGCGAGATGCGCGCCGGCGCTGTGCCCGATCACGATGATCCGCTCCGGATCCAGCCCGAGCCTGTCGGCATTGGCGGCCAGATGGGCGATCGCCGCGGCGGCGTCCCCGGCCTGCGCGACGGGATCCGCGTCCGGCACCAGGCGATAATTGACGGCGGCGAAGGCATAGCCCCGCCGGTGGAAATGCGCCGCCATGTGCGTGGCCATGCTCTTGTCGCCCCGGCTCCAGCCGCCGCCGTGCAGGAAGACGACGAGCGGCGCGCCGGGCCGCGCGGCGCGGGTGAAATCGATCCGCTGCCGGGGGTGAGAGGCGTAGGCCAGCTCGACCGCGTCCGCGGACGCCGGCGTCGGCACCGTTTGCGCGGCGAGGGGAAAGGCGGCTGCAGCGGCAAGGAGCGGAACGAGGCGACGCATGGGCAATTCCTTTCAGACCAGCAGGGCTTTCTTTGCGACGTCCTCCTCACCCTTTTCCCGCCAGGCCAGCCCGCGCGCCGCCAGCTTGGCGAACAGGGTCGGCAGCCCAGCCTCGGCGATCGTCCCGGCCGGATGCCAGATGCCGTCCGGCCGCTCTCGCGTGCTGGCGCAGAGCAGGGTCATGGTCAGCGAGAAATGGGTGAAGACATGGTCGACCGCACCGGCCTCCTCCCAGGGCGCGTCGGCGGGCGGTGTTTCGGGCAGAGCGAGCATGCCGCCGAGCAGGCCCTTGGCGGGCCGGCGGACGAGGAGGATTTCGCCGTCATGCTCGAGCCAATAGGCCGTGCCCTGGCGATGCGGCCGCGCGGCCTTGGGCGCCTTCACCGGGTAGCGCTCCGGCGACCCCTCGGCGAAGGCCTTGCACCAGGCTCGCACCGGGCAAAGGCCGCAGGCGGGGTTGCGGGGCGTGCAGAGGGTGGCGCCGAGGTCCATCATCGCCTGGGCGAAGTCGCCGGCGCCCTCGGCCGGGGTCATCGCGTCGGTCAGTTCGCGGATGCGGGGGCGCGAGCCGGGCAGGGGCTCCTTCAGCGCGTGCAGGCGGGAGATCACCCGTTCGACATTGCCGTCCACCACGACGGCCCGCTTTCCGAAAGCGATCGCGGCGATGGCCGCGGCCGTATAGGCGCCGATGCCGGGCAGCGCGCGCAGCCCCTCCTCATTGTCCGGGAAGACGCCTTCGTGCGCGCCCGCAACGGCGCGGGCGCAGGCGAGCAGGTTGCGGGCGCGGGCATAATAGCCGAGCCCGGCCCAGGCGGCCATGACGTCCGCATCGTCCGCCGCCGCCAGCGCCTCGACCGTGGGCCAGCGCGCCGTAAACGTCTCGAAATAGGGTTTCACCGCCGCGACCGTGGTCTGCTGCAGCATGATCTCGCTCAGCCACACCCGATAAGGGTCCGGGACCTCGCCCGCTTCCGCCCGCCAGGGGAGCCGGCGCTTATCCACAACATACCAACATAAAAGCGCGTGGGCGGCATCGACGGGCATGGGCCGCCTATGCCATGCTCCTCCGCAGAGTGGAAAGCAAAGTGACCAGGACGGGTGCGAAGGGCCGGAAGGCGGCGGCCGAGCCGCAACGGGCGCGGCGGACGCGCGCCGTTGCCGAGCTGCTGCCCGAGGTCGGCGGGGCCGCCTTTCGCCGCTTCGGCTTCGTCCAGTCCTCGATCGTCAGCCGCTGGAAGGAGATTGTCGGCGCCCGCTACGCCGCCGTCTCCGCGCCCGAATCGATCCGCTTCCCGGTCGGCAAGAAAAGCGGCGGCACGCTCACCCTCATCGTCGAGGGCGCGCATGCGCCGATGCTGCAGCATGTCGCCCCGGCCATCCAGGAGCGGGTCAACCATTTCTTCGGCTATGAGGCGGTGGCTAGGATCGCGATCCGGCAAGGCCTGGTTCAGGTCGAGAAAACCAGGCTCCGGCCCGCGCCGCCTTCGCTGCGCCCGGTCACGCTCCCGGTGGACATGAAGGATTCGCTGCGCGACATCGCCGATCCCGAGCTGCGTCTATGTCTGGAATCGCTTGCGCGCGGGCTCGCGGCTGGCGATGGAGCGCCCTCGGTGGCGGCGATCCCGGTCGTCGGCAGAATTGGAGAGAGGAAGAAATGAAACGCTATCTCACGGCCGGCGCGGCCGCTTTCGTTCTGACCCTCACCGCCTGCGGCGGTGGCAGCGGCGGCGGCAACAACACGGCCGGCGTGACGCCGCCCAGCGCTCCGGTCGAAAATGTCGCGGCGCCCAATAATGGCGACTGGACCCAGGTGATCAACGAGACCGAGCGCGGCTACCGGATGGGCAATCCCGACGCGCCGGTGAAGCTCGTCGAATATGCCTCGATCACCTGCCCGCATTGCGGCCAGTTCGCGACCGAGGGCGGCAGCGAGGGCATTCGCGAATTCGTCCGCTCCGGCCGGGTGAGCTGGGAATATCGCCCCTATATGATCTTCCCGACCGATCCGGGCCTGTTCGCCCTGATGCGCTGCCAGGGCCCCGCTTCCTATTTCCAGCTGCTCGACCAGGTTTACGCCAACCAGCAGGACTGGGCGACGCGCGGCCAGACCTATTTGCAGGCCAATCAGGCGGCGTTCGAGCGGATGGACGTGCAGGCGCGTGCCGCCGCTCTGGTCCGCGAGACGGGGCTCGACGCCTTCTTCCGCCAGCGCGGCATGCCGCAGAGCCGGATCGACCAGTGCCTCGCCGACCCGCGCAACCTGCAGCGCGTCGCCGACGACACCCAGCATGCGATCCAGACGGACAACCCGCCGGGCACGCCGAGCTTCTACATCAACGGGCAGCTTCAGTCGGGCGTCGGCCTCTGGCCGCAGCTCGAGCCGGCGCTCCGCACCGCCGTGGGCGGCTGATGCGGCGCCCGGCCGTCCTCGCCGCCGCCCTGGCGGGCCTGCTCGCCACGGCGCTGCCCGCCGCGCCGGCGGACGCGCAGCGCCGTCCCGCGGCGGCGCAGGACTGGAGCCGGGTCGCGGCGCGCACGCCCGAGGGCGGCTTCCGTATCGGCAATCCCAATGCCCGCATCAAGCTCGTCGAATATCTCTCGACGACCTGCGGCCATTGCGCCGCCTTCGCGCGGGAGAGCGCCGCCCGCCTGATTCCGGTCCATGTCCGCTCCGGCCGGGTCAGCGTCGAATATCGCAATTATGTGCTGAACGGGCTGGATGTCGCCGCCGCTCTGGTCAGCCGCTGCGCGGCGCCCGCGGCCTATTTCAGGATGACCCACGAATTGCTGACCACGCAGGCGACCTGGACGGCGCGGATCCGCACGGTGCCGCCGGCGCGGCAGCAGCAGCTGCAGGCAATGCCGCCGCTGCAGCTGACCCAGCAGCTCGTCGCCATTCTCGGCATCGACGCGATGGGCCAGCGCCACGGCGTCACCCCGGCGATGCGCCGCCAGTGCCTGACTCAGGCCGCTCTCGACGGGCTGGACCGGCTGCACAGCGCCGGCCAGCGCGCCGGGGTGCAGGGCACGCCGACCTTCCTGATCAACGGCGTCGCCCAGAATGTGAACACATGGGCCGGGATCGAGCCGCTGCTCGGGGGATGAGCGCGGGGCGGATCGGGGCGTTTCGGGGGCGAGATAGCGTCAGGTGAAGGTCAAACGGCTCAAACTTTCCGGCTTCAAGAGCTTCGTCGAGCCCGCCGAACTGCGCGTCGAGGACGGCCTGACCGGGATCGTCGGGCCGAACGGCTGCGGCAAATCCAACGTGCTGGAGGCGATCCGCTGGGTGATGGGCGAAAGCTCGCCCAAGTCGATGCGCGGCGCCGGCATGGACGACGTGATCTTCGCCGGCACCCAGCTTCGCCCGGCCCGCGACTTCGCCGAGGTGACGATGCTGGTCGAGCGCGAGGCGGACGACCAGGAAGGCACCGCCGAATTCGCGCAGGCCCCGCTCGGCGAGACGGAGATCACCCGGCGGATCGAGCGCGGCGCGGGCTCGGCCTATCGGGTGAACGGCCGCGACGTGCGGCAGAAGGACGTCGCCTTGCTCTTCGCCGACGCGGCGACGGGCGCGCACAGCCCGGCTCTGGTCAGCCAGGGCAAGATCAGCGCGGTGATCGCCGCCAAGCCGACCGAGCGGCGGCTGATGCTGGAGGAGGCGGCGGGAATTGCCGGCCTGCACGTCCGCCGCAAGGATGCCGAGCAGAAGCTCCGCGCCACCGAGGCGAACCTGCTCCGGCTCGACGAGATCCTCGCCGACATGGAGTTGCGCGGCAATGCGCTGAAGCGGCAGGCGCGCGCGGCCGAACGCTATCGCAAGCTCAGCGAGCAGATCCGGGTCGCCGAGGCGCGGCTGATCTTCGCGCGCTGGCGGGAGGCGGCGCAGGCGGCCGAAGCGGCGAAGCAGGAGGCCGAGAAGGCCGAGGGCGCGGTGGCGCTCGCGGCCGAGGCGCGGCTGGCGGCGGCGGCCTGGCAGAATGATGCGGTGGCGAAGCTGGCGGAGCTGCGCAAGGCGTCCGAAGCGGCGCGGGAGCGGGCCTCCGAGCTCGGGCACAAGCTCGCGGCGTTGCGCGCGGAGCGGGACGGCGTCACCCGGCGGATCGCGGAGCTGGAGGGGCGGCGGCGCACCCTGGCGACGGACCGGGAGCGCGAGGCGGCGCTGAAGGCGGACGCGGCGGCGGCCATCGACCGGCTCGAGGAGGAACTGGCGGCGATCCGCACCAGGCTCGAGGAGGCGGAGGGCCGGCGCGGCACGATCGACGTGCGCACCGTCGAGCATGAGGATTCGGCCCGCGCCGCCGACACCGCGCTGGGCCAGGCCCGCGCCGTGCAGGCGGCCGAGCAGGCCGAGGCGCGCGTCGCCGGGACGGCGCTGGAGGCGGCGCGCACCAAGCTGGGCCGCGCCGAGGCGGAAGCGGCGCGGATCGCGGAACAGGCGGCGGGTCTGGGCGATGACGCCGCGCTGGTTCGGCAGCTCGGGCAGGCGAGAATCGACAAGGAGAATGCGGAGGCGGCGCTGGCCGGCGCCGCGCAGCAGATCGCCGCGGCCGAGGCGCGCCGCCAGCAGGCCGCCGCCGCCCGCGACGCCGCCGAGAGCGAAGCGGCCGCGGCGCGCGCCGCGCTGGCCGCGCTCCAGTCCGAGGCGAAGGCCCTGCTCAAGGCGGTGGAGGGGTCGAGCGGCGACCGGGCGATCAACCATGTCCGCGCCGCGCCCGGCTATGAGCGCGCGCTGGCCGCGGCGCTTGGCGAGGATCTGGAGGCCGCCCTCGGCGCCGAGGGGACGCGCCGCTGGGCGGGCGCCGCGCCCTTGCCCGGCGATCCGGCTTTGCCCGCGGGCACGCGGCCGCTCGCCGATCATGTCGACGCGCCGCCGGCCTTGCTTCGCCGGCTGAAGCAGATCGCCGTCGCGGACGGCGACTCGGGGCAGGAGCTCGCGGTCGGCCAGCGGCTGGTGACGACGGACGGACGCCTGCGCCGCTGGGACGGCTATGTCGCGACCGGCATGGGCGCGGCCGCGGCCGAGCGGCTGATCCGCGTCAACCGGCTCGCCGAGATCGAGACCGCCATGCCCGCCGCCGCCGCGACGGTGGCGACGGCCGAGGACCGCACGCAAGGCGCCATGGCCGAGATGCAGGCCGCGCGCGACGCCGCCGATGCCGGCCGCCGCGCCGAGGCGGAGGCCAGTGCGAAGCTGCGCGAGGCGGGCCGGGCCGAGGATCAGGCCAATGTCGAGCTGGAGCGGCTGGAGCTGCGCCGCACCGGGCTGGCCGAGCGCGCGGCTTTGGCCGAGGCCGATCTCGCCGATGCCCGCAAGGCGCTGACCGAGGCGGAGGCCGTCGCCGGCGCGCTCCCCGACGCCGCCGCGACCGAGGCGAAGGTGGCGCTGCTGCGCGAGGAGGCGGAGCTGCGCCAGGCGGCGCTGGCCGAGGTCCGCGCCGAGGCTGCGACCTATGCCCGCGCGGTCAGCGCCGACAAGCAGCGCGCCGAGGCCGCCCGCAAGGAACAGGCGGACTGGCGCACCCGCGCCGCCTCGGCCGCGCGGCACGAGGCCGAATTCGCCACCCGCATCGCCGATGCCGACGCGGAGGCGCAGACGCTCGCCGAAGCGCCGGCCAGCCTGGCCGAGCGGATCGACGCGCTGACCGCCGATTCGACCCAGGCCGCCGAGGCCGCCACCGCCGCCGCCGCGCACGAGCGGGCCGGCGAGGATATGCTGCGCGCCACCGAGGCGAAGCTGGCCGAGGCGGGCGAGGCGCAGGCCGCCGCCCGCGAGGCCCGCGCCGGCGCCGCTGCCCGCGCCGAGGCGCAGGACGCGCGCCGGATCGAGATGGGGCGCATCTCCGGCGAGAAGTTCGAATGCCCGCCCCCCCTGCTGCCCGAGCGGATCGGCTTCGACGAAGCCCTGATCAAGGAGGTCGCCCTCGAATCCGCCGCGCTGGAGCGGCAGATGCAGGAGCGCGAGCGGATCGGCCCGGTCAATCTCGTCGCCGAGAGCGAGCTGCAGGAACTGGAGGAAAGCCGCCTGACCAGCCAGGCCGAGCGCGAGGAGCTCGGCCTCGCCATCAACCGCCTGCGCGGCTCGATCGGCAGCCTCAACCGCGAGGGCCGCGCCCGCCTGCTCGCCGCCTTCCAGGACGTGGACCGCCATTTCCGCAGCCTGTTCACCACCCTGTTCGAGGGCGGCCAGGCGCATCTCGAACTGGTCGAATCCGACGATCCGCTGGAGGCCGGGCTGGAGATCATGGCCCAGCCGCCCGGCAAGCGCCTCGCCACCCTCACCTTGCTCTCGGGCGGCGAGCAGGCGCTCACCGCGGTGGCGCTGATCTTCGCGCTCTTCCTGACCAATCCGGCGCCGATCTGCGTTCTCGACGAAGTTGACGCCCCCCTCGACGAC
Organism: Allosphingosinicella sp.; assembly: GCA_035502235.1. Classification (GTDB taxonomy): domain Bacteria; phylum Pseudomonadota; class Alphaproteobacteria; order Sphingomonadales; family Sphingomonadaceae; genus Allosphingosinicella. Next base: position 51,181 of record DATJUQ010000011.1, read on the forward strand.
GCCAACATCGAACGTTTCTGCGATCTGCTCGACCGGATGACCGCCGAGACCCAGACCCGCTATCTGATCGTCACCCACAATGCGGTGACGATGAGCCGCATGCACCGCCTGTTCGGCGTCACCATGATCGAGAAGGGCGTCAGCCGGCTGGTCAGCGTCGATCTGGGCGGGGCGGAACGGCTGCTGGCGGCGGAATAGGCGGCGCGCTAGACTCGTCCGATGCGCATCCTGCTCCTCGCCATCGCCCTCCTGCTCCCCGGCTGTTCCTGGCTCAGCAGCACGCCGCTCTACACGCCGTCCGATGCCGTCCAGCCGCTGTCGGCCGGCGCATATCGCGTCGCCGAGGCGGCGAACCGGCGGACCGACAGCGCCCATGTCACCATTCTGGACAACGGCCTGACCCGGGTCGTCGGCGGCGTTCCCCATGACGAGGAGGCCCTGTTCGGCTTCATCGCGCTGGACGCGGCGGGCCGGCGCTTCCTGGTCTGGCAGGTGCCCGAAGGGCCGGCGGCCGACGCCGTGGACGCCTATTTCTATCTCATCGCCGAACGGTCGCCGGAGGGCGATTTCCTGTTCTACGTCCCGGCCTGCGAGGGCCGGAACGCCGAACTGGCCACCGCCGCCGGCGCGCGCATCGAGAGCGACGGCGGCCGCCGCGCCTGCCTGTTCGCCGATCGGACCGCGCTCGAGCGGGCGTCGCGAGACGCCATATTCGACCGCGACCGCCTGCTCGGCCGGTTCATCCGCGAGCCGGCCGGCCATTAGCGCATGCCCGAACTCGACCCGCTCTATCTCTCCGCCTTGGCCGCCCAGATCGGCTCGCTCTCCGCCTTTCTCGGCGGCTTCGCGGCGACCTATCTCGGCACCTTGCTCGCCCTCGGCCAGAAGGGCAGGGCGGCGGGCTGGGCGATCGGCGCGGCGGTGCTCGCCTCGGTCGCCTTCATCGTCACCGTCGTCGCCTCGACCCTGTTGGTCGCCGCCTATGACGAGCACGCCCCCGCCTTCGTCCGCGACGTGCTCCCCCTCGCGACCGTCCGCGTCCTGATGTCCCTCGGCTTCGTCACCGGCCTCTACGCCCTGCTCGCCAGCCTCGCCTGCAGCGGCTGGCCCCGCTCGCGCCGTACCGGCTGGACGACGAGCATCGTCGCCGGCATCGGCATGCTTCTCGTCACCTGGCTGCTGGTGCAGTTCCGCTGACCTTTTCCTCCCCGATCGCGATCGGGCGATGGGACGGAAGGCTGGCTCGCTCCCCCGCGCATCACTATATCAGCCACCATGGCTGACGCCGACGCCATCCGCCGCTTCGTGCCGCCGCATCCGCCGCGCGGGGAGGGGCCGGTCTCGACCTGGCGCGGCTTCTTCGGGGAACGGGCGCGCACCGCGGTCCATGGCTGGTCGGAGCTCGCGTTCGGCGTCCCCTATCTCAAGCGCAAGGTGCTGGGTTACACCGTCCATATCCCGCTGCAGCCGGATCTGGTCGAGCATGTCCTGCTCGGCAATCCCGCCAATTATGTGAAGCCGGATATCGTCAAGCGGCTGCTCCGCCCGACGATCGGCCAGGGCCTGCTCTCCTCGGACGGCACGCTCTGGCGGGACCAGCGCAAGATCGTCGCGGCGAGCTTCGCCCCCGGCGCGATCGACCGGCTGATCCCGACCTTCGCCAACGCCGCCGGAGCCATCGCCGACGGGTGGCGCGACGGCCAGGTGGACGTCGCCGCCACCGCCACCGCGGCGACGATGCGGATCATCGCCGACAGCCTGTTCGCCTGCGACGCCCGGCTCACCACCGAGGCGGCGATGAACCATATCACGGCGGCGATCGACGGCGTCGGCGAGGCGCGGATCCAGGTGCTGCTCGGCCTCCCGCTCATGCCCTGGAGTTTCAAGGGCAGGCGCGCCCATGCCGGGCAGCGCTATCTGCGCGAGACGCTGAGCCAGGTGGTCAGCGACCGCGGCCCGGACGGCGGACCCGACGATTTCCTCGGCACCCTGATCCGGGCGCTCAACGCCCGTTTCCCGCCGGACGAGGCCTTCGCGCTCGCCGTCGACAATGCCGCGACCTTCTACCTCGCCGGCCATGAGACGACCGCCAATGCGCTTGCCTGGACGCTCTTCCTGCTCTCGGAGCAGCCGGCGCTGCAGGACGCCTGCGCCGCCGAGGCGACGGCGGCGCTCGCGGCGGGCGAGGCGGATGCGGAGCTGCCGGAACGTCTGTCCTTGCTCCGTCGCGTGCTGGAGGAGAGCCTGCGCCTCTACCCGCCCGTGCCGCGCTTCGACCGGCAGGCGGTCGCGCGGGACCGGATGGGCGACCATGAGGTGAATCCCGGCGACATCGTCTCGATCTGGCCCTGGCTGCTCCACCGCCACCGCGACCTCTGGGACGATCCCGACGCCTTCGATCCCGATCGCTTCCGGCCCGAGGCGAAGGCGGCGCGGCACCGCTTCCAATATCTTCCCTTCGGCGGCGGCCCCCGGCTCTGCGTCGGCATGCGCTTCGCCACGATCGAGGCGCTCGCGGTGCTCGCCCACTGGCTCCGCGCCTGGCACTTCGCGCCGGTCCCGGGCCGCGCGGTGCAGGCGTCGGGCATGGTGACGATGCGGCCCAAGGGCGGCCTGCCTTTGATCCTGTCGCGGCGCGCATGATGAGGACCGGAGATGACTCCGGGGATCGGCCCCGCTAAACCCCACGCCATGAGCGCAGGGGCAGAGCGCCGGGTCATCCCGGTCATCCTTTCGGGGGGAGCGGGAACGCGATTGTGGCCGCTGTCGCGCCGCGCCCGTCCCAAACAGATGCTCGATCTCGCCGGCCAGGGCCCGATGCTCGCCCAGACCGCCGCGCGGGTGACGGACGACAGCCTGTTCGCGCCGCCCATGGTGGTCGCCGGCAAGGACCAGGCGAGCGCCATCGCCGCCGTGCTGCCCAAGGCCGAACTTGTGCTCGAGCCGGCCGCCAAGAACACCGCGCCGGCGATCGCGCTCGCCGCGCTCGCCATGGACAGGGACGACGTCATGCTCGTCCTGCCGAGCGACCATCTCGTCGCCGAGCCCGAGCGGTTCCGCGAGGCGGTGCGCCGCGCCTGGCCCTATGCGCGGGACGGCTGGATCGTGACCTTCGGCATGAAGCCGGAGCGGGCCGAGACCGGCTACGGCTATATCGAGCGGGGCGCCGCGCTGGACGAGGGCATCCACCACGCCGTGCGCTTCGTCGAGAAGCCCGACGCCGCCACCGCCGGCCGCTATGCGGCGAGCGGGCGCTACGACTGGAATGGCGGCATCTTCCTGATGCGCGCCGGCACCTATCTCGCCGCGCTGCGCGAACATGCGCCGAAGATCGCCAGGGCCGCGAAGGCCGCCATGGCCGGCGCCGCGAAGAAGGGCCGGCGCCTCCATCCCGACGCCGCGGCCTTCGCCGAATCCCCGTCGGAATCGATCGACTATGCGGTGATGGAGAAGGCCGAGAAGATCGCGGTCGTGCCGGTCTCGATCGGCTGGTCGGACGTCGGCAGCTGGGAGGCCTTGCTCGACCGCCTCGCGCGCGACGGCCAGGGCAATGCACTCACCGGCGACGTGCTGGCGATGGGCACCAAGAATTGCCTCATCCGTTCCGAAGGGCCGCTGGTCGCCGCCATCGGCATCGAGGATCTGGTGGTGATCGCGACCGCGGACGCGGTGTTGATCGTGCCGCGCGCGATGAGCCAGAAGGTGAAGGACGTCGTCGAGACGCTGAAGGAAAAGGGCCGGGACGAATGGACGTAAGGACTTTGGGTGGCAGCGGGCTGCGGACCCCGCGGCTCGTGCTCGGCGGCAATGTCTTCGGCTGGACCGCGGCCGGCGAGGAGGGCTTCGCCATCCTCGACCGCTTCGTTGAGGCGGGCGGCACGATGATCGACACGGCCGACGTCTATTCGGCCTGGATCCCCGGCCACCAAGGCGGCGAATCCGAGACCTATATCGGCGAATGGCTCAGGCGGCGCGGTAGGCGCGACGACGTGCTGATCGCCACCAAGGTCGGGATGCTGCCGGGCGATGGCGGCGAGAAACTGGAGCCGGCGCGGATCGCGGCCGCCGCCGAGGCCAGCATGAGGCGGCTCGGCACCCATATCGATCTCTATTACGCCCATCAGGACGACCAGAACACGCCGCTCGCCGAGAGCCTCGCCGCCTTCGACGCTCTGGTGAAGGCGGGCAAGGTCCGCGCGATCGGCGCCTCCAATTACAGCGCCGCGCGGCTTGCCGAGGCGCTCGACATCTCCGCGCGCGAGGGGTTGGCCCGCTACGAGGTGCTGCAGCCCGAATATAATCTCATGGCCCGCGCCGGCTTCGAGGGCGATCTCCAGCAGACCTGCATCGACCGCGGGCTCGGCGTGCTGCCCTATTTCGGCCTCGCCTCGGGCTTCCTCACCGGCAAGTATCGCGGCGCGGCGGACAAGGCGAAGAGCGTGCGCGGCGGGCGCATGGACGCCTATCTGAACGACAAGGGCTTCGCGGTGCTGGCCGCGCTGGACGCGGTCGCGGCCGAGACCGGCGCCACGCCGGCGCAGGTCGCTTTGGCCTGGCTCGCCGCCCGCCCCGGCGTCACCGCGCCCATCGCCAGCGCCACCAGCCGCGCCCAGCTCGACGAGCTGCTCGGCGTGCTGACGCTGGAGCTCAGCGGCGAGCAGGTGGAGCGGCTGGCCGCGGCCGCGGGCTGAGCCGCCGCGACAAACCGCGACAGTTTTGGCCCGTGCCGGGGATAATCCGGCCACAATTGTCGCGTCATCTCCCTGCTCCATTGCCTCCGGTCGAGGAGTATGCGCGATGCGCCGGTCCCTTTCCCTCATCCCCTTCATCGCGGCTGCTATCTGGCCGGCTCCCGCCGCCGCCCAGCCCAGCGGTCCGGGCTTCGTCGGCCGCGGCCTGTTCGTCAGTCCGGCCGGCGAGCCCTTTCGTCGTGCCCCGGACGGGCCGCAACCGCTGCGGGCCTGGTTCGCGCAAGCCGATACGGACGGCGACGGCGCGCTGACGGTTCCGGAGTTGCAGGCCGATTTCGCCCGCTGGTTCGGCGTGCTCGATGCCGACCGCAATGGCGAGATCGGTCCGGATGAGATCGCCAATTACGAGAGCGTGATCCTTCCCGAAATGCGCAGCGGCGGCGCGGGCGGCTTCCGGCCCGGCATGCGCATGCGTGGCGGCGGGCCCACCAATGGCGTCGGCGGCGGGGGCCGGGGCGGCCGGGGCGGCGGGTCGGCGCGGCGCGGCGACATGGCCGGGCGGCTGGCGATGATGTCCGGCGCCGCGCGCTTCGGCCTCCTGCCGATTTCCCACCCGCTGATGGACGCCGACACCAATTTCAACCGGGGCATCTCGCCCGACGAATTCCGGCAGGCGGCCGGCCGCCGCTTCGTCATGCTGGACACGCAACATGTCGGCCGGCTGACGCTGGAGCAGCTGGCGGCGAGCCGGCGGCAGGACTTCGATGCGGCCCGCCGCGATTCGCCCGGTCTCGGCACGGTGGAAGAGGCGCGGCAGCGGGACGACTGAGGCGTGGCCGAATTCAGCGGCGCTTCATCGGCGGACGCGCTATAGCCGCGCCATGATCAGGACATCGATGTTCGCCGCCCTGCTCCTCGCCGCAGCCTGCGGGCCGAGCGAGGCGGGGACCGGCGAGACGGCCATCGCGGCCGATGCCGCCGTGCAGCAGCGCCCCGCCCCGCGCCCGCGCAACGCCCAGACCGCTTTGTTCGCGGGCGGCTGCTTCTGGTCGGCGGAGCGCGACGTCGAGGCGATCCCCGGCGTGGTCGAGGCGGTGTCGGGCTTCGCCGGCGGCAGCGTCGCCAATCCGGGCTACGAACGGGTCGTGCGCGGCGGCACCGGCCATCTGGAGGCAGTGCAGGTCACCTATGATCCGGCGCGGATCAGCTACGCCCAGCTCGTCCGCCGCTTCCTGCGCACGATCGATCCCACCGATTCCGGCGGGCAATATTGCGACCGGGGCGAAAGCTACCGCACCGCCATCTTCGCGCTGGACCCGGCGCAGCGCCGCGACGCGCTGGCGGCGGTGGCGGAGGCGAACCGGCTGCTGCGCGGCCGGGTGGTGACGCCGGTGCGCGCCGCCGCCCGCTTCTACGCGGCCGAGGCCTATCACCAGGATTACGCGCGCCGGAATCCCGGCCATTACAATCGCTACCGGCAGGGCTGCGGCAAGGATGCGCGCATCCGCCAGATCTGGGGCGCCCAGGCGTCGACTCACTAGAATCTGGGGTGGCGCCCCGGCGGCCTCAGCGCGCGCCGGCCGCCCGCAGCCAGAGCACCCCGTTGCCGTCCTCGCTCAGCGCGTAACGCTGGCCGGACTGCAGCCGGAAGGTCTGCCGCCGGTGGCCGTTATAGCAGATCAGGGTCCGGGTCTCGTCCCGCGCCGTGGCCTGGCTCCAATCGCCGCCGGGCCGGAGCGTGACCGGGATGGTCACCTCGCTGCGCGGCCGCCTGATCCCGCAGGTCAGCGGGCGCTGGGTCTCGTTGCGGACATGATAGGTGCCGTTCGCGAGCGCCGGGGCGGGCATCGCCGTCCCGGCCAGCACGACGGCCGCGATCGAAGTTCTACGCATGCGCCTCTCCATCGGGCGGCACCGGGCAAGACGCGCCGCCGTCCTCGATTATCGCCGAAACCGGCGCGATTTTCCAGCGCCGCGCCCGTCCGGTCAGTTCGCGGCGGCGAGGGTCAGCGTGCCGGCGCCGGTCTTGCGCAGCGCATAATGCCGGCCCGATTGCATCCGGAAGGTCAGGTCGCGGGCCGCGCCGCGGCAGATCAGGACGCTGGGCCGGTCCGTCCGGCTGGTCCCGCTCCATTCGCCATTGGCGCGCAGGACGATCGGCGCCGCATAATTGCTGCCCGCATGGCGGACGGTGCAGTTCTGCGATTCGCCGGTCTCGTTGCGGACGTGGAAGCTGCCCTCCGCGGCCAAAGCCGGCGCCGCGGCGCCCGCCATCGTCACGACAATCGCGGCGGCCATGATCTTACGCATCTTACTCTCCTCGTTGGTGTCGTTCTGAACCTTGCGGGCCGGCATTGCGCAGCAGCAGCGCGCCTCTTCCGGTCTCCCTCAGCTCATAGGCCAGGCCGGCCCGGATGCGGAAGACCGTGCGGCGATAAATACTCGACGAGCAGGTCAGCCGCAGCGCGCGGTCGCCCTCGATCCGTTGCCGGAAGGCCTGGCCCGGCCGCAGCGTGAAGCGATAGAAAGCCCCGCCCCGCGACACGGGCAGCCCGCACATCAAGGGCGTCCGGCTCGCGTTGCGGACCTGATAGATGCTCCCGGGCGTGGCCGCGGCCGGCGCCGCGAGGGTCGCCAGCACCGACAGGATGATCCCCGCATTCATGCCCGCTCTCGGCTCCGCCGGCGCGCGTCGGCGCCCCGTCGGCCGGTGAATAGCCGCCAATGGGCGGGGAATGGAAGCGCGGGCTTGACGCCGGAGCGATCCCCGCGTGAGATTGAAACGGGGGGACTTCATGATGCTGAAACTGGCCATGCTGAAACGGGCCTCTTGGCTGGCGGCGCTCGCTTTGTCCGCCGGCCTCGTTCTGCCCGTGGCGGGCGTCGGCGCGCAGACCATCCCCGATTGGGCGAGCGGCCGCACCCGCGCGGAGGCGGCCGTGCTGGAGGGCCGGATCGGGCAATTGACCCGCCGGCTCGGGGTCAGCCAGCGGATGCTTCAGGAAATCGTCCGCATCCTCGGCGCCGATCCGCGGCGCTTCACCTTCCAGCGAATCACGGAGCTGCTGGAGCAGCGCGCGGCCGATGCGGCGCAGCTTCGCGCCAAGCTCGACGAGCTTGCCGCCCGGCTCGCGGCGATCGAAGATGCGGCCTTGCGCGATCCCGCGACCCTGGCCCTGAACCGGGCGCGGGCCGCGCTCGAGCAAGGCCGCCTCGCGGAGGCGGAGCAGGCGCTGGCGGGGCTCGAGGTCCTGCGCAACGCCACCTCGGCCGGCGCCACGCAGGCCTGGGTGCAGGCGGTGGAAGCCCGTGCCGACGTCGCGGCGTTGCAGGGCCGCGGCGGCGACGCCGCGGACATCCAGCTCGCGGCCGAGGCCCAGCTGGCCGCCCAGACGGAGGCGACCCGCTGGCGGCTGGTCATGGGCGCCGCGGCCCATTTGTCGCGCGAGGGCGATCTGACGGGTGACGCGGCGTCGCTCGAACGCGCCGTCCAGATCCTGCGCCGGCAGGCGCTTCCCCTCGCGCCGCGCGAGACCCGGCCGCAGGATTGGGCGTCGACGCAGAACAGCATCGGCGCCAATCTGCAGATTCTGGCCGATCGCGATCCCGGAACCGCGCGGCTGCGGGAGGCGGCTTCTGCCTATCAAGCCGCGCTCGAGTTCAGGGTGCGGGGCACCGCGGATTTTCTCTGGGCCGAGACCCAATATAATCTCGGCCACGTCCTCATGATCCTTTACGAGCGCGAGGGCGGGGACGCGAAGCTCGTCGACGCCGTCGCGGCTTATCGGGCCTCCCTCGAAGTCCGAACCCGGCAGGCCCACCGGCTTTTCTGGGCGGCATCCCAGACCGCGCTGGCCAATGCCTATTACCGGCTCGGTCTCGCCCGGAACGACCGGCAGCTTCTGGAGAATGCGCGAACCGCCCACCTGGCGTCGCTGTCGGCACTGACGAACGACGATAGCGCGGAATGGGTCGACGCGACGTTGAACTATGCGTCGTTCCTGGGCGCGATGGCGGCCCGCGATCAGGATCGCCCGGCCGCGCGCGAAGCCGTCACGAGGCTGGAGACGCTCACGAACTCAAATCTCCGGACGATCGCGCCGGTGGATTGGGCCGTGGCGATGCAGAGCCTGGGCGACGCCTATGCGGCCCTGTCCGACATTGAGGGCGATCCGAACGGTCTGCTCGCCGCCGAGCGCGCCTTCCGCGCCGCGCTCGAGGTGCGCAGGCGCGACCGGATGGCGCAGCAATGGTCCCGCTCGCAATATGCGCTGGCCGACATCCTGCTGCGGATCGGCCGCGCCGAGACGGGCACGGCCCGCCTCGTCGAGGCGGTGGCCGCGTTCGATCTGGCGCTCGAGGTGATCACGGCCCGGCACAATTTCCCCGACTGGGCATCGGCCAGCTCCGATCGCAATCTCGCCAGGGTGCTGATCGCCCAGCGCAGCCGGGATCGCGCCCTTCTCGGGCGCGTGGAACGGGACATACGCGCGTTGCGCGCCGCGTTTCGCGAGGCGGGCCATGCCAGCGGCATCCAGATCCAGGACAATCTCCTGGCCTATATCGCGGACGTCCGCCGGGATATGTGACCGCGGCTCAGCGCCGCTGCAGCACGCCGAGCGCCGCCACCGTCATCGCCTCGGTGGCGGTCGAGATCACCGTCTCCGCCTCGGGCGCCCAGAAGGGGCTGTGCAGCGAGGGCAGGCTGGCCATGTTGCCGTTCGCCGCGTCCCAGCGCGCCTGGGGCACGCCGCCCACCCAGAAGATCAGGCTTTCCAGGCCCGGGGCGGCGAGGCGGAAGCGGCCGAAATCCTCGCCGGCCATGACCGGGCGGGTCAGCTGCACCCGCTCGGCGCCGAAATGGCTGCGAAAGCGGGCCATGGTGTCGCGGGTCAGGCTGTCGGTGTTGACCGTGGCCGGCGTCGCCTCGGCCTCGCGGACGGTGACCGTCGGCATCCGGTTCTCGGGCACGCCGGCGGCGATCGCCTCGCCGCGCGCGATCCGGGCGATGCCGTCGAGCAGCTGGCGGCGGATTTCGGGCGTGTAGCTGCGCACGGTGATCAGCAGCCGCGCCTCGTCGGAGATGATGTTGTGCTTGGTCCCCGCCTGGAAGCTGCCGACCGTGACCACGGCGCTGTCCAGCGGATCGAGCTCGCGGCTGACCAGGGTCTGCAGCGAGGTGACGATGCGGGCGGCGAGAACGATCGGGTCGCGGGTCGTGTGCGGGGCGGCGCCATGGCCGCCGACGCCGCGCACGATCATGTCGACGCTGTCCACATTGGCGAGCGCCGGCCCGTCCGAATAGCCGATGATCCCGGCCGGGAGCGTCGCACTGTCGTGGAAGGCGATGGCATGGGTCGGGCGGGGAAAGCGGGTCAGCAGCCCGTCCTCCAGCATCGCCTTGGCGCCCTGGCTGGTCTCCTCGCCCGGCTGCGCGACCATCACCAAAGTGCCCGACCACTGGCCGCGCAAGGCGACCATGCGCCGGGCGACCCCCACCCAGGCCGCCATGTGCGTGTCGTGGCCGCAGGCATGCATGATCGCCGTCGCCAGTCCTTCGCGGGTCGTGCCGCGCGCCCGGCTGGCGAAGGGCAGGCCGGTCTGCTCCTCGACGGGCAGGCCGTCCATGTCGGCGCGCAGCATCAGCACCGGGCCGGGCCCGTTCCGGAGCACCGCGACCACGCCGGTCTGGCCGACGCCGGTGGTCACGGTGAAGCCCAGCCGCCGCGCTTGCGCCGCGAGCAGGCCGGCGCTGCGGGTCTCCTGCATGCTGAGCTCGGGATTGGCGTGCAGGTCCCGGTAGAGCGTCATCAGCGCCGGCATGTCCCCGGCGATCGCCTGCCGGAGGTCGCCGGACGCGGGCTGCGCGGCGACGGGGGCAGGCTGGGTGGTCATGGCCGTGACCGCGAGCAGGGCGGCGAGCAAGGCAGGGCGCATCGAAACCTCATGGGCTTGGCGTGAGCTCGATCACGTCGAGCAGGGATTCGTAATGGGGGCGGGGAAAGACGAGGCGCCAGCGCCGCTCGCCGACCCGCTCGATGATCCCGATCAGGTCGCGCTCGCGGTCGCGACTGTAGCGCAGGGCCCGCGTCTCGTCGCCGAGCATCAGGGTGCCGAGAAAGATCATCCGCCGGCCATTGTCTGGGAAGATGGTGCCGACGGGGCGCTGCGAGCCGGTCAGCTTGGTGAAGCTCAGCCGCCCGTCGACCATGGCGATCCGGCAGCGAAAGACGGGATAGTCGACATAGTCCAGCCCGCTCGTCGCCCGGCGCGGATGCCCAAGCTTGACGGTGCGGCAGGCATAGTCGCCGGCTGGCGGCTGCGCGCCCGCAAGGGCGGTATCGGGCTCGAACAGGGCGCCGCCCGCGGCGATCGCGGCGGCATGGCCGACATTGGCCTGGGCGAGCGCCTCGACCCAGGCGTCGCGCCAGTGGCGCACCCGGTCGCGATCCTCCTCGGTGGCGACCTGCCGCCAGTCGGATCCGGCCCGGACGGGGACCACCTCCTCGCGCGCGAACGCGCCGGCGGTGGAGGCGAGCGCGGCAAGGGCAAGGATGGAAAGCCGGTACGACAGGCGGGGCATCGCCACTTCTTAGGCAGAGGCCGCGGCGAAGGCGAGGCAGAAATGGCGGCTCGCCGCAAAGCCGCTTGCGGCGCGCCGCGCGCCGGTTAAGCCTTCGCTGGAAAGCGAGGACCATGCGTATCACGACTCGCCGCGCGACGTTGGCGCTGCTGACCATGTTTCTGGCCGGGACGGCCCGGGCGGAGGCGCCGACGCCCGCGCCGCCGGTGCCGGCGCCGCGCGGGGGATCGCCGGCGCCCACGGCCCGGCCCAGCGAGGCGGAGGTGCGGGCCTCGCTCAATGCGATCGGCGCGGCGGACGCCCGCCGGCTGCTCACCGATCGCGGCTATGCCGGCGAGCTGCTCGGCCATCTCGACCGGATCGCGCCCTACATGTCGGACGATCCAGCGGCGACCAACGCGGTTCGCAACATGCGCCTGGTCGCGCTGGCGACGCTCGAGCGGCCGGGCGACGGGCTGCCGATCATCGACCAGATCATCGAGGCGCGGCCCGAGGAGGCCGGCCAATATGCCTCCGCCTGGCTGGCGGCCCTGACCTTCCGCGACCGGGCCCGGGCGGTGAGCCTGATCGAGACCGCGAGCGAGGCGGTGCCGGGCATACGCTGGGCGGATCTGCGCACCCTGCTCGACCGGCAGACGGTGGCGAGCCTGCTCTTCGAGCTGAAGAACGAGGCCGGCAATGCGGATCGGGTCCGCTTCGCCCGCGCCCTGTTCCGGATCGGCTGGCCCGGCGGCGGCGACACCGATTCGGGCGATTTCGTGCGCGGCATCCTGCTCGAGGACCGGCTCGCGGCCGGCGATGCGGCGGCGGCGCGCGATTATGCGTCGGGCATCACCTCGCTCTCCAACACGCTGCCGCTGCTGGTCGGCCGGCGCTACGATCGGGTGCTGCCCGAGGGCGCGGACCGGCTCGCCATGCTGCGGACCACGCTCGAGCGGCAGGAGCGGACGACGCGGGAGGCGCTCGTCGGCGCCCCGGCCGATCCGCGTGTCCTGGTCGAGCGCGCCCAATATCTGCGCGGCCTCGCCCGCGACGCCGAGGCGCTGGCCCTGCTCCGGCCCCATCTCGCCGATCTGCGCGCCATGGCGGGCAATGGCGATTACGGCATCTGGGTGCTGAACGAGGCGGCCTTCGCGATGGCCGCGACCGGCCGGCAGGACGAGGCGGTCGCGCTGATGAGCCGGGTCGCGGCGCTGCCGCTCGCCGACTATCCGTCGCTGATCAACCTCCGGATCAACGAGCTCGAACTGCTCTGGGAGGCGGGGCGCCATGACGATGCGCTGCGCCGCGCCGCCGCGCTCGACGCGGAGGCGGATCGTTATGCCAGCGATTTCGGCAAGATGTGGATCGCCGCGGCGCGGGTGTGCGCGCTGGCGGGCCTGGACCGGGGCGGCGAGGCGGCCCCGCAGATCGCCCGGCTCCGCGAACTGAGCGAGGTCAATCCGGCGGCGCTGAGCCGCGCCTATCTCTGCCTCGGCGACGAGGCCGCCGCCTCCGCGCTGATGGTTCACCGGCTGCAGGCGGCCGATCCGGATCCGGCCATCCTGGTGCTGCAGGATTACGGCCTCGGCCAGCCCCAGGGCGCCTCGGCGCGGCTCGCCGCCCGCCTCGCCGCGCTGCGCGAGCGGCCGGAGGTGCAGGCCGCCTTCGACCGGGTCGGCCGCCGGCTGACCCTGCCGCTCGCCCGCTCTTATTATGGCGATTACTGACGGCCCGCCTTTACAGGGTCGAAATCACCGGCCTACACGTGCTGCCGAACTCTGAAGGGGGATTATCATGCGCAGATTCGCGATGCTTCTCGTCGCCGTGACGGCCGTGGCCGCCACCGCCTCGGCCCAGCCCAATTTCAATGCCAATCCGAGCTTCGGCACGATCAATCTGAGCGCCGGTTTTTCCGACGATCCGCGGGTGATCGCGGTCACGGCCGGCGGCCGGCTGAGCGCGCAGTCGATCGATCCGTCCTGCCGCGGCTCCGTCGCCAATGCCCCGGACGTCCGCCTGAACTACCAGGCCGGCGGCGACCTGCCGCTGATCATCTCCGTCGATTCCAGCGCGGATACGACGCTCGCGGTCAACGGCCCGGACGGCAGCTGGTATTGCGACGACGACACCAACGGCACCAATCCGGTGGTCCGCTTCAACAGCCCGCAATCCGGCCGCTACGACATCTATGTCGGCCATTATCAGGAAGGCAGCCGGATCCCGGCCCGCCTCTATATCTCCGAGGTGACCTCGGCCGGCGCGCAATAGGCCGCGCCGCCCGGCGGACGGCGGCTCAGGCCGCCGTCCAGCCGCCGTCCATCGAATAGTTCGCGCCCGTGATCGACGCCGCCTCGTCGCGGCAGAGAAAGAGCGCGAGCGCCGCCACCTGGTCGACGGTGACGAACTGCTTGGTCGGCTGGGCGGCGAGCAGGACGTCGTTCATCACCTGCTCGCGGGTCAGGCCGCGCGCCTTCATCGTGTCCGGAATCTGTCCCTCGACGAGCGGCGTCCAGACATAGCCCGGGCTGATGCAGTTCGCGGTGATCCCGGCCGTCGCCACTTCCAGCGCCACCGTCTTGGTGAAGCCGGCAATGCCGTGCTTGGCGGCGACATAAGCGGATTTGTTCGGGCTGGCGACCAGGCTGTGCGCCGAGGCGGTGTTGATGATCCGCCCCCAGCCCTTGCGCTTCATCGCGGGCAGCGCGAGCCGGGTGGTGTGGAACGCCGCGCTGAGGTTCAGCGCGATGATCAGGTTCCATTTGTCGACCGGGAATTCGTCGACCGGCGCGACATGCTGCGTGCCGGCATTGTTGACGAGCACGTCGATCTCGCCCGCTTCGGCCATCATCTTCTCGATCTCCTCGGCCCTGGTCAGATCGTGGCCCGAATAGCCGGCACCGAGCTCGTCCCGCAGCGTCGCGATCTCGGCCGGGTCGCCGAAGCCGTTGAGGATCACCTTCGCGCCTGCCGCCGCCAGCGCGCGGGCGATGGCGAGGCCGATGCCGGAGGTGGAGCCGGTGACCAGAGCGGTCTTGCCTTGCAGGAACATGGGCACGCTTCCTTTCTATGAAACCAGATCGAACGCCGCGGTCTTGCCGTCGACGATATTCTTGGCGAGCAGGCTGTCGTGGCGCATCGTCTCGGTGATCGCGGCGAGCCCTTCGGTCCAGTGATGCTCCATCGTCGCGCGGGAGAATTCGAAGTCGCGCGCGCCGCCTTCCCAGCCATGCTTGCGGTAGATGAGGTGGACCACGCTCACCGCATGTTCGGCGGCCAGCGCCGCGAGCCGGGCCACATCCTCGTCCTGCTTCAGCGCGCCCGGCAATTTGTCGAGCACCTTGCGGATCGCCTCGCGCTCCTTGCGCAGGCGGATCAGCTGGTCGGTGACCTGCCGCGTGCGGCTCGAGAAGCGGATATCCTTCTCGCGGCTGTAGACGTCCATGATCGTCGCCGGCCGGTCGCCGCGCGCCGAGAAGAGGTCGACCTGGAAGACGAGCAGGTCCGCTTTCTGGTGCTCCAATACGTGCGACAAAGGCGTGTTTGAGACGATGCCGCCGTCCCACCACCAGGCGCCGTCTATCTCGACCGGCGGCAGGCCGGGCGGCAGCGCGCCCGAGGCCATGACGTGCCGCGCGTCGATCCGCGTGCGGTCTTTTCCGCGCGTGTCGAAATAATGGAAATTGCCGGTTTCGACATTGACCGCGCCGACGCTGAGCCGCACCGGCCCGTCGTTCAGCAGGGCCCAGTCGACATGGTCGTTCAGCGTCGCGACGAGCGGGGCGTTGTCGTAGAAACTGAGCGCGCCCATGCTCTTCGCCGGGGCCAGCGCCGGGGTCAGCAGCCGCGGCGAGAAGAAGCCCGGCACCCCCTGCATCGCCACCAGCCCGGCCGAGGCCATGTGCACGAACTCGCGCCATTCGTCGCCGCCGCCCGCGAAGGGCAAAGCGGGGAGGGCGCCGGTCACCTTTTCCCAGAAGCCGCGCAGCTTCGCGACCCGCCGTTCGGGCGGGTTGCCGGCGAAGATGGCGGCGTTGACCGCGCCGATCGAGATGCCGGCGACCCAGTCGACCTCGATCCCCTTTTCCTCCAGCCCCTCGATCACGCCGGCCTGATAGGCGCCGAGGGCGCCGCCGCCCTGGAGGACCAGGGCGACCTCGTCGGGCAGCGGCAACCGCTCGTCCGTCTTCGCGCGCCGCCTGCTCCGTGCGTCAGCCATCGCGGCGTCATGTGCGCGCTTCCGCGAAGGATGCAAGTGCCGCGCTTGCAACCTTTCGTGCATGTGCCGCATTGCGTCGTCCGGAGGAGATCAAGCTCATGCGCTTCGGCGACCGCCGGTCCAGCGACAATGTCGAGTTCCGCGAAGGCGGCGGCGGGGGCTTCGGCTTCGGCGGTGGCGGCGGCCGGGGCGGCGGCATGCTGCTCGGCCTCATCTTCAGCCGCTTCGGCATTTTCGGCGTGCTCGCCGTGGTCGGCATCGGCTGGCTGGTCGGCGGCGATCCGCTCGGCCTGCTGGGAGGGGGCGTGCAGCAGGCCTCGAACGCGCCCGCCAACCGCAATGCCGGCCAGGTCTGCTCGTCCAACCCGACCTACCGCTTCGCCTGCCAGACCCTCGCCTCGACCGAGGACCAGTGGACGCCGATGTTCCAGGCGATGGGCCAGACCTACCGGCCGCCGCGCATGGTCTTTTACTCGCGCGGCACCAATTCCGGCTGCGGCCAGGCCGATTCGCGGATCGGCCCCTTCTACTGCCCGGCGGACCAGGGCATCTATCTCGACACCACCTTCTTCGATGAGCTCGCCCAGCGCTTCGCCGCCCCCGGCGATTTCGCCCAGGCCTATGTGATCGCGCACGAGGTCGGCCATCATATCCAGACCCTGCTCGGCGTCTCCGACCGGATCCGCCGGGCGCAGAGCGGCGTCTCGGAGGCGCGGAGCAACGCCCTCCAGGTCCGCATGGAGCTGCAGGCCGATTGCCTCGCCGGCGTCTGGGCCTCGCGCGAGCAGGGGATCATGGAGCCCGGCGATCTCGAGGAGGGGATGCGTGCCGCCGCCGCGATCGGCGACGACACGCTCCAGGGCAACAATGCCGCGCCCGAAAGCTTCACCCACGGCACCGCCGCCCAGCGCCAGGAAGCGCTGATGCGCGGCTATCGCGGCGGCACCTACGCGGCCTGCGAGGGCTTCACCCAGGGGATCTGAGGGCGCGGGCTCCGCGGGCTCCCGTCATTCCCCTTTCGCGGCAACGGCGTCGCGGCTAGATGTCGCTCATCTTTCGTGGAGACGCCCCGCATGTTCCGCTTCCTTGCCCCGGTTTCGCTCGCTCTCGCTTTCGCCGCGCCCGCCCTGGCCGCCCAGCCGGCGCCCGCCGCCGCGCCCTCCCTTCCCGCGGATCCGGGCACGCCCGCGGCGAACTTCACGTCGGAGCGGATCGGGGTCACCGTGCTGGGCGAGGGGCCGGACGTGATCCTGATCCCGGGCCTCTCCTCCTTGCCGGCGGTGTGGAGCGGGACGATGGCGGCGCTGCCCGGCTATCGCTACCACCTGATCCACGTCTCCGGCTTCGCCGGCCGCCCGGCGGGCGCCAATGCCCAGGGCAGCTATCTGGTCCCGGTCGCCGACGAGATCGCCCGCTATATCCGCGAGGCGCGGCTCACCCGCCCGGCGGTGGTCGGCCATTCGATGGGCGGCAGCTGGACGATCCTGCTCGCCGCCCGCCATCCGGATCTCGTCGGCAAGGCGATGGTCGTGGACATGCTGCCGGCGATCGGCATCATGTTCCGCCGGCCGGGCCAGACCGAGGAGCAGGTGGCGGCGTTCATCGACCAGATGCAGGGGATGATGGCCAATGCGTCGCCCGACCAGCGGCGCATGTTCACCTCGATGAGCATCTCGCAGATGACCAATATCGAGAGCGAGCGGCAGGCGATCATCGACGCCAGCCTCGCCAGCGACCAGGCCGTGTCCGCGCAGGGCTTCGCCGATCTCGCCCGCACCAGCCTGCTCGAGGATGTCGGCCGCATCCGCGCGCCGCTGGTCGTGCTCTACACCGATCCCGGCGGCGCCGCGCAGATGGGCTTCCCGCCCGAGCGGATCGACCAGGTCTACCAGATGTCCTACCGCGCCGCGCCGCACGCGGTGGTGACGCGCGTGCCGAACACCGCGCATTTCATCATGTACGACAATCCCGCTTTCTTTCAGACGAAGCTCCGCGAATTCCTGACCACGCCGGGCACGCCGCGGCCGTAAACTTCAAAAAATCCTTTCCGGAACGGGGAGGGGGACCACGCGGAGCATGGTGGAGAGGCGGCGCGGCAGCGCCGTGCTTCCGCATAAAGACGTTCGCTTCGCCCGCGCCCCTCCACCGCACTGCGTGCAGTCCCTCTCTCCTGCAAAAACAGGGGAGGACTTTGTGGACGCCCAAAAAAAATGGCGCCGGCGTGACGGCTGCTGTCACGCCGGCGCCGACGGGCCCTTGGGAAGAGGTAATGCCCGTCCTTTGCTGTGCAGCCTGTGTCCCACTATTGCGAATGAATTGCAATAGCTTTTTTGATGGATGCGCCGGAATGCGGGCAGCGGCCCTCGTCCGAGGCGGGTCCAGCGACAAAATTTGCCACAAAGTTGCGAATGGTTCGCAATTCGCTTGACACTTTTGCGAGTCACTTGCAGGAGGCCCGCGACCGGAAATATCCGGCTTGTCGAGCAAAGGGGCTTCCATGACCAAGCAGACTTCCCTCCGGGGCGCCACGGCGCGCGCGCCGCTCTTCCTCGCGCTCGGCGCGGTGGGCTTCCTCTCCTCGCCGGCGCTGGCCGCCGACGGCGCCGAAGGCGGCCAGACCAATGTCGAGCAGCGCGAGGGCCGCGATCCCAATGACGTGCTCGTCGAAGGCGAGCGCCCGGAAATCCGCCTCGAGACGCCGCGCGCGACCGCGCCTCTGCTCGATACGCCGCAAACCGTCACCGTCATTTCGGACCAGACGCTGCGCCGGCAGAATCTGCTGACCCTGCGCGACGCGCTCGCCACCGTCCCGGGCATCACCTTCGGCGCCGGCGAGGGCGGCGGCGGCTATGGCGACGCCATCAACCTGCGCGGCTATTCCGCCAGCAACGACATCACCCAGGACGGCGTGCGCGACGGCGCTCAGTACAGCCGCACCGATCCGTTCAACCTGCAGCAGATCGAGGTCTATAACGGCGCCAATTCCGTCTATGGCGGGTCGGGCAGCGTCGGCGGCACGATCAACCTCGTCTCCAAGGTTCCGCAGGCCGAGGATCTCACCATCCTGTCCGCCGCCATCGGCACCGACGATTATTATCGCGGCACGGTCGACGCCAACTGGCGGGTCAGCCCGCTGGTCGCGCTCCGGCTTAACGCGATGATCCACCGCAACGATTATCCCGGCCGCGACTTCGAGCGCTACAAGCGCTGGGGCATCGCGCCCGCGGTCACCTTCGGCATCGGCGGGTCGACCCAGGTCACCTTGGCCTATGTCCACCAGCGCGACGACAACGTGCCGATCTACGGCGTTCCCTATTATCTGAACCAGATCAACAACGGGCCGCTGCCCGGCGCGGACAATTCCGACTATTTCGGCATCCGCAACCTCGACGAGCAGGAGACCGACGTCGACCGGCTGACCCTGACCATCCGCCAGGAGATCACGCCCAACGTCTCGGTCCGCAACCTGACCCGCTATCAGCGCGTGCGCCAGTACAGCCAGACCAGCGCGCCGCAGGGCACCTTCTGCCTCGCCAGCACCGGCCTGCAGCCGATCCCGACCGGCGCGACCACGACCGTCGGCGCCGCCTGCCCGGCCGGCCTCAACCCCGGCTTCTGGCAGCCGTCCGGCCCGCGCGCTTTGGTTCGCGACCAGCTCAACGAGCTCTGGTACAACCAGACCGATTTCCGCGTGGAGAGCGGCCAGGCCGGCGGGGTCCGCAACACCCTGGTGTTCGGCGCGTCCCTCGCCTGGGAGGATTATTCGCTCGAGAACGCCTCGCTGAACCGCAACGCGGCCGGCGTCGCCCAGCCGCTGCCGATCGAGAGCATCTCCAACCCGGCGGGCATCTATACCGGCCCGGTCAATTATTTCGTCACCGGCCGGTCCGAGGGCGAGCAGGACAATCAGGCCATCTACGCCTTCGACACGCTCGAACTGGGCGCGCATTTCGAACTGAATGCCGGCCTGCGCTACGAATGGGTCAATTCCGATTTCCGGACGATCCTGCTTCCGACCTATCCGCCGGGCACGACGCCGCCGACCGCGCTCGCTTTGCTCCCGCAGATCAACGAGGAGCAGCTCTTCTCCTATCGCTTCGGCGCGGTCTACAAGCCGACCCGCAACATCTCGATCTACGCGGCCTACGCCAATTCGCGCACCCCCGGCTCGGCCACCGTCCGCCTGGGCTGCGGCACGCCGACCGCGGCCGGCGCCGCCACCTCCTGCGATGCCGAGCCGGAGACGGCCCGCTCCTACGAAATCGGCGTGAAGGCCGATGTGCTGGACCGGCGTCTGCAGCTCACCGCGGCCCTGTTCCGCAACGAGCGCAGCAATTTCCGCGTGCCGTCCAACGATCCCGCCGATCCGGTGGGCACCCAGGTCGTCGACGGCCGGTCGCGGGTGGACGGGCTGGCGCTCGGCGTCACCGGCAACATCACGCCGGCCTGGCAGATCTTCGCCAACTACACCTATCTGGACTCGGAGGTCCTGCAGAGCGTCTCCGACTCCTGCCTCGCGACGCCGCGGGCGGCCTGCGCCAACAGCGCGGCCTTGCCCGATCCGCAGCGCGGGGACCGGCTGATCCAGACGCCGAAGCATTCGGGCAGCCTGTTCACCACCTATCGCCTGCCCTTCGGCCTGCAGGTGGGCTACGGCATCACCTATCAGGGCAGCTTCGCGACGCACCAGCGCAACCTCAACCAGCGCACGCAATATTTCGCGGACTCCTACGTGACGCAGCGCCTGTTCGCGTCCTACGCCTTCGACAACGGCCTGACGCTGCAGCTCAACGTCCAGAACCTGTTCAACGAGGATTATTTCACCAACATCCGCAACAACGTGAACGCGGACGGCCGCGTGACCGGCGGCTGGGCGATGCCGGGCGAGGCCCGCTCGGCCGTGCTCAGCGTCTTCTACTCGTTCTGACGACGACGCATTCGGGCGGCGCGATCCCCAAGTCGCGCCGCCCGCTCTAGGGGGAACCTCATCGTCCTTGCCGCGCAGGGATCCCGTCGAGGCATGGCCTCGCCAGGATCCGGGGCGGCACGCCGGCCTCTCTTTACGGTCCCGAGGAAAGAAGGCTGGACTCCCGCTTGCGGGGGAGTGACGATGAGGGAACCCGCGCAGGACCCTCCATCATGATGCTGCCCATCCCCGACGTGCTCGACAAGGAAGGGGTGGCGCGCATCCGGTCAATCATCGACGCCGGCGCCTGGGAAGACGGCAATGCCACCTCCGGCCATCAGTCGGCGCTCGCCAAGCGGAACGAGCAGTTGCCCGAGGACGGCCAGGCGGCGAAGGAGGCCGGCCGGCTCATCCTCGAGGCGCTCGGCCGCTCGGCCCTGTTCATCGCCGCGGCGCTGCCGCTGAAGATCTTCCCGCCGCTCTTCAACCGCTACCAGGGCGGCGAGACGTTCGGCATCCATATCGACAATGCGATCCGCATCCATCGCGGCAGCGAGTTCCGGGTCCGCACCGATCTCTCGGCAACGCTCTTCCTCGAGGATCCGGACGCCTATGAAGGCGGCGAGCTGGTCGTGGAGGACAATCTCGGCGCCAATGCGGTGAAGCTCCCCGCCGGCCACCTTCTCCTCTATCCCGCCTCCAGCCTGCACCGGGTCGAGCCGGTGACGTCGGGCGCGCGGGTGGCGAGCTTCTTCTGGATCCAGTCGATGATCCGCGACGACGGCGCCCGCACCATCCTCTTCGACCTCGACCGCTCGGTCCAGGCCGTCGCCGCCGACCGCGGCCATGACGACCATGAGGTGATCCGGCTGACCGGGGTCTATCACAATCTGCTGAGGCGCTGGGCGGACGCCTAGGTAGAAGCAGGGGGTGCGGCTCCGTCGGGAGGCGCGTCGCCACGTGCATCCCAACTAGTCACCCCGGCGGAGGCCGGGACCCATGAACACGATCCGTCGAACACCAGGCGAAAGCGTTTCGCACGTGCTTGCACGGTGCTGTGCATGGGTCCCGACCGTCGCCGGGATGACTAGAGCGTATCGACATTCAGCAGGGACAGCATCAGCCCCCTCTCCCCTTGGGGGGAGAGGGTTGGGGTGAGGGGGCTCTGCGGCCGAAGTCGGCTCCGGAGGCCGAGCCCCCTCTCCCTACCCTCTCCCCACCGGGGAGA
>DATJUQ010000012.1:0-138015 GCA_035502235.1 Allosphingosinicella sp.
GTTCATAGGTCCCGGCCTTCGCCGGGATGACTATCAGGTGGGATGACTATCAGGTGGGATGACCATCAAGCGGGATGATTATTAGGTGGGGCGACCATGGGGAGCGCATCTGCCCCGATCCGCGCTTTCTCTCACCCGAACTTTAAATCGCTGACAGGCCAAGCCTTCCCGTCTAGCGTGGCGTCCTGATGGAAGGCCTGTTCCTCCTCCTGATCCTGCTCTTCATCCTGCTGCCGGTGGCGGTGGTGGCGCTGTTCGTGAAGAATGCCGGGCTCTCGGACCGGGTCGCCTATCTGGAGCAGCGGCTGGACCGGCTGCAGGCCTCGGCCGCGCTGCCGGAGGCGTTCGCGCCGGCGCCCGTGCCGGCCGGGGATGAGGCGCCGACGCCCGGGCCGCGCGAGGAACCGGCAACCGCCTGGGTCCCGCCACGGGAGCGCGAGGCCGCCGCCGCCGCGACGACCGACATGCCGGAGATGGTCGCCGATCCGGCGCGGCTCGCCGAGGCCGAAGCCGCGCTCGCGGACGCGGAGCCCGAAGCGGTCCGTCCGGAACAGCCGCGCGAGACGCTGGGCGGCCTGTTCGAGCGGCTCGTGGCCGGCAAATTGCTGATCTGGCTCGGCGGCATCGCTCTGGTGCTCGCCGCCATCTTCCTGATCCGCTATTCGATCGAGGTCGGGCTGATCACGCCCGCGGCGCGGATGGCGGGCGCGGGGCTGTTCGGGCTCGCCCTGGTCGGCGCCGGCGAATATGCGCGGCGCGGGCGCTTCGCCGACGATCCGCGCATCGCCCAGGCGCTGGTCGGTGCCGGCATCGCGGTGCTCTACGCGACGATCTACGGCACCCACAGCCTCTATGCCCTGATCGACAGCCGCGCCGCCTTCCTCGGCATGGCGGCGGTGACCGCGGCGGCGCTCGGCCTGTCGCTGCGCCACGGCGCGCCGACCGCGATCATGGGCCTGGTCGGCGGCTTCCTGACACCTTTGCTGGTCGGCAGCCAGAATCAGAGCGCGGCGCCGCTGCTGGCCTATCTGGCCCTGCTCGATCTCGCGCTCTTCGCTTTGGCCTGGAAGCGGGGCTGGACCTGGCTGGCGGCGGCGGCGACGCTGCTGAGCTTCTTCTGGACCTTCTATGTCGTCGCCGACCGCTCGGCCGCCGATGCCCTGCTCGGCGGCATCTTCATCGCGGCGCTGGCATTGGGCGCCTCTTTGGTCCGGCCCGGGACGGGGCGCCACCTCGCCCTCGTCCAGCCGCTCGGGCTCGGCCTGCTGCAGCTCGCCATCCTGGTCGTCCGGACGGATGTGGGGGCGCCCGCCTGGGGGCTGTTCGGGGCGCTGAGCCTCGCCGCGATCCTGCTCGCCGTACTGCGCCGGGAGCATTGGCCGGCGCCGCCCGCGGCCCTGGTCTTCGCCTTGCTGCTGCTCGCGGTGAAGGCGGGCGTCGGGCCGGACGACCTCGTGCCGGCGGCGGCGATCGGCATCGGCCTGCTGTTCGGCGGCGCCGGCCTGCTGCTGGCGTCGCGGGCGCCGGCCCTGATGTGGACGCTGCTCTCGGTCGGCGGCCTGGCCGGGCCCTGGCTGATCCTCAGGAACCTCAGGCCCGATTATCTGACCCAGGCGCAATGGGGCGGGCTCGCCGCGTTGCTGGCGCTCGGTCCGGTGCTCCTGGTCTGGCTGCACCGCCGCCGGGCCGGCCGCGAGGCGCCGGCCGACCTCGTCCTGCTCGCGGCCGGGGCCGGCGCGGCCTTGCTCGCGGGCGCGGCGATCTGGGACCTCGCGGCGCCGGACTGGATCGCCGCCGGCTGGCTCGGCGTCGCTCTGGCCCTGGCGCTGGCCGCGCGGCGGCTCGGCGATCTCGCTCTCGGCACGGTCGCGATCGTCGCCGTGCTGATCGGCGTCGCCCGGGCTCTGTGGACGGTGCCGGAGCTCGCCATGGCGCTGCCGAACGGCATTACCGGCCTGCCGATCCTCGCCGCCGATCTGCCCGGTGCGATGACGGCGCTCGCCGCGCTCGGCGTGCCGGCCCTGCTGCTCACCGCCATGCGCCTCGCGCTGCCGCCCTTGCCGATGCGGGCGCGCCGGCTGCTGCCCATCCTGGCCGGCATCCTGGGCACGGCGGCGCTCTATCTGTGGTTCAAGCAGGCCTTCGGGCTCGCGGACAGCTGGGATTTCCTCCAGCGCGGGCTGCTGGAGCGGACGATCGTCACCCAGGCCCTGTTCGTCGCCGGCTGGCTGCTCGGCAGCGGCCTCGTCCGGCCGCCGCGGCTGGCGGCGGAGGATGCCCGCTTCGCCGGCACCCTGCTCACCGCATTCGCCGCGGCGCGGCTGGTCTGGTTCGACATGGTCATGTTCAACCCCGTCCTCGTCGATCAATATGTGGGCACGCTGCCCGTGCTGAACCTGATCCTGCCGGCCTATCTGCTGAGCGCGGTCTGGCTCTATCTGGCGCGCCGCCGGGCGGGGAACAGGCCGGACACCTGGCCCTGGTTCGCCGGCTTCCTGCTCGCCCTGACGATCGGCGTGGCGCTCATGGTCCGCCAAGGCTTCCAGGGCGGCCATCTGGCGACCGGGGAGGTCGGGAATGCGGAGGCCTATGGCTATTCGCTCGCCTTCCTTTTGCTCTCCATCGCGGTGATCGTGGCGGGCGTCCGGCTGGCGGACAAGGCGCTGCGCGTCGCCGGCCTGATCCTGCTCACCGCGACCATCGTGAAGGTGTTCCTCGTCGACGCCGCGGCGCTGACCGGGGTGCTGCGCATCCTCTCCTTCCTGGTGCTCGGCATCGCCCTGATCGGCATGGGCCGGCTCTACGGCCCGATCCTGCGCGCCGAGCGGGAGGAGGAATGATGCTGGCTGTCGTCGCCGCTCTGTCGCTGCAGGCGCATCCGCTGCCGGCCGCCCCGGCCGCTCCGGCGGGCACGGCCGATCCCTGTCCGGTGGATCGCCGCGCGATGCTGGACCTGGGCATCAACGCCTTCGACCAGGACCATCAGGGCGGCTGGCGTCCGCTCTCGGACCGGCCCGGCTGCGCGGGCGCGGCGGCCGATCTGATCCGGGACTATCGCACGTTCGTGCTGGACAGGATCCCGATCCTCTACTGGCATGAGGGGCAATTGCGCGCCGAGGCCGGGCAGAATGAAGAGGCCGCCCGGCTGATGGACCGGACGCGCCGCGCGGCCGGCGATCCGCGCGCGCCCTGGTGGAATGCCTATGTGGACGCCACCATCGCCTTTCTGCGCGGCGACCGAGCGGGGCTGGTGCAGGCGCGGGCGCGGCTGGCCGCGGTCCCGCGCGCGGCCGACTGGCCGGCCGGCCAGGCCTGGCCGCCCAATCTGCGCGTCGTGGACGGGCTCGTCGCCTGCTTCGGCCGGCCCTATCGGGACGCCTATGGCACGCCCGCCTGCCTGCCGGCCGCGACGCCCTGATCCGGGGCTTGAGGCCGCGACTTTCTCTAGGTTAAGGGGGCGGCGGGGGGATTTGCGGTGTCCTACGACGTCTTCATCAGCCATGCCGCCCGCGACCGGGCGATCGCCGAGGCCGCCTGCGACGCGATCGAGCGGGCCGGCCATCTCTGCTGGATCGCGCCGCGCGACCTCGCCGCGGGCGAGGCGCAGGAAGCGGCCGGTTTCGCCGGGATCAGCCGCTCCAAGGTCTTCCTGCTGATCCTGTCGTCCGCGAGCGCGGGCTCGAAACAGGTGGCGCGGGAGGCCGAGCGCGCGCGCCGGGCGGGGCTCGCCATCGTCCCGCTCCGCATCGAGGCGGCCGAGCCGGGCGAGACGCTCCGAGATCAGATCGCCGAGGCGGTCCCGCTGGACGCGGTGCAGCCGCCTCTGTCGGACCATCTCAGCCATCTGACCGCCATGGTCGGGCGGCTGCTCGACGGCGGGGAGGGCGCGCCCCTGCGCCCGCTGACCCTGCCGCCCCAGCCTCTGCCCCGGCTGCGCAAGCCGATGCCCGCCTGGCTGCCGATCGCCATCGCCGGCGCCCTTGGGGTCGCCGCGATCGCGCTCGTCGCCACCGTGGCGGTGCGCTGATGGAGCCGAATGAAATTGGGGCTGCGGACCGCGCCGCGATCGGCGCCGTGCTCGACGAGATGTATGCGATGATCTCCGGGCCGAAGGGCCCGCGCGACTGGTCGCGGCAGGCGCATTGCTTCCATCCGGAGGCGCGGCAGATCCGCACCTTCCTCGACGCGGACGGGCGGCCGGCCTGCACGATCATGGGCGTCGAGGATTATGCCCGCGACACCACGCCTTTCTTCATGGCGAACGACTTCTTCGAGGTGGAGATCGCGCGGCGGATCGATCTGTTCGGCAATATCGCCCACGCCTGGAGCGCCTATGAGGCGCGCGGCGCGCTGGACGATGCTGAACCGGAGCGGCGCGGGATCAATTCGATCCAGCTGTTCCGCGATCCCGAGCATGGCTGGCGGATCATGGCGATGATCTGGGACAATGAGCGGGACGGCGTGCGCCTGCCCGGATTCTGAGCGGCGGGCGGCGGACCCAATGAAAAAGGCCGCGTCCCGCGCGGCCTTTTCACGAAAATGGTCGGGGCGACAGGATTCGAACCTGCGACCCCCACACCCCCAGTGTGATGCGCTACCAGGCTGCGCTACGCCCCGACCGAGAATCCGCGCCGCAGACGCGACGTGATCCGAGGGCGGGCATTTAGGCGCGGCCCGCCATGAAGGCAAGCGGGCCGATTGACGCGCGCCGGCGCCTGTCTTAGTTTCGTTTCGAAACTGAATTGGATGGATCGTCATGAAGCACGGGGTGGCGACGCGCGAACAGATTGCGGGGCTTTCGGGGCTCGAGGTGCTGCAAAGGATGATGACCGGCGACCTGCCCGCCGCGCCGATCGCCGAGCCGCTCGGCTTCCGGCTGGCCGAGGTCGAGCGGGGCCGCGCGGTGTTCGAAGGCACGCCAGGGCCGCATCTGCTCAATCCGCTCGGCTCGGTCCATGGCGGCTATGCCCTGACCCTGATCGACAGCGCCTGCGGCTGCGCCGTCCATAGCGAGCTTGACGCCGGGATCGGCTATACGACGGTCGAGACCAAGGTGAACTTCACCCGCGCCATCGATCCGGACGGCGGCCCGGTGCGTTGCGAGGGGCGGGTGCTGAGCCGGGGCCGCACCATCGCCACCGCCGACGCCTTCCTGCGCGACGAGAGCGGCCGCCTGCTCGCCCACGGCACGTCCACCCTGATCATCCTCCAGCCGCGCGGCTGACCGGCGGGGCGGCGCGCCCTCAGCCCCCGCCGAGCAGGGTCTTCAGGAAGTGCGCCTCATAGGCGTTGATGCTGATCGCCTCGATCCGGGCGCTGCCCATGGCGGTCATCAGATCGGCCATGTGCGGCGCGTTCATATGGGCGTTGACCGCCTCCTCGTCGCTCCATTCCTCGATGACGTGGAGCAGGTTCGGGTCGGCGAGGTCGACGGCATAGGCGTAGCGCGCGCAGCCCGCCTCCGCCCTCGTCGCCTGGATGTTCATTCTGAAGACGGGCGCCAGCCGCGCCATCTCCCCGTCCGCGAACCTCACCTCACCGGTCACGATGATCATCGCTCTCCCCTTTCCTCGCCGCGGGCGTCCTGTTGCGGGTCGCCCTTCGCCTTGCCTTGGCAACGGGTCGTCCCCATGATAGTCGCACCGCGCTTTAAGGCGAGCGCGTTCGCGCCGCCCCGCTTTTTCCAGAAGGCTCCATGATGTTCATCTCCCAAGCCTATGCCCAGACCAGCGGCGCCGCCACGTCCGGGGGCGCGGGCTTCTTCATCCAGATGGCCCCGCTGATCCTGATCTTCGTGATCTTCTACTTCCTGCTGATCCGTCCCCAGCAAAAAAGGATGAAGGCGCACCAGGCGATGATCGCGAGCGCCAAGCCGCGCGACACGGTGGTCACCAATGGCGGCCTGGTCGGCAAGGTGACCAAGGTCGACGAGCATGAGCTGGAGATCGAGATCGCCGCGGGCGTCAAGGTCCGCGTGGTCAAGACGATGCTCGCGGACATCCGTCCGCACGGGGCCAAGGCCGCGAACGACTAGGATTAGACATGCTCAGTTTTCCCCGCTGGAAGGTCTGGGGCATCAGCCTGATCTGCCTGATCGTATCGCTGATGGCGGTGCCGAGCTTCCTTCCCGCCGCCGCCTTCGACCGGCTCCCAGCCTTCGCCCAGGCGATCCACATCAATCTCGGCCTCGATCTCGCCGGCGGCAGCCAGCTGCTGCTCGAGGCGGAGACCCAGGACGTCGCCAAGCAGCGCGGCGAGCAGATGGAGGACGTCCTGCGCGGCGATCTGCGCCGCGAGGGCATCGGCTTCAGCCAGATGGCCGCGAGCAACGGCGAAGTCCGCTTCATGGTCGACAATCCCGGCCAGCTCGAGCAGGCGACGAACGTCGCCCGCCGGCAGATCGGCCAAGTCCAGAATTTCGGCGGCGCCGACTGGCAGGTGGCGGTGGCCGACGGCCGCCAGATCACCATGCGCCAGACCGAGGCCGGGGTGAACGAGGGCATCCGCCAGGCGATGGAGGTGGCGCGCGACGTCATCGACCGCCGCATCAACGCGCTCGGCACGCTCGAGCCGACGATCATCACCCAGGGTTCGAGCCGGATCCTGGTCCAGGTCCCCGGCATGCAGGATCCGGAGGCGCTGAAGCGGCTGATCGGCCGCACCGCCCGGCTCGAATTCAAGCTGGTCGAGGTGGCGAGCCTGCCCTGCAACACGCCGCGCCGGCCCGGCATCCAGTATCTGCCGTCCGACGAATTGCCCGCCGGCACCTGCATGGGCGTACAGAGCCGGGCGATGATCAGCGGCGAGCAGATCGCCGACGCCACCCAGAATTATGACGAGCAGAACCGGGTCGCGGTCCAGGTCCGCTTCAACGTCCAGGGCAGCCAGCGCTTCGCCCAGGTGACCCAGGCCAATGTCCGCCGCAATTTCGCGATCATCCTCGACAATAGGATCATCTCGGCGCCGGTGATCAACGAGCCGATCCTCGGCGGCACCGCCTCCATCGCCGGCAGCTTCACCGTGGAGAGCGCCAACCAGCTCGCCATCTCGTTGCGCTCCGGCCGCCTGCCGGTCGAGTTGCGCGTCGTCGACGAGCGCAGCGTCGATCCCAGTCTCGGCGCGGATTCGATCCGCAGCGGCGTGATCGCCTCGGTCGCCTCCATCCTGGCGGTCGTCCTGTTCATGTTGGTTACCTACGGCCGGTTCGGCGTCTACACGACCATCGGCCTGATCCTGAACGGCCTGATGATCGTCGGCGTCATGGGCCTGTTCAAGGCGACCCTGACCCTGCCCGGCATCGCCGGCTTCGTGCTGACGATCGGCGCCGCGGTCGACGCCAACGTGCTGATCAACGAGCGCATCCGCGAGGAGCAGCGACGGGGGCGGCGCCTGCACGACGCGCTCGAATCGGGCTATCGCGAAGCCTCGACCGCGATCTTCGACGCCAACGTCACCAACGTGATCGCGGCCGTCCTGATGTTCTATTTCGGCTCGGGCCCGATCCGCGGCTTCGCGGTGGTGCTGATGATCGGCATCGTCACATCGGTGTTCACCGCGGTGAACGTGACCCGCATGTTCGTCGCCCTCTGGGTCCGCCGGGCGCGACCCAAAGAACTGCATATTTAAGGACCGCGTCATGCGTCTGCTGAAGCTCGTTCCCGACAACACCAATATCGATTTCATGCGCTGGCGGAACGTCGCGCTGTTCCTGTCGATCCTGGTGACCGTCGCGGCCATTGCCCTCGTCGCGGTGCGCGGCCTCAATTTCGGCGTCGACTTCGTCGGCGGCCAGAGCGTCCGCGTCGCCTTCGTGCAGCCGCCGCCCATCGAGCGGCTGCGCACGGAGATCGAAGCGCTGGACGTGGGCAATGCCGACATCCAGGCCAGCCGGCAGAGCGCCGTGCAACAGGCGGCCGCCGGCAATGCCGGGCAGGCCAACCTGATGGAATATACGGTCAATCTCCCGCTGCCGCCGAGCGGCGACGCCGCGGCCGCGGCCGCGCGCGTCCGCGGGATGATCGAGACCAATTATCGGGGCAACGCCACGATCCGCTCGGTCGACAGCGTCTCCGGCAAGGTGTCGGAGGAATTGCTGCGCTCCGGCGCCTGGGCGATCGCCCTCGCCATGCTCGGCATCGCCATCTACATCTGGATCCGCTTCGAATGGCAGTTCGGCGTCGGCGCGCTCGTCACCCTGTTCCACGACGTCTGCATGACGCTGGGCTTCTTCTCGCTGACCCAGCTCGATTTCGATCTGAACGTCGTCGCGGCGATCCTCACCATCGTCGGCTATTCGCTGAACGACACGGTCGTGATCTATGACCGGATCCGCGAGAATCTGCGAAAATACCGCAAGATGGAGATCGTCCCGCTCCTCAACCTCTCGCTGAACGAGACGCTGTCGCGGACCATGGTCACCTCCATCTCGATCCTGCTCGCCCTCGGCGCCTTGCTGATCCTCGGGCCGAGCGTGATCTTCGGGCTGACCATCGCCATCTTCGTGGGCATCTTCGTCGGCACCTATTCGTCCATCTACATCTCCTCGCCGATCCTGGTCTGGCTGGGCGTGAAATCGTCCAGCTTCCTGCCGAAGCGGGATGCGGACGGCAATGCCGGCAAAAGCGCGCGCAACGAGCGGCTGGCCGGCGATCGCGGGGCGGACGACGGCGCCGTGGTGTGAGGGCGGAGCGCGCGCCCGCGGCGCCCGGACCGTTGGTCCAGGGCTTCGCCGGGCGCGGCTTCCGGATCGGCGGCCAAAGCTATGCGGGCGCGCTGCTGACCCCCGAGACGGTCCAGGCCTGGGCGCCGCCCGCGCTCGCGGACCTGGGCGAGGCGGATGTGGCGCCGCTGCTGGCGCTCGGCCCGGCGCCCGAATTCCTCCTGCTCGGCACCGGGGCGATTCTGGCCTTCCCGCCCCGCGCCTTCGTCGCGGCGCTGGAGGCGAAGGGGATCGGCGTCGAGGCGATGGACAGCCGCGCCGCCGCCCGCACCTGGGGCGTCCTCCGCGGCGAGGGCAGGTGGATCGCCGCAGCCCTGATGCCGCTCTAGAGTGGCGATCCAATTGGGTTGAATCTCACGCCGTTCGCCCTGAGCCTGTCGAAGGGCCTTCCTTCTGATCGCCGGGAGGAAGGAGAGGACTTCGACAAGCTCAGCCCGAACGGTTGTGAGTTGCAAACCCGGGGAATCCGACTCCAGGGCGCTCAATCGATCCCGATGGTCATCCGGCCTGCGCTCGAATGACTATCGCTCGCTGCTTCCGGCCACGGCCCGCAGATGCGCCTCGAGTTCGGCGCCGTTCTTCTCCCAGCTGAACCGCAGGGCGCCCTCCCGCGCCGCTTCCTGGGTCGGCGGCTCGGCGAGCAGGTCGTTTACCGCCGCGGCGATCGCGGCCGGATCGCGGGGCACGAGCCGGCCGGCGGCCGGGCGGTCGATCACCTCGCGGGCGCCGCCCACATCGGTCGTCACCACCGGCGTGCCGCAGGCGAGCGCCTCGACCCAGACATTGGCGAGCCCTTCCGAGACCGTCGGCAGCACCATCACGTCCGCGGCCCCGAGCAGGCCGGGCAGCTCGCCATGCGGCCGGACGCCCAGGAACCGGACCGGCAACCCCGCCGCCAGCCCCTCCAGCCGGACGCGGTCCGGCCCGTCGCCGACGAGGATCAGGGTGGCGCCGGGGATCGCCCTGAGCGCCGCGATGGCGAGATCCTGGCCCTTGCGCTCGAGCAGGCCGCCCGCCGCGACCAGCAAGGGCCCGGCGACGCCGAGCGCGGCCTTCGCCGCCGCCCGGTCCACGGGCCGGAAGGCCGCGAGATCGATGCCGGTATGATGCACCCTGATCCGGTCCGCCGGCATGCCGAGCGCGGCCATGTCCGCGCGGATCGCGCCGGAGACGGCGAGCAGGCCGCCCGCCGCCTGGCCGGCCGCGACGATCTGGTCGCCGATGCCTGGCCTCATCCCCCAGACGTGGATGTCGCTGCCCCGCGCCTTGACCGAGAAGGGGACGTCCAGCGTCCGCGCCAGGCGCATCGCCGCCGGCCCGTCCGGCCAGAAATATTCGGCGTCGATCACGTCGAAGGGGAAGCGCGTCCGGATTTCCCGCAGCAGCGGCAGCAAGGCGTCGGCCAGCCGCGCCGCCGTGCCGGCCACGCCGAGTTTCGGCCAGACGCGGTAGCGCGGGCGATGCACCCTGAGGCCGTTCCAGTCCTCCTCGCACGGCAGCGCGCGGAGCGGCGCATAATGGGGGTGAAGCGAGAGCGGCCAGACCGGCAGGCCGACCGGCGCCACCACCTCGACCGCGACGTCGTCGCGCGCCGCCAGCGCCTGGGTCTGCCGCTCCACGAACACGCCCAGAGTGGGCTTGAGGCCATTGGGGAACAGGGTCGCCAGGGTCAGCACGCGCAGCATCGCGCGGGCCTAGCAGAAAGCGGTGGCGGGTTGGTTAATCCGACCTGTCATTAAACTGCCGTTCATCCGTCCGGCGCTTTCTGGCGATGCCGCTTGGCCTCCGCCAAACCCTCCGCTAAGAAGCCCGCCATGTTCAAGATTTCCCGTCCGCTCGTCCTCGCGCTCGCCGCCAGCTCCGTCCTGCTTTCCGGTTGCGCCATGCTGGGCGGCAATCGCAATCGCGGCACCGACACCCGCTATGTCGCCCGCGACGTCAACACGCTCTACAATGCCGGCTACGATCGGATGCGGGCGCGCAATTACCGGCAGGCCGCGCTGATCTTCGACGAGGTCGAGCGCCAGCATCCCTATTCGGTCTGGGCGCGCCGCGCGCAGCTGATGAGCGCGTTCAACTATTATGCCGCGCGCGATTACACCAAGGCGATCGAATCGTCCCGGCGCTTCCTCTCCATCCATCCGGGCAATCGCGACGCGCCCTACGCGCTCTACCTGATCGCTCTGTCTTATTACGAGCGGATCAGCGACGTGACCCGCGACCAGGCGATCACCCGCCAGGCGCTGGAATCGCTGGGCGAGCTCGTCCGCCGCTATCCCGACACCGCTTATGCCGACGATGCGCGGGTCAAGATCGATCTCGTCCGCGATCACCTCGCCGGCAAGGAGATGGAGATCGGCCGCTTCTACCAGCGCCGCCGCCAGTGGATCGCCGCCATCGTCCGCTTCCGCGCCGTGGTCGACACCTATGAGACGACCAGCCACGCGCCCGAGGCGCTGATGCGCCTCACCGAATCCTATCTCGCCCTCGGCGTGCCGGATCAGGCGCAGCGCTCGGCCGCCGTGCTCGGCGCGAACTACCCGCAGAGCTACTGGTACCGCCGCGCCTTCGAGCTCATGCAGCGCAACGCCCCCGCCGCCGCCCCGGCCGCGCCGCAGGGCACGCGCTGAGGCCGCTCTTCCGTCCCTTCGCGGGAATGACGTAAGAGGGCGGGCATGACCGCTTGCGCGATTCCATGCTGACCCAGCTCTCGATCCGCGATGTCGTGCTGATCGACCTGCTCGAGCTCGAATTCGGGCCGGGGCTCGGCGTGCTCACGGGCGAGACGGGGGCGGGCAAGTCGATCCTGCTGGATGCGCTCGGCCTGGCGCTGGGGATGCGGGCGGACAGCGCGCTCGTGCGGGCCGGGCAGGCGCAGGCGGTGGTCGGCGTCGCCTTCGAACTGGCGGGGGATCATCCGGCCTGGGCGATGCTCGACGAGAATGGTCTGGCGCGCGAGCCGGGCGAGCCTTTGGTCATCCGCCGCGTCGTCAAGGCGGACGGCGGCAGCCGCGCCTTCGTCAACGACCAGGCGGTGTCCGCCGGCCTGCTGCGCGAGCTCGGCGCGAGCCTCGTCGAAATCCATGGCCAGCATGACGATCGCGGCCTGCTGAACCCGCGCGGCCACCGGCTGCTGCTCGACGGCTTCGGCCGGATCGACGCGGGCGCCGCCGGCGCGGCCTGGGCTCTGGTCCAGGCGGCCGAGGCCGCGCTCGGCGAGGCGCGCGCCGCGCAGGAGGCGGCGGAGCGGGACCGGGAGTGGCTGGCCCACGCCGTCGCCGAGTTGGACAAGGCGGCGCCGCAGCCCGGCGAGGAGGCGGCGCTCGCCACCCTGCGCGCCGCCATGCAGGCCGGCGCGCGGCTCGGCGACGAGCTGTCGACGATCATGGCCCTGCTCCAGGGCTCGGAGGGGGGCCTCGCCCAGCTCCGCCAGGCGGCGCGGCGGCTCGACCGGATCGCGCCCGAGCACGAGGCGCTGGCGGAGGCCCTGTCCGCGCTCGACCGGGCGGTGATCGAGGCGGCCGAGGCCGAGGATGCGCTCGCCAAGGCGGACGCGGCGCTGGCTTATGATCCGCAGCGGCTGGAGGAGGCCGAGGCGCGCCTGTTCGACCTACGCGCGCTGGCCCGCAAGCACCGGGTCGAGGCGGATGCCCTGGCCGCCTTGCGCGAGGAACTGCGCGCGAAGCTGGATGCGCTCGAGGCGGGCGGCGAGCAGCTCGCCGCGCTCGAGACGGCGCTGGCCGGCGCCCGCGCCGCCTATGACGCCGCCGCCGCCGCCTTGACCACCGAGCGGACCGAGGCCGCCGCCCGGCTCGATGCCGCCGTCGCCGCCGAGCTGGCGCCGCTGAAGCTCGGCGAGGCCCGCTTTCGCACCGCCCTCGCCGCCGCCGAACCCGGCGCGTCCGGCAGGGACCGCGTCGAGTTCGAGGTCTCGACCAATCCCGGCGCGCCCTTCGGCCCCCTGCTCAAGATCGCCTCGGGCGGCGAGCTCAGCCGCTTCATCCTCGCCCTCAAGGTCGCGCTCGCCGAGCAAAGCGGGGCGACGACGATGATCTTCGACGAGATCGACCGGGGCGTCGGCGGGGCCGTGGCCAGCGCGATCGGCGAGCGCCTGCACCGGCTCGCGGCATCGGGCCAGCTGCTCGTCGTTACCCATTCGCCCCAGGTCGCCGCGCGCGGCGCCACGCATTTGCTGATCGAGAAGAGCCATGACGGGCTCGTCACCCGCACCGGCGTCCAGCGCCTCGATTCGGGCCGCCGCCGCGAGGAGATCGCGCGGATGCTCTCCGGCGCGGAGATCACCGACGAGGCCCGCGCCCAGGCCGGGCGCCTGCTGGAACCGGCATGACCGAGGCGGCGCCGCATCCGACCCCGCGGGGCGCCGGCGCGATGGCGCTGAGCCTGCTCGCCGGGCTGTTCGTGGCGATCGCGGCGCTCACCGTCATGCTCGCTCTGCCGCTGATCGTCGTGCTGACCGCAATGGGCGGCGAGGGCCGGCCCGCCGGCTGGCCGGTCTATCTCTGGGCCGCCTTCGTGTTCGCCGCCGCCTTCTGGTCGGTGGTGACCGGCATGCGCGTGATGGACGATCCGAGCTGGCGCCGCATCGGCCTGCTCGCCGGCATCGCCCTCCTCGCCTTCTTCAGCTTCCCGCCCTTCTGGTATGCGAGCCAATGATGGACAAGAGACCGGTCGATTCCACCCATGACGGCCTGCCGTTCGAAAGCTTCCTCCTCGCCCCGGCTGGCGCGGGGCCGCGGCCGACCGTGCTGATCTTCCCCAATGTCTTCGGGCTGGACGCGGTGGACGACGAGAATGCCGCGCGCATCGCGGCGCTGGGCTACGCCGCCTTCGGCTGCGACCTCTACGGCAAGGGCGTCCGCCCGGCGACGCGGGAGGACGCCTTCCCGCTGATGACCGCGCTGCGCGAGGACCGCCCGCTGCTGCAGGCGCGGATCCTGCACCAGCTGGAGGTGGCGCGGGCGCAGCCCGAGGTGGACCCGGCCAGGATCGCCGCGATCGGCTTCTGCTTCGGCGGGCTCTGCGTGCTCGATCTCGCCCGCACCGGCGCGGACGTCCGCGGCGTGGCGAGCTTCCACGGCCTGTTCACGCCGCCGCCCAATCTCCCCGCGCCCGCCATCAAGGCCCGCGTCGCCGTCTACCACGGCTGGGCCGACGCGCTCGTCCCGCCCGACCAGGTGACCGCGCTCGGCGAGGAGCTGACCGGCGCGGGCTGCGACTGGCAGATCCATTGCTATGGCGGCGCCGTACACGGCTTCACCCACGCGAGGCCGCCGGAGGAGGGCATCCCGGTCAACGCGCTGGCGGACAAGAGGGCATGGCGATCCGCGGCCGATTTCCTGGAGGAATGTTTCGCGTGACCGAAGCCGCCGCCGCCGCCCGGCTGGAGGAACTGGCGCGCGAGATCGCCTATCACAACAAGCGCTATCACGACGAGGACGCGCCGGAGATCGCCGACGCGGACTATGACAAACTGGTCCGCGAGAACAGTGCGCTGGAAGCCCAATTCCCGCACCTCGTCCGCGAGGACAGCCCCTCCAGGCTGGTCGGCGCGGCGCCGAGCAGCGCGCTCGCCAAGGTCGCCCACGCGCTGCCCATGCTCAGCCTCGACAACGCTTTCTCCGACGAGGAGGTGGCGGATTTCGTCGGGCGGGTGCGGCGCTTCCTGAAGCTGGGCGACGAAGAGCCGGTCGCGCTCACCGCCGAGCAGAAGATCGACGGCTTGTCCTGCTCGCTGCGCTACGAGCGGCGCAAGCTGGTCCGCGCCCTGACCCGGGGCGACGGCCAGGTCGGCGAGGACGTGACGCCCAACGTGCTCACCATCGGCGACATCCCGCGCACCTTACCCGCCGAGGCGCCCGATCTGTTCGAGATTCGCGGCGAAATCTACATGGAGAAAGCGGCCTTCGCGGCCCTCAACGCGCGTCTGCTCGCCGAGGCCGAGGCGGCCGGGGATGCGAGCAAGGCGCGGCAATTCGCCAATCCCCGCAATGCCGCCGCCGGCTCGCTTCGCCAGAAGGACGCGGCGGTGACCGCCGCGCGGCCGCTGCGCTTCTTCGCCCATGGCTGGGGCGAGGCGAGCGCCGTGCCGGGCGACGCTCTGGTCGCGGTGATGGCCGCGATCCATGGCTGGGGCTTCGCGCTGGCCAGCCCGATCGAGCGGCTCGACCTGGCGGGCGCGCTCGCTTTCTACCGCAAGACCGGCGCGGGCCGCGCTGACCTCCCCTACGATATCGACGGGATCGTCTACAAAGTGGACCGGCTCGACTGGCAGCGCCGGCTCGGCCAGGTCGGCCGCGCGCCGCGCTGGGCGCTGGCCCACAAATTCCCCGCCGAGCGCGCCGAGACAAGACTCAACGCGATCGACATCCAGGTCGGGCGCACCGGCAAGCTGACCCCGGTGGCGCGGCTGGAGCCGGTGACGGTCGGCGGCGTCGTCGTCACCAACGCCACCCTGCACAATCGCGACGAGATCGCCCGCCTGGGCGCGCGCCCCGGCGACCGCGTCGTCGTCCAGCGCGCCGGCGACGTCATCCCGCAGATCGTCGAGGTGCTGACCCTCGCCGAGCATCGCCCCGCCTTCGTCTTCCCGGACCATTGCCCGCAATGCCACAGCGAGGCGGTCGCGGAGGAAGGCGAGATCGACGTGCGCTGCACGGGCGGCCTGATCTGCCCGGCGCAGAGATTCGAACGCCTGCGCCATTTCGTCAGCCGCGGCGCGCTCGACATCGAGGGGCTGGGCGAAAAGAGCCTCGCCGAGTTCATCGAGCTCGGCTGGCTGAAGGAGCCCGCCGACATCTTCCGCCTCCACGCGCATCGCGACGCCCTGGTCGGACGCGAGGGCTGGCAGGCCAAATCGGTCGACGCCTTGTTCGCGGCGATCGAGGCCAAGCGCGCGCCGGACGCGGCGCGCCTGCTGTTCGGCCTCGGCATCCGCCATGTCGGCAGCGTCACCGCGCGCGATTTGATGAAGGCGTTCGGCACGCTGCCGCGCCTCCGCGAGCTCGCCGAGGCCGCCCGCGCCGGCGACGAGGACGCGCTGCACGAACTGACCTTGATCGACGGCGTCGGCCCGACCGTGGTCCGCGCGCTCGGCGACTTCTTCCACGAACCGCACAATGTCGAGGCGTGGGAGGATCTGCTCGGCGAAGTGACCCCGCCGCCCTTCGTGGTCGAGACCCGCGAGTCACCGGTCACCGGCAAGACCGTGGTCTTCACCGGCAGCCTCGAGGCCATTTCCCGCGACGAGGCCAAGGCGCAGGCGGAGAAGCTCGGCGCGAAGGCGGCCGGCTCGGTCTCCGCCAAGACCGATCTCGTGGTGGCCGGGCCGGGGGCGGGCTCCAAGCTCAAGAAAGCGGCCGAGCTCGGCATCGAGGTCATCGACGAGGCCGCGTGGCTGGAGATCGTGAAGGCGGCCGACTGAGTCCGGCGCACAAGAACCGAGCGTTACTTCACGATAAGCGTTCAAGCGGAAATAGAGCCAAGTCCGGAGCGCTTCGCCACTTCGCGGAATCATGATAACTTCTTCCTTTGCGGGGGAGGAATACATGATTCGTCTGCTCGGTCTGCCGCTTTCGGCGGCGCTGCTTTTGAGCGGCTGCGCCTATCATCGGGTCGTGGTGCCGATCCGCAACGAGACCGGCACCCTTCAGTCGGTGCAGAGCACCGCCTTCGCGGGCGTCACGCGCCGGACCGAAGCGAACTGCCCGACCAACCTGCTCAACGAGGTGCGCGTGCGCCAGAGCTTCGGGGAGGCGCTGGTGACGGTGCTGACGCTCGGCCTCGTGGCGCCCGCGCGGGTCCAATATCTCTGCGCCAAGATACCGACGGCGGAAGGCGATACCGACCACTGACCCGGGGAGACGCAAAATGTCGCAGGATCCCGACCTCATCCGCGTCGCCGGCGACCGGTGGACGAACCTCCATGGCACCGTCCAGACCCGGCTCCGCGAGCGACTGACCATCTTCAACCGGGTCAGGGGCCGATCGACCATGGCCGGCATGAAGGACACGGCCGGGCGGATCCAGGCGATCCTCGCCGATGCCGCGGCCCGGCAGATCCGGCTGCGCCCGGTCGGCTCCCGCTGGTCCTTTTCCAACCTGGCCGCGATCGAGGACGGCTGGGCGCTGGAGATCGAGAATCTCGACATGAGCTTCGCCGTCACCCACGGCAATCTCGATCCCGCCTATCGCGGCACCGCCGAGGAACTCTATCTCGCGCAATGCGGGCAGACGGTCTCGCGCATCAACATCGCGCTCGAAACGCCGCAACGGGCGCGCGCCTTGCGCACCTCGGGCGCGAGCAACGGCCAGACCGTCGCCGGGATGATCGGCACCGGCACGCACGGTTCGGCGCTCCAGACCGGCGCGTTCGAAAGCCAGGTGGCCGGCATCCAGTTGCTCACCGCCACGCAGAATCTGTGGCTCGAGCGTCCGGGCGATCCGGTCATGAACGCCGCCTTCGCCGCCAAGCTCGGCGCCACGCTGCGCCGCGACGACGCCCTGTTCCGCGCCGCGCTCGTCAATCTCGGCGCCCTCGGCATCGTGCATGCCGTCCTGCTGCGCACCACCGGGCGCTACAAATTGCTGTCGTCGCTCAAGAAGATGAAGATGGCCGAGGTCGGGCGGGCGCTGAACACGCTCGACTTCACCGGCGTGCCGCTGCCCGAGCCGACGCTGCAACCCTATTTCTTCCTTGCCGTCGTCGAGCCGAGCACGCCCGACGACGTCTATGTGACGGTGCGCTACAAGATCAATTGCGAGCCCGGCTACGCGCCCGTTTATGCGCAGGGCAGCGGCTATGAGGCGGCCAACGATCTTCCCGGCCTGGTCGGCAAGCTGCTGGACGTGGCCCCGGCCCTACGGCCGGTGATCGCGCCGCTGCTGATCAAGGTCGAGCTGGGCGAGTTTTCGAACCGGCGCAAGACGCCCGGGGAGACCTATAATTTCACGACGGCCCGGTCGGGCGTCGCCGGCTCCGCGATGGCCATCCCCTTGTCCTTCACCTTGCGCGCGCTCGAGATCGCGCGGGAGGTGTTCCTTGCCAATCCGGGGGCGCCGGTGGCTTTTGCCTGCCGTTATGCGCAGAAGTCGCCGGCTTTGCTCGGCTTCACCCGCTTCGACCCCACCTGCATCCTGGACGTGGACGGCGTCGACACCGCCGCGACCCGCGCGGTGATGGAGGGGCTGAGGGCGCGCTTCGACGCCGAAGGCGTCCCTTATGCGCAGCATTGGGGCAAGCTCCTCGGCCTGACCCGGGCGCGGCTCCGGGCGAGCTACGGCAGCGCGATCGACGACTGGAACCGGGTGAGGCGGGCCCTGCTCCCGACCCAGGCGGAACGGGACAGCCTGTCCACGCCTTTGTTCGACTCCGTGGGCCTGAACGCCTGACCGGGAGTGCTCGTCACCGCCATTCCCCGAACGGCCGGAATTCTGCTATGCTCGTTCCAACGACAGGGAGAGTCGCCATGCGTAAACTGGCTTTCGTTCCTCTCGGCCTGCTTTGCATCGGCGCCGCGCCGGCGCCGAACGCGGCCCAGCCCGCCGCGCCGGACGCCACCGCCGCCAAGGCGCCGTCCGCCGAGGCCCGGCCCGGCGAGATCCTGCTGACCCCGCCCGCGCACTGCCTCGACGCCGCGCCGCGCCGGACGGGCGGCCAGTCGCTCCAGTCGCGGCGCCTCGATCAATTGCCGCAGGGCGATCTGACGCTGACGGTCGTGCGCGAGGTGAACGGCTGTCCGCAGCCCGCGACGATCCGCGAAGGCTATGGCGCGGCCCCGTTCCGCGCGCCGGAGCCCCGCCGCTAGGGTCCGTATTCGACAAATCGGAACCGATTTGCGTGTAATTTCATAGTCATCCCGGCCTTCGCCGGGATGACTATTTAGGGTCGATCCATTCGGTACGCATCCTAGCGCCAGCCGGTCGCCTTCCGTTTCCGGAGCACCAGGGTCGGCCAGTCGCCGCGCAGGACGCGCGTCCCCGCCATCATCCCCTGCCGGCGATAGGCGGCGGTGACCGCCTCGGCCTGGGTATCGAGCAGGCCGGCGAGGATCAGCCGGCCGCCAGGCGCCAGCGCCCCCGCCAAAGCCGGCGCGAGCTCGATCAGCGGGCCGGCCAGGATGTTGGCGATGAGCAAATCGTAGGGCGCGCGGGCCTTCAGGCGGGCATGATCGAGCCCCGGTGCCACGACCAGCTCCAGCTGCCCGCGCGCGCGTCCGCTCTTCACCCCGTTGAGCCGGGCATTTTCCTCCGCCACCTCGATCGCTACCGGATCGATGTCCGAGGCGATCGCCCGCGCCGCCGGCCAGAGATGCATGGCGGCGAAGGCGAGCAGGCCGGTGCCCGTGCCGATGTCGGCGACGTCCGCGAAAGTCGCGCCGGTCGCCTTCAGCCGGTCGAGCGCGAGCAGGCAGCCGGTCGTGGTGTCGTGCTGCCCGGTGCCGAAGGCGCGGCCGGCGTCGATCTCGAACGGGACGGCGCCGGCCGGGACCGCATCGCGATGCGCGGGCGTGTGGACGAAGAAGCGTCCGGCGCGGATCGGCTCCAGACCGGCCTGGCTCAGCGTCACCCAATCCTCGTCGCCGAGCCGCTCGACCGCGGGCGTCGCGTCGCCCGCGCTCGGCACGAGGCTCAGCAGCAGGGCGATGTCGTCCGGCCCCGGCTCGGCCTCGAAATAGGCGTCCATCCGCCAGTCCTCGGGCCGCGCCGGATCGGGCTCGCTGGTCATCAGCACCGGCGGCGAATCCAGCATCGCCAGCTGGGCGATGTCCCCGGTCAGCGCCTCGGCCTCGGCCTTGCTGCAGGGCAGGGTGACCTTCCAGCTCATCGGCCCGTCTCCTCGCGGAGGCGCGCGTCGAGCCGGGCCGTGCCGCGCGCGGCATAGTCGCGGCAGGCGGCGCGATCGGTGAGGCGGCCCGCCGCGAAGCGCTGGAAGAGAGTGCTGGCCGAGGGATGGGGCGTGATCAGCAGGTCGCAGCGCAGAGCGGCGACCCGCGCGAGGCTGGCGCGGAAGGTGGCGACATAGGTGGGATGGGCGGAGAAACGATAGGCGTCGGCGCTCACCGCCGAGAGGCTGTCGGCATAGACAATGTCGAGACAGCGCCGCCCTTCGCAGGAGCGCCAGGTCCAGCTCGTGCCGCCGGGCGTGTGGCCGGGAGTCGCGTGCGCCGTCAAAGCGAGCGGGCCGAGTCGCACGATTTCGCGGTCCCGGACCAGGCGGCCGACGGTGACGCGCGGGAAGCGGGGCAGGGAGCCGTGCTGCGGATCGTCCGCCTGGGTCGCGCCGCTGGTCAGCGCCGGCACCGCCGGGCCGCGCGCCGCCACCGTCGCGCCGCTCAGCCGCTGCAGCGTCGCGAGGCCGCCGACATGGTCGATATGCTCGTGGCTGGCCAGGATCAGCTTCACGTCGCGCATCCGGAAGCCGAGCCGCGCGACGTTCGCCGCGATATGGCGCGCCGCCTGGTCGGTCGCGCCGTCGATCAGGATATGGCCGCGCGGGCCGGTGATCAGGATCGCGCTGATCCCGCAGGTGCCGACATAATAGACATTGCCGAAAATCCGGGCGGGCGGCGCGGGGTCGCTCCAGCCGTCTTTGCCCTCGCAGGCGCGGGCGAGCGCCGCGCCATCCGTGGGGGTCGTGGCCTGCAGGGCGACGGCGACGAGGCTAGCGAACAAAGCTGGCTCCGTTCACGTCGATCGCCGAGCCGGTGGCGGACGGCGGCGCGTCGGTGGCGAGCCAGCGCACCGTCTCCGCCACCTCCGCCGTTTCCGCGACTCGGCCCAGCGGGATGTCGGCGAGCAGTTTGTCGCCGCCGCGGCTGGCGAGATAGTCGTCGGCCATGCCGGTCATGGTGAAGCCCGGGCAGACCGAGAAGGCGTAGATGCCCTGGCTCGCATAAGCGCGGGCGATGCTCTTGGTCATCGCCACCATGCCGCCCTTGGACGCCGCATAATGCCAGTGCGCGGGGCTGTCGCCGCGATAGGCGGCGCGGCTGGCGACGTTGATGATCCGGCCACTCTGGCCGCGCGCCTGGAAGTGCAGCACCGCCAACCGGCAAAGCTCGGCGGCGGCGACCAGGTTTATCTGCTGCGTGCGCTGCCAGCGCGCCGTCCAGTCCGCCGCGTCGAGCGGCGCGTCCTCGAACACGCCCGCATTGTTCACCAGCACGTCGATCCGCCCGTCGAGCCGGTCCAGCGCGTCGGCCCAGAGCGTGTCGGCGATGCCCGGCTCGGCGAGGTCCGCCGCGAGCAGGCCGTCGCCGCCTCTCGTGGAATGGCCGACGGCATCATGGCCGTGGAAGGCGGCAAGGATCGCGGCGCCGATTCCGCGGCTGGCGCCGGTGACGAGGATGTTGAGGCTCTGGGTCATGGCCGTCCGATAGGGCCAAGCGCGCCGGGAGAAAAGCGTCGCGACTGGACAGCGGGCCGCGCCGCCGCCACTCTTTCGCTTTCATCGGGTGGGAGATCGTCATGAGCCTGCTGCTTGCTTTGTTGTCGGTGACCGCGACCTGCACGCCCAGCCCGGCGCTCGCCGATGCGGGGCCGGAGCGGGTGCGGGCCTATTTCGCGGCGATCAACAATCGCGACGGACCCGCCATCGGACGCTTCATCCGGGCAGGCGCGGTCTTTACCGGACCCAATCTGGCCGAGGGAATGCCGCTGGCCGACGTAATGACCCTCATGCTCGACATTCCGGAGGCGCAGCGGCTTGAGGTCACCGAGGCGCGCATGCGCGACGGCGACATCTATGTGCAGACCCGTACGCCCAGCGGCGCGACGGCCAGCGCCAATGTGCGGCTCGACGGCGGCTGCATCAGCCGCTTCGCGCAGCTCAACTGAGCCCGGAGACCATGCGATGAGCCTGTTGCTTGCCTTGCTTGCGGTCACCGCGACCTGCACCCCCGATCCGGCCCTCGCCGAAGCGGGCCCGCAGCGCGTGCGTGACTATATCGCGGCGATCAACGCCCGCGATCAGGCCGCGACCGGGCGCTTCATCAAGGCGGGCGCGGTCTATTCCAGCCCGG
Organism: Allosphingosinicella sp.; assembly: GCA_035502235.1. GTDB lineage: Bacteria > Pseudomonadota > Alphaproteobacteria > Sphingomonadales > Sphingomonadaceae > Allosphingosinicella. The sequence goes on from DATJUQ010000012.1 coordinate 21,760, forward strand.
TCGTCGCCGCCGAGCCGCTCGCCGAGGTCATCACCCGCTTGCTCGAGGCGCCGAACGCGGATCGGCTGGACGTGGTCGAGGCGACGCCGCGGGGCGCTGCCGTCTATCTGCGGACCTTCACCGCCGGCGGCAGATCGGGCCGCGCCCTCGTGGAACTGGACGGAGGCTGCGTCACCCGCTTCACCCTCGAATAGGGCCGTCGCGCGCGCGTCTCCTAGGCGGCGAAGCTCTGCACGAAACGGCCGGCGCTGACCTTGAACTTCGCCATCTGCTCGTCGACCTCGGAGAAGCTCTGTTCGACCTCGTCGATCTCGCTGGCGACATTTTCCGTGTCCGCGCGGATCGCGGCGATGGTCGAGGACATGGAATCCGCCGCCAGAGCGGTCTCGTCCACCGCGGCGGTGATCATCGTCACCGTCTGCGCCTGCATCTCCATCGCCTTGCGGATGCGGTCGGCGCTGATCTGCACCTCCTCCACGGTCGACTGGATGGAATCGTTCGCTTCGACGGTCTGCTTCGTCGCGGACTGGATGGCGGCGATCTTGGCGGTGATGTCGTCGGTGGCGCGGGCGGTCTGCGAGGCGAGGCTCTTCACCTCCTGCGCGACCACGGCGAAGCCGCGCCCGGCATCGCCCGCCCGGGCCGCCTCGATGGTCGCGTTGAGCGCGAGCAAATTGGTCTGCCCGGCAATGTCGCGGATCAGGCCGAGGATCGATTCGATCGCCTCGACCTGCGCCGACAGGGCCTTGGAGACGTCGACCGCGCGGGCGCTCTGCTCGCTGGCCCGGGTCGCGACGCCGGCGGCGACCTCGACCTCGCTGCGCGCCTCCTCGATCGCCATGATCAGCCCGGCGGCGGTCTGCGCGGCCTCGCGCATCGCGACCGCGCTCTGCTCGGCGGCGGCGGCGACCTCGCTGGTCTTGCCGAGCATCCCGCGCGCGGCGGCGCTGGCATCGGCCGCCTGGGCCTTCACCTTGCGGCTGCCGGCGGCGGTATGATCGACGACGCTCATGATCTCCTTGTTGAAATCGGCGCCCTGCGCGCTGCGGCGCTCATGCTCGGCATGGCGGCGGAGCAGATCGTAATGGGCGGCGAAGACGTCGACCTCGAGCACGGTGACCCGGGTCAGCGCCCGCCCGAGCCGGACCAGCTTCTCCTGGTCCTCGACCAGGGCGCGGATCAGGATGTCGTGCGCCTGCTGCGCGCCCGCGGAGATGCCTGAGAAGAGGGTGGTGAGGGAGACGCCCGCCGCGGCCGCGGTGGCGACATATTGGCCGGCGGTCGCGACCCATTCCGGATCGTCGAGCCGGCTATATTTGGCCTGGATATAGGGCGCGACCCGGCGGGTCAGCTCGTCGAGCTTGCGCCCGCTTATCTCGCGCCCGGTCTCGCCGGCGCGGCTATACTGGACCCAGAACTGGCGCGAGACGCTGTCCGCCTCGGGCGCGACGATCGCCCAGATCTCCCGCGCCGCCGCCACCAGATCCTCGTCCTGCCCGAACAGGCTGATCCGCCCGTCCAGACGGACCTCGCTCACGGCCCCCGCTGCACCCGTCATCCGAACATGCCCCTTCGCACTATGGTCCGGACCGGGGTACCGCCGAAATGGTTAAGATGATGTTAGTGAAAGGGTGCGGAAGACCCGTGCCGGCACGGTCCGGACGGGCCGCGTGGGCCGGGGGGTTACCGGCGCCGCTCGCTTCGCGGCGCCAGTGCCACCTGCACTTCGAGCGTGGGGAGATCGAGCAGGCGCCGCGGCAGACCGCCGGGCTGTCCTTCCGCTTTCTCGACAAGGTCCGCGCAGGGGTCGCCGACGCGAAGGGCCAGCGCGTCATAGGTGAGCCAATCGGCGAGAGAGCGGGACGCCACCGTGACCACCTCCCGACGAAGGCGCGTCCCGGTGCCCCGATGCTCGGCAAGGTCAGCGACCAATTGCGTGGGAATGACCGGAACCCCGCGCCCGCCGCCCGGCGGGCCCAGGAAGAGATAGACGCTCGAATGGGTTTGTGCCTGCAGAGCGAGACGCTGCTCCCTGTCGATCTCGAAAGAGGCGTTCCAGGCCGGCTGCCTGGCCGCTCTCTTGTTTCGATAAACGCGCTTTGCCTGGACCAGGGTGACCCGCCGGCCCAGCGAGATGCCGTCGATCCACGGATCGACGATCAGGCACAGGTCGGCCGCGAATTTCCTGGCCTGCTTGATGCCCTCCGCCCCTTCTTCAGGGCGATCTACGTTTCGATAGTGCATCCTCACGGAGGCACGGTGCGGCGCCGAGGCGGCGCGCGCGAGCCCCTCCAGCGCCTGATCGAGATCATCGAAACGAAGCGCGAGTTCCCGGAAGAGCGAAGCCAGGAGCCGATCCTCGCCCTCATCGCCATGATCGTCATAGTCCCTCGCGGCGCCGGCTTCGACCCGGGCGATGGTGTGTTCGATCAGCCGCTCGACGTTCCGGTCCCCAAGCCAGGTGCGCGCGGCCTCTTCATTGTCCGCGACTCCGCCTTCCAGCGCGGCCAGCCGCTGGACGAGACTCCCCGCGGTCGGCGGCCCGCTCGCATCCAGGGACTCGCCGAATTTCGCGGCGCGGACGGCGCGTGCCGCATAGTGCACGACGCGGACCGGATGATCGCCGAGCCCGCTCAGCATGTCTCGGTCGGCGCTCCTCGCCAAAGCGGTGGCGGCAAAGTGCGCGAGGTCGGTCGCCTCGCCATCGCCCCACCAGAGCAGCGTCTCGATCGCCGCCTGGCGGAGCGGTGCCCGATTGCCTATGCAGTCGCGCAGGCTCTCGACATAGGCGGCGCGGGTTTCCCCGGGCCTTCCGAGGAGGCGGTCAGTTCCGCGCCCGCCATGAGGACCGATCACCTCCAGCAGCATGGCGGCGACGGCGCGGACCCTGATTTGCCTTTCGATCGCGCGCGCCATGTCGCGCCGTGCATGGGCGACCAGATCGGAAATCCCGGCATCTCGCCTGGCGACCGCGAACGTGGCTTGCGGCTCGGCGTAATCGGGCCGGGCTTTCAGGATCGCGAGCAACGATACCCACGGGGTCCAGCCCATGCCGCGGGCGATGGCGCGGAACAGGCAGGTCGACAGATCTGGATTCCCGCGCGTTGCCACCGCGGCGATCAGGGTGCGCGCTTCCCACTGCGTTGACGGTGCGAGCTCGGCCAGCAATTCCACGAGCCAGGAAAGGTGCGTATAGTCTCGGCTGCTCAGCACCCGCGCGAGGGCGGCGATGAACAGGGGCTCGCTCCGCAGGCGCGGGAAGTGGTCGAAGAGTGCGTGTCCCCCATAAACCTCCGCCGCGTGGGCGGCGAGCGAGGGTGCCAAATGGCGCCAGCGCCTTTCCACATGCTCGACGATGCGCGGCGTGAGGTCGCGCTCCTTCCGAGCCAATGTCGCGGCGACCTCGAGCAGCTTGAGGATGACGGGCAGGTCCACGTAGGCGTCGGCGCGACGGTCGGACAGCGCCGAGGTCGCCCGCGTAAAGGCGTCGATCTCTGGGCCGCCACCCGGATGGGCGGGGATGAACACGCGCCGACGGCCGTGAAAAGGCGAACGATCGGGAAGGAGCTCGCCGATCATTTCGACCAATATGTCGAGGTCGCCGTCTTTTTCCCGTTTCGTCGCACCAGCCATGAACGCAGCCTAAAGACCGGACCCCGCCTTTGCCACCGGCATCGATGGCCACGCTCTAGCCCAACCCTTGCCGGCCGCGACCGGCACGGACTTGAAGGCGATCCGAGAAATGGAAAAGCTCCCCAAGCGGCGCGGGCGTTCGGTCGCCCGCTTTACACGTGGCGCCAAACGCGCGACCCCACCCTCATGAAGATCGCGATCTGCACGCCCGTTCATGGCGATCCCAAGCTCGTCTACACGCGCTCGCTCGTGCACATGTGCGTGGCAACCGAGCGGGCCGGGAAGGCCTGGCCGCTCATGTTCGAATATCTGACCGCGAGCGGCCCCAATCTCGCCGCCGCGCGCACCGACCTGGTCAAGGCGGCGCGGCAGATCGGGGCCGAATGGATCCTCTGGATCGATGCCGACCAGATGTTCCCGCAGGACACGATGCTGCGCCTGATCGCCCGCAAGGAGCGCGTGGTCGGCGCCAATTATATCGCCAGGGACGGCAGCCGGCTGCCCACCGCGCGCGACCTGGCGAGCCGGCCGCTCGCCACCACGCCGGACAAGGCCGGCACCCATCTGGTCGAGCCCTGCGGCGCGCTCGGCCTGGGCCTCGTCCTGATGGACATCAAGGTGTTCGACGAGATCGAGGCGCCCTGGTTCGACACGGGCTGGGACGCGGCCGGCGCGCCGGTCTCGGAAAGCGCCTTCTTCTTCGCCCGGCTGCGCGCGGCGAATATCCCGGTCCATGTCGACCACGGCCTCTCCGCCAAGACCGGCCATGTCGCCGAGCAGGTGCTGACCCACGAGGGCGCGCTGCAGGAGCGGATCCGCGAGGGCGCGGTGCGCAGCCGCGTCACCGGCGCGGCGGCGCCGACCCAGGACCCGCCTGCCTAGGGATTCCTGCGGCGGGTGACGTGGACGGAATAGGCGGGGCGGCGCGGCCTGGCGCTCCTTTCCCTCTCCCCGGCGGGGAGAGGGCAGGGTGAGGGGGTTCGGCTTTTGGTGTTTAGCTTCGGCTGCAGAACCCCCTCACCCCAACCCTCTCCCCCCATGGGGAGAGGGGGCCGAGCCCCCTGGGGGAGAGGGGGTCCGGGCGGCGGGCGCTAAAGCCGGCGGACGGCCGGGGGCGCGGGGGCGTTGAGGAGGAGTTCGGTGAGGGCCCAGACCATGGCGTCGGCGCGGTCGGGGGAGCGGCCGGGGCCGGCATAGCCGTCCAGGCTCAGGCCGGCCAGCTCGTCCTCCAGCTCCGGGAAGCAGCCGGCCAGCTTCGCCTCGCCGCGCGCGAAGAAGGGTTCGAGCGGCGCCGCCCGGGCCGCCTTGCCGACCCGCGCATGGACCCGCTTCACCCGCAGCTTGAGCCCGGCGCCCCGCAGGACGGTGGTCACCATCTCGCCGCCCTGATTGCTTTCCGCGACGACGCGGTCGGCGCGCCAGGTCTCGGCCGCGCGGGCCACTTTGCGCGCCCATTGGTCCGGGGAGAGGCCGGCGCCGCTGCAATCGGCGAGCACCCAGCCGCAGCCGGTCGCGTCCAGCCCGCAGACCAGGATCCCGCAGGCGTCGCCGCCCGCCGTCGCCGGCGGATCGACGCCGATCACGACCCGGACCAGATCGTCCCGCCGGGGCGCCGGCGCCCGGGATCGCGCGAGCAGGTCGCGCGGGAACAAGGCCCCGTCCACATCATCGAGCAGCTTTCCGTCCAGCTCCTGCCGCGCCAGCCGCGTGCCGGCGTGCAGCGCCTCGATCATCGTCACGAAGTCGGGCGACAAATGGGGATTGTCGCGGCAGGCGCCGCCGGTCAGCGCGACGTTCGCCATGGCCAGGATCGCGCGCAGCACCGGCACCGCGCGCGGCGTCGTCGTCACCACCGCCTGCGACCGCGCCCCGGCGCGCAGCCCGAGCTGCAGGTTGTTCCAGGTGGCCTCGCCGTATTTCCACTTGGCCAGCTCGTCGCACCAGGCGAAATGATGTTCCGGCCCGCGCAGCCCCTCCGGATTCGCGCCCGAATGGACGAAGGCCGTCGCCCCGCCGGCGAAGGTCAGCCGCCCGAGCGAGGGCTCCCAGCGGATCCCGCGCCGCTCCGCGCCGTCCGCCGCCACCGCGAGCAGGCCGCTCGGCCCCTCGATCATCACCCGGCGCGCCTCCCCGGGCGTCGCCGCGACCAGGGCGATCCGCGCCTCAGGCATCGTCCGCGCCTTCTCGCTCACCCATTCCGCCCCGGCCCGAGTCTTGCCGAAGCCGCGCCCGGCCAGCATCACCCAGATGTGCCAGTCGTCATCCGGCGGCCGCTGGCCCGCATGCGCCCAGGCGGGCCAGTGCGTGTCGAGCGCCCGGACGTCCCGCTCCGGCGTGGCGAGCAGCACCCGCCGCAACTCCTCGGGCGCGAGTTCGTGCAGGCTGCGCAGGAGCGCCTGTTCGTGGTCCATGGCGATGTCCTGAAGAAGAAGGGAGATGGTTTCGCGCAAAGACGCAAAGCCGCGAAGGGCTGCGGCCCGGCGCCCGCGCAGCGATCCATTCTTCATGGCGTGGATCGATGCCGGCTGCGCCGGACGGGCGGCGGTCCTGTCGAGGCCGGCTTCTTTGCGGCTTTGCGTCGTTGCGCGAGATGAAGCGGCCTCGCCGCTTGCCCGGCGCGGACGGAAAGGTCGGGGGCGGCGAGGGAAAGCGGACGGGACTTACGGAGATCGCGGTGATCGTGGCGCGCGGGCGCTTTCGCTCCAGCCTCGATGAGCCGTGTTCCCGGGTCCCGGCCTGAGCCGGGATGACTCCGGTTATTCCGGTGCCGGGGACGGCCCGTCCTCCGCGTCGTCGCCCTTCTTCCCGGACATCGCCTCGTGCCGCTGGATCGCCGCGATCTTGGTCATGATGCTCTGCACCACCTCCGCGAAGCTGCGCTCCGGCGCGCCCTTGTGCCGCCCGCCGGTGCGCCCCGCCTTGCGGCGGTCGAGAAAGGCGAGGATCCGCATCGCCGCCTCGGGATCGAAGGGGACGGCGTCGATCTCCTGCTCCTCCGTCTCGCCGCTTTTCAGCAGCAACGCATGGGCGTGAGCGACCAGGCGGTGGTCGAGCATCACCTCGGCGGCGTCGAGCGCCTCGCGGCAGGCGCGGGCGAAGGCGGGCCACTCGTCGATGCGGCGATAGAGCGAACTCGGCTGGAAGCCGGTGGCGCGGGCGGAGACGTCGAAATTGCCGGTGGCGCGCAGGCGGCCGAGGAAATCCGCTTCGACCTCCGACGTCCAGCAGCCGTCCCGAACGTGGCTGATCTGCAGGCGGCCGTTGGAGGCGCGGCGGATGATCTGCTCCGGCCGGGTGGGGCGCTTCGCGGCCTTGCCCTTGCGCGGGGCCGTCCCGTCCGGCGGCATCGCCTTGATCTCGACCGGAGCGAGGAGGGGTCCGGGCGCCTCGCGCAGGCGGGCATCGGCGGACGCGGCGGCGGCCTCGCAGCGGTGGCGGAACTCCGGGTGGCGGTACATCCGGTTGCTGAACAGGTGCCGGTGCCCGAGGATGCGGGCGGCGGCGCGGTAATTGCCGGTCTGCTCGACGAGGGACAGGAAGGCTTCCGCGAGTTCGGGAGTGAAGGCGCCGATCGGGCCGAAGCGCATGGCGCCGGGCCCGCGCGGGAGGCGGGTGTTGGGCATGTTGGTCTCCGTGGTTGGGCGCGCGGGCGAGACGGTGTTCGCACCCTCATCTCGTCACCCCGGACTTGATCCGGGATCCACCTTCTTTCGAAGAAGAGCTATTTCACGCGAAGGGCGCGAAGCAGAAGGAGGAACGCGAAGGGGGCGAGGCGGTCACGGCCTGTGCCAGCCTGGCCCGCGCGCAACGAAAAAGCCGGTTGCGGCAATGCCGCACCGGCTTGGGACTCGGCTTTGCGAGCTTGAGAATATTTACCGGATCAGCGTGACGCTGTCAACATAAATAACCTATATGGATAATAGTGGTTTACGCTGCTCGCTTATTCGGCGAGCCTTTGGCCGCCGGCGGCTCAGCCGGTGTCCGCAATGGAGGCTATAGTGGAGGCTCAGGAACCCCTGGCGGATAGCGCGGACAGGATGACTTCGAGGGCATAGATTGCAATCAGGCCGCCCAGCGCCGCCGCATTCAGCCATTTGCGCGCGCTGAAAACAGCCGCGGCGACCAAGACGGTGTAAAGACCGATCATGGCCAGGGTCATGGCGTGCGGCGGCCGCCCGGCCAGCACATACATGGCTGGAAACGCCGTGCTGTTGCACAGCCAGACCGCCGTCAGCACCTGCCGTCGATGCGCGAAATAATAATCGTCGAAGTCGCGGAATTCTTCCGGATCATCGGGGAAGATGATGGCTGCCGCCAGGTAATAGAGACCGGTGACGGCCAGGCCGAAGACCAGCGTCGCGTAGGTCATGGGAATGAGCTCGCGCGCTTGCCAGATTCCGGACCAGAAGGACAGGATGTCGAGCAACACGAACGCCGCCAACAAAGGCGTCAACCAGCCGATCCGAACCTTCCGCCTCAGCTTCGTCGCCTTGGCCAGGCCGCCCAGGACCTCGGCGAGGCTGAAGCCGAGGAGCAGGGCGAACAGCGAAAAAATGAACTCGAAGTTGCTCATGATACCCCCTGTCCACGATGCATCCCATGATGCCGCAACGTCCGCAATGGGCGGCAAGCGGGTGCCGGCGGGCGGCCGGCTCCCGGTTCGGGCCCGGAGCGATCCGGCGGCCGTCGTCCGTCGCGTCGACCGCGCCCTTGCAACCTGAGCCATCGGGCCTAAAAGCCCTCCTCAACGGGGCCCTTCGCAGGCGCGCGCTTGCGGGGTCCGCCTCCGGGGAAGAGGTCCACGATGCATCGAAATCCGGCGCGGCCGATGTCGCCCCATCTCACCATCTGGAAATGGGGGCCGCACATGGCGCTCTCCATCCTGCACCGGGTCACCGGCGTCGGGCTGGCGATCGTCGGCGGGGCGATGTTCACCTGGTGGCTCGTCGCGCTGGCCAGCGGGCCGGACGCCTATGCGGCCTTCGCCGGCTGGGCGACCTGGCCCTGGATGCTGGTGATCTGGATCGGGCTGACCTGGGCCGCCTTCCAGCACACGCTGTCCGGCATCCGCCATTTCGTGCTCGACATCGGCGCGGGCTACGAGCTCAGGACCAACAAATTCTGGTCGGTCGTCGTGCTGCTCGGCGCGATCGCGCTGACCGGCCTGACCTGGACCCTGATCCTGATGAGGCCCTTCGCATGACCACGGAAAGCCCGCGGATGAAGACGCCGCTCGGCAAGGTGCGGGGCCTCGGCTCGGCCAAGTCCGGCGCGACCCATTGGTGGCACGAACGGCTGAGCTCGGTCGCGGCCCTGATCCTGCTCGTCTGGTTCTTCGGCTCGCTGCTGCGCCTGCCGAACCTGCGCTACGAGACGGTCGCCGGCTGGCTGGCGACGCCGCTCGCCGCGGTGCCGATGCTGCTGCTGATCGTGACCGTGTTCTGGCATCTCGCGGCGGGGCTGCGCGTCTGCGTCGAGGATTATGTGCACGAGGAGGGCGGCAAGCTCTTCCTGCTCGTGGCGATCAATTTCGCGAGCCTGTTCGGCGCGGGCCTGTGCGTGTTCGCGGTGCTGAAGCTGGCCTTCGGCGGCTAGACGGGGCGAGGCCCGGCCGCGCGCCTCGCGCCGCCCGTCAGACGCAGTTGATGAGGCCGCCGGAGACGGTGATCTGGATCGTCCCGTTCGAGGTCGCGCCGAGGCTGTCCTGGACCGTGTAGGTCAGCGTCTCGGAGCCCGGGGTGATGGTGGATTCGTAATAGACCGAGGTGCCGTTCCACACCCAGGCCGTGCCGATCGTCGCGCCGGTCACGGAGGTCACGGTGAGCGGATAATTGCCCTCGGGGTCGGAATCATTGTCGAGCACGTTGATCTGCGTGATCGTGCACCGCCGCACGCTGCGCGTGTCGGTGACGGCCGTCGGCGGCTGATTCATCTGCAGATCGCCGTCCACGGCCAGCATCGCATGCGCGCCGGTGGCGGCGGCATCATTGTCGGCCGCCATGGCGGGCGGCGCCGCGACAGACAAGGTTGCGATCAGTGCCAAGAATGCCCGTTGCTTCATGTCATCCTCCTCTTGCGAGGGGCCAAGGGAGCAGCCCAAGCGCAAGAAGATCATCTATAGTTCATCGTGGCAACTCTTTTCTCATATTGAGATCGATGAAGTATAGTGCTTTACGGTTATTACGGTAGATCGTGTCGGGACTTGCGCGAGGCGGCGCCGGCGCCGGCGACGATGCGCGGGCTCGTGCCTCGCCGCGGCCGCGGCGTCGCCGCGCCATGGCGCCCGCCCTTGCAACCGGCCGCGCCCGGTATAATAGCAGGGCGCCATGACCAGCGCCCCCGACACCGCCGCCTACAAGATCATCGATCATGATTATGACGTGGTCGTCGTCGGGGCCGGCGGCTCCGGCCTGCGCGCGACCATGGGCGCGGCGCAGGGCGGGCTGAAGACGGCCTGCATCACCAAGGTCTTCCCGACCCGCTCGCACACGGTGGCGGCGCAGGGCGGCGTGGCCGCGAGCCTCGGCAATATGGGGCCGGACCACTGGACCTGGCACATGTACGACACGGTCAAGGGCTCCGACTGGCTCGGCGACCAGGACGCGATCGAATATATGGTCCGCGAGGCGCCGGCGGCGGTCTACGAGCTGGAACATGCGGGCGTGCCCTTCTCGCGCACCGCCGAGGGGCGGATCTACCAGCGTGCGTTCGGCGGCATGATGCAGAATATGGGCGAGGGGCCGCCGGCGCAGCGCACCTGCGCGGCCGCCGACCGCACCGGCCATGCCATGCTGCACGCGCTCTACCAGCAGAGCCTGCGCTACGACGCCGATTTCTTCATCGAATATTTCGCGCTCGACCTGATCATGGAGGACGGGCCGGACGGGAAGGTCTGCCGCGGCGTGGTCGCGCTCTGCATGGAGGACGGGTCGATCCACCGCTTCCGCGCCCATGCGGTGGTGCTGGCGACGGGCGGCTACGGGCGCTGCTATTTCACCGCGACCTCGGCCCATACCTGCACCGGCGACGGCGGCGGCATGGCGCTGCGCGCGGGCCTGCCGCTGCAGGACATGGAGTTCGTGCAGTTCCACCCGACCGGCATTTACGGCGCCGGCGTGCTGATCACCGAGGGCGCGCGCGGCGAGGGCGGCTACCTGACCAACAGCGAGGGCGAGCGCTTCATGGAGCGCTACGCGCCGAGCGCGAAGGACCTGGCGAGCCGCGACGTCGTCTCCCGCTCCATGGCGATGGAGATCCGCGAAGGCCGCGGCGTCGGCCCGCACAAGGACCATATCTACCTGCACCTCGACCATATCGCGCCGGAGATCCTGGCCGAGCGCCTGCCGGGCATCACCGAATCGGGCAAGGTGTTCGCCGGCGTCGACCTGACCCGGCAGCCGCTGCCGGTCACGCCGACCGTCCATTACAATATGGGCGGCATCCCGACCAACTTCCACGGCGAGGTGGTGACGCTGAAGGACGGCGATCCGGACGCGGTCGTGCCGGGCCTGTTCGCGGTGGGCGAGGCGGCCTGCGTCTCCGTGCACGGCGCCAATAGGCTCGGCTCGAACAGCCTGATCGACCTCGTCGTCTTCGGCCGCGCGACCGGGCTGCGGCTCAACGAGACCATCGCCAAGCAGACCGCGCACAAGCCGCTGCCGAAGGACAGCGCCGACCTGGCGCTTACCCGGCTCGACCGGTTCCGCTTCGCCAAGGGCGGTTCGCCCACGGCGGAGATCCGCACCGAGATGCAGCGCAACATGCAGACCCATTGCGCCGTGTTCCGCACCGACGAGCTGATGCGCGAGGGCGTGACCCGGCTCGCCGAGACCTACAAGCGCATGGGCGATATCGGCGTCACCGACCGCAGCCTGATCTGGAACACCGACCTGGTCGAGACGCTGGAGCTGGACAATCTGATCAGCCAGGCGAGCGTCACCATCGCCGGCGCGGTCAGCCGCAAGGAGAGCCGCGGCGCCCACGCGCACGAGGATTATCCGAACCGCGACGACAAGAACTGGATGAAGCACACCATCGCCTGGTTCGACGGCTGGGGCGGCCAGGGCGGCGCGGTCAGGCTCGATTCCCGGCCGGTGCACGAATATACGCTCACCGACGAGGTGGCCTATATCAAGCCCAAGGCGCGGGTTTACTGATTACGCGGATACAGATCAGGGGAGCCGACATCGGACGTATAGGCATTGATGCGAAAACCTCCGAGGCCACGCCACTCTTCATCGAAATCTCGGGCGATGGCTTCGACTTTTTCTTAGCCGAAAGTTCGTGTGGCCTCTCCCACGATAAGCCCGTCCGTCGTTCTGTCGATGAGATTTGGGAATGGATCAGGGATGAGGGAGAGCGGGTTCCGCTTAAGAATAGGGCCGCGGTGAAGCGGGTTCTTGCGAAAATATCCGCCTAAGCCGCCTTCCTGAAGCGCGCCACCCGTATCGCGCCCTCATTTGCCCGCGCCCGCGCGAGTTCGTGGGCGGCTTGCATGCGCAGCAAAGTATCCGCCTTCACCCCGAATGCCTTCTCCAAGCGAATGGCCATGTCGGCGGAAAGGCCGGCGCGGGCGTTGAGTAGGTTGCTCATCGCCTGGCGGGTCACGCCCAGATGGCGCGCCGCCCCGGTCACGCCGAGGCCGTTCGGCTCGACGATCTCGGTGCGCAGCCAATCGCCTGGATGCACTGCGAAGGCAGGAGAGATACGAACGGCCATCAGTGATAATCCTCCAGATCAAGGTCGGCGATGGCGCCGTCCTCATTCAGGCGAAACGTCATCCGCCAATTCTTCGTGACCGTCAGCGACCAGATACCCGCGCGATCGCCGGTCAATTCATGCGCGCCCCAATTGGGCGGCACGTGCAACTCGCCGAGCGTCTCGATCGCGACGAGATAGGCGATCATCTTCCGCAGCCGGTCCGCGAGAGCAGCGTCCAGTCCCTTAGGCTTGCCCGTCTCCACAAACCGCCGCAGCGCCTTGTGGCGAATCGTCTCAATCTCCACGCTACGGGAGATGGGAGACACGGTGTCGCGTGTCAAGTGACACTTGTCGAGGATGCGCCTTGACTCCCGCCGAAAGCGCGCAAGACTGGGCGCTTCGGCAAGGGAGGGGCGGGCCTGATGCGGATGGGATTGAAAGCGGTCGCGGCCTTGCTGCTGACGCTGCCGGCATTGGCCTCAACGCAGCGCGCGCCCGCCGCCTATCAGGCGCCGAGCCACAACAGCCGCAGCTCGCCCTTCTTCCTCGTCCCGGACGAGCAGACGCTGCGGGCGCGGGCCGATGCGGGGATGCAGATCGAGCAGTCGCGCGATCCCGCGCGGGAGCTGGAGGAGCATCGCAAGCTGGGCCGCGCGCTCGCCGCGCTGCAGCCGCAGCGGCCGGGAATCGTCGACGCCTATGTGATCTCGATCGCGCTCGACAGCGATCCGGTGTTCGGGCGCGAGGCGCGGGTGGCGGGCGACGTGCTCGCCGCGCGCTACGGCGCCCGCGGCCGCAGCATCATTCTCGCCGGCTCGGACGGCAGCGCGCCGTCGCGGCTGCCGCGCGGCACGCCCGAGGCGTTCGGCATCGCGCTCGCCCGGATCGCCGAATTGATCGACAAGGACGAGGATGTGGTCGTCATCTACACGACCAGCCACGGCGCGCCGTTCGGCCTTTATTATCACGACGCGGACAACGGCTATGGCGCGATCTCGCCGAACCGCTTCCGTGCCGTCCTCGAGCAGCTCGGCATCCGCAACCGGCTGCTCATCCTCAGCGCCTGCTATTCGGGCATCTTCGTGCCGCGGCTCCAGTCCGACACCACCGCGATCGTGACCGCGGCCTCGGCGGACCGGTCCTCCTTCGGCTGCGTCGCGGACAATGACTGGACCTTCTTCGGCGACGCGATGATCAACCATGCGCTGCGCAAGCCGCAGCCGCTGCGCGCCGCCTTCACCGAGGCCGACGGCCTGATCACCAGCTGGGAGGCGCAATTCCCGGTGCGGCCCTCGCAGCCGCAGGTGAGCATCGGCGGCGGCGCGGAACGCTGGCTCGCCGCGCTCGACCGGCGCCTGCCGCCGACCGCGAGCCAGCCGGTCGGCCGGCCCGCCGTGGAGACCAGCCGCGAGCTGATGCGGCGCTAGCGGTAGATCAGCGGAGCGGCAGGGTCTCGGCCAGGGGCAGTTCGCGCTGCTCGGGGTCGAAGCGGCGCCAGCCGCCGGGGCCGAGCCGCTCGAGCGGGCGGAAGCGGGACTTGTAGGCCATGCGCTTCGCCTCCTCGACCCAATAGCCGAGATAGACATAGGGCAGGCCGGCGCGGCCGGCGCGCACGATATGGTCGAGGATGATATAGGTGCCGAGGCCGCGGCGGGCGGCGGTGTCCGGCTCGAAGAACGAGTAGATCATCGAGAGGCCGTCGGCCTGCTGGTCGGTCAGGCAGGCGCCGACCAGGCGGCCGGGCGTGCCATCGGTCGAGGGCTCGCGATATTCGACGATATAGGTCTTGACCGGGCTCTGCTCGACCATGTCGCTGAAGTCGTGCTCGTCCATCTCCACCATGCCGCCGTCGGGGTGGCGGGCGCGCAGATAGCGGCGGAGCAGCTCATATTGCTCCTCGGTCGCCCAGGCCTTGCAGGCGGTGACCTCGAGATCGGCATTGCGCTTGATCAGCTTGCGCTGGGTGGCGTTGGGCTGGAAATCGGCGGCGACGACGCGGACCGAGATGCAGGCCGAGCAATCGAGGCAGGACGGCCGGTAGGCGACGTTCTGGCTGCGCCGGAAGCCGATCCGGCCGAGCGCGTCGTTGAGCTCGCCCGCATGCGGCCCGCTCAGCTCGGTGAACACCTTCCGCTCGGTCTTGCCCTTGATATAGGGGCAAGGCGAGGGCGTGGTCACGAAGAACCGCGGAAAGCGGAAAGGTGCGCTCAAGTCGACTCCACCGGCGGGGCTTGATCGCCCCCGTAATTCTTATGATCCGCGTGCGCGCGGTTGGGAAGCTCGTTCGCCTGCCGAACCGACCTGTTGCGACGGTCCGTTTCAGGACGGGACGGCCAGCCTCCGAAAGCATGAATAGGAAGAGTTACCGCCGGCGGGAAGAGGGTGGCTCAATCCATCCACGCGCCGTGCTCCGGCGGAGGCCGGAGAATTGCGTCGCCGTCCGCGTGCTTCCGGCCAGCGCTCCGGCCTTCGCCGGAGCACGAGGTTCCTCGCATTGGAGCAGGAGGTTCGCCGTGCTCTACTCGATGGCGCGGGGCTCGGTGATATAGTCGGCGGCCTGGAGCGCCGCGGTCAGGCGGTCGAGCTGGGCGGCGTCGCGGGCCTCGCAGACCACCTCGATCGCCGCGTCCTTGGCCGGCAGGCTGGTGAAGACGCGCTGGTGGTAGATCTCGACGATGTTGACCCGATGCTCCTCGAACAGGCGGACCACGCCGGCGAGCGCGCCCGGCCGGTCCTGGAGCTGGATGTTGAGGCGCGCCATCCGGCCCGACCGGGCGAGGTTCCTGAGCAGCACGTTGGCGAGCAGGTGCGTGTCGATATTGCCGCCGGTGACGACGAGGCCGACCTTCCTGCCGGCGAAGCGTTCGGGATAAGCGAGCAAGGCGGCGAGGCCGGTCGCGCCGGCGCCCTCGGCGACGACCTTCTCGGCCTCGACGAGCAGGCTCACCGCATTCTCGATCTGCCGCTCGGAGACGAGCAGGATGTCGTCGACCAGCTGGTTGACCACGCCCGAGGTCAGCATGCCGGGCGCCTTGACCGCGATACCCTCGGCGAGCGTGTCGCCGGCGCAGGCCAGCTGCTGCCGGGAGAATTTGGCGTACATGCTCGGATAGAGCTCGGCCTGGACGCCGATCAGCTGGATGCCCGGCTTCAGCGCCTTGGCGGCGACGCCGATGCCCGAGATCAGGCCGCCGCCGCCGATCGGCACGATCAGCGCGTCGAGCTCGGGCGCATCGGCGAGCAGCTCCAGCGCCACCGTGCCCTGGCCGGCCATCACCTCGAAATCGTCGAACGGATGGACGAAGGTCAGCCCGCGCGCCTCGGCGAGCCGGCGCGCCTCGGCATAGGCATCGTCGAACATCTGGCCGTGCAGGATGACCTCGGCGCCATGGCCCTCGGTCTGCATGACCTTCATCGTCGGGGTCGGCGCCGGCATCACGATGGTGACGGGCACGCCGAGCCGGCTGGCATGATAAGCGAGCCCCTGGCTGTGATTGCCGGCCGAGGCGGCGATCACGCCGCGGGCGCGCAGCTCCTCGGGCAGGAGCAGCAATTTGTTGAGCGCCCCGCGCTCCTTATAGGCGCCGGTATGCTGCAGGTTCTCCAGCTTCAGCCAGACCTGGGCGCCGCTCTTCTCGGACAGAGCGCGGCTGGCGAGGGTGGGGGTGCGCACCACCGCGCCGGCGATGCGCCCGGCGGCGGCCTCGACGTCGGCGAGCGTGACGGCAAGATCGAGATTG
This sequence comes from Allosphingosinicella sp., assembly GCA_035502235.1. Taxonomy (GTDB): domain Bacteria; phylum Pseudomonadota; class Alphaproteobacteria; order Sphingomonadales; family Sphingomonadaceae; genus Allosphingosinicella. Next base: position 37,833 of record DATJUQ010000012.1, read on the forward strand.
GGTGCGGGCGTCGCCATATCCGCGCGTCTAGACCATCTGGCGCACGCGGCAAACAGGCCTTATCGCCGACGCAATGAGCCGCATCCTCCTCTTCCTCGCCGCGCTGATCCTCGGCGCGAGCCCCGCCGCCGCCGACATCCTGGTCGACAATGTCAACGGCTACACGTTGCGCGAGGACGGGCGGCTGGTCCGCTTCCAGGCGATGTGGATCGGCGACGACGGCAAGGTCCGGCAATTGTTCGAGGCGGGCGATCGGCGGCCGGCGCGGACCGCCTTCCGGATCGACGGGCGCGGCCGGACCCTGATCCCCGGCCTGATCGACGCGCACGGCCATGTCATGGGCCTGGGCATGAGCGCCCTGCTCATCGACCTCAGCGACACGAACAGCCTGGAAGAGGCGCAGGCGCGGATCCGCGCTTATGCCGCCGCCAATCCGACCCCGCGCTGGATCGTCGGCCGGGGCTGGAACCAGGAACGCTGGCGGCTGGGCCGCTTCCCGACCGCCGCCGACCTCGACGCCGCGGTGGCGGACCGGCCGGTCTGGCTGGAGCGGGTGGACGGCCATGCCGGCTGGGCGAACACGGTGGCGATGCGCGAGGCCAATGTCACCGCCGCCAGCCAGGCGCCCGCGGGCGGCCGGATCGAGCGGACGGGGCGCAATCCCAGCGGCATCTTCGTCGACGCGGCGATGAGCCTGGTCGAGCGCGCGGTGCCGCCGGCGCTGCCGCTGCAGCGCGACCGGGCCCTGGAGCGCGCGCAGGACATCCTGCTCTCCATGGGCGTCACCAGCGCCGCCGACATGGGCACGAGCGCCGCCGACTGGGCGGTGATGCGCCGCGCCGGCGACATGGGCCAGTTGCGCATGCGGGTCATCTCCTATGCCTCGGGGATCGACAATCTGCTCGCCGTGGCGGGCACGCGACCGACGCCCTGGCTCTATGACGGGCGCCTCAGGATGGTCGGCGTGAAGCTCTATCTGGACGGCGCGCTCGGCTCGCGCGGCGCCTGGCTCAAGGCCGATTATCGCGACGCGGCCGGGCAGCGCGGCCTGCCTCTGGTCAACGATACCGAGCTCAAGAACATGATGAGCCGCGCCGCGATGGACAATTTCCAGGTGGCCGTCCACGCGATCGGCGACGCGGCCAATGCGCAATTGCTCGCCGCGATCGAGGAATTGTCCGCCACTTATGCCGGCGACCGGCGCTGGCGGATCGAACATGCCCAGATCGTCGACCCGGCGGACCTGGCGCGCTTCGGCCGCAACTCGATCATCGCCTCGATGCAGCCCGTCCACCAGATTTCCGACCGGCTGATGGCCGAGGCGCGGATGGGGCCGGAGCGGCTGGGCGGCGCCTATGCCTGGCGCTCGATGCTGGAGAACAGGGTGCCGCTCGCCTTCGGCTCCGATTTCCCGGTGGAGAGCCCGAACCCGTTTCACGGCCTCGCCGCCGCGGTGAGCCGCGAGGATGCGGAGGGGCAGCCGCCGGGCGGCTGGTTCCCGCAGCAGAGGCTCGGCATGGAGCAGGCCTTCGCCGCCTTCACCCGCGGCGCCGCCTTCGCCAGCTTCGCGGAAAACCAGCTGGGGACGCTGGAGCCGGGCCGCTATGCGGACTTCGTCTTCATCGACCGCGACATCTTCGCCAATCTCGACCAGCGCGCGGTGCGCGAGACGCGGGTGCTGGAAACCTATGTGGCGGGCCGGCGGGTGTGGGCGCGGGAGAATGCGGCGGCGCGGTAGAGTCCGGATTCAATCGGGCTCGGCGCGGATCGGCCAAAGGGAGTCATCCCGGCGAAGGCCGGGACCGATGCACACGGAAAATCGAAGGAAGTGGTCGCGCCGGTCGCCATTTTTCCGGCCGGCAATGTTCATGGGTCCCGGCCTTCGCCGGGATGACTATGAAATCACAGGCAAAATCGGCTTCGACCAATTGAGTACGGACCTGGCGTTCTTCAATCGGCCTTATCGTCGGCGATTTGTCCGCCGAGGCCGGGATCTCGGCCGCAGGCTGTTTTATTTCGCGCAAAGACGCAAAGGCGCAAAGAGACCGAGACCCGCACAGACCCCTTTGCGTCTTTGCGTCTTTGCGCGAAACATTGGGGCGGCTGCGCCGCCTTGGCGTTTGCGGAGAAGGCCTCGGCTGTCGCACCGCGACGGTTTCGCCGTCGCGGCCCCTCCACCATGCTGCGCATGATCCCCCTCCCCGTTCCGGGGAGGAGCTATAGCGCGGTGAGCTGTCCCGCGGTCAGGAGCTGGGGCAGGACTTGCGGCTGGGGCTGGCCGGGCGCGTAGAAGAGGTAGAGCGGGACGCCGGAGCGGCCCTGCGCTTCGAGGAAGCGGCCGATGGCGGCGTCGCCGAGGGTCCAGTCGCCGACCAGCACCTTGATGCCGCGCGACCGGAAATGGGCGGCGACCTCGGCGGAGGCCATGGCGCCGCGCTCGTTGACCTTGCAGGTCAGGCACCAGTCGGCGGTGAAATAGAGGAAGACGGGCGTGTTGGCGGCGCGCAGCTGCGCGAGGCGAGCCTCGCTGAACGGCTCGGCGGGAAGTGGGCTCTCGGCGGCGCGGGCCTCGGGCGGGAGCGGGCGGACCAGCCAGATCGGCGCGGCCACGGCGGCGACCAGCAAGGCCCAGGCGAGCAGCCAGCCGCCCCGCGCCAGCCACCAGAGCGCGATGCCGAGCCCCAGCGCGCCGGCGAGGCCGAGCGTCATCCCGTCGACGCCGGTCTGCCGGCCGAGGATCCAGGCGAGCCCGAGCGCGGTCAGGAACATCGGCACGGAGAGGATGCGCTGCAGGCGCTCCATCCAGGCGCCCGGCCTGGGCAGCCGCCGCCTGAGCGCGGGGACGAAGCCGAGCAGCAGGAAGGGCAGAGCGAGGCCGAGGCCGAGGCCGGCGAAGAGCGTCAGCGCCTGCCAGGCCGGGAGGACAAGGGCCGCGCCGAGCGCCGCGCCCATGAAGGGCCCGGTGCAGGGGGTGGCGATGAAGGCGGCGAGCGCGCCGGTGAAGAAGGCGCCGAGCGCGCCGTCCTTCCCCGCCAGTCTGCCGCCGCCGGCCAGCATCGGCAAATGGAACAGGCCGGCGAGGTTGAGGGCGATGGCGGTGACGAGCAGCAGCAGGAACAGGATCACCTTCGGATCCTGCAGCTGGAAGGCCCAGCCGACCATCTCGCCGCTCGCCCGCAGGATCAGCAGCAGGGCGCCGAGCGCGAGGCAGGTCGCGATCACGCCGAGGCCGTAGGCCAGCGCCTCGCGCCGCGCGCCCGCCTCCGTCCCGCCCGCGCGGGCGAGGTTCAGCGCCTTGAGGCTGAGGATCGGGAAGACGCAGGGCATGACGTTGAGGATCAGGCCGCCGAGCAGCGCGCCGAGCAGGGCGTAGAGGAAGCCGGGGCCTTCCATCCCGCCCGCCGCCGCGCCGCCGTCCGGCGCCGCATCGTGCATGGCGACGGGCGTGCCCGCGGGCGGGACCTCGCCCGGCCGGGCGGTGAAGGCGAGGCCGTTGCCGCCGGAAAGCTGGAGCACGCCCTCGACGGCCTGCTGCTGCGCGGCGCGGATGCCGGCGGTCGCCTCGACGATCAGCAGGTCGCCGCTGCGCGAGAGCGTCTCCGGCTCGCCGTGCCGCATCGTGTCGGCGGTGGCGACATAGACATAGGGATCGGGGAGGGCGGTTCCGGCGGCGAGCGGGATGGCGATGCGCAGGCGGTTGCCCGCGACCGCGAAGCGCGCCGGCTCGGCGAGCGGGCGCGGCAGGGCGCGGCGATAGCCGTCGAAGGCGGCGCTGCGCGGGCCTTCGCGGCCGGTGGTGACTTGCACGGTGACGGTGGCGGTCTCCGGCACGCAAATCTCGTCGGTGCAGACGAGATAATCGAGCCGCGCGTCGATCGGGAAGACGACGCCGGGCTCGGCATCGGCCGGAATGGCGATGGTCGCGAGCAGGGCGTGGTCGCCCTCGAACACATAGTTCATCAGCCCCAGCAGGGTCTTGCGCCGCGGGATCGGATATTGGAGCGGCCCGGCGGTCCAGCCCTCGGGCAGGCGCCAGGCGACGCGCGGCTCCGCGCCCGCATCGCCCGGGTTGCGCCAATAACCGTGCCAGCCGCGCTGCGGCCGCATCACGAAGGCGACGGTGAGGCTGCCGCCGGGCTGCACCGTCGCGCGCTCCGCCGCGAGCGTCACGTTCATCCGCTTGGCCTGGCCGGGCTGGGCTGCCGCAGGGGCGGCGAGGGCGATCAGCAGCAGGAAGGGGAGGAGCGCGAGGGCCCTGAGGCGAGTCATGGGAGGGCTATAGCCCGGCCGTCGCCGGAAGGGGAACGGCGTCTTTCCACGCCCGCCGCCGCCGCCTAGGGTCCGCGTCATGACCTTTCTCCTCGACGACCTGCCGGACCGCTTCCGCCTGCCGCTCGACTTCGATCCGGCGCCGCTGGCGGCGGACCTCGCCGCCTTCGGGGAGGCGGACTGGACCCGGCATTTCGTGCGGGACAATTATGAGGGCGACTGGAGCGCGATCCCGCTCCGCGCGGCGGAGGGGGAGACCCATCCGATCCGCCTGATCGGCCAGCTCACCATGGTGAAGCGCTTCGTCGACACCCATTTCCTCGCTCGCGCGCCGGCGATCGCGGCGGTGCTGGCGAGGCTGGGCGGATCGCCCAAGGCGGTGCGGCTGATGCGGCTCCGGCCGGGCGCGCTGATCCGCGAGCATTCGGACCCCGATCCAGAGGTGGACCGGCCCGGCGTCCGGCTGCACGTGCCGATCGTCACCAATGACGCGGTCGAGTTCCACCTGAGCGGGCGGCCGGTGCATATGGCGCCGGGCGAACTCTGGTATCTGCGCCTGTCCGACCCCCACCGGGCCGCGAACCGGGGGACGACGGATCGCGTCCACCTGGTGATCGACATGTGGCTGGACGACAGGCTGACGGGCCTGCTGCGCGAGGGCGCGCGCGAGGCCGCCTAGTCAAGGTCTAGCGGCGTTCGAAGCGGGCGATCTGCGGGTCGAGGCGGTTGTTCTCGATGGTGATCGGCTGGCCGCTCTCGTCGGCGACGAAGGAGGTGCGGCGGGTCAGGCCCGGGACGAGACCGGCCTCGTTCTGGGTGATGGAGAGACCGGCGGAGCTGTGCTCGGTGCCCTCGGGCGCGACCATGATGAAGGCGCTGTAATTCTCCTTATTCTCGCCCTGCACGAAAATGTTGCGGGCGATGGTGCCGGTGGCGCCGTTGGAGAGATCGATCATGTAATTGGTGGCGCGGCCCTGGCTGTCGTCGAAGCTGGAATCGGTGACCTCGATGCGGGTGCCGCGGCTCTTCACATAATGGCCGCCGGTGCCGCGCTCGAAGCGGCTGCGGGTGACGACGAGGGTGCCGGTGCCGCTGTTGTAGATGGAGTGGGAGCAGCCCGCATCCTCTGGGCAGCCGCCGAGCTCGGAGAAGGTGGACTGGTCGACGCGGATCGTGCCGCGCGCGTCATTGGCGACGAGAATGCCGTTCTCGCCGGCGCGGAACAGGCTCTCGCGGACGAGGAGGTCGCCGGATTCGAGACGGATGCCGGCGCCATTATGGTCCTCGACGCGGACGTTCTGGAAGGTGATGCCCTCGACCCGGGCGGACTCGCCGCCGAGCACGAGCGCGCCCTTGCCCTCGCAGGCGACGCCGTCGAAGACCACAGTGCCGGGCTCGCGGGCGACATAGGCGACGCGGCCCGCATTCTGCACCGCGCACATCCGGTAGGTGCCGGGCGCGATCATGATGGTGCCGTTGCCGCCGCCGATCGCCGCGACCGCGTCGTTCAGGTCGGCGAAGGTTTCGCCGCTCTCCTGGATGGTGAAGGCGGCGCCGGGCGCGGCATTCTGCGCGGGCAGCGGCGTCACCGCCACGGCGAGGCAGGCGAGGGCGAGCAGAGCGAGGAAGAGCCGGGTCATAAGCCCGCAACTGACCCGCCGCGGGGATCGTGTCGAGGCCGGAACGGGGTTAATGAAGGGGGTGCCCCGGATCGGGACGGCGCCGGCCGGAATCTTGCGCGCGCCCGTTCATGCCGCCGAAAGGGGCGGCGGCCTCTTATGGGCCCATGCGGAAAGCGGCCGTGCTTCTGACCATCGTTGCGGCATCGGCGCTGGCCGCCGCGCAAGCGCCGGCGACGCAGGCGGAACGGATGCGGGCGGCGATGCCGACGGCCGGCATCGGCGAGATCAGCTGGTACGTGATCGCCGCCGACAATGGCGACCGCGTCGGCTTCGCCTGGCGGCAGATCGTCCGGACGCCCGAGGGCCGGGAGGTGATCGACCACAGCCAGGTGCGGCTGCGCGACACCGGCGGCAACGAACCGTCGCCGCGCGGCTCGAACCGGTCGATGACGCAGCGGATCACGGAGCGCAGCGTGACCCGCCTCGACCGGTCGGGCCGCGTGGTCTCGATCAGCGACAGCTCGCAAATGGGCCTGATCCAGTCCTCGGTCGAGGTCAGGGTGAGCGGCGACGTGGCGGAGGTGACCCGGGTCGCGCAGGGCGACCGGCGGACGTTGCGCGTGCCGCTGCCGCCGGGCACGCGGTTCGACGGCGGCGAGGGGCTGTTCGCGGACTGGGACATGCGCGCGCAGCCGCGGCTCGAATTCTCCAATTTCAACATCGTCTCGATGGCGCCCGAGCGGGTGGTGATCGCGGCGGTGAACGGCGGCGCGCCGGACGCGGAGGGGCGGATCGCCCTGCTCAGGACCCGCTATGACGGGCAGGAGCTCAGGGCGGTGGCGCGGCTGCAACTCGACCGCCAGCGCCGCATCGTCTCGATCAGCCAGCCGATGTTCGGCACCCACATCACCACGCGGACCAGCGACCGCGAGACGGCGCTGCGCCCGCACCAGCCCTATCAGGCGATGCAGAATGCGATGGTACGCGCGCCCTATCGCGTGCCGGACGAGGCGGTGTTCGGCCATCTGCGTTTCCGTTTCTCCTTCCAGGGCGGCGTTGAATTCCCGCTGCCGCAGACCGGCGAGCAGCGCGTGCGGACCGAGGGGGAGCAGGTGGTGGTGGACATCTGCCAGACCTGCGGGCCCGGCCTCGCTACCGACGCGGCCAGCCTTGCCGACGCGCGCCGGCCGACCCCCTGGCTGCAGAGCGACCATCCCCGGCTGATCGCGCTGGCCATGCCGGTGGCGCGGATGCAGGTGTCCGAGACGCGCAAGATGGAACTGCTCCTGTCGCGCGCCATGCCGCTCATCCCGCGCGTCGATTATGGCGGCCATTTCTCGGCGCTGGAGGCGCTGGACCGTCGGGCGGGGGATTGCACCGAATCGGCGGTGCTGCTGGCGACGCTCGGCCGGGCGGCGGGCATTCCGACGCGGGTGGTGAGCGGGCTGACCTATTCGCGCGTGCCCATTCTGGGAACGGCGAACGCCTTCATGCCGCACTCCTGGGTCGTCGCTTATGTGGACGGGCGCTGGAAGAGCTTCGATCTCGCGCTGGAGCGGTTCGATTCCTCGCACATCGCCCTGACCGTCGGCGACGGCGACGCGCGCTCGATCATGGCGGCGAGCCAGCTCGCCAGCCTGCTGCGCTGGGAAACGATGGTGGAGGTGCGGCGGCGGCCCGCGGCCTGACTGTTTCCGTCATTGCGAGCGTGGCGAAGCAATCCAGCGCGGCGTCCGGGCCCTGCTGGATTGCTTCGTCGCTACGCTCCTCGCAATGACGGCATGGCCGTCGTCTAGCGGGTCGGCGTCGCGGCCGGGGCCGGCGCCGGGGTCCGCGTAGGGGCGGGGGCCGGGGCCGCGGCCGGTTCGTCCTCATAGACGACCGGGATGGTCCGGAGAGACCGATCGGCCGAAGTCTCGGCGGCCGCGCGGCGGTCATTGGCCGCGCCGATCACGGTGACGTTGGTTTCGCGATCCTGCGCGGCGCCGATCACGGTGACATTGGTCTCGCGGTCCTGCGCGGCGCCGATGACCGTCACATTGGTCTCGCGATCCTGGGCGGCGCCGAAGACGGTGACGCGCTGCTCGCGATCCTGGGCGGCGCCGATCACGGTGACGTTGGTCTCCCGATCCTGCGCGGCGGCGATTGACGGAACCGCGAGCGCGGCGGCGGCAGTCAGAATGAAGATACGCTTAGAGCCCATGACACGTCTCCCTTCCGCAACGAAGCGGCAAGAAGGTGCCTTTCCAGATGAACGGATCATGAAGGGGCGGCTGCCGGGCCGGACAGATCCGCGCCGGTCGTGCTCCGGCGAGGGCCGGAGCGTTGCGGGGTGACGCGTCGAAGGATCGTATTCTCCAGCGCCCCCCTCGTCATCCAGCGCTCCGGCCTTCGCCGGAGCACGGGGTGGCTCAGTCCAGATTGGGCCGCAGCCAGCGCTCCGCCTGCTCGATGCTCACGCCGCGGCGGGCCGCATAATCCTCGACCTGGTCCCGGCCGATGCGGGCGACCCCGAAATATTCGGCCTGCGGATGGCCGAAATAGAAGCCGCTGACCGCTGCGGTCGGCAGCATGGCGAAGCTGTCGGTGAGGGAAATGCCGGTCGCGTGATGGGCGTCGAGCATCTTGAAGAGCATGGCCTTCTGGCTGTGCTCCGGGCAGGCCGGATAGCCGGGCGCGGGCCGGATGCCGCGATATTGCTCGCGGATCAGCGCCTCGTTGGTCAGCTGCTCGTCCGGCGCATAGCCCCAGAGCTCCTTGCGGACATGCTGGTGCAGCCGCTCCGCCATAGCTTCGGCCAAGCGGTCCGCCAGCGCCTTCAGCAGGATGTCGCTATAATCGTCGATCGCGGCGCGGAACCGGGCGAGATGCGGCTCGATGCCGTGGATCGAGACGGCGAAGCCGCCCATCCAGTCGCCCTCGGCATCGATGAAGTCGGCCAGGCACATGTTCGCGCGGCCCTCGCGCTTGGCGATCTGCTGCCGCAGGAACGGCATGCGGACGAGATCGTCATTGTCGGCGAGGCCGAGGAAATCGAGCGCCTTCATCTCGACCGGGGTCCAGACGCCCTCGGGGTCGATGAAGACGTCGTCACCGTGGCGCACGCACGGCCACAGGCCGCAGACGGCGCGCGCGACCAGCCATTTCTCCGCGACGATCTTGTCGAGCATCGCCTGCGCGTCGGCGAAGAGGGACCGCGCGCTTTCGCCGACGATCGCGTCATCGAGGATGGCGGGGTAGGTGCCGGCCAGCTCCCAGGCGCGGAAGAAGGGCGTCCAGTCGATCACCTCGCGCAGATCGGCCAGATCCCAGTCCCGGAAGACGTGGATGCCGGGCTTCGCGGGCGTGCCGGGCTTGAGCGCCATGTCGGCGGCGAAGCCGTTGGCGCGGGCGCGCTCGATCGGCAGCAACTCGTTCTGCCCCTTGCCCTCGCGGGCCGCGCGGACGGCGGCATAGTCTTCGGCGACCTTCGCGACATAATCGTCGCGGATCGTGTCGCTCACCAGGGTGGTGGCGACGCCGACCGCGCGCGAGGCGTCGAGGACGTGGACCACGGGCCCGTCATAAGCGGGCGCGATCCTGAGCGCGGTGTGGACCTTCGAGGTGGTCGCGCCGCCGATCAGCAGCGGCATCGACATCTTCGCGCGCTTCATCTCCTCGGCAACCGTGACCATCTCGTCGAGCGAGGGCGTGATCAGGCCGGAGAGCCCGATCATGTCGGCATCATTCTCGTTCGCGGCCTTCAGGATTTCGGTCCAGGGCACCATCACGCCCATGTCGATCACCTCGAAGCCGTTGCACTGCAGGACCACGCCGACGATGTTCTTGCCGATATCGTGCACGTCGCCCTTGACGGTCGCCATGATGATCTTGCCTTTGCCCTTGGCGCCGGGCTCCTTCGCGGCCTCGATGAAGGGCAGGAGGTGCGCCACCGCCTTCTTCATCACGCGGGCGGACTTCACCACCTGGGGCAGGAACATCTTGCCCGAGCCGAACAAGTCGCCGACCACGTTCATGCCGTCCATCAGCGGGCCTTCGATCACCTCGATCGGCTTGGCGTAGAGCAGCCGCGCCTCCTCGGTATCCTCGACGACGTGCAGGTCGATGCCCTTGACCAAAGCATGTTCGAGCCGCTTCGAAACCTCCCAGCCGCGCCATTCCGCCGCCTGCTTCTCGGCCACCGCGTCGGTGCCGCGATAGCGCTCGGCGAGCGCGACGAGCCGCTCGCCCGCCTCGGGATCGCGGTTGAGGATGACGTCCTCGCAGGCGGTGCGCAGCTCCGGGTCGATCGTGTCGTACACGTCGAGCTGGCCGGCATTGACGATGCCCATGTCCATGCCGGCGGGAATGGCGTGGTAGAGGAAGATCGAGTGCATCGCCCGGCGCACGGGCTCGTTGCCCCGGAAGCTGAACGAGAGGTTGGAGAGGCCGCCGGAAATGTGGACGTGCGGGCAGCGCGCCTTGATCTCCCGGCAGGCCTCGATGAAATCGACGGCGTAATTGTTATGCTCCTCGATCCCCGTCGCGACCGCGAAGATGTTGGGATCGAAGATGATGTCCTCGGGCGGAAAGCCGATCCCGATGAGCAGCTTGTAGGCGCGCTCGCAAATCTCGACCTTGCGGTCCTTCGTGTCGGCCTGGCCGGTCTCGTCGAAGGCCATCACGACGACGGCGGCGCCATAGGCCATGACCTTGCGAGCATGGTCCAGGAACTGCTCGACGCCCTCCTTCATGCTGATCGAATTGACGATCGGCTTGCCGGAGACGCATTTCAGGCCGGCCTCGATCACCGACCATTTGGAGCTGTCGATCATCACCGGCACGCGGGCGATGTCGGGCTCGGCGGTGATCAGCTTCAGGAAGATGGTCATCGCCCGATGCGCGTCGAGCAGGCCCTCGTCCATGTTGACGTCGATGATCTGGGCGCCGTTCTCGACCTGCTGGCGCGCGACCTCGACCGCCTTGGCGAAGTCGTCGGCGAGGATCAGCTTCTTGAACGCCGCCGAGCCGGTGACGTTGGTGCGTTCGCCGACATTGACGAAGGTGGCGGTGGACTGGGTCATCGGGGGGGTCAGGCGGCGATGTGCATCGTCTCGAGCCCGGCGAGCCGGGTCACGACGGGAACGGTCGGGAGAGTGCGTGGCGCCGCGCCGGCCACCGCTCGCGCGACCGCCGCGATATGGTCGGGCGTGGTGCCGCAGCAGCCGCCGACCGCGTTGACCAGCCCCTCCGTCACCCATTCGCCGATCAGCGCGGCGGTCGTCGCCGGCAGCTCGTCATACTGGCCCAGCTCGTTGGGCAGACCGGCATTGGGATAGGCCAGGATCAGCGCGTCCGCCGCCTTGGCGAGCTCGGCGAGATAGGGGCGCAGCAGATCGGCGCCGAACGCGCAGTTCACGCCGATCGTCAGCGGCTGCAGGTGGCGCAGCGAATACCAGAAGGCGTTGACGGTGTGGCCGGACAGGTTGCGGCCGGACATGTCGGTGATGGTGAAGCTCATCATCAGCGGCACGCTGCGCCCGGCTTCCGCCTCGGCCTCACGCGCGGCCATGCCGGCGGCCTTGGCGTTGAGCGTGTCGAAGCAGGTCTCGACCAGCAGGAAATCGACGCCGCCCTCGATCAGCGCCGCGCATTGCTCCTTATATTGGTCCTTCAGCGTGTCGTAATCGACCTCGCGGAAGGCCGGGTCGTTGACGTCGGGCGAGATGGACAGGGTCTTGTTGGTCGGGCCGATCGCGCCGGCGACGAAGCGGCGCTTGCCGTCCTTCGCCGCGGCCGCGTCGCAGCATTCCCGCGCGATCCGCGCCGCCGCGACGTTCAGCTCCCGCACCAGATGCTCGCAGCCATAATCGGCCATGGCGATGCGGGTGCCGCTGAACGTGTTGGTCTCGATCATGTCGGCGCCGGCCTCGAGATAGGCCGTGTGGATGGCCGCGACGATGTCGGGGCGCGTCAGGCAGAGCAGGTCGTTATTGCCCTTCTGGTCCTTCGCCAGGTCCAGGCCGCCGCGATAATCAGCCTCGCCGAGGCCGTATTTCTGGATCGCGGTGCCGTAGCCGCCGTCGAAGATCAGGATCCGCTCGGCCGCCAGCGCGCGAAAGGCGGCTTCGGCGTCTCTAGGCTGCGCGGCGGCGGTCATGGCGGTCCGATCCGGGCCTGAGGCCGAGCAGGTGGCAGATGGCGTAGCTGAGCTCGGCGCGGTTCAAGGTGTAGAAGTGGAAGTCGCGGACGCCGCCCGCATAGAGCCGGCCGCACAATTCGGCGGCGACCGTGGCGGCGACGAGGCGGCGCGCGGCGGGATGGGTGTCCAGCCCCTCGAACAGCCGGTCCATCCAGTCCGGGATGCTGGTCCCGCACTGGGCGGCGAACTTGCGGGTCTGGGCGACATTGGTGACCGGGAGGATGCCCGGCACCAGCTCGCAATCGATGCCGACCGCGGCGACATGGTCGCGGAAGCGGAAGAAGGTTTCGGGCGAGAAGAAGAACTGGGTGATCGCCCGGTCCGCGCCCGCGTCGATCTTGCGCCACAGATTGTCGAGATCCGCCGCCTTGTTCGGCGACTCGGGATGGGCCTCGGGATAAGCGGCGACCGACAGCTCGAAGGGCGCGATCCGCTTCAGGCCCGCGACCAGATCGGCGGCGTTGCGGTAGCCCTCCGGATGCTGCGCGAAAGTGCCGCCATTGCCGGGATCGCCGCGCAGCGCGACGATATGGCGCACGCCGGCCTCCCAATAGGCCTCGGCGATCGCATCGATCTCCTCGCGGCAGGCATCGACGCAGGTCAGGTGGGCGGCGGGCACGAGCTCGGTCTCGCGGACCAGCCGGGCGACCGTGTGGTGGGTGCGGTCGCGGGTCGTGCCGCCGGCGCCATAGGTGACCGAGACGAAGCGCGGGCCGAGCGGGGCCAGCGCCTGGATCGCCTCCCAGAGCTGGTCCTCCATCGCCTCGGTCTTGGGCGGGAAGAATTCGAAGCTGACGGCGATGTCGCCCGCCACATCCTCGAACAGGCGACGGCTTGAATCGGCGGAGGCGTCACGCGCATGCATATATACGGATATAAAGATATCTTTATATCTGTCAAGAAAATGTGGGCAACCGCCCAATTAGAATGTGTTGCATACAATTGTTTTGCCGAGATAATTTCTTGGCGGAGGGATGGTTGTGCTCCGGCGAAGGCCGGAGCGCTGGCCGCTTCCCCGGCGCCATCTCGCAACGCTCCGGCCTTCGCCGGCGCGGCTGGGCGGGGCTCCGGAGAGGGAGGGCTAGGCGACGGCCTTGAGCCGGGTGCCGGCGCGTTCGCCCATCCAGAGCGTCACCGTCAGCTCGCCGCCGCCGAGATGCTCGACGACGCGGCCGGCGAGGCCGGCCTCCTCGAAATATTTCAGCATCGCCTCGTCGGCGAAGCCGAGCCGGATATGGGCGTCGGCGCTGCGCAATTCCTCGCGCTCGTGCGGGGCGAAGTCGACGATGACGAGCCGCCCGCCGGGGCCGAGCAGCCGCGCCGCCTCGGCCACCGCCGCGGCCGGATTCTGCGCATAATGGAGGACCTGGTGGATGATCACCGTGTCCGCCGAATCGGCGCCGAGCGGGAGAGCGTACATGTCGCCCTGGCGAAGCTCCGCGTCGAGCCCGGCCTCGGCCAGCTTGGCGCGGGCGAGGCGGAGCATTTCGGGGCTGCGGTCGATGCCGGTCGCCTTGTCCGCGGTGCGGCCGAACAGCTCCAGCATCCGGCCGGTGCCGGTGCCGATGTCGACGAGGCGGCCGATCGGGCGGTCCGCGAGGGCGCGGGCGATCGCCGCCTCCACCTCGCTCTCGGCGACGTGGAGCGAGCGCAGGGCGTCCCAGTCCGCGGCATGGCCGGCGAAATAGCGTTCGGCGGCGGCGGCGCGGTCGGCGCGCACCGCGGTCAGGCGGGCGGCGTCGGCGGCGGTCCAGGGATCGGCGCCGTCCAGCGCGTTCCAGGCGTCGACGAGGCCGAACAGGGGCTCGGTGCGGGCGCGGGGGCCGACGCTGAGGAACACCCAGCTGCCCTCCTTGCGCCGCTCGGCGAGGCCGGCGTCGATCAGGATCTTCACATGGCGGGAGACGCGCGGCTGGCTCTGGCCCAGCACCTGGGCGAGTTCGCCGACCGAAAGCTCCATGGCGCGCAACAGGGTCAGGATCCGAAGCCGGGTCGGATCCGCCAGGGCCGCGAAAATCCGGGGTGCCTGCGCCATGGGGGGATATAAGGATATCTTTATGTCTGGATCAAGGCGAAGGGCGGCTGCCCACGGGCGGAGGCGCTCCGTTCCGCCCTGGACGCCAGGGGCGAAACGATCTTTGCCCCGTTTCCCAACCCGAATGGTAGAGAAGTCTAGACTCGGACGCTTTCATGCAATAATATCGCGTCCGCTGGTAGGCCAAAGAGGGGGCCTGCGGGCCGCTTGCGGCGCCTTCCAGCCTGAACCTAGGTTCCCTCGCAACCCGATATTTTCAACTGAAGGAATTCCCAGTGAAGAAGATCGCTCTTTCCGTCGTCATCGCCTCGACCTTCGCTCTCGCTGCTTGCGGCGGTGCCACCAGCACGAACAATGCTGCCGCGGACGTCGCCAACACCAGCAACGCCGCGATCGAGGACATCAACGCCGCGACCACGCAGGCGACCAACGACATGCAGAACAGCGCTGCCGCCGCCACCAACGAGATCGGCGCGGCCGCCAATGCCGCGGCGTCCGACGTGAGCAACGCCGCTCACTCGGCCACCAACGCCGCCCACTAAGAATTGGGGCGGCGTGCCGCCCAGATTCGGGACCGGGGCCGCGCGTCTTCGTGACGCGCGGCCCTTTTTCTTTGCCGCGCGTTCAGGCACATAGGCAGCAGGGGTTCCGGGGGCGGGAGAGACGCGAGATGAAGAAGAGCGTGACAACGATCCTGGCCGTCCTGCTGGCGACCGGCCTTGCGGCCTGCGGCGGCGGCGGCGACAATGCCAGCGACGACGCCCGGCTGAACGCGGCGGCGTCCCAGCTCGACGACAATGGCGTGTTCGACACCTCGGCGGACGATGCGTCGCTCAACCAGGCCGAACTGCCCGCCGAAGAGGCGGCCCCCGCCAACGCCGCGAACGCGGCCGCGCCGGGCAATGCGGCGGCCGGCAACGCGCAATGAGAAAGGGCCGGAGCTTTCGCCCCGGCCCTTCCCTGTTCAGACTGAACGCCCGAGCGGTCGGACTTAAAAGTCCATGCCGCCCATGCCGCCCATGCCGCCGCCCATGGCGGGGGCCGGCTTGTCTTCCGGCAGCTCGGACACGGCGGCTTCCGTCGTGATGAGCAGGCCGGCGACCGAGGCGGCGTCCTGGAGCGCGGTGCGGACGACCTTGGTCGGGTCGATCACGCCGGCGGTGACAAGGTTCTCGTAGGTGTCGGTCTGGGCGTTGAAGCCCAGGGTCTCGTCCGAACCCTCGATCAGCTTGCCGGCGACGACGGCGCCGTCGCTGCCCGCATTCTCGGCGATCTGCCGCAGCGGCGCCTGCAGCGCCTTGCGGATGATGTCGACGCCGCGGGTCTGGTCGTCATTCTGGCCCTTCAGGCCCTCGAGCGCCTTGGTGGCGTAGAGGAGAGCGGTACCGCCGCCGGGGACGATGCCCTCTTCGACGGCCGCGCGGGTCGCGTGCAGCGCGTCGTCGACGCGGTCCTTGCGCTCCTTCACCTCGACCTCGGACGAACCGCCGACCTTGATCACGGCGACGCCGCCGGCGAGCTTGGCGAGGCGCTCCTGGAGCTTCTCGCGGTCATAGTCGCTGGTCGTCGTCTCGATCTGGGCGCGGATCGCCTCGACCCGGCCCTTGATGCCGTCGGCATCGCCGGCGCCGTCAACGATCGTGGTGTTGTCCTTGTCGATGGTGACG
Source organism: Allosphingosinicella sp. (assembly GCA_035502235.1). Taxonomy (GTDB): domain Bacteria; phylum Pseudomonadota; class Alphaproteobacteria; order Sphingomonadales; family Sphingomonadaceae; genus Allosphingosinicella. Next base: position 53,607 of record DATJUQ010000012.1, read on the forward strand.
CGCTTGGCCTGGCCGAGCATGCCAACGGTGACGTTCTCGAGCTTGATGCCGAGATCCTCGGAGATCATCTCGCCGCCGGTCAGGATCGCGATGTCCTCGAGCATCGCCTTGCGGCGATCGCCGAAGCCCGGCGCCTTCACGGCCGCGACCTTGAGGCCGCCGCGCAGCTTGTTGACGACGAGCGTGGCCAGGGCCTCGCCCTCGATGTCCTCGGCGATGATCAGGAGCGGACGGCCCGACTGCACCACCGCCTCGAGGATCGGAAGCATCGCCTGCAGGTTCGACAGCTTCTTCTCGTGAATCAGGATGTACGGATCGTTGAGCTCGACCGTCATCTTCTCCGGGTTGGTGATGAAATAGGGGCTGAGATAGCCGCGGTCGAACTGCATGCCCTCGACGACGTCCAGCTCGAACTCGAGGCCCTTGGCCTCCTCGACGGTGATCACGCCTTCCTTGCCGACCTTCTCCATCGCCTCGGCGATCTTCTCGCCGACGACGGTGTCGCCATTGGCGGAGATGATGCCGACCTGGGCGATCTCATTGGAGCCGGAGACCGGCTTGGAGCGGCTCTTGAGGTCCTCGACGACCTTGCCGACGGCGAGATCGATGCCGCGCTTCAGGTCCATCGGGTTCATGCCGGCGGCCACGGACTTCATGCCCTCGCGGACGATCGACTGGGCGAGCACGGTGGCGGTGGTGGTGCCGTCGCCGGCCAGGTCGTTGGTCTTCGACGCGACCTCGCGCAGCATCTGCGCGCCCATATTCTCGAACTTGTCCTTCAGCTCGATCTCCTTGGCGACGGTGACGCCGTCCTTGGTGATCCGGGGAGCGCCGAAGCTCTTGTCGATGACGACGTTGCGGCCCTTGGGACCGAGGGTGACCTTCACCGCGTCGGCGAGGATGTCGACGCCGCGCAGGATGCGCTCACGGGCATCGCGCGAAAAGCGTACGTCTTTGGCTGCCATGGTGGCTTACCTTTCAGTTGGAAGTTTCAAAGTTTCAGCTTGTCAGGGGCGGAAAAAGTTCAGCCCACGATGCCGAGGATGTCGCTCTCTTTCATGATGAGCAGGTCCTCGCCGTCGATCTTCACCTCGGTGCCCGACCACTTGCCGAACAGGATGCGGTCGCCGGCCTTGACGTCGAGCGGGGTCACGGTGCCGTCCTCGGCCTTGATGCCGGTGCCGACGGAGACGACTTCGCCTTCCTGCGGCTTTTCCTTGGCGCTGTCGGGGATGATGATCCCGCCGGCCGTCTTCTCCTCGGCCTCGACGCGGCGGACGAGCACGCGGTCATGGAGCGGTCGAAATGTCATGCCTTCACCTTTCCTGATGTGAATCTGCAATTGAAAAGCGTTGTTAGCACTCAGGCCCCCCGAGTGCCAATGCGAGCGATTTAGGGGCTCCGCGTGACAGGTCAAGGACTCGGGGAGTCGATTTGTGCCGCTATGGGCAGCGGGCATGAGGCCGCCACCGGAAAGCGCCGGGCCGAAGGATCGGCAGGACGGAGGCGGCCCGCCGCCGGCCAGGGGCGCGTCATTTACAGCACAGCGCCGCTCGGCTAGCCCGGAGGCGGGCGTCTGGAGTTGAATGATGCGGTTCGTCGGCAAGGCGTGGCGGTTGCTGGTCGGGATCAAGGACGCGCTCGTCCTGGTGCTAATGCTGCTCTTCTTCGGCTCGCTCTACAGCGCCCTTTCGATGAGCCCGTACAAGGACAGCGCCCGCGAAGGCGCGCTTCGGCTCAATCTTTCCGGCGCGATCGTCGAGCAGCCGTCGCAGGCCGATCCGTTCGCGGCGGCGCTGGGCGGCGGCCCGGCGGTCCGCGAATATCGCGTCGCCCAATTGGTCCGCTCGCTCGACCGGGCCGCGACCGACGACCGGATCCGCGCGGTGGCGCTCGATCTCGACATCTTCGTCGGCGGCGGCCAGACCGCGATCGCCGACGTGGGCGCGGCGCTGGACCGGGTCCGCCGCGGCGGCAAGCGCGTCGTCGCCTATGCGACCGGCTATACGGACGACGGCTACCAGCTCGCCGCCCATGCCGACGAGGTGTGGCTCGATCCCCTGGGCGCGGTGCTGATCACCGGACCCGGCGGCAGCAATCTCTATTATGCCGGCCTGCTTGAGCGGCTCGGCATCACCGCCAACGTCTACCGGGTCGGCACCTTCAAGTCCGCGGTCGAGCCCTATACGCGGAGCGACATGTCGCCGGATGCGCGGGCGGCGCTGCAGGCGCTCGCCAACACGCTCTGGGAGACCTGGCAGGAGGATGTCCGCCGCGCCCGGCCCCGTGCCAGGATCGCGGACTGGGTGGCCGGCCAGCAGGGCCTCATCGATGCCGCCGGCGGGGACATGGCGCGGGCGGCGCTGAACGCGGGGCTGGTCGACCGGATCGGCACGCGTGCCGCCTTCGGCCAGCGCATGGCCGAGCTGGCCGGCAATGACGAGGAGCGCGTGCCCGGGCGCTACAATGCGGTTCATTACGAGGCCTGGGCCGACGAGCATGACGTGACCGCGGAAGAGGGTCAGATCGGCATCCTCACCGTCGCCGGCACGATCGTCGACGGTCGCACGGGGCCCGGCACGGCCGGCGGCGACACGATCGCCGAGAATCTGGAGCGGGGACTGGAGAGCGGCACGCTGAAGGCGCTGGTCGTCCGGGTCGATTCCCCCGGCGGCTCGGTGCTCGCCTCCGAGCGGATCCGGCGCGCCTTGTTGATGGCCAAGGAACGCGGCCTGCCGGTGGTGATCTCGATGGGCTCGGTCGCCGCCTCGGGCGGCTATTGGGTGGCGACCGCGGGCGACGTGATCTTCGCCGAGCCCTCCACCATAACCGGCTCGATCGGCGTGTTCGCAGTGCTGCCGAGCTTCCAGGGCAGCCTGCAGCGGCTCGGCATCGGCGCCGACGGCGTGCGCACGACGCCGCTGTCCGGCGAGCCGAACCTGCTGCGCGGGCCCTCGCCCGAGGCGAACCGGCTGATGCAGAGCGGGATTGAGGGCACCTATCGCCGCTTCCTCCAGCTGGTCGCGCAGGCGCGGCGGATCACGCCGCAGCGGGCGGACCAGCTCGCCCAGGGCCGGGTGTGGAGCGGCGGCGCGGCGCGGCAGCTCGGCCTGGTCGACCGGTTCGGCTCGCTCGACGATGCGGTGCAGGAGGCGGCGCGGCGGGCCGGGCTCGATGCGCGCGCGGCGGGCGTGCGCTATCTGGAGCGGCGGCCCGGTTTCCTCGCCCGGCTGCTGGCCGGCTCGGCGGACGACAGCGCGAGCGGGCCGCGCGACGTCTATACCCGGCTGGCGCAGCGGCCGCAGGCCTTGCTCGAGCGGGCGGTGCACGAGGCGCAGGGCCTGCTCTCCGGCGCCGCGATCCAGGCGCGCTGCCTGGAATGCCCGGCGGTGGCGCCGGTGCCGCGCCTGCGCGAGGAAACGGGCGGCCATCTGCTGATGCGGCTGCTGGCGCTGATGGCGCGGTGAGGATCCGGGCCGCCACCGCGGCCGACGCGGCGGCGATCGCTTCGATCTACGCGCCTTATGTGACCGACACCGTCGTCTCGTTCGAGACGGAGGCGCCGGACGCGGCCGAGATCGCGCGGCGCATGGCGGAGGCGGGCGGCCTCTATCCCTGGCTGGCGGCGTGCGGCGACGACGGGGCGCTGCTCGGCTATGCCTATGCCTGCGCGTTCCGGGCGCGCGCCGCCTACCGGTTCAGCGTCGAGACCACGGTCTATGTCGCGGACGGCGCGCAAAGGCGCGGCATCGGCGCCGCGCTCTATGGGGCGCTGCTGCCGGTGCTCGAGGCGCAGGGTTATGCGCAGGCGATCGCGGCGATCACCCTGCCCAATGCCGGCAGCGTGGCGCTGCACGAGAGATGCGGCTTCCGGAAGGTCGGCGCCTATGAGGAGGTCGGCTTCAAGCAAAGCGGCTGGCACAGCGTCGGCCTCTGGCAGCGCGCGCTGGCGCCGCTTTCGGCGCGGCCGGAGGAGCCGAAGCCGGTCGGTTCCGTGTCCAGATGAGTCATCCCGGCCGTCACCGGGATGACTATGAAATGACGATGATTCCGCGACGGCCGATCGAGTACGGGCCCTAGCGATTGCCGCCTTGCCGCTCCGCCGCCGCGATAGCGGCCCAGTCCAGCGGGCCGGAGACGAAGCGCTGGCGGAGGCGCTCGAGCGAGATGCGGTTGCCGTCGCGGAAGAAGCCGAAGAGCAGCCGGCCCGCCTCATTGTCCGCATAGCCGGTGCCGGTCAGGCGGACGCGGGTGTGGCCGGCGTCGACGCTCTCCAGCTCGAAGAAGGTGGTGACGCGCTGGTAGACGTCGAAATGCGGGAAGCCCTGCGGCGCGCGGACGGTGCGGAAGACGAGCAGCCGGCCGGGCAGGCGGGCGACGAAATGCTGGCGGATGAGGTCGGTGCCGCCGGGGCGGGCCTGCGGATTGTAGCTGCCCTCGATATGATCGGGCGCGTCGGCCGGCGTCCAGGAGACCGGCGTCGCCCAGGTCCGCCAGCCTTCCGGCGTGGCGATCGCCGCCCAGACGGCGTCGCGACTCGCGGGAACGACGACCTCGTGCGTGAGGGTGAGCGTCCCGTCCGCCTCGCGGCGATCGGCGACGGTCACGTCCTGCGCAGCGGCGGCGGCCGGGGCGATCAGGAGCAAAGCGGCGAGGGCGAGTCTGAGCATGGACGCTATCTTGATTGAACGATCAATCAAGTCAAGAGGGTTCAGCGCGAATAGCCGGGCAGCGCCCAGCCGCGCCAGATTGCGGCGCCGCGCAAGGCGAAGCCGGCCGCGAAGGCGACCAGCCCGGCCAGGCCGCCGTCAAGGCCGAGCCAGTCGAGCCCGACGAACAGGGCCGCGGAGAGCGCCGCGACGCTGACATAGAGTTCGGGGCGCATCAGGTTCGACGGCTCGCCCGCCAGCACGTCGCGGATGATGCCGCCGAGGCAGCCGGTGAGCACGCCCATGGCGAAGGCCGGCAAGGGCGCGATCCCGAAGGCCAGCGCCTTGGCCGCGCCATAAGCGGAGAAGGCGGCGAGCCCCGCGGCGTCGAACCAGAGCAAGGCCTTGGTCGGCCAGAGCCGCGCGGACAGCAGCCAGACGGGCAGCGCCGCGGCGAGGCAGATCAGCAGGGTGAGGTTGTGATGGACCCAGAAGACCGGCGCGCCGATCAGGAGGTCGCGGACGGTGCCGCCGCCGACCCCCGTCACCACGGCGAAGAAGAAGAAGGTGACCACCGTCTGCCGTTTCTCCGCCGCGAGCATCGCGCCCGAGGCGGCGAACACGGCGATGCCGGCATAGTTCAGCCAGTCGAGCACCGGGCCGAGCGCGGCGGGGAGGGTGGCGGTGGGCATGGGGGCGGCTTAGCACGGGAGCGAACGGACGACAGCAGATCCGTCTGTGCTCCGGCGAAGGCCGGAGCGCTGGATGAAGGGCGCACTGCGCGCGACGCAACGCTCCGGCCTTCGCCGGAGCACTTGATCAGAGGTGTCGCCGCGTTACCCGCTCAGACGTGGATCGGCTTGCCGGTCACCGCCATCGCCGCTTCCTTGATCGCTTCCGAATGGGTCGGGTGGGCGTGGCAGGTATAGGCGATGTCCTCGGACGTGGCGCCGAACTCCATGGCGAGCGCGACCTCGGCGATCATCGTGCCGGCGACCGAGGCGATGATCCAGGTGCCGAGCACCCGGTCCGACTTCGCGTCGGCGATCACCTTCACGAAGCCGTCGCCCTCGCGGTTGGTCTTGGCGCGGCTGTTGCCGAGCATCGGGAACTTGCCGACCTTGACCGCGTGGCCGGCCGCCTTGGCGTCCTCCTCGGTGAGGCCGACGCCGGCGATCTCGGGCATGGTGTAGACCACCGACGGGATGACGTCGTGGTTCACGATGCCGATCTGGCCGGCGAGGATCTCGGCGACCGCGATGCCCTCGTCCTCCGCCTTGTGGGCGAGCATCGGGCCCGGGGTGACGTCGCCGATCGCGTAGATGCCGGGGACGCTGGTCCGGAAGTCGTGGTCGACCTCGATCTGGCCGCGCTTGTTAACGGCCAGGCCGGCCTTGGCGAGGTCCAGCCCCTCGGTGTTCGGGCGGCGGCCGATGGAGACGAGCACGGTCTCCGCCTCGATCGTCTCGGCCGCGCCGGCGCCCCCAGCTTCTTTTTGGGCGGGCTCGACGGTGAGGGTGACATTGGTCTTGGAGGCCTTGGCGCCGGTGACCTTGGTCCCGGTGCGGAAGGCGAAGCCCTGCTTCTTGAGGATCTTCTGCGCGTCCTTGCGGACCTCGCCGTCCATGCCGGGCAGGATCTGGTCGAGATATTCGACGACGGTGACTTCGGCGCCGAGGCGGCGCCAGACGCTGCCCAGCTCAAGCCCGATCACGCCGCCGCCGATCACCACCATGGTCTTCGGCACGGCTTTCAGCTCGAGCGCGCTGGTGGAATCGACGATCCGGTCATGGTCGATCTCGACGCCCGGCAGCGGGGTGACGCTGGAGCCGGTGGCGATGACGATGTGCTTCGCCTTGTAGGCGGTGCCGGCGACGTCGATACTGTCCTTGCCGGTGAAGGCCGCATGGCCCTTCAGCCAAGTGACCTTGTTCTTCTTGAACAGGAACTCGATGCCGCCGGTCAGGCCCTTGATCGCCTCGAGCCGGGCGCCGTGCATGGCGTCGAGGTCGAGCTCCAGCCCGGCGGTCTTCACGCCCCATTTGGCGAGCGCGCCCGAATGCGCCTCCTCGTAGAGCTCGGAGGCGTGGAGCAGGGCCTTGGAGGGGATGCAGCCGACGTTGAGGCATGTGCCGCCCAAGGTGGCGCGGCTGTCCACGCAGGCCGTCTTCAGCCCCAGCTGCGCGGCCCGGATCGCGGCCACATAGCCGCCGGGGCCGGCGCCGATCACGATCACGTCGAAGTCAGTGTCTGCCATCTTCTATCCTTCTGTGCTCCGGCGAAGGCCGGAGCGTTGGCCTCGTGCGCAGTCAGTCGGGATTTGGCTTCTCGTCTCCGACACTATTGCGCTTCATCCACCGCTCCGGCCTTCGCCGGAGCACGGTCTTCATTCAACCCTATGTGCTCCGGCGAAGGCCGGAGCGTCGCGCGGATGATTGCGGCCTCATCGGCCACCGCTCCGGCCTTCGCCGGAGCACATCCAGAATTCAGAACAACGTCTCGTACAGATCAATCCAATCCGGATTGCGCTCCTCGATCAGACGGATCTTCCATGCACGCTTCCATTTCTTCATCCGATACTCATGGGCGCGCGCGTCCTGCAGATCCTCGAAATATTCGAACCAGACGAGCGATGTGCAACCCTTATCCTTCGAATGTCCTTCCATGACGCCGTTGCGATGCTGCCAGGCGCGGCCCGGAAGGTCGCTCGTTACCCCGAGATAGGTCTGCCCGCGCCGACGGTTCGCCATCAGGTAGACCCAGCCCGGCTTCATCTCACTATGTGCTCCGGCGAAGGCCGGAGCGCTGGCCGTTTGGGCGACGGGTGGTGTTTGTCCTCCTGCGTCATCGCGCTTCATCCAGCGCTCCGGCCTTCGCCGGAGCACAACATTACAAATCGATCAGCAGTCGGGTCGGGTCTTCCAGCGCTTCCTTCATGCGGACGAGGAAGGTGACCGCCTCGCGGCCGTCGATCAGGCGGTGGTCGTAGCTGAGCGCGAGGTACATCATCGGGCGGGCGACGATCTGACCGTCGCGGACCACCGGGCGCTCCTCGATGCGGTGCATGCCGAGCACCGCGCTCTGCGGCGGATTGATGATCGGCGTCGAGAGGAGCGAGCCGAAGACGCCGCCGTTGGAGATGGTGAAGGTGCCGCCCTCCATGTCCGCCATGGTGAGCGTGCCGTCCTTCGCCCGCCTGCCGAAATCGGCGATCGTCTTCTCGACGTCGGCGAAGCCCAAATCCTGCGCGTCGCGGATGACCGGAACGACGAGGCCGTTGGGCGCCGAGACCGCGACCGAGACGTCGACATAATGGTGGTAGACGATCTCCTCGCCCTCGATCGAGGCGTTGACCGCGGGCACGTCGCGCGCGGCCAGGACCGCCGCCTTCACGAAGAAGCCCATGAAGCCCAGGCGAATGCCGTGCTTCTTCTCGAACAGATCCTTGTACTTCGAGCGCGCCGCCATCACCGCCGTCATGTCGACGTCGTTGAAGGTGGTGAGCATCGCCGCGGTGTTCTGCGCTTCCTTGAGGCGGCGGGCGACGGTCTGGCGCAGGCGCGTCATGCGGACGCGCTCCTCCTTGCGCTCGCCGGCGGCGCGGGCCGCGGGAACGTAAGGCGTGGCGGCCACGGCTCCTGCCTGCGCAGGAGCGCTCGGCGCGGGCGTTGCCGGAGCGGGCGCGGCCTTCTGCGCCTCGGCGGCGGCAAGGACGTCGTCCTTGGTGATGCGGCCGTCCTTGCCGGTGCCTTTGATCTTCGACGGATCGAGATGATATTCGAGCACGATCCGGCGCACCGAGGGCGACAGGGTCAGGTTCGAGCCTTCGTCGTCGCCTTCGACGGCGGCCGGCGCCTCGGCCGTTTCCGCCGCGGCGGGAGCCGGCGCGGGCGCGGGAGCCGGGGCCGGCGCGGCCCCCGGAGCGGCCTTGGCCGCGGGCGCGCCGCCCGCCTCGATGCCGGCGATGATCGCGCCGACCGCGACCGTGTCGCCGACCTTGGCGAGCTGATCGCCCATCGTGCCGGCGACCGGCGAGGGCACCTCGACCGCGACCTTGTCGGTCTCCAGGCTGGCGATCGGCTCGTCCTGCGCGACCGCCTCGCCGGGCTGCTTCAGCCACGCGCCAAGCGTCGCCTCGGTGATCGATTCGCCCAGTGCCGGGACTTTGACTTCGGTGGCCATGTCTCTCTTTCTGGTTCTGGTTTCTAGCTGGCTTTGCGGTGCGCCTGGGCGCGTTCACTATGGCCGAGCGCGTCGGCGATCAGATCGGCCTGCTCGGCCAGGTGGCGCTTGGCGAGGCCGGTGGCGGTCGAGGCCGAGGCCTTGCGGCCCGCATATAGCGGGCGCCGCGGCTTGCTGCCCGCCTCGGCGAGGCATTTCTCGATCCGCCATTCGGCGAAGTTCCAATAGCCCTGGTTCTTGGGCTCCTCCTGGCACCAGACGACCTCTTCGACATTGGCCATCTTCTTCAGCCGCGCGGTGAGCGGCTCGCCGGGCCATGGATAGAGCTGCTCGATGCGCACGATCGCGATGTCGCGATCGCCCGCCTTGTCGCGCGCCTCCATCAGCTCATAGGCGACCTTGCCGGTGCAGAGCACGAGCCGGCGCACGTCCGCGTCCTTCGGCGGATTGTTGTCCGAGAGGATGCGGCGGAAATGGCTCTCGCCGGTGAAGTCCGCGACGCTGGAGACGGCGAGCTTGTGCCGGAGCAGCGACTTGGGCGTCATGATCACCAGCGGCTTGCGGAAGTCGCGGTGCATCTGGCGGCGCAGGATGTGGAAATAATTGGCCGGCGTGGTGCAGTTCGCGACCTGCATATTGTCCTCGCCGCAGAGCTGCAGGAAGCGCTCGGGCCGCGCGGAGCTGTGCTCCGGACCCTGGCCCTCATAGCCGTGCGGCAGCAGCATCACGAGGCCGTTGGCGCGCAGCCACTTGGCCTCGCCCGCGGCGATGAACTGATCGATCATCACCTGCGCGCCATTGGCGAAATCGCCGAATTGCGCTTCCCAGAGGACCAGCGTCCGCGGATCGGCGAGCGACCAGCCATATTCGAAGCCGAGCACGCCGAATTCGGAGAGGGGGCTGTCCCGGACCTCGAAGCGGGCCGGGCCGACCGTGGTCAGCGGGATATATTTGGCGCCGTTCGACTGATCGACCCAGACCGAATGGCGCTGGCTGAACGTGCCGCGGCCGCTGTCCTGGCCGGACAGGCGCACCGGATGGTCCTCGCGCAGCAGGGTGCCGAAGGCCAGCGCCTCGGCGGTCGCCCAGTCGAAATTCCGGCCGGACGCGAACATCTCCTTCTTGGCGTCGAGCACGCGGCCCAGCGTCTTGTGGATGTCGAGCCCCTCGGGGACCGTGGTGAGCACCCGGCCGACCTCGCGCAGCACGGGCTCGTCGACCGCGGTGACGACGTTGCGGCGCGCCTCTTCCGGGGTCGAGGGCTTGTTGAGGCCGGCCCAGCGGCCGCCGAACCAGTCCGCCTTGTTCGGCAGATAGGTCTTGGCCGCCTCGAACTCGTCCTCGAGCACGGCGGTGAAGGCCGCGACTTCGTTCGGCAGCCAAGTCGCGTCGATCACGCCCTCGCGCACCAGCCGCTCTCCGTAGATTTCGGAGACGGGCGGATGCCGGCGGATCTCGGCATACATGAGCGGCTGCGTGAAGCTCGGCTCGTCGCCCTCATTGTGGCCGAAGCGGCGGTAGCACCACATGTCGATGACGATGTCGCGCTTGAACTTCTGGCGGAATTCGATGGCGATCTTGCAGGCGAAGGTCACCGCTTCGGGATCGTCGCCGTTCACGTGCAGGATCGGCGCCTGCACCGCCTTGGCCACGTCCGACGGATAAGGCGAGGAGCGGGCGAATTGCGGCGAGGTGGTGAAGCCCACCTGGTTGTTGATCACGAAGTGGAGGCAGCCGCCGGTATTGTAGCCGGGCAGGCCCGAGAAGCCGAAACATTCGGAGACGATGCCCTGGCCGGCAAAGGCGGCGTCGCCGTGGAGCAGAACCGGGAGGACGGTATGCCCCTCCGGATCGGCATAGCCGATCTGCTGGGCGCGGGTCTTGCCGAGCACGACCGGATCCACCGCCTCGAGATGGCTCGGATTGGGGACAAGGCTGAGATGCACCTTCACGCCGTCGAACTCGCGGTCCGACGAGGTGCCGAGATGGTATTTCACGTCGCCCGAACCGCCGACCTCCTCGGGATTCGAGGCGCCGCCGGCGAATTCGGAGAAGATCGCGCGATAGGGCTTGCCCATCACGTTGGAGAGGACGTTGAGCCGGCCGCGGTGCGACATGCCCATCACGATCTCGCAAATGCCGAGCAGCCCGCCTTGCTTGATCACCGCTTCCAGCGCGGGGACCATCGCCTCGCCGCCGTCGAGGCCGAAGCGCTTGGTGCCGACATATTTGCGGGCGAGGAATTTCTCCCACTGCTCGCCCTGCATGACCTTGTGCAGGATGGCGGTCTTGCCCTCGGGGGTGAAGCGGATCTCCGCCTCGCGGCCCTCCATCCGCTCCTGCAGGAAGCGCCGCTCCTCCAGGTCGTTGATGTGCATATATTCGAGGCCGACCTTGCCGCAATAATTGCGGCGCAGGATCTGGACGATCTCGCGCACCGTCGCCTTTTCGAGGCCGAGGGCGCCGCCGAGCCAGATCTCGCGGTCCAGCGCCGGGCCGAAGAAGCCGTGATATTCGGGGGTGAGGTCGGCCGGCATCTCGCGCTTGACGAGGCCGAGCGGGTCGAGATCGGCGGCGAGATGGCCGCGCACGCGATAGGTGCGGATCAGCATCATCGCGCAGATGCTGTCGTTGGCGGCCTGCTCGATCTCGGCCTGGCTGACGCCCCTGGCGGCGGCCGCTTCCTTCGCCTTGGCCGCGACCTTGTCGATCGCCATCAGGGTCGGATCGAGGCCCGCATTGAGCTCGTCCAGCTCGGTCATCGGCCAATTGGCGCGCGCCCAGCTTGGGCCCTGCTCCCGCTCGCCGTAAATATCCGTCACGTCACTTGCCTTCCGGTGCTGGGGATCATGGTTAATTGGTCCCCCGTCGATGCGCCGAGCCTCTAGACGAGTTCTTTCCCGTTCAAAAGCGCGGCGAGCGTGCTTCCTAGCTCAGATGGGCTTGGGGAAACCTTAATTCCAGCCTCCTCCATCGCGGCGATCTTGTCCTCGGCGCCGCCCTGGCCGCCGGAGACGATCGCGCCGGCGTGGCCCATGCGGCGCCCCGGCGGGGCGGTGCGGCCGGCGATGAAGCCGACGACGGGCTTGCGGCGCCCGCGCGCGGCCTCGTCCTTCAGGAATTGCGCGGCCTCTTCCTCGGCCGAGCCGCCGATCTCGCCGATCATGATGATCGACTCGGTCGCGTCGTCGGCGAGGAACAGCGCCAGCACGTCGATGAAGTTGGTGCCGTTCACCGGATCGCCGCCGATCCCGACCGCCGTGGTCTGGCCGAGGCCGGCATTGGTGGTCTGGAACACCGCCTCATAGGTGAGCGTGCCGGAGCGGCTGACGATGCCGACGCTGCCCTTGGAGAAGATCGAGCCGGGCATGATGCCGATCTTGCACTCGCCCGGGGTCAGCACGCCGGGGCAGTTCGGGCCGATGAGCCGCGACTTCGAGCCGGAGAGCGCGCGCTTCACCTTCACCATGTCGAGCACCGGGACGCCCTCGGTGATCGCGACGATCAGGGGCACTTCGGCGTCGATCGCCTCCAGGATGGAGTCAGCGGCGAAGGGCGGCGGCACGTAGATCACGCTGGCATCGGCGCCGGTCGCGGCGACGGCCTCGCCGACCGTGTCGAAGACGGGCAGGCCGATATGGGTCGTCCCGCCTTTGCCGGGGGTGACGCCGCCGACCATCTTCGTCCCGTAGGCGAGCGCCTGCTGGGTGTGGAAGGTGCCGGTCTCGCCGGTCATGCCCTGGGTGATGACCCTGGTGTTCGAATTTACGAGGATGGACATCGAATTCCCTAATTTCCTGAATGAGGAGCGACGGTGGCGGCGCTATTCATAAGCGATGACGAGGTGCATCGAACGCTGCACTGGAGTGGCGCGCGAGCGCGAGAAGATCTCGGCATGGGCACGCCGATTGCCGGAAAACCGTCCGCCATATTCGCGAAAATGAGGCAGATCGGTGCTGCGCCCGGAAAGGCCGACCGCCCGCATGCCCTCACCCATCGCGTCCAGATAGGGCATGGCGTTGCGGATGTCGGGCGCAAAGAGGGCGCACACGTGCCGATAGCGATTGCGCTCCGGCAGCCTTGCGATCACCAGAATGAGCGTACGTCCGTTGACGGTCCGATGCCATTCGCGCACCGCCTCCGGCCTGCGATAGGCACCCGACATCTGCGTGCTTGGCACCTGATCGAGCTGGGTGACATCGACGGTGGCGGGCGTGGTTTCGACCCAGTCGGCGGCGCCGGTAACGGCAGCGAGGGTCGCGTCCGCATTCATCTCGGCATTGGTACAGGTCTGCAGGAACAGTGGAACCAGCCCCGCATCCTCGGGCTGCAGCTGGGCGGCGGCCGGAGACGCACCCAGCGCCAGGGCCAGAGCGGCAGCCAGAAATGTTCGCGTCATCGCCTGCACCCCTCCGCGGCTCAGGCCAGCGAGCCGTCAATGCCCTTGCAGGCCTCCAGCAGCTCCTTCACCGCGTCGACCGAGACCTGGAGATTGGCCTTGGCCTCGTCGTCCAGGTCGATCTCCACGATCTGCTCGACGCCGCCGGCGCCGATGATGCAGGGGACGCCGACATAGAGGCCGTCCAGGCCGTATTTGCCCTCGACATAGGCGGCGCAGGGGAGGAGGCGCTTCTGGTCGGAGAGATAGGCCTCGGCCATGGCGATGCCGCTGGTGGCGGGGGCGTAATAGGCCGAGCCGGTGCCGAGCAAGGCGACGATCTCGCCGCCGCCGCCGCGGGTGCGCTTGACGATCGCGTCGATCCGCTCCTGCGTCGAGCGGCCCTGCTCGATCAGATCGGGGACGGGAATGCCCGCGACGGTCGAATATTGGACGATCGGGACCATCGTGTCGCCATGGCCGCCGAGCACGAAGGTCGTGACGTCGCGCGCCGAGACCTGGAATTCCTCGGCGAGGAAGTGGCTGAAGCGGGCGCTGTCCAGCACGCCGGCCATGCCGACCACGCGATTGTGGGGGAGCCCGGAAAATTCGCGCAGCGCCCAGACCATCGCGTCGAGGGGGTTGGTGATGCAGATCACGAAGGCGTCCGGGGCGTTGTTCCTGATGCCCTCGCCGACGGCCTTCATCACCTTCAGGTTGATGCCGAGCAGGTCGTCGCGGCTCATGCCCGGCTTGCGGGCGACGCCGGCGGTGACGATGATCACGTCCGCGCCCTGGATGTCCTGATAGTCGTTCGAGCCGGTGATCCTGGCGTCGAAGCCCTCGATCGGGCCGCACTGGCTGAGGTCCAGCGCCTTGCCCTGCGGCACGCCCTCGACCACGTCGAACAGGACGATGTCGCCAAGCTCCTTGGCGGCGGCCAGATGGGCCAGGGTTCCGCCGATGTTGCCGGCACCGATAAGCGCGATCTTCTTGCGAGCCATTTGGGCCCTCCCACTCAGGAATCAGGACTAGCTGCGAGGGAGCCGCGGACGCGGCCCTCCGATGCGGCGTCCGCTTAGACCCCTCGCGCGCGAGGGGCAACCGCCCTTGGGGATAGGGAGGGAATTTACTCGCCCGGCCGACGGTCCGGGCTCATTCGGCCCTTTCGAAGACATGGGTGGCGAAGTCCCGATAGGTGCCGTCGCGGCGCACGGCGTCGGTGACGCGCAGGCGCCCGCGCACGTCGATGACGTAGGTGGTCATGCCCTGCTCGGTCTCCGGCGAGCCCCATTCCGCGCGGAGCGATTGCTCGATCTGATAGCCGCGAATGGCGAAGGTCGTGCCGCGATTGTCGAACCAGTGCGCCCGCCAGGAACCGCCGTCGACGAACTGGTAGAGCGCCCGCCCCTCGAACCCGCCGGCGCGATAGTTCAGCTCCAGGAAGCGGCCGCCGAGGACGGGGCGCACGCTGAGCGTCGCCTCGCTCGGATTGCCGAACATCGTGCCGGTGCCGCGCCATTCGCCGACCAGCCAGTTCAGCGCGGTCGCATCCTGCGCGGCCGCCGGCGCGGCGGCGACGAGGGCCGCGGCAGTGGCGAGGGTGCGAAACAGCATGGTCATAACGGCGTCCGCCGGAGGCGAAAGGACACGTCTTCCGCCCGGCCGTTCTGCTCGATCCTGACCGTCGCGACAAGCACGTCGCCCTCCAGGCGATAGCGCAGCCCGTCGAAGCGGAGGTCGCCCGGCGCGGCGGCGCGGGGCGGGAAAACATGGGAGGCATCGCGCGCCTCCCAGCCGGTGAAGTCCGGATTGAAATGCTTGACCCGGAGCCTGAGGCCGCCGTCGTGCAGGTCGATCAGCATCAGCTCGTAAAAGACCGGCCTGCCTTCCCGCACGAGCCGGAAATGGCCGACCATCTGTCCGCCGAGCGGCGGCGCCCAGCTCTCCTCGACCTGCCCGCCCAGCCCTTCGCCAACCCAGCGGCCCGCGAGCCAGCCCGCGGCCTCGATCGAGGCCGGGGCTCGGGGCGTTTCCGCCATGGCCGGGCCGGGCCAGGCCGCGGCCAGCGCGAACGCGGCGAGCCAGGCCCTAGCCATGCGCTTCGGACAGGTCCTGGTAGAACATCAGCGCATTGTCGTCGGGATCGTAGAAGGTGAGCAGCCGGACCATGCCGGGGATCTCCTGGATGTCGCCGTCCTGGCGAACGCCCTTCGCGTCGAGCGCGGCCTTGGCGGCGTCGAGATCGGTGACGCCGAAGGTGAGCGTGGCGCCGCCCTTGCCGCCCGGCTCCTCGACCTGGGAGAGGCCGACATTGACCCTGGCGACGCCGGTGACGAGCTCGCCCCAGGCGATGTCCGCGCGGACGTAAAGCGGTTCGAAGCCGAGCACGTCCCGATACCAGGCGACGCCCGCCTCGAGATTCTTCACGCCCAGCGCACAGGTCAGCCCGCCGTCATAGTCGATCGCCACATCCGCCTCCCGAATCGCTCTTAGGTTCGATTTTTATATCGCATATACTTTTCGGCGCTGCTAGCAAGCGCCATGATTTCCGACGCGCAGCTGAGGACGCTGATGGCGGGGCGCTGGCTGCTGCCGCTGCTGGCGCATGTCGCGGGCACGGGCGGCGGGTCGCGCTTCGCCGCGATGCTCGCCGCGACCGGCGCGTCGCGCAGCGCGCTGGCGGCGAGCCTGGCGGCGCTGGCCGAGGCCGGCTGGCTGGCGCGCAATCCCGGCCACGGCCATCCGCTGCGGCCCGAATATGTGCTGACGCCGGCGGGCGAGCCGGTCGCCGCCTTTTCGGCGCAGGTGATGGCGCAACGCGCGCGGCTCGGGCTGGAGCCGGGGATGCTGTCGCGCTGGTCGCTGCCGCTGGTCGCGCGGCTGGACAGCGGGACGCAGCGTTTCTCCATGCTGCGCGACGCGCTGCGGCCGGTGACGCCGCGCGCGCTCTCGCTGACGCTGAAACAGATGCTCGCGGCCGAGCTGGTCGACCGCGCGCTGGAGGACGATTTCCCGCCCATCGCGCTCTACGGGCTGACCGGGCGCGGGCGGGAACTGGCCGCGGCGATGCGGTGAGAAAATCCTCGACGCGACGCGGTGTGGTGGAGGGGCCGCACCGCGACGGTTTCACCGTCCCGGCCCCTCCACCATGCTGCGCATGGTCCCCCTCCCCGTTCCGGGGAGGAATTGCAGGCTTAGGCGTCGCCGACGATGTTGAGGATGTTGCCGTCCGGATCCTTGAACCAGGCGACCTTCATGCCGTCGCCGACATGGACGTCGCCGTCCAGCTTGAGCCCGTCCATGTCATAATGTTCGAAGGTGACGCCCTTCGCCTTCAGCGCGGCGACCTCGGCCTCGATATCGTCCACCTCCCAGGTCACCGCCGTGGCCTTGTTGGTGCCGGCGAAATCGGAGCGGTAGACGTTGATGTTGCTGTCGCCGCTGGCGAAGACGATCAGCTCGTCGCCCTCGCGGTCGACCTCCTTCAGGCCAAGCGTGTCGGTGAAGAACAGGCGCGATTTTTCCAGATCCCTGGTCGCCAGATTGGCGACGGCCTTGCGTGTGCCAAGCATGTCGGTCTCCTTCGGCTTTCGGGACCCAATGCCAGTTCGCGGACGAGGTTCCCCGCCCGGCGCGGGGGGAGTCGCCGGGCGGGGCTATCCCCGGGACGGGGTGCTCCCGGGGATCGGGGGGGACAGAGGCGGGCGTCAGACCAGCTCGAGCCGGCCGTTCATGCGGATCGCGCGGGCGATATTGTCGTAATTGGGCGAGGTCGCCATGACGCCGGCGTGGATCTCCTCGAACTGCTCGGCGGTGCCGTCGCCGGCGATCCGCACGATATAGTCGATCACCGGATAGCCGGGGGCGACGGCGTCGCTGAGATCGAGGAAGCCGCGCAGATCGAGCTCGCCCGTCGTCTCGATCTCGAGATGGGTGAGCGTGATCCCGCGCACCGCCGCGCCCGCCACATAGCCCACGGTCATGCAGGCATTGAGCGCGGACAGGAGCAGTTCCTGCGGGTTGGGCGCGGTGTTGGCGCCGAGCAGCTCCTCGGGCTCGTCGGCGACGATCTTGAAGCTGCGATCGATCCGCTCGCCGCCCACCTGAATCGTATGGCAGGTGCTCTCCGAGCGGGTCTGGCCGGTCCAGCGGGTGGTGACGCCGAAGCGGGCCGGGGCCTTGCTCGGATCGGCGGCGATCTCGCCGACCATCTGGGTGAGGGCGTCGACATCGAGATCGTTGACGATGTTGCGGGTCATGGTGTCGGTCATTTTTGTTCTCCTGTTTTTTTGGGGGGTGACGTTCAGGCGAAGGCCGGCGCGGCCTCGTCGATGCGGGCCAGGCCCTCGGGCGAGATCGCGCCGAGCGTCGCGCGGAACTTCGGATGGACCAGCCCGGAGCCCAGATAGGTCCAGCGCAACGCCTGATGCTGCTGGTCGACCAGGGCCTCCCGCTGCTCCGCGGAGAGCGTGCGGCCCGCCGCCCGCTCGAAGGCGGCGAGGTTGAGCTCGGCCTGGGTGCGGATGCCGGCGTCGAGATAGAGGCCGATCGCGAAGAAGCCGTCGACGGCGAGGGCCAATTCCTGCGCGCTCCGCCCTTCCGCGAGCGCCTCGACCATCAGGGTGTCGAGCTTGGCGTGCTGCGCCTCCTCCATCCAGTGATGCTTGAGCAGGCTCTTGAAGAGCGGGTCGAGCTCCCGGTCGTCCTTGACGCTGTCGACATAGTGGCTCTGCGTCATCCACTCGATCATCAGGATGACGAGCGCGATGCTGAGCGGATCGTGGCGCAGCACCTCGGCGGCGACCGCCTCGGGCGGGCCGATCACCTTGCAGTCATGCCCGAAATCGGCGGTGAAGGCGGCGTGGAAGCGCTTGAACAGGTGAATGTGCTTCGCTTCTTCCGACGCGAAGTTGAGCAAGGCGCGGACACGCTCGTCGTCGCCGTTGAGCTGCGGCCGGGCATGGTCGAGCACGAAGGGCAGGATGAACTCCTCGACCAGCCCGAAGATGCACAGATAATCGTGCCCGCGAATCTGGTTGAGCAGCCTTTTCTCGTCGGCGCTCAGGCCGTCGAGGCCGGCGGTGCGCGCCAGCGCCTCGGGCATGAAAGGCAGGCCGAAATCGAGCCGGGCGCCGGCCGGAATGACATCCTCGATCTCCCACGACGCGCGCGAGGAGGCGGCGAGGATCGCCGGATAGTTGAAGTCATGGAACACTGGAGTCTCTCCCTTGAAACTGGATGATGTCGGGGGTGGGCCGGAGCCGCTGTCACGCGATGGGCGGGACAGCGGCGCCGAAAGACAGGCCGGCGAACATCACCGCCGCGAAGGCGGTGAGGAACTGCGACCAGCCGGGGCGTTTGCCGAACATGGGTTTTCTCCTCCTTGGGCGGCCGACCGGGCCGCGATGGGAGGGCTTTGGAAGACGAATGTGGAAAGGAGCGTGGTAATGACCGTGTGAATTGCGCCACCCTCCCGCGACTGGTAGTTTCCACGCTTGCTTGCAAATGGGGGCGGGCATGGAGCTCCGGCTGCTAGGACCGATGGCGCTGGTGCGCGACGGCCGTCCCGTCGCGCTCCCCGCCTCGCGCAAGACCCGCGCCCTGCTCGCCTATCTGGCGGTGAGCGGCCGGCCGGAGCGCCGCGAGCGGCTCTGCCAGCTCTTCTGGGAAATGCCGGACGACCCCAAGGGCGCGCTGCGCTGGAGCCTGTCCAAATTGCGCGGCCTGATCGGCGAGGCCCTGGTCGCGGACCGGGAGACGGCGCGGCTCGAGCTCGCGGGGCTGGAGGTCGACTGGCACGTGCTGCGGGCCGCGCCGCGGGTCCTGGCGCGGGCGAGCCCTGCGGAGCTGGACCGGCTGGCCCACAGGCGGGGCGAATTCCTCGAAGGGCTGGAGCTGGCCAATTGCGACAGTTTCTCCGCCTGGGTCATTGCGCAGCGCGGGGATGTTCGCAGCTGGCAGGCGGCGGTGTTCGCGGAGCTGACCGGACGGGATTTGCCGCCGGACGACCTGCTCCCGCACGCGCGGGCGTGGACCGAGCTCGACCCGGCCTGCGCGGATGCCGCCGCCACTTTGGTGCGCCTGCTCGACGCCGCGGGCCGGGGCGGCGAGGCCGAGCAGCAGCGCGGCCTTTCCATCCGCCGGCTGCAGGACGGCGGCACGCATGTGCCGACCGGACTGCGCATGTCGGCGCCGGAGCGCGCGGAGGCGGCGGCGGAGCCGCTGGTCCAGCATGTCCGCTTCTGCAGCGCCAGCGACGGCACCAGGCTGGCTTATTCGATGGTCGGCGACGGGCCGCCGCTGGTGAAGGCGGCCAATTGGCTCAACCATCTGGAATTCGATTTCGACAGCCCGGTCTGGCGGCACTGGATCGCCGGCTTTTCGGATGCGCGCTGCTTCCTGCGTTACGACGAGCGCGGCAACGGCCTCTCCGACTGGTACGCGCCTTTGAGTTTCGAGGCGTTCGTCGACGATCTGGAAAGCGTGGTGGACGCGGCCGGGCTCGACCGGTTCGACATGCTCGGCATCTCGCAGGGGGCGAGCGTCGCCATCGCTTATGCGGTCCGCCATCCGCACCGGGTCCGGCGGCTGCTCATCTACGGCGGCTATGCGATGGGCTGGCGGATGCGGGCGACGCCGGCGGAGGTGGCGCGGCGGCAGGCCATGCTGGACCTGACCCGCGAGGGCTGGGGTCTCGACAATCCCGCCTTCCGGCAGATGTTCACCTCGCTCTTCCTCCCCCATTCGACGCTGGAGCAGCAGGCCTGGTTCAACGAGCTGCAGCGCATGACGACCTCGCCGGAAAATGCGGAGATGCTGCAGCGGGTGCTCTCGCGGATCGACGTGCGCGCTTTGCTCGGCAAGGTGACGGCGCCGACTTTGGTGGCGCATTCGACCACGGACTCGGTGGTGCCGTTCGAGGCGGGGCGCGGCATCGCGGCGCGGATCCCCGGCGCGCGCTTCATGGCGATCGACAGCCCCAATCACCTGCTGATGGAGGAGGAGCCCGGCTGGGCGCGCTTCCTGGCGGCGGCGAAGGAGTTCCTGGCCTAGCGCGCCGCCGCGAAGGCGACGATGAGGCCGGGATAGCCGGGCGCGACCCGCGGCCAGGGGCCTTGGGCCGCCAGATCGAAGGCATGGCCGGCGCCGGGCAATATCTCGATCCTGAGCCGGCGGTTGCCGAGCGCGCGCAGCGCCGCGACGCTGGCCTCGACCGGGGTGCGTTCGTCCCGGTCGCCGAACAGCAGCAGGGCCGGGACGCGCACGCGGCCCCACTCGGCGGCCGCATCATAAGCGAAAGTGGCGCGCGACAGGCGCCAATAGCCGGCGTCGGCCGGCGGCGGCGCGACCATGGCGAACCAGCGCCGGTCCCGGAAGCGCGCGGCGTCGGCGATGAAAGCGTCGAGCCCCGCGCCGGTGCCAGCGGTGGCGATCAGCCGGTCCACATAGGCGCGCGCCTCGGCGGCGTCCGCCGCGTCCCGGGCCAGCGGACGGACCGCGTTCAGCAGGCTGAAGCGCTCGACCTCGCGCATCGCTATGGCCGCACCGGATGCGGCGACCACGAAGGCGACGTGCGGCGAGCGGTTGGCGATCAGCGGGGCGATCGCGCCGCCCTGGCTGTGGCCGTAGAGGCCGAGGCGGCGCGGGTCGATGTCGGTCTGGACGACAAGCCAGGCGAGGCCGGCCACGGCATCGCCGGCCAGGTCCGCGAACGGCGCGCCGCGCCAGTCGCCGGTCGAGGCGCCGACGCCGCGCTTGTCGTAGATCAACGCCGCGACGCCCGCCCGGCACAGGGCCGTCGCCAGGAAGCGGCCGGCGTCGCGGCTCTCCGGCCCGGAGCCGTGGACGAGGAGCATCGCGGCGGGACGCGCGGGGCCGCGCCGCGGCCGGAGCAGGGTGCCGCTCAGCGCCACGGGCCCGTTCGCGAACGAGGCCGGCCGGTCGACGCACGGCGAGGCCGCGTCGGCCGAACGACGGACGAGGGCGAAGCTGCCGGGACGACCCGCCTCGGTCATCGTCCCGGCCAGGCGCCGGCCTTCGACGCGGCCTTCGAACCGGGTCACGCTGGCGTCTCCCGCCAGCTCGAAGGCGATGCGATCGCCGTCGATCGCCACGTTGCGCAACGGGAAATCGACGATGCGAAGGGCGTCGGCGGAGAGCAGGGCCGTCCTGCCCTCGATCCGCAAGGTCACCGCGAGGTCGGCGCCGTCGCGCGTGAAGGCGCCGGACCAGGTGCCGGTGGGCGAGGCGGCAAGCGGGGCGGGCACCAGGACGAGGCCCAGCACCAGCAGGCAGAGGCGAAGGATCATCGGCTGTCCCATATGCTACACTTGTAGCAAGCACGGGAGCCGGGAACAAGCGGCCGTCTCAGTCTCCCGCCAAGCGCTGGAAGGTCAGCTTGCGGGTCTCGGGATCGGCGGCGGTGAGCTTCACATTTATCGTCTCGCCGGGATCAACCTGGTGCGCGGCAACGCGGGCGACGACGGGCAGGTCGCGCAGCTGGATGCGGGCGCCGCGCTCGTCGCGGTCGGTGACCACCGCCGCGAAGGTCTCGCCGACCCTGTCCCGAAGCATCACCGTCTCGGCCAGGTCGATCACGGCGCGCTCGATCTGGCCGCCCCGCGCGTCGGCGCGGGCCATGACCCGCGGCAGCCGGGCGAAGGCGTCGGTCACCGTGTCAGGCACGGGCCGGCCGTTGGCGACGGCGAGCGCCGCCTGCACGACATAGCGGTCGGCGAGGCGGCGGAGCGGGGCGGTGGCATGGGCGTAGGTGGCGGCCAGAGCCGCGTGCCAGGGCGTCTCGCCCTCTCGCCAGGGCTGATAGGCGGCGCCCGCGCCGGCGCGGCGGATCGCGGCCATGAAGGCGGCCTGCTTCGGGTCCGCCGGATCGAGCGCGCGCTCCATGTCGCGCAGGGACCGGTCCGCCGGCCAGGCCAAATCGAGCGCGCGGGCGGTGAAGCGCAGCCTCCGGACGGCGCGCTCATCGGGGCCGGCCATGACCCGGAACAGGCCGGTGCGATGCGCCTGCAGCGCCTCGGCGACGGCGAGATTGGCGGCGAGCGAGAGGGCGGCGTTGCGGGCCTCGGACGGGTAGCGGGTGCGGAAGACGAGGCGGTAGCGGCCATCCTCCGCGGCCACCTCCTGCTCGGGCGGATCGACGCGGGCCGCGCCGCGCCTGGCCTCCGCCGCCTGGATGCGCGCGGAGAGTTCCGGGAAGCCCGCGGGGAGGTCGGCATCGGCCACGGTGGCGTAGGCGAGCTTGGCGCGGCTGCGGATCAAAGCCCGCTCGGCGCCGTCGAGGCTGGCCCTGCCGTCCGGCGCGACGCGGACGGCGAAGATCACCGCCGGGCGGGGCCCGTCCGGGAGCAGGCTCGCCGCCCGTTCGCTGAGCGCCGCCGGGTAGAGGCGCGCCTTGCCGTCGGGCAGATAGAGGGTGGCGCCGCGCCGCCAGGCCTCGGCGTCGACGACATCGCCATCCTTCACGAACCAGGCGACGTCGGCGATGGCGTAGCGCAGCAGCAGGTCGCTGCCGGCCCGCTCGATGGTGAAGGCCTGGTCGAGATCGGTCGAGCCGGCGGGATCGAGCGTCACGAAGGGAAGGGCGGTGCGGTCGACATGGTCGGCGGGCGGGCGCCGCGCCGCGGCCTCGGCGGCGGCGGTCACTTCGGGCGGGAAATCCACCGGCACCTGGAATTGCGCGCGGATCGCGGCGAGGCCTTCGCCGAGGATCGCGTCGGGATCGCGGAGCGTCTTCAGCGCCACCGTCGCTCAGTCCTCGCCATGGCCCAGGGCCAGATAATCGGCGCTCTGCATCTCCAGCAGCCGCGAGGCGGTGCGCTCGAACTCGAAGGCGCCGTCGCCGGCGACGTAGAGGTCCTGCGGCTGGGCGTCGGCGGCGGCGAGCAGCTTCACCTTATGCTCGTAGAGCGCGTCGATCAGGGTGACGAAGCGTGCCGCCTCGTTGCGATTCTCGGGGCCGAGCTTCGGGATGCCGACCAGGATCACGCTGTGGAAATGGCGGGCGACGGCGAGATAGTCCGGGGCGCCCCGCGCCTCGCCGCAGAGCCGCTTGAAGGAGAAGACGGCGACGCCCTTCAGGCTCTTGGGCACGTGCAAGGTCCGCCCGCCGGGGAGCTTCAAATCCTCGCTCGGCACGTTGGCGCGGTCCTCCGGCGGATAATCGGTGAGGCGGAAGAAGGCCTCGCTCAGCGCCCTGGTCGCGTCCGGCCCGTTCGGCACATACCAGGTCGGCATGCCGCCGAGCCGGTGCAGGCGATAATCGGTCGGGCCGTTCAGGGGCACCACCTTCAGTTCGCGCTCGATCAGGGCGATGAAGGGGAGGAAGAGCTCGCGGTTCAGGCCGCCGAGATAGAGGTCGCGGGGCGGCCGGTTCGAGGTGGTGATGACGGTGACGCCCGCCTCCAGCAGTTGCGCGAAGAGCCGCGAGAGGATCATCGCGTCGGCGCTGTTGTTGATCACCATCTCGTCGAAGCAGAGCAGTTTCGCCTCGGCGGCGATGGCCCTGGCCACGGGCGGGATCGGGTCGCCCTCCTCCCTGGCCCGCTCGGCGCGGAGGCGCTCGTGCACCTCCAGCATGAATTCGTGGAAATGGACGCGCCGCTTGGGCGCATAGGGAATGCAGTGAAAGGCGAGGTCCATCAGCATGGATTTGCCGCGCCCGACCCCGCCCCACATATAGACGCCCGCCGGCGGCGCCTTCATGCGCCCGGCCAGCCGCCAGATGAGCGAGCCGCGGCTCTTCGTCTCGGCCAGTTCGTCGGCCAGCTCCTCCAGCACCCGCACCGCCGCCGCCTGGTCGGGATCGGGTCGAAGCTCCCCCGCCGCGACCAGCGCGGCATAGCGCCCGGCGACATCCGTCACGGTTTGCGGGGCGCCTTGCGCAGGGCGCCGGTAAAGGAGGCGACCAGCGCGCCCTCCTGGGTGACGCGCCCGTCGAAGAAGGCGAGCAGGCCGGTCTCGCGCAGCAATTCGAGCTCGGCGTCGAGGGGGATGCCGATCCGGCCCGGGGCGAGGAAGCGGGCGGAGAGATCGAGCGTCACTCCGCCGGTCACGTCCACGCCGGTCATCCGGCCCCCGGCGAACAGGGCCATGTCGATCAGGGTCAGGATCGCGCCGCCATGGACCATGTCGCCGAGATTGGAATGGCTCTTGTCGGGGAACATGCGGCAGATCGCCCGGCCGGGGCCGTTCTCGCGGACCAGCAATTTGCCGACCACCTGGTTGAAGCGGTCGTCGGTCTTCACGTCCCAGCTCCACCAGCCGGGATGGTCGGGATCGGGCCGGTGGTCGATCAGCGGGTGGGCGTCCATCACGCCGCAGTGGCGGGAAAGGGCCGGCCTTGCAAGGCGGGTTCGGGCGTCAGGGCCGCGCCTGCCGGGCGGCGCAGCGGCGCTGGAGCAGGGTGAAGAGCAGACCCGCCGCGATCCCGCCGCCCAGATAGACGGGCAGGAGCGCCGGATCGAGCCGGGCTCCGCCAAGGCCGATCCCGAAGCCGCGCGACCAGTCGGCCGGCAGCAGCAGCAAGGGGGCGATCATCGCCAGGGCCCCGAGCAGGGCATTGACGAGCAGCGCGAGGCCCAGCCGGCTCTTCAGGCGGCGGGCGGACAAAGCGAGAAACAGCAGGAGCAGGGCGCCGAGCAGCAGCTTGGCCGCCGGGGCCATGTCGTCCGCTACCTTCCAGCTGGCGGCGAAGATGTTGCCGGCCGCCTGTGCGGGGCCGGAGAGGCCGAGCGCGGCGATGACGGCGCTCGGCAGGAAGACCGAAATCACCCAGGCGAAGAGCCATGCGGTGCCGGTGCAGCGCATTTGCCGCTCAGACCGGGCCGGGCGTCACGTGGGTCGGCCGCGGCCGCATCGCCTCGAACTTGGGGATATCCGGATCGAAATGATCCCAGCGCGGCGCGTCCTTGAGGTAGATGACGCTGTCCGGATAGATGGCGTCCGGGTCGTCGAGCGAGCCCGCCTGGACCATGATCATCTCGCCGGGCAGATCGCCCGACGTGTACAGCCGGCCGGCGCATTCGCCGCAGAAATGGCGGGTCACCCTGCCGCCGGTATCGCCGCTGTTCGTATAGGTCTTGGGCGTCCCCTCCAGCGCGAGCTGGCTGCGGTGGATGCCGACGATGGTGGTGTGGCCGGTGCCGGTCGCCTTCTGGCAGTCCTTGCAGCAGCATTGCGAGACGAAGGCGCTCGGGCCGGTCAGCGTGTAGCGGATCGCGCCGCAGAGGCAGCCGCCGTCGAGCCTGGTTCCTTCCGCGACCATGGGTTCAGACCGCCCGCTCGAGCAGCATCTTCTTGGTCTCGGCGATCGCCTTGGCCGGGTTCAGGCCCTTGGGGCAGACGTTCGCGCAGTTCATGATCGTGTGGCAGCGATAGAGGCGGAACGGATCCTCCAGCTCGTCGAGCCGCTCGCCCGCATATTCGTCGCGGCTGTCGGCGAGCCAGCGATAGGCCTGGAGCAGGATGGCGGGACCGAGAAAGCGGTCCGAATTCCACCAATAGCTGGGGCAGGAGGTCGAGCAGCAGGCGCACAGGATGCACTCGTAGAGGCCGTCCAGCTTCGCCCGGTCGTCGGGCGATTGCAGGCGCTCCTTGCCCGAGGGCGTCGGCGTCTTGGTCTTCAGCCAGGGCTCGATCGAGGCATATTGCGCGTAGAAATGGGTGAAGTCCGGCACCAGGTCCTTGATCACGTCCATGTGCGGCAGCGGCGTGATCCGGACCTCGCCCTTCAGATCCTCGATCGCGGTGGTGCAGGCGAGGCCGTTCTTGCCGGCCATGTTCATCGAGCAGGAGCCGCAAATCCCCTCGCGGCACGAGCGGCGGAAGGTGAGCCCCGGATCCTGCTCCGACTTGATCTTGATGAGCGCGTCGAGGACCATCGGGCCGCAGCTGTCCAGATCGACCTCATAGGTGTCGTAGCGCGGATTCTCGCCGCTGTCGGGATCGTAGCGGTAGATTTTGAACTTCTTGGTCCGCGGCGCGCCGGCCGGCGCCGCGTGCGCCTTGCCCTTCCTGATCTTGCTGTTCTTCGGAAGCGTGAATTCAGCCATGCGCTCTATCCCTTTGCGGGGGAGGCGATAGCGGCAAGGTCCGCCGGGCTCAACACTCAAGCCGTCTCAGGCGGCGCGTTTTTCCAAGAGCATGGCGGCGATGTCGTAGGTGCGGCGGTTGTCGACGTCGACGGCATGGGCGCCGTCGGAGAGGATCACGCGCGACGCCCTGATTCCGAACCTCTTGCCGAGCCGGCCCATCGCACCCTCGGTGGAGACCAGGCCGTAGCGCATGACGACCAAGTTGATCAGGCCGAAGGCGCGCGCGATCCGCATCGGATGCTTGAAGAACTGGCCGCCTTCGCGGAACGCCTCGGCGGCCTTCAGGCCGGCGCGCGACAGGCCGTAGAGATTGCAATTGGAGAAGCCGCCGTCGCGGAATTTGTAGAAGTTGCGCTGCGCCTGCGGATGGGCGGCGAGAATGTCCTCCTTGCGGGCGAGCGCGACCACGGCGTCGTCGCCGGCGAGCAGCTTCTCGGCGACCTGGCGCACCGCGCCCGGGGTCAGCAGGACATTGTCGGCGGTGGTGATCACCACCGGGCCGGTGCTGCCCTCCGCCGCGCGATAGACGCTGTCGGCGATATTGTCGGCGGCGGTGACGAAGCGGACCGGAAGATCGAACTGGTCGGTGATCGCGCGCAGCCGCTCCGCCGCCCCATCCTCGACCGAGATGCTGATCGCGCCGATCCCGTCGACAAAAGCGAGCGCGGACAGGACATGGGCGAGCAGCGGCCGCCCGCCGATCGGCACCAGGCATTTGTGGGTGACGCCCGCCTCCGCGGCGAGGGGATCCAGTTTGCCGTTACGCTGCGCGGCGAGGATGACGACCGTGAAACGCTGATCAGACATGATGCGCGCTAATCACGCGTCCGTGACAGGCGCAACCGCGGCACCCGAACATTGCGAAAAACAAATGTTGGCGCCTCACGCGGCGTCGAGCAACCCGTGCCTCCGCAGCCCCTCGTAGAGGATGGTCTCGATCAGCTGGGACTGGGTCATGCCCGCCAGCACCGCCGAGCGGCCATAGACCTTCTGCGACCAAAGATTGGCCTGCAGGTTCACCTCGAGGAAGTTGAGCTCGCCGGTGGCGGCGTCGAGGCGGAACTCGAAGCGGCCATAGTCGAACGGCCGATATTCCTCGGCCATCTGCCGGGTGAGCTCGGCGATCCGCGGCGTGAACTCCGCATTGTCGAAGGGCACGAGCTCGTATTTGCTCGCCCGCTCCACCAGGTCGCGCTTCTCGTAATAGGTGCGCAGGTGGGTCGGATCCGCCTGCTCGAACAGCATCATCGGCATCACGACGGGCTCGCCGTCGATGGTGATGACCGGGACCTCGACGTCGCTGCCGTTGAGGAAGGGCTCGACGATCGCGTCATGGCCCTCGGCGTGGATCGAGGCGACCGCGGCCTCGACCCCCGTCCAGTCGTGCGCGTCCTGCACGCCCCAGCTCGCCGAGGAGGCGTTGGGCTTGATCACCAGCCGTTCGCCGGCCGGACAGCGGTCCCGCTCCACCGGCGCGCCGTTGCGGTAGATGGTCCAGGGCGCGGTCGGCACGCCGCGCGCGACGCAGGCCATCTTGGTGAGATGCTTGTCGTCGGCGAGCCCGCGCAGAATCGGCGTCGCGCCTAGATAGGGCAGGCCGAGCCGCGTGCAGAGCAAAGGCAGCATCATCTCGCTGTTCAGGAAGCCGCCGCGGTTGAGCAGGGGAAAGACGAAATCGACGTCCGGCTTCTCGAACAGGGCCTCGTACCGGTCCTCGAGCACGAGGTTCAGGCCGAGCCCTTCCAGCACCTCGCGCGTCTCCACATGGTAGAGTGCGTGATTGCCGTCGTCGGGATGCAGGCCGCCGCCCCATTTGGCGTGCTTGGCGATGAACATGATGCGCAGCCTTTCCCGGGCTTCGGCCGGGATGACGCGCGGTTCGATGGCGGGGAGATGTGAGGAGGACATGCGACTTTCTGATACAAAAAAGTGCCGGGCGGCCCCTGTTCCCCTGCCGCGCCAGCCGATATGGGGCGGCGTTAGTCGCGTCCCGAGGCGTGTGCAAGGTAGCAGCAAGCGTGATGACTGTTTGCGTTGAGAGACCCGACGCCGCCCAGCTCATGACCGAGGGCTGCGACGCCCGCATCGTCCTGGATGAAGCGACCGGCCTGAACCGCTATTACAGCGCGCCGCGGCCCCGCGCCGACGTGCTGGCTTACGCCTCCTCTACCGCCAACGACATTTCCGCCGCCGCCTTCGCCCGCGCCGAGGCGGTGCTGGCCGAGGTGGGCGAGGCGCCGTCGCCATCCGTCTATGCGGCGCGGCTGGAGGCGATGCGCGGCCGCATCCGCGCCGCCTACGGCGTGCCGGCGGACACGGAGATCGTCTTCGCGCCGTCGGGCACGGACCTCGAATATGTCGCGCTCGCTCTGGTCGCCGGGCGCGCGCCGGGCGGGACCAATGCGGTGCTGCTCGGCGCGGACGAGGTCGGCAGCGGCTGCATCTATTCGGCGCATGGCCGCTATTTCGCGAACGAGACCGCGCTCTGCGCGCCGGTCGCGCCGGGCCAGAAGGTGGCCGGCCTCGGCGACGCCATCGTCGACCTGCTCGACGTGCCGGTCCGCGACGGCGACGGCCGGGTCAGGGAATCGGCGGAGATCGCGGCGCGGATGGGCGATTCGATCGCCGCCGCCCGGGCCGCGAGCCGGCACAGCCTCGTCCATCTCGTGCACGGCTCCAAGACCGGCCTGATCCTGCCCTCGCTGGCGGACGTGGACGTGCTCGCCGCAACCCATGAAGAGGCGATGACCCTGGTCGTGGATGCCTGCCAGGCGCGGATCACCAGCCAGGCGGTGCGCGACTATCTCGCCCGCGGGGCGATCGTCTTCATCACCGGCTCCAAGTTCATGGGCGGGCCGCCGTTCAGCGGCTTCGCCCTGGTGCCGCCTGTCCTAGCCGTCAGGGCGCCGCCGCTGGCCGAGGGGCTGGCGACCATCTTCCGCCGCGCCGAGTGGCCGGCGGGCTGGCCGGGCGCGGCGATCCTGCCGGACACGGTCAATGCCGGCCTGCTGCTCCGGCTGGAGGCGAGCCTGTTCGAGCTGGAGCGGTTCCAGGCCCTGCCGACGGAGACGGTCTGGCGCGTGATCCGCGCGTTCCACGCCGCGGTGCGCGGCGAGATGGTCGCGCCGCTGCCCGCCCGCCGGGTCGCGCCCTATCCGCCCGGCCATGTCGAGGATGCGGACACGCATCCGATCGAGATGCGCACCCTATCCACGCTGGATCTGTCCGGCCTGACGGACGGCGGCGCGCGCTTCGAGGACGCCCAGGCCTGGCACAAGGCGATGGCGCTCGCCGGCGTCCGCGTCGGCCAGCCGGTCAAATGCGTGCGCCTGCCCGACGGAAGCTGGGGGGCGACCTTGCGCATCGGCCTCGCGATGAGCCAGGTCGTGGACGCCGCCGCGCTGTCGGACGAGGCGCTGCGCGCGCGGTTCGAGGCGGACATGGCGACGGTCCGCGTCGCGCTCACCGAGGCGAGCCGAAACGGCTGATTGTTCCGTTTCGGCGGAATAATATTCTTCTTGCATTTACAGATATTTCCGGGTGCAAATGGGCGATGCCGTGGGGGCGCGGCACCAACGCAGAGGAGATCAAGGATGAAGCTTCGTCTGTTCGCTCTCGCCGCCGCGACCGCCGTCGCGGCCTATGCGACCCCGGCCGCCGCTGATCCGCGCGGCGCCCGCGCCGTCGGCCCGCCCATTTACGGCGGCACCGCCCCGCCGGAGCGCGGCATCGCCGCCTGCCGCGGCCGCGAATATCAATGCGGCGTGGCGGCCTTCAATTATTATGGCGCGCGGCAGAGCCTCGCCTGGTTCCAGCATGGCGCCCGCGAGGGCTCGGTCCCGGCGATGCGCTCGATCGGCCTGATCCTGCTGCGCGGCGAGGGCGACGTCGACGCCGACGCCACCGCGGCGATGGGCTGGTTCTACGAAGCCGCGCTGCGCGGCGACGGGCTCGCGATGCGGGCGCTGGCCGACGGCTTCCAGCATGGCGTCGGCGTCGCGCCGGACGCGCGGCTGGCCAGCTACTGGCGCGAGCGGGCCGCCACGGCCCGGGTCGCTCAGGAGCCCCGGTTCCTGCGCCCGATACACTGACGCCGTCGCTCTTCCGGAGCGGCGCGCAGCCTTGAATCCAGATAATAGCCGGCGAGGCGCTCCACGAGCGCCTCGCTTCCGGCCGGGATGAAGCGGGCCGCGCCGCGCCGCCAGCCGGCGATGCAGTCGGCGCGCGGCCGGTCAGAGCGGCCGCATTCGACGAAGGCGTTATAAGCGGCGCGCCAGGCGAGGAAGGCGGGCCGGTCCATCGGCGCGCCATGGCCCGGGATCAGGGTGACGAAGGGCGTCGCCGCGATCCGGTCGAGCGCGTCGCGCCAGCCTTCCGGGCAGGCCGTGTCCATGAAGGGCACGGGCCCGACCACCAGATCGCCGACGATCGCCAGCCGCAGCGCCGGATCGTAGAGCCAGACGTCGCCCTCGGTCGCCGCCCAGGGCGCGAGGTTCACCCGCAGGCGCCGGCCGGCGATGGTCATCGGACCGGAGCGGGTGACGGTGCGGGTCGGGCGCAGCCGCTCGGGATGGTCCATGACGTCGAAGGCGCGCCGGAGCTCCGGCCGCGCGCTCTCCGGGATCTGGCCCGCGGCGAGCGCCTGTTCGGTGCGGCGCCGGCTCTCCGGCAGGAAGCCGGTCAGGGCGCCCTCGATCGCCGCGCTCGCGTAGAGCGGCGCGGCGGGAAAGGCGGCGCGGACCTCGCCATTGCCGGTGTTGTGATCGAGATGCCAGTGGGTGTTGACGATCGCGGCGATCGGCCGGCCGCGCTGGCGCGCATAAGCGAGCAGGGCCGCGCTATGCGCGGGATGACGGCCGGTATCGACCAGGATCAGCCCCTCGGGCGCGTCGAGGAAGATGCTGTTGCCGTCCGGCCCCTTGCGGCCTTGGGCGTCGATCTGGCCGGGGACGAGGTGCCAGCCCGGCCGGAACGGCGCGGCGGCGCCGAGGCAGAGCAAGGCGGCGAGGATTGGCGCGACGGGACGCATGGCGGTTTCCCCCATTCATGTCCCCGCTTGCTTCTAGGCGCGTCGCGGCGGCGCCGCGCCCGGCTTTCGGCCAAGCGCGGCGCGGCTTCGACGAGGGTCAGTGGCGCGGCGCCGGCGTCTCGTAGCGGAGCCGGCCGGCCAGCTCGATCCGGACCGGGCCGCGCGGCCGCGCCGGGATCATGGCGCGGATGCGCTGCGCGAGGCGGGCGGCGTCGCGGGCGCTGCGCGTGCGGGCGCACAGGGTGATTTCGCCCTCGCGGCCCCAGCGGTGGCGGCTGACGCCGCGCACGCCGCGATCGCCGTTCAGCAGGCGCTCGACATTGAGCAAGGTGGGCCGGTCGATCCCCGGGCCGTAGCTCGAAAAGCCGACGGTCAGCGGGCAATTGGCGGGCACCGGCTCGCTCTGGCCGGGCGCGCGGCGCGGATCGAGCGCGCGCGCCTGGGCGACGGAGGCGGTGAGCAGGGCCGCGGTGGCGGCGGCGAGGATGGCGGAGCGTTTCATGCGGCCCTGTTTGCCAGCAGGCGGATGGCCCGAAGCTGAACGTTGTGGAAAACTGCGCTTTGGCCTTCGACTCCGGCCCCTGCGCCTCCTAGGCTTGCGGCGAGATGAGCGACTCCGAGGACGATTTCGAGCTGGAGACCGGGCCCGCCGCGGCGGCGTCGGAACGGCTGACGCTCGATCTGGACGGCTGGGAAGGGCCGCTCGATCTGCTGCTGACGCTGGCGCGCAGCCAGAAGGTCGATCTCGCCAAGATCTCGATCCTCGCCCTCGTCGAGCAATATCTCGCCTTCATCCACGATGCGAAGAAGCTCAGGCTGGAGATCGCGGCCGACTATCTCGTCATGGCGGCCTGGCTCGCTTATCTGAAATCCTGTCTGCTCCTGCCCAAGGATCCGACCGTCGATCCCTCGCCCGAGGAGCTGGCGATGCGGCTGCAGCTGCGCCTGCAGCGGCTGCAGGCGATGCGCGAGGCCGGGGCGCGGCTGATGGGCCGGGACCGGATCGGCCGTGACGTCTTCCCGAGGCCGGCGCCCGAGGGCCTGAAGGTGATGCGCAAGTCGGTCTGGCAGGCCGACCTGTACGACCTGATCTCCGCCTACGGCATCGTCCGGGCGCGGACGCAGCCGAGCGTCCATATCGTCTCCAGGCGGCCGGTGATGACGCTGGACGAGGCCATCCACCGGCTGGAGACGATGATCGGGGCGAAGCTGGAATGGACCCGGCTGGAGAGCTTCCTGCCGGCGACTCAGGATCCGGAATATCGCAAGTCGGCTTTGGCCTCCTCCTTCGTCGCGACGCTGGAGCTCGCCCGGCTCGGCAAGATCTCCCTGCAGCAGGACGAGGTGTTCGCGCCTCTGTACGTGAGGGCGGCATGATCGAGCTGTCGGACGCCGAGCGCGCCGTCGAGGCGACCCTGTTCGCCGCGGCCGAGCCGATGACGCCGGGCGACCTCGCTTTGTATGTCGGCGAGGGCCTGGACGTGAAGGCGGCGCTGGCGTCGCTGCAGGACCATTATGCCGGGCGCGGCGTCGAGCTCGTCGAGCGGGGCGGGCGCTGGCACTTCCAGACCGCCGCGGACCTCGCCCATATTCTCAGGCGCGAGCGCGAGGAGAGCCGCAAGCTCAGCCGCGCCGCGGTCGAGACGCTGGCGATCATCGCCTATCACGAGCCGGTCAGCCGGGCCGAGATCGAGGCGATCCGCGGTGTCCAGATCTCCAAGGGCACGCTTGACGTGCTGATGGAGGCGGGCTGGGTCCGTCCCGCCGGTCGGCGCGAGGTGCCCGGCCGCCCGCTCACCTATGCCACCACCCAAGAATTTCTTTCACATTTCGGGCTTAAGAGCCGCCGTGACCTGCCCGGAATGGACGATCTCAAGGCGGCGGGGCTGCTCGATCCGGTCGACACGGCGCTCGAGCGGCTCGGCCTGGAGGGTCCGGACGGGGACGAGGATGAGGTCGAACTGGAAAGTGACGCCGAAGAGGCCTAGATAGGCCGGGCATTGGGAGATTTTTGAAATGGGTGGTTTCAGCCTGATCCACTGGATCGTGGTTATCCTCGTGATTGTCCTGCTGTTCGGCGCGGGCCGGGTCTCCGGGCTGATGGGTGACGTCGCCAAGGGCATCAAGAGCTTCAAGAAGGGCATGTCGGAGGACGAGGAGCAGCAGCAGGAGCCGCGCCGGCTCGCGGCCGAGCGCACCCCCGAGGTCCCGGCGCCGCCCGCTCCCGCCGCCGCGCCCGCCCCGGCCGAACCCGTCCGTCCGACCGAGACCGACCGCAACCAGGCCTGACCGCCTGAGGGGCGGGAAAGGGCGCCATGTTCGGG
This sequence comes from Allosphingosinicella sp., assembly GCA_035502235.1. Lineage (GTDB taxonomy): Bacteria > Pseudomonadota > Alphaproteobacteria > Sphingomonadales > Sphingomonadaceae > Allosphingosinicella. The sequence continues at coordinate 87,284 of DATJUQ010000012.1, forward strand.
ATCGATTCCGCCGAGCTGCTGCTGATCGCGGTCGTCGCCCTCGTGGTGATCGGCCCGAAGGATCTGCCGCGCGTGATGCGCTCGATCGGCAATTTCCTCGGCCAGATGCGCGGCATGGCCCGCCATTTCCGCAGCGGCGTCGACAATATGATGCGCGAGGCCGAGCTCGCGGACATGGAAAAGAAGTGGCAGTCGGACAACGAGCGGATCATGCGCGAGCATCCGATGGTGCCGAGCCCGCCCGCCCCGGAGGGCGAGGAGGACTGGCCGGCCAAGGGCAATGCGCCGGCGGGCGAGGGCTGGCCCGAGCCGCTCGACGCCGCGCCGAAGCCGGCGCCCCGCCGCGGCGCGCGCGCGAACGACAACCGGCCGAAGCCGCCGCCCCGTCGCGCCGGCATCGGCGCGGCCAGCGGCTCCGCGCCGCCCATCCCCAAGGCGGCGCCCGCCGCCAAGGATGACGGCGCATGAGCGACCGCCGGACCGCCGAGGAGGCCGAGCTCGACAAGAGCAAGGCGCCGCTGCTCGAACATCTGATCGAGCTGAGGAAGCGGCTGCTGCTGTGCGTGGTGGTGCTCGGCGTCGCCTTCGGCATCTGCCTGTGGCAGGCCCGGCCGATCTTCGGCTTCTTGGCCCAGCCCCTGCTCGCGGCGGGGCAGGGCAGGCTCGTCTATACCGGCATCTTCGAGGCCTTCTTCGCGGAGATCAAGGTCGCCTTCTTCGCCGCCCTGATGGTGTCATTCCCGTTCATCGCCAACCAGATCTGGCGCTTCGTCGCCCCCGGCCTCTATTCGAAGGAGAAGAAGGCGTTCGCGCCCTTCCTGATCCTGACGCCGTTCCTGTTCCTGGCCGGCGCGGCGATGGCCTATTATTTCTGCATGCCCGTCGCCCTGCATTTCCTGATGAGCTACCAGGGCAATATCGGCGGCGTGCAGGCGGAGGCGCTGCCCGGGATCGGCAATTACCTGTCCTTCGCGATGCGCTTCCTGTTCGGCTTCGGCGTCGCCTTCCTGCTTCCCGTGCTGCTGATGCTGCTGAACGCGGCGGGACTGGTGACGCGCCAGCAGCTGAAGCGGGGGCGGCGCTACGCCATCGTCATCGCCTTCGTCGTGGCCGCGGTGCTGACCCCGCCGGACGTGATCTCCCAGCTCCTGCTCGCCGGGCCGCTCGCCATCCTTTACGAAATCTCGCTGCTCGCCATGTGGGTCAGCGAGAAGCGGCGGGCCAAGAAGGCCAGGGAAGCCGGCGAGGCCGCCTAAAAAAGAGGCGCCTTGCGGCGCCTCAGTTCCTCTGACCCTGTTGGGGTTCCTACATCTCGCGGTCGACCGCGTTCGCGGCGGACTGGGCGTCCTGGCCCGCGCCGCGCACGGTGTTGCAGGCCGTGGCGGCGAACAACGTGGTCGACAGCGCCAGCATCGCGAAGAACTTCCTCATTTGACCCTCCTGAACGAGGCAGCGGGGCGAAAGCGCGCCGCGCCATTGATGCAGGTAATGTTCGCTCCCGCGTTCGGTTCCGCGCGCCGTGGGCGGCCCGACGATTCCGCGCCGAAACGATCCGATGAGACGCTGAAGTGCTGGAACCCCGAAAAATGTTGAGCCCGGACGCGCTACCGGGGGGGGGGGAGGTCGGCGCGTCCGGGCTCATGTTCTGGATAGCGAGAGCGGGGGGGCAAAAGGTCACTATCCGGGTTGCTGAACGAGGGCGGCACCGGTTGGTTCCGCCTTTTCGAACTTTTTTTGCGCGGGCCGCGATTTTTTCTTTCGCAAGCGCCCCGCGACTTGCGCGGCGGGCGGAATCGGGTGACGCTGGCCGCGCCACGAAAAAGGGGGGACGGCATGCGGGCGATTGTCTTTGCGTCGGGCGCCGCGGCGCTGCTGGCGGGCTGCAACGAGCAGGGGCGGGTCGAGGATGCGGTCCGTACCCAGCTTTCCTCCGCCGGCAACGTCACCGAGGTCAGCATGACCAAGCAGCCCGACGGCGGCTATCAGGGCCATGCCCTGGTGCGCACGGCCGACGGCAATGTCGCCCGGGTCAATTGCGTGATGCGTCCGGGCGGACAGGGCTATCAGGGGACTTGCGGCCAGGTGATCGACCAGGCGCTGATCGAAACGACCAAGAATTCCATCCGCCAGCAATATCAGGCGCAGGGCCTGACCGTGGTCGAAGTGGCGATGGCCGAGCGCAACGCCGACACGATGGCGGGCCATGCCGTGCTCCGGGATGCGAACGGCGCCGAGCAGAGGGTCAATTGCGTGGCCCCGCGCGATGCGACCGGCGGGCGCTTCGGGCTCAGCTGCGAGGCGGCCGGTCCGGCCACCGCGGGCGCTGCCCCCGCGCAGGACGCGCCGGCCGAGCCCGGCACGGCGGAGGAGCAGGCGCCGGCGGAAGAGGCCCAGTAAGGCCGGCGCGACCGGCTCAGCCCGCCAGCCGGCGGATGAGGTCCGCCCAGTGGTCGACGTCCTGATAGAAAGCGCGGACCGGGATGCGCTCGTCGCGGCCATGGGCGCGCTCGTCCACTGGCGTCACGATCCAGGAGCCGTCCACGCCGTAGACCGGCACGCCGCGCTCCCGGAAATAGAGGCCGTCCGTCGCCCCGGGGCTCATGTCGGGCACCACCGCCGCGCCCGGATGGCGGGCCCGCACCGCCGCCGTATAGGCGCCGACCACGTCGGGCCGGAGCGGCGAGGCGCCGGTCGGGCGGGCGGGCTCGACCGGCTCGACCGCGACATTGTCCGGCGCGCCGAGTTGCCGCAGCGTCGCCAGCACGCTGGCGGGATCGACGCCCGGGAAGATGCGGCAGTTCACGGTCGCCCGGGCGAGCTGCGGCAAGGCATTGTCGGCATGGCCGCCGTCCAGCCGCGTCGCCACGCAGCGCGTGCGGGTGATGCCCGTCTCGGTGGGCGCGGCCTCGACGATGTCGGCGGCCTCGCCATCGTCCGGATTGGCCAGCCAGCGCCGGATCGCGGCCGCCAGCGCCGGCTCGGCGCTGGTCGCGCGATGGGTGAAATAGGCGCGGGTGGTCTCGTTCAGCATCGGCGCGAAGCGGTAGGTCTCCAGCCGCTGGAGCGTATGGGCGAGCGCGTAGATCGCATTGTCCGGACGCGGGCGGGAGCTGTGGCCGCCGGGGTTGGTCGCGGTCAGGGTATAGCTCTGATAGGTCTTCTCGGCGGTCTGGATGCCGAAGCCGAGCAGGCTGCCATTTTCCAGGAAGGCGCCGCCGCCGGCATCGGAGTTGAGCGCGAAATCGAGCGTCGACGTATCGATCCAGCGGTTGGCGGCCATATCGGCGCCGTGCCCGATCGTCTCCTCGTCGCCGGTGAACAGGACCAGGATATCGCGCGTCGGCCGGAAACCCTCGGCGCGCAGGCGAAGCAAGGCGGCGGTGACCGCGACCAGGCCGGCCTTGTTGTCCCAGACGCCGCGCCCGTAGAAATAGCCGTCCGCCTCGCCGAGCACGAAGGGATCGCGCGACCAATCCTCCCGCCGCGCCTCGACCACGTCCATATGGGCCATGATCAGCATCGCCTTGCGGCCGGATGGCCTCGCGGCGGGCCAGCGCAAGATCAAGGCGGCGGTGCGGTCGTCCGGGCGCTGGATCTCATAGGGGTGGATGGTGACGTTCTCGAGGCCGGCGGCCCGGAATTCCCCGGCGAGATAGTCGGCATAAGCCGGCATCCGGCCGCGCCCCTGCACGGTCTCGAAGGCGATCGAGCGCTCGAGAATCTCGCGCGCCTTGGCATGCCAGCGGTCCGGCGGCGTCTCGCTCCGGGCGGCGGTGGCGGAAAGGAGGGCGATGGCGGCGGCGACGGAGAAGGCAAGGCGCATGGACGAAATCCCCCGGGATTGGCGCGCCGAGCATGGCGCCTTTCCGGAGGCGGTCAAGCTGTGGTCGCGGCGGGCTTCTCGACGACGGCGACGCGGACCGAATAGAGGCCGCGCTCGGGCTCCCGGTTCAGCTCGGAGCGGAGCTGGCGGGCGAGGCCGACGATGATCCGGTCGAACCGTTCCTGGAAGGCGGGGTCGCATTCCGGCGCCCCGGCGAGCGCGTCGATCCCCACCGAAAGCCGGGCGAAGCCGGGCCCGTCGCGGTCCAGGGTGACCGAGACCAGGCCGGCGCCGCAGATCATGCCGAATTCGGTGATCTCGGTGATCAGGAAGGCGACCGAGACCGCCACGTCCTGGGTGACGTAGAAGGCGCCGACGTCGAGGCGGATCTGCATGCCCGAGGCCGAGACCGGCGCGGTGGCGCGCAGATTGGCGGTGAGCTCGGTGATCAGCGGCTTCAGCGCGACGCCGCGATTTTCCTCGAGCTCCGCATAATGGTTGCGGTGGACGACGGCGAGCGCGTCGACCCGGCGCTGGATCGAGGCATAGGCCGCGGCGACGTCCTCGTTGCGCGACCCGCGCGAATGCAGGTTCAGCAGCGACGCGACCACCTGCAGATTGTTCTTCACCCGGTGATGGACCTCGCGCACCAGCCGGGTCTGGCGGACGACGGCCGCCTCCAGGTCCGCCTCGTGGCGGGCGACGGTCTGGGTCACCCGGCCGAAGGCGGCGCCCAGCGCGCCGATCTCCTGCGCCGGGCTGTTGGTGGCGGGCAGGTCGACGCCGGGATCGCCGGGCTTGTAGGCGGAGATCACCCGCTCGATCCGCTTCAGCGGCTGCAGCAGCAGGCGCTGGACGATGATCCAGCCGACGAAGGAGGCCCAGAGCCACATCAGGATCGGGGTCAGGACGATGAAGATCTCGTTCACGCCGAGCGGCGGCTCGGGCAGCCGGACGCGCAGGAAATATTGATCGTTGGCGAACCCGTTCTCCGCGGAGATCTGCGTGCGCCGCGCGCCTTCCTCGGACATGGCGCGGAGCGGGATCACCCGGTCGCCCTGGACCAATTCGAGCGCGAAATCCCCCGGCAGGCGCGGCGTGTCCACCGCGCGGGTCAGGGTCTCGCGGTCATATTCGGTGATCCCCTCGATCCGGCCCTGCTCGTCGTAGAGGAAGATCTCGATCAGATTGCCGCCGGGCATGATGATCGCCCGCCCGATCTCGCCGCGGGCCTCGGGGATGGCCGGTGGGGTGAAGCCCGGGCTGATGCAGGGCCGGGCGGGGTCGCGGCCGAAAATCGCGAAATGGCCGGGAATGTTGGGCCGGTGCCCCAGCCGCTGGAGCGTCCGCTGGCAGATGCCCTGGCCGTCGCCGAACTCGACCAGGGCATCCCGGCCGGAGCGGATGGTGAAGGCGTTGCGCGACAGGGCCAGGGTGAAGCGCTGGACGTGCTGGGCGAGCAGGGCCTGCGCCTCGGTCTGCGCGGTGTCGCGGCTGGCGCGGGCATTGTCCGCCGACGCCATGATCGCGATCACCCCGAGCGGCAGCAGGCCGATCGAGAGGATGATCCACATCTTGAGGCCGGTGGAGAGGCGGTCCCAGCGGGAGCCTGTCGGCGCGTGTTCGATGTCGGCGCGTGCCATGCGGCGCCGTCAGTCGAGCTTTCCGAGCAAGGCGAGCAGATCCTGGGGGATCTCCTCTTTCAGCGCATCGTCATAGGCCGCGCGCAAGGCGTTGCCGACGTCGCCGCCGGACGCGCGCTTTCGAGACCTTCTGTCGTGTGACTTGGCAGGAGGCTTGGCGTCAGAATCGGACAAAGTTCGTACACCCTCCCACGGCGCGGCGCGGTTCGCCGGCCTGTCATGATCTGTCAGCACAGCCGCCCCGCATACCCAACACAAAAAAAGACGGCGGCCCCGGATAAATGAGACCGCGCGGCCATGGAAACAAAAAACTCCGTGGTTTGTTCCACCTTGAAGCGAGGACGGGGTTGGGCCTTCCGCAAGGAACCTGCCGCGTCCGTCGCGGTTGCATTCGTACCGGCGGCGAACCAAAAGCCGGTGACGAGCTTTAAGGAGTCGTATCCGATATGTCGCTTGGCCAGGATCTCGCGCCGCACCTACCCTTTCTCCGCCGTTATGCCCGCGCCCTTACCGGTTCGCAGGGGCATGGCGACGCCTTCGTCCGCGCGTCGCTCGAGGCGATCGTGGCGGCCCCCGGGGATTTCCCGCGCGATGTCGATCCGCGGCTCGGTCTCTACCGCACCTTCCACGCCATCTGGTCGACTGCCAATGTCGAGGAGGAGCCGGGCCATGCCGACACCGGCGCGCCGTCCGACATTGCCCGCGCGCGGCTGTCGCGGATCACGCCTTTGTCCCGCCAGGCGCTGCTGCTGACCGCGATGGAAGGCTTCACGCCCGAGGATGCCGGCTATCTGATCGGCGCGAAGGGCGAGGAGGTCGAGAATCTCGTCGCCGAGGCGCTGGCCGAGATCGAGCGGCAGACCCGCGCCGACGTGCTGATCATCGAGGACGAGCCGATCATCGCCATGGACATCGAGACGATCGTCCGCGACCTCGGCCACAATGTCACCGGCGTCGCCGTCACCCGCGACGAGGCGGTGAGCCAGGCGCTGGCGAAGCGGCCGGGCCTCGTGCTGGCGGACATCCAGCTCGCCGACGACAGCTCGGGCATCGACGCGGTGAAGGACATCCTCGCCGAATTTTCGGTGCCGGTGATCTTCATCACCGCCTTTCCAGAGCGGTTGCTGACCGGCGAGCGGCCGGAGCCGACCTTCCTGATCACCAAGCCGTTCCAGCGGTCCACGGTGAAGGCGGCGATCGCCCAGGCGCTGTTCTTCGACACGGCGACGGTCCCGGCCTGACGCCTTTCGGCGCGGGCTGGCCGCATTGGCCGGATCGGCGCGGAACCAGTTCGATACGGGGGGCGTTGCCTCCCGTAACGAATGGAACCCGAGTCAGGACGGAAGATGAGCGACCAACCTCAGCATATCAGCACGACCGACGCCCGCGCCGGCAGCACGCCGCATATGACACGCTACATCCTGATTTTCGGGCTGTTGCTCGTGATCGCGGCGTTCGTCGCGATTGTACTTCTCTGGAAGTGATCCCATTTTCTCCGACATGTGGCGTCCCGTTCCGGGACTGAATAGCCGCGTTTACTCAGGGGCAGCTTGATGGCGGGCGACATGCCGGCGCAATCCAAAGAGGTTGAGCGGGAGGGCGGCGAATGGCAGCCACTCCCCGACAATGAATTCAAGGATCAGCTCGCGCTGGTCATCCCGCATCTGCGCGCCTTCGGCCGCTCGCTGTCGGGCAGCCGCGACCTCGCCGACGATCTCGTGCAGGAGACGCTGCTGAAGGCCTGGGCGGCGCGCAAGCGCTTCCAGGCCGGCACCAACATGCGCGCCTGGACCTTCATCATCCTGAGGAACCTGTTCCTCAGCCAGATGCGGCGCGCGCGCTTCAAGGGCGAGTGGGACGAACTCACCGCCTCCAAATTGCTCGCCGCGCCGGCCAGCCAGGACCGGCATATCGAACTGGGCGACATGCAGCGCGCCTTGCTGCACTTGCCTCAGCCGCAGCGCGAGGCGCTGATCCTCGTCGGCGCGGGCGGCTTCGCCTATGAGGAAGCGGCGGAGATTTGCGGCTGCGCCGTCGGCACGATCAAGAGCCGGGTCGCGCGCGGCCGGGTCGCGCTCGAAAGCCTGCTCAACGAAGGCAAGCTGCCCTCGCGCCGAAGCCACCATACGCCTGAGAACCAGACCGCGCTGCAGACGATCATGAAGGAAGTGGACGTGCTCAGCCGCGACCGGATGCCAAAGCCCGACGAGGCGGCGGTGAACGAGGAGGAAGGGCAGGCCTGAGCCTGTCCCGCGCGCCGGTGCATCGGGCGCGCGCTCAGTCCAGCTGGCGCAGCAGATCCTCGAACGGCTTCAGCGAGCGGATCTCGCCGTCCATGCGGAAGGCCTGACGCAGCGCATCGCCCACGCCGGCATGGACGGTGGGCGGGGCCACCCTCACGTACCTGCGCGATTGAATTTCGCCTTGGGGCTTCATCTGACTATCCAGTTCCTTCACGACGCGATTAACGTGTGTTGGCCCGCTGGGTTGCAATGGTTGCGGCAGGCGGAACGGAATGGCGGCATCCTGTTGTATGCAAGAAACAATTCGTAAACAGGATTTTAACGACGCGCTTGAGCGCGCGCGGGACTATTCTCCCTTCCTGCGCTTTCTTCTGGAAACCATTCCCGGCGCCGAGGCGGCGCTGGCGTCGGGCGACCTCGACGGGGCTCTGGCCGAGGCGACGCGCGCCGGGGAAGCGGCCGATGCGATGACCGCGGTGCGGCGCGAGCGGAGCGCCGCCGCGCTTGCGCTCGGCATCGGCGATCTCGCCGGCGCGCTGGACCTGGAAGAGGTCGTGCGGCCGCTCTCCGACCTTGCCGACCGCCAGCTCGACCGCGCGCTCGCCGCCGCCATCGCCGAGCGGACGCCGGACCAGCCGGCGCGCGGCTTCTCGATCCTCGCGCTCGGCAAGCTCGGCGGGCGCGAGCTCAATTATTCGTCCGACCTCGATCTGATCTTCCTCTACGATCCCGAGACCCTGCCGCGCCGCGAGCGCGAGGACGCGGGTCAGGCGGCGCTCCGGATCGGCCAGCGCGTCGTCGAGATGCTGCAGAAGCGGACCGAGGCCGGCTACGCGTTCCGCATCGACCTGCGCCTGCGGCCCTCGCCCGAGGTGACGCCGATCGTGCTGCCGGTCGAGGCGGCCATCTCCTATTATGAGAGCGCGGCTTTGCCCTGGGAGCGGGCGGCCTTCATCCGGGCGCGGGCGGCGGCGGGCGATTTGGGGTTGGGCCGCGACTTCCTCGAGGCCGTCCATCCCTTCGTCTGGCGACGTTCGCTCGACTTCGGCGCGATCGGCGAAATCACCTCGATCAGCCGGCGGATCCGCGACCATTATGCGCAGGGGCAGGCCTTCGGCCCGGGCTTCGACCTCAAGCGCGGGCGCGGCGGCATTCGCGAGATCGAATTCTTCGTCCAGATCCACCAGCTCATCCATGGCGGCCGCGAGCCGGAGCTCCGCTCGGCGAGCACCTTGGAGGCGCTGGCGGCGCTTGAGAAAGCCGGGCGGGTCGGGGCGGCGGAGGCCGCGACGCTGCACGACGCCTACCGGCTGCTGCGGACGATCGAGCACAGGCTGCAGATGGTCGACGACCGGCAGACGCACAGCCTTCCCGCCGACGGCGCGGCGCTGGACAATGTCGCGCGGCTGCACGGGCTCGCGGACGGCGCCGCCCTGCTCGATCTGCTCCGCCCTCATGTCGAGCGCGTCGCCGCCATCTACGATACCCTGGTCGACGAGGGCGGCGCCCGGCTGCCCGGAGACGAGAAGGGGTTGGAAGCGGCGCTGGGCGCGGCCGGCTTCCCCGATCCCGCGCTCGCCCGCGCCCGGATCGAGGGCTGGCGGGCCGGCAAGATCCGCTCGCTGCGCACCGCCGCCGCGCTGGAGGCGTTCGAGGCGATGCTGCCGGGGCTGATCGACGCGCTCGGCCAGGCGCCCGACCCGATCGCGGCGATGAACCGCTTCGAGGACCTGATCATGGGCCTGCCGAGCGGGGTCAATCTCTACCGCCTGCTCGAGGCGCGGCCGGGCCTGACCCAGCATCTCGCCACGATCCTGAGCCACGCCCCCGCTCTGGCCGAGCAGCTCGGCCGCCGGCCCGATCTGCTCGACGGGCTGATCGACGCGAGCGCGCTGGAGCCCGCCCGGCCGGTCGACGAGCTGGCGGCGCGCTTCGCCCGTTCGGACCGGGCCGACGAGGACTATGAGCAGGTGCTCGACCGGGTCCGGCGGCGGGTCAACGAGACCCGCTTCGCGCTCGGCGCGCAGGTCGTGCTCGGCGCCCAGGATCCGATCGAGGTCAGCCAGGGCTATGCCCGCGTCGCCGACGCCGCGATCCGGGTGCTGGCCGATGCGACCGTGGCGGCGTTCGAGCGGGCGCACGGCCGGGTCCCCGGCTGCCGGCTGGTGATCCTCGGGCTCGGCCGGCTCGGCGGGCGGGCGCTGACCCACGCCTCCGACCTCGATCTCATCTATCTGTTCAGCGGCAGCCACGAGGGAGAATCGGACGGGCCGAAGCCGCTGCGGGCCAGCGACTATTTCAACCGGCTGGCGCCGCGGATCAGCGCCGCTCTCTCCGTGCCGACCGCGGCCGGGCGGCTCTACGAGGTGGACACCAGGCTGCGCCCTTCCGGCGCGGACGGCATGCTCGCCATCTCGCTCGACAGCTTCGGCCATTATCAGCGGGAGAAGGCCTGGACGTTCGAGCATATGGCGCTCTGTCGTGCCCGGCCGGTCTACGGGACGGAGGAAGACCAGGCTAGGCTCCAGGGGATTATCGACGAGGTGCTGCGTCTCCCGCGCGACCCGGCGAAGGTCGCGGAGGACGCGGACCGGATGCGGCTGGAGATCGCGCGCCACAAGAAGCCGAAGGGCCCGTTCGACATCAAGCTCGGCCCGGGCGGCCTCGTCGATCTCGAATTCGCGATGCAGACGCTGCAGCTGTCGCACCGCATCGCCTTCTCCACCCGCCTCCTGGAGGCGATGCGGGGCCTGATCGCGGCCGGGCTGGTGCCGCCGGAGATGGCCGAGCACCATATCCTGCTCGCCCGGATGCTGGTCGTGCTCCGGCTGGTCGCGCCCGACAATGGGGAACCCGCGCCCGCCTCGCGCGATCTCGTCGCGGGGGCCTGCGGGACGGCGGGCTGGGAGGAACTGCTTGCCGCGCACGACGCCGCGCGGCAAAAAGTAGCGGAGCTGTGGCGTAAGGTGGCGGAGTCGCGTTGATGCTGAACACGGGCGATGCAGTCCCCGAACTGACCCTGACCGGGATGGACGGACAGCCGCTGGCTCTGTCCGCCTTCCGGGGCAACAAGCTCGTCCTCTATTTCTACCCGAAGGACGACACGTCCGGCTGCACGCGGGAGGCGCAGGATTTCACCGCGCTCGCCGCCGAGTTCGAGAAGGCCGGTACCTGGGTCCTCGGCGTGTCGAAGGACGATCCGAAGAAACACCAGAAATTCACCGAGAAATACGAGCTGAAGGTCGCCTTGGCGTCCGATATGGACGGCAGCGTCTGCGAAGGCTTCGGCACCTGGGGCGAGAAGAGCCTCTACGGCCGCAAATATATGGGGATCGAGCGCGCCACCTTCCTGATCGACCGGGACGGCACCGTGGCGCGGGTCTGGCGCAAGGTGAAGGTGCCGGGCCATGCCGACGAGGTGCTCGAAGCGGCGCGCGCCCTGCCGTGAGCGGGGCGGCGGAGCGGCCAGGAACGGACCGGCGGGGCCGGCGTTTCCCGGCCATGTTCCGCGGCCGCACGAACCGCCTGGCGCTGACTTCCGTCGGCCTCGCCGTCGCCGCGATCATCGGCGTCCAGCTCGGCCAGTCCGCGATTTCCGAGATCAACCCGATCCATTTCCAGGGCGCGCTACGGCGGCCGCAGGCGATCACGCCGCCGCCGGAGCCGGCACCCTACAATCCCTACGGGCAGACCTATGTCTGGTCGATGTCGCCGCCGCCGCTCACGGATTGCGGCGCCGACTGCGACGGCACGCTCACCCGGCAGGCGGTGCAATATGCGCTGGACGAGCCCGCGGGCCGGGACGCAGCCCTGCCTTATTGGCGGGACGCGACCCCGACCACCGAGCTGCGGCCCTGGGCGCCGGGCGAGATGCCCGGCGGCGTGCCGCTCGAGCGCTACATGACCTATCCGGTGAATCGTGAGCAGGCCGAGCGCGCCGCCGCGGACGGCGCCCAGGCCGCGGCGCAGGCACGGCCGGCGGTCGCCGCGCCGGCCACGGCCGAGGTGCTGCGGCCGCCGTCGCCGGTTGCCGAACCGGTCGTCGCGGAATAATCGCCCGCCGGTGACCCTCACCATTGCCCAGGCCTGCCGCGGCGTCCTGCTGGCGGCGTCGCCGCGCGCCAAGATCAAGGCGGCGCGGGAGACGGCGCGCGCCTGGCGGCGGGGCGCGCTGGCGCCCGTGTTCGACGTGGCGATGCCCGACAGGCCGGCGCGGCCGGACGAACCGGCGCTGCTGCCGCCGAACCGGATGCCGAAGCGCGGCAAGGCCGGGTCCGAGCGCAGCCGGATCGCCCTGCTGCACGCGCTCGCCCATATCGAATTCGGCGCGATCGATCTCGCCTTCGACATTGCCGGGCGGTTCGGGAGCCGGTTTCCGCATTCCTTCGTCGACGACTGGCTGTCCGTCGGTGCCGACGAGGCGATGCATTTCGCCCTGCTCGACCGGCGGCTGCGCACGCTCGGCGCGCATTATGGCGCGCTCCCTGCGCATGACGGCCTGTGGGAGGCGGCGGCCGAAACCGCGCATGATCCGGCCGCCCGGCTGGCCGTTGTGCCGATGGTGCTGGAGGCGCGCGGACTCGACGTGACTCCGGCCACGGTAGGCTCGTTCGAGCGCGTCGGCGACGCCCGTTCGGCGGCCATTCTGCAACGCATCTATCGCGACGAAATCCGTCATGTCGGGATCGGCACAAGCTGGTTCAAAACGGTCTGCGAATCCCGCGATCTCGCCCCCGTCGCAGAGTGGCAGCGGCTCGTCGGGGCGCACTTTCGCGGGATCGTTAAGCCACCGTTCAACGACTCGGCGCGGGGTGAAGCCGGTTTGTCCCGGGATTTTTACCTGGGGGTTGCCCCGGAAGGCCCGGCTTAACATTCTCCGGCCAGATTTCGGGTGGGCATTTTCCAGAGATCAGATTCGAGCCGGGCAGGTAGGCCCTTACAGTTCATACGGTCGCCCGGCGCGGCCGACCCGGTCCAGGGGGACCGAGCGGGGATAATGATGACCTCTTTCGTTCCGACGGCCAACCAGGGCCTGTCCGTTAAGTTCCGAAATCTCTTCAAGCCGCGCGACATTTTCCTGCATGACGGGAAGAGTCTGCGCCGCTTCACGATCGGCGCGAAGCTGCAGATGGCCGTGGTCGGCCTGGTCGCCTTCCTGCTGGTCTGGTCGCTGGCCGCCACCGTGACCGCGATCAACGCGATGAGCGGCGACGTCGCCCGGATGCAGGCGCAGGTCGCCCAGATGCAGACCGACGTCGCGGCGATGCGCACCGCCGTGAACGCCCGCGCCGCACAGCTCGAGCAGCGCACCGCCTTCCTCAACACCATGCTTTCCGGCCATGCCAGCGCCACCCAGCTCTCGCAGCAGCTGCCGCGCAGCTTCGCCGAGCCCGCCAATGCGGAGGCCGCGGCGATGGTCGACGGCTTCGACCGGGTCGACGCGATCCAGACCGCCATGGCCCAGCGCGTCGAGACGATCACCCGCCAGCGCTACAATGCGCGCGCCGCCGAGCTCCGCGCCCGCGGCTTCAACCCGGCCCGCTTCCACGGCTATACCGGCCAGGGCGGCCCGCTCGAGCAGGCCGATGCCGGCGGCGACGCCGATCCGCGCTTCCGCGCCCTCTTCACCACCTGGCGCGCGCTCGACCAGCTCGAGACCGGCGCCGCCTCGATCCCTTCGGCCCAGCCGGTCGTCACCCGGGCCAATCTGACCTCCAGCTACGGCATCCGGTCCGATCCCTTCCGCGGCAGCGCCGCCATGCATGCCGGCATCGACATTGCCGGGCCGATCGGCACCCCGATCTACGCCACCGCCGACGGCATCGTTGGCCGCTCCGAATGGAACAATGGCGGCTATGGCAATCTCGTCGAGCTCAACCACGGCCAGGGCATCCAGACCCGCTACGGCCACCTCTCGCGCCGCATGGTCGAGCCCGGCACCCGCGTCCGCCGCGGCCAGCTGATCGGCCTGATGGGCTCGACCGGCCGTTCGACCGGCAGCCACCTCCATTACGAGGTCCGCATCGACGGCCGCGCCGTCAATCCCATCCCCTTCATGCAGCAGCCCGCCAGCACGATGGCCGCGCTCGAGCGCCCGGCGGCGGTCGGCGGCCCGACCGGCGGCTCGCGCTAAACCACTTCAGCTAGGGAGAGGCCTCGAAAGGCCGAAGGCCCCGCCGGCGACGGCGGGGCCTTTTCACATGCGCGCGGGGCGGGCGCCATTGCCGCTCCTCTCGCGGCCTGTCAGACCGAGCGGATGACCCTGCTCGTCTATGTCGGCGCCGCGCTGGCCGAGATCATCGGCTGCTTCGCCTTCTGGGCCTGGCTCCGGCTGGGCAAGTCCGTCTGGTGGCTGGTCCCCGGCATCGCCTCGCTCTGCCTGTTCGCCTGGTTGCTGACCCTGGTCGAGGCCGAACATGCGGGCCGCGCCTATGCGGCTTATGGCGGGATCTACATCCTCGCGGCCTTGCTCTGGCTGTGGGCGGCGGAGAATGTCCGCCCGGACCGGTGGGACGTGATCGGCAGCGCGGTCTGCCTGGCCGGCGCCGCGATCATCCTGTGGGGGCCGCGCGCCACCTGAGCCGGGTCAATGGCGGTGGCCCGGCTCCAGCGCGCAATCCCCGGTCCCCACCTCGATCTGGAAGGTGGAGTGGGTGATCCCGAAATCGTGGGCCACGCCGTGGGCGCAGCCCTGCAGGAAGGCGTCGCCGGGAAAGCCGCCGGGCATGACGAGATGGGCGGTGAGCGCATATTCGGTCGTGCTCATCGACCAGATGTGGAGATCGTGGACCCTGGTGACGCCGGGCAAGGCGAGCAGGTGGCCCTCCACCTTGTCCGGATCGATGCTGCGCGGCACGCCGGCCATCGCCATGGTGAGGGATTCGCGCAGCAGGTCCGCGGTGGCGAGGAAGATCATGCCCGCGACGAGCAGGCTGGTGACCGGATCGATCCACAGCCAGCCGGTGAAGGCGATGCCGAAGCCCGCGATCACCACGCCCAGCGAGACGAGCGCGTCCGCGACCATGTGCAGATAGGCGCCGCGCACGTTGATGTCGCTCTTGCGGCCGCGCACGAACATCAGGGCGGTGCCCATGTTCACGGCGATGCCGATCGCGGCGACGATGATCACCGTCTCGCTCTCGACCAGATCCGGCACGATCAGCCGCCAGGCGGCATGATAGACGATGAAGCAGACCGCGATCAGCAGCAGCACCGCATTGGCCAGGGCCGCCAGGATCGAGGCGCCGCGGAAGCCGTAGGAGAAACGCCGCGAGGCCGGCCGCTTGGCGAGCACCGCGCCCGCCCAGGCGGTGGCGAGCCCGAGCACGTCCGCCAGATTGTGGCCGGCATCGGCGAGCAGGGCCATGGAATTGGACCACCAGCCGTACAGCGCCTCGATGATGACGAAGCCCAGGTTGAGCGCGATCCCGACCGCGAAGGCGCGGCCGAAATCGGTGGGCGTGTGATGATGATGGCCGTGACCATGCGCATGGCCATGGCCGTGATGGTGACCGCCATGGCTGTGATTGTGGGGCAAGGACTGGCTCCGACGCGCCCGAACCGGGCAATATATCAAAGCTATACGATCAGCCGGGGTGCCCGCAACGGCTTCTCCTCGGCATGCCCTCGATAGCGTCCGGGACAAGGATCCGTGCTCGTTTGATGCCGCTGTGCTCCGGCGAAGGCCGGAGCGTTGCGAGCGCAATCCCCGTTCGATGCGGCCACCGCTCCGGCCCTCGCCGGAGCACGTCGCGAGACTGCTATTTGCCTCGCTTCTGCCGGTGCTCTTCCAGGTCGAGCACGGCATTGCTCTCGCCCTCCGGAAGCAGGCCGAGCCGGCGCGCGACCTCCTGATAGGCCTCGGCCTCGCCGCCCAGATCGCGGCGGAAGCGGTCCTTGTCGAGCTTCTCGCCCGAGCTCATGTCCCAGAGCCGGCAGCCGTCCGGGCTGATCTCGTCGGCGAGGATGATCCGGGCATAGTCATTTTCCCAGATCCGGCCGAACTCCAGCTTGAAGTCGACCAGGCGGATGCCGATCCCGGCGAACAGGCCGCAGAGGAAGTCGTTCACCCGAATCGCCATGTCGGCGATGTCGTTCATCTCTTCCTGCGTCGCCCAGCCGAAGGCGGCGATATGCTCGTCCGCGATCATGGGATCGCCGAGCGCGTCGTCCTTGTAATAATATTCGATGATCGTGCGGGGCAGCTGGGTGCCCTCCTCGATGCCGAGCCGCTGCGACAGGGTACCGGCGGCGACGTTGCGCACCACCACCTCGATCGGGACGATCTCGACCTGGCGGATCAACTGCTCGCGCATGTTCAGGCGGCGGATGAAGTGGGTCGGCACGCCGATCGTGCCGAGCAGGGTGTAGATATGCTCGGAGATCCGGTTGTTCAGCACGCCCTTGCCGCTGATCGTGCCCTTCTTCTGGGCGTTGAACGCGGTCGCGTCGTCCTTGAAATACTGGATCAGCGTGCCCGGCTCCGGACCCTCGTAGAGGATCTTGGCCTTGCCCTCGTAAATCATGCGGCGGCGGGACATTGGTTCAGGGCCTCCGGACGGGCGAGGTTGCAAGGGAAGCGGCTCTATAGTGAAGCTGGCGCGTCAGGGCAAACGTCCGTCGCGCATCCTGTGCGCGCTTCGGGCGTTCGCCCCGCGGGAGGAAGATCATGCTCGCACGCTATGGAATCGCCTATCTCTCGACCGGCCTCGCCTTCGCCGCGATCGACGCGCTCTGGCTGAGCAAGATGGGGCCGACCTTCTACAAGGGGCAATTGGGCGAGATGATGCTGGCGCGGCCGCGCTTCGACGCCGCCATCGCCTTCTATCTCATCTACATCGCGGGCATCGTCTTCTTCGCGGTGGCGCCGGCCTTCGGCCATGGCGGCACGGGCTGGAAGACGGCGGCGCTCTACGGGGCGCTGCTCGGCTTCTTCGCCTATGCGACCTACGACCTCACGAATCGCGCGACCCTGAGCAACTGGCCGTGGAAGCTGGCTCTGGTCGACATGGCCTGGGGGACGTTCCTGACGGCGGCTGCGGCGACGGCGGGCTATCTGGCGACCAGGGCGCTCGGGAAATAGCCACGGATGCGCTCCGGCGGAGGCCGGAGCGTCGGGAGATTGAGCCGCGCCCGTTCCGGCCGGCGGTCCGGCCTTCGCCGGATCACATTCTTGATCTCTGTCAGGTCCTCGGCGGTAGCGGGAAGAAGGCGCTGGTTTTCGCCTTGTACGCCCGCCACTTTTCGCCGCGCGATTTCTCCATATGCGCTTCGAGCGGCGGGATGCCGGAGGCGTGGACGAGGAGCCAGTACATCATCGCCGGGCCGATCAGCGCCAGCCAGCCCTGCCAGTAGCCGGGTGCGATCGCGATCGCGACATAGGCCCACCAGCCGAGCCATTCGAAGAAATAATTGGGGTGGCGCGACCAGGCCCAGAGGCCCGTATCGGCGATGCCGCCACGATGCTTGCGGGCATGGCCGCGCAGCTGCGCATCGGCCACGGCCTCGCCCGCGACCGCGAGGCCGAGGATGGCGACGCCGAGCCAGTCCTGCCAGCCGAGGCTCCCGCGCGGCGCATGGGCCGCGGCCCAGACGGAGATGGCGAGGCCGAAGCCGCAGACCGCCTGGACCTGCAGGAAGAGGAGCAGCCGGCCCTTCCAGTTCGCGCCCCATTGCTCGACCAGCGCCGCATAGCGCGGATCGTCCCTCGTCGCCTTCGCCGTCCGCGCGGCGATATGGCCGGCGAGGCGAAAGGACCAGGCGCCGGCGAGCACGGCGCAGAGCCATTGCCTGGGCGTGACGTCGTGGAGCGGCGCCAGAGCGAGCAGCAGGGCCGCGAGCCCGCTGCCGCCGGACCAGCAGGCGTCGATCCAGCCGGACTGGCCGGTCCGGAGCCGCACCGCCCAGGCCCCGGTCATGATCGCGCTCATCAGCAGCAGGGCCGCGAGCAGCTCCATCGCTTCAACCTCCACCTTCGTCGCAGGCCGCTCCGTCGCGGCAACCTATTGAGCATAGAGTCGTCTTGCCTGTGGGACCATGGCGAGGAGTTCGGGATTGGGAGCGAAGATCGCCGTCATCGGCAGCGGGATTTCCGGACTGTCCGCGGCCTGGCTGCTCTCGCAGCGCCATGAGATCACCCTGTTCGAGAAGGATTGGCGCGCCGGCGGCCACAGCCGGACGGTCGAAGTCGACCTGCCGGGCCAGGGCAGCGTCCCGGTCGACACCGGCTTCATCGTCTTCAACGAGGCGACCTATCCGAACCTGACCCGCCTGTTCGCCCATCTCGGCGTCGCGACGCGGGCCTCCGACATGAGCTTCGCCGTGTCGCTCGACGGCGGCGCCTTCGAATATTCGGGCGGCGCGAAATTGAAGGGCCTGTTCGCGCAGCGCCGCAACCTGCTGAGCCCACGCTTCTGGTCGATGCTGCGCGATCTCGTCCGCTTCTACCGCGAGGCGCCCGCCCATGCCGGCACGCTCGGCCTTGCGACGCTCGGCGAATATCTGGCCTCCGGGAAATACGGCCCCGCCTTTCGCGACGACCATCTGCTGCCGATGGCGGCGGCGATCTGGTCGGCGCCCTGCCATTCGATCCTCGATTATCCGGCGGAGAGCTTCATCCGCTTCTGCGAGAATCACGGCCTGCTGCAGATCAGCCGCCGGCCGCGCTGGCGCACCGTCGAGGGCGCGTCGCGCGCCTATGTCGAAAAGATGCTCGGCCAGATGCGCGGCCGCGTCCAGCTCGGCCGCGGCGCGGCGAAGGTGACGCGCCGCCGCGACGGCGTCTGGGTCCACGATACGGACGGCGGGCTGGAACTGTTCGACCAGGTGGTGATCGCCGCCCATGCCGATCAGGCGCTCGGCCTGCTCGCCGATCCCTCGCCGGCGGAGTCGCGCCTGCTCTCCTGTTTCCGCTACAGCCGCAACAGCGCGATCCTGCACGACGATCCGGCGCTGATGCCGCGCCGCCGGAAGGCCTGGTCGAGCTGGAATTATCTCGGCCGGCGGACCGAGCAGGGGACGAGCGGGCTCTGCGTCTCCTATTGGATGAACCGGCTGCAGGGCATCGACCACCCCCGGCCGCTGATCATGACGCTCAACCCCAATCGCGAGCCGACCCCGGGCAGCGTCATCGACGCCACCAGCTTCGATCATCCCCTGTTCGACAATGCGGCGATGGCGGCGCAGCGGGATTTCTGGCCGATCCAGGGGCAGAACCGGACCTGGTATTGCGGCGCCTGGCTGGGCGCCGGCTTCCACGAGGACGGGCTCCAGTCCGGGCTCGCGGTGGCCGAGGCGATCGGTGCCCGCCGGCCCTGGCATCTCGACCAGCCCAATAATCGCATCCACGTCACGCCGCCGCTTCTGGCCAGAGCGGCATGACGTCGGCGCTCTACGCCGGGACGGTGGTCCACCAGCGCTGCCGCCCGAAGCGCCATCGGCTGCGCTACCGCCTCGCGCAGGGCCTGTTCGACCTGGACGAACTGGACGAGACGGCCCGGCGGCTCCGCTTTTTCTCCCGCAACCGCTTCAACCTCTTCGCCTTTCACGACCGGGATTATGGCGACGGCACGGCGACGCCGCTCCGCGACCAGATCGAGACGCATCTGCGCAATGCCGGGCTCGACCCGGACGGCGGCCCGATCCGGCTGCTCGCCATGCCGCGGGTGCTCGGCCATGTCTTCAACCCCATCGCCATCTGGTTCTGCCATCGCCGCGACGGCAGCCTGCTGGCGATCGTCTACGAGGTCACCAACACGCTGAAGCAGCGCCATCTCTACCTGATCCCGGTGACGGAGGGCGCGGAGGAGGACGGCGCGATCCGGCAGAGCTGCGCGAAGACGCTCTACGTCTCGCCGTTCATGGACATGGACATGGCCTATGATTTCGCCATCCGCCCGCCGGGCGAGACGGTGCAGATCGTGGTCAACGGCAAGGACGAGGGAGGGCCGCTCATCTCGGCGAGCTTCGCCGGCAAGCGCCGCGCGTTGACCGACCGGGCCTTGCTGCGGCTGTTCTTCACCATTCCGCTGGTGACGCTGAAGACCGTGGCGGGCATCCATTGGGAGGCGCTGAAGCTCTGGCTGAAGGGCATCCGCATCCGCAAGGCGCCGGCGCCGCCCGAGGCGAAGGTGACTTTGGGGCGTTAGGTCACTTTCCCACGCACCGCGAACTTCGGGTCACGCCAAGTGTCGTTGGCCATGATCGCAGCGAGAATCTCAACCGCCCGCCAGATCTCCTCGAAGCCTAGATAGAGCGGGGTCAGGCCGAAGCGGAGCACGTCGGGGGCGCGGAAGTCGCCGATCACGCCCTCGGCGATCAGGGCCTGGCAGATTTCGAAGGCGTTTTCGTGCGCGAACGAAATGTGGCTGCCGCGCTGCTCCTCGCCGCGCGGGGTGATGCAGCGGAATTCGGGGCAGCGTGCCTCCATCAGGCCGACGAAGACGTCGAACATGGCGCGGGACTTGGACCAGAGCCGCTCCATGGTGACGCCGTCGAACGCGTCGAGCGCCGCCTCGAGGGCGGCGAGGCCGAGCACCGGCGGGGTGCCGGCCAGGAAGCGGTCGATGCCCGGGGCCGGCTGGTAATCGTCGGTGAAGGCGAAAGGCCGGGCATGGCCCATCCAGCCGCGCAGGGGCGAGAGCAATTCCTCCTGCAGATGCTCGGCGACATAGAGGAAGGCCGGCGCGCCCGGCCCGCCGTTCAGATATTTGTAGCCGCAGCCGACCGCGAGCTCCGCGCCGGCCTCGTTGAGATGGAGCGGCACCGCGCCGGCGCTGTGCGACAGATCCCAGATCGTCGTCGCGCCGGCCCGCTTCGCCTTGGCGGTGATCCGCGCCATGTCGAAGCGCTCCGCCGTCTTGTAGTGGACGTGGGTGAGCAGCAGGACATTGGTGTCCGCGCCGATTCTGTCCTCGATTTCGGCGCGGGGGGCGATGTCGAGCGTCAGGCCGAGCAGATCGGCGACGCCGCTGGCGATGTGGAGATCGGTATGGAAATTGCCGCTCTCGGACAGCAGGCGCTTGCGGCCCGACCGCCGGGCGGCGGCGACCAGCAATTTGAACAGGTTCACCGAGGTGGAATCGGTGACGATCACCTCGTGCGGCCTGGCGCCGATCAGCGGCGCGAGCTTGGCGCCGATGCGCTGCGGGGCGTTGATCCAGTCGGCGCCGTTCCAGCTGCGGATCAGCCCGTCCGCCCATTCGCGCTCGACCACCGCGCGCTGATGCGCGGCGACATTGGCCGGCAACGGCCCCAGCGAATTGCCGTCCAGATAGAGGACGCCCTCGGGCAAGGTGAAGCGGGCGCGCAGTTCCCGCAGCGGATCGGCGGCGTCGGTGGCCTTCGCCTCGGCGAGGGTGAAGCTCATCGGCGGACCCCCAGCGCCCGTCGTAGCTCTTCCACGGCCGCCGCCCAGGCCGCGGTCTCCGGCGCGACCAGCTCGACATGGCCGGTCGCGTCGAGCATCCGCACGCGCACGTCGTCGCCCGCGGCGCGCATCGGCCGGGCATAGCCCTCGGCATAAGCGGTCGGGATGATCCGATCCTGCCGGCCGTTGATGAGCACCTGCCGGATGCCGAGCGGGGCGAGGCGCGGTACCGACGTTTCGGCGAAGCGCCCGCCGGAGATGCGCGCGATCACCTCGGTACCGCAGCCGCTGCCGGGTGGGCGCGCCGCCTCCTCGAGATCGGGAAGGCCGCCGAGGCTCACCACCTCGGCGATGGGCAGGGGGTCGGCCGTGCGCAGCGGCGAGCCGGCGGGCAGGCGCGGCCGTCCGGCCAGCCAGAGCGCGAGGTGGCCGCCGGCGCTGTGCCCGATCGCCACCACCCGGCCAGCGTCGAGCCGGTAGCGCGCGGCATGCGCGCGCAGCGCGTCGGCCGCCGCCGCGGCGTCCTGGAAGGTGCCGGGATAGCCGCCGCCGGGCCGGTCGACGCCGCGATAGTCGATGTTCCAGACCGCGATGCCGCGCCGCCTGAGGTCGTCGGCGATCCAGTTCATGATCGTCCGGTCGGCGATCTCGGTCTGCCAGCAGCCGCCATGGACCATCAGGGCGACGGGGTGCGGGCCGGCACCCTCGGGCAGCCAGAGGTCGACGACCTGCAGCGGATCGTCGCCATAGCGGACGGTGGCGCTCGGCGCGGGGCGGGGCCGTCCCAGCAGGTCCGGCCAGGCCAGCAGCCGCGCGGCCGGTGCGCCCGCCTGCGCGTCATCGCCTGCATTGTCCGGTGTCTGCCCCACGGCACAGGCCGCTAACGCGATGCCGGAGACGAGGGCAAGCGGTTTCAGGAGGAAGCGCATGGCGGCCTTTCGCGGGATGTCCCGCGATTAGCCGCCTCGCGCCTCAGTGCAAGGTCTCAGTTGCAGCGCGACCGGCGCGGGGCCCAGGGCGCGCTGTACTGGATCTCGGTCAACCGGCAGAAGCCGAAGCGGATCGTCTCGGCGAAGCGGCGGATGGTGGCGAAGACAGTGCGCATGTCGTCTCCCCTCAGGCGGCGGTTGCGGTGGTGGTGACGAGGCCGAGGCTCGTCACCAGGAAGGCGCCGACGATGGCCGCCAGATGGGGCGTCGTCCCGTCCCAGGTGGCGAGCTTCGCCAGGCCGTGGCGCAGGCGCGAAAGCCCGCGGCCGATCGACAAGCTCAGCTCATCATGATGGGCGACCCACATGCGCCCGAACATTTCGTCCTTCATCGCGAAGTTCCTTTCATGTCCCGTCGAAACCGTTCGTTCGGCGTGCTGCCCAAATGGCAGGCGGCGCGCGGCGGCGCCAACGAAAGACTGGACATATGGTATAAGCAGGACTTATTGGTCCGACCATGCCACGCTTGCCGCCGCTCAGCGCCGTCCGAGTCTTCGAGGCGGCCGCGCGCCACCAGAATTTCACCCAGGCCGCGGGCGAGCTGGGCATGACCCAGGCGGCGGTCTCCTATCAGATCCGGATCCTCGAGGAGCGGCTCGGCGCGCCCTTGTTCTCGCGGATCAAGGGACGGGTGCAGCTGACCGAGGCCGGGCGACGGATCGCGCCGCTCGTCGCCAATGCCTTCGAGACGCTGGAGGACGCCTTTTCGACGCTTGTCGCCGAGGATCAGGCGGTGCTGTCGCTGAGCGCGGCGCAGACCATGGCGACCACCTGGCTGGCGCCGCGGCTGGGCAGCTTCCAGGTCCGCCACCCCGATCTCGCCGTCCGGCTGTCGACCGACAATCGGCTGGTCGATTTCTCCACCGGCGAGTTCCATGCCGCGATCCGCGTCGGCCGGGGCGACTGGCCCGGCCTCAGGTGCCATTTCCTGTTCCGGATGTGCTTCAGCCCGATCTGCAGCGCCGAGTTCGCGGCCGCGCAGGCCCTGGCCGATCCCGCGCAATTGCTCGACCTGCCCCGGCTCAGCCCGCGCGACGACTGGTGGCGGGACTGGCTGAAGGACATGGGGCTGGAGGATCCGGGCTGCGGATCGGATTCCGGCCTCGTCCTCGACAATCAGGTGATGGAGGCGAACGCGGCCTTCGCCGGCGCGGGCATCGCGATGATGACGCCGATGTTCTGGCGCGAGGAGATCAGGTCGGGCCGACTCGTCCAGCCCTTCGACCATGTCCATGTGACCGACCGGAGCTACTGGCTGGTCTATCCCGAAGGGCGGCGCAACCAGCCCAAGATCGCCGCCTTCCGCGACTGGGTGCTCGGCGAAGTGGCGCGCGAGGCCCAGACCGAGCCGCCCGAATTTTACCGCCTGCCGGATTAGCCTTCCGTGCCCTCCCCGCCGGAGCGGAGAGGGCGCAGCGGGAGGTCAGGCGTCCGTGGATGGGGCGGGCGCGGCCGACCGGCGTTTCCGGACGGCGCGGAAGCCCAGCCAGAGCAGCAGCCCGGTCAGCGCCCAGGGCGAGATCGACACGAGGAAGATCAGCAGGGTCTTGAGCGCGCCGAGGAAATTGTCGGCGGCGCGCGTGGTGGCTTCGCCGAGCGTCGGCCCGCGCCCGGGCCCCGGCGCGAACGCACCCGAGCCATAGCGGAAGTGGATCGGCGTGGCTGCCAGCGCCTGCTCCCGTTCGCTCGTCGTTTCGTCGAGCGCGGCGATCTGCTGGCGGAGCGACTGGCGCTGTTCGTCGAGCCGGGCCCGTTCCGCCGCGCGCAGATCGGGCCGCGCGAGGCGGGCTTCGACCCGCCCGAGCTCGGCCCGCAGTTCCTCGGCCCGCCCCTCATCGAGCTTGAGCGGCGTGCCGACATCGGTGCCGTTGACCGCGCTTTCGGTCACGTCGCCGTCGGCCGCGGTGACCGCGCGGACACTCTCCCGACCGAACTGGGCGGCGATCTCCGGATCGACGAGGAAGGACAGGGTCGCCTCGACATCCTCCTCGTTGGCGGCGCGATAGTCGACGCCGGTCACCCGGCAGCGCGACCCGTAGCGGGCGCAGAGCTGCTGATGTTCGCGCTGCATCCCGGCGATGCGATCGGCCGCCAGGCGGAAGGCATAGCGATAGTCGAAAGCGACGCCCGGCGCCGCCTGGGTGTCGACATCCGGGCCGATGCCGCGCTCGGCCGGCGCGCGCGGCGCGGGCAGCTCGGGCGGAATCGCGCCGGTTTCGCCCAGATCCGACGCGCTCGAATTGGCGGTCGGCCCGGTGGGCGCGCCGGAAGGGCGATTGCCGTCGCCTCCGGCCTGGCCGCAGCCGGCAGCCGTCGCGAGGAACAGGACGAGCAAGGGGATGGAACGACGCATGATCGGGTCTCCTCTCGTTATATCTATCAAATCAGTAGAGAATTGTGCGCCATAAGTCCGACTGGCGAAGCCGCCCCCGGAAACGTCGGGGTGGGCGCGGGCCCGTCCTGGCGAGGTTCAGGACGTCGCTCGGTCCGCGCCCACCCCTTTGACCCCTCCCCCGGGGAGCGAGGAGGGGAGGGAAATCAGGCCTCGGCGGCGGGGGGCGCCGGCTCGTCCTTCGCCTTCGGGAACCAGCGCCGCCGCACGAACAGGGCGGCAAGCCCGATCAGCAGCAGCAGGATCAGGAAGGGGGCGGCGCGGATCAGGGCGACGAGCAGCACCTTGGCGCCTTCGAGGAAATCCTCGCCGGCATTGCCGAGCGCCTCGCCGACACTCTGCGGCGGCTGGTAGCCGGGGACGAGATCGCCCGAGCCGTAATTGAACACCATCGGCGTGGTGGCGAGCGTCTCTTCCTGCGCCTCGCGCTGGTCGCCGAGGCCGCGAATCTGGTCGCGCAGCCGTTGCGCCTGCTCCTGCAGCTCGAGCCTTTCCTCGGGATCGTTGCTGGCGCGGAGCTGCTGCTCGAGCCGGGCGAGATCGGCCTGTAGCCGGGTGATGTCCGTGCCGGTCTGACGGATCCGGCTGCCGACATCCACGCCGCTGATCTGGCTCGCGGTCACCATGCCGCCGGCCTGGAGCACGGCGCCGGCCGCCTCGCGGCCGAAATGGCGGGCCGCGGTCGGGTCGAGCTTCAGCTCCAGCCGGGCCTGGATATCGTCCGGCCCGAGCACCTGGTAGTTCATGCCGGTGATCCGGCAGCGGGCGACGGTCAGTCGCTCGCACATCGCGGCATGGGCCTCCTGCAACTCGGCGACGCGCGGCGCCGCGAGCGCGAAGGAATAGCTGTAGTTGAAGGCGACGCCGGGCGCCGCGGTCGGGGCGATGTTGGGCCCGCCGGCGGCGCGGCTGTCGGCGCCCGGCGCGAGCGCGGCCTGCGGCGCGGCCGCGTCCTCGCGCACGTCCATGGTCTGCGGCGGCCGGCTCGGCGCGCTGGTGTTGCTATATTGGGGGCCACCGCCGCCGCAGGAGGCGGTGCCGGCGAGAAGCAGGACAAGCAAGGGGATTGAACGTCTCACGATCAGGTCTCCTCTTGTTATAATGTCTCATTTTCTATCACATTGGTAGAGTTTAGCAAGACGCTTCTAATCCAGCCTTCTCAAGGAGTTGAAAGATTGCACCGTGGGCGTGCGGATTGGCAGAAACGCGCGACACGGCACCGAGTCGCCGTGGTAATCTCCATTCCATAGTCATCCCGGTGACGGCCGGGACCCATGAACACGGATCCGGCAGGACAAAGCGGAGACGTCTCGCCTGTCCGGAGAGCGCAATGTTCATGGGTCCCGGCCGTCGCCGGGATGACTCTGTGGGGCGGGATGGCTCTGTGGGCAGCATAACTCCGTGGGGCGGAATGACGCCATCGGAAGGCGGCCCGCTCAATCGGTCCGAACCCTCTCGCCTCCCGGATTCCCCCCTGCTAACGGACCCGGATGAGTGATGAATTCGATACCGTCGTCGAGCATCCGTTCGACGACGCCCTGTCCCAGCGCTATCTCGTCTACGCCCTGTCCACGATCACGGCGCGGTCGTTGCCGGACCTGCGCGACGGCCTGAAGCCGGTGCAGAGGCGGCTGCTCTGGGCGATGCGGCAGCTGCGACTGGAGCCCGGGTCCAGCTACAAGAAGAGCGCGACCGTGGTGGGCGAGGTGATCGGCAAATATCACCCGCATGGCGACGCCTCGATCTACGACGCGATGGTTCGCCTCGCCCAGGATTTCTCGCTCCGCTACCCGCTCGTCGACGGACAGGGCAATTTCGGCAATATCGACGGCGATAATGCCGCCGCCTTCCGCTATACCGAGGCGCGGTTGACCGCGGCCGCGGCCGAATTGATCGCCGGGCTCGACGAAGGCACGGTCGAGTATCGCAAGACCTTCAACGGCGAGAATGAAGAGCCCGAGCTGATGCCGGGCCTCTTCCCGAACCTGCTCGCCAATGGCGCGAGCGGCATCGCCGTCGGCATGGCGACCTCGATCCCGCCGCACAATGCCGCCGAGCTGATCGATGCCGCGACCATCCTGATCGACGATCCGGCGGCGGGCGACGCGCGGCTGCTGGAGGTGGTGAAGGGCCCGGACTTCCCGACCGGCGGCGTCCTCGTCGACAGCCCGGAGATGATCGCGCTGGCTTATGCGACCGGGCGCGGCGGCTTCCGCGTGCGGGCGCGCTGGGCGATCGAGAAGGGGGCGCAGGGCAGCTGGACCGCGGTGGTCAGCGAAATCCCCTACCAGGTGCCGAAGGGCAAGCTGATCGAGCAGATCGCGGCGCTCATCGCCGACAAGAAACTGCCGATCCTCGCCGACGTGCGCGACGAATCCGACGAGCGGATCAGGATCGTCATCGAGCCGCGCAGCCGCACGGTCGATCCGGACGTGCTGATGGAGAGCCTGTTCCGCCTGACCGACCTGGAGGCGCGGGTCTCGCTCAACCTCAACGTGCTGGATTCCACGCGCACGCCCCGGGTGATGAGCCTGCGCGAGGTGCTCGGCGAATGGGTGGTCTTCCAGCTGGAGGTGCTCGTCCGCCGTGCCCGGCACCGGATCGGCAGGATCGACGATAGGCTGGAGCTTCTCGAAGGCTATCTCATCGCCTTCCTCAACCTCGACCGCGTGATCGAGATCATCCGCACCGAGGACGAGCCAAAGCCGGTGATGATGGCCGAGTTCGGCCTCACCGACCGCCAGGCCGAGGCGATCCTCAACATGCGCCTGCGGTCGCTGCGCCGGCTGGAGGAGATGCAGCTCAAGGGCGAGCGGGACACGCTGACCAAGGAGCGCGAAGGCCTGCAGCAGCTGGTCGATTCCCCGGCCCGCCAGCGCACGCGGCTGAAAAAGGATCTCGGCGCGCTGCGCGAGAAATACGGGCCGGAGACGGCGCTCGGCGCCCGCCGTACCCTGATCGAGGAGGCCGCGCCCGCGCGCGAGATCCCGCTCGAGGCGATGATCGAGCGTGAGCCGATTACCGTGATCCTCTCGAAGCGCGGCTGGATCCGCGCGATGCGCGGCCATGTCGAGGTGACGAACGCGGAGGCGCTGAAATTCAAGGAAGGCGACAGCCTCGCTTTCCCGCTCCTTCATGCGCACACGACGGACAAGCTCCTGCTCGCCTCGGCGGACGGCCGCTTCTACACGCTCGCCGCCGACAAGCTCCCGGGCGGGCGTGGATTCGGCGAGCCGGTCAAGCTGATGGTCGACATCGAGGGGGAGGGCGGCATCGTCGCCCTGTTGCGCGCGGCCGGCGCGGAGAAACTGCTGCTCGCCTCCTCGGACGGGCGCGGCTTCGTCACCGCGTCGGCCGGCGCGGTCGCCGAGACGCGCAAGGGCAAGCAGGTCGTCAATTTGAAGCCCGGCGCGAAGCTGCGCGTCGTTCGCCCGCTCCGGCCGACCGACGATTATGTCGCGGTGATCGGCGAAAACCGGAAGCTCGTCGTCTATCCGCTCTCGGAGCTGCCGGAGATGGGCCGGGGGCAGGGCGTGCAGCTGCAGCGCTACCGCGACGGCGGCCTGGCCGGCGCGACCGGCTTCGCCATCGCCGACGGCCTGTCCTGGCCGATGGGCGGGGACAGCGGCCGCACCCGCACCGAGGCGGATATGAGCCCCTGGCGGACCGCGCGCGGCGCCGCGGGCCGGATGCCGCCCATGGGCTTCCCGAAGGAGGAGCCGTTCGGCTGGTGACGCCGGCGGCTTTTGCCGGGCCGATCTTTTTCCAAAAGCGTCGCGGTTTGTCGCGGACTGTTGGTCGCTCGTCTTCCTGCGGCCGCGTGAATCCACGAAATCTGCACATAATTTGATACAATTTTCAGGGCCGTCACCATTTGATGTTCATCTCGCGGCGCCTAAAGGCGCCGGTCGGTGGTCCGCGCGGTCATGCGGGGCAGGGCCCTTGGGGAGTGGGGTAGTAAAGTGCGTTTCAAGATTTTCTCGATCCTGCTGCTGGCGGGAACCAGCCTGACGCCTGCCCATGCGCAGGACGCGCCGCCGCCCGCCCCGGTCGCGCCGCCCGCCGAGGCGGCGCCGCCGGCCGACGCGGCGCCGGACGAAGCCCCCGCCGCGGAAGGCGAGGCGGCCGCCGACGCGCCCGGCGTCACCAGCGACGACCAAAACGATATCACCGTCACCGGCGTCCGCCTGCGCGGCGAGGTGGAGGGCAATATCCGGCCCGAGGTCCGCCTGGACGAGAATGCGATCCGCTCCTACGGCGCCGCCTCGATCGGCGAGCTGGTCGACGCGCTGGCGCCGCAGACCCGGTCCGGCCGCGGGCGCGGGGACGGGCCGCCGATCATCCTCCTCAACGGCCAGCGCATCTCCGGCTTCGGCGAGATTCGCGACCTGCCGCCCGAGGCGATCGAGCGCGTCGACATCCTGCCGGAGGAGGCCGCGCTCAATTACGGCTATCGCCCCGACCAGCGCGTCATCAACATCGTCCTCAAGGAGAATTTCCGGGCGGTCACCCTCGCCACCGGCTTTGGCTTCGCCACGGCGGGCGGGCAGAACAGCCACGATTTCAACTCCAGCATCGTCCGCATCAGCCGTACCGCGCGCTGGTCGATCGACGGCCGCTACACGATGACGGGCGCGTTGCTGGAGAGCGAGCGCGACATCATCCAATCCGCCCCGGGCGCGCCCTTCGACCTGGTCGGCAATGTCGGCGCCTCGCCTTACGATCCGACCGCCGAGGTCGATCCGGCGCTGAGCGCGCTCGCCGGCCGGCCGGTCACCGTGGCGGGCGTGCCCGTCTCCGCCGCGAACGGCGCGCCGACTTTGGCCGCCTTCGTGCCCGGCGCGAACGCTCCCAACGTCACCGATCTGCGGTCCTACCGCACGCTTCTCCCGAAGAACGACACGCTCAACCTCAACGGCACCTACAGCCGCCGCTTCGGCCGGATCGGGGCGAGCGCCAATCTGCGCTTCAACCGCACGACCAGCGAGAGCCGGCTCGGCCTGCCCTCGCTCGCGCTGACCCTGCCCGCCGCCAATCCCTATTCGCCCTTTTCGGACGACGTGACCCTGTTCCGCTATTCGGATGCGGCCGGCGCGCTGCTTCGGGAGAGCGAGACCAATACCTATCATGGCGGCGTCGCCCTGGATTCCACGATCGGGCGCTGGCGCTGGAACTTCACCGCCAATTACGACATCGTCCGCTCCTCGACGCTGACAGACACCAATGCCGATCCGACCGCGCTCCAGGCCCGGCTCGATGCGGGCGATCCGGCGTTCAATCCGTTCGTGCCGATCGACAGGACGCTGCTGACCCTGCGGCCCGAGGACCGGACGGAATCGACCAACAAATCGGGCGACGCGCAGGTCGTCTTCAACGGCTCGCCGTTCAGCCTGCCGGGCGGACAGGTGACCACCAGCTTCACCGTCCAGGGCAATATGCTCGATCTGAGCAGCGAGACCCTGCGCGGCGGCGTCACCACCCTGCGCGATCTCGGCCGCGACCGGGTCGCCACGCTCGGCAGCCTCGACCTGCCGCTCACCAGCCGGCGCGAGGGCTTCCTCGGCGCGGTCGGCGACATCTCGCTGAACTTCAATTACGAGGTCGAGCATCTCTCCGATTTCGGCACGATGCGCACGCTCGGCTATGGCGTGCGCTGGTCGCCGATCGAGATCCTGGACCTGGCGGTGACGATCACCGACGAGGACGGCGCGCCGAGCGTGTCGCAGCTCGGCGACCCGACCCTGGTCACGCCCAATGTCCGCGTCTTCGATTTCGTGCGCGGCGAGACGGTGGACGTGACCACGGTCACCGGCGGCAATCCCCTGCTCGGCGGCGACAACCGCCACGTCTTCTCGATCCGCGCGAACCTCAGGCTGCTCGGCGGCGGCGGGCCGGGCCAGCCCAATCTGTCGTTCAACGCCAATTATAGCGAGAATCGGATCGACAATCCGATTTCCGGCTTCCCCGTGGCCACGGCCGAGATCGAGGCGGCCTTCCCAGGGCGTTTCCTGCGCGGGCCGGACGGCCGCCTGCTCCAGATCGACACGAGGCCGGTGAATTTTGCCCGCTCCGAGCGGAGCGAGCTGCGCTGGGGCTTCAATTTCCAGAAGCCCTTCGCGCCCCCGCCCGGCGCCGGCGGTCCGGCCATTCCGGGCATGGGCGGCGGCCGCGGACGCGGGCCGGGCGCGGGCCCGGGCGGCGGTCCGCGCGGCCCCGGCGGCGGCGGTGGACGCGGCCCCGGTGGCGGTGGGCGCGGCGGCGGCTTCGGCGGGCCGGGCGGCGGCGGCATCCAGCTCTCGCTCTTCCACACCTGGCGCTTCACCGACGAGGTGTTGATCCGCCCGGGCGTGCCCGAGCTCGACTATCTGGACGGCTCGGCCTTCAACGGCCGCGGCGGCCGGCCGCGCCACGAGATCGAGCTCTCGGCGGGCATCTTCAAGAACGGCTTCGGCGGCTTCCTCCAGGCGAGCTGGCAGAGCGGGACCACGGTCAGCGGCGGCGCGCTCGTCGGCGGGGGCACGAGCAGCGACCTGCGCTTCTCCTCCTTCTCGACGGTCAACCTGAACCTGTTCGCGGACCTGTCGCAGCGCCCGGCCCTGGTCGCCCGCCATCCCTGGCTGAAGGGGACGCGGCTGTTCGTCAGCGTCCAGAACCTGTTCGATACGCATCTCAACGTGCGCGACGAGACCGGCGCGGTGCCCTTGTCCTACCAGCCCGATTATCTCGATCCGCTCGGCCGGTCGGTGCGTGTCGGCATCCGCAAGCTGTTCTAGAATCCGCGAGCTTCCGCAGTCGGTTACGGGGTTTGCCGAACCCAATTCTCAACGCGGAATTAACCCTGTTTCGCTAACGCGGGCACATGCAGGGTGCGAAAAGCGGCGCGCGGGGCAAGCAGACGGACGGGCCGCCCCGCCCGCCCGAGGGCGTACCGGCCGAATTCGCGCCCGAACTCCGGCACATTCTCGAGGCGGTCCGCCAGCGCTATCTCGACGCTCTGCCCATCGCCGCCGCGATCGTCACCGTCGCCGAAGACAGCTTCATCGACTGCGCCAACGACCAGTTCCGCCTGCTCGCCGAATGCGACGAGCGGCTGGGCGAGCGCCGCATCGCCCATGTCCCCATGCTCCGCTCCGGGCCGATCGGAACCCGGCTCACCGCCTTCCTGAAGAAGGACGATCCGGCCTTCCAGTTCGACACCGCCGACGGCCGGGCGATCGGCGGGCGGCACTTCACCGTGCGCTTCGCCCGCCTCTCCGTGCTGCCCGGCCAGCCCGAACGCTGCATGATCTCGCTGATCGACAAGACGGCGCAGGTGGAGACCGAGCGCAGCCTTCGCTCCGAAATGCTGCGCGACAGCCTGACCGGCCTGCCCAACCGCTTCGCCTTCAACGAGCGGGTCGAGGCGGTGATGGGCGAGCCCGGCTTCTCCGACAACAGCTACGCCGTGCTTGCCGTCGACATGACCCGGTTCAGCCGCGTCAACGAATGTATGGGGGCGATCGCCGGCGATGAGCTGCTGATCACCTTCGCCCGCCGGCTCGTCTCCGCGCTCCGCCCCTCTGACATGCTGGCGCGCATCTCCGGAGACGAGTTCGGCGTGCTGCTCCGGCTCGACCGCGGCCTGCCCGACGCGATGCGCGCGGCCGAGCGGATCAAGGCGGTGCTCACCCTGCCGTTCCGCCTCTCCGAGCTGGAGATCAGGGTCGACTGCGCGATCGGCTGCGCGATCCTCTCGAAGAGCGTGTCGAGCGCCGACGAGGTGCTGCGCAATGCCCAGTTCGCGCTGAAGAACGCGAAACGGGCCGGCACCACCCAGGTCTACGAGCCCAATCAGGCGCAGGCCGTCCGCCGCCGCTTCTCGATCGAGACCGAATTGCGCGTCGCCATCGAATCCGGCCAGCTCGAGCTGGCCTACCAGCCCCTCATCGAGCTCAGCTCCGGCCGAGTCTCCGGCTTCGAGGCGCTCGCCCGCTGGCGGCTGGAGGGCGAGCCGGTGCCGCCGAGCGAGTTCATTCCGGTGGCCGAGGAATCGGGACTGATCGTCCAGCTCGGCCGCTGGGCGCTCGACACCGCCACCCAGACCCTCGCCGACTGGGACCATAAGACCGGCACCCGCCTGCCGATCAATGTAAACGTCAACCTCTCGCCCGTGCAGATCAGCCGCGACGACGTCGCCGCCGCCGTCTCCGGCGCGCTCGCCGCCAGCGGCATCGACGGCGACCGGCTGACCCTGGAGCTGACCGAGGGCGCGATCATCCAGGATCCGGAGCGCGTCGCCAAGGCGCTGAAGTCGCTGCAGCGCTTCGACGTGAAGATCGCGATGGACGATTTCGGCTCGGGCTACACCTCGCTCGCCTCGCTGCAGCTGCTGCCGATCGACATCCTCAAGATCGACCAGCGCTTCGTCTCCGGCATGCTCCAGGACGGCGACAGCGCCGCCATCGTCGACGCCATCCTCAGCCTCGCCCGCGCGCTCGGCATGGAGACGACCGCCGAGGGGATCGAGACCGAGGCGCTCGCCAACGCCCTGTTCAACAAGGGCTGCACCTACGGTCAGGGCTATTTCTATTCGGAAGCGCTGCCGGCGGACGCCGCTCTTACCTACTGGCTGGACCGCAGCGCCTGATCGACATGGCGCCGGGCCATGGCCCGCACCGCCGCCTTGTCGCCGGAAAAGCCGGCGCGCATCCATTCCTCCTCGATCGCCTGGATCGTCTTCGCGACCAGGGGGCCCGCCGCCAGCCCCATGGCGATGAGTTCGCCCCCGCTGACCGGCAGGCGCGGTTTCCGCCACTCCTGCAGGGCCTTGAGTGCCGCGTCCGGCGTGCCGTGCAGCAGGATGCGGTCGACAGCCTCGGCGATGCCGATCCGGTAGGCGAGCGGCTCCGGGGCATCGAGCGCGGTGCCCGCGGCCGCCGCGAGCCGGGCGGCGAGCTTGTTCGACAGGCGCAGCCGGGCCGCGACGGTCGTGGCGGCGGCCGGATCGACGGGGAGCAGGGCGGCGAGCCGCCGGATCGAGTCGGGCGCGATCCCCGCCGCCCGCTCGGCCGCCACCAGCGCCTCCAGCCGGTCGGCGCTTTCGATCTCGGGCAGGACCGGGCGGAAGATGCCGCGCGCGATCATCAGCCGCACGGTCGCGGCCGGCGCCGGCAAGGCGAGCAGCTTCAGCACCTCGTCCGCGATCCGCTCGCGGGAGAGGGCCATCAGGTCGTTGGCGCGCGCCGCGCAGGCCTCCAGCCCCTCCGCGTCGGGCGCGTCGGCGCCGAAGCGGGCGTGGAAGCGGAAGAAGCGCAGGATCCTCAGATGATCCTCGGCGATGCGCTGCAGCGGGTCGCCGATGAAGCGGACCCGGCGTGCCGCCAGATCGTCCAGCCCGTCGAAATAGTCGAACACTTCGCCGGTCAGCGGATCGGCGGACAAAGCGTTGATCGTGAAGTCGCGCCGCGCGGCGTCGGCTTTCCAGTCGTCGGTGAAGGCGACGGTGGCGCGGCGGCCGTCGGTGGAGACGTCGCGGCGCAGGGTCGTCACCTCCACCGGCGTGCCGGCGCTGACCGCGGTGACCGTGCCGTGCGCGATCCCGGTCGGCACCGCCTTGATATGCGCCGCCTCCAGCCGCTTCACGACCTCGTCGGGGGTGAGCCGAGTCGCCAGGTCGACGTCGCTCTGCTCCAGGTCGAGCAGGGCGTCGCGCACGCAGCCGCCGACGAAGCGGGTCGCGCCGCCTTTGGCGTCGAGC
Source organism: Allosphingosinicella sp. (assembly GCA_035502235.1). Taxonomy (GTDB): domain Bacteria; phylum Pseudomonadota; class Alphaproteobacteria; order Sphingomonadales; family Sphingomonadaceae; genus Allosphingosinicella. Next base: position 121,475 of record DATJUQ010000012.1, read on the forward strand.
GCGGCGAGCAGCCGGTCCATGCCGGCGCGGTGCCGCCAGGGGGCGTCGGGAAGCCGGGTCATGCGACGAGCGCCAGGCGCCGGCTGAGATTCACGATCATCGCCGCCGTCGCCCCCCAGATGCGCTGCTCGCGCCAGTCGATCTCGTAATAGCTCCGCTCCCGCCCGCGAAACATGGCGGTGCGGACATGCTGGTGGACGGGATCGAGGAGATAGTGGAACGGCGCCTCGAACACCGCCGCCACCTCGCCGGGATGCGGGTTGAGGTCGAGGCCCGGCGGGACGATGCCCAGCACGGGCGTCACCTCGAAGCCGGTGATCGTCAGATAGGGGTCGGCGGTGCCGATGATCTCGACATGAGCGCGGGCGAGGCCGATCTCCTCCTCCGCCTCGCGCAGCGCGGCGTCGATCGGCCCGTCGTCGCCGGGATCGATGCGGCCGCCGGGGAAGCTGACCTGGCCCGGATGCTTGCGCATCGTCTCGGGGCGCAGCGTCAGGATCACCGTGGGATCGGGACGATCCACCACGGCGACCAGGACGGCCGCGGGCGTGACGCCGTGCGCCAGCGCCTCCTCGTCGAGCACGTCGCCGCCGATCAGCTCCGGGCTGGCGCGGCGGCCGAGCTCGAGCGCCTCGCGCAGGGTGTCGGCCAGACTCATGCCGGGCGCCTCATGCCGCCTGCTCCAGCGGGAAGAAGACGCCTTCGCTCCACACGCCCGGCGGCTCGGCGCCCTCGGCGAGCGCGATCTCGGCCAGTTCGTAATAGACCGAACGGGCGACCAGCGCGTCGAGCCCCTTGCGCACCTCGACATAGGGATGGGGACCGGCCTCGAAGCGAAGCCTGTGCGCCGGCCCCGCCACGACGAGGTCGCCCGTGTTCAGGCGGAAGGCGAGGGTGCGGCCTTTCCCTTCGCCCTCGCTCCTGACCTCGACCGCGACGAAGGGCGCGTCTTCCACCGCGATGTCCAGCTTCTCGGCGGGGGTGACCAGGACGAAGCTCCCGTCCGGCTCGCGGCGCAGGATGGTCGAAAAGAGCCGGACCATGGCCGGCCGGCCGATCGGGCTGCCCTGATGATACCAGGTGCCGTCCCGCGCGATCCGCATCTCGCTGTCGCCGCAATGGGTCGGATGCCATTTCTCCACCGGCGGCAGGCGCTTCTCCTCCGCCAGCCGCGCGATCTCGGCGAGGCTGAGGCGGCTGATATCCTCGGGAGGCGGCGGCATCGGCATGTCGGAGGCCTTAGCCTCACCGCTGGCCTTGCGCAAAGCGCGCGGCTATGCGGCGCCCGATGGACAGGGCCCCGAGAACCGCAATCGTCACCGGCGGCGCGAAACGGATCGGCGCGGAGCTGGTGCGCGCGCTCGCCGCGGACGGCTGGCATGTGCTGATCCACTACAATCGCTCCGCAGCCGAGGCGACGGCGCTGGCGGCCGAGGTCGGCGACGCCACGACCGTCCAGGCGGACCTCGCCGCGCCGGAGGCCGCGGACCGGATCGTCGCCGCTCTGGACGGCCTCCCGCCCGCGCGGCTGCTGGTCAACAACGCCTCGCTCTTCGCGCATGACGATATCCGGGATTTCACGCCGGAGAGCTGGGCCGCGCACCTCGACGTCAACCTGCGCGCGCCGGCCTTGCTGACCCGCGTCTTTGCGGCCGCGGCGGGGGAGGGGCTGGTCGTCAACCTGCTCGACGCGAAGCTGCACGGGCCGAATCCGGATTTCTTCAGCTACACCATCTCCAAATACGGCCTCGCCGGAGTGACCGAGCTCGCGGCCCGCGCTTATGCGCCGGCGATCCGCGTCTGCGGCATCGCGCCCTCGGTCACCCTGGTCTCGGGTCCGCAGAGCCGCGCCAATTTCGACAAGGTGCACGGGCTGAACGCCCTGGAGCGGGGAGTCCGCGTCGAGGAGATCGTCGCGGCCCTGCGCTTCCTGATCGCCACTCCGAGCATCACCGGCCACACCATCCTTCTCGACGGCGGGCAACGCTTCCTGAGCCTGCCCCGCGACGTCCAGTTCCTGGAGCCCCAATGACACAGACCAATATCGCCAAGCTCGACGGCCCGAAGCTCGATGGGCTCAGGCCCGAGCGGCTCGCCCCGAAGACCCGCAAGATCGTGCTCGACCGCTACGACGTGCCGGTCGACATCGGCTTTCACGATTTCGAGGTGGGCAAGCCGCAGCGCCTGATCGTGACCGTCGAGGTCTGGGTCGACGAGCAGAGCTTCGCGGCCACCGACGAGCGCAGCCATGCCTGGGACTATGATTTCCTGCGCACCGAGATCGGCGCGCTCGCCCGCTCCCGCCGGTTCAACCTGCAGGAGACGTTCGTGCGCGAGGCCTATGACCTGATCGCCGCGCGCCGCGGCGTCACCGCGCTGCGCGTGACCAGCAGCAAGCCCGACATCTATCCGGATTGCGCCGGCGTCGGCGTCGAGCTGGCCTCCTTCTGACGGCGACGGCTTCTACCGCCGGGGCGCGCGGGTACGGGCGCAGCGGCCGAGGCCCTGCTGGATCACGCGATAGTCGGCCTGGATCGACTGGACCTCGTCCGGGCTGGACTCGCTGAGCGCCTCCTCGGGCAGGCGCGCGGGCAGGGTGCAGGCGAGCCGGTACCAGAGCAGGGTGTTGGGCTGCGGCGGCGCGGCGCCCTCTTCGACGATCTCGCCGAGCGCGACCGCCCAGCGCACCTGCTCGCCCGGGCGGCGAAGCACGGTCAGCGATATTGGGCGCTGGTCCGCGGTCAGCAGGAAGAACTGGGTCTCGCGCTCGCCAGGCAGATTGCCCGGGACGCTGAAGGCGCGGCCGATGCCGGTGATTCGCGGCGGGGCTTCGGCGCCGCTCGCCTCGCGCACGATGTTGCGCAGCATCTCCGCGGCGGCGGCATTGTAGGGAAGCTGCGCGTCGGCCGTGACCAGCCGCAATTCGTCCGGCCGATTCGGCACCCGAGTCGCCATCACCAGAAATTCGCTCCTGCGGGCGATTCGCGGCGGGCGGCCGCGCGAATCGTTCGGCAGGTCGACGAGGTAGCGGATGCGGGCCGGCAGGCCCCCCGAACCGCGAATCAGGGCGACCACCTCGGCCTCGATCTCGAACCGGGTGTGGCCGGCCCGGACGGTCGTGGCCTCGCGCTCGCCGAGCCGGTCGGCGGCGCGCACCCGCAAATGCGCGACGACCGGGGCGCCGGCCCCGAGGTCGGCGAGATCGGCATAAGTAAGACTTTGTAAACTATCTTGATTCTGCGGCTGCGCATGGGCAGGAAGGGCCATGAGCAGAGCGGCGGAAAGGGCGAAAATTGGCGCTTTCATAACGTGTCCCGTTTCGATCCAGCCCCCCGCTAGGGCGCTTCGCATTAACCCCGCATTGCCCCGGAAATCCACCTTGCATGACGCTCACGTTACAAAGTCACGTGGAGGATTGCCTGTTCCAGAACGTCAGGATAGAGACCCTGACCTTGACTATATCCGTTTCACGGATGACGGTTTTCCGGTTCGCCCGCGTGGCCAAACGCGGGGTGCCCGTTTTGTGCGATGAGAGGAGCCTGGCGGATTAATGTCGTACGTAGACCAACCCATTAGTCGCGGACGCGTTTGGGCCATTGCCGTCGTGGCGATCCTGCACGCCCTCCTCGCCTATGCGTTCGTGTCGGGCCTCGCCTATAAATTCATCAAGTCGGCGACCGAGGATCTAAAAGTCGTTGACGTGAAAGAGGAGCCGCCGCCCCCGCCCGAGGAGCCGCCGCCCCCGCCGCCGGACCAGCCCAATTCGCCGCCGGTCACCGCCGTGCCGTCACCGTTCCCGGTGCCGTCGCCGATGCCGGTGCCGCCGTCCATTCCGATGCCGCCCGCGCCGCCCGTGCCGGTGATCACGCCGCCTGCGCCTCCCGCGCCGCCGGCGCCGCCGCCGCCGCGGATCGTGCCGCCGCAGCGGGCTCGGGCGAACCTGAACTCTTACTTCTCGGCTGACGATTACCCCGCTGCCGCTCTGCGCGGCAACGATCAGGGCACCACCGGCTTCAGTCTGACGATCGGCACCAACGGCCGCGTCGAAGGCTGCACGGTGACGGCCTCGAGCGGTTCTGCCGCGCTGGACCAGGCGACCTGCCGGATCCTGCGCAGCCGCGCCCGGTACACCCCGGCGCGCGACCAGAACGGTAATCCGACGAGCGGCAGAGACTCCGGCAGGGTCACCTGGCGGCTTCCGTCCGAGTAATTTCCATCGACTACGGCAATTTCAGAGTGAGAAGGAATTAATCAAATGGCAGCACCAGCAGCAAATGGAGCGGCGGGTCATTCGGGGGCCGACTTCGGCTTCATTCAGGCGCTCAAAGAAGGTGGCATCATCGCGTGGATCACGCTCGCCATCCTCGTCCTCATGTCGGTCGGTTCCTGGTACATCTTCTTCGTCAAGCTGATCGACCAGAACCGCATCATCAAGGAAGGCCGGCGCGCGCGCACGACCTTCTGGCAGTCGCCTAACCTGCGCGACGCCGCCAACAAGCTCGACAAGAACGGCGCCTATCGCCAGATCGTCGAGGACGGCCTGATCGCCGAGGAGCAGCACAACAAGCTGACCGACCCGGTCGATCAGCATGAGTGGATGCTGAGCTCGCTGGTGCGCAGCCAGGGTGCGATCACCGCCAAGCTTTCCGGCGGTCTCGCCTTCCTCGCCACCGTCGGTTCGACCGCGCCGTTCGTCGGCCTGTTCGGCACCGTCGTCGGCATCTACCGCGCGCTGATCAAGATCGGCGCCGCCGGTCAGGCGTCGATCTCCGCGGTCGCCGGCCCGGTCGGCGAGGCGCTGATCATGACCGCGCTCGGCCTGGTCGTCGCGGTTCCGGCCGTGATGCAGTACAACTGGCTGATGCGCCGCAACAAGGCGATCGGCGAGCAGCTGGCCCGCTTCGCGACCGACGTGCACGGCTACATGATGTCCGGCGGCGCCGTCCGTCCGGCCATCCCCTCGCGTCCGGCCCCGACCGCGGGTGCCAAGCCGGCGGCTCCGGCCGCCAGCACCGGCGCGGCCACGACCGCCAAGTCGTAATGTGAAGCATGCGGCGGGCCCGCCTGGGCCCGCCGCGTCTTTCGCCGCCGGCAGGCGGCGCGCACAGGGTAAGAACGGGAATTAGACTATGGCTATGCAGGTCGGCGAAGCAGGCGGTGACGAAGACGTCCCGATGTCCGACATCAACACGACCCCGCTGGTGGACGTGATGCTCGTGCTGCTGATCATCTTCCTGATCGCCGTGCCGGTCGTGTTGCAGTCCGTGCCCGTCAATCTGCCGAAGGTCCGTTACCAAGTGACCGAGACCAAGCCGGAGAACGTGAACCTGACGGTTCGCGAGGTCGGCGGCCGTTGCGAGGTGTACTGGAACCTGGCGCCGGTGACGGCCGAGGAGCTCGAGCGGCGCGGTCGTGCCCATCTCGATCAGCAGATCGAGGCGATCGGCGGCCGTCAGAACCTCACGGAAGACAATATGCCGGAGGCCCATATCCGCGGCGACGTGAACACGCCCTACCGGTGCATCGGCGGCACCATCTACGCCATGCAGCGGGCGGGCTTCGCCAGGATCGGCTTCATTTCCGAACCCGCCCCCGAAGGCGGGCAGCGGCTGTGACCGCGGCGAATTAGGAGCGAATAAATGAGCGCATCGGTCACAAATCCCGAATCATCCGAGCCGATGATGGACATCAACACGACGCCGTTGATCGACGTCATGCTGGTGCTCCTGATCATGTTCATCATCACCATCCCCGTGCAGTCGCATGCGGTGAAGCTGGACCTGCCGCAGGCGACCGACTCGCCGCCGCCGCCGGTCGAGCCGCAGAAGAACAAGATCGTGATCACCGCCGAGGGGACGATCCTCTGGAACGGCGCCCCGGTCGATCTGGGCCGTCTTCGCCAATATCTCGACATCACGGCGAACATGAACCCGACCCCCGAGCTGCACCTGCAGCCGGACCGGGCGGCCCGCTACGAGGTCGTCGACGAGGTGCTGGCCGTCACCAAGCGCGCCAACATCACGACGATGGGCTTCGTCGGCAACGAATATTATCAGCGCGAATTCTGACGCGCGGCGAAATCACCTTCTCACAGGGCGGCGCCTCGGCGCCGCCCTTTTGTATCTGGCGCATGCGTTTAGGCCGGGCGCATGATCGTCCGCGAAGCACGCTGCGCCTGCGGGGCGCTCACCGTCCGCGCTGAAGGCGATCCGGCCCGCATCTCCCTGTGCCATTGCAACGACTGCAAGCGCCGGACCGGCAGCGCCTTCGCCTGGAACGCGACCTATCCGGCGGAGCGGGTCCGCGTTTCCGGAGCCTGGCTCACCTTCGAGCGCAGTTCGGACGACGGCCATTGGGCGCGCAACCATTTCTGCGGCGGCTGCGGCGCCACCCTCTTCTACGAGATCGAGATCCGCCCCGGCATGATCACGATCCCCGCCGGCGCCTTCGCCGACCGGGCTTTCCCCGCGCCGACGGTCGAGGTCTATGACGCGCGGCGCTGCCCCTGGCTGCCCGACTTCGGGATCCCGCGGGAGAGCTGATCCCGCGGGCGCCCGCCCGGCTAGGCCGCGATTCCCTCGAACTGCAGGCGGGCCAAACGGGCGTAGAGGCCGCCCTTGCCGCTCAGGCTGTCGTGGGTGCCTTCCTCGACGATCTGGCCATGGTCCATGACGATGATCCGGTCGGCCGCGCGCACGGTGGCGAGGCGGTGGGCGATGACGATCGTCGTCCGCCCCTCGACCAATTTCTCCAGCGAGCCCTGGACCAGCCGCTCGCTCTCCGCGTCCAGCGCCGAGGTCGCCTCGTCGAGCAGCAGCAGGGGGGAATCGCGGAGCAGGGCGCGGGCGATGGCGACGCGCTGGCGCTGGCCGCCGGACAGGCGGGCGCCGCCCTCGCCGAGATAGGTGTCCAGTCCCTCCGGCAGCTTGCGCAGGAACTCCGCCGCATTGGCCGCCTCGGCCGCCGCCCAGAGCTGCGCGTCCGACGCCTCCCAGCGGCCGTAGCGCAGATTGTCGCGCGCCGAGGCGGCGAAGATCACCGTCTCCTGCGGCACCACCGCGATGCGGGCGCGGATCTGGGCGGGATCGGCCGCGCGCAACTCGACGCCATCGAGCCGGATCGCGCCCTCCTGCGGATCGTAGAAACGCTGGGCGAGCTGGAAGATGGTGGATTTGCCGGCGCCGGACGGGCCGACCAGGGCGATGGTCTCGCCGGGCTCGACGATCAGGTTGAAGCCGTGCAGCGCGCTGACGTCCGGCCGGGTCGGATAGCGGAAGGTGACGTTCTCAAACGCCAGCCGGCCGCGGGCGGGCTCCGGCAGGGCGATCGGGCTGGCGGGGGCGCGGATCTGCGGCACCTGCGCCATCAGCTCGGCGATGCGGCCCGTCGCGCCGGCGCCGCGCAGCAGGTCGCCATAGACCTCGGTCAGCGCCCCGAAGGCGCCGGCGACGATGCCGCCTGTGATCACGAAGGCGGCGACGGTGCCGCCGGAGATCGCGCCCGCGGAGACGTCGATCGCCGCCTCGCGCATCAACAGGGTGACCGAGCCGAACAGCATGGCGATGATGATCGCGGTGAGCACCGAGCGCAGCAGGATCCGCCGGCGCGCGGTCTGGAAGGCGTTGTGCACGGCGTCGCGGAAGCGGCCGGATTCGCGCTGCTCCTGGCCGAACGCCTGGACGACCTTCATCGCCCCCAGCGTCTCGGCGACGATCGTGCCGAGGTCGGCGATCCGGTCCTGGCTGTGCCGCGACACCGAGCGCACGCGCCGGCCGAGCAGCACGACGGGAATGATGATGATCGGGATGGCGAGCAGCAGGCCGGCGGTCAGCATCGGCGCCAGGGTGAACAGATAGGCGACGCCGCCGATGCCGAGCACGGTGTTGCGCAGGGCCACGGAGACGGTGGAGCCGACCACGATCTCGATCACCGCCGTGTCGGAGGTGACGCGCGAGGCGATCTCGCTCGGACGGTTCTCCTCGAAGAAACGCGGCTCCATGCGCAGCAGATTGTCGTGCACCGCCGCGCGGATGTCGGCGATCACCTTCTCGCCGAGCATGGAGACGAAATAGAAGCGGCAGGCGGTCGCCACGGCGAGCAGGCCCACCATCGCGAACAGATAGTTGAAATGGGGCGCGATCGCCGCGCCGCCGCTGCCGGTGAAGCCCTTGTCGATCACCCGGCGGAACCCGTCGGGGATGGCGAGCGTCGCCGCCGCGGCGATGAACAAAGCGATGGTCGCGCCCGCGATCGTCCATTTGTAGCGGAGCGCGTAGCGCCAGATCATCGCGAGATTGCCGATACTGCCCTTCGGCGTGTCGTCGTCGATCTTGCCCCGTGCCATGCCGGCGGGCCTAGCAGGGGGGAGAGCCAACGCCAAGGGAGGCGGCCCGCTCCGTCCGTCGCAAGCGGATCGAATTGGTATGCGGCGCATTCATTCCCATATGGACCGCAGCCCCGCATCGGCCCATAAAGCCGGTCCGTAAGCGGGGGTGGAGACCGGATGTTATACGACGCCTATGAGATGCAGCGTTCGCTGCTCGCCGGAGCGTCCACGCTCGCCAATCTCGGCGCGGACTGGCTGAACAATCCGGCCAACCCGCTCAGCTATTCCCAGATGGGGCCGATCATGGCCTCGGCGCTCGACGTCTTCGCCCATGCCTCGGCGCCGCGCGGCAAGCCGGACTTCGGCCTCGACCATTCGGTGGTGGACGGCGAAGAGGTCCGCGTCGTCGAGGATATCGTGCTGCGCAAGCCCTTCGGCCAGCTGAAGCGCTTCCGCCGCTTCCGCGCGGATGGCGGCGAGATCACCGGCCAGCCGCGGCTGCTGATCGTCTCCCCGATGTCGGGCCATTATGCGACCCTGCTGCGCGGCACGGTCGAGCGGATGCTGCCCGGCCACGACGTCTACATCACCGACTGGCGCGACGCGAAGCTGGTGCCGCTGGCCGACGGCCGCTTCGATCTCGACGATTATGTCGATTATCTGGTCGCCTTCCTCGAACATATCGGGCCGGGCGCGCACATGCTCGCCGTCTGCCAGCCCTCGGTGCCCGCTTATGCCGCCGCTGCCCTGATGAGCGCGGACAAGCATCCCTGCCGGCCGAAGACCCTGACCATGATGGGCGGCCCGATCGACACGCGCGAGGCGCCGACCGAGGTCAACACCGTCGCCACCCAGCGCCCGTTCGAATGGTTCGAGCGCAACGTGATCGTGACCGTGCCCTATCTCTATCCGGGTGCGGGGCGGAAGGTCTATCCGGGCTTCCTGCAGCTGGCCGGCTTCATGGCGATGAACTTCGGCAACCATCTGCAGAGCCACTGGGGCATGTTCCGCCACCTGGTCGAGGGCGACGGCGAAAGCGCCGACGCGACCAAGGCCTTTTACGAGGAATATCGCGCGGTCTGCGACATGACCGAGGAATTCTACCTGCAGACGATCGACGTCGTCTTCCAGCGCCATGCCTTGCCGAAGGGCGAGATGACGCATCGCGGCCGCCGCGTCGATCCGGCCGCGATCACCGACATCGCCCTGCTCGCCATTGAGGGCGAGCGCGACGACATTTCGGGGATCGGCCAGACCAAAGCCGCGCTGAACATCTCCACGGGCCTCGACGCGAAGCGGAAGAAATATCTGCTCGCCAAGGGCGTCGGCCATTACGGCATCTTCAACGGCTCCCGCTGGCGCACCAAGATCGCGCCGGTCGTCGAGCAATGGATCGCCAGGCACGGCTGAGCCGGCCCGCGCGCCGGAATGTCCAAGCCACAAAGGGTATCGACTACGGCCCTAGTCCATATGCGCGGCGGGCTCGCCCGGTGACGGCTTGCGGCCCTTCCTGAGCAGCAGGATCAGCGGGATAGCCAAGGCCGAGATGATCATCATCAGCCAGAAATCGTCGATATAGGCGATCATCAGCGCCTGCCGGTTGATCTCCGCGTCCATGGCGGTCAGCACGGTCTCGGTCAGCTGCGGCGCGGCGCCGGTGAGAGCCGGGTCGATCGGCGGGAGCGAGCCGGGCGTGATGTGCTGGGCCAGGTCCGAATGGCTGATCTGCGTGTTCCAGGCCAGCAGCACGGTGACGACCGAAATGCCGATCGAGCCGCCGACATTGCGGGCGAGGTTGAGCAGGCTGGCGGCGGTGGTGCGGAATTTCGGGTTCAGCGTGCCGAAGGCGAGGGTGTTCAGCGGCACGAAGATGAAGCCGAGCGCGAAGCCCTGGATGATGCCGCTGACGATCACGGGCCGCTGGTCCATCTCCAGCGAGAAGCCCGACATCTGCCAGAGCGACCAGCTCATCATCAGCAGGCCCGCCAGGATCAGCAGGCGCGCGTCTATCTTCCCCATCAGCCGGCCGACCACGATCATCGAGACCAAAGTGCCCATGCCGCGCGGCGCGGTGAGGAAGCCCGATTGCAGCACCGAATAGCCGAACAGATTTTGCAGCAAAGGCGGTAGCAGGGCGAGGCCGGCGAGCATCATCAGGCCGGTCACCGCCATGAACAGCAGGCCGGTCGCGAAATTGCGGTCCTTGAACATCTGCGGGTCGAAGATCGGGTCCGGGCTGGTGAGCATGTGCACGCCGAACATCCAGAGGCCCGCGATGCACAGGCCGCACTCGATCCAGATCTCCCAGCTCGCGAACCAGTCGAGCTGCTCCCCGCGGTCGAGCATCATCTGCAGGCCGCCCAAAGCGAGCGCGATCAGGAAGAAGCCGAGGATGTCGAACTTGCGCCTGGTGATCGCGGTCGCGGGCAGGAAGCGGATCATCATCAGCACGGCGATCGCGCCGATCGGCAGGTTGATCAGGAACACCCAGCGCCAGTTGAAATTGTCGGTCAGCCAGCCGCCGAGCACCGGCCCCAGGATCGGGCCGATCATCACGCCGGCCCCGAACAGGGACATGGCGCGGGCATGTTTTTCCGGCGGGTTGATGTCGAACATCACCGCCTGGGCGAGCGGCACCAGAAAGGCGCCGGCCACGCCCTGCACGACGCGGAAACCGACCATCGTCTCCAGATTCTGCGCCACCGCGCAGAGCAGCGACGCGACGGTGAAGATGATCACCGACCAGACGAACAGCCGCTTGCGTCCCACCCGGTCGGCGAGCCAGCCGGTGATCGGGATCGCGATGGCGGAAGCGACGATATAGGAGGTGAGCACCCAGGTGATCGTCTCCCGGTTCGCGCCGAGGCTGGTCTGCATGTGCGGCAGCGCGACATTGGCGATGGTCTGGTCGAGCACCTGCATCAGCATCGCCAGGATCACGGCGAGCGTGGTGAAGCCCCGCTCGGCGGGCGTCATCTCGATGCTGTTCGCCACCGGGCCGGCCTAGCGCGCGGGGGCCACCTGGCCGGGCGCCGGCGGCGCGGGGCGGCCCTGCGTGTCGACGGTGACCTCGGCCGAGAGGCCGGCGAGGAGCGGGCGCTCCGGGTGGCCGTCAATGGCGATCCGCACCGGCACGCGCTGGCGCACCTTCACCCAGTTGCCGCTCGCATTCTGCGCGGGCAGCACCGAGAATTGCGAGCCGGTGCCGGCGCCGATCGAGGCGACTCTGCCGTGCAGGGTCACGCCGGGATAGGCGTCGATCGTCACCTCGGCGGCCTGGCCGACATACATGTTGGCGAGGTCCGTCTCCTTGTAATTCGCCTCCACATAGGTGGTGGCGCTGCGCACGATGGTGACGACGGGCACGCCGGTGACCACCGCATTGCCGATCTGCAGCCGGTCGGTCTGGCTGACCGTGCCGTCGGCGGGGGCGCGCACCTCGGTGCGGGAGAGGTTGAGCAAGGCCTGGTCGCGGGCGACATAGGCCGCCTGCAATTGCGGCTGGCTGGTCGGTCCGCCGGTCGCCAGCGCGGCATTGGCGCTGGCCGCGGCGGCGCGGGCATTGGCGAGCCGCTCGCGGGCCTCATTCACATTGTGCTGCGCCTCGTCGAAGCGCGTGCGCGTGATCCAGCCCTGCTGCATCAGCCCCTGGAGGCGAGCGAACTCACGCTGCTGATAAGCGAGATTGTCGGTCGCGCCCTGGATGTCGGCGGCGGTGCCGGCCGACTGGGTGGAGAGCTGGTTCACCTGCACCCGCGCGGCCGCGATCTGCGCCTCGGCCTGGGCGAGGGCGATGCGATAGGGGCGGGGATCGATGCGGAACAGCAGCTGGCCGCGGCGGACCTGCTGGTTCTCGCGCACGAACACCTCGGTCACCACGCCCTGCACCTCGGGGGCGACCGAGACCATGTCCTGCTGGACATAGGCATTGTCGGTGGAGACGTAGCGGCCGGAGGTCAGATAGAAATAGCCGCCGACCAGCAGCAGGAGCAAGGGCACGGACAGCATCAGGACGAGCCGCAGCGGCCCGCGCTTGCGCGCCGGCTGCCCGGGCTCGGCCGGCTGGTCCGGGACGGACGCGGCCTGCACCTCCGGCTCCGCCTTGGGCCGGGGGCGCGGGGCCGCCGCCGGTTTCGCCGGGACGGGCTTCTCCTCGATTTCGAGCTTCGGATCCGCTTCACTCATGACGCAATGTCCACCTGTTCGATCTGGTCGAGATTCTCGCGGATCCGGCCGAGGAGGCGCATCATCGTCGCCCGGTCGGCCTCGGAAATTCCGCGCATCATGTCGGCGTTGAACGCCTTGCCCATCTCCTCGAGCTTCGCCAGCACCGGGGCCGCGGCCGCGGTGAGGTGGATGCGCCAGGCGCGCCGGTCATTCTCGTCGCGCCGGCGCTCCACGAGCGCCGCCTCCTCGAGCCGGTCGATCATCCGGCAGAGCGTGATCGGCTCGACGTCGAGCGCCTCGGCCAGCTCCACCTGCCGGGCGCCATTGCCCAGCCGCTTGAGGAAGGCGAGCACGCGCCATTGCGCCTTGGTCGAGCCGACCTCGGTCGCGCGCCGGTTCGCCTCCCGGCGAATCAGCCGGGCCGTTTCCGCGATCTCGAAGGCATAATTTTCCATGACGCGGTGCAACATAATAAGCACGCTCATTATATTCAAGACTGTAATTGCGGAGAGGAGCACGGCGGTTTTGACGTTCGTCAAGGCGCGGCCTCCGCCGCGAGCGCATCAGGGCTTCACCTCAGAAGGAGCCCGCATCATGGCCGTTCACGAAACCCAGGCTGCCCTGGCCGAAAAGGCCCGCATCCATCCCGCCGCCCCGCTGCGCAACCGCGGCGCCCGGCCGTTCGATCTCCACCCGGCGGTGCATCTCATGCTGATCGGCGCCTGGCTCGGCTTCGTCGGCATCCTCTGCGCCGCCTTCATGGGCCCGGATTTGGTCGTGCCCGCCGCGATCTTCGCGATCGGCGTGGTCGCCCTGTTCGTCACGCCGGGCCTCTGGGCGCGGGTCGCGGACGACGGCAATCCGCGCAAGCAGAGCTGGGCCGAATTCCGCGAGGAGGGCGTCGACACCCATACCGGCCGGCTGACCTCGGGCGAGGCGCTCGCGCAGATCATGACCCTGCCGGTGCTGGTGATCGCGCTCGCTCTCTTCTTCGTCGCCCTGAAGGCGAGCCTCTAGGCGCCCGAGCTTCCTCCGCCGACCAAGGCGAGACCTGGCGCGTCGCGGATCACCAGTCCGCGCGCGCCCTTTCTCTCGATCAGGCCCGACCGCTCCAGCTCGGTGAGCCGGCGGCTGATCGTCTCTATGGTGGTGCCGAGCAGGCTCGCCATCTCCTCCCGGCTCAGCGGCAGCTCGAATTCCGTCGCGCTGCCGCAGGGCGCCGGCGCCGCGGCTCTCGCGAAGGCGAGCAGCAGCCCGGCCAGTCGCGCTTTCGCGTCCCGCCGCCCGATCAGACCGGTCAGCGCGCGCGACGCATCCAGCTCCGCCAGCGTCCGCTCCAGGATCGAGCGGGTGAGCCTGGGATGGTCCGCCATCAGCCGCTCGAAGCCCGCGCGCGGGAACAGGCAGATCCGGGTGTCGGTCAGCGCCACCGCGTCATGCTGGGCCGTGGCCGCGAAGAGCTGGCCGAGGAACCCCGCCGGGTGAACGAGCGCCACGATCCGCTCCACCCCGTCCGCATCGGTCTCGGCGAGCTTCACCGCGCCTTCGACCAGGGTCGCGCAGGCGATGCCGTCCTCGCCGGCCGCGAAGATCGTCTCGCCACGTTTGAACGACCTGTGCCGGCCGATCCGGGCCAGCTCGTCCAGCTCGTTGTCGCTGAGCGCCGCGCAGACCGCCTGATCCCGCACCGGGCAATCGGCGCAGCGATCCGAGGCGCGCCCGCTCATGCCGGCTGGCTGACCGCCTCCAGCAGGCCCTCGAACAGGCGGCGGCCGTCGGTCAGGCCGTGCGCCTCCTCCACCGCCCGCTCCGGATGCGGCATCATGCCGAGCACATTGCCCGCCTCGTTGAGGATGCCGGCGATGTTGCGGGCCGAGCCGTTGACGTTCGCGGCGTAGCGGAAGGCGACCCGGCCCTCGCCCTCGAGCCGGTCCAGAGTCGCCACGTCCGCCTGGAAATTGCCGTCATGATGGGCGACCGGAATGGCGATCTCCTCGCCCGCCGAATAGCGCGCGGTGAAGGCGGACTGGCTGTTCTCGACGATCAGCGGCACGTCGCGGCAGACGAAGTTGATGCCGGCATTGCGCATCAGCGCGCCGGGCAGCAGCCGCGCCTCGGTCAGCACCTGGAAGCCGTTGCAGATGCCGAGCACGGCGACGCCGCGCTCCGCCGCGTCCTTCACCGCCCACATCACCTCGGACTGGGCCGCCATCGCGCCGGAGCGCAGATAGTCGCCATAGGAAAAGCCGCCGGGAATGGCGATCAGGTCGAGCCCGTCGGGGAGGCTGTCCTCCCGGTGCCAGACCATTGTCGGCGCGCGGCCCGTGACGAGGCGCAGCGCCTCGGCCATGTCGCGATCGCAATTGGAGCCCGGGAAGACGATGACGGCGCTTTTCACGCCGTCTTCTCCACCGCCTCGATCCGGTAATTCTCGATCACAATATTGGCGAGGAGCTTGCGGCACATCTCCTCGATCTCCGAATCCTCGACGCTGTCGGCGAGGTCGAGCTCGATGAGCTTGCCCGCGCGCACGTCGTTCACGCCGGCGAAGCCGAGCCCCTCCAGCGCATGGTGGATCGCTTTCCCCTGGGGGTCGAGCACGCCGTTCTTCAGCGTGACAAAGACGCGGACCTTCATGGCCCGCGCCTATGCCCCGAACCCCGCCCGCCCGCAAGCGCGCGGTGAACGTTTAACGGCGGCGCAGCGTCGGGCTGAGCAGCGCCGAGAGAAAGAAGGCGAAGATCAGCTGCCAGGGGAGGAAGAGCTTCAGGATCAGGTCGATGGGCCGTTCCGGCGTGTCGCCGAGCAGCCAGAAACCGACGCCGCCCCAGAGGGCGAGCAGCAGCAGACCGGCGAGGAAGACGACAAAGCCCGCCGTCGCGGCGCGCAGGCCCAGCAGGGCGACCAGCGCGAAGGAGACGAGCGCGCCCGCCAGGCCGGCGAGGACGCCGCCGATCACCGCCGGGCTCACCGCCGGACCCGCAATCTCCTCACCCATGTCGTTGATCGCGGGGGCCATCGCCTGGCCCTCGGCCGTCCACCAGAGGAACAGGTAGATCGCGCCGTAATGGATGGCGGGGATCAGGAGGACGAGGAAGACGACCTTCAGGACATTGCCCCCCCGCGCCAGCGTGTAGAGCGCATAAGGCAGTCCGAAGACGATCGTGTAGAGCGCGATCAACTCCTGGGGCCCGAGCCCCGCCTCGGTCTCCGTATCCGACGGCCAGCCGAGGATATGGTAGGTCATCGCCACGTAAAGCAGCGCCGAAAACAGCAACGCGCCGAGCGCAAGCAGGGCGAAGCCCGTCCGGTTGATCATCCTCATTCCCTCCCGTGCGCCTGTGGCGTGAGCCGTCCCTTTACCGGACAAAGTCCGCCGTGGCGAGCAAGGCTGGTTTTCATGGCCCGGCCACCCTATTTTGCGGGGATGAGCGAGATCGCCCTTTCTCCATCGGCCGCCGCGCGCGTCGCCGCGATCGCCGCGAAGCAGGTGAAGCCCGCCATCCTCCGCCTCTCGGTGGACGGCGGCGGCTGCGCCGGTTTCCAGTACAGATTCGGCCTCGCCGACGCGGTCGAGGCGGATGACGAGAAGGCCGAGCAGGACGGCGTCACCCTGGTCGTCGACCCGATCTCGCTCGATCTGGTGCGCGGGTCGGTCGTCGATTTCGTCGAGAGCCTGGGCGGCGCCTCCTTCCAGGTCACCAACCCCAACGCCGCCTCCGGCTGCGGCTGCGGCACCAGCTTCTCGGTCTGACCTTTGGATCCTCCCCTCGTCTTCGAGGGGAGGGGGACCATGCGAAGCATGGTGGAGGGGCGTGAGCGAAGCGAGCGTTCCGGAAGCGGAAAAGCGGCGCGGTCGCGCCGCCCCTCCACCACCCTCCCCTGCAAGGGCAGGGGAGGAATGGCCCTAGAGCGTATCGACATTCAGCAGGGACAGCATCAGCCCCCTCTCCCCTTGGGGGGAGAGGGTTGGGGTGAGGGGGCTCTGCGGCCGAAGTCGGCTCCGGAGGCCGAGCCCCCTCTCCCTACCCTCTCCCCACCGGGGAGA